>NZ_CP104011.1:4983872-6229841 GCF_025133575.1 Pseudomonas sp. GCEP-101 | reverse complement strand
GCCATCAACTGCGCGGCGATCCCGGACAACATGCTCGAGGCCACCCTGTTCGGCCACGAGAAGGGCGCCTTCACCGGCGCCATCGCCGCCCAGCCGGGCAAGTTCGAACTGGCCGACGGTGGCACCATCCTGCTCGACGAAATCTCCGAAATGCCGCTGGCCCTGCAGGCCAAGCTGCTGCGCGTGCTGCAGGAACGCGAGGTGGAGCGCGTCGGCGCGCGCAAGCCGATCAGCCTGGACATCCGCGTGCTCGCCACCACCAACCGCGACCTGCTGGGTGAAGTGGCCGCGGGGCGTTTCCGTGAAGACCTCTACTATCGCCTGTCGGTCTTCCCGCTGGCCTGGCGCCCGCTGCGCGAGCGTCCCGCCGACATTCTGCCGCTGGCCGAGCGTCTGCTGGCCAAGTACGCGCGCAAGATGAACCACGCGCCCGTGACCCTGGCCGAGGACGCCCGCGCCGCGTTGCTGGCGCATTCCTGGCCGGGCAACGTGCGCGAGCTGGACAACGCCATCCAGCGCTCGCTGATCCTGCAGCAGGGCGGCCAGGTGCAAGCGGCCGACCTCTGCCTGACCGCGCCGATCGGCCTGGCGCCGCGCCCCGTGCTGGCGGCGGTTCCGGCTTCGCCTGCCGCGCCGGCTCCCGCGAGTGTCGAGATTCCGTCACCGACCTCCGTGGAGGCCGGGCAGTTGGGCGAAGACCTCAAGCGCCGCGAGTTCCAGATGATCATCGACACCCTGCGCAGCGAGCGCGGCCGCCGCAAGGAAGCCGCCGAGCGCCTGGGCATCAGTCCGCGCACCCTGCGCTACAAGCTCGCGCAGATGCGCGATGCCGGCATGGACGTGGAGGCGTATCTCTACGCCAGCTGATCGGCGAACGAACGACCCCTCTTGGCCCGCCTTCGTGCGGGCCTTTTCTTGGTTGGGTTCGGCTTTTTCGCTGGCATGTTGACGCCGTGCCCGGCTGCACAGCTTTAGAGAATCGCTGAGCTTTCTCCCTGGTCGGTCAACAGGAGGGAGAGCCGTGGATGAGGTGGAGTTCGCACGGCAGTTGCGGCGGCGGCAAACCGACGCTGAGCGCGTGTTATGGGGATATCTGAGAGATCGGAGGTTTCTCGGTTTGAAGTTTCGACGCCAGGTGCCGTGCGGTACTTACGTGCTGGATTTCTACTGCCACGAGTTGCGGTTGGCGGTGGAGCTTGATGGAGGGCAGCATCTGGAGTCGGCCCATGATGCAGGGCGTGATGCCTGGCTGGTGGGGCAGGGGATTCGCGTCGTTCGGTTCTGGAATCATGATGTGCTGGCGCGTACCGACGTCGTGCTGGAATCGCTTCGGTTGGCGGTCGAGTCTGGAGCGGGCTGACTGCCCTCACCCCAACCCTCTCCCGGAGGGAGAGGGGGCTGTCCTCTGCCAGCCGGATGTTGAGTGTTTTTCCTGACGCGGCGAGTGCCCGGCTGAGCGCCGCTGCTACCACTCGCGCCAATCCGCCCCCTCTCCCTCTGGGAGAGGGCTGGGGTGAGGGAGAGCCCAAACATCAGGTGCCTGGCCTTGCGCTGTTGCGGATCTGGCGTTTTTCCTGCAGCGGCGGGGTAGCCGGCTGAATGCCGTAATGGCCGCCCGCGCCAATCTGCCCCCTCTCCCTCTGGGAGAGGGCTGGGGTGAGGGAGGGCCCAAACATCAGGTGCCTGCCCTTGCGCTGTTGCGGGTCTGGCGTTTCTCCTGATGCGGCGGGGGTAGCAGCCGGCTGAATGCCGTAATGGCCGCCCGCGCCAATCTGCCCCCTCTCCCTCTGGGAGAGGGCTGGGGTGAGGGGCTTTTCCCACACCAGGGCTCAATCAGGAGCGCCTGAGCAGAAGGCCCTGATCCCCATCCCAGAGCCATCCACCGTCTTTTTTCTACGCCCTGAAAACCTGGCACCCAAGTTGCAATCTCCCCTGCAAAGCGCCGCGTAGTGTCAAAAAACCGCGGCCAGTCGGAGGGGTAAGTGATGAGTCAGGGTATCGAGTTCAATCGTCTGTTGCTGGAAATGCGCTCCATGCAAATGGAGGCCATGGCCAAGGCGAAGACGCAGGCCGCGCCGGTCGAAGCGGGAGCGCCGAGCTTCTCGCAGATGCTCGGTCAGGCAGTGGACAAGGTGAACGGTACTCAGCAGGCCGCCTCCGACATGGCCAGCGCGTTCGAGATGGGGCAGAAAGGGGTCGATCTCACTGACGTGATGATCGCCTCGCAGAAGGCCAGTGTTTCTTTCCAGGCGATGACCCAGGTACGCAACAAGCTCGTGCAGGCGTACCAGGACATCATGCAGATGCCGGTTTGAGCGGCGAGGATCGTAGGTAATGGCTGAAGCCAGCGTTATTGACAGTCAGGTTCCCGCCAAGCTCGGCGCCGATGCGCCGAAGAAGCCGCTGCTCGGCCTGACGTTCCTCGAGAACCTCGCGGACATGCCGGTGCTGCGCCAGGTCGGCCTGCTGGTCGGACTCGCCGCGAGCATCGCCATCGGGTTCGGCATGGTGCTGTGGTCCCAGCAGCCGGACTACAAGCCGCTCTATGGCAGCCTCAACGGCGTGGACGCCAACAAGGTGGTCGAGGCGCTGACCGCTGCCGACATCGGCTACAAGATCGAGCCCAACTCCGGCGCGCTGCTGGTGAAGGCCGACGACCTGGGCCGCGCGCGCATGAAAGTCGCCGGCGCAGGCCTGGCGCCCACCGACAACAACGTCGGCTTCGAGATCCTCGACAAGGAGCAGGCGCTGGGCACCAGCCAGTTCATGGAAGCGACCAATTACCGTCGCGGCCTGGAAGGCGAGCTGGCGCGCACCGTCTCCAGCCTGAACAACGTCAAGGCCGCCCGCGTGCACCTGGCGATCCCCAAGAGCTCGGTATTCGTCCGTGACGACCGCAAGCCCAGCGCCTCCGTGCTGGTCGAGCTGTACCCGGGCCGCACCCTGGAGCCGAGCCAGGTGCTGGCGATCGTCAACCTGGTCGCCACCAGCGTGCCGGAACTGGATAAATCCCAGGTCACCGTGGTCGACCAGAAGGGCAACCTGCTGTCCGACCAGCAGGAGCTTTCCGAGCTGACCATGGCCGGCAAGCAGTTCGATTTCACCCGGCGCATGGAAAGCAACTTCACCCAGCGCGTGCACAGCATCCTGGCGCCGGTGCTGGGCAACGGCCGCTACAAGGCCGAGGTCTCCGCCGACGTCGACTTCAGCGCGGTGGAATCCACCTCCGAGTCGTTCAACCCGGACCAGCCGGCCCTGCGCAGCGAGCAGGTGAACAACGAGGAACGGCAGAACAGCAACGGCCCGCAGGGCGTGCCGGGTGCGCTGTCGAACCAGCCGCCGGGCCCGGCCAGCTCGCCGCAGACCACCGCCCAGAATGCCGGCGGGGATTTCGTCGCGCCGGGGCAACCGCTCAAGGACGCCAACGGCCAGACCATCATCGATCCGAAGACCGGCAAGCCGGAGCTGGCGCCGTACCCGACCGACAAGCGCCAGCAGAACACCCGCAACTACGAGCTGGATCGCTCGGTGAGCTACACCAAGCAGCAGCAGGGCCGCCTGCGCCGGCTTTCCGTCGCGGTGGTGCTGGACGACCGCATGATCGCCGACCCGAAGACCGGCGAAGTCAGCCACCAACCCTGGAGCGCCGACGAACTGGCGCGCTTCACCCGCCTGGTGCAGGACGCGGTAGGCTATGACGCCAGCCGTGGCGACAGCGTCAGCGTGATCAACGCACCGTTCGCCCCGGAGCTGGGTGACGAGATCGTCTCGCCGCCGTTCTACTCGCAGCCCTGGTTCTGGGACGTGGTCAAGCAGGTGCTGGGCATCGTCTTCATCCTGGTGCTGGTGCTGGGCGTGCTGCGCCCGGTGCTGAACAACCTGTCGGGCAACAAGAGCAAGGCCCTGGTGGCCGGTGGCGCCGCAGGCGAAGGTGGCCTGGGCGAGTTGGGCGGTCTGGAGGGCGAGCTGTCCGAAGACCGCGTGAGCCTCGGTGGCCCGGCCAGCATCCTGCTGCCCAGCCCGTCCGAGGGGTACGATGCACAATTGAATGCGATCAAGACACTGGTCGCCCAGGACCCGGGGCGCGTTGCCCAGGTAGTGAAGGACTGGATCAATTCCGATGAGTGAAGCCCGCATGAGCGCCAAACTGAACAAGGTCGACAAAGCCGCCATCCTCCTGCTCTCCCTGGGTGAGACCGATGCCGCGCAGGTGCTGCGCCACATGGGCCCGAAGGAAGTGCAGAAGGTCGGCGTGGCCATGGCGCAGATGCGCAACGTGCACCGCGAGCAGGTCGAGCAGGTGATGGGCGAGTTCGTCGAGATCGTCGGCGACCAGACCAGCCTGGGCGTGGGCGCCGACAGCTACATCCGCAAGATGCTCACCCAGGCGCTGGGCGAGGACAAGGCGAACAACCTCATCGACCGCATCCTGCTGGGCGGCAACACCAGCGGCCTGGACAGCCTGAAGTGGATGGAGCCGCGCGCCGTGGCTGACGTGATCCGCTACGAGCACCCGCAGATCCAGGCCATCGTGGTCGCCTACCTCGACCCGGACCAGGCCGGCGAAGTGCTCAGCCACTTCGACCACAAGGTGCGCCTGGACATCATCCTGCGCGTGTCCTCGCTCAATACCGTGCAGCCGTCTGCGCTCAAGGAACTGAACCTGATCCTGGAGAAGCAGTTCGCCGGCAACGCCAACTCCACCCGCACCACCATGGGCGGCGTGAAGCGCGCGGCGGATATCATGAACTACCTCGACAGCTCGGTCGAAGGCGCGCTGATGGACGCCATCCGCGAAGTCGACGAGGACCTGTCGGGCCAGATCGAAGACCTGATGTTCGTCTTCGACAACCTCGCCGACGTCGACGACCGCGGCATCCAGGCGCTGCTGCGCGAGGTCTCCTCGGACGTGCTGGTGCTGGCCCTTAAGGGCTCGGACGAGGCGATCCGCGAGAAGATCTTCCGCAACATGTCCAAGCGTGCCGCCGAACTGCTGCGCGACGACCTGGAGGCCAAGGGCCCGGTGCGCGTCAGCGAAGTGGAAGGCGCGCAGAAAGAAATCCTCACCATTGCCCGGCGCATGGCCGAGTCCGGCGAGATCGTGCTGGGCGGCAAGGGCGGCGAGGAGATGATCTGACGTGGTCCCGCCGGCGAAGGATGAAGACAAGCTCAGCGAACTGATCCGCGCGCGCGACGTGGCGGGCTTCGACCGCTGGTCGTTGCCCAGCTTCGACCCGGCGCGCCCGGCCCCCGAGCCCGAGCCGGAACCCGAGCCTGCGGTGGAGGAGCAGCCGCAGATCGAGGAAGTGCCGGAGGAAGAGGTCAAGCCGCTGACGCTGGACGAACTCGAGGCGATCCGCCAGGAGGCGTACAACGAAGGCTTCTCCACCGGCGAGAAGGATGGCTTCCACGCCGGCCAGATCAAGGCGCGCCAGGAAGCCGACGCGGCCCTGCAACCGCGCCTGCAGAGCCTGGAAACCCTGATGTCGCACCTGCTCGAACCCATTGCCGAGCAGGACCAGATGCTCGAACAGGGCATGCTCACCCTGGTGACCCACGTGGTGCGCCAGGTGGTGCAGCGCGAATTGGCCACCGACTCCAGCCAGATCCGCCTGGTGCTGCGCGAGGCGCTCAAGCTGCTGCCCATGGGCGCCGGCAACATCCGCATCCAGGTCAACCCGCAGGACTTCGAACTGGTGAAGGCCCTGCGCGATCGCCACGAGGAAAGCTGGAAGATCATCGAGGACGACGGCCTGCTGCCCGGCGGCTGCCGCATCGAGACCGAACATTCGCGCATCGACGCCAGCGTCGAGACGCGCCTGGCCCAGGCCGTGAAGCAACTCTTCGAGCAGCAGCGCGACCAGGCCACCCACGCACTGGAGCCTGACCTGCACGTGGACCTCGACGCCGGCCAGGGCAACCCCGATGCGCCTTGACCGCGTCAGTTTCGCCCGACGCCTGCAGGGCTACACCGACGCCGTGGACCTGCCCGCCCAGCCGGTGGTGGAAGGGCGCCTGCTGCGCATGGTCGGCCTGACCCTGGAGGCCGAAGGCCTGCAGGCCGCCGTCGGCAGCCGTTGCCAGGTGATCAACGACGGCGGCTATCACCCGGTGCAGGTGGAAGCCGAAGTCATGGGCTTTGCCGGCAGCAAGATCTACCTGATGCCGGTGGGCAGCCTCGCCGGCATCGCCCCCGGCGCCCGCGTGGTGCCGCTGCCGGATTCCGGCCGCCTGCCCATGGGCATGTCCATGCTCGGTCGCGTGCTCGATGGTGTCGGCCGCGCGCTGGACGGCAAGGGCGGCATGCGCGCCGAAGACTGGGTGCCGATCGATGGCCCGATCATCAACCCGCTGGCGCGCGACCCGATCCATGAACCCATGGACGTCGGCATCCGCTCGATCAACTCCCTGCTCACCGTCGGCCGCGGCCAGCGCCTGGGCCTGTTCGCCGGCACCGGCGTGGGTAAATCGGTGCTGCTGGGGATGATGACCCGCTTCACCAAGGCCGACATCATCGTGGTCGGGCTGATCGGCGAGCGGGGCCGCGAGGTGAAGGAATTCATCGAGCACATCCTCGGCGAGGAAGGCCTCAAGCGCTCCGTGGTGGTCGCCTCGCCTGCCGACGATGCGCCGCTGATGCGCCTGCGCGCCGCGCAGTACTGCACGCGCATCGCCGAATATTTCCGCGACAAGGGCAAGAACGTCCTGCTGCTGATGGACTCCCTGACCCGCTACGCCCAGGCCCAGCGCGAGATCGCCCTGGCCATCGGCGAGCCGCCGGCGACCAAGGGCTACCCGCCGTCGGTGTTCGCCAAGCTGCCGCGCCTGGTGGAGCGCGCCGGCAACGGCGAGAAGGGCGGCGGTTCGATCACCGCGTTCTACACCGTGCTCAGTGAAGGCGACGACCAGCAGGACCCGATCGCCGATGCCGCGCGCGGCGTGCTCGATGGCCACTTCGTGCTGTCGCGCCGGCTGGCCGAGGAAGGCCATTACCCGGCCATCGACATCGAAGCCTCGATCAGCCGGGTGATGCCCCAGGTCACCAGCCCCGAACATATGCGCGACGCCCAGCGCTTCAAGCAGTTGTGGTCGCGCTACCAGCAGAGCCGCGACCTGATCAGCGTCGGCGCCTACGTGGCCGGCGGCGATCCGGAGACCGACCTGGCCATCCAGCGCTTCCCGATCATGCGCCAGTTCCTCCGCCAGGCCCTGGACGAAAGCCAGAACCTCGACGACAGCCGCCTGCTGCTGGACGCGGTCGTCAGCGGCAAGGCCGGCTGATGATAAGGCCTGGAGCGGGCTTTCGTAGGATGGGTGGAGCTTGCGATACCCATGCTGTCTCGGGCACGTCGTCACCGGGAGCCCTGTCGCTTTGGACCGATGGGTATCGCTCCGTTCCACCCATCCTACGGCTCGTGGTGAGCCTGTGAATCGCCGCGCCGAACGCCTCGCCCCGGTGGTGAACATGGCGCTCAAGGCCGAGCGCGAGGCCGCGCGCCAGCTCGGCCAGATGCAGGGCCAGTTGCAGCAGGCGCAGCGCAAGCTCGCCGAGCTGGAACGCTACCGCTTCGACTACCAGCAGCAGTGGATCACCAACGGCCAGCAGGGCGTCAGCGGCCAGTGGCTGATCAACTACCAGCGCTTCCTTTCCCAGCTCGAAGGCGCCGTCGAACAGCAGAATCGCTCGGTGGCCTTCCACGAGAACAACGTGGGCAAGGCGCGGGAGATCTGGCAGGAGAAATACGCCCGCCTCGAAGGCCTGCGCAAGCTGGTGGAGCGCTACCGCGAGGAAGCCCGCCTGGCCGCCGACAAGTACGAGCAGAAGCAGCTCGACGAATTCGCCCAGCGGCTGAAACCGTCCTCCGACTGAGGCCCCGGCCGGTCGTGCTAGGCTCCAGGCAATCTCTTCCAGCGGAACCCGTCCATGCCGTTACCTGCGCCCGTGCCTGTGGATTTCGAGCGTGTCCTGCGCCTGTGGTGCCTTACTCCCGAAGGCGAGCCGATCATCACGCCCAGCAGCCATCTGCTGCCGGTTCGCTGGATGGGCCGGGCGGCGATGCTCAAGCGCGCGCTGGACGTCGAGGAGCAGGGCGGTTGCCGAGTGATGAGCTGGTGGTGTGGCGAAGGCGCCGCACAGGTCTTTGCCTACGACGGCGACAGCATCCTCATGGAACGCGCCGAGGGCACGCACTCGCTGATGCACATGGCGCTCAACGGTGAGGACGACCAGGCCAGCCGTATCCTCTGCGACGTGGTGCGGCGCCTGCACTGGCCGCGCGATGAGCCGCCGGCGGATCTGCTCGGCCTGCGCGAATGGTTCCGCGACCTGGCGCCGGCCGCCAGGCGCTACGGCGGGCTGTTCCCGCGCTGCCTGGACACCGCCGAGGCGCTGCTGGCCAGCGAGCAGGACCGCCGGGTGCTGCATGGCGACGTGCACCACGACAACGTCCTGGATTTCGCCGCGCGCGGCTGGCTGGCCATCGACCCCAAGCGCCTTTACGGCGAGCGTCTGTTCGACTACGCCAACCTGCTGTGCAACCCGGACCTGCCCACCTCCCGCGAGCGCACGCGCTTCCTGCGTCAGCTGGACGTCATCGTCGAACACGCGCGCCTCGACCGTCGGCGGTTGCTGGAGTGGGTGCTGGCGTTCGCCGGGCTGTCCGCCGCCTGGTTCCTCGACGACGGCATGGCCGCCGACAGCGACCTGGCCGTGGCGCACCTGGCCGCCGCCGAACTGGACCGCATGGCATGCTGCGCCTGAACCGGGCGCTGCTGCGGACCCATCCGCGCCTGGTCAGCGCCGTGGTCGTCGGCCTGCTGGTGGCGCTGGCGAGTTATCCGCTCGCGCCCATGACCCGCGTGCTGCTGGGCTGGAACTGCATGGCCTGGCTCTACGTGCTGCTGATCGGCTGGCTGGCGCTGCGCGCGGAGCCGGCGGATGTCCGCCGGTTGGCCGAGATCGAGGACGAGAATGCCGAAGCGGTGCTGGTACTGGTCACCGTGGCGGCGGTCGCCAGCCTGGGCGCCATCATCGTCGAGCTGGCCACTGCCGGGGATGCCGGCGGCAGCGACAGGATCATCCGCTACGCCTTCACCGCCAGCACCGTGTTCGGCTCCTGGTTTCTCATCGGCGTCACCTTCACCATGCACTACGCTCGCCAGTTCTATTCGACGGACGCGGCGCAGCCGGTGCTGCGCTTCCCCGAGGGTGAGCAGAACCCGGACTACTGGGACTTCCTCTACTTCGCCTTCACCCTCAGCGTGGCGGTGCAGACGTCCGACGTGGAGGTCGCCTCGCGGGCCATGCGCAAGGTGGTGCTGGCGCACTCGGTGATCGGCTTCCTGTTCAATACCGCGATCCTCGGGTTGGCAATCAACATGGGCGCGGGGCTGGTCGGCTAGGCCAGGACGATCGTCTCCAGGGCCAGGCGCAGCGCCAGGGCGAGGAAGGCCAGGGCGAAGCACCAGCGGATCACGCTCATCACCCGCGGGCGGTAAATCACGTAGTCCCGCACCCAGGCGGCCAGTAGCCCGTAGCCGATGAACACGACGAAGGTCATGACCGCGAACACCAGGCCCAGCGCCAGAAACAGCGTCCGCGCGTCGTCATTGCCGGGCGGCACGAACTGCGGCAGAAAGGCCAGGAAGAACAGCCCGAGCTTGGGGTTGAGCAGGTTCAGCCAGAGCCCGGTGCCCACCAGTTGCGGCGTACTGCGCGGGCGGTCGGTGCCCTCCAGCGCCAGCGCGCCGCTGCCGCGCAAAACCTGCCAGGCGATGAACAGCAGGTAAGCCGTGCCCAGCAGCCGGACGACCTGGAAGCTGGTGGCGCTGGCCTGCAGGATCACCGACAGGCCGAAGGTGGCGAGCAGCAGCTGCGGGAGCATGCCCAGCGTGCAGCCGAGCGCCGCCAGGGTGGCGGCACGCGCGCCCAGGCCGAGGCCGACGGCGAGGGTGTAGAGCACGCCGGTGCCCGGCAGCAACACGACGACGAACGCCGTCAGCAGGAATTCTGCGTTCATTCCCGTGGGTTTCCTGTCAGTGGAGGGGAGGGGCGCAGCAGCGCCGCGCGTTCAGCGTTTGGCGGGCGGCGGCCTGATGGATGAGCGCCATTGCCCCGGCGTCAGCCCGAACTGACGAACGAAGGCGCGGGTCATGTGCGGCTGGTCGGCGAAGCCGGCCAACTGCGCGGCCTCCGCCAGCGTGCGGCCTGCGCCGATGGCCTGGTGCGCCTGGCGCACGCGGTACTGCAGGAGATAGGCGTGGGGCGTGGTGGCCAGTTCGCGACGAAAGCGGCGCAGGGCTGCAAAGGGCGTCAGCCCGGCAATGCCGGCCAGCTCCGCCAGCGAGGGGGCGTGGCGCGGGTCGTCGTGAATTCGTTCGAGCATGCGCGCCACGCCGCGCGAGGGCAGCGCCGCCACGGTCGTGGCACGGCGCTGTTCGAGCAGGTCGCCGAACAGCTCCAGCACGCCTTCGCTGGCCTCGTCGGGACAGGCGTCCGGCAAGCGCTGCAGCAGGGTGGCGATGCGCCGGGCAAGGCGTGGATCGGTGAGGGTCGGCAGGGAGAATTCCCGGCCGGCCCACTCGGCGCCGGCCAGCCGGGCGATCACCGCCGGCTCGACGTAGAGCATCCCCCAGCGGCGCGGGGCGCCACGCAGCGAGGCGCCGTCATGCAGTTCGTTGGGGCTCACCGTGATGATGTCGCACGGCTGCGCCTCGACCTGGCCGCGGCCACTCCAGGAGCGATGCCCGCCTTCGAGCATCACGCCGATGCCGTATTCGTCGTGGGCGTGACGCGGGAAACTGCGCTGGGTGAGGATCTCGACGCTGCGCAGGCCGGGCAGGGCGGTCGGGGTGCAGATCACGTGGTGCAGCATGGGTAGGCCTGCGTGAATGGTGAAGTGACTGGCAGAGTAGACCCTGCTCCCACGGCCATCTTGAATGAAATTGACTTTTTCAGGACCGCCAGGCGTCGCCCATCACGCATCGCACTGAAGCATGGCGGCGCCTTTGTGTAGGAGCGAGCTTGCTCGCGAACCTGCGCAGCTCCGCGGTCGAGAGGTTCGCGAGCAAGCTCGCTCCTACAGGTTGGTGGGGCGTCCGGACAAGGCCTGAGATCAGAAGAACGGCCGCGACGCCTTGAGCATGAACGCCGAATCGCAATAGGCGTTGTGCCCGGAGTAGGCGCTGCAGTCGCTGCCGGTGAGGCTGCTGCCGCTGTAGGAGAAATTCAGGTCGATGCCTTTCCACGGCCGGCTGAAGTTCAGGGACCAGTCGCCGAATTCGCTGACGCTGCCACCGCTGCCCAGGCTCACCGGTGAGGCGAGGTTGTAGGTGGAGTACTTGAAGGTGACGTCGAAGCCGAGGTCCTGCTGCACGCCCAGGTCGGTGAACAGCGTGGCCGTGCTGCGGCCGGCCTGGGCGCTGTAGGCGGCGCCCAGGCGGCTGCCGAATACCGAGAGGCCGCCGTACAGCGCCTGGCTGTCGTAGTCGGGCTGTTCCGGGCGGCTGTAGCGCAGGGTGCCGACTTCATAGCCCAGCTTGCCGTCGCCCAGCGGGTGCTTGTAGCCGGCGTAGCTGTCGATCTCCAGGGGCTTTTCCTGCTCGATGTTGGAGGTCCAGCTGCCGATGTACCAGCCACTGTCGTGGGTGATGTCGAGGCCGCCCTGGGCGCTGTTCGCCTGGCCCGGCTGGACCAGCCCCTGGGCCATGCTGCGGGTTGGCGAGGTGGCGAACTTGAGCTCGAAATCGCCCAGCTCGCGCTGCATCACCTGGGCCCCCGCGTACGGCGCCGCGCACAACACGCAGGCCGCGATGAGAATGGACTTGTACATGCTCCCCCCTTCATGCCTGGCGCGACGAGCCTGGCATGGCCTCTGCGGGCCTTCGCCAGGTGTCGCACGGGTAAAAGGGTAAAGGCATTTGCCGTGCCTGTGGCGACCGGTGGTCCAGTAATCGACCCGGGCGGCGACCCTCGGACCGGTCTGGCGAGGCGGTTTCCCATCGCTCGTCGAGGTTGCCGCTGTCATCGCTAGCTGCTACATCTTCAGACTCGTGCGCGACCATCGATCGATAAGGAGAATCCCATGGCCATCACTTCCGTTCCCTCCGCTGACGGGCAGGAGCTCACCATCGTGGTCCAGGGGCGTTTCGATTTCGGCGCACACCAGGAATTCCGCAATGCCTACGAACGCGTCGAGACCACGCCCAAGCGCTACGTGGTGGACCTCAAGGGGGCGACCTACCTCGACAGCTCGGCGCTGGGCATGCTCCTGCTGCTGCGCGACCACGCCGGCGGCGAGCACGCGCAGATCAGCCTGGCGCACTGCAATCCGGACGTGCGCAAGGTGCTGGCCATCTCCAACTTCGAGCAGCTGTTCACCATCAGCTGACCCGGCCCGCTGCGCAGTGGCAACGGCCGTGGCCGAACTCCTCACCGTCCTGATCGCCGACGACAACGCGGCCGATCGCCTGTTGCTGTCCACCATCGTCAGCCGCCAGGGGCACCGCGTGCTCACTGCCGCCAACGGCCTGGAGGCGCTGGCGCTGTTCGCCCAGGAGCGCCCGCAGCTGGTGCTGATGGATGCGCTGATGCCGGTGATGGACGGTTTCGAGGCGGCGCGACGGATTCGCCGGCAAGCCGGCGAGGAACTGGTGCCGATCATCTTCCTCACCTCGCTGAGCGAACCCGAGGCGCTGGTGCAGAGCCTGGAGGCGGGCGGCGACGACTTTCTCTCCAAGCCCTACAACCGCGTCATCCTCGAAGCCAAGATCCGCGCCATGGGCCGTCTGCATCACCTGCAGCGGATGGTGCTGGAGCAGCGCGACCTGATCGCCCGGCACAACGAGCACCTGCTCAACGAGCAGCGGGTGGCCAAGGCCGTGTTCGACAAGGTGGCGCACTCGGGCTGCCTGAATGCGGCGAACATCCGCTACCTGCAATCGCCCTTCGCGCTGTTCAATGGCGACCTGCTGCTGGCGGCCTTCAAGCCCTCCGGCGGCATGCACGTGCTGCTCGGCGATTTCACCGGCCACGGTTTGCCGGCGGCCATCGGCGCCATGCCGCTGGCCGAGGTGTTCTACGGCATGACCGCCAAGGGCTACCCCATGGCGGACATCCTTCGCGAGATGAACGCCAAGCTCAAGCGCATCCTCCCGGTGGGCGTGTTCTGCTGCGCCGCGGTGCTCAACCTGAGCTTCCAGCGCGGCCTGGTGGAGGTGTGGAACGGCGGCCTGCCCAACGGTTACCTGCACCGCCACGCCAGCGGCGAACTGCAGCCGCTGGTGTCGCGCCACCTGCCGCTGGGGATTCTGGAGGCCGCCGCCTTCAGCGACCAGTGCGAGGTCTACGCAATGGAGGAGGGCGACCGTGTGTTCCTCTTCTCCGACGGTGTGCTGGAGGCGCGCAATGCCAGCGGCGAGGCGTTCGGCGAGGAGCGCCTGCACCAGGTGTTCGCCGAGGGCCTGGCGCCGTCGCGCCTGTTCGATGGCATCCAGGCGGCGGTGGCGCGTTTCCGTGGCGAGGCCCAGGACGACGTCAGCATGCTGGAGGTCGCGCTGGTCCCGGAGGATTCTTTGCAGCGACCGCCGCTGGCGTTCGCCGACAATGGGTTGAGCAGCCCGCTGGACTGGTCCGCCAGCTTCGAATTCCGCGCGCCGACCCTGCGCCACTTCAACCCTCTGCCCTTCCTCCTGCAATTGCTGATGGAGGTGCACGACCTGCGTCCCCGCGGCGGCGCCCTCTACAGCGTGCTCGCCGAGTTGTACTCCAACGCCCTGGAGCACGGCGTGATGGGCCTGGACTCCGCGCTCAAGTGCGACGCCGCCGGCTTCGCCCGCTACTACCAGGAACGCAGCCAGCGCCTGGAGGCGCTGCGTGACGGCTTCGTCCGCTTCCACCTGGACCTTGCGCCCCACGGCGACGGCGGGCGGCTGCTGGTGCGGGTGGAGGACAGCGGCGACGGATTCGACGTGGGCGCGGTGCTGGCCTCCCAGCAGGCCGCCGGCAGTCTCTGCGGGCGCGGTCTGGCGCTGGTCCGGCAACTGGCGGACCGCTGCCAGTGGTCGAGCGACGGCAAGGCGGTCTCCGTGGAGTTCTTCTGGTCGGCTCAGGCATAATCGAGCCTTCTCGTCCCTTGGGAAGCTGTTCCGATTCTCGCGCTGCGCCAGGCCGGGCCTGAACGGATTCCCCGGGGTGGCGAGCCACCCTCCAGGGAGTGCCCAATGTCCGAGCCGCATCTCGATGGCGCCGTGCTGAGCAATTTGCTGTCGATCATGGAAGACGAGTACCCGCTCCTGGTGGAGACCTTCCTCAGCGATTCGGAAGAGCGCCTGCGCAGCATCCGCGAGGCCTTTGCCGCGGCCGACGCACCGGCCCTGCGCCACGCCGCGCACAGCTTCAAGGGCAGCTGCGGCAACATGGGCGCCGCGGTGCTCAGCAGCCTGTGCAAGCGCCTGGAAGAGGCCGCACGGCAGAATGACCTGGCCGGGGCGCAGAGCCTGATCGGCAAGGTCGAGCACGAGTTCTCCATCGTTCGCACCCTGCTGGTGGCCGGTCGTTCCTGAGCCTTTCCAAGTTGGCCCGCGCCTTGCTATCTCCGTGTTGGATATTCACCTCAACGGAGCACTCCGATGGCTGTCGCCCCGGATATTTTATTGAGCTCGGCGCCTGATATCAGGCCCAAGGCGGCGCTCTCCAAGTCTGCCCAGAATTCGCCGAACAGCAGCAACGACAAGGGTTCCAGCTTTGCCGACGTGTATGCCAGGGAGCAGCGTCCGGCGCCCAGCGAGCGAACCGACAAGCCCGCCAAGGCGAAAGCCGACAAGCCGCGGGACAGCGCCGACAAGGACACTGCCAGCCAGGATGCCACGGCGCCGGCTGCCGCCGACCAGCCAAAGGTTGCCGAGGACGGCAAGGCCTTGCCGGCCGACGGCGCGAGCAAGGCGGACGAGCCGGTGGCGGACACCGACGCCAAGCCCGACGCGACCCTCGACCCCCTGCTGATGCTGGGCATGACCGGCCAGCTGCCGGAGCCCGAGGCGCCGCCGCTGGTGGTCAGCAGCGGCACCAGCGCGCTTACCGAGGCCAGTGGCGACGACGACCTGCAGAAGCTCAACGAGATTCCCGGCGTCAGCCTGGCGCTCGGGCTGGGTGGCGACGAGCAGCCTGCCCAGGTGCAGCAGACCCAGTTGACCAACCCGTTGTCGGCCAAGGCTGGCGGCAAGGCAGTGGATGCCAACGGCAAGGATGACCTGTCGGCGGCGCTCGCGGCGCTGAACCCGGAGTCGGCCACCAAGGGCACAGGCACCCAGCTTGCCGAAGGCGCGCTGAAGGACGCCGTGGACCTGACGCAGCAGGTGGCGGACGTGCAGACCGACGCCAAGCCGGAGATGCCGCGCAACGAAGCCTTCGCCGCGCGTCTGGAATCCCTGACCCAGGCACTGAACACCCCGCAGGCCGTGACCAGCCGCCCGGTGAACCCGCTGGTGCCCGGCCAGGCGGTGTCGATGCAGCAGAACGGCTGGACCGACCAGGTGGTCGACCGGGTGATGTGGATGTCGTCGCAGAACCTCAAGTCCGCCGAGATCCAGATGGACCCGGCCGACCTCGGCCGCCTGGAAGTGCGTATCCACATGAGCGCCGACCAGACCCAGGTGAACTTCGTCAGCGCCAACGCCGGCGTGCGCGAGGCACTGGACAGCCAGCAGCACCGCTTGCGCGAGATGTTCAGCCAGCAGGGCATGGGCCAGCTCGACGTCAACGTCTCCGACCAGTCCGCCCGTGGCTGGCAGCAGCAACAGCAGCAGAGCGACGGCCGCGGCGGCGCGCGGAGCGTGGCGGGGGCCGAGGGCGGCGATGACGAGCCGATGATCAGCGGCATGTCGGAGATCCGCCCGGCATCGACGGCGCAGGGCAGGGGATTGGTGGATTATTACGCGTGATGGGGTGGGCGCGTTCCGGGTGGCGCGGTGCTGCCTGGAAGCGCCCTCTCCCTAACCCTCTCCCTGAAGGGAGAGGGGACTCGTTCGGCGTGCGTTGAAAGATCGACGCTCGCCGGGTGGCACATTACCGAGCACGGCACGAATGGCGCCCTCTCCCTTCAGGGAGAGGGCTGGGGAGAGGGCGTTCGCCCGAGTGCTGATGCCGCCCCTGGTCGCGCCCCTTCGGAGCGGGGCGCGCAGCCAGGGCTGGGGAGAGGATCCAAGCCCGAGCGCCACGCTTGCCCTCGTTCGCGAGCAAGCTCGCTCCTACAGTTTGGGCCCGACGCCGAGGCGGCTCTTCGTAGGAGCGAGCTTGCTCGCGAACCGCCCAACCCCCATCCCCTCCTGCGCCAAGGAAAATTCTTACTCCTCCCCGTGACATCCTCCGTCTAGCCTGTAATATCCGCGGCGGCGCCAGTCGGACGTTTCCGAACTGGCACAGCCCTTGCTGGTACCCCGGTATCAGCGTATCGCGCCGCAAAAGTGACGGATTATTGGCATGGCCAAGAAAGAACAGACGCCTTCTCTCCCCGATGGCCAGGCGCCCGGCAAGGGCAAGCTGAAGCTCATCATCATCATCGTGCTGGCCTTCCTGCTGGCGGTGGGTGCATCGGTGGGCGGTACCTGGTTCTTCCTGCACAAGAGCGCCAAGCCCGACGAGGCCGAGGCCAAGGCCGCGGAACACGCGGAGCCCACCCGCAAGCAGGCGGTGTACGAAATTCTCGCGCCGTCCTTCGTGGTCAACTTCAATCAGAACGGCCGCCAGCGTTATCTTCAGGTGGCCGTTGCCCTGATGGGCCGCGACCAGGCGCAGATGGATGCCCTGCGCGAGCAGATGCCGCTGGTGCGCAACCAGCTGGTAATGCTGTTTTCCAGCCAGAATTTCGACAACCTGGTGACGCCGGTCGGCAAGGAAATGCTCCGCCAGCAGGCCACGTCCAGTCTTCAGGAACTGGCGAAGAAGGCGACCGGTCAGTTGACCGTGGAGCAAGTGCTTTTCACCAATTTCGTATTGCAGTAGGTACCCGCCATGGCCATGCAGGATCTACTTTCCCAGGACGAGATCGACGCGCTGCTGCACGGCGTCGACGACGGCCTGGTGGAAACCGAGTCCGACGTCGAGCCGGGGGCGATCAAGTCCTACGACCTGACCAGTCAGGACCGTATCGTCCGGGGCCGCATGCCGACCCTGGAGATGATCAACGAGCGGTTCGCCCGCTACACCCGCATCAGCATGTTCAACCTGCTGCGCCGTTCGGCGGATGTCGCCGTGGGCGGCGTGCAGGTGATGAAATTCGGCGAGTACGTGCATTCGCTGTACGTTCCCACCAGCCTCAACCTGGTGAAGATGAAGCCGCTGCGCGGCACCGGCCTGTTCATCCTCGACGCCAAGCTGGTGTTCAAGCTGGTGGACAACTTCTTCGGCGGCGACGGCCGTCACGCCAAGATCGAAGGCCGCGAGTTCACCCCCACCGAGTTGCGCGTGGTGCGCATGGTCATCGAGCAGGCCTTCGTCGACCTCGCCGAGGCCTGGCACGCGGTCATGCCGATCACCTTCGAGTACGTGAACTCCGAGGTGAACCCGGCGATGGCCAACATCGTCAGCCCCAGCGAAGTGGTGGTGGTCTCCACCTTCCACATCGAGTTGGACGGCGGCGGCGGTGACCTGCACATCACCCTGCCATACGCGATGATCGAGCCGATCCGCGAGATGCTCGATGCCGGCTTCCAGTCCGACGTGGACGACCAGGACGAGCGCTGGATCAACGCCCTGCGCGAGGACATCCTCGACGTCAACGTGCCGCTGGGCGCCACCGTCGTGCGTCGCCAGCTCAAGCTGCGGGACATCCTGCACATGCAGCCGGGCGACGTGATCCCGGTGGAGCTGCCCGAGCACATGATCATGCGCGCCAACGGCGTGCCTTCCTTCAAGGTCAAGCTGGGTTCGCACAAGGGCAACCTGGCCTTGCAGATTCTCGATCCGCTCGTGCGCCCGCGCTGAGCGAATCCCAAGAGGACCCACCATGTCTGACGAAGAAAACGTAACCCCCGAAGAACAGGCGCTGGCCGACGAATGGGCCGCGGCGCTCTCCGAATCGGGTGACGCCAACCAGGACGACATCGACGCGATGATGGCCAGCGCCGCGGCGCCGGTCGTGCCCGCCGCGCCGCGCGCGCCGATGGAAGAGTTCGGCATGGCGCCCAAGGCGCCGACCATTGCCGGCCTGGAAGGCCCGAACCTGGACGTGATCCTGGATATCCCGGTGACCATTTCCATGGAAGTCGGCCATACCGACATCAGCATCCGCAACCTGCTGCAGCTCAACCAGGGCTCGGTGATCGAACTCGATCGCCTGGCCGGCGAGCCGCTGGACGTGCTGGTCAACGGCACGCTGATCGCCCACGGCGAGGTGGTGGTGGTGAACGAGAAGTTCGGCATCCGCCTCACCGACGTGATCAGCCCCAGCGAACGCATCAAGAAGCTGCGCTGACATGGCCCGCCTGCTCGCGAACCTCATTGCGTTGCCGTTGGCGGGGCTGTCCCTCTTCGCCCTGGGCGAGGAGGCGTCGGCGCCGGCGTCCAACCCGGCCATCGTCCATGCCAGCTCCACGCCGAGCCTGATCACCGGCAGTGCCGGCGCGCAGCTGATGCAACTGCTGCTGGGCCTGGTGCTGGTGGTCGGGCTGATCTTCCTGCTCGCCTGGCTGGTGCGTCGCGTGCAGCAGGTGGTGCCGCGCGGCAACCAGGCGATCCGCCTGATCTCCAGCCAGGCCCTCGGCCCGCGTGATCGCCTGGTGCTGGTGCAGGTGGGCGAGGAACAGGTGCTGCTGGGCCTGACGCCCGGGCGCATCACGCCGCTGCATGTCATGCGCCAGCCGGTGCATGCCGCCGAGTCGGAAGCGGCGCAGCCGGAATTCGCCCAGCGCCTGCTGGAATTGCTGAACAAGGACAAGGGCCGCCCGCAGTGACCCGTTCGCCGAACCTCTCCGTTCTGATCGGCGCGCTCAAGGCAGCCGCGCCGCTGCTCCTGGGCCTGCTGGCGTTGCTCGCGCCGCAGGCGTTTGCCGCCGATCCGACGCAGCTGACGGCGATCACCGTGACCACCAACCCGCAGGGGCAGCAGGAGTATTCGGTCAGCCTGCAGATCCTGCTGATCATGACCGCGCTGAGCTTCATCCCGGCGTTCGTCATGCTGATGACCAGCTTCACCCGGATCATCATCGTCTTCTCCATCCTGCGCCAGGCGCTGGGCCTGCAGAGCACGCCGTCGAACCAGGTGCTGATCGGCCTGGCGATGTTCCTCACGCTGTTCGTGATGGCGCCGGTGTTCGACAAGATCAACAGCACCGCGCTGCAGCCTTACCTCAACGAGCAGATCCCCGCGCAGGAGGCGATCACCCGCGCCGAGGTGCCGCTCAAGGCGTTCATGCTGGCGCAGACCCGGCAGTCGGACCTGGAGCTGTTCGTGCGCCTGTCCAAACGCACCGACATCGCCAGCGCCGACGCCACGCCCCTGACCATCCTGGTGCCGGCGTTCGTCACCTCGGAGTTGAAGACGGCGTTCCAGATCGGTTTCATGATCTTCATTCCGTTCCTGATCATCGACCTGGTGGTGTCCAGCGTGCTGATGGCGATGGGCATGATGATGCTCTCGCCGCTGATCATCTCGTTGCCGTTCAAGATCATGCTGTTCGTGCTGGTGGATGGCTGGGCGCTGATCATCGGCACCCTCGCCGGCAGCTTCGGGACGGTCTAGCGATGCCTGTCCCGCATGGCGCAACGGTATTCAGCGGCACCGTAGGATGGCGTGGAGCGAAGCGATACCCATCGATGCCCGGGCCGACTCGGCTGATGGGTATCGCAAGCTCCACCCATCCTACGCAAGAGCCTCCCTCTGGGGCCGCCGAGCAAGAGGAGCAACCATGACCCCCGAAGTCGCCGTCGACCTGTTCCGCGAAGCGCTCTGGCTGACCGCCGTGATGGTCGGCATTCTCGTGCTGCCCAGCCTGCTGGTGGGCCTGATCGTGGCGATGTTCCAGGCCGCCACGCAGATCAACGAGCAGACCCTGAGCTTCCTGCCGCGCCTGCTGGTGGTGCTGCTCACCCTCATCGTGCTGGGCCCCTGGCTGCTGCGGCAGTTGATGGAATACACCCAGTCGCTGATCACCAGCATCCCGACGCTGATCGGCTGATGCTCGAGCTCAGCAACGCGCAGATCGGCGGCTGGATCGGGGCCTTCCTGTTCCCGCTGTTCCGCATCGCCGCCATGCTGATGGTCATGCCCATCATCGGCACCCAGCTGGTGCCCACCCGCGTGCGCCTCTACCTGTCCGTGGCGATTGCCGTGGCGCTGGTGCCCAACCTGCCGCCGATGCCGCAGGTGGACGCGCTGAGCCTGAAGGCGATGGTCTACATCGCCCAGGAAATCCTCGTCGGCGCCATGCTCGGCTTCGTCCTGCAGCTGATGTTCCACGCCTTCGTGATTTCCGGGCAGATCATCTCCATGCAGATGGGCCTGGGCTTCGCCTCCATGATCGATCCCACCAACGGCATCTCGGTGCCCGTGCTGGGGCAGTTCTTCACCATGCTGGTGACGCTGCTGTTCCTCTCCATGAACGGCCACCTGGTGGTGTTCGAGGTGCTGGCGGAAAGCTTCACCACCTTGCCGGTGGGCGAGGGGCTGTCGAGCAACCACTTCATCACCGTCGCCGGCAAGCTCGGCTGGATCCTCGGTGCGGGGCTGATGCTGTCGCTGCCGGCGATCACCGCGCTGCTGGTGGTCAACCTGGCGTTCGGCGCCATGACCCGCGCCGCGCCGCAGCTGAACATCTTCTCCATCGGCTTCCCGCTGACCCTGGTGATGGGCTTCATCATCGTCTGGATCGGCAGCGCCGACATTCTGACCCAGTACCAGTCGCTGGCCAGCGAAGGCCTGCGGCTGCTGCGCGAACTCGTGGGGGCCCGCTGATGGCCGAGAACGACAGTAGCGAAGACAAGACAGAGGAACCTACAGAGAAACGGCGCAAGGACGCGCGCGAGAAGGGCCAGCTCCCTCGGTCCAAGGAGCTGAACACCCTGGCCGTGCTGCTGGCCGGCGCCGGCGCCCTGCTGATGTTCGGCGCCAGCCTGGCCGACGCGCTGATGCGCCTGATGCGCGGCAGCTTCGAGCTGGACCGCGCCACGGTGATGAACAGCGAGAGCATGCTCAACCTGCTGGCCGAGGGCGGCAAGATCGGCGCCGACGCGATCTGGCCGATCCTCGCGGTGCTGCTGATCGCAGCGCTGGTCGGCCCGGTGGCCCTGGGCGGCTGGCTGTTCTCCGCCGAGGCGCTGGCGCCCAAGTTCAGCCGGCTCAACCCGCTGGCCGGGCTCAAGCGCATGTTCTCGCTGCGCTCGGTGACCGAACTGCTCAAGGCCCTGGCCAAGTTCGTGCTGGTGCTGATCGTGGCGATCCTGGTGCTCAAGTCCGACCAGGACGACCTCATGGCGATCGCCCGCGAACCGCTGGAACAGGCCATGGTGCACAGCGCCAGGATCATCGGCTGGAGCGCCTTCTGGCTGGCCTGCAGCATCATCTTCATCGCCGCCGCGGATGTCCCCTTCCAGCTCTGGGACAACCGCAAGAAGCTGATGATGACCAAGCAGGAAGTGAAGGACGAGTACAAGGATTCCGAGGGCAAGCCCGAGGTCAAGGCCAAGGTCCGCCAGATGCAACGGGAGATGGCCAACCGGAGGATGATGCAGGCGGTGCCGCAGGCCGACGTGGTCATCACCAACCCGACCCACTTCGCCGTGGCCCTGCAATACGACGCCGAGAAGGGCGGCGCGCCCCGGCTGCTGGCCAAGGGCAACGACTTCATGGCGCTGAAGATCCGCGAGATCGCCCAGGAGCACAAGGTCACCGTGCTCGAATCGCCGGCCCTGGCGCGGGCGGTGTATTACTCCACCGAACTGGACCATGAAATCCCCGCCGGCCTCTACCTCGCCGTGGCCCAGGTGCTGGCCTACGTCTACCAGCTCAAGCAGTACCGCGCCGGCAAGGGCAAACGCCCCGGCCCGATGCCGGACCTGCCGATCCCGCCGGATTTGCGACGCGACGAGTGATCCTTCGGTGCTGCCTGGCTGGGCTGCTTCTCCGGTGGCGGCGGTTACAGCGGTGACGGTGGTGCGTCGGGCAGTGGGTGACGGCATAATTCGCCGATTTCCGGGCCGTCAGGCCCCGACCTTCAGGGAGCGAAGGCATGAACATCTGGATCCGCTGCGCGCTGTGTCTGCTGCTCCTGCTCGGTGTAACCGGTGTGCGGGCGGAGGTGCCGACCACTGTCGCCCTGCCAGCGGCGGACACGCTGGTCGTCGCATCCGACGAGGCCGAGCCCACGCCGACCGGCAGCATTGCGGTGCCGGAGCTGAAGAGCCCGGTCACCGACCTCACCGGCACCCTCGACAGCGGCACGCTCACCGCGTTGAAGCAGCGGCTGCTGGCGCTGCAGCAGCGCAAGGGCTCGCAGATTGCGGTGCTGATGTTGCCGAGCACCGGCGAGGACAGCATCGAGCAGTTCGCCACCCGCGTCTTCGAGCAGTGGCGCCTGGGTCGCAAGGGCATCGACGATGGCGTGCTGGTGCTGATCGCCAAGGACGACCGGCGCATGCGTATCGAGGTCGGTTACGGCCTGGAAGGGGCGATTCCCGATGTGGTGGCCAGCCGCATCATCCGGGAAGAGATGGTTCCGGCGTTTCGCGCGGGCGACTTCGCCGGCGGCATCGAGCGCACGGTGGGCAAGCTGGAGCGGCTGATCGACGGCGAGACTTTCGCTGACCAGCGCAGTGGCGTTGGCCTGACCCTGGAGGGCTGGCTGCTGCTCAGTGGCCTGGTCATCGGCGGCGTGGCCGGTATCGTCCTGCGGCGCCGCTGGATCAAGTTCAAGGTGGTGCTGCCGAGCCTGGTGGTGATTGCCATGCTGCTGGCCGCCAGCGGTGGTTTGCACAGCGGGCCGGTGCTGCTGTTCGCGCTGCCTTTCGCCATGCTCATGGGTGCCGGCATTGGCGCGGTGGCCGGCGGCTCGCGGCGGGCGGCGCTGATTGTCGGGGCAATCCTGGCCTACTTGCTGGCGCTGGCGGGCTGCGCCCAGTTCTTCGACGGCGGCGATGTCGCGCTGTTCGGTCTCGCCGCGCCGCTGGGCGGCTCGGCCGCGCTGATCTTCCTCAGCTTGCCGTTCCTGTTCGCCTATGCCGCCTGGAAGCGCAGCCGCCGCGGGTTCTTCATTCGCCTGGGCGTGACGGGTGGCATCGTCGGCTTCCTTGTGTACATCACGGAGGTCCTCAGCCAGCCTTGGGCATTCCCCGATTCGCTGGTGCTGATCCCGATGGTCTACGTCCCGGCGATGATCGCCTTCCTGGCCGGCACCGGGTCGGGTTCGGGGGGCGGGTCGAGTTCGGATTCCAGCTCCTATTCCAGCTCCAGCAGTGACAGTTCCTCCTCCAGCAGCGACAGCAGCTATTCCGGCGATGGCGGCTCCAGCGGTGGCGGTGGTTCGTCCGACAGTTGGTAACCCGCCGAACGTCAGGGGAACCTAATCGCCGCTGCGATGGGTCGAACCCAGGCAGCGATGAGCGCTGGCGGAGGGACGGAGATGGGTAGGGATTGCTTGAAACTGCTGGCGCTGGCCTCGATGGCCGGCTTCCTCGCGGGATGTGCGCCGGACGTGCCGGCCACCCGCTACAGCCTGCAGGTCTGCGGCCAGGAACACCGCTCGGAGGTGCGCGACCCGTGGTGGGGGTCGCTGTATGTCGCCCAGCTCGGCGGCGACAACGAACTGGTGATCGGCGTGCCGCTGGCGGTACAGGGGGAGGGTGGCCGCCCGGCGACGCTTACCGCGCAGTTCCACCTGACCACCGAGCAGGACCAGTTGCGCCGGGATCCTTCGAAGCTTTCCGGGCGCTACGCCATCGGCCCGGCGCGGGAGGGCCGCGCCCGGCTCGGTGAGGCGGTGGCGGTGGTGTTCCAGGAGGTGCCCGAGGACGCCCTGCGCGCCAGCCACGGCGAACTGGTGATCGACCGCGTGGAGATCGTCCGCAGCGAGGACGACACCGACTACGGGGTGATGTCCGGCCATTACCGTTTCGAGGCGCGCAGCGACGCCAATCAGTCCACCTGCGCGGTGGCCGGCAGCTTCCGCGACGGCACCTTCAAGCTGGTGAAAGACAGTTCGTAGAGCGGCTTCGACGAAGTTGGAACGCTTCCTGCAAAACCCTGTGCGGATGCCCGGTTGGGCGTCAAAAGTTTGATCCGGTGGCCGCTTCGGCCACCCACGTGCAGGGGATTTCGGGTGGATCGTACGCAATTGATCGGCACTGTTCGCAGCAGTCTGGCGGGGCTCAGCCGGGGCAACCTGGGTGTGCCGCTGCTGCTGCTCGCCATGCTGGCGATGATGACCCTGCCAATCCCGCCGTTCCTGCTGGACGTGCTGTTCACCTTCAACATTGCGCTGTCCATCGTCGTGCTGCTGGTCAGCGTGTACGCCCTGCGTCCGCTGGACTTCGCCGTGTTCCCGACCATCCTGCTGGTCGCCACGCTGCTGCGCCTGGCGCTGAACGTTGCCTCCACCCGCGTCGTGCTGCTCCACGGGCATGACGGCCACGCAGCCGCGGGCAAGGTGATCCAGGCCTTCGGCGAAGTGGTGATCGGCGGCAACTACGTCGTCGGTATCGTGGTCTTCGCGATCCTCATGATCATCAACTTCGTGGTGGTCACCAAGGGTGCCGGGCGTATCTCCGAGGTGAGCGCGCGCTTCACCCTCGACGCCATGCCCGGCAAGCAGATGGCCATCGACGCCGACCTCAACGCCGGCCTGATCGAGCAGGCGGAAGCCAAGAAGCGCCGCGCCGAAGTCGCCCAGGAAGCCGACTTCTATGGCTCCATGGACGGTGCCAGCAAGTTCGTCCGCGGTGACGCCGTCGCCGGCCTGCTGATCCTCTTCATCAACCTCATCGGTGGCGTGGCCATCGGCGTGATCCAGCACTCGATGAGCTTCGGCGATGCCGGCAAGGTCTACGCCCTGCTGACCATCGGTGACGGCCTGGTGGCGCAACTGCCGTCGCTGCTGCTGTCCACCGCCGCGGCGATCATGGTGACTCGCGTTTCCAGCGCCGAGGACATGGGCCAGCAGGTCAACCGCCAGATGTTCGCCTCGCCCAAGGCGCTGGCCATCTCCGCGGCCATCCTCATCGCCATGGGCCTGGTGCCGGGCATGCCGCACGTATCCTTCATCGGCCTGGGCGGCCTGGCTGCCGGTGGCGCCTACCTGATCTGGCACCGCCAGCGCCAGGCCAGCCAGAAGGCCGAGCAGGAAGCCCAGGCCCAGCAGGAACTGCTGCCCGCGCAGCGCGCCGAGCAGACCAAGGAGCTGGGCTGGGACGACGTGACGCCGGTGGACATGGTCGGCCTGGAAGTGGGCTACCGCCTGATTCCGCTGGTGGACCGCAACCAGGGCGGGCAATTGCTGGCGCGGATCAAGGGCGTGCGCAAGAAGCTGTCCCAGGACCTGGGCTTCCTGATGCCGTCGGTGCACATCCGCGACAACCTCGACCTGCTGCCCAACGCCTATCGTTTGACGCTTATGGGCGTCAGCGTGGCGGAGGCCGAGATCTATCCGGACCGCGACCTGGCGATCAACCCCGGCCAGGTCTTCGGCACCCTCAATGGCATTGCCGGCAAGGACCCGGCCTTCGGCCTGGAAGCCGTGTGGATCGAAGCCTCGCAGCGCGACCAGGCGCAGTCCCTGGGCTACACCGTGGTGGACGCCAGCACCGTGGTTGCGACACACCTCAACCAGGTCCTGCACAAGCACGCCCACGAGCTGCTTGGCCACGAAGAAGTCCAGCAACTGATGCAACTGCTGGCCAAGACCTCGCCCAAGCTCGCCGAGGAGCTGGTGCCTGGGCTGATTTCCCTGTCGACCCTGCTCAAGGTGCTGCAGGCGCTGCTGCAGGAACAGGTGCCGGTGCGCGACATCCGCACCATCGCCGAAGCCATCGCCAACGTCGCGGTGAAGAGTCAAGATCCCGCCGCGATGGTGGCGGCGGTTCGCGTCGCGCTGGCCCGCGCCATCGTGCAAACCATTGTGGGACTAGAGCCGGAGCTGCCTGTGATCACTCTGGAGCCCAGGTTGGAACAGATATTGCTCAATAGTCTTCAGAAGGCCGGACAGGGCTCCGAAGAAGGCATGTTGCTGGAACCCGGAATGGCCGAGAAGCTGCAACGCTCGATGGTTGAAGCGGCGCAGCGCCAGGAGATGCTTGGCAAGCCGGCGATTCTGCTGGTGGCCGGCCCCATCCGCGCGATGATGTCGCGATTCGCCCGGATGGCGGTGCCCACCATGAACGTGCTGGCGTACCAGGAAATTCCCGACAACAAACAAGTCACGATCGTTGCCACCGTTGGGCAGAACTGATTGAGGTCCGAGGCCATGCAGGTAAAACGCTTCTTCGCCGCTGATATGCGTCAGGCCATGAAACTGGTCCGTGACGAGCTGGGCCCGGACGCCTCGATCATCGGCAATCGCCGTGTCGCTGGCGGCGTGGAACTGACCGCGGCGCTGGATTACCAGGCACCGGTGGCGGCCAGCAAGCCGAACCCGGCGCTGGAAGCCGAGCTGCGCAAGACCCAGGCGAAGATCGCCCAGGCCAAGGCCGACCTGTCGGCGCCGACCCGTGCCGCCGATGGCGTGCGCGGCGACCGTCAAATGTACGGCACCGAGAAGCCGCGCCGCAGCGCCGCCGAAACCCTCGCCGCCGCCATGGACGCACCGGTGGCCCCGGCGCCGGCCGCCGCTGGCCAGCAGGCGCTGGAGGCCATGCGCTTCGAGCTCAACGGCCTGCGTGAACTGATCGAAGTGCAGCTTGGCTCGATTGCCTGGAACCAGTTGCAGAACCAGCGTCCGAAGCAGGCCAACCTGTGGCGTCGCCTGCAGCGCATGGGCCTGCCGGCCGACCTGTCGCGCAGCCTGCTGGAGCGCGTGGCCTCTATCGCCGACCCGAAGCAGGCCTGGCGCATGCTGCTGGCGCACCTGGCACGCTCGATCAACACCCCGGAGATCGACCTGCTGGAGCAGGGCGGGGTGATCGCCCTGGTCGGCCCGGCCGGCATGGGCAAGACCACCACCCTGGCCAAGCTGGCTGCCCGCTACGTGCTGAAGTACGGCGCGCAGAGCATCGCCCTGGTGTCCATGGACAGCTTCCGCATCGGCGCGCAGGAGCAGATCAAGACTCTGGGCCGCATTCTCAATGTGCCGGTCACCCTGGTCGATCCGGGGCAGTCGCTGATCCAGGCCATGGCCCCGCTGGCGCGCAAGCGCCTGGTGCTGATCGATACCGCGGGCCTGCCGGCCAACGACCCGGCGCTGCGCATGCAGCTCGAGGCGCTGTCGTCGCTGAGCCTGAACGTGAAGAATTACCTGGTGCTGGCCGCGACCAGCCAGAGCCAGGTGCTCAAGGCCGCCTGGCAGAACTATCGTTCCTGTGGGCTGGCCGGGTGCATCCTGACCAAACTGGACGAAGCGGGCAGCCTCGGGGAAGCTCTGGCTCTGGCTATCAGCCAGCATCTCCCGGTAGCCTATCTGGCTGACGGGCCGAAGATCCCGGATGACCTGCACCTGGCACGCGCGCACCAACTGGTGAGCCGCGCGGTGAGCCTGCAGTCGCCGGAAGAGCCCTGCGAAGACGCCATGGCCGACCTGTTCGCCGGCCTTTACCAGCAGCCGGTGCGTCGCGCCAGCTGACGATTGTGAGCCCCGGGTAGGGGCGCGGGGCGGCCGCTTGGGTCGCCCAAGCGATGCGGATGCTCTGCACGATGATCCGCGAGCACCGGCAGCAGGGGAGCACCGCAGCCGGAATAGCCGAAACGCTGGTGCGTGACGGTCGAACGACGAGACAAGGTATTGATATGGGCATGCATCCCGTTCAGGTAATCGCAGTCACCGGTGGCAAGGGTGGCGTGGGCAAGACCAACGTGTCGGTGAACCTGTCGCTGGCGCTGGCCGACCTGGGTCGCCGCGTCATGCTGCTGGACGCCGACCTGGGCCTGGCCAACGTCGACGTGCTGCTGGGCCTGTCGCCCAAGCGCACGCTGGCCGACGTGATCGAAGGCGAATGCGACCTGCGTGACGTGATCCTCCAGGGCCCGGGCGGTATCCGCATCGTTCCGGCGGCCTCGGGCACCCAGAGCATGGTCCACCTCACGCCGATGCAGCACGCCGGCCTGATCCAGGCCTTCAGCGACATCAGCGACAACATCGACGTGCTGGTGGTGGACACCGCCGCCGGCATCGGCGACTCGGTGGTGAGCTTCGTCCGCGCCGCGCAGGAAGTGCTGCTGGTCGTTTGCGATGAACCCACGTCCATCACCGATGCCTATGCTTTGATCAAGCTGCTCAACCGCGACTACGGCATGACCCGTTTCCGCGTGCTGGCGAACATGGCGCACAGCCCCCAGGAGGGCCGCAACCTGTTCGCCAAGCTGACCAAGGTCACCGACCGCTTCCTCGACGTGGCCCTGCAGTACGTGGGCGCCATTCCCTACGACGAGTCGGTGCGCAAGGCGGTGCAGAAGCAGCGTTCGGTGTATGAGGCGTTCCCGCGCAGCAAGGCGTCCCTGGCCTTCCGTGCGGTGGCGCAGAAGGTCGACAGCTGGCCGCTGCCGGCCAACCCTCGAGGGCACCTGGAGTTCTTCGTCGAGCGCCTGGTGCAACATCCCACGGGTTCGGCCGTATGACCGCGGCCTCCGGAGCGCGTATGTACAGCAAGGCGCAGGCGCACAACTCCCAGGAACTGCTGATCCAGAAGCATGCCCCGCTGGTGAAGCGTATCGCCTACCACCTGCTCGGCCGCCTGCCGGCCAGCGTGCAGGTGGAAGACCTGATGCAGGCCGGCATGATCGGCCTGCTGGAGGCGGCGAAGAAATACGACGCGGGCAAGGGCGCGAGCTTCGAGACCTACGCCGGCATCCGCATCCGCGGCGCCATGCTCGACGAGGTGCGCAAGGGCGACTGGGCCCCGCGTTCGGTGCACCGCAACACCCGCATGGTCAGCGACGCCATCCGCGCCGTCGAGGCGCGCACCGGACGCGACGCTAAAGATCAGGAGGTTGCTGCCGAACTCAATATGAGCCTCGAAGATTATTACGGCATCCTCAGCGACACCCAGGGCAGCCGTCTGTACAGCTTCGACGACATGTTGCAGGACGGCGAACAAAGTGGCGGCCTTGCCGAAGACGCATCGCACCACGACAACGAGCCGTCCCACGGGCTGGAGGACGAACGCTTCCAGGCGGCGCTGGCCGACGCCATCACCAAGCTGCCCGAGCGCGAGCGGCTGGTGCTGGCCCTGTACTACGACGAGGAACTCAACCTCAAGGAGATCGGCGAAGTACTGGGCGTCAGCGAATCCCGGGTCAGCCAGTTGCACAGCCAGTGCGCCGCGCGCTTGCGTTCGCGTCTGGCGGAGTGGCGCGCTCGCTGAGCATCGGGTAGTTTCGCGCCTGCTTGTTCCTAGCGAAAAGGCTGAAGGGATTTTCCTTAGGCAAGTTATAGGCTTACGAATTTTTTGGGTGACGTTCCCTTGACGCGCCCATGGCGAGAGCGCACGACGCTCGATGAATTGACGGCACGCCCGCCAGGGCGCGTTTGGTATCGATGGAGGCAGGTTTGGACAAGAACATGAAAATTCTCATCGTGGACGACTTTTCCACGATGAGGCGCATCATCAAGAACCTCCTGCGAGACCTGGGGTTCACCAACACCGCAGAGGCCGACGACGGCACCACTGCGCTGCCGATGCTGCACAGCGGCAACTTCGACTTCCTCGTTACCGACTGGAACATGCCCGGCATGACCGGGATCGACCTGCTCCGTGCGGTCCGCGCCGACGAGCGCCTCAAGCACCTGCCGGTGCTGATGGTCACCGCCGAAGCCAAGCGCGACCAGATCATCGAAGCGGCCCAGGCCGGGGTCAACGGCTATGTGGTCAAGCCTTTCACCGCTCAGGTGCTGAAAGAAAAGATCGAGAAGATTTTCGAGCGGGTCGGCAGCTGAGGCTGGCCAAGAGGGCGTCATGGATTTCAACGAATCCGCGGGTGACTTCGAGTCGACCCTGAAAAAACACGCGCGCGAATTGGTCGACTGCCTCGAGCAGGGCGACGTTCAGACCGCCGTGCAGCTGATCTCCGAGCTCAACCAGGCGCGTGATCGCGGGCTCTACCAGGAGGTAGGCAAGCTCACCCGCGAATTGCACAACGCCATCGTCAACTTCCAGATCGACCCCAACTCCCGGCACGCCGAGGAGATGTCGCAGATCGCCGATGCAACCGACCGCCTGTCCTACGTGGTGACGATGACCGAGAAAGCGGCCAATCGCACCATGGACCTGGTGGAGGAGTGCACCCCGGTGGTGATGCACATCGAGACCCAGGCCAAGGAGCTGCAGGAAGACTGGTCGCGCTTCATGCGCCGCGAGCTGGGCCCCGAGGCCTTCCGCGAGCTGGCCAAGCGCGTCGAGCAGTTCCTCTACATCAGCGCCCAGGACAGCCGCAAGCTCTCCGCGCACCTGAACGACATCCTGCTGGCGCAGGACTTCCAGGACCTCACCGGGCAAGTGATCAAGCGCGTCACCAAGCTGGTGACCGAGGTCGAGTCGAACCTGGTGAAGCTGGTCTGGATGGCAGGGCAGGTCGATCGCTACGCCGGCATCGAGCATGACCACGACAGCATGCGCGACGCGGTGGAAAAAGAAAGATCGGCCAAGGGTGAAGGTCCGCAGATTGCTGCCGATACAAGAAAAGACGTCGTGTCCGGTCAGGACGATGTCGACGACCTGTTATCCAGCCTTGGTTTTTAAGCGTCCGCTGACGCTGTAGAGGGAGCACCCGAATGAGCTTCGACGCCGATGACGAGATCCTCCAGGACTTCCTGGTGGAGGCCGGCGAGATCCTCGAGCAACTGTCCGAGCAACTGGTCGAGCTGGAAAGCCGCCCGGATGACATGGACCTGCTCAATGCCATCTTCCGTGGGTTCCACACCGTCAAGGGTGGGGCGGGCTTCCTCCAGCTGAACGCGCTGGTGGAGTGCTGCCACATCGCTGAAAACGTCTTCGACATGCTGCGCAAGGGCGAACGCCGCGTGGATGCCGAGCTGATGGACGTGATGCTGCAGGCGCTGGATACCGTCAATGTGATGTTCCAGCAGGTGCGGGATGCGCAGGAGCCGACGCCGGCCACGCCCGAGCTGCTCGCTGCCCTGTCGCGCCTGGCCGATCCGGATGCCGCGCCGGCCGAAGCTCCGGCCGCCGAGCCCGTCGTCGAACCCGCGCCGGCGGCTGCGGCAGCCTATGGCGACATCACCGACGCCGAGTTCGAGCAACTGATGGATGCGCTCGAGCCCGCCGCCGAAGCGCCCGCGGCGCCCGTGGGCGCCGGTGGCGACGACATCACCGACGACGAATTCGAAGCGCTTCTCGACCAGTTGCACGGCAAGGGCCAGTTCAGCGCTGGCGCCAAGGAGCCGGCCAAGGCTGCTCCGGCGCCGGCCGCCGAAGCGCCGGCCGGTGGCGACGAGATCAGCGACGACGAGTTCGAAGCGCTGCTCGACCAGTTGCATGGCAAGGGCCAGTTCACCGGCGCCAAGGAGGAAGCCCCGGCTCCCGCCGAAGCGGCTGCCGAGAAGAAAGCCGAGCAAGCGCCGGCACCTGGCGGCGACGACAACATCACCGACGACGAATTCGAGAAGCTGCTCGACGAGTTGCACGGCAAGGGCCAGTTCACCGGCGCGAAGGAAGAGCCAGCGGCGGCCAAGCCGGCGGCGCCAGCCCCCGCGCCCAAGCCTGCTGCGGCGCCGGCACCGGCTGCTGCGGCGGCCAAACCTGCCGCTGCCAAGCCTGCTGCCGCCGCGCCCGCCGAGAAGCCGGCCAGCGAAGCGGAAACCACCGTGCGCGTGGACACCGCCCGCCTGGACGAGATCATGAACATGGTCGGCGAACTGGTGCTGGTGCGTAACCGCCTGGTGCGCCTGGGCCTGAACAGCGGCGACGAGGCGATGGCCAAGGCCGTCTCCAACCTCGACGTGGTGACCGCCGACCTGCAGTCGTCGGTCATGAAGACCCGCATGCAGCCGATCAAGAAGGTCTTCGGCCGCTTCCCGCGCCAGGTCCGCGATCTGGCGCGCAACCTGAAGAAAGAGATCAACCTCGAGCTGATCGGCGAAGAGACCGACCTGGACAAGAACCTGGTCGAGGCCCTGGCCGACCCGCTGGTGCACCTGGTGCGCAACGCGGTCGACCACGGCATCGAAGGCCCCGACGAGCGAGAGGCCGCCGGCAAGTCGCGTTCGGGCAAGGTGGTGCTGTCCGCCGAACAGGAAGGCGACCACATCCTGCTGTCGATCTCCGACGACGGCAAAGGCATGGACCCGGACGTGCTGCGCGCCAAGGCGGTGGAGAAGGGGCTGCTGGACAAGGATGCGGCCGATCGCCTGTCCGAGTCCGACTGCTACAACCTGATCTTCGCCCCCGGCTTCTCGACCAAGACCGAGATCTCCGACGTCTCCGGCCGCGGTGTCGGCATGGACGTGGTGAAGACCAAGATTTCCCAGCTCAACGGGATCATCAACATCTACTCGACCAAGGGCCAGGGCTCGAAGATCGTCATCAAGGTCCCGCTGACCCTGGCGATCATGCCGACCCTGATGGTGATGCTGGGCAACCAGGCCTTCGCCTTCCCGCTGGTCAACGTCAACGAGATCTTCCACCTAGACCTCTCCAACACCAACGTGGTGGACGGCCAGGAAGTGGTGATCGTCCGCGACAAGGCCCTGCCGTTGTTCTACCTCAAGCGCTGGCTGGTGCCAGGTGCGCAGCATGACGAGCCGGGCGAGGGCCACGTGGTGATCCTCTCCGTGGGCACCCAGCGCATCGGCTTCGTGGTCGACCAGCTGGTGGGCCAGGAAGAGGTGGTGATCAAGCCGCTGGGCAAGATGCTGCAAGGCACGCCGGGCATGGCGGGGGCGACCATCACCGGGGACGGGCGCATCGCGCTGATCCTCGACGTGCCGAGCATGCTCAAGCGCTACGCCCGTCGTATCTGACAATAGGGTCAGTTGACGATTCGCCACGGCCGCGACGGAACCACATTTTGCGCAGGCCAAGGCACGAGGAGATAGGTTTGGTTATTCCAAATGAGCCAGTAACGCAGCGCGGCACAAAATGCGGCCCCGTCCCTTCGGGTTGCGCAGCAAATCACGCCATGCGTCGTTGCGGAACTCGACAAGGGAATGCCATTGCCGTCGTTCCGCGTCTAGCCTGGCGTGATTTGGCGCAGCAACGCGGCTCGCGCCGAATCGTCAACTGACCCTATGGGCGTGCCGCTTGGCGCGCCCGTGTGATGGAAGAAGTTTTTTCAGGAGTGTCTATGGCTGTCAAAGTCCTGGTGGTGGACGATTCGGGGTTCTTCCGCCGCCGTGTCTCGGAGATTCTTTCGGGCGACCCGCAGATCCAGGTGGTCGGTACGGCCACCAACGGCCGCGAGGCGATCGATCAGGCGCTGGCGCTCAAGCCCGACGTGATCACCATGGACTACGAGATGCCGCTGATGGACGGCATCACCGCCGTGCGGACCATCATGCAGCGCTGCCCGACGCCGGTCCTGATGTTCTCCTCGCTGACCCACGAGGGCGCCCGGGTGACCCTGGACGCGCTGGACGCCGGCGCGGTGGATTACCTGCCGAAGAATTTCGAGGACATCTCGCGCAACCCGGACAAGGTCCGCCAGTTGCTCTGCGAGAAGGTCCATACCATTGCCAAGAGCAATCGTCGCTTCGCGTCCTACTCGTCGTATTCGTCGAACCCGGCCGCGCCGGCTTCGACGTCTACTGCCGGCACCGCGCGCCCGGCCGCTCCTGCTTCGCCGGGCGGCAGCCACGCGCCGGCCGCTCCGGCGCCGGCGACCTCCTCCGCCCCAAAGCGTAAGCCCTACCGGCTGGTAGCCATCGGCACGTCGACCGGTGGGCCGGTGGCGCTGCAGCGGGTCCTGACCCAGCTGCCTGCCAACTTCCCCGCGCCGCTGGTGCTGATCCAGCACATGCCGGCGGCCTTCACCAAGGCCTTCGCCGAACGCCTGGACAAGCTCTGCAAGATCACCGTCAAGGAAGCCGAGGATGGCGACCTGCTGCGTCCCGGCGTGGCCCTGCTGGCTCCCGGCGGCAAGCAGATGATGATCGACGCCCGCGGTGCGATCCGCATCCTCCCCGGTGACGAACGCCTGAACTACAAGCCCTGCGTGGACGTGACCTTCGGTTCCGCGTCCAAGGCCTACGGCGACAAGGTGCTGGCGGTGGTCCTCACCGGCATGGGCGCCGACGGCCGCGAAGGCGCGCGCATGCTCAAGCAGGGCGGCGCCCAGGTGTGGGCCCAGGATGAGGCCAGCTGCGTGATCTACGGCATGCCCATGGCCATCGCCAAGGCGGGCCTGGCCGACGCGGTGTACAGCCTGGACGACATCGGCCGGCACCTGACCGAGGCCTGCGGCTGATGGATGTCCTCAGCCTGGTCGGCCTGATCCTCGCGCTGGTTGCCATCATCGGTGGCAACTTCCTCGAGGGCGGGCACGTCGGTGCCCTGGCCAACGGCCCGGCGGCGCTGATCGTGGTGGGCGGCACCCTCGCCGCCGCGCTGTTGCAGACCCCGGTCGCGGTGCTCAAGCGCGCCGTGACCATGCTGCGCTGGATGGTCCTGCCGCCCAAGGTGGACCTGGTCGGCGGCATCAACCATGTGGTCGGCTGGAGCATGACGGCGCGCAAGGAAGGCCTGCTGGGCCTGGAAACCGTCGCCGACGCCGAGCGCGACCCCTACGCGCGCAAGGGCCTGCAACTGCTGGTGGACGGCACCGAGCCCGAAGCCATCCGCAGCATCCTCGAAGTCGACCTGTACAACCAGGAAAGCCGCGACCTGGCCGCCGCCAAGGTGTTCGAGGCCATGGGCGGCTACTCGCCGACCATCGGCATCATCGGCGCGGTGATGGGCCTGATCCACGTCATGGGCAACCTCGCCGACCCGAGCCAGCTGGGCAACGGCATCGCCGTCGCCTTCGTCGCCACCATCTATGGCGTGGGCCTGGCCAACCTGTTGCTGCTGCCCATTGGCCACAAGCTGAAAAGCATCGTGCTGCGCCAGTCCTGCTACCGCGAGATGCTCATGGAGGGGCTGCTGTCCATCGCCGAGGGCGAAAACCCGCGTTCCATCGAGCTGAAGCTGCAAGGCTTCGTCGGCTAAGAAGAAGGTGATGCGCATGCCTCGCCGCAGACGCCATGAAGAACACGAAAATCACGAACGCTGGCTGGTGTCCTACGCGGACTTCATCACCCTGCTGTTCGCCTTCTTCGTGGTGATGTACTCGATCTCCTCGATCAACGAGGGCAAGTACAAGATCCTCTCGGAAACCCTGACCGGCGTGTTCAACCAGCCCGACCGCTCGGTGCGTCCGATCCCGATTGGCGAGGAGCGTCCGCACACCCAGCAGCCGGACCAGTCGCTGACCGATCCGCAGGACGAAGGGCAGGCCCAGGGCAACCCGGACACCCTCCAGCAGATTACCCAGAGCGTGCGCGAGGCGTTTGGAGACCTGATCGCCACCGACCAGTTGTCGGTGCGCGGCAACGAGTTCTGGATCGAGATCACCCTCAATTCCAGCCTGCTGTTCCCCAGCGGCGATGCGGTGCCCAACGACGCGGCGTTCGCGATCATCGAGAAGGTCGCCAGGATTCTGGCGCCTTACCGCAACCCGGTGCACGTCGAGGGCTTCACCGACAACGTGCCGATCCATAATTCGCAGTACCCGACCAACTGGGAACTGTCCGCGGCCCGCGCCGCCAGCATCGTCCGCATGCTCGCCCAGGACGGCCTCGACGCCGGTCGGCTGGCGGCGGTGGGCTATGGTGAATTCCAGCCGGTGGCGGACAATGCCACGGCGGACGGCCGCGCACGCAACCGCCGGGTGGTATTGGTGATCTCCCGTAACCTGGAGGTGCGCCGCAGCATCAGCGGCGCGGGCAGCGGCAAGGCGCAGCCGGACCCGGCGTTGCGGCATGCTGGCACGCAATCTGCACCAGTGGTTGCCAGCGAGGCGCCCGGCAGTGGCGCCGTCAATTCTTCGTCATCGGCAGGGGCTGAATGATATGAACACCCTGAACCGAAACACGGCCTGCGGGGAGCCAGCACTATGAAAGTCTGGGCGGTAGCCAACCAGAAAGGTGGCGTCGGCAAGACCACATCGTCGATCGCCTTGGCGGGCCTGCTGGCGGACGCCGGCAAGCGCGTGTTGATCGTCGACCTGGACCCCCACGGTTCGATGACCAGTTATTTCGGCCATGATCCGGACACCCTGGAACACAGCGTGTTCGACCTGTTCCTGCACCAGGGCAACGTGCCCGAGGGGCTGCCGGCATCGCTGCTGCTGCCCACCAGCCACGAGAACATCCGCCTGCTGCCGTCGAGCACCGCGCTGGCCACCCTGGAGCGCCAGTCGCCGGGGCAGAACGGCCTGGGCCTGGTGATCGCCAAGAGCCTGGCGCAGCTGTGGAACGAGTTCGACCACGCGATCATCGACAGCCCGCCGCTGCTGGGCGTGCTGATGGTCAACGCCATGGCGGCCAGCCAGCACCTGGTCATCCCGGTGCAGACCGAGTTCCTCGCCCTCAAGGGCCTGGAGCGCATGGTCAACACCCTGAAGATGGTCAACCGCTCGCGCAAGCAGGCGCTACCGTTCACCATCGTCCCGACCCTGTTCGACCGCCGTACCCAGGCCTCTCTGGGCACCCTGCGGGTGCTGCGCGACACCTACCCGGACACCCTCTGGCAGGCATTCATCCCGGTGGATACCAAGCTGCGCGACGCCAGCCGCCAGGGCCTGGTGCCCTCGCGCAACGATGGCAACAGCCGTGGCGTGATCGCCTACCGCGCACTGCTCAAGCATCTGCTGGCCCACGTGCCGGCAAGTCAGGTAGCGTGAGCATGCGGTGCTTGAACAAAAGAATCCGACGGATGCGCTCAAGAGCGGCGCGTCCGCTGCCGATAGGCTGGACAGTCACCTTGCGCGGTTATCCCTCATGAGTCGTTCCGCTACCGCCACGCGCCCCCAGCTTGCGCTGCAGTCCTACCTGGACGCGCTGCTGCAGGAGGCCACGTTCGAAGACTTCGCCCCGGAACCGGTGGCGCAGCCCGTTGCCGCGCCCGTTGCGCCGGCCGCCCCGGTGGCGCTGGTGGTCAGCGAGCCGCTCGCACCGCTCACCGCCGAGCCCCAGGCTGCGGTGGTGCAGACGGCGGATGCCAGCGTCAGCCTCGACGAATTCGAGGCGGCGGTGCTGGAGGAACAGGTCCGCGATGCGCGCCTGAGCGTTTCCGCCCGGGCGCCCGTCGCCGAGCTGCGCGCCCCCGCACCGATGGCCCCGGCCAGCGACGCGCCAACCACCGCCGCACCGGTTGCCGATGAGCCGCCTGCGCAGCTGGGCCAGGTCATCGACCTGCACCAGCCGGGCAGCGCCGAGCTGCCCGCCGCGCCGCTGAAGCTGCTCGACGACGGCCGCCCGGTATGGGCCGCCGAGCCGTTCGAGTGCCTGTTGTTCGACGTCGCCGGGCTGACCCTGGCGGTGCCGCTGGTGTGCCTGGGCTCGATCTATCCGCTGGCGGGGCACGACCTGACCCCGCTGTTCGGCCAGCCGGACTGGTTCCTGGGCATCCTGCCCGGGCAGAACGGCAACCTGAAGGTGCTCGACACCGCGCGCTGGGTGATGCCCGAGCGCTACCGGGACGACTACCGCGAAGGGCTGCAATACGTGATTTCCGTGCAGGGCTACGAGTGGGGGCTGGCGGTGCACCAGGTCAGCCGCTCGGTGCGCCTGGACCCGTCCGAGGTGAAGTGGCGCAGCCAGCGCCAGCAGCGCCCGTGGCTGGCCGGCACGGTGATCGACCAGATGTGCGCGCTGCTGGATGTCTCCGCCCTGGCCGAACTGATCGCCAGCGGCGCGGCCAAGCGCCTGCAGCACTAACCCAATACGACAGAAAACCTCCGCGCCGCAGGCGGCGTGGAAACCAGAAGAGGCGAGGGGATATGAAGAAAACGTCAGCGCAAGGTGCCGAAGATCCGATTCTGCAGTGGGTCACCTTCCGCCTGGACAACGAGACCTACGGCATCAACGTGATGCAGGTCCAGGAAGTGCTGCGCTACACCGAGATCGCGCCGGTCCCGGGTGCCCCGAGCTACGTGCTGGGCATCATCAACCTGCGCGGCAACGTGGTCACCGTGATCGACACCCGCCAGCGCTTCGGCCTGGACCCGGCGCCGGTTTCGGACAACACCCGCATCGTCATCATCGAAGCCGACAAGCAGGTGGTGGGCATCCTGGTCGACAGCGTCGCCGAGGTCGTCTACCTGCGCCAGTCCGAGATCGAGACCGCGCCGAACGTCGGTAACGAGGAATCGGCCAAGTTCATCCAGGGCGTCTGCAACAAGAACGGCGAGCTGCTGATCCTGGTCGAGCTTGACAAGATGATGACCGAGGAAGAGTGGTCGGAGCTGGAGAGCATCTGAGGTGCTGATTGCACTGGTGGTGCTCGCGGTCGCCTGCGTCGCCCTTGCTGGCGCCTGCGTCTGGCTGTCCGGCCGGCAGCGCGCCCAGCAAGCCCAGACGGTGGAGCTGACCAAGCAATTGGCGGTGTTCGAGCAGCGCCTGAAAGAGCAGGGCAAGCGCATCGAGTCGTACCAGCAGATCAACGTCCGCATGGGCGAGGAACTGCGCGAGCTGAGCAAGCAGGTCGCGCCGCTGCCCGAGCGTCTGGTGCGCATCGAGCAGCGCGACCCCACCAGCCTGTCCTTCAGCCAGGCTGCGCGCCTGGTCGGCATGGGCGCCAGCCCGGAAGACCTGACCCAGAGCTGCGGCCTGTCCCAGGCCGAGGCCGAGCTGGTCGCCCGGCTGCATCAAGGCAAGGCGCGCGACTAGCAAGCGCCGCCCCGACGAAACGAGGCCCCGGACGTGGGGCCTCGCATTCATCCGGCAGGTCTTCAGCCTTTGCGGTTTGTCGTACCGATATCGAAGCGCTGTGCAATCAGGCCCATGGTCACGATCACTGCCGCCAGCAGCAGCGTGTAGACTACTTCGTAGAAGTAGGTGCCTTCCCACACCATGACGATGAAGGCGCCGATGATGAAGGCGATCACTCCGTAGGTCAGCCAGGGGAACAGCCAGACCTTGAGCTTGATCTCCCGGCCTTCTGCCTCCAGCTTGCGGCGCATCCTCAATTGCGAGAAGGCAATGGCGAGGTAGACCAGCAGGGCGATGGTCCCGGTGGCCTGCATCAGCACGTCATAGACGTCCATCCATTGCATGGCGGTGAGGAAGATCGCCACCAGCGCGAAGAGGCTGGAGATCAGCACGCCTACGTACGGCGTGCCGGTGCGCCGGCCGGTGGTCTGCATGATGCGGTGGGCGTCGCCACGGCGCGCCAGGGAATAGAGCATGCGCGACGCGGTGTAGAGCGCCGAGTTGAAGCAGCTGCACACCGAGGTCAGCACCACGAAGTTGACGATCAGGCCGGTGTAGGGAATGCCCAGCGCGTCCAGGGTGACGCGGTACGAACCCCAGGTCGGGTCGCCCAGCTGCGGGTGGTTCCACGGCACCAGGGCGACCACGATGAAGATCGAGCCGATATAGAACAGGCAGATCCGCCAGACCACCGACTTGGTGGTGCGGATGATCGCCTTGTCGGGATTGGCCGACTCGGCGGCGGCCACCGTGACGATCTCCGCGCCGAGAAAGGCGAACATCACGCCAAGCAGGGCGACCACCACCGATTTGCCGCCGTTGGGCATGAAGCCGCCGTTGGCGGTCAGGTTCGACCAGCCGCCGGTGCTGCCCCACGGCCACAGGTGGGCGATCGCCAGGCCGCCGATGATGATGAAGATGACGATGGCGACCACCTTGATCAGGGCGAACCAGAACTCGAACTCGCCATAGCTGCGCACGTTCATGAAGTTCACCACGATCAGCGACAGCGTGACGATCAGCGCGAAGCCCCAGCCGGGGATCATCGGGAACCAGCTGTTGAGGATGTTGCCGGCGACGAAGGCTTCCCAGCCCATCAGCAAGGCCCAGAAGTACCAGTACAACCAGCCGATGGTGAAGCCGGCCCAGCGCCCGATGGCGCGGTCGGCATAGGTGGAGAAGGAACCGGTGTCCGGCTGGGCGACCGCCATCTCGCCGAGCATCCGCATCACCAGCACCACCAGGATGCCGCCGCCCAGGTAGGCCAGCACGGCCGCGGGCCCCGCCAGGGCGATGGTTTTACCGGAACCGACGAAGAGTGCCGCGCCGATGACGCCGGCGATGGACATCATGGTCAGGTGGCGGGATTTCAGTCCGCCCCTGAGTTCGTTGTGGTGAGGCGTGTTGCCTGCTTCATGCGTGCTGCTCACGATCAAACTTCCTTGCCGACAAATGACGATACGAACGGATGGAAGGGAAAATCCGTGCGGGTTTCCCTGGGGGCCTGACCACGCGGATGGACAGGTCGCGTTCGATGAACGAGAAACTCATAGGAACCTGGGTGTTTAACCCGCGTTCCCCATTCCTTCATCCGTTTCTCAAGTGGCGGCGCGGCTTCTTGTGCAAAGAATGAACGGGTTGGACATTTGCCGGTGCCCCGCCTGGCCGCGCTCGCGGCCCGCCGGTGGCGCGCTGCCGAGATGACTCGAACAGGCGGCAAAGGGGCTGAACAAAGCGATGCCCGCGGCGCAATGTCGGAAACCGGCCGTCGGGAAGTCTTATAAGTAGGATTTCCACTACAGCGGATTAGGACTCGTCTGATAAGAAGGGCGTCAATTCGTCGCTACATTGGCCCCATCAACTGTTATCGAGGCCATCGAAATGGCGACGATTTCCCATCGGGCGATGGTGCTGTGCTCGAATCCCGGCCGGCTCCTGAACTACAGCGTGCTGCTCAACCGCCTGGAGTTCTACCACCTGAGCCTGTGCCTGAACCTGGACGAAGTGCGCAAGGCGCTTGCCAACCGGCAGCGCTACGGGCTGTTCATCCACGATGATTTCCGCCCCGGCCCCAGCGAATTGTTGAGCCTCAAGGCGCTGAGCCAGAGCAATACCTTCCGCCAGTTCCTGCTGGTGGGGCACTACAGCGCCGAGGAAAAGCGCGGGCTGATGCAGTGGGCCTGGGCCAACCGCGTGCCGCTGCTGGACGTGCTGGACAAGCCGTTGTCCCTGGCGCAGCTGCGGGAAGTGACCAGCAGCATGGTGCTCTACCACAGCGAGGACGAGCAGCCGATTCGCAGGTCGGTGGGGGAATTCCGCGACTTCGCACCGGTCGGCGACTCGGCGCCGGCCCGCACTGGCTGCGCCTGCCGTTCCTGAGGAGTCAGCGACGCCGCGAGGCCGGGCCTTCCAGCAAGAGCGGCATTGCATCCGGCGCGGCGCCCGGGTTGTCATTCAACGGGCTCTTGCCCTTGAGGTACCAGGCGAAGGCGATGATCTCCGCGATGGTGCGGTAGAGCGCCTCGGGTATCGCATCGCCCAGTTCCAGCCGTGCCAGCAGGCGCACCAGTTCGCCGTTCTCGTAGATCGGCACCTCATGATGACGGGCGATGGCGAGGATGGTCTCCGCCAGCTCGTCGTCGCCCTTGGCGGTCAGTGTCGGCGCGCTCTGACCGTCGTAGTTGAGGGCGATGGCCTGGCGTGGCGCTTTTCTGGCCTTTTTCATGCGGTCTCATCCACCCAGCGCTGCTCCACGGCCGTGCGCGTGCCCTGGGGCGGCTTGCCCTGGCGACAGCTCAGTTCACCCACCGTCAGCCCGGCGTCATTCAGCCGCTGGCGCAGCGTGCCCAGCTCGCCGTCGATCAGGCTGGCGGTGCTGGCGCGCTCGGCCCACAGCTGGGTGCCGATGCTGCCGTGGGCGAGGGTGGCCTGGACTTGCAGCGGGCCGAGGCTGTCCAGGTCGAAGGCGAGGTCGACGCGCCAGAGCATCTCGCGCGGCGGCTGGTCCCGGTCCTTGCCCTGGGAGTCCTTTTCCTCCTGCTGGATACGCACCTGGATCGGTACCAGCTGCTGCTGATGGCGCAGGGGAATTTCCAGCTGCCAGGTGTTCAGTACCGTGCCGTCGGGCAGCACGTCGCTCTGTGCCAGGCTGCCCAACTGGTGGGTCTGCAGGCGGGCGACGGCGGCGGCGGCGAGCTTGAGCAGCGATTCGAGGTCGCCTTCCTCCTCCAATTCATTGGCCAGCCGGCTGGGCAGCGGGAAGCTGACCGGGGCTGGCGCGCGGCCGCTGCTCTGACCGATCACGCCCAGCGCGTTGCGCACGAAGGCCGGCATGGCCTGGGCCAGGTTGTTGGCTCCGGCCAGGGCGGTACCCGGCAGGTTGCTCAGTACCGCAGCCGCGGTGCCGCCCTGAACGGCCGGCAGCAGTTGAGCGATCAGCCGCAGCAGGTTGGCCTTGAGGTCCTGCGGCAGGCCTTCCACGCCGCGCAGCAATTGCCCTTCGAGGAACACGCCGCTCTGCTGGAAGGCCTGGGCCACGCCCTTGGCATCGCTGAGTTGACGCACGTCGGGCAGGGCGCCAAGCAGCTTGTCCACCGCCTGGCGCAATTCCGGGCTGGCGTCCTGGGCCGCGTTGGGATTGCTGGCCATGCCCTGTAGCGCCTTGAACAGGCCGTCCAGCGGGCCCTGACGGCTCTGCTGGACGCCGAGCTGCAGGCTCAGGTCGAGTTGCTCCAGGCGCGCGTTCATCGGCAGGAACTGCAAGGCTTGTTGATCCTGCACCCGAGCGCTGAGCAGGCTGTTGAGGGGCAGTGGGTTGGGCGATTCGAGGCTCAGCTGGCGCCCCGCCAGCGGGGTGTTGAGCAGGGTGACCAGCACCTTGTAGACCACCTGTTCGGCCTTGCCCAGGGCGATGGCCTGGCTGGCATCCACCTTGCCCTGGATCAGCGTGCCCACCGGCAACACGTCGAGGTCGAGGCTGCCCAGCGGCGCCTGGCTGGTCCCGGCCAGCCCCAGCGAGCCGAGGCTCGGTTGCGTCAGCAAGGTGGCGGCAAGGCTGGTCGGGTTCGTCATCGACAGCTGCAGGGTGCTGCCCTTGGGCAGCGCCTGGGGACTTTCCGCCACCACCAGGGCCTGTTGGCCGCCGGCCATCGTCAGGCGCAGCAGCAACTGGAAATTCACCTGCCCCTCGCGCACCGCCAGCACCTCGGCATGCGCCTTGTCCCCCGGCGGCAGCAGGTCGCCCAGGCTCTGCGCGAGCTTGAGCGTCAACTCGGCAGCACTCGGCGAGCTGCGCAGCGTCGGCGTGGGCGGTAGCGGGCGGGAAACGCCAATTTCGCTCGGCATCGAAGACCTGTAGGCGGAGTGACGGGTATACGCCCAGTGTATCGGCGGCGATGCACGGCACTTTAGACCGTTCGGCCGACGGCGGCGCTCGCGGATTCCTTAAGAGAGGTTTAAGGATCCGTTGGCACAATGACAGCATCGGCCTTCGGCCAAGTGCCGCAAATCCCGGTGTGGCAAGGACTTACGCGATTGTTGCCTCTTGGCGAACGCAGCGTTGTTTTGTGCCGATGGGCGGTATCAGAGTAATATTGCGTTTTCATTGCCGCAGGGACCGCAGGCTGAATCAAGTGGAATGCAGTAATGACCTTCGCGGAATTGAAACGACTGTGGCGGATCGAGATCCTGGGGGGCGAGGAAAGCCGCTTCAGCTGGACTCGGCTTCATCGTCGCTGCCGGCAGCGCGCCCGGTATCGTTACATGTTCTGGTTCCGCGTCGCCCAATACCTGCACTCCAGCCCCAGCGCCTTCTGGCAGAAGCGCGCCATGCGCCTGGGTGATCGCCTCGCCGAGCGCTTCGGTATCGAGATTCCGATTACTATCCCGGTGGGTGAGGGGCTTTACATCCCTCACCTGGTTGGCATCGTAATCACCCGCAAGGCGGTGATCGGCAAGAATTTCAGCATCTTCCAGAACACCACCATCGGCCAGAAGAACGATGGCAGTGCGCCGATCCTCATCGGCGACAACGTCAGCCTCGGTGCCAATGTCTGCATCATCGGCGACGGCCTCCACATCGGTGACAACGTGTCGGTTGGTGCCTCGGCCTTTGTCAACCGGGATATCCCGGCCAACCACTCCTATATCTCGCGGCATACTCATAGTCTGATCAAGCAGCAGGAAACGTCGCCGATCAGCACCATCCATACCCGTCGTGCCCGCGACGAAGAGGCGCAGCCGGACGATCATGACAGCCCAGGGGCCCGCCGCAGGGCCTGAGGCGCGTTACACCCTGTCGAAAAACCTGACGTCGGGTGTAGGAACGGCTGTGTATAATGCGCCGCCCGCGGCCGTGCTTGGCGGCCTGGCGGGTTTGGCCGCTTTTTTGCACTCCTGACTGTTTTCTGCCCGACGGTTGCCGATGCCCTTGACCCATCCCCTCCTCGAAACCGTGGCGCTCGCCTGCGAGCGGGACTGGCGCATGCTGTTCGAGCGTCTCGATGTGCGACTGGGCGCGGGCGAAATGCTACAGATCGTCGGCCCCAACGGCAGCGGCAAGACCAGCCTGCTGCGCCTGCTCAGCGGGCTGATGCAGCCCACCGCGGGGGAGGTGCTGCTCAATGGCAAGCCGCTGACCGAGCAGCGCCACGAGCTGGCGCGCCTGCTCCTGTGGATCGGCCACGCCGCGGGTATCAAGGGCCTGCTGACCGCCGAAGAGAATCTCGCCTGGCTCTGCGCGCTGCACCAGCCGGCCAGCCGCGATGCCATCTGGCAGGCGTTGGAAGCCGTCGGCCTGCGTGGCTTCGAGGATGTTCCCTGCCACACCCTGTCCGCCGGGCAGCAGCGCCGCGTGGCCCTGGCGCGCCTGTATTTGGCCGCGCCGCCGTTGTGGATCCTCGACGAACCCTTCACCGCCCTGGACAAGCAGGGCGTGGCGCAGCTCGAAGAACACCTGGCCGGCCATTGCGAACGCGGTGGCCTGGTGGTGCTGACCACCCACCACACCCTGGAACGCATGCCACAGGGGTACCGCGCCCTGGACCTTGGCCAGCACGCACGGGAGGTGGCGGCGCGATGAGCAACGTCTTCACCCTGCTGCTCGCCCGCGAAGCGCGGCTGCTGTTCCGACGTCCGGCGGAGCTGGCTAATCCTTTGGTGTTCTTCGCCATCGTCATCGCGCTGTTCCCGCTGGCGGTCGGTCCCGAGTCGGAAATGCTCAAGAACCTCTCGCCGGGCCTGGTCTGGGTCGCGGCTTTGCTGGCGGTGCTGCTGTCGCTGGACGGCCTGTTCCGCAGCGATTTCGAGGATGGTTCCCTGGAACAGTGGGTCCTTTCGCCGCACCCCCTGCCACTACTGGTCCTGGCCAAAGTGCTGGCACACTGGCTGGTTTCAGGGCTGGCCCTGGTGCTGCTGTCGCCGCTGTTCGCCCTGATGCTGGGCCTGCCGGCGCGCTGCCTGCCGGACCTGCTGCTGTCGCTGCTGCTGGGTACGCCGGTGTTGAGCCTGCTGGGCGCCGTGGGCGCCGCGCTCACCGTCGGCCTCAAGCGCGGTGGCCTGCTGCTGGCCCTGCTGATCCTGCCGCTCTACATTCCGGTGCTGATCCTGGGCAGCGGAGCGCTGCAGGCGTCGCTGCAGGGGCTGCCCACCGCCGGGCACCTGTTGTGGCTGGCCAGCCTGACGGCGTTAGCATTGACGCTGACGCCTTTTGCCATTGCCGCCGGGCTGAAGATCAGCGTCGGCGAGTGAACGAACGATCGCCGGGCTCTCGAAGCGGCACCGGCGGCAGACTAGAGCTTTGATGACAGAGCCTGATGATGAACTGGACTTGGTTTCACAAGCTTGGCTCGCCCAAGTGGTTCTACGAGATCAGCGGACGCTGGATGCCCTGGTTCGCGGTCGCCGCGATCCTGCTGATGGTCGCCGGTACCGTCTGGGGCCTGGCCTTCGCGCCGCCGGACTACCAGCAGGGCAATAGCTTCCGGATCATCTATATCCACGTACCGGCGGCGTTCCTCGCCCAGTCCTGCTACGTGATGCTGGCGGTGGCCGGCGCGGTCGGGCTGATCTGGAAGATGAAGATCGCCGACGTCGCCGTGCAGTGCGCCGCGCCCATCGGCGCCTGGATGACCTTCGTCGCGCTGGTCACTGGTGCCATCTGGGGCAAGCCGACCTGGGGCGCCTGGTGGGTCTGGGACGCGCGCCTGACCTCGATGCTGATCCTGCTGTTCCTGTATTTCGGCATCATCGCCCTGGGCCAGGCCATCACCAACCGCGACAGCGCGGCCAAAGCCTGCGCGGTACTGGCCATCGTCGGCGTGGTGAACATCCCGATCATCAAGTACTCGGTGGACTGGTGGAATACTCTGCACCAGCCGGCCACCTTCACGCTGACCGAAAAGCCGCCGATGCCGCCGGAGATGTGGATCCCGCTGCTGATGATGGTCGCCGGTTTCTACTGCTTCTTCGCCGTGGTGCTGATGATGCGCATGCGCCTGGAAGTGCTCAAGCGCGAAGCCCGCGCGAGCTGGGTCAAGGCCGAGGTGGAGCGCGCGCTATGAGTTTCGAATCCTTCTCCGATTTCCTCGCCATGGGTCACCATGGCCCTTACGTATGGTCCGCCTACGCCATCTGCCTGGTGGTCCTGGCGATCAACGTCGTCTCGCCCATCGTGGCGCGCCGGCGTTACCTGCAAGAAGAGGCGCGTCGTCTGCGCCGGGAGGCCAGCAAGTGAATCCGGTCCGCAAGAAGCGTCTGTACATCGTCCTCGCCATCGTCGCCGGTGTGGGCGTCGCCGTCAGCCTGGCGCTGTCGGCCCTGCAGGAAAACATCAACCTGTTCTACACCCCGACCCAGATCGCCAACGGCGAAGCCCCGCACGACACGCGCATCCGCGCCGGCGGGATGGTGGAGAAGGGCTCGCTCAAGCGCTCGGCGGATTCGCTGGACGTGGAATTCGTGGTCACCGACTTCGCCAAGGAGGTCACGGTGAAGTACCGCGGCATCCTCCCCGACCTGTTCCGCGAAGGGCAGGGCATCGTCGCCCTGGGCAAGATCGATTCCGCCGGCGTGCTGACCGCCGACGAAGTGCTGGCCAAGCACGACGAGAAATACATGCCGCCGGAAGTCACCAAGGCGCTCAAGGACAGCGGCAAGCTGGAGCACTACGAGGCCAGCCAGAACGGTGGCGCCGCGCCGCAACAGGGGAGCAACTGACATGGTTCCCGAGCTCGGCCACCTCTCGCTGATCCTCGCGCTGTGCATGGCGCTGGTGATGTCGTTCTTCCCGCTGGTCGGCGCGTGGCGCGGCGACCGCCAATGGATGAGCCTGGCGCGCCCGGCAGCCTGGGGGCAGTTCGCCTTCCTGCTGTTCTCCTTCGGCTGCCTGACCTGGGCCTTCCTCCACGATGACTTCTCGGTGGCCTACGTCGCCAGCAACTCCAACAGCGCGCTGCCGTGGTTCTACAAGTTCAGTGCCGTGTGGGGTGCCCACGAAGGCTCGCTGCTGCTCTGGGCGCTGATTCTCGGCGGCTGGACCTTCGCCGTGTCGGTGTTCTCCCGTCAGTTGCCGGAAGTGATGCTGGCCCGCGTGCTGGCCGTGATGGGCATGATCAGCACTGGCTTCCTGCTGTTCCTGATCATCACCTCCAACCCCTTCAGCCGCCTGCTGCCGCAGGTACCGGCGGACGGTAACGACCTGAACCCCTTGCTGCAGGACCCCGGCCTGATCGTCCACCCGCCGATGCTCTACATGGGCTACGTGGGCTTCTCGGTGGCCTTCGCCTTCGCCATCGCCGCGCTGCTCGGCGGCCGCCTCGACGCCGCCTGGGCGCGCTGGTCTCGGCCCTGGACCCTGGTGGCCTGGACTTTCCTCGGCATCGGCATCGTGCTCGGTTCCTGGTGGGCCTACTACGAACTGGGCTGGGGCGGCTGGTGGTTCTGGGACCCGGTGGAAAACGCCTCGTTCATGCCCTGGCTGGTGGGCACCGCGTTGATCCACTCGCTGGCGGTGACCGAGAAGCGCGGCGTGTTCAAGAGCTGGACCGTGCTGCTGGCCATCGCGGCCTTCTCCCTGAGCCTGCTGGGCACCTTCCTGGTCCGCTCCGGCGTGCTGACCTCGGTGCACGCCTTCGCCTCTGACCCGGAGCGCGGCGTGTTCATCCTGGCCTTCCTGCTGTTGGTGGTGGGCGGCTCGCTGACGCTGTTCGCCCTGCGCGCGCCGGTGGTCAAGAGCCAGGTCGGCTTCGCCCTGTGGTCCCGCGAGACCCTGCTGCTGCTGAACAACCTGATCCTGGTGGTCACCGCCTCGATGATCCTGCTGGGCACCCTCTACCCGCTGGTGCTCGACGCCATCAGCGGCGCCAAGCTGTCCGTCGGCCCGCCGTATTTCAACGCCCTGTTCGTACCGCTGATGGCGATCCTCATGCTGGCCCTGGCGGTCGGCGTGCTGGTGCGCTGGAAGGACACCCCGACCCGCTGGCTGCGCAACATGCTCACGCCGGTGCTGATCGGTACCGTGGTGCTGGGCGGCCTCGGCAGCTTCCTGTATGGCGAGCTGCACTGGGAAGTGCTGAGCGTGTTCATGCTCGCCGCCTGGGTGGTGCTGGCCGGCGTGCGCGACTTCTTCGACAAGGTCCGCCACAAGGGCGTGATCGCCGGCGCCGCGGGCCTGAACCGCAGCTATTGGGGCATGCAGCTGGCGCACTTCGGTATCGCCATCTGCGCCATCGGTGTGGTCCTCACCAGCCAGTTCAGCGCTCAGCGCGACCTGCGCATGGCGCCGGGCGAGTCGGTGGAGCTGGCCGGCTATCAGTTCCGCTTCGAGGGCACCCATCACTTCGAAGGCCCGAACTTCACCTCCGACAAGGGCACCATCCGTGTCACCCGCAACGGCTCCGAAGTTGCCACGCTGCACCCGGAAAAGCGCCTGTACAGCGTACAGAACTCCATGATGACCGAGGCCGGTATCCACGGCAGCCTGACCCGCGACCTCTACGTCGCCCTGGGTGAGCCGCTGGACAACGGCGCGTGGGCGGTGCGCGTGCACATCAAGCCCTTCGTGCGCTTCATCTGGCTCGGCGGTCTGCTGATGGCCCTGGGCGGCGTACTGGCCGCGCTGGATCGTCGCTACCGCCTGAAAGTGAAAACGCGCGTACGCGAGGCCCTGGGCCTCGCCGGACAGGGAGCCTGAGTGTGAAGCGTGCAATCCTGCTGTTGCCCCTGGCGATCTTCCTGGTCGTCGCGGTATTTCTCTTCCGCGGCCTGTGGCTGGACCCCAGTGAGCTGCCCTCGGCGCTGATCGGCAAGCCGTTCCCGGCATTCTCCCTGCCCAGCGTCACCGAGCCGGGCAAGACCTACACCGAGGCGGACCTCAAGGGTAAGCCGGCGCTGGTCAACGTCTGGGGCACCTGGTGCCCGACCTGCCGTTTCGAGCACCCGGTGCTCACCGATCTCGCCGCCAAGGGCGTGGTGATCTACGGCATCAACTACAAGGACGACGCGGCCGCCGCGCAGAAGTGGCTCAAGGAGCTGCACAACCCTTACCTGCTGAACATCGCCGATGCGCAGGGTACCCTGGGCCTGGACCTGGGCGTGTACGGCGCGCCGGAGACCTACATCATCGACAAGGACGGCATCATCCGCCACAAGCTGGTCGGCGCCGTGGACGAGAAGGTCTGGCGTGAGCAACTGGCGCCGATCTACCAGGGCCTGGTCGACGAAGCGGAGGGTAAATGAAGCGTCTTCTTGCCGCTGCCGCGCTCGGGCTTTGCCTCACCGGCATCGCCCACGCCGCCATCGACACCTACGAGTTCGCCAATGACATCGAGCGCGAGCGTTTCCGCGACCTGACCACCGAGCTGCGCTGCCCCAAGTGCCAGAACCAGGACATCGCCGATTCCAACGCACCGATCGCCGCCGACCTGCGCAAGCAGATCTACACCCAGATGGCCGCCGGCAAGAGCAACCAGCAGATCATCGACTACATGGTCGACCGCTACGGCGAGTTCGTGCGCTACAAGCCCGAAGTCAGCGAGCGCACCTGGCTGCTCTGGTTCGGCCCCGCCGCGCTGCTGGGCCTGGGCGTGATCGTCATCGGCGCCATCGTCGCGCGGCGCCGTCGCCCGGCGGCTGCCACTTCCACCACGCTGTCCGCCGAGGAGCAGGCGCGTCTCGACCAATTGCTGGATAACCAAGACAAATGATCGATTTCTGGCTCGCCGCCGGCCTGCTGTTGCTGGTGGCCCTGGCATTCCTCCTCGTCCCTCTGCTGCGCGGCCGCAAGGCCCAGGCCGAGGAAGACCGCACCGCCCTCAACGTCGCCCTGTACCAGGAACGCCTGGCCGAGCTGGGCAGCCAGCGTGACGCCGGCACCCTGGACGACGCGCAGTTCGACGCCGGCCGCGCCGAGGCCGCGCGCGAGCTGCTCTCCGATACCGAAGGCGCCGGCGAGGACCGCCGTTCCCGCCTGGGGCGCGCCGCGCCGCTGGTGGCTGCGCTGGTGTTGCCGTTCCTCGCCCTGGGGCTCTACCTGCACTGGGGCGCCAGCGACAAGGTCGAGCTGGCCCGCGAATTCGCCACCGCGCCCAAGTCCATGGAAGAGGTGACCTCGCGCCTGGAGCGCTCCCTCAAGGCCCAGCCGGATTCCGCCGAAGGCTGGTACTTCCTCGGTCGCGCCTACATGACGCAGAACCGCGCCACCGACGCCGCCACGGCCTTCGAGCAGGCCGCGCGCCTGTCCGGCCGCCAGCCGGAAGTGCTCGGCCAGTGGGCCCAGGCGCTGTACTTCGCGGGTAACAAGGCGCTCAGCCAACAGGTTCGTGACCTGGCCGACGAAGCGCTGAAGAAGGACCCGCAGGAAGTCACCACCCTCGGCCTGCTGGGCATCGCTGCCTTCGAGGACGAAAAGTACGCCAACGCCATCGACTACTGGGGCCGCCTGGTCGCCGTGCTGCCGCAGGACGACCCGTCCCGCGAGGCCATCGCCGGCGGCATCGAGCGCGCCCGCCAACGCATGATCGAGCAGGGCCAGACGCCGCCCGAGGCGCCGGCGGCCGCCGCAACCGCTGGCGTGACCCTGAAGGTGAAGGTCGACCTCAGCGCCGCGGTGAAGGGCCAGGTCAAGCCGGACGACAGCGTGTTCGTCTTCGCCCTCGCCGTGAGCGGCCCGCCGATGCCGCTGGCGGTCAAGCGCCTGAAGGTGTCCGACCTGCCCAGCGAGGTGTCGCTCAGCGACGCCGACGCGATGATGCCGCAGCTCAAGCTCTCCCAGCACCCGCAGGTGCAACTGGTGGCGCGTATCTCCCGCGCCGGCAATGCCACCGCCGGGGAATGGATCGGACGAAGCGCTTCGTTGTCTACTTCCCAGGCGGGCGAGCAGAGCGTGACAATCGACAGCCCGGATCAGAAGTAATCACGACACGAGAGGGTTGAGCGATGAAGGGCAGAGTGCTGGCGCTGGGCGCCATGCTGGTACTGGGTGGTTGCGTGGTGCAACCGCAGCAGCCGGAGCAGCCGACGTCGCCCATACCGCCGCCCTCGCAGCCAAGCAAGCCGATCCCGCCGGCCAAGACCTCCAGCTCGCCCATCACTCCGCAGCCGTCCAAGCCGGCGGCGGCGTCCAAGCGTCCGACCCAGTTCGCCCCGCCGCCCGGCGGCAAGGGCCGCTGGGATGCGAGCCTGGGCGTGTATGTGATCCAGGGCCAGAAGGACCTCTACTACCGCCAGCGCACCTACTACCACTGGGACAACGGCTGGTACTGGGCCGTCGGCCCGCAAGGCCCCTGGACCGAGACCGACAGCAGCGGCGTGCCGCCGGGGCTGACGCGCAAGTACGCCCAGTAACGCACCGCGTGCTTTTCGCAGGAGCGAGCTTGCTCGCGAACGGGCCATTCCCCAGCGGCACTCACCACCCTCTCCCTAACCCTCTCCCTGAAGGGAGAGGGGACGGGCTTGGAGTATCCGTCGATGTCCGCCGGTCACATCAGGGAAGCACGGACAGCTCCCTCTCCCTTCGGGGCGGGGCGCGCTGCCCAGCCAATCGCGGACGAAGTCCGCTCCTACGAATCCTGATAGCTTGGGTAGGCCGTAGGGCGAACAACCCGGAACGGGTCATGCGCCGATGGCCCCGCGGCGGATAACGCTGGCGCGTGATGCGCCCTACGCGCGTTCGTAGGAGCGGATTTATCCGCGAGGTGCCGGAACCGCTCCGGTCGTCCAGGGTGCCTGCCCAGCCGATCGCGGACGGAACCCGCCCCTACGCACCGGGATGGCAGCCCGCGTGGGCGCTCAGTCAAACGTCCCCATCTCCATTCCCAGTTCAATCACCTCCACGCGGTTGCGTCCGCTGGCCTTGGCCTTGTACAGCGCCTTGTCCGCCGCCGCGTACAGCCCTTCATAGGTGCCCGGTACGCCGGCCTCCAGGCAGGCGATGCCGAAGCTCGCGGTGAGGTAGAGCAGGCCGTCCTTCATGGGTAGCGGGGTTTCCTCCAGCAGCCGCCGCACCTTCTCGGCAATGGCGCGGGCCTGGAACTGCGCGGTATCGGGCAGCAACAGGAGAAACTCCTCGCCGCCCAGGCGCGCCACGCTGTCGCCGGTGCGCGTGTAGTTGCGCAGCAGGCTGGCGGTGTGGCGGATGACTTCGTCGCCCAGCGGGTGGCCGTAGCGGTCGTTGATGAACTTGAAATGGTCCAGGTCCACCATCAGCAGGCTGATGGGCGCGGGCTGGCGGGCGACGCGGGACAGTTCCATGCCCACCAACTGGTCGAACTGGCGGCGGTTGAACAGCCCGGTGAGCGGGTCGTGGCCGGCGAGGTACTCCAGCTGGCGGTTCTTTTCCTCCAGCTCCAGCCGTTGCTGGCGGAGGAATTCGCGCTGGCGCAGGTTGCGCACATGGCCGTGCCAGAGGATGAACGACAGCACCAGGCCGATACCGCAGATGGTCAGCCCGCCCATCTGGTTCGACAGGCGCAACTGCGGGCTGGCCTGGGTCAGGACCATGGTCAGCTCGAATGCGGAGAGGGCGAGGATGTAGAGGATCACCGCCAGGCTCGGGCGCAACAGGATGAGCAGTGCGGTGGCCACCGAGGCCATGAGGAAGGGGGTGATGCTGCTCGTCACCTGCTGGTCGGCGCCGGTGATCGCTACGCCGAAGCCGAGCACCAGCAGGCTGCCCAGCACGGTCAGGGTCTGCATGTACCACAAGGGCGCACTGCGGCGCGGCGGCGAGGCCAGCCAGGCGAGCACGCCGAGCAGGCTGAACAGTACCGCGACCACGGCATGCACGCGGATGATATCCAGCCGCCAGCCGTCGTATTCGGGGCTGGAGCCCTGCAGGTTGAGGCGAAACACGACGATGTGGATCAGGTCGAAGGGCACCGCCAGCAGGGCGGCAAAATACAGGCGCCGCAGGTTCTCCCGGGCGATGGGCAGTGCCAGTGCGTCGTTGATGGCAATGGCGTGGTGAAGACGCTGCAGCAACGTCCTGGACACGGGCTCTGGCCTCCTGCGCAAAGTGCCGGCCAGTAGCAGGATAGACGCAGCTCCGCTTCGCTGCGGTGCGCAGATGCGCCCAGGGTGACCTGGGGCGACACAACGGTAGTCTCAGCCCGCTACGCTGAAATTTCCCAGCACGCAACAAATTGGCCTGAAACATTGTCGGAAAAGCCCCTGGCGGGCATAGTCCGCAACCCGATTGATCCAAGGACGCTGTCATGAACAGAGTGAAAAGACTGTCGGCGCAGCACGGGCTGGACGCCGAACGTGCGCTGCTCGACGCCGCCTTCGCCGGTGAGCGCGACAGCGGCCTGCTGTTCTGGCGGCCACTGGAGCAGTCGCTGGTCATGCCGCGCCGGCTCAGCCGCCTGGAGGGTTTTGCCGACGCCGAAGCTGCCTGCGCCGCGCTGGGCTGGCCGATCGCCCTGCGCGATACCGGCGGTGAGCCGGTGCCGCAGTCTGCCGGGGTACTGAATGTGGCGCTGGTCTATGCGATCCCGCCCAGCGACAACGAACAGACGCGCATCGAAACCGCCTACCTGCGCCTGTGCCAGCCCTTGTGCGACTGGCTGGCCGCCCTGGGCCTCGACCCGGGCCTGGGGGAAGTGGAGGGCGCTTTCTGCGATGGCCGCTACAACGTCAACCTGGGCGGCCGCAAGCTGGTGGGCACGGCCCAGCGCTGGCGCCGCCGGCCCAGCGACGGGCGCTACGTGGTGCTGGCCCACGGCGCCATCCTGATGGAAAACCAGCGCGAGCCGATGGTCGCGGCGGTGAACGCCTTCTACCAGCACTGCGCCCTCGACGCGTGCGTGCGCGCCGGCAGCCACGTGGCGCTGGAGGAGCGTTACGAGCAGCCCTGGGACCAGGTGGACGCCCTGGCCGGGCAGTTCCAGCGGCACCTGCTGGCCGAGGGCGTGGCGCTGGATGCATGAGATGAACGACATGGGTGGATCTTCGCTTCGCCCCAACCCTTCCAAGGAGTCTTGATACATGGAACATGGGACGAATTACCTGCAGTCGGCGGTGGTCTTCCTGCTCGCGGCGGTGTTCATGGTGCCGCTGGCCAAGCGCCTGCAACTGGGGGCGGTGCTCGGCTACCTGCTGGCCGGGGTGTTCATCGGCCCGTCGCTGCTGGGGCTGATCGACAACCCGGAAAGCGTTGCCAGCCTGTCCGAACTGGGCGTGGTGCTGCTGCTCTTCATCATTGGCCTGGAGCTTTCGCCCAAGCGCCTGTGGGTGATGCGCAAGCAGGTATTCGGCGTCGGCCTGGCGCAGGTCCTGCTCACGGGCCTGGCCATTGGCAGCGTCGCGGTGCTGGCCTTCGACATGCCGGTGAACACCTCCGTGGTGCTGGGCGGCGGCCTGGCGCTGTCCTCCACCGCCTTCGGCCTGCAGATCCTCGCCGAGCGCAAGGAGCTGAACAGCGCCTACGGCCGCCTCGGCTTCGCCATCCTGCTGTTCCAGGACATCGCCGCGATCCCGCTGATCGCCATGATCCCGCTGCTGGGCGCGCGCGCCGATTCAGCGGCGCCCGGCGGTGACCTGGCCCATGTCCTGGAAGTGGTCGGCAGCATTGCCGTGGTGGTGATCGGCGGGCGATTCCTGCTGCGCCCGGTGTTCCGCTCGGTGGCTCGCACCGGCCAGGCCGACCTGTCCACCGCCACCGCGCTGCTGGTGGTGGTCGGCACCGCCTGGCTGATGGAGTGGGCCGGCGTGTCCATGGGCCTGGGCGCCTTCCTCGCCGGCCTGCTGCTGGCGGACTCGGAATACCGCCATGAACTGGAGGCGCAGATCGAACCCTTCAAGGGCCTGCTGCTGGGGCTGTTCTTCATCAGCGTGGGCATGAGCGCCGACCTCGGCCTGCTCAAGAGCGAGCCGTTGGTGGTGCTTGGCCTGACCCTGCTGCTGGTGGGCATCAAGCTGCCGCTGCTGTTCCTCATCGGTCGCCTGGCCGGCGGGCTGGACAAGGTCTCGGCGATCCGCCTGGGCGTGCTGCTGGGCGCCGGCGGCGAGTTCGCCTTCGTGGTGTTCAAGCTGGCCCTGGCCCAGGGCCTGATGGACGGCAAGCTGCACTCGCTGCTGGTGCTGTGCATCACCCTGTCCATGGCCATGACCCCACTGCTGGTGCTGGCCCTGGCGCGCAGCATCAAGCCCAAGCCGGCCGTGCTGCGCGAGCCGCCGCCCGAATACCGCCAGCTGCCGGACGACGCCCCGCGCGTGGTGATCGCCGGCATGGGCCGGATGGGCCAGGTGGTCGCCCGTATCATGCGCGCCCAGGGCGTGCCCTTCGTCGCGCTGGATACCTCGGTGGATACCATCGAACTGACCCGCAGCTACGGCAATATCCCGATCTTCTATGGCGACCCGCTGCGCCCGGAAATCCTCCGCGCGGCCCAGGTCGAGAAAGCCGAGTTCTTCGTCGTCGCCACCGACGACCCGCAGACCAACATCGAGACCGCGCGGCTGGTGCGCAAGCTCTACCCGCACCTGAAGGTCATCGGCCGCGCGCGTAACCGCCAGCACGTCTACCACCTGCTGGACGCCGACGCGACGCCGGTGCGTGAGACCTTCCATTCGAGCCTGGAGATGAGCCGCCTGCTGCTGACCGGCCTGGGGCTGAACGAGGAGCAGGTCGCCGCACGCATCCGCCGCTTCAAGCGCCACGACGAAGCGGTGCTGATGGCCCAGTACCGCGTCTACGACGACGAGGCCGCGGTTATCCAGACCGCCCGCGAGGCGCGCAAGGAACTGGAAACCCTGTTCGAGGCGGACCACCTGGAAGACCAGGGCATCGGCCACCACTGACGGGGCATCGGGGTGTCGGAAGGGGGAGAGGGCATTCGCGCGCGCCACGCGGGCGCGCTCGGGCAATGCCGCCGGATCGGAACGCAGGTGGGTGTCAGGCGGTTTTCGCCAGGATCGGCTCGTTCGCCACGGCGACCAGTACGGGGCGGGCCAGTTGATGCTTCACCGCCGGGCGCGGTTTGCGGCTGACCGAGGGGCGAGGGTCGGGGATGACTACCGCCGACCCCGGCGAGCGCAGGGTCAGCACGGCGATGACGCTGAGCAGCACCACGGTGGCGAGCACGACGCTGGCCAGCGCGACGTACAGCAGCAGCTCCACCAGGGAGCCCACGAGCAGCAGGAAATCGAGAATGACTTGCATGGTGGTGTCCTCTTGACGATCCGTTGGGGCGACTGTCGCGGCTAGCTCGTTCGCCCCTGCGGCCCGACTGCGGGGCCGGCGAATCTCCTGCCAGCGAGTTGATGGGGCCACGATGCCTGTCGCGGATCATCAAGAGAACTGAATGCGTCGACTGGTGACTATCGATGCTATCGATAGCGGCGCAAAGCCTCGTGGTTGAGCGGTTTGGCGCCTTCGTAGGAGCGAGCTTGCTCGCGAACGGGCGTCGGAGCAGTGGGGCTGTTCGCGAGCAAGCTCGCTCCTACAGGGAGGGTAGGGAGCCCGGTCGCGTAGGAGCGGACCTTGTCCGCGAAAATCCATCGCCGCGAAATTCATACTCGCCGGCGAGCAACTAGGCTGGGCGCCGCCTGTAGGAGCGCGCCATGCGCGCGATCGCGGGCATGGCCCGCTCCTACAGGGGAAGCCCGTGCCATCCGCAGGCGTAGGAGCGGACCTTGTCCGCGAAAATCCATCGCGGCGAAATCCGCACTCACCGGCGAGCAACCAGGCTGGGGGCCACCTGTTGGAGCGCGTCATGCGCGCGATCGCGGGCATGGCCCGCTCCTACAGGAGATGTCGCGGCGCGAGGGCTGGCCCTCTCCCCAGCCAGGGTTAGGGAGAGGGAAAATCGCCAGCACGGAGCTTCAGATAACGACGTTTCTCCTACAGGGAAACTCGGGGGGGCTCTCAGGGAACGGCGGCCGTCGTTCCTGAGACAGAATCCCGTCAGAACTTCTCGCCCGGCTGCAGGAAGCGCCACTGGCCAACCGGCAGCTTGCCCATGGCCACGCCACCCAGGCGCAGGCGGCGGATCGACACGGCGTGCAGGCCGACCGCGCGGCACATGGCGGAGATCTGGCCGGGGCGGAACTGCTTGCCGGCGAAGCGCAGGCGGTTTTCGCTCTGCCAGCTGACCTTCAGCGGCGGCAGTTCGCGGCCGTCGATCACCAGGCCGCGGCACAGGCGCTTCAGGCCGTTGTCGACGATCTGCCCGCTGACTTCGACGACGTACTCGTGCTCGATGTTGTCCGCCTCGTCCACCAGCCGGCGCTGCACGCCGCGGCTCTGGGTATAGACCAGCAGGCCGCTGGCGTCGGTCTCCAGCGCGGTGGTGTTGAGCTGGTGGCCGAAGTGCTTGCGCAGCAGGCGCTGCTGCAGGTTGTCCTCGGACCAGCGCTTGTCCGGGGTCAGCAGTTGCTGGGCGGAGTTGGCGCCGTTGCCGCTGCCCAGGCCCACCGGCTTGTGCACCAGGATGGTCACCGGCGGAATCGGGTCGGGGGAGGCGCCGGGCAGCAGTTCGATGCGCTGGCTGTCGACCTTGAATTGCGGTTCCTCCACGCGCTGGCCGTCCACTGTGACCCAGCCGCCCTCGATGTACAGCTCGGCTTCGCGGCGCGAACAGGGCAGCAGCTCGGCGAGGCGCTTGGACAGGCGGATGGCTTCGGACATTTCAGGCAACCAGACAGGGGAAAACATCCATTGTAACCGCAACCCGGCGGAATGATCCGCGCCGGGACCGGTCACAACCTCAGACGAAGCGGCGAGGGATCACGATGCAGATCACCCTGATCGACGGCCTGGGCTGGGACCTGGACGAACACGGCACGGGCGGGCTGATCAACCGGCGCGGCGAGAAGGTGCACCTGCGCCAGGGCGACATGGACGGCGCCTGCGGGCCGTACTGCCTGGTGATGGCCATGCTCGCCCGCAACCAGCTGGGGCGGCGCCAGGCCAAGGGCTTGGCGCCGGTGGACTCGCGAACCCGCTACGGGCGGCTGATGGAGGCCCTGAACCAGCACGAGACGCTGGTGCGCGTCGGCACCACCGGCGCCGACCTGCTGGAGCTGCTCAAGGTCATCAGCGACAAGGAATACCGTGTCGAACGTGGCAACGGTACGCGGATGGTCGAGCTGACCCGCCGGCACCTGGAGGACAACATCCCCGTGGTGCTGGGCTTCCATGGCCGCAAGGACAGCGATATCCGCCACTGGTGCCTGGCGGTGGGGATGAGCGACGACGCCTTCTTCCTCCTCGACCCGGCCCATGACCTGCAGCGCGGGCTGGCCTGGAACGCGGTGCTCACCACCCAGGCCAACGGCTCGCGCTTCGGCTATCGCTACCTCAACGCAAAGGGCACCTGGGCGGTGACGCTCAAGGAAATGGTCGCGCTGTTCTAGCCGTCGCCGCGCCGCGGGGTTCAGCGGGTGAAGCGGAACAGGTTGTAGCCGCCCAATTGTTCGGGCACCAGCAGCACGAAGCCGTCGTAAGAATGGCGCACCACACCGACCACATCGGATTCCCGCGCGGCGGCGTGTTCCAGGCCGCTGTAGCCGACCTGCGGTTCGTCATTGACCGAGGCGCCGCCGACGAACACCCACTGCTTGTCGTCCAGGCGTTGCAGGTAGCCGCTGATGCGCTGCGAGCCGCTGGTCTTCTCCAGGAACAGGCCTTGCGGTGTCTGCCGCACCGAGCACTTGAAGTTCGGGTAGCCATACAGCGCGTCGCCATCGAGCTGGACCGAGCGGCACTTCCAGTTGCCGGTCAGGGCCGCGTCGGCCAGCGGCTCCGGGTCCTCCAGCACGATGCGGTAGAGATTCAGCGCCTCGTTGCGGGTGGTTTCGTCCTCGCTCTGCTGGAGCTGGTCGAGCCGTTGCTTGACCTGTCCGTCGAGGCTGGTCAGGCGCTGCTGGTCGGCGGCATTGACCACGGCCGGCCAGACAACGGCAGTTTCTTCGGCGAAGGCCAGCGGGGAGAGCAGCAGACCGGCGGCGAGCAGGGCGGCGGTGAGGGTGCAGCGTTTGGACATCGTGTGCATTCCATTGCGGGTGAGGCCCGCGGTCGCGCCGCGGGCGGGAGGTCAGGGAGTGGTGTGTTCGGGCGTCTCGACGGGCGGCGCGACCGGCGCCTCGCGCTCGTGCACCCAGGACATGAACAGCTCGTAGCCCAGGGCCAGCACCACCGGGCCGACGAACAGACCGATGATGCCGTTGCTCAGCATGCCGCCCAGGGCGCCGATCAGGATCACGGCCATCGGCACCTTGCTGCCGCGGCCGAACATCAGCGGCTTGAGCACGTTGTCCGACAGGCCGCCGGCGACCGTCCAGACGGTGAACAGGATGGACACCAGCAGCGAGTCGCTGGTCATGAACACGTAGGCCACCGCCGGCAGGGTGATCAGCACCACCGGCAACTGGGTGATGCCCAGCAGCAACACGCCCAGGGCCAGCAGGCCGGCGCCGGGAATGCCCATGACGATGAAGCCGAGGCCGAGGATCAGCGTCTGGATGAAGGCCACGCCGACCACGCCCTGGGCCACCGCGCGGATGGTGCCGGTGCACAGCTCGGCCAGGCCGGGGCCACGGTCCGGCCCGGAGATGCGGATGGCGATGTCGCAGGCAGTGCGGCTGCCGAGCTTGCCGTAGGCCATGATCACCCCGGCGATGACGAACGCGGCGAGGAACTGCATCAAGCCCATGCCGACGCCGGCCGCCTGCCCGGCGACCTTCTTCGCCACGCCCTGCAGGTGCGGCGCCAGTTGATGCGCCACGCCCATGAAGTCAGTGGCCACGCGGTGCCAGAAGGGATAGACGTACTGCCCGATCACCGGCCAGTTCTGCATCGAGTCCGGCGGCAGCGGGATCTGCAGGGTGCGGTTCTGGATGGCGTGCACCAGGTCGCGCACCGAGTCGGCCATGGACAGCCCGATCACCACCACCGGCACCAGCAGGATCACCAGGCCGAGGATGACGATCAGGCTCGCCGCGCTGTTCGGCCGATCGCCCAGCCAGCCGCTGAGCAACTGGTGCATGGGGTAGAGGGTGATGGCGAGGATCACCGACCAGAGCATCAGGTCGAGGAAGGGGTGGAAGATGCGGAAGCAGAAGACGGCCAGCAACAGGATGAGGCCGGCGCGGATCAGCACATCGAGCAGGTTACGCGATAGCAGCTTTTCCGGAGAGGGCAGCATGGGGTGCTCCTTGCGAGTGGCCATGGGATGGCCAGGTCCTGACTATCGGCGGACTCTGCCCCAGTGCAAGGTGCGAGGCAATACGAAACGTGTGTAAATGCGGAGGTTTTGGTGTAACGCGAGGGGGAAAGGCGAGCGGTGCGGCGGGGGCTGACGCGGGGGAGGCGGGCAGCCTGCCGGGAGCCGGCAGGCTTGCCTGCGCGATTACTTCTTGCCGAGGCTGATGTGGCGGCTCGGTGCGCCGTAGTTCTGACCGGTCACGCCCTTGGCGATCTGCTGGATCTCACCGCCGGATTTGAGGAAGGCGGCAACCTGGTCGGCCAGCGCTTCGCTGGTGGCGGTAGCGGCGGGGGCTTTGGGAGCGGCCTTTTGGCGGGTGGAGGGCTTGGTAGTCATGTCTGCCATACCTGTCTGCGCAAATTGGCCGCCCATTGTACATCAAACGAGCACCTTTCGGGGTGGAGATGGAACGAACGGTCCCACACCCCGTCCGATGCGCCCTTCGCCGGCCTCGGCATGGCGGTGCTACCCTCTGCCCATTCCGGCCGTACAGAGCCCGCCATGTCCCTGTTGTCGTCCCGCCAGCGCAATGCCCTGCGCCTGGCTCGCTCGTTCCTCGCTCCCTACCGCTGGCGCGCCGTCGGCGCCCTGCTGGCGCTGCTGTTCACCGCCGCCATCACCCTGTCGCTGGGGCAGGGCATCCGCCTGCTGGTGGACCAGGGCTTCATCACCCAGTCCGAGCAACTGCTCACGCGCGCCATCGGCATCTTCTTCGCCCTGGTGCTGTGCCTGGCGGTCGGCACCTTCGTGCGTTTCTACCTGGTGTCGTGGATTGGCGAGCGTTTTGTCGCCGATATCCGCCAGCGGGTCTTCGACCACCTCATCGAACTGCACCCCGGCTTCTACGAGAACAACCGCGCCTCGGAAATCCAGTCGCGCCTGACGGCCGACACCACCTTGCTGCAATCGGTGATCGGTTCCTCGCTGTCCATGGCGCTGCGCAACGTACTGATGCTGCTGGGCGGGGTGATCCTGATGTTCTTCACCAACGCCAAGCTGACCAGCATCGTCGTCGCCTCGCTGCCGCTGGTGATCGCGCCGATCCTCCTGTTCGGCCGCCGCGTGCGCAGCCTCTCGCGGCTCAGCCAGGACCGCGTGGCGGACGTCGGCAGTTACGTCGGCGAATCCCTCGGCCAGATCAAGACGGTGCAGGCCTACAACCACCAGGCGCAGGACCGTGCGCGCTTTGGTCGCACGGTGGAAGAAGCCTTCGATACCGCGCGCAAGCGCATCACCCAGCGTTCGTGGCTGGTGAGCGTGGTCATCCTGCTGGTGCTGGGCGCCGTCGGGGTGATGCTCTGGGTCGGCGGCATGGACGTGATCGCCGGGCGCATCAGCCCCGGCGACCTGGCGGCCTTCGTGTTCTACAGCCTCATCGTCGGCATGGCTTTCGGCACCCTCAGTGAAGTGATCGGCGAGCTGCAACGCGCCGCCGGCGCCGCCGAGCGCATCGCCGAGCTGCTGCGCGCACGCAGTGAAATCGTCGCGCCGAGCAGCGACCTGCTGCGGCTGCCGCCCCGCATCGTCGGCAGCATCGAGCTGCAGGGCGTGCGCTTCGCCTATCCGTCGCGCCCGCAGCAGTGGGCCATCGACGGCATCGACCTGCGCGTCGAGCCGGGTGAAACCCTGGCGCTGGTCGGCCCCTCCGGCGCCGGCAAATCCACGCTGTTCGACCTGCTGCTGCGCTTCTACGACCCGCAGCAGGGGCGCATTCTCATCGACGGCCAGCCCATCGCCCGTCTCGATCCGGCGGACCTGCGCCGCAGCTTCGCGCTGGTGTCGCAGAACCCGGCGCTGTTCTTCGGCACGGTGGAGGAGAACATCCGCTACGGCCGGCCCGACGCCAGCGACGCGGAAGTCGAGGCCGCCGCCCGCGCCGCCCATGCCCACGAATTCATCCTGCGCCTGCCGCAGGGCTACCGCACGCACCTGGGCGAGAGTGGCCTGGGCCTGTCCGGCGGCCAGCGCCAGCGCCTGGCGATTGCCCGTGCGCTGCTGGTGGACGCGCCTATCCTGTTGCTCGACGAGGCCACCAGCGCGCTGGATGCCGAGAGCGAACACCTGATTCAGCAGGCGTTGCCGGGGCTGATGCGCGACCGCACCACCCTGGTGATCGCCCACCGCCTGGCCACGGTGCTCAATGCCGACCGCATTGCGGTGATCGAGCATGGCCGGCTGGTGGCGCTGGGGCGGCATGCCGAGCTGGTGGCCAGCAGTCCGCTCTATGCACGCCTGGCGGAGCTGCAGTTCGGCCAGGCGGAGAATAATTAGGGCCGTGAGCCTCTGTTCCTTGCCCGCGGCGATCCCTGCGCGGCTTGGGTTCGCGAGCAAGCTCGCTCCTACCCGAAGCTCGCCGGGCTCATACCTGTAGGAGCGAGCTTGCTCGCGAACCGCACGGCACCGAACCCTATCGCGGACGAAGTCCGCTCCTACAGGGCAGGTCCTGCGTCATCCGGCAACCGGCGGCAGCCATAACGCGCCAATGCGCGTAGAATGCCCGCCCCGTTCACGAGGTAAGCGTCATGGCAGTCATAGGTCGGTTCAATTCGTTGCAGGTGGTCAAGCACACCGATTTCGGTCTCTACCTGGATGGCGAGAGCCACGGCGAAATCCTGCTGCCCAAGCGCTACGTGCCCAAGAACGAAGACACCGAGGTGGGCGACTGGCTCAACGTGTTCATCTACCTGGACAGTGAAGACCGCCTGATCGCCACCACGCAGAAGCCCAAGGTGCAGGTGGGCGGCTTCGCCAGCCTGAAGGTGGTGGAGGTCAACCGCGTCGGCCTGTTCCTCGACTGGGGCCTGCCCAAGGACCTGCTCCTGCCGCACTCGGAAGAAAAGCGCCCGCTGCAGGTCGGCGATTACTGCGTGGTCTACGTCTACCTGGACGAACGCACCCGCCGCATCACCGCCACCGCGCGCCTGGACCGCTACCTGGACAACGTCCCGGCCAACTACAAGCCCGGCCAGCAGGTGGACCTGCTGGTCGTCGAGCGCACCGACCTGGGCTACAAGGCCATCATCGATGGCAAGCACTGGGGCCTGATCCACAAGAACGAAGTGTTCAAGTTCATGCGCAACGGTCTGCGCGAGACCGGCTACATCAAGGAAATCCGCGCCGACGGCAAGATCAGCCTGAGCCTGCAACCGGCAGGTGCGGGGCTGTCCGATGCGTTGAGCGAGCAGATCCTGCAGGCCGTGCGTGAGGCTGGCGGCTCGCTGGCGCTCAGCGACAAGAGTCCGCCGGAGCTGATCGCTCAGCAGTTCGGTGTCAGCAAGGGCAACTTCAAGAAGGCCATCGGCGGGCTGTTCAAGCAGGGCCTGATCGTCATCCACGACGACCGCATCGAACTCGCCTGACGGCTCAGCCGCGCCCGCGCACGATGGATTCGGCCACCGCGCAACGCGGCTCGGCCGGGGCCAGCGAGCCCATGCGCTGCAGGTCGACCGGCGTGCCCGGCTCAGCCCTCAACTGGCGACGCAGGTCATCGAATACCCGGTCATGTTCCTTGCGAAAGCGCAGCACCGGCCCGCGGCAGACCCGCAGCCCGTGGCGGCGCAGGATGCGCGTGGCGCTGCCGGCGAAATTGAAGGCGAGGTCGCCGGGGAGGTCGAAGCCATCCTTGAATGGCTGGCCGTCGATCTCCCCGTCCAGTTCGAACCTCACCTGGGCGTCGCGGCTGGCGGGGTTCTCCACGGTGTAGCTGAGGCGAATGCGGTACTGCTGGCGGTCCAGGCCGGTGCTGGAGTGGATGGTGACCTCGGTGGGCGTGGTCATGCGGTCCTCCTGACGAATATCGCGGTGGCGGGCCGGCGAGCGGCAGGGACAGTCTCGAACCCGCCGATGCAGAGCCGCCTGACATGCGTCAAGAGTAGGACTTTTCCGAAGGAAGCAGGCGTAGCGTGACGCCTTCCGCGCCAACCACGATGGCGCGGAGCCGATCTTCAGGCCGCAACCGATGCCGTTACATCATGTGCCGGAAGCGATTCCAGGCCTGCTCGACGGACAGCCACCAACTCGGCATGGCGTTGCCGAAGCCGGCGATTTCCAGGCGCGGGTGGTGGCGTACCACCATGTCCAGCACCGGTTCCTGTTCGGGCTTTACGTCCACGAAGAACACGTGGCGGCCTTCCTGCAGGTTGTCCTGGAAGCGGCGCACGTCGCCGCTGGGGCGCTGCAGGCCGAAGAAGCTGCTTTCCCACAGGCTGAAGCCCAGCAGCACCGCGGCGAGGAACAGCACGGGAATCCAGCCGGCGGCGGTCTGCGTCCAGCCGCTCAGGTAGCCGACCAGCAGCACCAGCGCGGCCAGCGCCGCGCCGATGACCAGTCCGACCTTGCCCCAGTGCACCACGTCCTTCTTCATCATCGAGGGCACTTCGTGCAGGCGGTGCTCCTGCACTTCCGCGTCGCTGTCGCTCAGCACGTGCATCTGCTCGATGCCGATACCGCTTTGGGAAAGCTCCTGCTCGACCTGTTCCAGGTCATCCAGGTTGTCGCTGATGTAGTAGTGCCGGTTCATGACCCACCTCCCGCCCCCGGAATCAAAGCGTCCCCCAGGGTTCGAGCGCCATCTGCCGCGAATGTCGGCAAACGTCCGTCGTTCGATGGTCGTTCAGAGGTTCAGTCTACCACCCGCTCGGCGAGCTCCGCGGGGCGCTGCCGGGCGGTCGCGGGGTTGCCAGACGGTTCGCGGGGGCCGAGGATGCTGCTCGTACTGGAAGCATGCCGCTTTCACTCAACGGCGAACGAGGCCGAGATGATCCGCGAGATTCTCAAGATGGGCGACGAGCGCCTGCTGCGCATCGCCCCGCCGGTGCCCGAGTCGATGATCGGCAGCGCCGAGCTGGCGCAACTGATCGACGACATGTTCGAAACCATGCACCACGTCGGCGGCGTCGGCCTGGCGGCGCCGCAGATCGGCGTCGACCTGCAACTGGTGATCTTCGGGTTCGAGCGCAGCGAGCGCTACCCGGATGCGCCGGCGGTGCCGCCGACCATTCTGCTCAACCCGCTGATCACACCTATTGGCGACGAGTTGGAAGAAGGCTGGGAGGGCTGCCTGTCGGTGCCGGGGTTGCGCGGCGCGGTGAATCGCTACCAGCGCATCCGCTACCAGGGCGTCGACCCGCAGGGGCAGCCCATCGACCGCACCGTGGAGGGCTTCCACGCCCGCGTGGTGCAGCACGAGTGCGACCACCTGATCGGTCGCCTGTACCCGTCGCGGATTACCGATTTCAGCAAGTTCGGCTTTACCGAGGTGCTGTTCCCGGGACTGGATCCGGCGGCGGATGATTGATCGGCCGCGCATCGAGCGGGGGCAGGCGCAGGATTTCCCCGGCAGTAGCACGCCGTCTTTCAGCGGTGCAGGGCGAGCGATCGCGGGCATGGCCCGCTCCTACAGGTTTGCCCCGCCGCTGGGGCGGTCGTAGGAGCAACTGCCTTTTTCTGAAAGTTTGTGCCTGGGTTCTTCCCTCTCCCTAACCTCCTCCCTGAAGGGAGAGGGGACTGGATCAGTGCCGGCTGAAACTGCGGCGTCAGTCGGTTCGCATGGCTTCCTCTCTCTTCGGAGCGGGGCGCGTAGCCAGGGCGGGGGAGAGGGCGGCCCGGGCGCTACACTTCCTGTAGGAGCGGACCTTGTCCGCGAAGTCCCAGCCATGCGCGCGAGCATCCCGCAGAAGCTCCGCTCCTCCGAAACTGTATTTCCCTCAGTCTTCCTCATCGAGCTGGTAGCGCGTCGGCACCAGGCTCTCCTTGATCTTGCGCAGGTGCGGCTGGAAGTCCACGCCGCGGCGCAGGGTCACGCCCGTGGCCAGTACGTCGAGCACGGTGAGCTGGATGATCCGCGAGGTCATCGGCATATAGATGTCGGTGTCCTCGGGCAGCGGAATGTCCAGGCTCAGGGTGCTGGCGCGGGCCAGCGGCGAGTCGGCGGCGGTCAGGCCGAGCACCGAGGCGCCGTTCTGCCGCGCCAGGTGCGCCACGTCCACCAGCTCGCGGGTGCGCCCGGTATAGGAAATCACCACGAACAGGTCGCCGGTGTGGGCCACCGAGGCGATCATCCGCTGCATCAACACGTCGCTGTGAGCCGACACCGCCAGGTTGAAGCGGAAGAACTTGTGCTGCGCGTCGAGCGCCACCGAGCTGGACGCGCCGAGGCCGAAGAAGTGGATCTGCCGGGCCTGGATCAGCAGGTCCACGGCGCGGTCGATCGCTTTCGGGTCGAGCAGTCGGTGGGCGCTGTCCAGCGAAGCGATGGTGCTGCTGAAGATCTTCCGGGTGTAGGCCTCGGGGCCGTCGTCGGCGGCCACCGCCTGGGTGACGAAGGCCGCGCCGCTGGCCAGGCTCTGGGCCAGCTGGATCTTCAGCTCGGGGTAACCGCTCATGTCGAAGGAGCGGCAGAAGCGGTTCACCGTCGGCTCGCTGACGCTGGACGCCTGGGCCAGCGCGGCGATGCTGAAGCGCGTGGCCTGCTGCGGATCGCGCAGGATCACCTCGGCGACCTTGCGCTCGGCCTTGTTCAGCTCTTCCAGACGGCTCTGGATCTGCTCCAGCAGGTTTTTCATCCGTGCTCCTTGGGCAATCGACGGTTGGCCGGGTAGGTGCGGCCAGCGGCGCTATCCTAACGTCAGGCCGGCAGAGGACCAACAACGGTGCGAAGCGGCAAAAATATGTTGTTTAATTACTACATATTTGCCTTAATGTCGGTGTGGAAGGCTAACTATCGTTCAAAGTTTGGTTGGAAACAACAAATGCCTGAAGTCCGCGTTCTGCCTTGTACCCTCGCGCTGTTCGGCGCCCTGGGTGATCTCGCCCTGCGCAAATTGCTGCCGGCGCTCTATCAGCTCGACCGTGAAGACCTGCTGCACCGCGATACCCGCATTCTCGCCCTGGCCCGCGACGACGGGGCCACGGAGGCGCCGCTGGCGACCATCGAGCAGCGTCTGCGCCAGTATGTGCCGCAGAAGGAGTGGGACGAGCAGGTCTGGGCCCGCTTCCAGGCGCGCCTGCATCACCTGAGCATGGACTTCCTCGATGCCAGCTCCTACCAGGCGCTGGCCGAGCTGGTGGGCGACGAGAAGACCCTGGTCGCCTACTTCGCTACCGCGGCCTCGGTGTTCGGCGGTATCTGCGAGAACCTCGCTGCCGTCGGCCTGGCCGAGCGCACCCGGGTGGTGCTGGAAAAGCCCATCGGCCATGACCTGGAATCCTCCCGTGCGGTCAACGACGCGGTGGCGCGCTTCTTCCCGGAAAACCGCATCTACCGGATCGACCACTACCTGGGCAAGGAGACGGTGCAGAACCTCATCGCGCTGCGCTTCGCCAACAGCCTGTTCGAGACCCAGTGGAATCAGAATCACATCTCCCACGTGGAGATCACCGTGGCCGAGAAGGTCGGCATCGAAGGCCGCTGGGGCTACTTCGACAAGGCAGGCCAACTGCGCGACATGGTGCAGAACCACCTGCTGCAACTGCTCTGCCTGATCGCCATGGACCCGCCGGCGAACCTCACCGCCGACAGCATCCGTGACGAGAAGGTGAAGGTGTTGCGGGCGCTCGAACCCATCGCCCCCGAGCAGCTGGCGACCCGCGTGGTGCGCGGCCAGTACACCGCCGGCTATATCGATGGCAAGGCGGTGCCGGGCTACCTCGCCGAGGAAAACGCCAACCCCAACAGCGATGCCGAGACCTTCGTCGCCCTGCGCGTGGACATCCGCAACTGGCGCTGGTCCGGCGTGCCGTTCTACCTGCGCACTGGCAAGCGCATGCCGCAGAAGCTGTCGCAGATCGTCATCCACTTCAAGGAACCGCCGCACTACATCTTCGCCCCCGAGCAGCGTTCGCTGATCAGCAACCGGCTGATCATCCGCCTGCAGCCGGACGAGGGTATTTCCCTGCAGGTGATGACCAAGGACCAGGGCCTGGGCAAAGGCATGCAGCTGCGCACCGGCCCGCTGCAACTGAATTTCTCCGAAACCTTCCAGACCGCCCGTACGCCGGATGCCTACGAGCGACTGCTGCTGGAAGTCACGCAAGGCAACCAGAACCTGTTCGTCCGCAAGGATGAGATCGAGGCCGCCTGGACATGGTGCGACGGCCTGATCGACGGCTGGGGGCGCCTGGGCGAGGAGCCCAAGCCATACCCCGCCGGAAGCTGGGGACCACAGGCCTCGGTTGCCCTGATCGCACGCGACGGGAGGGACTGGTATGGCGATCTTTGAACCCGAACTGGCCGAAGGCATGGCCTGGAAGTCCTGGAGCAGCGCTGCGGCGCAGGCCCGTGGACTGGCCGACGCCGTGGCGGACGCACTGCGCGACGCGCTGATCGAGCGTGGCCGCGCGCTGCTGGTGGTCTCTGGCGGGCGCAGCCCGGTGGCCTTCCTCGAAGCGCTGAGCAGCGCGGTGCTGGACTGGTCGAACGTGGCCGTCAGCCTCGCCGACGAGCGCTGGGTGCCCGAGTCGCACCCCGACAGCAACGCCGGCCTGCTGCGCCGTCACCTGTTCAAGGGCGCGGCGGCGAAGGCGCAGTTCATCGGTCTTTACCAGCCGGCGGCGAGCCTGGAAGAGGCCGCCGACAAGGCCGACCGCTACCTGCACGAGCTGATGCTGCCCATCGACGTGCTGGTGCTCGGCATGGGTGACGACGGCCACACGGCGTCGCTGTTCCCCGGCAGCGCCAACCTGGTGGAGGCCCTCGACCCGGCCGGTACGCGCCGTTGCTTGCCGATGTGGGCGCCGAGCGTGCCGCACCAGCGCCTGACCCTGACGCGCGCCGTGCTGCAGGGCGCGCGGGTGCAGATCCTGGCGATCCAGGGCGAGTCCAAGCTGGCCACCCTGAGCCAGGCGCTTGCCGACAACGACGACCAGCGCATGCCGGTCAATGCGTTCCTGCGTTCCCCTCTTTCGATCCACTGGTGCCCCTGAGGCACGGAGTTACCGCAATGTCTGAACAACACATCCAGCAGATCGACGCCCTGGCACAGCGCGCGCGCATCCTGCCGGTGATCACCATCGACCGCGAGGCGGACATCCTGCCCATGGCGGATGCCCTGGCGGCCGGCGGCATCACTGTTCTGGAAGTGACCTTGCGGACGTCCCTGGGGCTTACCGCGATCCGCCTGCTGAGCGAGCAGCGCCCGGAGCTGGTCGTCGGCGCCGGCACCGTGCTCGACGCGGAAACCTTTGCCCAGGCGGAAGCGGCGGGGGCGCAGTTCATCGTCACGCCGGGCTGCACCGAGGAGCTGCTGCAGTATGCGGTGACCCGTCCGGTGCCGTTGCTGCCGGGCGTGGCCACGGCGTCGGAAATCATGGCGGCCTACCGCCACGGCCTGCGCCGCTTCAAGCTCTTTCCGGCGAAGGTCTGCGGCGGCGTGGAGGCCCTCAAGGCGTTTGGCGGGCCGTTCCCGGAAGTGCGTTTCTGCCCCACCGGCGGCGTCGGCCCGGACAACCTCAATGACTATTACCGGCTGGCCAACGTGATGTGCGTGGGTGGCAGCTGGATGCTGCCCAAGGCCGCCATCGACAGCGGCGACTGGGCCACGGTCGAACGCCTGAGCCGCGAGGCGCTGGCGCTACTGGATACACACTGAGCTGTCCTGATCTGGACATGCCCGGCCTTGTGCCGGGCTTTTTTATGGGCACGTGAGCCGCGGCGTTCGCACTACCTGTAGGAGCGAGCTTGCTCGCGAACAGCCCCAGCATCCGAGCTGCCGGGAAATCGATTCGCGAGCAAGCTCGCTCCTACGAAGGGCACCTCAATCCACCCCGACGAACCCACCGGTCTGGTGCCGCCACAGGCGCGCATACAACCCGCCATGGGCCAGCAGTTCGGCATGGCTGCCGCTTTCGACCACGCGGCCGTGCTCCAGCACCACCAGGCGGTCCATGCGCGCGATGGTGGAGAGGCGGTGGGCGATGGCGATCACCGTCTTGCCCTGCATCAGGGTTTCCAGGCTTTCCTGGATCGCAGCTTCCACTTCCGAGTCCAGCGCCGAGGTGGCCTCGTCGAGGATCAGAATCGGTGCGTCCTTGAGCAGTACGCGGGTGATCGCGATGCGCTGGCGCTGCCCGCCGGAGAGCTTTACCCCGCGTTCGCCGACGTGGGCATCGAGACCGAAGCGGCCCTCGGCGTCGCTCAGTTGCGGGATGAACTCCGAGGCGCGGGCCTTCTGGATGGCGTCCTGCAGCTCCGCTTCGCCGGCATCCGGGCGGCCGTAGAGCAGGTTGGAGCGGATCGAGCGGTGCAGCAGCGAGGTGTCCTGGGTGACCATGCCGATCTGCGCGCGCAGGCTTTCCTGGGTCACGTGGGCGATGTCCTGGCCGTCGATGAGGATGCGTCCGCCTTCCAGGTCATACAGGCGCAGCAGCAGGTTCACCAGGGTCGACTTGCCGGCGCCGGACGGGCCGACCAGGCCGATCTTCTCGCCGGGGCGCACGGTCAGGTCGAGGCCGCTGATCAGGCCGCCGCCCTTGCCGTAGCTGAAGCTCACCTGGTCGAAGCGCACTTCGCCGCGGTTCACCACCAGGGGCTTGGCGTCGGGCGCATCGACCACCTGGCGGGGCAGGGCGATGGTCTGCATGCCGTCCTGCACCTGGCCGACGTTCTCGAAAATGCCGCCGACCACCCACATGATCCAGCCGGACATGTTGACGATGCGGATGACCAGACCGGTGGCCAGGGCAATGGCGCCCACCGAGATCAGCGACTGGGTCCACAGCCACAGGGCCAGGCCCGTGGTGCCGGCGATGAGCAGGCCGTTGAACACGGTGATGGTGACGTCCATCGAGGTCACCACGCGTCCGGCGCGCTGGGCCTTGCGGGTCTGGTCGTCGATGGCGTCGCGGGCGTAGTCCTCTTCCTGGCGCGTGTGGGCGAACAGCTTGAGGGTGGTGATGTTGGTGTAGCCATCGACGATCCGGCCCATGAGTTTGGAGCGCGAATCCGAGGCCACGACCGAGCGATGCTTCACCTGCGGGATGAAGTAGCCCAGCGCGCCCACGTAGCCGATCATCCAGAGCAGCAGGGGGATCATCAGGCGCCAGTCCGCCTCGGCGAACAGCACCAGGGAACTGATGATGTAGATGAGCACGTGCCAGATCGCATCGACTGCCTGCACGGCAGAGTCGCGCAGGGAATTGCCGGTCTGCATGATGCGCTGGGCGATGCGCCCGGCGAAGTCGTTCTGGAAGAAGCCCAGGCTCTGCTTGAGCACGTAGCGGTGGTTCTGCCAGCGGATCAGGTTGGTCATGCTGGGGTTGATGCTCTGGTGCACCAGCATGTCGTGCAGGCCGAAGAACACCGGGCGCAGGATCAGCGCCACCACGGCCATCCAGATCAGTTCATGGCCGTGTACCGAGAAAAAGTCAGCGGGGGCGGTGCCCTGGGCAAGGTCGACGATGCGCCCCAGGTAGCTGAACAGCGCGACTTCTATCAGGGCGGCGACCAGGCCGACGACGAGCAGGGCCAGGAACACCGGCCAGACCTGGCGCAGGTAATAGACGTAGAAGCGGATGACGTCGGTGGGCGGCATGCGCTCGGGGACGTCGCGGAAGGGATCGATCAGACGCTCGAAACGACGGTACAACATGATTCTTCTCGGGTTGTTGGCGGAGCCTCCCTGGCCCCGCCGTTAATGGCCTCCGTCAGCCGTCCGGGTGGAACTTACAGACGCTTGGCGGAGAGGATGACCACGGGGGTGGTCGGTACGTCCTGGAACATGCCGCGGTTGCCGGTCTTCACGCCGGCGATCTGGTCGACAACGCCCATGCCGCGCACGACCTTGCCGAACACCGCGTAGCCGAAGTCGCGGGCGCCGTGGTTGAGGAAGTCGTTGCCGGTCAGGTTGATGAAGAACTGGCTGGTGGCGGAGTTCACGTCGCTGGTGCGCGCCATGGCCAGGGTGCCGCGCTCGTTGAGCAGGCCGTTGTCGGCCTCGTTCTTGATCGGCGCCTGGGTGTCCTTTTCCTTCATGGCTTCGGTGAAACCGCCGCCCTGGATCATGAAGTTGGGAATCACGCGGTGGAAGATGGTTCCGTTGTAGAAGCCGCTGTCGACGTAGGACAGGTAGTTCTTCACAGAAATCGGTGCCTTGTCGGCGTACAGCTCGATTTCGATTTCACCGGAGGTGGTGGACAGCAGCACGTGCGGCTTGTTGGCATCGGCGGCGAGCGCCGAACCGGCCAGGACCAGGGAGCAGGCGGCGAGCAGGAAGCGTTTGAACAGGGTCATTTGGCGGATGTTTCCTGAAGGTTCTAGGGATGGTCGACCTGCTCGAGGAAATCGAGCAGGGTGGTATTGAATCGTTCCGGCTGGTCCAGCGGCGTGGCATGGCGCGAGTCCTCGATCACCACCAGGCGTGCGTTGGGCATGCGCCCGACATACGCCTGCTTGAGCGAGACGGGGGTGTAGTCGCGGTCGGCGCTGATCACCAGGGTTGGACAGGTTATGCGCGCGAGGCGCTCCTGCACACCCCAGCCGATGATGGCGTGCAGGCTGGAGAGGTAGGCGCGCTTGTCATTCTGCGGCCAGCGCTGCTCGATCTTGCGGCGCAGGTCGCTCTGTTCCGGCTTGGGGAAGAGCATCCGGCCCAGCGCCTTGCCCACCGTGTCCAGGCCCAGCACATGGGCGAGGAACAGCCGGCGCGCCACTTCCAGGTACTCGCGCAGGCTGCGCGGCTTCACTTCCGGGGCGCTGTTGACGATGGTCAGGCTGTTCAGCCGTTCCGGCCAGCGGGTAGCCAGTTCGAAGCCGATCATCCCGCCCATGCTGATGCCCACCAAGTGCACGCGGCCCAGGCGCAGGTGGTCGAGCAGGGCGACCACGTCGTCGGCGAAGGCGGCGATGCTGTAGCGCTGGCGCGGTTTGTCCGACTGGCCGTGGCCGCGCACATCCAGGGCAATCACCCGGTGGCGCTTTTCCAGTTCGGGCACCTGGAATTCCCAGTCGCGGGTGCTGGAGCCGAGCCCGTGCACCAGCAGCACCGGCGTGCCGAAGCCGCTCTCTTCATAGTGCAGGCGATGACCGGCGTGGTCGAAGAACGGCATGTCGGGCTCCTTGTGCGTGTGGTCCTGGGCGTCAGGCCGGGCTTTGCGGGGCGGCGAAATGGGCGTCGAGCGGCACGTTGGCGTAGGCGGTCAGCAGCTCCACGAGGATCTGCGTAGCCGGGCCCAGGGGTTTTTCCTTGTTCGGATAAAGATAGAAGCGGCTCTCGCGCACGCCGCCCTGTTTCATCGGCAGCGGCTTGAGCTGACCGTCGCGCAGCTCGCGCTCGATCATGTGCCGCGGCAGCCAGGCAAAGCCCAGGCCGTTGCTGACGAAGGTGGCGGCGGTGGCCAGGCTGCCGACCGTCCAGCGCTGTTCGGCGCCGAGCCAGCCGACGTCGCGCGGCTGCAGGCGGCCGGAGTCGCGGATCACCACCTGCATCTGGGTTTCCAGGTCCTGATGGGTGACTTCGCGCTGCAGGCGGTGCAGGGCGTGGTCGGGATGGGCAACGGCGACGAAGTCGACGATGGACAGGTCGGCGCCCAGGTGGCCGGGGATGTTCAGGCCGCTGATGGCGAGGTCCGCATGGCCCTGCACCAGCGCTTCCTCCACACCCGACAGCACCTCCTCGCGCAGCAGCACCCGGCAGCCGCGGCTCTGCGGCATGAAGGCCGACAGCGAGCGCACCAGGCGCACGGTGGGGTAGGCGGCGTCCACGACCAGGCGCACCTCCGGCTCCCAGCCCTGCTCCATGTGGTGGGCCAGCTCTTCGAGTTGTCCGGCGGATTTGACCAGTTGCCGCGAACGGCGCAGCAGCACTTCACCGGCTTCGGTGAGCACGGCCTTGCGCCCGTCGATGCGCAGCAGCGGAACGCCGAGTTGCTCCTGCATGCGCGCCACGGTGTAGCTGATCGACGACTGCGAACGGTGCAGGGCTTCCGCCGCCTGGGCGAAGCCGCCGTGATCGACCACGGCCTGCAGGGTTCTCCACTGATCCAGGGTAACGCGGGGCGCTTTCATCCTCGCTTCCTCTTGTCTAATCTGGCGGTCCGCAGAAGACCAACAAGAGACCGCCATGAAAAAATTCTGTTGTGCCGTTCTGGCACTGCTGCCGCTGACCGCCCTGGCTTACCCCATCGAGGTGCAGAAGAGCCTTAACGGCGCCGAGGTGGACATCGAGACCCAGGACATCGGTGACCAGATGGGGGCGATCCTCCTGCGCAACGGCGGCCAGCAGCCGGTGACCTGCACCGCGGTCTTCGTCAACGGCCCGGAAACGCCCCATGTGCGCAAGGCCACCATCGCGCCGGGCAAGGAGGCCAACCTGACCTCCAGCTTCAGCCGTGCGGTGATCAAGCTGCGCATCAAGCTCACCTGCAATCCTTCCTGAGTGTTCGTCCAGAGTAGAAGCAGGCGGGACAAAAATCAATTTATCCGATAATTAGAAGCGATTTTTTACGCTTTTTTATCGATTTGTTCATATTTAGGATGACCTCCATCGACACATTCAACGACCGATGGAGGTCCAGTCCATGTCCCGCGTTCTGGTTATCGAAAGCAGTGCCCGTCAGGAAGGTTCCGTTTCCCGCCAACTGACCCGCGATTTCATCGCCCAGTGGCAAGCGGCCCACCCGGCCGACTCGATCCAGGTTCGCGACCTGGCCGTCGAGCAGGTGCCGCACCTGGACGCCCACCTGCTGGGCGGCTGGATGAAGCCGGTGCAGGAACACAGCGACATCGAGCGCGCCGCCCTGGAACGCTCCAACCTGCTGACCGCCGAACTGCAGGCCGCCGACGTCCTGGTCCTGGCTGCGCCGATGTACAACTTCGCCATCCCCAGCACCCTCAAGTCCTGGCTGGACCACGTGCTGCGCGCCGGCGTCACCTTCCAGTACACCGAGACCGGCCCGCAGGGCCTGCTCACCGGCAAGCGCGCCTTCGTCCTCACCAGCCGCGGCGGCGTCTACGCCGGTGGCGCGCTGGATCACCAGGAACCCTACCTGCGCCAGGCGCTGGGGTTTGTCGGCATCCACGACGTGACCTTCATCCACGCCGAAGGCCTGAACATGGGCGGTGAATTCGCCGAGAAGGGCCTGGCCAAGGCCAAGGCGCAGCTCGCCGCCATCGCCTGATCCGTTTTTCCGCTTGCGCGTCCCCCCGCTCCTGGACGCGACCGTGGCCGATCTCCTCCCCAGGGATCGGCCATTTTTTATTGGGCAACCACTTGACCGGGTGAAAACACATCCTTCGGCTTCGGGCTGTTCAAAGCATGACCAGCATGCTAAAAGAACCTTGAGCTGATCTAGCCGCTTGAAAAAGAAGGGAAAACCATGACCAAGTCGGAGTTGATCGAGAGAATCGTCACCCATCAGGGGCAGCTTTCCGCAAAGGATGTGGAGCTGGCGATCAAGACCATGCTTGAGCAAATGTCCCAGGCTCTGGCGACGGGGGATCGCATCGAAATCCGGGGTTTCGGCAGCTTCTCTCTGCATTACCGCGCGCCTCGCGTGGGGCGTAATCCGAAAACCGGCGAGTCGGTGCGCCTGGACGGCAAGTTCGTCCCGCACTTCAAGCCCGGCAAGGAGTTGCGCGACCGCGTCAACGAACCCGAGTGACCCCGGGGTATCCGTCTTCAAGAAGGAGTGTCCATGCTTCGGGCAAAACGTTTCCTGCTGATTCTGGCGCTGGTCGTGCTGGCCGCCGTCGTCGTGGTTTTCGTCCTGGAAAACCTGCAATCGACCCAACTGACCTTCCTGGGCTGGCAGTCGCCGCAGTGGCCGCTGGTAGTCTTCATCTCCCTTGCCTTCATCCTGGGCGGCGTCATCGGCCTGCTGCTGAGCATCCCCTTCCGCGCCAGGGCGCATGCGCGCCTGTCCGGGCTGCGCTCGGAAGTCACCCGTTTCCGCAAGGAGAATGACGCGCTGCGTGAAAAGTCGCTGACGGACCATGCCTAGCGTCGTCGCCACGCTGTTCTTCTTCTGCGCCCTGGCCATCGGCTGGTGGATGGGGCGTCGTTCGCTTTCCCGGGCCCCGGCTGTCTCCGAATCCAACCTGCGAGCGCGGGTCCACAGCATGCACAACCTGCTGGAGCGGCACTCCGACGATGCGCTGGAGAGCTTGTCCCAGGGGCTGGTGGTCAGCCCGGAGACGCTGGAAAGTCATCTCCACGTCGGCAACCTGTTTCGTCGCCGGGGCGATATCGAGAAAGCCATCCACATCCACCAGGACCTGCTGGGTCGTGCCGGCGAGGACGGTTCGCTGGTGGCCCAGGTGCGCCTGGAGCTGGCCCGCGACTACATCGCCGGCGGCCTGCTGGGCAGCGCCGAGGAGTTGCTCGACGAGCTGACTCGGCAGCGCGACGAACCGATCTCCCTCGAGGCGCTGGATGAACAGCGCCTGATCTGCGAACGCGAGAAGAACTGGTCCCGCGCCATCGAACTGGCTGCCCGACTGGTGCCGAGCCGTCCCGAACTCAGTGCCGCGCTGGCCAACTATTTCTGCGAACTGGCCCAGGAGAAGGGCAGGGCAGGGGACCGCAGTGCCATGCAGGAATTGCTGCGCGAGGCGCGTCGGGTTGACAAGCGCTGCGTGCGCGCGCTGCTGATGCGCCTGGACTGTGAGCTGTGGCGCAAGGACCAGGCCGCGGCGGTGGCCACCATCGGCGAACTGGCCAGGGATGCCAAGGCCTTCCTCGGCGAGATCGTGCCGCTGCTGCGGCGTTACGACGGCCTGGCCCGCCCCGAACTGCTGGCATGCCTGCGCGAACTGGCCGCAGGTGAAGAGGTGCCGCCGGCCATCCTCGCGCTGCTGGCCGACAGCGAGCAGCCGGCGCAGGCAGCGACCTGGCGTGAGAGCCTGCTGGAGCGGGTGGAGCGCCATCCGTCCTGGCAGGGCGTCGGCGAATACCTCGAAGTGGTCGCAAGCGAGCCGGAAAAAGAGCCGGCGGGCGGAAAAATCGCTCCAATAATCATCGGTTTGTATAAGACAATGCCGCGCTATCGATGCGGCAAATGCGGCTTCGCCGGCCGCGAGCTGCATTGGCAATGCCCCAGCTGTCACGCTTGGAATGCGCTGCGACCGGTCATCTCGCCGCTCTGACGCGTTCGCTCAACATGGAAGACGCCGCTGGCGTCAGGTTCTGCAGGTACTGGCTTGAAGGTTCTACTCACGGGCGCGACCGGGTTTGTCGGCCGAGGCGTGCTGGCGCGCTTGCGTCAGGAAAACGATGTGCAGGTCCGCGTCGCTCAGCGCGGCCGTGCGGCGGCGTGGCCCGAGGGCGTCGAGGTGGCGCAGATCGACGGGCTGAGTGTCGCCCAATCCTGGGATGAGGCGCTGCAGGGCGTCGAGGTGGTGATCCACTGCGCCGCGCGCGTTCATGTGATGGACGAGCAGGCGGCCGACCCTCTGGCTGAGTTCCGCGCGGTCAACGTCGAGGCGACCCGCCATCTGGCGCAGCAGGCGGCAGCGGCCGGGGTGACGCGTTTCGTCTTCGTCAGTTCGATCAAGGTCAATGGCGAGGAAACCGCCGCAGGGCGGCCGTTCACCGCCGATGCGACGCCGCGCCCGCAGGACGCCTACGGGCAATCCAAGCTCGAAGCGGAGCAGGCCCTGTTCGCGATTGCCGCGCAGACCGGGCTGGAGGTCGTGGTGGTGCGCCCGCCGCTGGTCTACGGGCCCGGGGTGAAGGCCAACTTCGCCAGCCTGATGCGCGCCTTGCAGCGCCGATTGCCGTTGCCCTTTGGCGCCATCGACAATCGCCGCAGCCTGGTGGCGCGGGACAACCTGGTGGACCTGCTGCTGTGCTGTGCCCGGCATCCGGCGGCGGCGGGGCAGGTATTCCTGGTCAGCGACGGCGAGGATCTGTCCACTGCGCAGCTGTGTCGCGGCCTGAGCCAGGCGCTGGGCGTGCGTCCGCGCCTGCTGCCGGTTCCGCCTGTGCTGCTGCGCCTGCTGGGGCGGCTGACGGGCCGCAGCCAGCAGGTCCAGCGTCTGCTGGGCTCGTTCCAGGTGGATATCTCCGCCACGTGCAGACGGCTCGATTGGCGGCCGCCGGTACGCGTCGAACAGGCGTTGCGGGAAACGGCGCAAGCCAACGGCAGGGAGCCAAAACGATGAGCATGGGATTACTGCTGGCGGTCGTCTTCATCGCCTCATGGGCAATGACGGCCGGCGTGCGGCGCTACGCGCTGGCGCGCAGCATCATGGACATTCCCAACGCGCGCAGTTCGCACCAGATTCCCACGCCGCGTGGCGGCGGTGTCGCCATCGTGCTGGGTTTCCTCGGCTGCCTGCCCTTGGCGGGCCTGCTGGGTGCGGCGGATGGCAGCAGCCTGCTGGCCCTGTTGCCGGCCGGCGCCCTGGTAGCGATCGTTGGGTTTATCGACGATCACCGGCACATTCCGGCGCGCTGGCGGCTGCTCGGGCATTTTGCCGCGGCGCTCTGGCTTCTCGGCTGGCTGGGCGGCGTGCCTCCGCTGCCGATGCCCTGGGGGCCTCTGGACCTCGGCCTGGCGGGCGATCTGCTCGGATTGGTGTTTCTCGTCTGGTTGCTCAACCTGTACAACTTCATGGATGGCATCGACGGGATCGCCGGCCTCGAGGCCATCACCGTCTGCCTGGGCGGCGCCCTATGCGGCTGGGCTGTGGGAGCGGCGCAACTGATCTGGCTGCCAGCGATCCTCGGGTTGGCGGCGGCGGGGTTCCTGGTCTGGAACTTCCCTCCGGCGCGCATTTTCATGGGCGATGCGGGCAGCGGCTTCCTCGGCTTGATCCTTGGCGGCCTGGCCTTGCAGGCGGCGTCGGTGGCACCGCCGTTGATCTGGAGCTGGTTGATCCTGCTGGGCGTGTTCGTCGTGGATGCCACCTTCACCCTGATCCACCGCCTGATGCGCGGCGAGCGCGTCTACGAAGCGCATCGCAGCCATGCCTACCAGCGCGCCTCGCGGCGCTACGGCAGCCATCTGCGGGTGTCGCTGGCGGTCACCGCGATCAACGTGCTGTGGCTCATGCCGCTGGCGTTGCTGGTCGCGCTGGGGCATGTTTCGGGTTTCTTGGCGCTGATTGTGGCCTATGCTCCCTTGGTGCTTGTCGTAGCTCATCTGGGTGCAGGTCGTCCGGATGAACAGGAAGTGAGCTGAACTCCGCCGGATTTGGTGGTCAATGTAGCGGATGGACACTACCCTCCGTTCGGGATTTAAGGGACAAGCGCTGATGCTCCGAGAACGCCTGCTGAGGCTTCCGAGACGACATAAACGATTACTGCAGGTCGCCACCGATATCGTCCTGGTGTGGTTCGCGTTGTGGCTGGCGTTCATCGTGCGCCTGGGCGCCGACGACCTGGAGTATCCCTTCCGAGTCCACGGCTGGTTGTTCGTGGCGGCGCCGTTGGTGGCCATCCCGCTGTTCATCCGATTCGGCATGTACCGGGCGGTCATGCGCTACCTGGGCAACGACGCGCTGGTCGCCATCTGGAAGGCCGTGACGATCTCGGCGTTGCTGCTGTCGCTGGTGGTCTACTGGAACCGCTCGGTAACCGAGATGGTTCCGCGCTCGCTGGTCCTCAACTACTGGTGGCTGAGCCTGCTGATGATCGGCGGCCTGCGCCTGGCGATGCGCCAGTACTTCATGGGCGACTGGTACAGCACGGTGCAGGCCGTTCCGTTCCTCAAGCAGCAGGATGGCCTGCCCAAGGTGGCCGTCTATGGCGCCGGTTCTGCGGGCAACCAGCTGGTGGCGGCGCTGCGCCTGGGGCGTGCGATGCGCCCGGTGGCGTTCATTGATGACGACGATGAGATCGCCAACCGCGTCATTGCCGGCCTGCGCGTCTACAAGCCCAAGCATATCCAGCAGATGATCGACGAAACCGGCGTGCAGGAAGTGCTGCTGGCGATTCCGTCGGCCACCCGTGCCCGTCGCCGCGAGATTCTCGGCTTGCTCGAACCCTACCCGGTCCACGTGCGCAGCGTGCCCGGCTTCATCGACCTGGCCAACGGCAGGGTGCGGGTGGACGACATCCAGGAAGTGGACATCGCCGACCTGCTCGGCCGCGACCCCGTGGAGCCGCGCAAGGAACTGTTCGAGCACTGCATCCGCGGCGAAGTCGTCATGGTCACCGGTGCCGGTGGCTCCATCGGGTCGGAGCTGTGCCGGCAGATTCTCGGCTCCGGGCCCACCGTGCTGGTGCTGTTCGAGCACAGCGAATACAACCTCTATCGGATCCACCAGGAGCTGGAAAGCCGCGTCAAGCGCGAGTCCCTCGCGGTGCAGCTGGTGCCGATCCTGGGCTCCGTGCGCAGTGCCGAGCGCCTGCTGGACGTCATGCGCACCTGGAAAGTCGCCACCGTCTACCACGCGGCGGCGTACAAGCACGTGCCCATCGTCGAGCACAACATCTCCGAGGGCGTGCTCAACAACGTGATGGGCACGCTGCACACTGCGCAGGTGGCCGTGCAGGCCGGGGTCGCTCACTTCGTGCTGATTTCCACCGACAAGGCGGTGCGCCCGACCAACGTGATGGGCAGTACCAAGCGCCTCGCGGAGATGATCCTGCAGGCCCTGAGCCAGGAGTCGGCGCCGGTGCTGTTCGGCGATAAATCCGGTGTACACCAGGTCAACAAGACCCGGTTCACCATGGTGCGCTTCGGCAACGTGCTGGGCTCGTCCGGGTCGGTGATTCCGCTGTTCCGCGAGCAGATCAAGCGTGGCGGCCCGGTGACCGTCACCCATCCGGGAATCACCCGGTATTTCATGACCATCCCCGAAGCCGCCCAGCTGGTCATCCAGGCCGGCTCCATGGGCCGCGGCGGCGATGTCTTCGTGCTCGACATGGGGCAGCCGGTGAAGATTCTCGAGCTGGCCGAACGGATGATCCACCTCTCCGGCCTGAGCGTGCGCTCCGAGCACACACCGCACGGCGACATCTCCATCGAATTCAGCGGCCTGCGGCCCGGTGAAAAGCTCTATGAAGAGCTGCTGATCGGCGACAACGTCAGTGCCACCGAGCACCCGATGATCATGAAGGCCAACGAGGAGTTGATGCCGTGGGAGGGCTTCAAGCTCGTCCTGGCGGATCTGCTCAAGGCCGTGGACCAGGGCAACTACGCACGGGTGCGGCAACTGCTGCGGGAGACCGTCAGCGGTTATTGCCCGGAAGGCGAGATCGTCGACCTGATCCACCAGCAGCGGCGCATGGAGCCCTGATCCAGGGCCGTTAGCAGACGTGGCGATCGCTGCGTCTGCGAGCTATGTCAGGCGTTTCTTCGCCCTCTGTGGGCGGCGCCGGAAACTGCAGCCGACTCGCTGCACCGGCGTTTCCCTTGGTATTTCTGGCGATATGTTTTCTTCGCGGCGCATCGGCGCTGCCTCGAAACCTGATATGGCTGGAAACGATTCATGAAGAGAAATCTGCTTTCCGTTGCAAGCCTGCTCCTGCTGGCGAGCCTCTCCTGGGCGGGTATCGCCCAGGCGGATACGAAGGCTGCCCCTGTGACGCAACCCACCGCCCAGGCGCCCGCGCCCAAGGCGCCTGCCTCGACGGAGTCGGTGAACATCAATACGGCGTCCGCCGAAGAGTTGCAGAAGGCCCTGAAGGGCATCGGCAAGGTGAAGGCCCAGGCCATCGTCGACTACCGGACCAGCAATGGGCCGTTCACCACGGTTGACCAACTGCTGGAGGTGAAGGGGATCGGCAAGGGGACGCTGGACAAGAACCGCGACCGGATATCGCTCTGACGCGCGCCGTGTTCAAAGGAAGAGGCCGGTCGATGACCGGCTTTTTTCATGCCCGCTTTTTTATATCCAATAAAAAAGCCCCCGGCATGTGCCGAGGGCTTTGAATTTGGCTCCGCGACCTGGACTCGACGGCGTCAGCCGAACGCGCTTCAGCGCGGCCCCGAAGGGGGAATCACCTGGGACGTAGTCCCTGGAGAGAGTCCAGCGGCCCAATAAAAAAGCCCCCGGCATGTGCCGAGGGCTTTGAATTTGGCTCCGCGACCTGGACTCGAACCAGGGACCCAATGATTAACAGTCATTTGCTCTACCGACTGAGCTATCGCGGAACAACGGTGCGTATCTTACTGATTAAGAAGGGGAAGTCAACATTCAGCCGATAACTTCCCCTGATTTTTTTACAGCACCTGGACGATGGCGCGGGTGACGGTGTCCAGGTTGCCGTTGTTCAGCGCGGCGACGCAGATGCGGCCGGTGCCGACGGCGTAGATGCCGAATTCGTTCTTCAGGCGCTCGACCTGCTCGGCGGTCAGGCCGGAGTAGGAGAACATGCCGCGCTGCTGGGCCACGAAGCCGAAGTCACGCTTGGCGCCCAGGGCGGCCAGTTGTTCGACCATGGCCACGCGCATGGTGCGGATGCGGGTGCGCATCTCGCCCAGTTCTTCTTCCCAGACGGCACGCAGTTCCGGGCTGTTCAGCACGGCGGCGACGACGCTGGCGCCGTGGGTCGGCGGGTTGGAGTAGTTGGTGCGGATCACGCGCTTGACCTGGGACAGGACGCGGGCGGACTCCTCGCGGCTGTTGGTCACGACCGACAGGGCGCCAACGCGCTCGCCGTACAGCGAGAACGATTTGGAGAAGGAGCTGGAGACGAAGAAGTTCAGGCCCGACTTGGCGAACAGGCGCACGGCGGAGGCGTCTTCGTCGATGCCGTCACCGAAGCCCTGGTAGGCGATGTCGAGGAACGGTACGTGGCCCTTGGCCTTGAGCACGTCCAGCACCTGCTTCCAGTCGTCCATGGTCAGGTCGACGCCCGTCGGGTTATGGCAACAAGCGTGCAGAACCACGATCGATTGGGAAGGCAGGGCGTTCAGGTCTTCCAGCAGGCCGGCACGGTTGACGCCATGGGTGGCGGCGTCGTAGTAGCGGTAGTTCTGCACCGGGAAGCCGGCGGACTCGAACAGGGCGCGGTGGTTTTCCCAGCTCGGGTCGCTGATGGCGACGGTGGCGTTGGGCAGCAGGCGCTTGAGGAAGTCGGCGCCGGTCTTCAGGGCGCCGGTACCACCGACGGCCTGGGTGGTGACCACGCGGCCTTCGGCCAGCAGTTCCGAGTCAGCGCCGAATAGCAGCTTCTGCACGCCCGAATCGTAGGCGGCGATGCCTTCGATCGGCAGGTAGCCGCGCGGAGCATGGGCCTCGATGCGGGCTTTCTCCGCGGCCTGCACGGCGCGCAGCAACGGGAGGCGGCCTTCCTCGTTGTAGTAAACGCCTACGCCCAGGTTGATCTTGCCCGGACGGGTATCGGCGTTGAAAGCTTCGTTCAGGCCCAGGATCGGGTCACGGGGGGCCATTTCGACAGCGGAGAACAGACTCATGTTGGCAGCAGCTCTAAGGCGGGAGTGAAGTGCAATTGCAACCCACCCGCTCACGGCGCTGGGGGTTGCGTCGACGGGCCGGTATTATATAGGCCTCTATGGCAGGCGGCGAGTTGTCGCGCATGCTTTTCGACTGGTATGACGCTTTGGCGACCGAAGCGTCACACGCAAAAGCGAGGTTCCCATGTCGATTTTTCAGCTGGATTCGCGATTCGAGCCCGCCGGTGACCAGCCCGAAGCCATCCGACAGATGGTGGAAGGCCTGGAAGCGGGTCTGTCGCACCAGACGCTGTTGGGGGTGACCGGCTCCGGCAAGACCTTCAGCATCGCCAACGTCATTTCCCAGGTGCAGCGCCCGACCATGGTGCTGGCGCCGAACAAGACGCTGGCCGCGCAACTCTACGGCGAATTCAAGACCTTCTTCCCCAACAACGCCGTCGAGTACTTCGTCTCCTACTACGACTACTACCAGCCCGAGGCCTATGTGCCGTCCTCGGACACGTACATCGAGAAGGATTCCTCGATCAACGACCACATCGAGCAGATGCGGCTGTCGGCGACCAAGGCGCTGCTGGAGCGCAAGGACGCCATCATCGTCTGCACCGTGTCGTCGATCTACGGCCTGGGCGACCCGGCGTCCTACCTGAAGATGGTTCTGCACCTGGATCGCGGCGACAAGATGGACCAGCGCGAGCTGCTGCGCCGCCTGACCAGCCTGCAATACACCCGCAACGACATGGACTTCGCCCGCGCGACCTTCCGCGTGCGGGGCGACGTGATCGATATCTTCCCCGCTGAATCGGACCTGGAGGCCATTCGCGTCGAGCTGTTCGACGATGAGGTGGAGAACATCGCCGCCTTCGATCCGCTGACCGGCGAGGTGCTCACCAAGCTGCCGCGCTTCACCTTCTACCCCAAGAGCCACTACGTCACCCCGCGGGAGACGCTGCTGGAGGCGGTGGAGCAGATCAAGGAAGAGCTGAAGGTGCGCCTGGACTACCTGCGCACCAACAACAAGCTGGTGGAGGCGCAGCGCCTGGAACAGCGCACCCGTTTCGACCTGGAGATGATCCTCGAACTGGGCTACTGCAACGGCATCGAGAACTACTCGCGCTACCTCTCCGGGCGCGGTCCCGGCGAGCCGCCGCCGACGCTGTACGACTACCTGCCGGACAACGCCCTGCTGGTGATCGACGAATCCCACGTCAGCGTTCCCCAGGTCGGCGCCATGTACAAGGGCGACCGCTCGCGCAAGGAAACTCTGGTGGAGTACGGCTTCCGCCTGCCGTCGGCGCTGGACAACCGCCCGCTGCGCTTCGAGGAGTGGGAGGCGATCAGCCCGCAGACCATCTTCGTCTCGGCGACGCCCGGGCCCTATGAGGACCAGCACGCCGGCCGGGTGATCGAACAGGTGGTGCGGCCCACCGGCCTGGTCGACCCGGAAGTGGAAATCCGCTCGGCAACGACCCAGGTGGACGACCTGCTCTCGGAAATCAACCGTCGCGTGGCCCAGGACCAGCGCGTGCTGGTCACCACCCTGACCAAGCGCATGGCCGAGGACCTCACCGACTACCTGGGCGACCACGACGTGCGCGTGCGCTACCTGCACTCGGACATCGACACCGTGGAGCGGGTGGAAATCATCCGCGACCTGCGCCTGGGCAAGTTCGACGTGCTGGTTGGCATCAACCTGCTGCGCGAGGGCCTGGACATGCCGGAAGTGGCGCTGGTGGCGATCCTCGATGCCGACAAGGAAGGCTTCCTGCGCTCCGAGCGCTCGCTGATCCAGACCATCGGCCGCGCCGCGCGCAACCTGCACGGCAAGGCGATTCTCTACGCCGACAGCATCACCGGCTCGATGCAGCGGGCGATCAACGAGACCGAGCGGCGCCGTACCAAGCAGCTGGAGTTCAACGCCAAGCACGGCATCGTGCCCAAGGGCGTGAAGAAGGACATCAAGGACATCCTCGAAGGTGCCGTGGTGCCGGGCGCCAAGGGCAAGCGGCGCAGCCTGGCGAAGGTGGCGGAGGAGAGCGGCAAGTACGAGAACGAACTGCGCACGCCGGACGAGATCGGCAAGCGCATCAAGCAGCTCGAGGAGCGCATGTACCAGCTGGCCCGCGACCTGGAGTTCGAGGCCGCGGCCGGCGTGCGCGACGAGATCGGCAAGCTGCGTGATCGGATGGTGTCGATGGGGTGAGTGGCAGCGCCGCTCAAATGGCTCTTCGTAGGAGCGAGCTTGCTCGCGAACCACTGAGCACCCTGGGATTCCGGCGGGAAGCGGGTTCGCGAGCAAGCTCGCTCTTACGCAGGGTGGCGTAGTGCGGGGCGGTCAGTGCGCCCCGGCTCCCGCCCCAGCCCCCATGCCCGCCGGCAGCGGGCGCGTCAGCAGCACCGCCACCATGCTCACCGCCAGCACGATGCCGATGGCATGGAAGGCGTCGTTGTAGGCCATGATCGCCGCCTGCTGGTGGACGATCTCGCTGATCTTGCCCAGCGCCGCCTGCTGCGTGCCGAGTTGCGATGTCAGCTGCGCCAGGCGCTCGTCAACGGCGCCGTTGACCGGCACCACTGCTTCGCGCAGGTAGTCGTAATAGACCTTGGCGCGGCTATCCAGCAGCGTGGCCAGCAGGGCGATGCCGATGGCGCCGCCGAGGTTGCGCAGGATGTTGAACAGGCTGGAGGCCGAGCCCGCGTCCTGCGGTTGCAGGTAGACGGTGGCGATCAGCGAGATGGTGACCATCACCATCGGCTGCCCGAGGGCGCGCAGCAGCTGGATCTGGTTGAACTGCGGCCCGGCGAAGTCCGGGTTGAGCACGCCGGAGAAGAAGCTCGCCATGCCGAACAGGCCGAAGCCCAGGGCGCAGAGCAGGCGCGGCTCGATGATCTTCATCAGCTTGGGAATCAGCGGGATGAGGAACAGCTGCGGCACGCCCATCCACATGATCACCTCGCCGATCTGCATCGCGTTGTAACCCTGGATCTGCGCGAGATACAGCGGCAGCACGTAGATCGAACCGTAGAGCCCCATGCCCAGGCCGATGCTGGAAATGCTCGACAGGCCGAAGTTGCGGTTGCGCAGGATGCCTAAGTTGATCAGCGGGTTGGGCCGCGAGGTCTGCAGGATCACGAAGAGGATCAGGCTGACCAGCGCGATGCTGCCCAGGCTGACGATCAGGTTCGATTCCAGCCAGTCCTTGCGGTGGCCTTCCTCGAGGAAGACCTGCAGGCAGCCCAGGCCGATGGCCATGGTGACGATGCCGGCGTAGTCGGTGCTTTTCAGCAGCTCCCAGTGCGCCGGCTTCTTTTCCAGGCCGTAGAGCAGCCCCGCGATCATCAGCAGGCCCGGCGGAATGTTGATGTAGAAGATGTATTCCCAGCCGAAGTTCTCCGTCAGCCAGCCGCCCAGGGTCGGGCCGATGGAGGGCGCGAAGGTGGCGGTGATGGCGAACAGCGCCATGCCCTTGGGGCGGTGGTGCTCCGGCAGCTTGATCAGCGCCAGGGTGAACGCCAGGGGGATCAGCGCCCCGCCGGTGAAGCCCTGCATGGCGCGGAACACGATCATGCTCTCCAGGTTCCAGGCGAACGAGCAGAGCAGCGAGGAGAACAGGAAGCCGACGGAGATCATCCACGCCAGGCGGCGCGCGGAGAGCAGCTGCACCAGCCAGGCGGTGAGCGGGATCATGATGATCTCGGCCACCAGGTAGGAGGTGGAGATCCACGAACCTTCCTCCAGGGTGGCGGCCAGCGCGCCCTGGATGTCCTTGAGCGAGGAGTTGGTGATCTGGATGTCGAGCACCGCCATGAACGCGCCGAGCATGGCGCTGAACACGGCGATCCAGTCGCGGCGGGTCGGTTCGCCGACCGGCCGGATCAGTTGGTCACCGGCCACCCAGCTCGACCTCTGCCTCGACGGACATGCCCGGGCGGATCAGCCCCTTGAGCGGGTTGTCGTCGGCGAAGGTGATCTTGACCGGAATGCGCTGCACCACCTTGGTGAAGTTGCCGGTGGCGTTGTCCGGCGGCAGCAGGCTGAACTGCGCGCCGGAGGCGGCGAACAGGCTCTGCACCTGGCCTTCGATGGGATGGTCGGGGAAGGAGTCGAACACCAGCTTGGCGCTCTGGCCGGGGCGCATCTTGCCGATCTGGGTTTCCTTGAAGTTGGCCTGGACCCAGATGCCGTCGTCCGGCACCAGCGACAGCAGTTGGCTGCCCACCTGCACGTACTGGCCGACGCGGGCGCCGCGCTGGCCCACCAGGCCGCTGACCGGCGCATGGATTTCGGTACGGGCGAGGTTGATCTCGGCCTGGGTGATGTCGGCGCGGGCGCTTTCGATCTGCGCCTGCAGGCGCTGCACGTCGGTGGCGAGGGTTTCGCGCTGCACGCGCTGGGCCTGCAGGTCCGCCTGGGCCTTGGCGACCTGGGAGCGGGCGACATTGGAGTCGGCGGCCAGGGTGGTCACGCGTTCTTCCGACACGTAGCCGGGCTTGCGCAGGGCCTGGGCGCGGCCGAGGTCGACCTCGGTTCGGCCGAGGGTGGCCTGGCTGGCGTTCACGTCGGCCGCGCTGGCGGCGATCATGCTGGTCTGGCCCTTGAGCTTGCTGCGCGCCTGCTCCAGTTCCGCCTCGCGGGTGGCCAAGGTGGCCTTGGCGCGGTCGAGGGCGAGCTGGAAGTCGGCGGCTTCGAGCTTGACCAGCAACTGGCCCTTCTCGACGTGCTGGTTGTCCTGTACCAGCACCTCCTCGACGCGGGCACCGAGTTGGCTGGCGATACGGGTGATCTCCCCCTGCACGTAGGCGTTGTCGGTGCTCTCGACGAAGCGGCCGATGAAGTACCAGCGCGCCAGGAAGGCGAGGGCGACCACGGCGAGGATGACGAAGAACACGGACAGGCGGCGTTTCAATTGTGCGGGCATAGGTAAACGAGCGTTTGGTTGGCCAAAAAATGTTTGCCAATGTAACAGTGTTCCGTGGCGGCACGTAGCCGCTACACTTCGGAAACTTTGTTGCTTATAGGGAACAATCATGGGGCTGGATGATGCGCTGATCTTCACCCGCGTGGTGGAGCTGCACAGTTTCACCCAGGCCGCGCACAGCCTCGGGATGCAGAAGTCCACGGTGAGCCGGCGTATTGCTCTGCTGGAAGAGCGCCTGGGCGTGCGCCTGATCAACCGCACCACCCGCAAGCTGCGCCTGACCGAGGTGGGCCAGGCCTATTACGATCGCTGCCGGCAGATCATGCATGACTTCGCCGAGGCGGAGCAGGCGGTGATGCAACTGCAGCAGGCGCCGTCGGGATTGTTGCGCATCAGCGCGCCCATCGAGTTCGGCCAGATGTACCTGGCCAAGGTGCTGGGCGACTTCATGAACCTGTATCCGCAGATCACCGCGGAGGTCGAGCTGACCTCGCGAAACGTCGATCCGCTGGAGGAGGGCGTGGATATCGTCATCATGGTCGGCCAGCCGGAGGACTCCACCCTGATCGCCCGGCGCATGCTGACCACCAATCGCTGCCTGTGCGCCAGCCCGGACTACCTGGAGCTGCACGGCCGGCCGCAGACCGTCGATGAGCTGGCGGGCCACCGCGCCGTGTTGCTGCAGGCCGACTCCCAACGCTACTGGCCGCTGCGCGGGGAAACCGTGCCGTGCCACCGGGTGCTGTCGTGCAACAACATCACCTTCGCCCGCGAAGCCGTGCTGGCCGGGGTGGGCATTGCCTCGCTGCCGGAGCTGATCGTCGACGAGCAACTGGCCAGCGGCCGCCTGGTGCGCGTGTTGCCGCAGATCCAGCTGCCGGTGGGCGAGCTGTACGCCGTCTATCCGTCGCGGCGCTTCCAGGCGATGAAAGTGAAGGCGTTCCTCGACTTCCTGATCCACAACCTGCCCATCGATCCCGGTCGCTGGCTGGAGCCGAAGGCGGCCCGCCTGATACCATCGCACCCATGAGCGCGCGCGCCGTCGCGCGCTGTCCGCTTCACACGAAGAATTGCTGCACACGAGAGCCTTCATGACCACAGTCCGCACCCGTATCGCGCCGTCTCCCACCGGCGACCCGCACGTCGGCACCGCGTATATCGCGCTGTTCAACCTCTGCTTCGCCCGCCAGCACGGCGGTCAGTTCATTCTGCGCATCGAGGACACCGACCAGGTGCGTTCGACCCGCGAATCGGAACAGCAGATCTTCGACGCACTGCGCTGGCTGGGTATCGAGTGGGACGAGGGCCCGGACGTCGGCGGCCCGCACGGCCCGTACCGGCAGAGCGAGCGCGGCGCCATCTATAAGCAGTACAGCGACGAACTGGTCGAAAAAGGCCACGCCTTCCCCTGCTTCTGTTCCGCCGAGCGCCTTGATGCGGTGCGTGCCGAGCAGCAGGCGCGCAAGGAAACCCCGCGCTACGACGGCCATTGCATGCACATCCCGAAAGAGGAGTCGGCCAAGCGCATCGCCGCCGGCGAATCCCACGTGGTGCGCATGAAGGTGCCGACCGAGGGCGTCTGCGTGGTGCCGGACATGCTCCGTGGCGACGTGGAAATCCCGTGGGACCGCATGGACATGCAGGTGCTGATGAAGGCCGACGGCCTGCCCACCTACTTCCTGGCCAACGTGGTCGACGACCACCTGATGGGCATCACCCACGTGCTGCGCGGCGAAGAGTGGCTGCCCTCGGCGCCCAAGCTGATCAAGCTGTACGAGTACTTCGGCTGGGAGCAGCCGGTGCTCTGCTACATGCCGCTGCTGCGCAACCCGGACAAGAGCAAGCTGTCCAAGCGCAAGAACCCCACCTCCATCACCTTCTACGAGCGCATGGGCCTGCTGCCCCAGGCGCTGCTGAACTACCTCGGCCGCATGGGCTGGTCCATGCCCGACGAGCGCGAGAAGTTCAGCCTGGCGGAGATGATCGAGCACTTCGACCTGTCCCGCGTGTCGCTGGGCGGCCCGATCTTCGACATCGAGAAACTCTCCTGGCTGAACGGCCAGTGGATTCGCGAGCTGTCCGTCGAGGACTTCGCCAAGGAAGTGCAGAAGTGGGCGCTCAATCCCGAGTACCTGATGAAGATCGCCCCGCACGTGCAAGGCCGCGTGGAGAACTTCAGCCAGATCGCCCCGCTGGCCGGCTTCTTCTTCAGTGGCGGCGTGCCGCTGGACGCCAAGCTGTTCGAGCACAAGAAGCTCGACGCCACCCAGGTGCGCCAGGTGCTGCAGCTGGTGCTGTGGAAGCTCGAAGCGCTGCGCCAGTGGGAAAAGGAGCGCATCACCGCGACCATCCAGGCCGTGGCCGAACACCTGGGCCTGAAGCTGCGTGACGTGATGCCGCTGATGTTCCCGGCCATTACCGGCCAGGCCAGCTCGGTGTCGGTGCTCGACGCCATGGAAATCCTCGGCGCCGACCTGTCGCGCTATCGCCTGCGCCAGGCCCTGGAGCTGCTGGGCGGGGCGTCGAAGAAAGAAGCCAAGGAGTGGGAAAAGATTCGCGACGCCATCGGCTCCTGAGTTCTTTCCTACAATGAAAAGGCCGGGCGCTGCGAAGCTCCCGGCCTTTTTTGTGCCCGTATCGACGGTTATGGCCGAGCCGGGGGAGGGCGGGGAAGCCGCGCAGTCAGCCGCGCGGAAACCGGAGCGGTCACATAAGTGATTGTTCTGTGGGAGAAAAAAATAAGAAATCTGAAAAAATGTTGTTGACAGGGGTTCGCCTCGCCCCTAAGATGCGCCCCGTTCCTGCGACGAACTGAACTGACAGAGCGAAGCGGAACGGTAGATCCAGCGGTACTTTGGGGCTATAGCTCAGCTGGGAGAGCGCTTGCATGGCATGCAAGAGGTCGACGGTTCGATCCCGTCTAGCTCCACCAAATTACCAGTAAGCTTCGTTTGTCCGAACGAAGCCGAAATCGAAGGTTTTGCGTCCCCTTCGTCTAGTGGCCTAGGACACCGCCCTTTCACGGCGGTAACAGGGGTTCGAGTCCCCTAGGGGACGCCACTATCCAGCGACGATGCGTTCGCGTCGTCAGCCAGAGTCATCTGGGGCTATAGCTCAGCTGGGAGAGCGCTTGCATGGCATGCAAGAGGTCGACGGTTCGATCCCGTCTAGCTCCACCAAATTCCCAAACGGGATGAAGCCAGAATCCACCGCCTGGTGGGTTTATTCGAAGGATATGTCCCCTTCGTCTAGTGGCCTAGGACACCGCCCTTTCACGGCGGTAACAGGGGTTCGAGTCCCCTAGGGGACGCCATTTTTATCGCTCTGCGATGCCTATAGGGCCACTGAGACTTTCAGTGGCCCTTTTGTTTTTTCCCCTTTCGAAAAATTGTCCTCCGACCAATGGTCGCGGTTTCCGCTTGCCGATTTTTATTATGAGAATAATATTCTCACCATAATATTTTGTCCGAGCCGGAGGTCCGCCATGAGTGACAAGAAAGCCCAGACCCGCGAACGCATCCTGTCTGCCGCGACCAGCGCGCTGCTGCAGCACGGCCCGGTCAGCCCCAGCGTGGGAGAGGTGATGTCGGCGGCGGGGCTGACGGTGGGCGGCTTCTATTCGCACTTCGAGAGCAAGGACGCGCTGATGCTGGAGGCCTTCCGCCAGTTGCTCGCCAAGCGCCGCGAAGGGCTCAAGCGTTTCGATCCGCGGTTGAGCTTCGCCGAACGCCGCGCGCTGACGGCGCAGTTCTACCTCTCGCGCAAGCACCGCGATACCGAGGAGGAGGGTTGCCCCATCCCCAGCTCGCTGAACGAGCTGGCCAACCTGCCGGAAGCGTTCCGCCAGACCCTGGAAGAGCACGTGGAGCTGATGGTGGCGGCGCTGGCCGGCCGTCCCGAGGAAATCGACACCGTGCTCAGCGACATGGCCTTGATGGTGGGTGGATTGGCGCTGGCCCGTGCCCTGGGCAATGGCGACCTGTCCGATCGTGTCCTGCGCGCCGCGAAGAAAGCGGTGATCTGAGGAGGTACGGAAAATGAGCAGTCTGAGCTGGGTTCGAGCCATCAACGCCACCCTCGGCCGCGTTGCGCCGACATGGGCGGCGCGACGCATGCAGGAGCTGTTCGTGACGCCCAACCAGCATGCCCCGCGCGACTGGGAGCTGCCGCTGCTGGCCAGCTCCGAGCGCGTCACCCTGCGCTTCGGCTTGTCCGCGCTGCGCTGGGGAGAGGGGCCGGCCGTGCTGCTCATGCACGGCTGGGAGGGGCGCCCGACCCAGTTCGCGGCCCTGATCGAGAAACTGGTGGGCGCCGGTTACGGCGTGATTGCCCTCGACGGGCCGGGGCATGGTCGCTCGCCCGGCCGCGACGCGGATCTCGTGCTGTTCGCCCGTGCGCTGCTGGAGGCGGCCGGCGAGTTGCCCCCGCTGCGCGCCGTGATCGGCCATTCCATGGGTGGCGCCAGTGCGCTGCTGGCGACCCAGATGGGCTTGCGCACCGAAACGCTGGTGACGATCGGTGCGCCGAGCAACGTGCTCGGTGTGCTGCGCGGCTTCGCCAGAATGGTCGGCTTGCCGGCCGAGGCCCGTTCGCGCTTCATCCGTATGATCGAAGGGCGCACCGGCATCGCGGCCAAGCAGCTGGACGTCGCGCGCTACCGCCTGGACATGCCCGGGCTGGTCGTGCACGCCGCCGATGACCGCTACGTGCGGGCCAGCGAAGCCGAGGCGATTCACCAGGCCTGGCCAGGCAGCCGCCTGCTGCACCTGCCCGACGGCGGCCATCACCGTGTGCTGGCGGATGCGCGGGTAACCGATGCGATTCTGGAGCTGCTGGAGGGCGTGGAAATGCCGTTGCCCCTGGCGTTGGCGTCCTGAGCTATTCACCAGTGTGATAACGGCGGCTACACGCCGCCGTTTTCGTTCCATGATGGCCCCTTGCGGGTCGTCAGGCCCGGTAGCCTGGCGTAGACTTTCGAGCATTTCCGGCCGCCCCGGCCTGGGCGCGAGGTCTTGCGCACGCGGGTGGTCGACTGGGGGATTGCATGAGTATGTCTACCGATTGGGTGCTGCAGCAGGCGCGCCCGGTCATGCCGGTGCTGGTGATCGACGAGGTGGCGCTGGCCGGTGACCTGGCCCGTGCCCTGTACGACGGTGGTGTCCGGGTGCTGGAAGTGACCCTGCGCACGCCGCAGGCGCTGGACGCGGTGGCCGAGATTCGCCGCGAGCTGCCGGAGATGATCGTCGGCGCCGGTACGCTGATCCACACCGAGCAGTTCCAGGAGGCCCGCGACGCCGGCGCGCAGTTCGCTGCCAGCCCGGGCTGCACGCCGCGCCTGGTGGCGGCGGCGGAAGACGCCAAGATGCCGTTCCTGCCGGGGGTGATGACGCCCTCCGAAGTGCTGGTGGCGCTGGAGTATGGCTACCGCTCGCTGAAGTTGTTCCCCGCCGACGGCAACGCCGCGATCAAGATGCTCAAGAGCCTGAAGGCGCCCTTCGCCGGCATCCGCTTCTGCCCGACTGGCGGCATCACCCAGGAGAACCTCCTCAACGTCCTGCGCCTGCCCAACGTTGCCTGCGTCGGCGGCACCTGGATCGCGCCGCCGAGCCTGGTTCGCGCCCGCGCCTGGGACCAGATCACCCAACTGGCCGCCGAGGCGATCACGCTGGCCGCAAGCCTGGAGCACGCCTCATGAGCTGGCAGTTGCCCGATCCGTTCGTCATCGACATCGAGGTCAAGCCCGAGGACATCGACGGCCTCGGCCATGCCAACAACGCGGTCTACGTCAGCTGGCTGGAGCGCTGCGCCTGGCGCCACTCCCAGAGCCTGGGGCTGGACCTGGCCGAGTACCGCCGGCTGGACCGCGCCATGGCCGTGGTGCGCCATGAGGTGGACTACCTGGCCGCCGCCTACGAAGGCGACCAGTTGCAACTGGCGACCTGGATCGTGCAGTCCGACCAGCGCCTGAAGATGACCCGGCACTTCCAGCTGGTACGCCCGGACGATGCCCTGACCCTGCTGCGCGCGCAGACCACCTTCGTCTGCATCGAACTGTCCAGCGGCAAGCCCAAGCGCATGCCGGTGGAATTCATCGAAGGCTACGGCCGCGCCCTGCTTGCCCCGGAGGCCGTGGCCGCCGGCGCGTGATCCGTCGTGCCGCGCTTTTCCCGGCGCGGCGCATTCCCTACAATCCGCGGCCTTCGCCATTGCCCGAGATTCTCCCGTGCAGATCGCCCTGGCCCCGATGGAGGGGCTGGTAGATGACATCCTGCGCGATGTGCTGACCCGCGTCGGCGGCATCGACTGGTGCGTCACCGAGTTCATCCGCATCAACGACCGCCTGCTGCCGCCGGCGTCGTTCCTCGCGCTCGCTCCGGAACTGGCGCACGGCAGCCGCACCCGCGCCGGCGTACCGATGCGCGTGCAACTGCTCGGCTCCGACCCGCAGCTGCTGGCGGAAAACGCCGTGCAGGCCTGCGAGCTGGGTGCGCCGGTGATCGATCTGAACTTCGGCTGCCCGGCCAAGACGGTGAACCGCTCCCGTGGTGGCGCGGTGCTGCTCAAAGAGCCCGAGCTGATGTTCCGCATCATCGAGGCGGTGCGCCGCGCGGTGCCGGCGCACATTCCGGTGACTTCGAAGATGCGCCTGGGCTACGACAGCCCCGACGGCGCCATCGATTGCGCCCGTGCCCTGGCCGACGGCGGCTCCGCCCATGTGGTCGTCCACGCGCGGACCAAGGCCGACGGGTACAAGCCGCCGGCGCACTGGGAGTGGGTGGCGAAGGTCGCCGACGCGGTGAAGGTGCCGGTGTTCGCCAATGGCGAGGTGTGGACCCTGGAGGACTACCAGCGCTGTCGCTCCATCAGCGGCGTGGCCGACATCATGCTCGGCCGCGGGCTGGTCTCCCGCCCGGACCTCGCCCGGCAGATCGCCGCCTGGCGTGATGGCCGTGACGTCGTGCCGATGCCGTGGTCCGAGGTGCGTGTGCTGCTCGACGATTTCTGGCGCCAGGCCCGGTGCAAGCTGGCGCCACGTTACGCGCCGGGGCGCCTGAAGCAGTGGCTGGGCATGCTCACCCGCAGCTATCCCGAAGCGGTGGAACTGTTCGCCCTGGTGCGCCGCGAGCATGACTGCGACGTGCTGGACCGGGTGCTGCAGGTCGAGATCGAAGTCGCCGCCTGACTCCGTACTGCTCTTCGTAGGAGCGAGCTTGCTCGCGAACCGCCCAACACCAATGCATCGGGATAGACCGCGTTCGCGAGCAAGCTCGCTCCTACAAAAGCGTGCGTCACGATTTTGAATCAGCGCCCGCCACTGACATCGATGAATCCACCCGTGCTGTAGCTGGACTCATCCGAGGCGAGGAACAGAATCGCCCGCGCCACTTCCTCCGCCTCGCCACCCCGGCCCAGGGGGATGGCCGACTGCAGGCGCTCCACGCGCCCCGGCTCGCCGCCGCTTGCATGGATGTCGGTCTTGATCAGCCCCGGGCGCACGGCGTTCACGCGGATGCCGTCGGCCGCCACTTCCTTGGCCAGGCCGATGGTCAGGCTGTCCACCGCACCTTTGGCGGCGGCGTAGTCGATGTACTCGTTGGGCGAACCCAGGCGCGAGGCCATGGAGGACACGTTGACGATGCTTCCGCCCCTGCCGCCATGCCTGCGCGCCATGCGTTTCACCGCCTCCCGGCAGCAGAGGAAGGTGCCGGTCACGTTCACCGCGAACACCCGTTGCAGCCGCGCCACGTCCATTTCTTCCAGGCGCATCTGGCGTTCCAGAATGCCGGCATTGTTCACCAGCACATCGAGGCGGCCGAAGGCGTCGTGTACGTCGCCGAACAGCCGCAGCACCTCGTCTTCATCGGCAACGTCGGCGGCGAAGGCGCGAGCCTCGCCACCCGACGCCGTGATCCGCGCGACCAGCGCCTGGGCCGTGTCCCGCTCGCGGCGGTAGTTGAGCGCCACGGCGAAGCCGCGCTCGGCGGCGAGCAGGGCGGTAGCGGCGCCGATGCCGCGACTGGCGCCGGTGATCAGCATGACCTTCTTCACGGGGAAATCCTTTTTTCGCAGGTGGGCTTGAAACGGATTCTGCCGTCCCTATCTATGTCCCTGCGGGAGGCCGAAGACGGGTCCCGCACCGGAGTTCTGACATCAGGCTCCAGATCATACCTTGCTGAAATATTCAGGAGATTCGCCATGAGCAACGTCCTTTCCCTCGCCCCGCTGTTCCGCCAGTCCGTTGGCTTCGATCGTTTCAACGATCTGTTCGAGTCCGCCCTGCGCAGTGAAAGCGGCAGTTCCTACCCGCCCTACAACGTCGAGAAGCATGGTGACGACCAGTACCGCATCGTCATCGCCGCCGCCGGCCTGCAGGAAGAAGACCTGGAACTGCAAGTGGAGCGCGGCGTGCTGACCGTCAACGGCGGCAAGCGCGAAAAGGCTTCCGATAGCGTCACCTACCTGCACCAGGGCATCGCCCAGCGCGCCTTCAAGCTGTCGTTCCGCCTCGCCGACCATATCGAGGTCCAGGGCGCATCGCTGAAGAACGGCCTGCTCAGCGTCGAGCTGGTGCGCATCGTTCCGGAAGAAGCCAAGCCCAAGCGGATTGCCATCAACGGCCAGAACCCGGCCATCGAAGGCTGAGCAGCGCCCCGGCGCTAGCTGCGCCGCCGCTGCATGGCAAAACGCCCGTCTCGGAAGAGACGGGCGTTTTCGTTGGTGCTCGGAAATGCGGCCCGCGCAGTAGCGGGCCTCAGGTCGCCTGCTGGCTGTCGCGGCGGGGCAGCAGGGCGATGAATTCCTCCAGCGGCACCGGCCGGCCGAACAGGTAGCCCTGGTACAGGTGGCAGCCCTGTTCGGTCAGCAGCGCCAGTTGCTCCGGCGTTTCCACCCCTTCGGCCACCAGCTCCAGGCCGAGGCTCTGGCCCATGGCGATGATGGCGCGGACGATTTCCGCGTCGTTGCTGTTGCTGGGCGCGTCCCGCACGAAGCTCTGGTCGATCTTCAGGCTGTCCACCGGCAGGCGCTTCAGGTACGTCAGCGAGGAATAGCCGGTGCCGAAATCGTCCATGGCGAACTGCACGCCGGCTTCGCGCAGGCGCTCCATGCGCGCGATGGTGTCGTCCAGTTGCTGGATCACGATGCCCTCGGTGATCTCCAGCTTCAGCAGGCTGGGCGGCAACTTGACCTTGTGCAGCACGCTGAGCAGGCGCTCGACGAAATCGCCCTGGCGGAACTGCCGCGGGCTGATGTTCACGCTCAGGCTGAAGTTGTCGACATCGATACGGCCCTCGGCGAGCAGTTGCGCGCCGGTGCGGCAGGCTTCCTCGATGACCCACTGGCCGACCTCGACGATCAGCCCGCTGTCCTCCAGGACGCGGATGAAGCTGGCCGGCGATTGCGGGCCGCGCGTCGGGTGGTGCCAGCGCAGCAGCGCCTCGGCGCCGACGATGCGCGAATCACGGGCGTCCACCTGGGGCTGGTAGTGCAGGTTGAACTCGCGGCGGGTCAGCGCCATGCGCAGGCCATTCTCCAGGCGCAGGCGTTCGATGGCCGCCTGCTGCATGGATTCGTGGAACAGCTGCACGGTATTGCGGCCGGCGTCCTTGGCGCGGTACATGGCGATGTCGGCGCGCTTGAGCAGGTCGTCCGGGGTGGCGCCGTCGTCGGGGATCAGGGCGATGCCGATGCTCGGGGTGATCTGCAGGCGGTGGCCGTCCAGCAGCATCGGCTCGGCCAGCAGGTCGCGGAGTTTTTCCGCCAGCTGGCGTACCTGCTGCGCGGTGTCCAGGCGGCTGCCCTCGATGCCGGTGAGCAGCACCACGAACTCGTCGCCGCCCAGGCGCGCCACGGTGTCTTCCTGGCGCACGCTGGCCTCCAGGCGTGCGGTGACCATCTGCAGGATGGAGTCGCCGACCGAATGCCCGAGGGAATCGTTGATGTGCTTGAAGTGGTCCAGGTCGAGGAACATCAGCGCGCCGCGCAGGCTGTGGCGCTGCAGCAGGGAGATCTGCTGCTTCAGGCGGTCCATCAGCAGGGCGCGGTTGGGCAGGTCGGTCAGGGCGTCGTGGTAGGCCAGGTGCTGGATGCGTGCCTCGGCTTCGCGCAGTTCGCTGGTGTCGCGGGCGGTGAGCAACAGGCAGTCCATGCCGCCCAGTTCGATCGGTTCCACCGACACGTCCACCGTCCGGATCGTTCCGTCGCGGTGGCGGCCGCGCATTTCCAGGTGGTGCACGAAGCCGTCGCGGTTCAGCGCGGCGATCATGTTCAGGCGTTCGTCCGGGTCGGCCCAGATGTTCATGTCCAGCGAGGTCTGCCCCAGCACTTCCTCCGGACGGTAGCCGGTGAGGCGGTGGAAGCCGTCGTTGACCTCGATGTAGCGGCCCGTCTCGCGCTCGGTGATGGTGATGGCGTCGGGGCTGGAGTGGAACGCCTTGGCGAACTTCTCCTGGCTGGCCTTGAGCGCGGCCTCGGCCTGCAGCCGGCGGGTCACGTCGCGGAAGCTGGAAAGGATGCACAGCTGGCGATCGACCCAGATCAGCCGGCTGGCGACCATGCAGGTGATGGTCCGGCCTTCGCGGGTGAGGAATTGCACCTCGACGTTCTGCAGCGAGTGGTCGCGCATTAGCTGTTCGAACAGCCGCGAGCGCTGGTGGTGGTCGGCCCAGAAGGTGACCTGGTGCGAGGAGCGGCCGATGATGTCCTCGGCTAGCCAGCCGAAGGTGCTGCAGAAGCTCGGGTTCACCTCGATGAACTCGCCGTCGCGCACGCGCGAGACGCAGATCGGGTCCGGGCTGCCCTGGAACAGGCTGGCGAATTTTTCTTCCGAAGCTTGCAGGCTGCGTTCGCGCAGCACGCGGTCGGTGATGTCGAGCAGGGTGCCGGCCATGCGCAGCGGCTTGCCCTGGGCGTCGCGGTAGAGCCGCGCACGGCTTTCCAGGTAGCGCACTTCGCCGGAGCCGAGCTGCGCGCGGTAGGTGAACTGGTAGTCGTTCTCCGGCCCGCGGGTTAGCCGGGCGTAGGCCTGGCGCATGCGCTGGCGGTCGGTCTTGTCGACGCAGGCGAAGAACTCGCCGAAGGGTCCGTGGAAATCCCGGTCAGGCAATTCGTGCAGCACGGCGGCGCGGGGCGAGCCGTAGAGCAGTCCGCTGGGGATGTGCCAGTCCCAGATGCCCAGTTGCGCGGAGTCCAGCGCGAGGTCCAGGCGTTCCTGGCTGTCACGCAGGGCGCGTTCCTGGGCGCGGGCGCGGGTGAGGTCGCGCACCGTCAGCACCAGGCAGGGGTGGCCGTCCTGTTCGATCTGGCAGCCGTAGACGCTGGCGTGGCGAACTTCGCCGGTGCGGGTCAGCAGGGTGACTTCGAAGCCGTCGATCTGCTGCTCGGCGGTGATGGTGTCGAGCATCCGCTGGCGCTCATCGAGGCTGCGCCACAGGCCGAGCTCGACCGAGGTGCGGCCCAGGGCTTCTTCGCGGCTCCAGCCGAAGCGGTCGACGAAACTGGCGTTGAGTTCGAGGAAACGGCCGCTGTCCCGGTCGGTGATGACCATGGCGTCGGGCGCGGTATGGAAGGCTTTGGCGAACTTGTCCTGGCCGTCGGTGGCGAAGGGGGGCGTGCGCGGAGGTTGGCTCATGCGGCGCTCCCCCGGCGTCTGGCAGTGCCGGCCCAGTACGGCCGGCCAAGGCGAAGTGGCGTGCGGACGGGCATTGGGGCCCCTTCTTCTAGTTCTGTCAGAACAATAGAGGTTAGGCCGCGACAGGCGCAAGCCCGGCCGCCTGGGCGTCGAGCAGGCGCATGAAGGCCCGCGCGGCGTTGGACAGGGTGCGCTCGGTATGCAGGATGTAGCCCAGCTGGCGACTGAGCTGGATGTCCTGCAGGGGCAGGCGCACGACGCTGTCGTCGAGCATGGTGCGCGGCAGGACGCTCCAGGCCAGGCCGATGGAGACCATCATCTTGATGGTCTCCATGTAGTTGGTGCTCATGCCGATGTTCGGGGTCAGGCCCTCGGCCTCGAACATGCGCCGCACGATGTGGTGGGTGAAGGTGTTGCCGCCGGGGAACACCGCCGGATGCCGCGCCACGTCGGCCAGGAATACCGGGCCCTGCACCGCCAGCGGGTGCTCGGGGGCGGCGACGAAGTCCAGCGGGTCGTCCCACACCGGCACCGCGCGCACGGGCTCGGCGGTTTCCGGAGCGAGGGTGATCACGGCCAGCTCGGCACGGCCGTGGAGAATCTCCTCGTAGGCCACTTCCGAGTCGCAGAACTGGATATCCAGCGCCACCTGCGGGTGCGCCTTGGTAAAGGCGCGCAGCAGCGGCGGCAGGCGGTGCAGGCCGATGTGGTGGCTGGTGGCCAGGACCAGCCGGCCGCTCACCTCGCCGTTGAGGTTGGTCAGGGCGCGGCGGGTGTCGTCCAGTACGCTGAGGATCTGGTAGGCGCGCGGCAGCAGGGCGCGGCCGGATTCGGTGAGGGTCACCTCGCGGCCGACGCGGTCGAACAGGCGCACGCCCAGCTGGTTTTCCAGGGCGGCGATGCGCTTGCTCACCGCCGGCTGTGTCAGGTGCAGGCGCTCGCCGGCTTCGGAGAAGCTGCCGGACTCGGCGATGGCCAGGAAGGTGTTGAGGCTGGTCAGGTCCATATCGACTCCCTGCGCTCTGGAGGCGGCGCCTGACGTTTATAACGCACCGTATTCCTTGTGGGAATCCTTTGGATAAAAAATATGAATTTGAGTTATTCGGTGCCTTTCCATAGGATCATCCCCACAAGCCCAAGGGGCATAGAAAGACGCTGATGAGGACTCTCTGATGGCCGGCAAGACGCTCTACGACAAACTCTGGGAAATGCACGAGGTGAAGCGCCGTGACGATGGTTCGTCGCTCATCTACATCGACCGCCACATCCTCCACGAAGTGACCTCGCCGCAGGCCTTCGAAGGCCTGCGCCTGGCCGGCCGCAAGCCCTGGCGCATCGATGCGAACATCGCCACCCCGGACCACAACGTGCCGACCACCCAGGCCGAGCGCAAGGGCGGCCTGCAGGCCATCGCCGACGAAGTCTCGCGCATCCAGGTCCAGACCCTGGACGAGAACTGCGATGACTTCGGCATCCTCGAATTCAAGATGAACGACGTCCGCCAGGGCATCGTTCACGTGGTCGGCCCGGAGCAGGGCGCGACCCTGCCGGGCATGACCGTGGTCTGCGGCGACTCGCACACCTCGACCCACGGCGCCTTCGGCGCGCTGGCCCACGGTATCGGCACCTCCGAGGTGGAGCACGTGCTCGCCACCCAGTGCCTGGTCGCCAAGAAGATGAAGAACATGCAGGTGCGCGTGGAGGGCAAGCTGCCCTTCGGCGTGACCGCCAAGGACATCGTCCTCGCGGTGATCGGCAAGATCGGCACCGCAGGCGGCAACGGCCATGCCCTGGAGTTCGCCGGCAGCGCCATCCGCGACCTGTCCATGGAAGGCCGCATGACCATCTGCAACATGTCCATCGAGGCGGGCGCCCGCGTCGGCATGGTGGCGTGCGACGAGAAGACCATCGAATACGTGAAAGGCCGTCCGTTCTCGCCGCAAGGCAGTGACTGGGACAAGGCCGTGGAGGCCTGGAGCGACCTGGTGTCCGACCCCGACGCGCACTTCGACACCATCGTCGAACTGCGGGCCGAGGACATCAAGCCGCAGGTCAGCTGGGGCACTTCGCCCGAGATGGTCCTCGCGGTGGACCAGAACGTGCCGGACCCGGCGGCCGAAGCCGATGCGGTCAAGCGCGACTCCATCGTCCGCGCCCTGAAATACATGGGCCTGAACGCCAACCAGGCGATCACCGATATCCAGCTGGACCGCGTATTCATCGGCTCCTGCACCAACTCGCGCATCGAAGACCTGCGCGCCGCCGCCGCCGTGGCCAAGGGCCGCAAGGTCGCCGCCACCGTGAAGCAGGCGCTGGTTGTGCCGGGCTCGGGCCTGGTGAAGGCCCAGGCCGAACAGGAAGGGCTGGACAAGATCTTCATCGAAGCCGGCTTCGAATGGCGTGAACCGGGCTGCTCCATGTGCCTGGCGATGAACCCGGACCGCCTGGAGAGCGGCGAGCATTGCGCGTCCACCTCCAACCGCAACTTCGAAGGTCGCCAGGGCGCCGGTGGCCGCACCCACCTGGTGAGCCCGGCGATGGCTGCCGCGGCAGCCGTGACCGGTCGTTTCATCGATGTACGCGAATTGATGCAGGCCTGAGGGGACCGAACATGAAAGCATTCACCCAGCACACCGGTCTCGTCGCGCCGCTCGACCGCGCCAACGTCGACACCGACCAGATCATTCCCAAGCAATTCCTCAAGTCGATCAAGCGCACCGGCTTCGGCCCGAACCTGTTCGACGAGTGGCGCTACCTCGATGTAGGCCAGCCGAACCAGGACAACTCCAAGCGTCCGCTGAACCAGGACTTCGTCCTCAACTTCCCGCGCTACCAGGGCGCCAGCGTGCTGCTGGCGCGCGAGAACTTCGGTTGCGGCTCCTCCCGCGAGCACGCGCCGTGGGCGCTGGACGAGTACGGTTTCCGCACCGTGATCGCGCCGAGCTTCGCCGACATCTTCTTCAACAACAGCTTCAAGAACGGCCTGCTGCCGATCATCCTGAAGGATGAAGAAGTCGACGAACTGTTCGCCCAGTGCGAAGCCACCGAGGGTTACCAACTGACCGTCGACCTGGCCGCGCAGACCGTGACCCGCCCGGACGGCAAAAAGTACAGCTTCGACGTGGACGCATTCCGCAAGCATTGCCTGCTCAATGGCCTGGACGACATCGGCCTGACCCTGCAGGACGCCGACGCCATCCGCAGTTTCGAAGCCGGCTACAAGCAGCGGCAGCCCTGGTTGTTCCGCGACGCCTGAGCGGCGCCGCGCCACCGAGCAAGGAGAACAGCATGACCGAGAGCCGTCACGAGCACGTGGTCCAGCGCCAGTTCGGCGCCCAGGCCAACGCTTACCTGACCAGCGCCGTACACGCCCAGGGCGAGGAATTCGCGCTGCTGCGCGAAACCGTGGCGGCTGACGCCGGCTCGCGCGTGCTGGACCTTGGCTGCGGGGCTGGGCACGTGAGCTTCCAGATCGCGGAATTTTGCGATGAAGTGATCGCCTACGACCTGTCCCAGCAGATGCTCGACGTGGTGGCCTCGGCCGCCGCCGAGCGTGGCCTGGGCAATATCTCTACCCGCTGTGGCGCCGCCGAGCAGCTGCCGTTCGAGGACGGCGAGTTCGACTTCGTCTTCAGCCGCTATTCCGCGCACCACTGGCGGGATGTCGGCCAGGCGCTGCGCGAAGTGCGCCGGGTGCTCAAGCCGGGCGGCGTGGCCTGCTTCATCGATGTCGCGGCGCCGGGCTTGCCACTGCTGGACACCTATCTGCAGACTGTCGAGGTCCTGCGCGATACCAGCCACGTGCGTGACTACTCCCCGTCGGAGTGGGCGCGTTTAGTGGGTGAGGCGGGTCTTGCGGTGACGGCCGCCAAGCGCCAGCGCCTGCGCCTGGAGTTCACTTCCTGGGTCGAGCGCATGCGCACGCCCGAGGTGATGCGCCAGGCCATTCGTGCCCTGCAGCTGTCGATGGGGGACGAGGTGCGCGAGTATTTCGAGATCGACGCCGAGGGCTCCTTCAGCACCGACGTGCTGGTGCTCTGGGCCAGTAAATAGCAGCCACAAGCTTCAAGCCGCAGGCTCCGGTCACGAGCCTGCGGCTTTTACTCTTTTCCGAAGGAAACAAGCGATGAGCAAACAGATTCTGGTTCTTCCCGGCGACGGTATCGGCCCGGAGATCATGGCCGAAGCGGTCAAGGTGCTGGAGCTGGCCAACGACAAGTTCGCCCTGGGCTTCGAACTGACCGAAGACGTGATCGGCGGCGCCGCCATCGACAAGCACGGCGTACCGCTGGCCGACGAGACCCTGGAGCGCGCGCGCAACGCCGACGCCGTGCTGCTGGGCGCCGTGGGCGGCCCGAAGTGGGACAAGATCGAACGTGACATCCGTCCCGAGCGCGGCCTGCTGAAGATCCGCTCGCAACTGGGCCTGTTCGGCAACCTGCGTCCTGCCATCCTCTATCCGCAACTGGCCGATGCCTCCAGCCTGAAGCCCGAAGTGGTCGCCGGCCTGGACATCCTCATCGTCCGCGAGCTGACCGGCGGCATCTACTTCGGCCAACCACGCGAGCAGCGCGTGCTGGAGAACGGCGAGCGCCAGGCGTATGACACCCTGCCGTACAGCGAGAGCGAAATCCGCCGCATCGCCCGTGTCGGCTTCGACATGGCCCGCGTGCGCAACAAGAAGCTGTGCTCGGTGGACAAGGCCAACGTCCTGGCCTCCAGCCAGCTGTGGCGCGAAGTGGTCGAGGAAGTCGCCAAGGACTACCCGGACATCGAGCTGTCGCACATGTACGTCGACAACGCCGCCATGCAGCTGGTGCGTGCGCCCAAGCAGTTCGACGTGATGGTCACCGACAACATGTTCGGCGACATCCTGTCGGATGAAGCTTCCATGCTCACCGGCTCCATCGGCATGCTGCCTTCTGCCTCGCTGGATTCGAACAACAAGGGCATGTACGAGCCGTGCCACGGTTCCGCCCCGGACATCGCCGGCAAGGGCATCGCCAACCCGCTGGCGACCATCCTCTCGGTCTCGATGATGCTGCGTTACACCTTCAACGAAGGCGCTGCCGCCGATGCCATCGAGAAGGCGGTCAGCCTGGTGCTCGACCAGGGCCTGCGCACCGGCGACATCTGGTCCGAAGGCTGCACCAAGGTCGGTACCCGCGAAATGGGCGATGCGGTAGTCGCGGCGCTGCGGAATCTGTAATCTCTCCGGTTCGCTCGCTCCCGGCCAGGTTCACACAGGCGGGAGCGACGGCCCTCTAAATATTTGAAGGTGTAGTAGCGATGAAGCGTGTAGGTCTGATCGGTTGGCGTGGCATGGTGGGTTCGGTGCTCATGCAGCGGATGCTGGAAGAGCGGGACTTCGACCTGATCGAGCCGGTGTTCTTCACCACCTCCAACGTGGGTGGCGAAGGTCCGTCCATTGGCAAGGACATTGCCCCCCTCAAGGACGCCTACAGCATCGAGGAACTGAAAACCCTCGACGTCATCCTGACCTGCCAGGGCGGCGACTACACCAGCGAAGTCTTCCCCAAGCTGCGCGAAGCCGGCTGGCAGGGCTACTGGATCGACGCCGCCTCCAGCCTGCGCATGCAGGATGACGCGGTCATCGTCCTCGACCCGGTGAACCGCAAGGTCATCGACAACTCGCTGGACGCCGGCACCAAGAACTACATCGGCGGCAACTGCACCGTCAGCCTGATGCTGATGGCCCTGGGCGGCCTGTTCGAAGCCGGCCTGGTCGAGTGGATGAGCGCCATGACCTACCAGGCGGCCTCGGGCGCCGGCGCGCAGAACATGCGCGAGCTGATCAAGCAGATGGGCGCCATCAACGCGTCCGTCGCCGATGACCTGGCCAACCCGTCCAGCGCCATCCTCGACATCGACCGCAAGGTCGCCGAAGCCATTCGCAGCGATGCCATGCCCACCGAGAACTTCGGTGCGCCGCTGGCCGGCAGCCTGATCCCGTGGATCGACAAGGAACTGCCCAACGGCCAGAGCCGCGAAGAGTGGAAAGGCCAGGCGGAAACCAACAAGATCCTTGGCCGCTTCAAGAACCCGATCCCGGTGGACGGCATCTGCGTGCGCATCGGCGCCATGCGCTGCCACAGCCAGGCGCTGACCATCAAGCTGAACAAGGATGTGCCGATGGCTGACATCGAAGGCCTGATCAGCCAGCACAACCCTTGGGTCAAGCTGATCCCGAACCAGCGCGAAATCAGCATGCGCGAACTGACGCCGGCCGCCGTTACCGGCACCCTGAGCGTTCCGGTCGGCCGTCTGCGCAAGCTCAACATGGGCTCGCAGTACATCGGTGCCTTCACCGTGGGCGACCAGCTGCTGTGGGGCGCCGCCGAGCCGCTGCGCCGCATGCTGCGTATCCTGCTGGAGCGTTGATCCGCCCCTTTCCGTGTTCACCACAACGCCGGCCTCGAGCCGGCGTTGTGCTTTTCGGAGCACGATAAGTTCCCTATGTGTAGGTGAACCGCCGCACAAAACCGCCAGCCCGTGCGGCTGTCGGCTCCTTGACGCCGGTTTCTGTGACGCAGCCGGAAAAGCCACCGGGAACCAGCCGCTATCCTCGCAGCCCGTCCATGGGGACAGGTTTCGGTGCGCCTTTTCGCGCCGGCCGATGGCAAGCACGCAGCGGGGGAGAGCATGGCTCGGTTACACAGATTGTGGTTGGCGACGGCAGTGGCCGCGGCGTTCGTGCCGGGCATGGCGGGCGCGCTGGAGCTGGGCGACATCTCCTCGCGGGCTGCGCTGGGGCAGAACCTCTCGGCCAATATCGACCTGCGTGGCGCGGCGGACCTGAGCGCCGACGACGTCGTGGTCAGCCTCGCCTCGGCGGAAGACTTCGAGCGCCTGGGGGTGGATCGCAGCGTGGTCACCAGCGGGCTGACCTTCACCCCCGACCTGGGCAAGAACGGCCGTGGTGTCATCCACGTCCGTTCGTCGAAGCCGATCCGCGAACCCTACGTCAACTTTGTCCTGCAGGTGGTCTGGCCGCAGGGGCGCCTGGTGCGCGAATTCACGGTGCTGCTCGATCCGCCGACCTACCTCGCCAGCCCGGTTACGCCGCCTGCCATTGCGCCGGTGACCGCTGCGCGTGCGCCGCTTGCGCCGCCCGTGGCGCCGCCGGTGGCCAGCGCGCCGCCCGCGGACAGCTATCGCATCCAGCGCAACGACGCGTTGTGGGATATCGCCTCGCGCAATCGCCCCTCTGCCAGCGTCTCGGTCATGCAGACCATGGCGGCGATCCAGCGCATGAACCCCGATGCCTTCGTCGACGGCAACATCAACCGCATCAAGGTCGGCCAGGTGCTGCGCCTGCCCAGCGAGCAGCAGGTTCGCGAGCAGAGCCACGCCCAGGCGGTAGCCCAGGTGCAAAGCCAGAATGCCGAGTGGAAGGCCAAGCGCGCTCCGCAGGTGGCCCAGCAGGGGCGCCAGCTCGATGCCACGCACAAGGCGGAGGCGGGCAGCGCGCCGGCCGACGCCCCGGCGCGTGACAACCTGCGTCTGCTCTCCGGTCAGCCAGGCAAGGACCATGGCAAGGTCGAGGCCGAACAGCTGGCCGTGGCCCAGGAGGGGCTGGACAGTGCCCGTCGCGAAGGTGAGGAACTGCGCAGCCGGATTGCCGACCTGGAAAGCCAGACCCAGAAGCTGAACAGGCTGATCGAACTGAAGGATTCGCAGATCGCCGGCCTGATCGCGCGGCTGGCCGAGCAGGATCGCGCCAAGACCCAGGGCGTTGCGCCCGCGGGCACGCCGCAGGCCGCAGCCGGCGACGTCGCACAGGCGGCCAACCCGCTGACCGCCCAGGCCGAAGGCGCCGCGCCGCGCCCCTGAGCTGCGGCGATAGGTGGCGGGGCCCTCGATTGCTTCGCCGCCGGTGGGGGCAGTAAAGTGCTGCGCTACTTTTCCCACCGATTTGTGAGATTTCCGGATGCCTGAAACACTCGACATCGCCGTAGTAGGCGCCACTGGGCTCGTTGGCGAGGCTTTGGTCGAACTGCTGGAAGAGCGCGACTTCCCCGTCGCCAACCTGTATCTGCTGGCCAGCGGCGAATCCGCCGGCAAGTCGATCGCCTTCCGTGGGCGCAACATCCGGGTCGGCAAGCTCGATGAATTCGATTTCGCCAAGGTGCGCCTGGCCTTCCTGTCCGTGGCCGCCGACGCGGCTGTCGAGTGCGCTGCCCGGGCCCAGCAGGCTGGCTGCAGCGTGATCGACCTCAGTGGTGCCTCGCTGAACCAGGATGCGGCGCTGCTGGCCCAGGCCTGTGTGAATGGCGAGGCCCTGGAAACCCTGTCACTGCCCGCGCGGATTGCCGCGCCGGCCGCGCCCGCTGCCGAGGTCGCCGAAGTGCTGGCCGCACTGCGCAGCGTGCTGGAGCTGCGCCAGGTCAACGTCGCTGCATGCCTGTCTGCCTCCGCCCTGGGGCGCGAGGGCGTGCAGGAGCTGGCGCGGCAGACCGCCGAACTGCTCAACGCCCGCCCGCTGGAGCCGCGCCTGGTGGATCGCCAGTTCGCCTTCAACATGCTGGCGCAACTGGGCGGCGTCGATGAGCTGGGCTATTCCGTCGTCGAGCGGCGCACGGCGGCCGAGCTCGCCGTGCTGTTCCCGGAGCTGCGGGAGGGCCTGAGTGTGACCTGTAGTCTGGCGCCGGTATTCTTTGGCGACACACTGATGGTATCTATCAAGGCGGCGGCGCCGGTTTCCCTCTCTGCCGTCAGCGCCGCGCTGGACGCTGCCGACGGTATCGAGCTGGTGGAAGATGATTACCCGACCGTCATCGGCGACGCGCAGGGACAGGATAGTGTGTATGTCGGTCGCCTACGGACCGGTCTGACAGATTCGTGCGAACTGAATTTGTGGATTGCGTCAGATAATGTGAGAAAAGGCGCAGCCCTAAATGCTGTGAACTTGGGCGAATTGTTGATAAAACACTATCTGTAAAAGATACTTACCGAATATTTGAAGAAGTATTCTAGCTTGGCAATACTGGCCGGAACGCCGCTGACAGGGGAGAGCACCGCCGTGAAAACGGAGGGTGTAGTGGGCAGCGGCGCCCGATAGACGTCGTTCTAATCCAGAAAAAAGCTATTAAAACAAGGGATTACTATATGGTCCGGCTTCGCAAACTGGTGCAGGCAATCGCAGCTGCTTCGGCACTGACCTCGGGCATGGCGCATGCGCTGGGGTTGGGGGATATCCACCTGCGTTCGGCGCTGAACCAGCCGCTGGATGCCGAGATCGACCTGGTCGAAGTTCGCGATCTGTCCGCCGCCGAGGTGATCCCCAAGCTGGCTTCGCCGGAAGACTTCAACAAGGCCGGCGTCGACCGCCAGTACTTCCTGACCGGCTTGAAGTTCACGCCCATCGTCAAGCCCAACGGCAAGAGCGTCATCCGCGTGACCTCCGACCGTCCGGTGCAGGAGCCGTACCTGAACTTCCTCGTGGAAGTCGTCTGGCCCAACGGTCGCTTGCTGCGCGAGTACACCGTGCTGCTCGACCCGCCGCTGTATTCCCCGCAGACCGCCGCCGCCGTGCCGCGCGCGCCGATGGCCGCCCCCGCACCGGTGGTGCGCCCGTCCGCCCCCGCCGCGCCGCGTGCTACGCCTGCGCCCAGCGCCGCTCCGGCTGCGCCGTCGCGCCGCCTGGAAGGCAACGAATACCGTACCGGCAAGAATGACACCCTCTGGGAAATCGCCGCTCGTGCGCGCCCGGACGGCAGCGTTTCCGTGCAGCAGACCATGCTGGCCATCCAGGACCTCAACCCTGACGCCTTCCTCGGCGGCAACATCAACCGCCTGAAGAGCGGCCAGGTGCTGCGCCTGCCCGATGCCGAGCAGATCAAGGCACGCACCCAGCCGGCCGCCGTCGCCGAGGTCAACCAGCAGTACACCGCCTGGCGCGAAGGCCGCAGCCTGCCCACCGGCGGCGCCCGTCAGCTGGACGCCACGCCGCGCGCCAATGCCGGCAATGCACCGGCCCAGGCCGACACCAAGGACAGCCTGCGCCTGCTCTCCGGCGAGAACGGCAAGGCCAAGGGTGGCGACAAGGGCAGCAAGGACGGCCAGGCCGTCGCCGACAAGCTGGCCGTGACCAAGGAAAGCCTCGACAGCACCCGTCGTGAGAACGAGGAGCTGACCAGCCGCATGAGCGACCTGCAGAGCCAGATGGACAAGCTGCAGAAACTCATTGCGCTGAAGGACGCCCAACTGGCGAAACTGCAAAGCGAGCTGGGCAACGACAAGGCTGCCGCAGCCAATGGCGCCGCCGCCGTGCCTACACCGCAGCCGGGCGGCGACGCTGCTGCCCAGCCGGGCACTGCGCCGGTTCCGGCAGCCGCAGAACAACCCGCCGCTCCGGCGCCGGCTGGCGATGCCGGTACGCCGCCGGCTCCCGCCGCGGAAGCTCAACCGCAACCGGCACCCGCGCCTGCTCCGGCACCCGCCGCGCCGACCCCTGCGCCTGAGGCGCAGAAGCCCGCGCCCGCTCCTGCACCGGTCGCTGCGCCGGCTGCCCAGGCCGAAACCAGCTTCATCGACGAGATTCTCGCCAACCCGCTCTGGCTGGGCGCCATCGCCGGCAGTGCGCTGCTCGCGCTGCTGGTCCTGCTGATGATCATTTCCCGCCGCCGTGCCGCGAAGGAGCAGGAAAGCCTTGCTGCCTACGCGGGCGACGACGAGCCGCACCTGGACGACGACCTGACGCTCGCCGGCAGCGAACTGGACACCCTCGACGTGCCGCAGGCCGCCGAAGTCGCCGCTCCCGTCCAGGCTGCACCCGAGCGCGTCGCCGCGCAGACCAGCGATGCGCTGGGCGAGGCGGACATCTACATCGCATACGGCCGCTTCAACCAGGCCGCCGAGTTGCTGCAGGGCGCCATCTACGACGAGCCGCAGCGCACCGACCTGCGCCTGAAGCTGATGGAGGTCTACGCCGAGATCGGTGACCGCGAAGGCTTCGCCCGCCAGGAAAACGAACTGCGCGAGATCGGCGGCGCTGAGCCGCAGGTCGAGCAACTCAAATCCCGCTATCCGGGCATGGTCGCCCTGGCGGCCGTCGGGGGTGGCCTGGCCGCTGCCGCGCTGGCCGAGAAGGACGATCTCGACGGCTTCAGCCTGGACGACTTCGAGGTCGAGACTCCCGCCGCGACCTCGCAGCCCGCTGCGCATCCCCATGGCGACCTGGACGATGCCTTCGACCTGGCGCTGGATGACCTCGACCTGGGCGACGACAAGCCTGCCGCCCCGGCCGCCCCGGCCGCCCCGCCGAGCGACGAGCTATCCTTCGGCAACTTCGATCTCGATGACGACCTGAGCCTGGAGGCTTCGCCGGCGCAAGCGCCGAGCGCCCAGCTGGAGGACGACTTCGCCTTCGATCTGGACCTGCCGGAGCAGCCGGCCGCGAAGGTCGAGACCCCGTCGCTGGCTGACGACCTGGGCGATTTCTCCCTGGACCTGGACAAGGACCTGGAAAAGGACGGTGCTGCCACCCTGGCTTCGGCGGAAGACGACTTCCTGCTGGGCCTGGACGACGATACCGCGTCGCTGTCCGGCGTGAGCCCCGAGGAGTTCAGCCTGGATATCGACAGCAAGGCGCCCCAGGCCGATGACCTGCCGGATGACTTCGATCTGTCCCTGGCCGACGATGAGCCGGCTCCGGCCAAGGTCGACGACAGCTTCGCCGCTCAGCTGGACGAAGTGAGCGCCGAACTGGATCGCCTCTCCGCTCAGGATGACGAGCCCCAGGCGCCGGCCGTCCAGCCGCTGGCAGACGACAGCTTCGCCGCGGGCGATCTGGACCTGCCGGGCGCCGACGCCGACGACGAGGACGAGTTCGATTTCCTCTCCGGCGCCGACGAAGCGGCCACCAAACTCGACCTGGCGCGTGCCTACATCGATATGGGCGACACCGAAGGCGCCCGCGACATCCTCGACGAAGTACTCACCGAGGGTAACGACAACCAGCAGCAGGAAGCGCGCGAACTGCTCGGGCGTATCGCCTGAGCCGGAAGGCTCCAGATAGATGATTGAAGCAGTACCCTCAGCGGCGGCCGAATCGGCCGCCGTTGGCGTTTCCAGGATTGCCCTGGGCGTCGAATACAAAGGTGCGCGTTATCGCGGCTGGCAACGCCAGGAAGACGGCGTGCCGTCCGTGCAGGCGGCGCTGGAAAAAGCCCTGTCGAAAGTGGCGGACGAGCCGGTCTCGCTGATGTGCGCCGGGCGTACCGATGCGGCCGTGCATGCCAGCGGCCAGGTCGTGCATTTCGATACCGCGGTCGCGCGCCCGCTCAAGGCCTGGATCATGGGCAGCAATGCCAATCTGCCGGGCGATATCAGCGTGACCTGGGCCAAGGTGATGCCGGCGCACTTCCATGCCCGCTTCAGCGCCATGGCGCGGCGCTACCGCTACGTGATCTACAACGATCCGATCCGCCCGGCGCACCAGGCCGAGGAGGTCACCTGGAACCACCGGCCGCTGGACGTCTCGCGCATGCGCGAGGCGGCGAGGGCGCTGGTCGGCACCCACGACTTCACATCGTTCCGCGCCGTGCAGTGCCAGGCCAAGTCGCCGGTGAAGACGGTGCACCACCTGGAAGTGATCGAGCACGGTCGCTTCATCGTGCTGGATATCCGCGCCAACGCGTTCCTGCACCACATGGTGCGCAATTTTGCCGGCGTGCTGATGACCATCGGCGCCGGCGAGCGGCCGGTGGAGTGGGCGGCAGAGGTGTTGGCAGCGCGCGACCGGCGTGCCGGCGGCGTGACCGCGCATCCCTATGGCCTGTACCTGGTGCGCGTGGAATATCCCGAAGAGTTCGTGTTGCCCGAGCGCTACCTGGGGCCACATTTCCTTTCAAGTTTGCCGGATATCGTTGGCTGACGATGCCAGGGGCATTTGCTACCATCGGCCGATCACTTGCCTGAAGGTTGCCGCATCTTGTCCGCCGTTCGCATCAAAATCTGCGGTATTACCCGCGTCGAGGATGCCCTGGCCGCCGCCGAGGCGGGGGCCGACGCCATCGGCCTGGTGTTCTACGCCAAGAGCCCGCGCGCGGTCAGCATCCAGCAGGCGCGGGCGATCGTCGCCGCACTGCCTCCCTTCGTCAGCACCGTCGGCCTGTTCGTCGACGCCAGCCGCTGCGAACTGGGGGAAATCCTCGATGCGGTGCCGCTGGATGTCCTGCAATTCCATGGCGACGAGACGCCCGAGGCCTGCTCCGGCTGGCACAAGCGCTACCTGAAGGCGCTGCGGGTGAAGCCCGGCGACGATGTGGCGGCGCAGATTGCGAAATATCCGCAGGCCAGCGGCTTCCTCCTCGACACCTACGTCGAAGGCGTGCCGGGCGGAACCGGGCTGGCCTTCGACTGGTCCCTGGTGCCCAGGGATGTGCAGCGCCCGTTGATCCTGGCCGGCGGCCTGACGGCCGCCAACGTGGCGGATGCCATCACCCAGGTGCGGCCCTACGCCGTGGACGTCAGCGGCGGGGTGGAGGCGAGCAAGGGCATCAAGGATGCGCAGAAGATCCGTGATTTCATCGCGCAATGCCGTTCGGTGGCCTGACGCGGAATCTTCATGTGACGACGAGCGGCCAGCCGCCGTCCACTACCCAATCGCTACCCGCGGGTAGCGCTGGGCGTCATCGCAGCAGGGCTATCGTCATGGCCTGCCCGCCGGTGGCCCGCATCGAGAGCTGTATCCGTGGCGACGCCCCAGGCGGCGCCTTTGTTTGCGAGGCGTTCCGGCCTTGAGGTCGGAACCGCGACGATGAATTTGCTCAGAGGCACGCGCAACCCATCGCGCCGCGCCCCTGCACTGGAGACGAGAGCATGAGCAACTGGCTGGTAGACAAGCTGATCCCTTCCATCATGCGTTCCGAGGCGAAGAAGAGCTCGGTACCGGAAGGCCTGTGGCACAAGTGCCCGTCCTGCGAAGCGGTGCTGTACCGCCCGGAGCTGGAAAAGACCCTCGACGTCTGCCCCAAGTGCGATCACCACATGCGCATCGGCGCGCGTGCGCGCATCGATATCTTTCTCGATGAAGAAGGCCGCGAGGAGCTGGGCGCCGAGCTGGAGCCGGTGGACCGCCTGAAGTTCCGCGACAGCAAGAAGTACAAGGACCGCCTGACCGCCGCGCAGAAGGATACCGGCGAGAAGGACGCGCTGATCTCCATGAGCGGCAAGCTGATGGGCCTGCCGGTCGTGGTCAGCGCCTTCGAATTCTCCTTCATGGGCGGCTCCATGGGCTCCATCGTCGGCGAGCGCTTCGTACGCGCGGCCAACTACGCCCTGGAAAACCGTTGCCCGATGATCTGCTTCTCCGCCTCGGGTGGCGCGCGCATGCAGGAAGCGCTGATCTCCCTGATGCAGATGGCCAAGACCTCCGCCGCACTGGCTCGCCTGCGCGAAGAAGGCATTCCGTTCATCTCCGTGCTGACCGACCCGGTCTACGGCGGCGTGTCCGCGAGCCTGGCGATGCTCGGCGACGTGATCGTCGGCGAGCCGCGCGCCCTGATCGGCTTCGCCGGCCCGCGGGTGATCGAGCAGACCGTGCGCGAGAAGCTGCCCGAAGGCTTCCAGCGCAGCGAATTCCTGCTGGAGCACGGCGCCATCGACATGATCGTGCACCGTTCCGAAATGCGTGAGCGTCTGGCCAAGCTGCTCGCCAAGTTCACCCACACTCCAAGTACCGCGCTCGCAGGATGACCCAACGTACCCTTGCCGACTGGCTCAGCTATCTCGAACAACTCCACCCCACGGCAATCGACATGGGGCTGGACCGCTCCCGTGAAGTGGCTGGCCGGCTTGGCCTGGGGCGCCCCGCGCCCCGCGTGGTGACCGTTACCGGCACCAACGGCAAGGGCTCCACCTGCGCCTTCCTCGCCGCCCTGCTGGGCGAGCAGGGCCAGCGTGTCGGCGTGTACAGCTCGCCGCACCTGCTGCGTTACAACGAGCGCGTGCTCATCGATGGCGCCGAAGCCAGCGACGCTGCGCTCTGCGAAGCCTTCGCCGCCGTCGAGGCGGCCAGAGGCGAAATCTCCCTCACCTATTTCGAGATGGGCACCCTCGCGGCCTTCTGGCTGTTCGAGCGCGCCAGGTTGGACGCCGTGGTGCTGGAAGTCGGCCTGGGCGGTCGGTTGGATGCGGTCAACTTGATCGACTCCGACATTGCCGTGGTCACCAGCATCGGCATCGACCACGCCGACTGGCTGGGCGACACGCGGGAAAGCGTGGCCTTCGAGAAGGCCGGCATCTTCCGCGCGGGCAAGCCGGCCGTCTGTGGTGACCTGGAGCCGCCGGCACCGATCCTGGAGCAGGCGCGTGCGCTGGGTTCGCCGCTGGCCCTGCGCGGTCGCGACTTCGACTTGGCGATGGGCGAGGGCGACTGGCACTGGCGCGGTCGCTCCGCCACGGGCGAAGCGCTGAGCCTGCACAATCTTCCGCTGCTCGAGCTGCCGATGGAGAACGCAGCGCTGGCCTTGCAGGTCTATGCCTTGCTGGACCTGCCGTGGCAGCCTGCACAACTGGTCGCCGCGCTGCAGCGCACCCGCGTCACCGGGCGCCTGGACCGGCGCACCGTGCAGTGGCATGGCGAAGAGCGCCACTTGCTGCTCGACGTCGGGCATAATCCGCACGCGGCGCAGTATCTCGCCGGCCGCTTGCGCGCGGCGCCGCCCAAGGGTGTGCGCCACGCGGTGTTCGGCCTGCTGGCGGACAAGGATCTCGACGGCGTACTGGAACCCGTGCTCGGCTTGGTGCAGGATTGGGCCGTCGCGCCGCTGCCTACCGGCCGCAGCCGTCCCGCCGCAGAGCTGGCGGCGGCGCTGCAGGCTCGCGGGGCCCAGGTCGGTTGCCATGGCGATATCGCCGCGGCGCTGGCGGCGCAGTGCGATGCAGCGAGCGCCGACGACGAGATTCTGGTGTTTGGTTCGTTCTACAGCGTGGCGGATGCCCTGGAGTGGCTCGCCAAGGCTGCTCAATAAGCGGCTCGATGAGCTGCTCAATAAGTGGACCTGAGGGGAGTGGTTGCATGGCGTTGCTCGATAAGGGGCTCAAGCAGCGGGTAGTCGGAGCGCTGGTGCTGCTGGCACTGGCGGTGATCTTCCTGCCGATGCTGTTCTCCCGCGAGGATGATGTACGCCAGGTGGTGGTCGAGGCGCCGGTGATGCCTAAACCGCCGGCCATGCCCACCGTCGAAGTGCAACCGACCGAAGTTCCCGAGCCGCAGGCTGAGGACGCCGACAACGCCGTGCCGCCGGCCGAGGCGCCTGCCGCGCAAACGCCTTCCGCGCCGATTGCCAGCCTGCCGACCCAGCAGGCGCAGCCGACCCCGCCGAAGGCGCCGGCCGCGCAACCGGCCGCTCCCAAGCCAGCCGCTCCGGTGCAGCAGCCTGCCCAGGCCCAGGCCAGCGCCACTCCGGCCGCTGCCGCGCAACAGCCGGCGCAGCGCCTGGACAGCAACAACCTGCCGGTGAGCTGGTCGGTGCAATTGGCCAGCCTGTCCAATCGCGCCCGCGCCGACGAACTGCAGAAGTCCCTGCGCAGCCAGGGCTACAACGCCTACGTGCGCAGCTTCGACGGTATGAACCGGGTGTTCGTCGGCCCGGTGGTCGAGCGCGCCGAGGCGGACCGCCTGCGCGACCAGCTGGGCAAGCAGCAGAAGCTCAATGGTTTCGTCGTGCGTTTCCAGCCTGAGCGTGGCTGAGAGCGTTCGTTAGCTTTTCTCAATCGGCCCCATGACAAACTGGGGCTCTTCTAAATCGAAGGCCTCTGCTAAAATGCGGGGCCTTTCCGTTTCTGGGCCGCAACGTGGCATTTACCTGGGTCGATTGGACGATGATCGGCATCATCGTCATTTCCAGCCTGATCAGCTTGAGCCGTGGTTTCGTCAAGGAAGCCCTGTCGCTGGTCACCTGGATCGTAGCCGGCGCGGTCGCCTGGATGTTCGGCGGCGCCCTGGCCGAGCATCTCGCACCCTACATTCAGCTGCCCTCGGGGCGTGTCATCGCCGCGTGCGCCCTGTTGTTCGTCGTCACGCTGCTGTTGGGTGCGCTGGTCAACTTCCTTATCAGCGAGCTGGTGCGGGTAACCGGCATGTCCGGTACCGACCGTGTGCTCGGCATGGTCTTCGGCGGCGCTCGTGGCGTGCTGCTGGTGGTACTGCTGGTCGGCCTGCTGAGCCTGGCGCCGGTGCAACAGGACCCGTGGTGGCAGCAATCGGTGCTGATGCCGCATTTCCTGATGGTCGCCGACTGGTCGAAGAATTTCATCCTGACGTTTGCCGGGCAGTGGATGTCCGGCGTGACCATCACTCCGCCATCCGGAGTGGGGTCGATGCTGCCGGCCCAGTGACGGGCGGGCGGAGGCGACGGGTAGCCGTCGCCGCTATGGCAGGTCCGGTGGATACTGCCAGCTACGGAATTGTTTTAGCCTGAAACCAACTAGGGGTTGCGTCGCATGTGTGGCATCGTCGGTATCGTGGGCAAGTCGAACGTCAATCAGGCGCTCTATGACGCGCTCACCGTTCTCCAGCATCGTGGCCAGGACGCTGCGGGGATTGTCACCTGTCAGGACGACCGTCTGTACCTGCGCAAGGACAACGGCCTGGTCCGTGATGTCTTCCAGCAGCGCCACATGCAGCGCCTGGTCGGCAAGATCGGCATCGGCCACGTGCGCTACCCCACCGCGGGCAGCTCCAGCTCGGCCGAAGCGCAGCCGTTCTACGTCAACTCGCCCTACGGCATCACCCTGGCGCACAACGGTAACCTGACCAACGTCGAGCAGTTGGCCAAGGAGATCTACGAATCCGACCTGCGCCACGTGAACACCAACTCCGACTCGGAGGTGCTGCTCAACGTATTCGCCCATGAGCTGGCGGTGCGCAACAAGCTGCAGCCCACCGAGGAAGACGTGTTCGCCGCGGTGGCGGGCGTGCATGCCCGCTGCGTCGGCGGTTACGCCGTGGTGGCGATGATCACCGGCTACGGCATCGTCGGCTTCCGCGATCCCCACGCGATCCGCCCGATCGTCTTCGGCCAGCGTCACACCGAGAACGGCGTGGAATACATGATCGCCTCGGAAAGCGTGGCCCTGGACGTCCTCGGCTTCACCCTGATCCGCGACCTGGCGCCGGGCGAAGCGGTGTACATCACCGAAGAAGGCAAGCTGTTCACCCGCCAGTGCGCGGCTAACCCGCAGTACTCGCCGTGCATCTTCGAGCACGTCTACCTCGCCCGCCCGGACTCCATCATCGACGGCATCTCGGTCTACAAGGCGCGCCTGCGCATGGGCGAGAAGCTGGCCGACAAGATCCTGCGCGAACGTCCGGACCACGATATCGACGTGGTCATCCCGATCCCGGACACCAGCCGTACCGCCGCGCTGGAGCTGGCCAACCGCCTGGGCGTGAAGTTCCGCGAAGGCTTCGTGAAGAACCGCTACATCGGCCGTACCTTCATCATGCCCGGCCAGGCCGCGCGCAAGAAATCGGTGCGCCAGAAGCTCAACGCCATCGAGCTGGAATTCCGCGGCAAGAACGTGATGCTGGTGGACGACTCCATCGTCCGCGGCACCACCTGCAAGCAGATCATCCAGATGGCCCGCGAGGCCGGCGCGAAGAACGTCTACTTCTGCTCCGCCGCCCCCGCGGTGCGCTACCCCAACGTCTACGGCATCGACATGCCGAGCGCCCACGAGCTGATCGCGCACAACCGCAGCACCGAGGAAGTCGGCGAGCTGATCGGCGCCGACTGGCTGGTGTATCAGGACCTGCAGGACCTGATCGAATCCACCGAGGGCGGCAAGATCAAGATCGACCACTTCGACTGCGCCGTGTTCAACGGTGAGTACGTCACCGGCGACGTCGACGAAGCCTATCTGAACAAGATCGACCAGGCGCGCAACGACGCCACCAAGACCAAGGGTGCCGCGGTCAGCGCCATCATCGATCTCTATAACGACTAAGGAGAGCAGGCATGGCTCAGGATTGGGAAGCCGGCCGGCTGGACAGCGACCTGGAGGGTGTCGGCTTCGACACCCTCGCAGTGCGCGCCGGGCAGCGCCGCACCCCGGAGGCGGAACACGGCGAAGGCCTGTTCACCACCTCCAGCTACGTGTTCCGCAGCGCCGCCGATGCGGCCGCACGTTTCGCCGGTGAAGTGCCGGGCAACGTCTACTCGCGCTACACCAACCCCACGGTGCGCACCTTCGAGGAGCGCATCGCCGCGCTGGAAGGCGCCGAGCAGGCAGTGGCGACGTCCACCGGGATGTCGGCGATCCTCTCCCTGGTGATGAGCCTGTGCAGCGCCGGCGACCACGTGCTGGTGTCGCGCAGCGTGTTCGGCTCGACCATCAGCCTGTTCGAGAAGTACTTCAAGCGCTTCGGCATCGAAGTGGACTACCCGCCGCTGAGCGACCTGAAAGCCTGGGAAGCGGCCTGCAAGCCGAACACCAAGCTGTTCTTCGTCGAATCGCCGTCCAACCCGCTGGCCGAACTGGTGGACATCGCCGCGCTGGCCGAGATTGCCCATGCCAAGGGCGCGCTGCTGGCGGTGGACAACTGCTTCTGCACCCCGGCGCTGCAACAGCCGCTGAAACTGGGCGCGGACGTGGTCATCCACTCGGCGACCAAGTACATCGACGGCCAGGGCCGTACCATGGGCGGCGTGGTTGCCGGTCGCCGCGTGCACATGGAGCTGGTCGTCGGTTTCCTGCGTACCGCCGGCCCGACCCTGAGCCCGTTCAACGCCTGGATCTTCATCAAGGGCCTGGAAACCCTGCGCGTGCGCATGCAGGCCCACAGTGCCTCGGCGCAACGGGTTGCCGAGTGGCTGGAGCAACAGCCCGGTGTGGAGCGCGTGTATTACGCGGGCCTGACCAGTCACCCGCAGCACGAGCTTGCCAAGTGCCAGCAGAAGGGCTTCGGCGCCGTGGTGAGCTTCGAGGTGAAGGGCGACAAGGCTGCCGCCTGGCGCTGCATCGACGCCACCCGGATGATCTCCATCACCACCAACCTGGGTGATACCAAGACCACCATCGCTCACCCGGCGACCACCTCCCATGGTCGTCTGTCGCCGGCCGAGCGGGAGAACGCGGGTATCCGTGACAACCTGATCCGCGTTGCCGTGGGCCTGGAAGATGTCGACGACATCCAGGCTGACCTGGCGCGAGGCCTGGCTGCGCTGTGAGTGTGATGGAAGCCCTGGGCAACGGCCGGGTGGTGCTGGTCACCGGTGCAGCGCATGGCATCGGCCTGGGCGTCGCCGCCTGGCTGGTCGCCGAGGGCTGGCAGGTGGTGCTGGCGGATATCGACCGCGAGCGTGGCCCGAAAGTCGCGGCAGCACTGGGCGAGCGCGCCAGCTTCATCGCACTGGACGTGGCCAGCGAAGGGCAGGTGGCCGCGGCCGTGGCCGAGCTGATCGGCCAGTTCGGTCGCCTCGATGCGCTGGTGAGCAACGCCGCCATCGCCCGGCCGCACAATACGCCGTTGGAAGGGCTTGGCCTGAATGAGTGGAACCGCACCCTGGCGGTGAACCTCACCGGCCCGATGCTGTTGGCCAAGCACTGCGCGCCGTACCTGCGCGCGCACAGTGGTGCCATCGTCAACATCGCCTCCACCCGCGCGCACCAGTCCGAGCCGAATTCCGAAGCCTACGCGGCAAGCAAGGGTGGGCTGCTGTCCTTGACCCATGCCCTGGCCAGCAGCCTGGGCCCGGAGATTCGCGTCAATGCGATTTCCCCCGGCTGGATCGACGCCCGCGACCTGCGCGAGCGCGAGGCCGCGCCGCTGACCGAACTGGACCATGACCAGCACCTGGTCGGCCGCGTCGGCACGGTAGAGGACATCGCCTCGGCGGTGGCCTGGCTGATCGGCGACAGCGCCGGCTTCGTCACGGGCCAGGAGCTGGTGATCGATGGCGGCATGACGCGCAAGATGATCTACCTCGACTGACCGTCGGGCGTGGAAGAGGAGGGCGGCCCTGGGGTCGCCCTTTTTCTTTTCCGGTTGGTCTCTGCAGTAGATCCGTTCGAGTACCGGAGCCCAGTTGTAGGAGCGGGCCTTGCCCGCGATCGCGCGCATGGCGCGCTCCTATAGGTTGACGCAGTGCTTCCCTACCAGTGCACCTGTTCGCCGATCCTTTTTTGAAGAAAATGAAAAAAATTTCAATCAGGGCATTGACTTAGGTTCTGCCGGCTGTAGAATGCGCCCCACTTCGAGACGAAGGGTGATTAGCTCAGCCGGGAGAGCATCTGCCTTACAAGCAGAGGGTCGGCGGTTCGATCCCGTCATCACCCACCACTCTCGCAGTTACGCGCAGCGGTAGTTCAGTCGGTTAGAATACCGGCCTGTCACGCCGGGGGTCGCGGGTTCGAGTCCCGTCCGCTGCGCCATTTCCCCCCTCCTTGGTTCCTAACCCGAACCGGCTTGTCGAGTGATTCACTCCAGGCGCCAGGAGGTTGCTGTACCGGACGAAAGTCCAACCGACACGCAGCGGTAGTTCAGTCGGTTAGAATACCGGCCTGTCACGCCGGGGGTCGCGGGTTCGAGTCCCGTCCGCTGCGCCATATTCGAAAGCCCTCAGGTAGCGATACCTGAGGGCTTTTTCGTTCTCGCCCGAAAAATCCTACTGCTGCGCTGTAAGACGCTGTCACAGCCCGTTCACCTTTGCCGTCTAGCTTTTTCCCCATGGTCTTTGCTAAAACCCGATCAAACGGTCAGGAGAAAAGCCAATGGACGACTATCAGGAAGAACTGCTGGAACAACATGCCGTGGAACAGGATCTGCCGGAGCCGGCCGACGACGCCACGGAGATGTGATCAGGCGCTGTGGCGCTGGGCGCGGCGGAATTCCCCGGGAGTCTGCCCGCTCCAGCGCTTGAAGGCGCGCTGGAAGGCCTCCGCGGAGGCGAAGCCGAGCAGGTAGGCGATCTCGCCGAAGGCCAGGTCCGTGTCGCGGATGTAGATCATCGCCAGGTCGCGGCGGGTATCGTTGAGGATGCTGCGGAACTGCGTACCTTCCTCGGCCAGCTTGCGCCGCAGTGTCCAGGTCGGCAGCTTTAGCCGCGCGGCCACTTCCTCCAGGTCCGGTTCGCGGCCGTTGAGCATCGGGCCCAGCAATTGGGCGACGCGCTCGCGCAGGCTGCGCGTACGGGTCAGCTGCTCCAGTTCCTTTTCGCAGATATCCAGCAATTGCCGCCAGGTACTCGGGCAGTGGTCCGGGTTGGCGCGCGCCAGCGCTGCCTGGTCCAGGCGCAGTTGGTTGTGCTGCGCAGCGAACTCCACCGGGCATCCGAGCAGTTCTTCGAAGCGCGAGGCCCAGGCGGGCGCCGGGTACTCGATCTCGATCTTCTCCGGGCGCAGCGGCTGCGCGCCGATGCTGCCGAGCATGCTGACCCATCCAGCCAGGACCGAGTCCACCACGAAGCGGTTATAGGCGTTGTACGGGCTGATGGAATAGAAGCGCAGCCAGGCGCCGCCGGCATCCTCGATGAAGCTGCTCTGGCCGCGGTAGTTCTGTGCGTACAGCGGCTCGAAGCGGATCAGCGCTCGGGCGGCGGCGCGCAGGTTGGGGGCCTGTGCGGCGGTGACGCCGGCCAGACCGCTCTGGCTCGGCCGGCTCAAGCGCCCCATGCGCAGGCCCAGGGCCGGGTCGCCACTCTGCTGGATGGCCGCGTGGCCCAGGCGCATGTAGCGGGGGATCGACAGGCGCGCGCCGGGTTCGCCCAGGCGCGCCACGTCCAGGCCGTATTGTTCCAGCAGCGGCTGCGGGGCGACGCCGCTTTCCGCCAGCGCGTCGGCGAGGCTGTGAACGAAGCCCACCGAGAGGTCGCCAAGGCGCATCGTCGCGCGGGTCATAGCCAGAGGTTGATCAGGCGCGCGCCGGGGCCGTCAGGCGCCAGGGCATGGCCGTCGCCGTCGACGACCAGGCTGCGGCCGTCGCTGCCCAGGTCCCAGAGGTGCCCCCGCAGGAATACGGTGATACCGGCATGGGCGCCGCTTGCCTTGAGCCGGCCAGCCAGGGCCAGGCGCTCCCAGGCTTCGCCTTCGGAGAGCGCGCCGGGCTTGAGGCTGACGTCGCCGGGCGTGGCGCCGCCGTTGTAGCCCTTCCACGGCTTGCTCCAGCTGCCGTTGCCGGTGAGGAAGGCGGGCACCGCAATGATGTCGGGCTTGTTCGATGCCAGCGCGCTGTAGCTCGCCGGGTACCAGCTGTCGGCGCAGACCAGCACGCCCAGGCGGCCGGCCGGGGTCTGCAGCACTTGCAGATCGTCGGCATCGCCGCCGCGGGTGAAGCCTTGCTCCGCATCGATGGGGAACAGCTTGCGCTGCGGCTTGCCCAGCGGCAGGCCGTCGCTGCCGAAGACCTGGGTGACGTTGTAGAGCCGGCCATTGCCGGTGCGGATCTGCCCCTCGACGATGCGCGGGTTGGGCAGCACGATGGAGCCGGCGACGATGGTCACGCCGAACTCCTTCGCCAGGGAGCCGAACAGCGTCTGGTAGTCGTGGGCCATGTCCACCGCCTTCATGCGGAACAGGGCGTCGGCCATGCGGTCCTCGCCCTTGGCGCCGAGCCAGCCGCGCGCCAGTTTCAGCGGGTTGCTGGCGGCCATCCATTCCATGGCCTCGGTGAGGTGTTCGGTCTGGTAGACCTCGGGCTTCTCGCCGGCGGCCACCAGCCAGGTGCCGATGTGCTCGGGGAATACCACCACGGTGCGCGGGTTGATCAGCCCCTCGTCGCGGGCCTTGGCCAGGTAGGCATGGAACTTCAGGCGCAGGCGCTCGACGCTCTGGTAGTCCTGGGTGAACAGCTCCGGCTGCACGCCCAGCAGGTTGCCGCGCTCGGCCGGCTGGCCCTGGTTGAGCACGACCTGGCTGCGCAGGTCGGACAGGTAGTGGCCCACCGGGCGGCGCTCCGCCCAACCGGCATAGCCGGCGAAGAGGATCACCAGGACGAGGAAGATCAGCTTGCGCATAAAGGACGGGTACTCATGGAATGCACCACAGGGTAGGGGTTGGGCCGGGCGTTGCCAAGCTGGGGTGTCATCTTGGGTCAGTAACTTGTCATTTTCGATCATTGAGCGGCGAGGGTGCGCTCCTTAGAGTCTGCCCCATACCGACCGCGCCCCATGCCCCGCCGTTCCGCGAGCGCAGGCTGAGGGCGCGGCATCATCGTGAATGCCGGAGGAATCATGACCGCCACTTACCCGCACCTGCTCGCACCGCTGGACCTGGGCTTCACCACCCTGCGCAACCGCACCCTGATGGGCTCCATGCACACTGGCCTGGAGGAAAAGCCGCAGGGCTTCGAGCGCATGGCGGCGTACTTCGCCGAGCGCGCCCGTGGTGGCGTCGGCCTGATGGTCACCGGCGGCATCGGCCCGAACGAGGAGGGCGGTGTGTATGCCGGCGCGGCCAAGCTGAGCACCGCCGAGGAAGCCGAGAAGCACAAGATCGTCACCCAGGCGGTGCACGAGGCGGGCGGCAAGATCTGCATGCAGATCCTCCACGCCGGCCGCTATGCCTACAGCCCCAAGTCCGTCGCACCCAGCGCCATCCAGGCGCCGATCAACCCGTTCAAGCCGCGCGAGCTGGATGAAGAGGGCATCGAGAAGCAGATCGCCGACTTCGTCAACTGCTCCAGCCTGGCCCAGGTCGCCGGCTACGACGGCGTCGAGATCATGGGTTCCGAAGGCTACTTCATCAACCAGTTCCTGGTCGCCCACACCAACCACCGCACCGACCGCTGGGGTGGCAGCTACGAGAACCGCATGCGCCTGCCGGTGGAAATCGTCCGCCGCGTGCGCGAGGCCGTGGGCCCGAACTTCATCATCATCTATCGCCTGTCGATGCTCGACCTGGTGGAAGGCGGCAGCACCTGGGACGAGATCGTCCTGCTGGCCAAGGCCATCGAAAAGGCCGGCGCGACGCTGATCAACACCGGCATCGGCTGGCACGAGGCGCGTATCCCGACCATCGCCACCAAGGTGCCGCGCGCGGCCTTCACCAAGGTCACCGCCAAGCTGCGCGGCGAGATCGGTATTCCGCTGATCACCACCAACCGCATCAACACCCCGGAAGTCGCCGAGCAGGTACTGGCCGAAGGCGACGCCGACATGGTGTCGATGGCCCGCCCGTTCCTCGCCGACCCGGACTTCGTCAACAAGGCCGCCGAAGGCCGCGCCGACGAGATCAATACCTGCATCGGCTGCAACCAGGCCTGCCTGGACCACACCTTCGGCGGCAAGCTGACCAGCTGCCTGGTGAACCCGCGCGCCTGCCACGAGACCGAGCTGAACTACATCCCGACCACCCACGTGAAGAAGATCGCCGTGGTCGGCGCCGGCCCCGCCGGCCTGTCCGCTGCCACCGTGGCGGCCGAGCGCGGCCATGACGTCACCCTGTTCGACGCGGCCGGCGAGATCGGCGGGCAGTTCAACGTCGCCAAGCGCGTACCGGGCAAGGAAGAGTTCTACGAGACCCTGCGCTACTTCAAGCGCAAGCTGGAGACCACCGGCGTCGACCTGCGTCTGAACACCCGCGTCAGCGTCGACGACCTGGTCAAGGGCGGCTTCGACGAGATCATCCTGGCCACCGGCATCGTGCCGCGCACGCCGGCCATCCCCGGGATCGACAACGCCAAGGTGATCAGCTACCTGGACGCCATCCTCGAACGCAAGCCGGTCGGCCAGCGCGCGGCGGTGATCGGCGCCGGCGGCATCGGATTCGACGTGTCCGAGTACATCACCCATGCCGGAGAATCCACCAGCCTGGATCGCCATGCCTTCTGGCAAGAGTGGGGCATCGACGAGAAGCTGGAGGCCCGTGGCGGCATCGCCGGCATCCAGGCGCACCCGCACGCCGCGGCACGCCAGGTGTTCCTGTTGCAGCGCAAGAAGTCCAAGGTCGGCGACGGCCTGGGCAAGACCACCGGCTGGATCCACCGCACCGGCCTGAAGAACAAGCAGGTGCAGATGCTCAACAGCGTCGAGTACCTCAAGGTCGACAACGATGGCCTGCACATCAGCATCGCCGGCGGCGAGCCGCAGGTGCTGCCGGTGGATACGGTGATCGTCTGCGCCGGCCAGGAACCGCTGCGCGAGCTGCACGACGGCCTGGTGGCGGCCGGCCAGCGCGTCCACCTGATCGGCGGCGCCGACGTGGCGGCCGAGCTGGACGCCAAGCGCGCCATCAACCAGGGCTCGCGCCTCGCCGCCGAGCTGTAAAGTGAGGCGGCCCATGGCCGGTCCAGCTTCGCGCTGCGTCGGCTGAGGGCTGGATCACAAATCCGGGCCCGGAAAAGTTCCCTTCCGGGCCCGGATATCCTTTCGAAAATCCAACCGCGTCACAGAATTATCCAGCCAGTTAACCGCCCGGCACCACTGCCGGATCGGGTGCCAACCGAGTCACATTGCCTGCGACATTAATTCCCCTAGACTTGCTCGGATGTCGGGATTTTCCCGCCGTCTGGGTGCTGCATTTCTGACAGACCCTTTTCTCAGACTTCCTCCCGCACTAGCCCAGAGGTCAATCGATGAGCATGCAGAAGAAGCCTCAAATGGTGGAAGCCGTGGTCTTCTTCAATGACCGTGGCGTCTGCAGGGAAATGCTCTATCCCGAATTCGAGGCGCTGCTCGACAACGTCGTGCAGATGCCGGAATACGCCGATCAGCAGATGCAACTCGCCTACGTGCTGATCAACCCGCGCCTGCTGGTCAAGGCGGTGGTGTTCTTCTACCTGGATTTCGACGAAAAGGGCGAGGCCGACCGCGGCTGGAACCTGCCGCTACGCAACCTCGCCGACCGCGCCGGGCGCGGCCCCGACATGGGCGCCGGGCCGATCCGCCTGGCATGCCGCAGCCAGTGCCCGGTGTCCTGGCACCAGATGCACCTGTGGGACCCGACCCTGGAGGCCGGGCAGAATCACCTGGTGCAGCTGCGTGAGGCGATCAAGCGCAACAACCTGGGCGTGCTGGTGGAAGAGGAACCGGCCGCCGTGGAACCGGCGCGCCTGCAGATGGCCGACGAGCACCAGTGGTACGCCCCCACCGATGAGTCCCGCGAGGAGGCCGAGAAGCTGGCCCGTGCGCTGCTCGAGGAGCATCAGCAGAAGACTGCCGAACTGCTCGGCCAGCACGAGAGCCGCCTGTCGCAGATCAGCCAGCAGCACGAGCAGGAGCTCAACCGCCTGAAGCTTGGCGCGCAGGAGCAGGTCAAGGTCCTGCAGGCCGAACTCGCTGCGTTGCGCGAGGGCCTGAAGCGCGAGGAAACGATCAACGCCGGCCTGCGTCGAGAGCTGGACGGCCAGGCCAATGGCTTCCAGCGCGGTCGCGAGGAACTGACCGCGCAGCTGCGGCACATCGAACAGAGCGGGCGCGACGAGCTGGAGCAACTGCGCCAGCAGATCGAGGAAGAAGCCCGCACCCGCATGGCCAGCCTGGAGGCGCGCTACAAGGAGCAGATCGCCGTCCGTGACGTCGAGCTGGGCTACCGCAACGAGCTGGACCAGCAACTGCAGCAGGAAAACCAGCAACTGCGCCAGGAGGCCGCGCATTTGCGCGAGGAAACCGCGCAGCTGCGCCAACTGGCTGCGCAACTGCAGCAGAGCGCCGAAGGGTTGCGCCTGGAACTGGATGCCCTGGCCGCCAAGGCAGCCGACGGCTCGGTGCTGGAGCGCCTGGCCGGGATGGGAGTGATCTTCGTGGTGTACCATCCCGGCGCCGGTCATCTGACCCTGTCGCTGCAGGATGTCGCCCGTTACCAGGAAAACCCCATGGCCTTCGCTGCCGCCAAGTGCTTCGTCGCCGAAGACCAGTACCGCAGCTGGCTTGCCCACTACCAGCAACCCGCCTGCGAAGGACGTCTGTCCAACGGCGAGCGCTGCGCCATGCCCATCGACCGGGTGGAGACCCCCGGCCGCTTCGTCGAGGGCGACAGCAACTGCTGCTCCCGGCACAAGACCGCCGGCCGACTGCGCAGCGTCACCACCGGCTGACCGGGGCGCCTTGCAGTTTCCCGACTGGCGCCCCGACGCACCGCTGCACCGCCTTCACCTGGAATGGCTCGACCGCGCCGGCGTCGAGCTGGCGCTGTTGCGCCTGGACCAGGTGGATGCGCTCGTTTCGGGCAACAAGTGGTTCAAGCTCGCGCCCTACCTCCGACAGGCCGCCGATCTTGGGCTGAAGGGCGTGATGACCCTGGGCGGCGCCCATTCCAATCACCTTCACGCGGTGGCGGCTGCCGGCGCGCGGTTCGGCTTCGAAACCGTCGGCTTGCTGCGCGGGGACGAACAGGACAACCCCACGATCCGCGACCTGCGTCAGTTCGGTATGCACCTCCACTGGCTCGGCTATGGCGGCTATCGCCGGCGTCATGACGCCGATTTCTGGGAGCCCTGGCGCGCGCGCTATCCCCGCCTGCTGGCGGTCGGCGAGGGCGGCGGCGGGTTGCCCGGCGCGCGGGGCTGCTCGTCGTTGGTGGCGCAGGTTCGCCAGCGGCTCGGCGATCTCGGCTGGGGCGATTACCAGCAGCTCTGGGTCGCCTGCGGCACCGGCACGACCCTGGCCGGCCTGGTGCTGGGCGAGCGCGGTGCGCATCCGGTGATCGGCGCCCTGGCGGTGCCGCCCGGGCACGGCGTCGAATCCCAGGTGCCTGAGCTGTTGCACGAAGCCGGTGTCGCCGACGCCGGTTATCGCCTGATCGACGCCAGCCGTGGCGGCTTCGCCAGGGTCGACGCGACGCTGGCGCGTTTCATCCTCGCCACCGAGGCCGCGGGCGGCGTGCCGCTGGAGCCGTTGTACACCGGCAAGCTACTGCTCGCGCTGCACGATGAAGTCGCCGCCGGACGCCTGGCGCGCGGTACGCGCATCGTCGCGATCCACAGCGGCGGCTTGCAGGGGCGTCGGGCCCTGGGCGCTCGGCTCAAGGCGTTGGCCGCTCAGCGCGAATAGCCGCTGTGCACCCGCGGCCAGCGGTCACCTACCAGGAACAGGCGCTCCTGCTCGCGCCAGCGCCCCGCGTGGAACTCCATCCGCACCAGCATCTGCGGGAAGCCGTCTTCGGGCAGTTGCGCCAGCCAGGTGGCGAAGCGTTCCGCGCTCCAGCTGTCGTCTTCGGCGGCGGGAGACAGCCAACCCTTGCGTGACAGAACTTGCCAGCCCTGCGGCTGCAGTGCCTGGTAGGCCGGCCAGGCGCGCCGGTGCAGCCAGCGGCCACGCTGGTGGTTGTCGCTGGCGCCGGCGGGCGGTGGGCAGGCGGTGGGCCAGGCGTAAAAGAGGTAGCCGCCCAGCCAGAGGCCGGGTGAGGGCAGCGCCGCGCTGTGCTCGCGCACCACGGCGAGGCCTTCGGCGGTGGAGGAGAGCGGCAACTGGTGCTGGTAGAAATGTTCGATCTTGCGCAGCAGATGGTCCTCGGCGCCCGGGCCGAGCCAGGAGTCGGGGCCGTCCTCGCTGGGGCCGAGGTAGAGCTTGATGGCCAGTTCCAGGTGATGCAGCCCGTCGTCGTCCTCCAGCAGCAGGTCCAGTTCGCCCAGGGTCTGGCCCTTGTCGCGCACCGGCAGGTTGGCCGCCAGCAGGCGCAGGTCCGGTGCGCGCTGCAGGGCGTATTGCCAGAGGCGTTCGTAATAGCGGCCCAGGCGCTGGTGCGGGGCGGATTCGAGCTCGGCCAGCAACTCGCCGGGAGAATGCTCCTGGGCGCGCAGCCAATCGGCCAGCAGCGACGGCTGCGCGTACCAGCGGCTGGCGGTCAGCGGATGGCGCAGCGCGGGGCTCCCAGGTTGCAGCAGGGGCGGGGAGAGCAGCGTCCAGGCAAGGTCGCGAACCTGCGGCTGGCGCAGGTCGATCAGCAGTTCATCGAGCAGGGCGGTGAAGTCGGTCATGGGTGAATCCTAGCCGGTGCCCGGCGGTTGCGGTGACGCTGCGGTTTGCCGCTGCTTCGGCCTTTCGCCCATAATTCCGACATTCGAGCACCCGCAACGCCGTCCGGAGTCCCATGGAACCCTTTCGCAATATCGGCATCATCGGCCGCCTGGGCAGTACCCAGGTCCTGGAAACCATCCGTCGGCTGAAGAAATTCCTCACCGAGCGCCACCTGCACGTCATCCTCGAGGACACCATCGCCGAGGTCCTGCCGGGCCATGGCCTGCAGACCTGTTCGCGAAAGATCATGGGCGAGATCTGCGACCTGGTGATCGTGGTCGGCGGCGACGGCAGCATGCTCGGCGCGGCCCGCGCGCTGGCTCGGCACAAGGTGCCGGTGCTGGGGATCAACCGCGGCAGCCTGGGCTTCCTGACCGACATCCGCCCCGACGAGCTGGAGACGAAAGTCGCCGAAGTGCTCGGTGGCCAGTACATCGTCGAGAGCCGCTTCCTGCTCGATGCGCTGGTACGCCGCCACGGCGAATCCATCGGCCAGGGTGACGCGCTGAACGATGTGGTGCTGCACCCCGGCAAGTCCACGCGGATGATCGAGTTCGAGCTGTACATCGACGGCCAGTTCGTCTGCAGCCAGAAGGCCGACGGCCTGATCGTCGCCACCCCGACCGGCTCCACCGCCTACGCGCTGTCCGCCGGCGGGCCGATCATGCATCCCAAGCTGGACGCCATCGTGGTGGTGCCGATGTACCCGCACATGCTGTCGAGCCGGCCCATCGTGGTCGACGGCAACAGCGAGCTGAAGATCGTCGTCTCGCCGAACATGCAGATCTACCCGCAGGTGTCCTGCGACGGCCAGAACCACTTCACCTGCGCGCCGGGCGATACCGTCACGGTGAGCAAGAAGCCGCAGAAGCTGCGCCTGATCCACCCCATCGACCACAACTACTACGAGGTCTGCCGGACCAAGCTGGGCTGGGGCAGCCGCCTCGGGAGCAGCGAGTGATGGAACTCGACCCCGCACGCGGCTATGACCTGATCGGCGACATCCACGGCTGCGCGCACACCCTCGACCACCTGCTGGAACGCCTGGGCTATCGCTCCCAGGGCGGAGTGTGGCGGCATCCGCGGCGCCAGGCGCTGTTCCTGGGCGACATCATCGACCGTGGCCCGCGCATCCGCGAGGCGCTGCACCGCGTGCACGACATGGTCGCCGCCGGCGAGGCGCTGTGCATCATGGGCAACCATGAGTTCAACGCCCTCGGCTGGTCGACGCCTGCCGCGCCGGGCAGCGGTCGCCAGTACGTGCGCGAGCACACGCCGCGCCACGCCCGGCTGATCAAGGAGACGCTGGATCAGTTCGAAGGCCACCCGGCGGACTGGCGCGACTTCCTCGGCTGGTTCCAGGAGTTGCCGCTGTTCATCGATGCCGGGCACTTCCGCATGGTCCACGCCTGCTGGGACCACGACGTGATCGATGCACTGCGCCGGCAATTCCCCGACGGTCGCATCGACGAAGGCTTCCTCAAGGCCACCGCCGAGCCGGGCAGCTTTGCCCAGCAAGCCTGCGACCGCCTGTTGCGCGGCACCGACATGCGTCTGCCCAATGGGCTGACCCTGACCGGCAGCGACGGCTTCACCCGCGCCTTCTTCCGCACCAAGTTCTGGGAAGAGGACCGCGCGCCGGAGACCTACGGCGATATCGTGTTCCAGCCCGATGCGCTGCCCGACGAAGTGGCCAGCGAACGCCTGAGCGACGAGCAGAAGTCGCGGCTGCTGACCTACGGCGCCGACGAGCCGCTGCTGTTCGTCGGCCATTACTGGCGCCGCGGCACCCCGGCGCCGATCCGCCCGAACCTCGCCTGCCTGGACTACAGCGCGGTGATGTACGGCAAGCTCGTGGCCTATCGGCTGGACGATGAAACGCGGTTGGACCGCAACAAGTTCGTGTGGGTGGATGTGAAGCGTCCGGAGGGCGACGAGTGAGCGCGATCGAAGCGATGCGGCTGCCGGCGGCGGTGGACCTGGGGCAGTTCGTCACCCTGTTGCAGCGGCTGAACGTGCCCTTTCGGGTCAGCGAGGAATCCGGCGAGCAGGTGCTCTGGGTGCCCAGCGCGCAATTGGCGGAGCAGGTCCGCACGCTCTACGAGCGTTATCCGCAGGGCGACCCGCAGTTCACCCTGCAGGCCGAGCCGCAGCGCCGGGGGCCGGGCTTCGTCCAGCAGTTGAAGATGAGCCGGATGACCGCGGCGGTGCTGCTGGTGACCTTCGTGGTGGCCGCGATCACCCTACTCGGTACGTCGCCGGAGACGCTGCGCTGGTTCACCTTCCAGAATTTCCAGCTGGTCGGCGAGGACCGCGCGCTGTTCCAGCCGTTGTCCGATTCGCTGGCGCAGGGGCAGTGGTGGCGGTTGTTCACGCCGATGTTGATCCACTTCGGCTGGCTGCACCTGGCGATGAACGCCATGTGGTACTGGGAGCTGGGCCGGCGCATCGAATACCGCCAGGGCGCCTGGATGCTGCTGGGGCTGAGCCTGGGCTTCGGCCTGGTGTCGAACCTGGTGCAGTACAGCTGGAGCGGGCCGAGCCTGTTCGGCGGCCTGTCCGGCGTGCTCTACGGCTTGCTGGGCCACTGCTGGATCTTTCAGCGCATGGCGCCGACCCCAGCCTACCACCTGCCCAAGGGCGTGGTGGGGATGATGCTGATCTGGCTGCTGGTGTGCCTGTCGGGCGTGATCGACCTGCTCGGCTTCGGCTCCATCGCCAACGGCGCCCATGTCGGCGGGCTGGTGGCGGGTTGCCTGAGCGGCCTGGTCGGCGGGTGGCTGGCGCGGCGTCGCGTGGCCTGAACCTGTAGGAGCGAGCTTGCTCGCGAACCGCCCAGCGCCGCAGCGTCCGGCGAGCTTGTTCGCGAGCAAGCTCGCTCCTACAGGGAGGCGGCTGTGGAACCGATTGACCGCCGTTCGTGCGCGCCGGGCGTTCGCCCGGTAGAATGCCGGCTTCGTTTTCCCCAGCAGGAGCCGGCCCATGTCGTCCTTCGCCGAAATGATCCAGAACATCACCCCCGAGATCTACGAGAGCCTCAAGCTGGCCGTGGAAATCGGCAAGTGGCCCGACGGCCGCAAGCTGTCCCAGGAGCAGAAGGAGCTGTCGCTGCAGGCCATGATCGCCTGGGAGATCGACAACCTCCCCGAGGACCAGCGCACCGGCTACATGGGCCCGCAGGAATGCCAGTCCCACGCCGAGCCGATCCCGAACATCCTCTTCTCCTCCAATTCGCTGCACTGATGCAGGAACTTGGACGCGGCGCCCTGGACAAGATGTCGGCGCGCCTTGAAAGCCCCGTGCAATACGCCTTCCGCCTGGGTGATGCGCAGGTCCCGGTCAACCCGCTGATCGGCAAGACGGTGCGCCTGGAATACCTGGGCTCGATCTTCTGCAGCCACTGCGGGCGGCAGACGAAAAAGAGCTTCGCCCAGGGCTACTGCTACCCGTGCTTCACCAAGCTGGCGCAATGCGACAGCTGCATCATGAGCCCGGAGAAGTGCCACTTCGAGGAAGGCTCCTGCCGCGAGCCGGAGTGGGGCGAGCGCTTCTGCATGACCGATCACGTGGTGTACCTGGCCAATTCCTCGGGAGCGAAGGTGGGGATTACCCGCGCCACCCAGGTGCCGACCCGCTGGATCGACCAGGGCGCACGCCAGGCGCTGCCGATCATGCGCGTGGCGACCCGCCAGCAGTCCGGCTTCGTCGAGGACCTGCTGCGCAGCCAGGTCACCGACCGCACCAACTGGCGCGCGCTGCTCAAGGGCGAGGCCGAGCCGCTGGACCTGGTGGCGCTGCGCGAGCAGATCTTCGACGCCTGCGCCGAGGGCATCGTCGCGCTGCAGCAGCGCTTCGGCCTGCAGGCGATCCAGCCGGTGATCGACATGGACCCCATCGAGATCAGCTATCCGGTGGAGGCCTACCTGGCCAAGATCACCAGCTTCGATCTGGACAAGACGCCGGTGGTCGAGGGTACCCTGCAGGGTATCAAGGGCCAGTACCTGATCTTCGATACCGGCGTGATCAACGTGCGCAAGTTTACTGCGTACCAGCTTGCCATCAGCGCCTGAGAATCTGTTTACGATCTGCTGCGCGTCGGCCGTAGGGCGTTGAAAAGCGCCCTCAGATGCTCATTTACAGCACGTAAACTCCGCTCTTCGGGCACTTTTCGCCTACTACGGCTCTAGCTCGCAAGATCGTAAACAGGTTCTATCGACGCGGCATTGAATTTCCGGCCCAGGGCTCGCATCTAGAGAAGGACGCATCCACGGATAGATGCGTCCTGCGACTCGCCCGCGCCGTTCCCAATCGCTAGAGTCAGTATTCCTCCGGCCGGCCCATCCTGCCTGCCGCCTTCCAAGGGGCCAAAAGCCATGCGTACCGAGCAACCGAAAGTCATCTACCTCAAGGATTATCAGGCGCCCGAGTACCTGATCGACGAGACCAACCTGACCTTCGAGCTGTACGAGGACCACACCCTGGTCCACGCCCAGCTGGTGATGCGCCGCAACCCCGAGCGCGGCGACGGCCTGCCGCCGCTGGTGCTCGACGGACAGCAGCTGGAGCTGCTGTCGGTGGCCCTGGATGACCAGGCCCTCGAAGCCGGCCAGTACCAGCTCGATGAGAACCACCTGACCCTGCAGCCGACCGCGAACACCTTCACCGTCGACAGCACGGTGCGCATCCACCCGGAAAGCAACACCGCGCTGGAAGGCCTGTACAAGTCCGGCAAGATGTTCTGCACCCAGTGCGAGGCCGAAGGCTTCCGCAAGATCACCTATTACCTCGATCGTCCGGACGTGATGAGCAGCTTCACCACCACGCTTTCGGCCGAGCAGCACAAGTACCCGGTGCTGCTGTCCAACGGCAACCCGGTGGCCAGCGGTTCGGAAGAGGGCGGGCGCCACTGGGCGACCTGGCAGGACCCGTTCAAGAAGCCGGCCTACCTGTTCGCCCTGGTCGCCGGTGATCTCTGGTGCGTGGAAGACCAGTTCACCACCATGAGCGAGCGCGACGTCACCCTGCGCATCTATGTCGAGCCGGAAAACATCGACAAGGTCCAGCACGCCATGGACAGCCTGAAGAACTCTATGCGCTGGGACGAGAAGGTCTACGGCCGCGAGTACGACCTGGACATCTTCATGATCGTCGCGGTGAACGACTTCAACATGGGCGCCATGGAGAACAAGGGCCTCAACATCTTCAACTCCAGCTGCGTGCTGGCCAAGGCCGAGACCGCGACCGACGCCGCGCACCAGCGGGTCGAAGGCGTGGTGGCCCACGAGTACTTCCACAACTGGTCGGGCAACCGCGTGACCTGCCGCGACTGGTTCCAGCTGTCGCTCAAGGAAGGCTTCACGGTGTTCCGCGACAGCGAGTTCTCCGCCGACATGAACTCGCGCACCGTCAAGCGCGTCGAGGACGTGGCCTTCCTGCGCACCAACCAATTCGCCGAGGACGCCGGCCCCATGGCGCACCCGGTGCGCCCGGATTCCTTCATCGAGATTTCCAACTTCTACACCCTGACCGTCTACGAGAAGGGTTCGGAAGTGGTCCGCATGATCCACACCCTGCTGGGCGCCGACGGCTTCCGCAAGGGCACCGACCTGTACTTCGAGCGCCATGACGGCCAGGCCGTGACCTGCGACGATTTCGTCAAGGCCATGGAAGACGCCAACGGCGTCGACCTCACCCAGTTCAAGCGCTGGTACAGCCAGTCCGGCACCCCGCGCCTGGCGGTGGAGGAGCGCTTCGACGCCGCCGCGCAGAGCTACACCCTGACCTTCCGCCAGAGCTGCCCGGCCACCCCGGGGCAGAGCGAGAAGCTGCCGTTCGTCATCCCGGTGCAGATGGGCCTGATCGACAAGCTGGGCAACGCGCTGCCGCTGCGCCTGCAGGGCGAAGAGCACGCCCACGGCAGCGACCGCGTACTGCAGGTCACCGAGGCGGAGCAGTCGTTCACCTTCGTCGGCCTGGCCGAGAAGCCTCTGCCCTCGCTGCTGCGCGGTTTCTCCGCGCCGGTGAAGCTGAGCTTCCCGTATGACCGCGACCAGCTGATGTTCCTCATGCAGCACGACGAGGATGGCTTCAACCGCTGGGAAGCCGGCCAGCAGCTGTCCGTGCAGGTCCTCCAGGAGCTGATCGGCCAGCACCAGCGCGGCGAGAAGCTGGCGCTCGACGAGCGCCTGATCTCCGCTTTCCGCACCCTGTTGCTGGATACCGGGCTGGACCAGGCCATGGTCGCCGAGATGCTCTCGCTGCCCAGCGAGGCGTACCTCACCGAGATCAGCGACGTGGCGGATGTCGAGGCCATCCACGCCGCCCGCGAATTCGCCCGCCAGCAGATCGGCGCGGCGCTGCACGAGCAGCTGTGGGCGCGTTATCAGGCCAACCGCAAGCAATCCCGCGAGACCGCCTACGTTGCCGAGGCCACTCACATTGCGCGCCGCAGCCTGCAGAACATCGCGCTGTCCTACCTGATGCAGAGCGGCAAGGCCGAGGTGCTCGCGGCCTGCCAGGAGCAGTACAAGGATTGCGACAACATGACCGAGCGCCTGACCGCGCTGGCCGTGCTGGTCAATTCCTCGTTCGAGAAGGAGAAGGCCGAGGCGCTGGCGATGTTCGCCGACTACTTCAAGGACGACCCGCTGGTGATGGACCAGTGGTTCAGCGTCCAGGCCGGCTGCACCCTGCCGGGCGGGCTGGAGCGGGTGCAGGCGCTGATGAGCCACCCGGCCTTCACGCTGAAGAACCCGAACAAGATCCGCGCGCTGATCGGCGCCTTCGCCAACCAGAACGCGGTGAACTTCCACCGCGCCGATGGCGCCGGCTACCGCTTCCTGGCCGACCAGATCATCACCCTCAACGCGCTCAACCCGCAGATCGCTTCGCGCCTGCTGACGCCGCTGACCCGCTGGCGCAAGTACGCGCCGGCGCGCCAGGCGCTGATGAAGGCCGAGCTGGAACGCATCCTGGCGTCCGGCGAGCTGTCCAGCGATGTATACGAAGTGGTCAGCAAGAGCCTCGCCTAACGCACCCGCCGCGCCCCGTCCCCGGGGCGCCTGCCACTGTCGAAAAGGTGTTACCAGCGCTGGCTGGTAACACCTTTTTGTTACCTATCGAAATTGATCGACGTCTCGCTTATCGCTTTGCGCTATTGGGCAGAAAAGCCCGATGTGTCTACGCCGGGCTTTCAGGGGCGGATTGCGCCAACCGGGTGGGCAAATGGCGCAATCGGTCACTTGATTTGGTCAGTGAACGACCAGTCACAAAAAGTAGCGCACCATTTCTTTATTTTTTGTAAGCAGATTCGGATACAGCCCTGCTCTTGGCACTGGGGTTGCACCGCCGGACCCGCTTTGCCTTTGCCCGTCCGATGGGGCGGGAGGCGTGTCGAGCACCTTTGGGGGAGTTTCCTTCAGATCGACGACAACAAGGCCGTGGAATAACGGCTGACACGGTGAACCGCCCGCAGTGGCGGCGCCGCCAAAGAATGATCAGTCCATGGAGTGAGTCCTAATGGAAATCCCAGTTCGCAAGCCCGTCTTGCGTTATGCGCCTGCTCGTGCGGGCTTTGCCCTGGCAGGCATCCTGCCGCTGCTGATGTCCGCCCCGGCGGCCGCCGTCGAGTTCAGCTTCCTCGACAACGAAGTTTCCGGCTCGCTGGACAGCACCATTTCCTACGGCGCCCTGTGGCGCGTCCAGGGCCAGGACAAGACCAACAACGACATCAACAGCAACGACGGCAACCGCAACTTCAGCACTGGCCTGGTTTCCGAGGTGTACAAGATCACTTCCGACCTGGAAGCGACCTACAAGAACTACGGCCTGTTCGTGCGTGGCTCGGCGTTCTATGACACCCAGATCATGGACAAGCGCAACGACTACTACGACCACAACCAGCCGGCCCAGCCGAGCCAGACCTACCCCAACAGCGACCGCTTCACCAGCGAGACCCGCGACGCCGCGGGCAACCGCGCCGAGATCCTCGACGCCTACGTCTATGGCAACTGGGACGTGGCCGACCACCCGCTGACCGCGCGCCTGGGGCGCCAGGTGTTCAACTGGGGCGAGGGCATCTTCTACCGCGGCGGCGTGAACACCACCAACCCGGTGGACGCGGCCAAGTTCCGCCTGCCCGGTTCCGAGCTCAAGGAAGTGCTGATGCCGGTGGAAGCCGCGAGCTTCAACATCGGCCTGACCGACAACCTGTCGATGGACGCCTTCTACCAGTGGAACTGGAAGGAAACCCGCATCGACCCGGTCGGCACCTTCTTCTCCGAGACCGACCTGTTCGCCGATGGCGGCAACACCGCCTATACCACCGTCAGCGCGCTGTCCAACCCGCTGTTCCAGAGCCTCTACCCGCAACTCTCCGCGGCCCACGTGGGCGGCCTGCAGGGCACCGGCTACCTGGACTCCAACGGCGTGTTCAAGGTCGCCAACGTCGGCAAGGACATCAACGCCAAGAACGACGGCCAGTTCGGCGTGGCCTTCCACTATGTGGCTGAAGAGCTGAACTCCACCGAATTCGGCTTCTACTTCGTCAATTACCACTCCAAAGAGCCGACCATCTACGCCGACCTGAACAGCGATTATGCCGGCGTGAACCTCGACCAACTGGCGGGCGTGGGCGGCTTTGGCTCCTACGACCAGCTGGTATCGGCCGCCGGCAGCGGCAACGCCCTGGCCGGGCAGGTGCTGAGCCTGGTCAACGGCGCCACCTCCGTGGACGTCGCCAACCAGGTCAATGCCCGCCGCGAGTACGTCGAGAACATCCGCATGTACGGCTTCAGCTTCAACACCACCGTGGGCGATGCCTCGGTATTCGGTGAGCTGGCCTACCGCCCGAACCTGCCGATCGGCATCGCCACCACCAACGACCTGCTCGGCGACCTGCTGGTCCAGGCGCCGGGGCTGGCCAGCGGCAAGACGGTGAACATCGGTGGCGGTCAGGTCTCGATGAGCGACCAGATCCACAACTACGAGCGCGTCGAGGCCTTCAACACCTCCCTGGGCACCATCTACAACTTCGGCCCATCGCTGTCCTTCGACTCGCTGATGGGCGTGGCGGAGCTGGCTTCCGAGCACCTGCGCGGCAGCGACCTGAAGTACACCGCGTACGACGGCAGCACCCGCTACTACTCCGGCCGCAGCAACGGCGCCTACATCTCCGGCTACGACCGCGACGACCAGGTGAACAAGAACGCCTACGGCTACACCCTGCTGCTGTCGGGTACCTGGAACGACGTGTTCGCCGGCGTGAACATCTCGCCCTACGCCGTCTACAAGGACGACTTCGAAGGCAACTCCTACCAGACCGGCAACTTCATCGAAGGCCGCAAGGCCTACACCCTGGGCGTCAAGGCCACCTACCTGAATGCCCTGGAAGCCGAGCTGCAGTACACCGAGTTCTACGGCGCCGGGCAGAACAACGCCGCTCGCGACCGCGACAACGTCGGCTTCAACGTCAAGTACTCCTTCTAACGATCATCCCGCGCCGGGCGCGATGCCGCCCGGCGTGAACCTCACGGAGATTCACCATGCGCAACATGCGTACCCTGGTCGGCGCCGCGGTGGCCCTGGCCCTGTCCGCCGGCAGCGCGCTGGCGGCGGTTTCCCCGCAGGACGCGGCCAAGCTGCAGTCGAGCCTGACCCCGCTGGGCGCGGAAAAGGCCGGCAACGCCGCCGGCACCATCCCCGCCTGGACCGGTGGCATCACCCAGGCCCCGGCCGGCTACAAGCCGGGCCAGCACCACATCGACCCGTTCGCCGCCGACAAGCCGCTGTACACCATCACCAAGGCGAACCTGGACCAGTACAAGGCCAACCTGACCCCGGGCACCCTGGCGCTGTTCGCCACCTACCCGGATACCTTCCAGATGCCGGTGTACCCGAGCCGCCGCAGTGGTTCGGCGCCGCAGTGGGTGTACGACAACACCTTGAAGAACGCCACCAGCGCCAAGCTGGCCGAGGGCGGCAACGGCTTCGTCGATGCCTTCGGCGGCATCCCGTTCCCGATCCCGCAGAACGGCGTGGAAGCGGTGTGGAACCACATCGCCCGTTACCGCGGCACCTACGTCGTGCGTCGCGCCTCCGAAGTGGCGGTGCAGCGCAACGGCGACTATTCGCTGGTGACCTCGCAGCAGGAAGCGCTGTTCAAGTACTACATCCAGGGCAAGAGCTTCGCTGACCTGAACAACCTGCTGTTCTACTACCTGTCGTTCACCAAGAGCCCGGCGCGCCTGGCGGGCGGCGCCGCGCTGGTCCACGAGACCCTGGACCAGGTGAAGGAGCCGCGCCAGGCCTGGGGCTACAACGCCGGCCAGCGCCGCGTGCGCCGTGCGCCGAACCTGGCCTACGACACCCCGATCGCCGCTGCCGACGGCCTGCGCACCGCGGACGACACCGACATGTTCAACGGCTCGCCGGATCGCTACGACTGGAAGCTGGTGGGCAAGAAGGAAATGTACATCCCGTACAACAACTACAAGGTGTCCAGCCCTGAGGTGACGTACAAGGATCTGCTGACCCCCAACCACCTGAACCCCAAGTACACCCGCTACGAACTGCACCGCGTGTGGGTCGTCGAAGGCACCCTGAAGCCGGGCGCGCGCCACATCTACTCCAAGCGCGTGCTGTTCCTCGACGAGGACAGCTGGGGCGCCGCCGAGGTTGATCAGTACGACGGTCGCGGCGAGCTGTGGCGTGTGTCGCTGGCCTACCTGAAGAACTACTACGAGCTGCCGACCACCTGGACCGCCCTGGATACCTTCCACGACCTGCAGGCCCGTCGTTACCACGTGCAGAACCTGGACAACGAAGAGCCGAGCACCATCGACTTCGGCCAGGCCGTCCCGGACGACTCCTACTTCAGCCCGTCGGCCCTGCGTCGCCGCGGCACTCGCTGAGCCGGTCGACCCAATCAGTAGGGCGCGCAGGCGCGCGATCGCGGGCATGGCCCGCCCTACGAGATGTATCTGCGCTCGGGTTGGCCCTCACCCTAACCCTGGCTGCGCGCCCCGCTCAGAGGGAGAGGGGATCGTTCGTAGCAGGATCAAACCGTGGCGTCAGCCGGTTCGGACTGCCCCCTCTCCCAGAGGGAGAGGGGGCGTTCGGCGCAGGATGAAACCTTGGCGTCAGGCGGTTCGGACGGCTCCCTCTCCCTCTGGGAGAGGGCTGGGGTGAGGGGGATGCATCGGCACGGCCCCCCCCAGAAGAAGACAGTTGCCCCACCTGCAAAGCCCCGCTTCGGCGGGGCTTTTTTATGGGCCACCGGCAACGGTGTAGGAGCGAGCTTGCTCGCGAACCCGCCCACCGCCGGAGCTACCGGTCGGGTCGTTCGCGAGCAAGCTCGCTCCTACACACAGCCATTTGGGGCCGGGCGAAGTTTTACCGGGAGGGCCGAAGACTGGAGGCCGCCCGTTTGAATAGAAGCAAAAAGTGTTACCGCTCCACTCGCCGCAACCCCTCAGCCGCGCACCTTTCGGGGGAGGTGGCCAATGGCAGTCATCCTTTGGAGTGAGGCGCCCGGGGCTTAACAAAAGATAACGTGCCGTGAATTGTCAGCCCCGGAAAAGGCTGGCTATATACCCCGAAACTACATACCGCCTGCATAAGAAAAAGAGGTAAAGGCATATGCGTGAGCCCCTGTGGCGCACTTCGAGCGAGCAGCCCGTTTCGGGAGTGCGACGCTCCTTCCCGATGTCGCGCAAGACGGTTTCCCTGCTCGGCGCGTTTTCCTTTCTGATGATGTCCCTGGCTCCGCTGCACGCCGTTGCCGCAACGGAGGCCGCCAGCGATTCCAACGCGATCATTTCCGCCAAGGCTTCCAGCAGCCTGCTGCTGAGCATTGCCCACGCCGGCAAGCGTCTGGTCGCGGTGGGTGATCACGGGCACATCCTCTACTCCGACGATGCAGGCAAGAGCTGGACCCAGGCCACCGTGCCGACCCGCCAGTTGCTGACCTCGGTGTTCTTCGTCAACGACAAGAAGGGCTGGGCCGTTGGCCACGACGCCCAGGTCCTGGCCACCACCGACGGCGGCACCACCTGGGTGCGCCAGTTCGAAGACCTCAAGCGTGAAGCGCCGCTGCTGGACATCTGGTTCCAGGACGAGAACCACGGCATGGCCGTGGGCGCCTATGGCGCGCTGCTGGAAACCACCGATGGCGGGCAGCACTGGGAAGACGCCAGCGACCGTCTGGACAACGAAGACCAGTACCACCTCAACGCCATCACCGCGGTGAAGGATTCCGGCCTGCTGGTAGTGGGCGAGGCGGGCAGCATGTTCCGCTCCAAGGACTGGGGTGCGACCTGGGAAAAGCTCCAGGGCCCCTATGAAGGCTCGCTGTTCGGCGCCACCGGCACCGCCCGCGCCGGCACCGTCCTGGCCTACGGCCTGCGTGGCCACCTGTTCCGCTCCACCGATTTCGGCGACACCTGGCAGCAGGTCAGCCTGCCGACCGCCAACGGCGGCGAGCTGGAATTCGGCCTCTCCGAAGGCAGCCTGCTCGATGACGGCACCATCGTCGTCGTCGGCCATGGCGGCAGCGTGCTGGAGAGCAAGGACGACGGCGTCAGCTTCAGCGTCGTCAACCGCCCGGATCGCCTGTCCCTCGCGGGCGTGAGCGCGGCCGGCAATGGCAACCTGGTGCTGGTCGGCCAGGGCGGTATCCACCTGGCTTCGGCGACCGGCGCCGAGCTGACAGAACAACAATAAGCCGGGGAGCCGCAATGAACGCTCTGAACAAGCATCAACAGGACAAGGCGACTTTCCTGGAACGCATCATCTTCACCCACCGGCCGTTCGTGATCATCGCGTGCCTGCTGGTGACCCTCTTCCTCGCCTGGTCGGCCACGCAGGTGCGCCCGTCCACCAGCTTCGAGAAGATGATCCCGCTGCAGCACCCGTTCATCCAGAACATGCTGGAGCACCGCAACGACCTGGCCAACCTCGGCAACACCGTGCGCATCTCGGTGGAAGCGGTGAACGGCGACATCTTCACCAAGGAATACATGGAGACGCTGCGGCAGATCCATGACGAGGTCTTCTACATCCCCGGCGTCGACCGTTCCGGCATGAAGTCGCTGTGGAGCCCGAGCGTGCGCTGGACCGAGGTGACCGAGGAAGGCTTCGCCGGTGGCGAAGTGATCCCGCAGACCTACGACGGTTCCGCCAAGGCCCTGGACCTGCTGCGCAACAACGTGCTCAAGTCCGGCCAGATCGGCCGCCTGGTGGCCAACAACTTCAAGTCGAGCATCGTCGACGTGCCGCTGCTGGAGGTCTACCCGGACCCGAAGGACCAGGGCAAGCTGATGAAGCTGGACTACCGCCAGTTCTCCCATGAGCTGGAAGAGAAGATCCGCGACAAGTACCAGCTGCAGAACCCCAACGTGAAGATCCACATCACCGGCTTCGCCAAGAAGGTCGGCGACCTGATCGACGGCCTGCTGATGGTGGTCGGCTTCTTCGGTATCTGCTTCGTCATCACCCTGGTGCTGCTGCTGTGGTTCACCAAGTGCGTGCGCTCCACCATCGCCGTGCTGTCCACCACCCTGGTGGCGGTGATCTGGCAGCTGGGCATCCTGCACCTGATCGGCTTCGGGCTGGACCCGTACTCGATGCTAGTGCCGTTCCTGATCTTCGCCATCGGCATTTCCCACGGCGTGCAGAAGATCAACGGTATCGCCCTGCAGTCCAGTGACGCGGAAACCCCGCTGCTGGCCGCCCGCCGCACCTTCCGCCAGCTGTTCCTGCCGGGCATGATCGCGATCCTCGCGGACGCCGTCGGCTTCATCACCCTGTTGGTGATCGACATCGGCGTGATCCGCGAACTGGCCATCGGCGCCTCCATCGGCGTGGCGGTGATCGTGTTCACCAACCTGATCCTGCTGCCGGTCGCCATCTCCTACATCGGCATCAGCAAGAAGGCGGTGCAGCGCAGCAAGGAAGACGCCGTGCGCGACCATCCCTTCTGGCGCGCACTGTCCAACTTCGCCAGCCCGTCGGTGGCGCCCATCTCCGTGGTCATCGCCCTGGCGATGTTCGCCGGCGGCATGTGGCAGGGCCATCACCTGAAGATCGGCGACCTCGACCAGGGCGCGCCGGAACTGCGTCCGGACTCGCGCTACAACCTGGACAACGACTTCATCATCCGCAACTACTCCACCAGCTCCGACGTACTGGTGGTGATGGTGGCGTCCGAGGCCGAAGGCTGCTCCACCCACCGCACCCTGTCCGCCATCGACGAGCTGGCCTGGCGCCTGGAGAACACCCAGGGCGTGCAGTCGGCCATCTCCCTGGTCACCGTCTCCAAGCAGATGATCAAGGGCATGAACGAAGGCAACCTGAAGTGGGAGTCGCTGTCGCGCAACCAGGACGTGCTGAACAACTCCATCAGCCGCGCCGAAGGCCTGTTCAACAGCAACTGCTCGCTGGCGCCCCTGCTGGTGTTCCTCAACGACCACAAGGCCGAGACCCTCGACCGCGCCGTGGCCGTCGTGCAGGATTTCGCCAAGGCCAACGAGAAGGACGACCTGAAGTTCAAGCTCGCCGCCGGTAACGCCGGTATCGAGGCCGCCACCAACGACGTGATCAAGCACTCGGAACTGACCATCCTGATCCTGGTGTACATCTGCGTGGCGGTGATGTGCCTGATCACCTTCCGCTCCTTCGCCGCGACCCTGTGCATCGTGCTGCCGCTGATCCTCACCTCGGTGCTGGGCAACGCGCTGATGGCCACCCTGGGCATCGGCGTGAAGGTGGCGACCCTGCCGGTGATCGCCCTGGGCGTGGGGATCGGGGTGGACTACGGCATCTACATCTATACCCGCCTGGAGTCTTTCCTGCGCCAGGGCCTGTCCCTGCAGGAGGCCTACTACGAGACCCTGAAGTCCACCGGCAAGGCCGTGCTGTTCACCGGCCTGTGCCTGGCCATCGGCGTCGCCACCTGGATCTTCTCGGCGATCAAGTTCCAGGCCGACATGGGCCTGATGCTGACCTTCATGCTCCTCTGGAACATGTTCGGCGCGCTCTGGCTGCTGCCGGCGCTGGCGCGCTTCCTGATCAACCCGGAGAAGGTGCGTCAGAAGAAGGCGTCGATCCTGGTGCACTGATCGACGCTCCAGCCATAAAAAAACGCGGCCTTCGGGCCGCGTTTTTTTATGCTCTTCGTAGGAGCGAGCTTGCTCGCGAACAGCTTCGCTGCAGCGGCTGGTTCGCGAGCAAGCTCGCTCCTACAAACGCTGTCACGGCAGTATGGCAAACACCCGCGCCGGGAAGCCCGTGCCCTGGGCGATCTTCGGGAAGCTCACCACCGCCAGCGCGCCCGCTTCGGGCACCTGGTCGAGGTTGGCGAGCAGCTCGATCTGGTAGTGGTTGGTGCCCAGGATGTAGGACTCCAGCGAATAATCGTCCTTGGTGGTGGCGATGCCCGGATCGGTGTCGGTGGTCTCGTGCCCGGACGCGGTGATCTTGCGCGTCTCGTACAGGTACACCAGCGCCTCCTTGCTCCAGCCCGGATAGTGCGCCACGCCCTTGGCGTCCTGGTTCTGCATCTTCGCCTGGTCCGGCCAGCGCTTGGACCAGTCGGTGCGCAGCGCCGCGAAGGCGCCTTCGGGTACCGCGCCATGCTTGGCTTCCCAGGCCTTCACGTCGGCCAGGGTGAGCACGTAGTCGGGGTTCTTCGCCACCTGCTCATGGATGTCGAACACCACCAGCGGCAGGAACTGCTCCTTCACGTCGATCTGGTCGACGCTGCGCAGGCCCTTGTGGAAGTGCACCGGCGGGTCGACATGGGTGCCCCACTGGCCGACGTGGCTGTACAGCTCCACCTGGAAGCCGTCCTTGTCCACGGTGTAGAGCGTCTTGCGGCCCATGGGCTCGAAGCCTTTCCAGTGCGGGGTGTCGCTGTCGAAGGAGTGGGTCAGGTCGACCCAGTTGTGTTGCTTGAGGCTGGCGTAGGTATCCCACAGGCCGGGCTGGGCGGCCTGGCTCGCGGCAGGCAGCAGGGCGGCGGCGAAGAGCAGGGCGGGGAGGCGTTGCATGGGTCTGATTCCTTGACGGGGATGGGAGAAAGCGCCTTATCTTTCTCCATCGCTCGACCCGCCTACCAATTCTGAATTCTGCTTTTCTTATTCCTTTTCGTTAGGAGATACCATGTCCTTCCAGCTCATCGAATACGCCGACGCCAGTCCCGAAGTCCGGGCCGTCTATGACGACATCATGGCGACCCGCAAGATCGACTGGGTGAACAACTTCTGGAAGGCCCTGGCCAACCATCCGCAGACCCTCCAGCGCACCTGGGAAAGCCTCAAGCAGGTGATGGGGCCGGGGCAGCTGGACCCGCTGGTGAAGGAGCTGATCTATGTTGCCGTCAGCGTCACCAACAACTGCAACTACTGCATTGGCTCCCACGGCGCAGCGGCGCGCAAGGCCGGCATGGACGACGCCATGCTTGGCGAGCTGATGGCGGTGGTGGCGATGGCCAACGAGACCAACCGACTCGCCATCGGCTACCAGGTGCCGCTGGACGATGTGTTCAAGGGCGCGGTGATGGAGAACTCTGCCGGCTGATGGGATCGGTTCCGCCCCCGGCGACTCCCCTGTAGGAGCGGGCCACGCCCGCGATCCGCCGGCAGGGCCGGCGCTTTCTCTTGCTCCGGTGTTGCAGCTTGCTGCGTCGACTGGGGTGTTTTCTGCGTCGCTTCGGCGTACGCGCAGGTTCCGTGTTTCGCCCCCTCGGGCGAGTCACTTCTTCCAAACGCCGAAGAAGTAATCAAGAAGGCTTGCCCCGACATCCGGTTTTTCGCTTGGGGCGAAAAATGCCCTCGCTCCAGCGAAGTTTCAGGGGCGCGCGTCGAAGGGCCATCCCTGGCCCATCGCCGCTCTCGCGGCATCCATGCCGCTCAACCCCTGAAACTCCGCTTCCGCTCGGCCTCCTGAACGGGGCATTCGGCGCGTGCGGACATTTCTCTGGAAGTCGCTAAGAGCCAAATCCGGATCGGTTGGGCTCTTCGTAGGAACGAGGGGGCGCCTGGCCCTTGCTCGCCAACCCACCAGGCGCCCGGAACATCAGGGGGCGGATTGGGACAACCGCTGAATCGCCTTCACCGGCGTCCCGTCGCTCCAGCGTCCCATGGACAGCTGGGCCGGCCCGCCGCCCAGGGCGTAGTCGCGGTCCTGGCCGTAAAAGGCGGTGTCGCACAATGCATCGAACAGCTTCCAGGGCCCGAACCAGTCCATTGCGTCGGTGGCCAGGGCATTGTGCGCCGAGGGCTGTCCCTGCTTGAGCCGTTGCTTCACACGTTCCTGCACACGATTGAGCAGCCAGCTGGAGGAGTCGCTGGGCGGGTAGCGCGGGTCGAAGCGCGGGGCGGTGGGGGCGGCGTGATTGGCCAGCAGCGGCGGGCTGCCGTGGCGGTCGCTGCGCAGCAGGAGCAGGTCCTTGTCGCGCGCCGCGACCTGGGTGCTTTCTCCGTAGATGCGGCGGGCGTCGTCGCAGGCGACGCGCTCGTCCTCGTCGCCACAGACCGCCAGCAACAGGGTGCCGGTGGGAATGTCCGCCAGCGGCTCCAGCGGCACCTGTCGCCAGCGCTGGCCGCTGCTCCTGCCCGGCTCCACGGCCATCAGCGCGCGCGGCGTGGGCACGCCCAGACGTTGCCAGGACGCCGCCAGGCCGCTGGCGATCAGCCCTCCCGCGGAGTGCCCGAGATAGGCCACGTGCTCCAGCTCCGGCTTCACGCCCAGCTTGCCTGCCCGCAGATCGGCCACGGCGTGGCGCACGGCGTCGGCGGCGTTGGGCAGGAACTCCGCGGCCGGTGTCTTCAGGGTGGCCTGGTAGCGTGGGTAGATGAGGATGGCGCCACGGCGGACGATGTGCTCGATCCAGGCGCGGTACAGGTCCGGCTGCATCACGCTCCAGCCGTGGGTGAACACCACCACCGGCGCGCTGGACGGGGCGGGGCGGTCCGGGGTGAATACCCAGTATTCGTTGCCGTCGGCCGCGAAGTGCCACTGGCGCACATCGGCGTGGGCATAGTGCGAGCCGCCGGGGCCTTGCAGCGGCTGGGGCGGCGGCAGGATCTGGGCGGCGTTCAGGGAGAGAGTGCAGATCGACAGCAGGCCGGCGGCCAGCGTGGAAATCAGCCGGTTGCAACGCATGGAGGCACCTCGGACGGGGATGCCTCCAGCATAGCCGTCAGCGCGGGTACAGCGTCGGCAGGCTGCTGGCTTCCGCCGCTGGCGGGGTGTCCGGATCGGCGCCGGGCAGGGTGCGGATGGCGCGCCAGAGGTCCTCGCCCTGCCAGTTGCGCCCGCCTTCGCTGTCGCTGTAGAGCGCACCGTTGAGGCCGTCGAGCGCATCGGACAGCGGCACGAAACGCGCCGCCATGTCGGCCAGGGTTTCCGGTTGCTGCCGTGCCCAGGCATCCAGGGCCTGGCGGGTGGCGTGCGGGTCGTTGGCCTGGCAGGCGCGGCGCAGTTCATCCAGCAGCGTGCGGGTGCTCGGGCCGGCTGGCGCCACGCGGATCACCGCCGGCTGGCTGCGGGCGCGCCACCAGAGGCCGAAGCCGAGCAGGGTGGTCAGGCTGAGCAGCGCACAGGCGAGCTGCCAGGGCCACAGCAGTACATCGCTGACCGTCGTTTCGCTGGGGGCGGCGGGGGTGTCGGTGTGCTCTTCCAGTTGCGCGTTCGCGGCCACCTGCAGGGTGCGCGCCGGCAGGCTGGTGCGCTCGACGCGGCGCTCCTGGGTATTCCACCAGACCACCTCCACCGGCGGCAGCTCCACCGGCCCGGCCTTGTCGGCGATCAGCGCCTCGCGCTCCTCGCGGCTGCCGATCATGCCCTGGTCGCTGGCTTCATTGGCCAGCTGTGGCTGGTCCGGGTAGTGGCGCAGATTGTCGGGCAGGCTGATCGGCAGCGGCGGCAGTTGCGCGCTGGACAGCCCCTCCACGCGCAGCATGATGTTGCGCGTGAGCGACTCGCCGGCCTTGGCTTGCTCGGGCTGCGGGCTCCAGGTTTCGCTCAGGCTGAGCGAGCGGGCCGGCAGCCAGGGGGCGTCCTTCGGGTAATCGGCGGGCTTGGGGTCGACCTCCAGGGGGATGCTCGGCGAGATCACCCGCACCTGCTTGCCCGGCGGCGGGCCGAAGGGGTTGTAGGCGTCGTTGCGGCCCTGGGCGACCTGGGTGGCGTTGAAGGTCTGACCGGGGATTTCCAGCGTGCCGCTCTTCTGCGGGAAGATCGCGTAGCGCACCTCGATCACGCCGTGGCGCACGCCGTTGATGACTTTTTCGTAGGTGCGCGGCTCGCCCAGCTGCTCGACGCGGGCGTCGTTCATGCGCAGCGGGCTGAGGCTGCTGTCGTCGTACAGCGACACCGAGTGGTAGATGCGCAGGGTGAGAATGACCTGGGCCTGCACCCAGCTCTGCTCGCGGTCGACGCTGGCGTCGATGAACACCGGGGCGAGCTTCTGGCCATCGGCAGTGTCCTCGGCCTTGAGCACCTCGAGGCTGATCGGCTCGCTGGTGTTGCCGCCCAGGTGGATCGGCGGGATTTCCACCTTGCCTTCGCTGCGCGGCTGCAGCGTGATGATCCAGCGCGTGGTGGCCTGGGCCTTGCCGTTGAGCGTGGTGAGGCGGTTGACCTGGCGCGTGCCGAGCACCACGAAGCGCTCGTCCAGCGGCTTGAGGTCGGGCTTGCCGAACAGCGTGGGGTCGTCCGACTCCAGCGTCAGCTCGACGCTCTCGCCCTGGTTCAGGCGCGCACGGTCGACGCTGGCGGTGAAGCTGGCCTCGGCGCGGAACGCGGCGAGGCAGAGCAGGGTCAGGCAGATCAGCCGTTTCATGGGGTGGGTTCCTGGCGCTGCTGCTGTTGCTGGTACCAGAACTTGCGGCGCAATAGCTCGGACGGGTCGTCGGGAATCTGCCGCAGCCACTGTTCCAGGGCCTGACGGCGCTCGTCACCCAGTGGACCGGCATCCTCCGGGTTGGTTTCGGCTTCTTCGCGAGCGTCCTCGCCGGGCCTGTTGCTCTGGCTGGCGGCGGGGCGGTCGGCATCCTGCGATGGGTTCTGCGCCGCCGGCGCCGGCTGCGAGTCGCGTTCGCCGGAGTGCTCGTCTTCCTGCTGCTGGTCTTGAGGCGCGGCGGCCTGGGGATCGCTGCTCTGCGCAGGGTCCTGGTTGTGCGGCGGCGGCTGGTCGCTGTTGCTGCCGGCGGGGTTGTCCTTGCGCTGGCGCAGCAGGTCTTCGAGCAGGGCCTTGTTGCGCCGGGCGGCTTCCAGTTCGGGGTCGCGCTCCAGCGCCTGGTCGTAGGCGTCGATGGCGGCTTCCAGCTCGTTCTGCCGGGCCAGGGCATTGCCGCGGTTGTAGTGGTCGGCGGCCTCGTCGCCCTGGGCGAACGCCTGGGCGGCGTCGACATAATCGCCGGCGCGGTACAGCGCCAGGCCCTTCCAGCGGAAATCCTCGAAACGCTCGGCAGCATCGGCGGGGCGCCCGGCATCGAGCAGGCGCTGGCCCTGCTGGTCGGGGCGCAGCCACAGGTCGTTGAGCTCGAAGGCGTTGGCATCCTGCGGGGGCGCCCACAGCAGCGGCAGCATCAGCGGCAGGCTGAACAGCCAGCCGCGCCGGCCCGCGCAGGCGGCGAGCAGGAGCAGCGGCAACAGCAGCCAGTAACCCTGGTCGGCCCAGCGTTGCAGGCGCAGCAGGGCGTCCTCTTCGCTGACTTGCAGGCCCTGGGTGCTGTCCAGCAGGCCGAGGGAGCGCAGGTCGCCGCTGTTGGCGCGCAGGCGCTGGAAACGGCCGCCCAGGTCGGTGGCGAAGGCGCGCAGCGAGCCTTCGTCCAGGCGCGGAACGAGGATGTTGCCCTGGTCGTCCTTGAGGAAGGTGCCGTCCTCCTGGGCGATGGGCGCGCCGCCAGGGGTACCCACGGCGAGCAGCAGCAGGTCCTTGCCCTTGCCTTTGAGCGCCTGGCGGATGCCCTGGCGTTCACGGGCGTCCAGCGCGCTGGTGATCAGCAGGATGCGGCCGTTGCCCTCGGCGCCGTTGTCCAGCAGGCGGCGGGCCTGGGCCACTGCGAGGTCGGCGCGCTGGCCGGGCTCGGGCATGATCGATGGCTTGAGCGCGTCGAGCAGGTTGCGCGCGGTGCCCAGGTCATTGGACAGCGGTACGAGCGTGTGGGCGCTGCCGGCGTAGACGACGATGGCCGTCTGCGCGTCGCTGCGGCTCTGCAGCAGGTCCAGCAGTTTGTGCCGCGCCTGCTCCAGGCGCGTGGGCTTGAGGTCGGTGGCGAGCATCTGCGGAGTGAGTTCCAGCACCACCACCAGCGGGTCGCTGCGCTCCAGGGTCGGTTGCTCCACCTGCTGCCAGCTGGGGCCGAGCAGGGCGAGCACGGCCAGCAGCCAGGCGATGCCGAGGTAGACCCACGGGCGGCGTTCATGCCGGCCACTGCCGCCGGCCAGCAGCCAGGGGTGGAAGGCCGGGGGCAGCAGCAATTGCCAGCGGCCGGCGCGGCGTTCGCGGTGCCAGAGCTTCCACAGCAGCCAGCCAAGGGGCAGCAGCAGGATCAGCCAGAGCGGGTGCAGCAGGTGCGGCCAGGCGTGGCTCATGGCCGGCGCTCCTTCTGCAGGCGCGTGATCCAGGCCGGCCAGCGCCACTCTTCGGGCGGCCACAGGGTGCCGATGACCAGCGCGGCGCTGATCAGTACCGCCAGCAACAGCGGCCAGCGGTACAGGGCAATGGCCGGGCGCGCCTGGGTCGGTTTCTGTTCCACCGGTTCGAGCTGGTCGAGGCTGTCGGAGATGCGTTGCAGCTCTTCGCCGTTGCGCGCACGGAAGTATTCGCCGCCGGTGCTCTCGGCGATGGCCTTGAGCGTCGGCTCGTCCAGGTCCAGCCCCGGGTTGAGGCCGAACAGGCCGGCGACGCCACCCTGTTTCGGGTCGGCGCCGATACCGATGGTGTAGACCTTCACCTGTTCTTCGGCGGCCAGCTTGGCGGCGGTCTGCGGCGATATCTCGCCGGCAGTGTTGGCGCCATCGGTGATCAGCACCAGCACGCGGCTCTCGGCGGGGCGCTGGCGCAGGCGCTTGACCGCCAGGCCGATGGCGTCGCCCAGGGCGGTGTCCTTGCCGGCGATGCCGATCAGCGCTTCGTCCAGCCAGATGCGCACGGTGTGACGGTCGAAGGTCAGGGGTGCCTGCAGGTAGGCGCGGGTGCCGAACAGGATCAGGCCGACCCGATCCCCCCGGCGGCCCTCGATGAAGTCGCCGAAGAGTTTCTTCACCAGGTCGAGACGGCTGAGGTCGGCGCCATCCCAGGTCATGTCGGCGTAATCCATGGAGCCGGAGACGTCCACCGCCACCAGCAGGTCGCGGCCGGTGGCAGGGATCGGCAGCGGCTCGCCGACCCACTGCGGGCGCGCGCCGGCCAGCAGCAGGCACAGCCAGAGCAGGGCGAAGGGCGCCTGCTGGCGCCAGGCCGGCAGGCGCGCGCGGGCGCGGCGACCGGCGAGGCCTTCGAGTTCCTTGAGGAAGCTCACCTTGATCGCCGCCTCGCCGCTGTCGGCCGGCGGCAGGATGAAGCGCATCACCCAGGGCAGCGGGGCGAGCAGGAAGATCCACGGCCAGGCGAACTCAAACATGCTTGCGCACCCAGGTTTCCACCGCGGCGGCGAGGCCGTCGATGGCCTTGTCGTCCAGCTTGCATTCGGCGCGGTAGCCGCCTTCCACCAGGATCATCCAGCGGGTCAGGCCGGCGGCCGGGCAGCGGGTGTCGAGGAACGCCAGCCAGGCGCGGCCGCTGAGGGTGTGGCTGTGGCTGTCCGGCCAGCGGGCGCGCGACAGCCGCTTGAGCAGGCCGTTGAGCGCCTGCAGCCAGGGGCCGGCCGGCGCGCGGTCGTAGGGGCGCGGCAGGCGCTTGAGTTCTTCCAGCGCGGCTTCGCGCAGCGGGTCCAGCGGCACCTCGGCGACCACCTTGGCCTTGCGTTTGGGCAGCCAGCGCCGGCGGTTGCGCCACAGCGCCCAGAGCAGCAGCGGCACCAGCGCGGCGAGCAGCCACCAGCCCGGCGCCGGTGGCCACCAGGGCACCGCGGCGGGCTCGATCAGCGGTTGCAGCTGGTCGAGGGGATTCATTGGGCGTACCCCGGCTGGTGCTGTTCCAGCAGGTTGCGCAGCTGTTCCACCAGTTCTTCCTGGGTGGTCAGCGGCAGCAGCGGCACGCCCAGGCGCAGGGCCAGGCGTTGCCAGCGTTCGCGGCGGGCTTCGCCGAGGGCGCGGTAGGCCAGGCGCTGCTCATCAATGTGGGTGTCCAGTTCCAGTTGCGCCTGGCCTTCGGCAAATCTCAGCAGCCCGGCGGCGGGCAGGGCGTGGTCGAGCGGGTCGGACACCGGCAGCAGCACCAGGTCGGTGTGCCGCGCCAGCAGGGAGAGTTGCTGCTCGGCCACCTCGCTCAGGGCGCGCTCATCGCACATCACCATGATCAGGCTGCCGGGGCGCAGCACCTCGCGGGCGCGCCGCAGGGCCATGCCGAAGCCGTCGCCGCTGTGGCTGAGGTGGGAGCCGGCGAGCAGGGCGTTGTTGGCCCGCACGATCAGGTTGAACAGTTGCAGCAGGCTCTGCTTGCTGCGCCGGGGCTTGATCTCGTGGCATTCGCTGTCGGTGAAGACCAGCCCGCCGATGCGGTCGTTGTGCGCCAGCGCGGCCCAGCCGACGAAGGCGGCGGCGCGGGCGGCGAGCACGGACTTGAAGCTCAGGCCGGAGCCGAAGAACAGCCGCGCGCTCTGTTCGACCAGGACGAAGACCGGGCGCTCGCGCTCTTCATGGAACAGCTTGGTGTGCGGCTCCTGGGTGCGCGCGGTGACGCGCCAGTCGATGGTGCGCACGTCGTCGCCGGCCTGGTACACGCGTACCTGGTCGAAGTCCACGCCGCGGCCGCGCAGGCGCGAGTGGTGCAGGCCGATCAGCGGGCTGCGCCGCGACGGCGTGGAGAACAGCTGGACTTCGCGCAGGCGGTGACGAATCTCGATCAGCTCGCCGAGCGAGACGGCCACGCCGGGCGCCAGGACGTTGTGCATGTCAGGCGACGGCGACCACGTCGAGGATGCGCTGGACCACGCGGTCCTGGTCGATCCCGGCGGCTTCCGCCTCGAAGGTGAGGATCAGGCGATGGCGCAGCACGTCGAAGAGCATCGCCTGGATGTCTTCGGGGCTGACGAAATCGCGCCCGGCCAGCCAGGCGTGGGCGCGCGCGCAACGGTCCAGGGCGATCGAGCCGCGCGGGCTGGCGCCGTAGGACAGCCACTCGGCCAGCTCGGCGTCGTACTTGGCCGGGGTGCGCGTGGCCATGATCAGTTGCACCAGGTACTCCTCCACCGCGTCGGCCATGTACAGGCCGAGGATTTCCTGGCGGGCGGCGAAGATGGCTTCCTGGGTGACCCGGCGCTCGGGCTTGGTCTCGCCGTGCAGCGCTTCGCCGCGGGCCTGCTGGAGGATGCGGCGCTCCACGGAGGCTTCCGGGTAGCCGATCTTCACGTGCATGAGGAAGCGGTCGAGCTGGGCCTCGGGCAGCGGGTAGGTGCCTTCCTGCTCGATGGGGTTCTGCGTCGCCATCACCAGGAACAGCGGCGGCAGGTCGTAGGTGCTGCGGCCCACGCTGACCTGGCGCTCGGCCATGGCTTCGAGCAGGGCGGACTGCACCTTGGCCGGCGCGCGGTTGATCTCGTCGGCCAGCACCAGGTGGTGGAAGATCGGCCCCTGCTGGAACACGAAGCTGCCGTTCTCCGGACGATAGATCTCGGTGCCGGTGATGTCGGCCGGGAGCAGGTCGGGGGTGAACTGGATGCGGTGGAACTCGGCCTCAAGGCCCTCGGCCAGGTCTTTGATCGCCTTGGTCTTGGCCAGGCCCGGCGCGCCTTCCACCAGCAGGTGGCCGTCGGCGATCAGGGCGATGAGCAGCCGCTCGATGAGCTTTTCCTGGCCGAGGATCTGGCTGGAGAGATACTGGCGCAGTGCAAGGAGCGACTCACGATGTTCCATCGCGTGGATTTCCTGGACGAAGGGTGGGGCTGTCGGGGCGCCTACTTTACTGCATCGGCCATCACTCTTGCAGCGCTGCGCTGCGAGCCTTGTGCGGCGCTACCGGTTCCGGCGGCGGCGCGATGCCGGGCAGGGGCGTCAGGCAACGCAGCGTGCTGTTGGGGTTGCGCTGATGGCGCATGTCGCGCGCGCCGCCGTGGACCACCGCGAAGCGGTAGACCCAGGCCACCAGGCGCGGCATGCCGGCGCGCAGCAGCATGCGGTGGAACAGCTCGTCCGCCTCGGCCTTGGTCACCGGGGCAACGTTGAGGAACTGATACAGCGCGTCGTGCACCAGGCTGGCGTGGTGCGCCACCGGCCAGAACATCACGCGTTCCTTCTGCTGGCCGTGGCGCAGGCACTGCACGCTTTCCAGGTGCTCCCACCAGTCCGGCGTGCCGAGGGTGGCGACCCAGAAGAACGGTACTTTCGGGGAGCAGCCATCCCAGGCGTAGGTGCGCGTGCAGCCGAAGTCGTAGCCGACGGTGCCGGCGGCGAGGTCGACGCTGGCCGGGCCCGGGTTGATGATGATGCGCCCGTCGTGCACCACCAGCCACTCGCTATAGAAGAAGCGGCCGTTGAATACCGGGTCCTCGCAGACCAGCGGGAAGTCGATGTAGTTGATCCACGGGCCGTTGCGGTCGCGGCTGCAGAAACCCCACTCGCGCACCGAGCGTTCCCGCGCGGCTTCGACCCGGCGCAGGCGTTCGTCGCGCCCGACGATGCGCGGCAGCAGCACGCCGAGGTAAACGGGCACGGCGCCGATCAGCAGCGGGCGCACGGCTTCATCGAGGAACAGCCAGGCGAGCACCAGCAGCGTCGCGCCCAACAGGGTGACCAGCAGGTTGTCGAGGTGGCGCAGCAGTGGGCGGTGCAGGGGCGGGTGGCGTTGCATGGCATCCATTCCAGGGCAGGGATGGCCATGATAGCGCTATGACATTTCCTGCGGCAGATGCGGAACGATCGTACTGCGAAATCGCTTGTTTCCAGATGGGCGCACGGCCTGCATGCCGTTGACCGAATATGTCGCAGCTCCGTAAGCCAGCGCCGGGTGACTCCCGATAAGCTCGGCGGCATCGGTGACTGTCCGGTCGGGCTGTCAATCGAGGGTCACACTGCCCGGATATATCTGTGCCCCACCTGATGTACGGCGAGAAGCGATCTACGCTCAATCCAACAAAACGAGCCCAGCGGAGTAACAACATGGCGTTCTTCACCGCAGCCAGCAAAGCCGACTTCCAGCAACAACTGAAAGCGGCCCTGGCGCAGCACGTCGACGACAAGGGTCTGCCACAAGTGGCCCTGTTCGCCGAGCAGTTCTTCGGCTTCATCTCCCTCGACGAATTGACCCAGCGCAGGCTGTCCGACCTGGTCGGCTGCACGCTGTCTTCCTGGCGCCTGTTGGAACGCTTCGACCCCGCCCAGCCCATCGTGGCGGTGTACAACCCCGATTACGAAAAGCACGGCTGGCAGTCCACCCACACCGCCGTGCAGGTGCTGCACCCGGACCAGCCGTTCCTGGTCGACTCGGTGCGCATGGAGCTGAATCGCCGCGGCTATAGCATCCACACCCTGCAGACCAACGTGCTCAGCGTGCGCCGCAACGCCAAGGGCGAGCTGCTGGAAATCCTGCCCAAGAACAGCACCGGCAAGGATGTGCGCCAGGAATCGCTGATGTACCTGGAGATCGACCGCGTCTCCCAGGCCGGCGAGCTGCGCACTCTGGAAAAAGCCCTGCTGGACGTGCTCGGCGAAGTCCGCCTGGCGGTTGCCGACTTCCCGGCCATGCGCACCAAGGCCGAGGAGCTGCTGGCCTGGCTGGGCAAGTCCAAGGCCAAGGCCCGCGCCGAGGAAACCGCCGAAGTTCGCGCCTTCCTCGAGTGGCTGCTGGACAACCACTTCACCTTCCTCGGCTATGAAGAATTCACCGTGCAGGAGGAGGCCGACGGCGGCCACCTGGTGTACGACGAGAAGGCCTTCCTCGGCCTGACCAAACTGCTGCGCGCCGGCCTGAACAAGGACGACCTGCACATCGAGGACTACGCGGTCGCCTACCTGCGCGAGCCGGTGCTGCTGTCGTTCGCCAAGGCCTCGCAGCCCAGCCGTGTGCACCGCCCGGCCTACCCGGACTATGTGTCGATCCGCGAGATCGACGCCAAGGGCAAGGTCGTCCGCGAGTTCCGCTTCCTCGGCTTGTACACCTCGGCGGTCTATGCCGAGAGCGTATTCGACATCCCGTTCATCCGCGGCAAGGTCGCGCAGGTGCTGAAGAACTCCGGCTTCGACAGCAAGGCGCACCTGGGCAAGGAGCTGGCGCAGATCCTCGAAGTGCTGCCGCGCGACGACCTCTTCCAGACCCCGGTGGACGAGCTGTACACCACCGCGATGTCCATCGTGCAGATCCAGGAACGCAACAAGATCCGCCTGTTCCTGCGCAAGGACCCGTACGGCCGCTTCGCCTACTGCCTGGCCTATGTCCCGCGCGACATCTATTCCACCGAAACGCGGATGAAGATCCAGCAGGTGCTGATGGAGCGCCTGAAGGCCAGCGACTGCGAGTTCTGGACCTTCTTCTCCGAGTCCACCCTGGCCCGCGTGCAGTTCATTCTGCGCGTCGATCCGAAGAACCGCATCGACGTCGACGCCGCCCAGCTGGAGCAGGAAGCCATCCAGGCCTGCCGTTCCTGGCAGGACGACTACGCCGCGCTGGTACTGGAAAACTTCGGCGAAGGGCAGGGCAACAACCTGCTGGAAGACTTCCCCAAGGGCTTCCCGGCCGGTTATCGCGAGCGCTTCTCCCCGCATTTCGCGGTGGTCGACCTGCAGCACCTGTCCAGCTTGTCCGACAGCCGCCCGCTGGTGATGAGCTTCTACCAGCCGCTGGCGCAGGGTGAGCAGCAACTGCACTGCAAGCTGTACCACGCCGACACGCCGCTGGCGCTGTCGGACGTTCTGCCGATCCTGGAGAACCTCGGCCTGCGCGTGCTCGGCGAGTTCCCCTACCGCCTGCGCCACACCAACGGCCGCGAGTACTGGATCCACGACTTCGCCTTCACCTACGCCGAAGGCCTGGACGTCAACATCCAGGAGCTCAACGAAACCCTGCAGGACGCCTTCGTCCACATCGTCAACGGCGATGCCGAGAACGACGCCTTCAACCGCCTGGTGCTGACCGCTGGCCTGCCGTGGCGCGACGTGGCCCTGCTGCGCGCCTACGCCCGCTACCTCAAGCAGATCCGCCTGGGCTTCGACCTGGGCTACATCGCCAGCGCGCTGAACGCCCACGTGGACATCGCCCGCGAACTGGTGCGCCTGTTCAAGACCCGCTTCTACCTGGCCCGCAAGCTCACCGCCGAGGACCTGGAAGACAAGCAACTGAAGCTGGAGCAGGCCATCCTGGCGGCGCTGGACAACGTCCAGGTGCTCAACGAGGACCGCATCCTGCGGCGCTACCTCGACCTGATCAAGGCGACCCTGCGCACCAACTTCTACCAGCCGGACGCGGCCGGGCAGAACAAGAGCTACTTCAGCTTCAAGTTCAACCCCAAGGCCATCCCGGAAATCCCCCGTCCGACGCCGAAATTCGAGATCTTCGTCTACTGCCCGCGCGTGGAGGGCGTGCACCTGCGCTTCGGCGACGTGGCCCGTGGCGGCCTGCGCTGGTCCGATCGCGAGGAAGACTTCCGCACCGAAGTGCTGGGCCTGGTGAAGGCGCAGCAGGTGAAGAACGCGGTGATCGTGCCGACCGGCGCCAAGGGTGGCTTCATCCCGCGTCGCCTGCCGGTGGGCGGCAGCCGCGATGAAATCCAGGCCGAGGCCATCGCCTGCTACCGCATCTTCATCTCCGGCCTGCTGGACATCACCGACAACCTCAAGGAAGGCAAGGTCGTGCCGCCGGCAAACGTGGTCCGCCACGACGCCGACGACCCCTACCTGGTGGTGGCGGCGGACAAGGGCACCGCAACCTTCTCCGACATCGCCAACGGCATCTCCGCCGAGTACGACTTCTGGCTGGGCGACGCCTTCGCCTCCGGCGGCTCGGCCGGCTACGACCACAAGGGCATGGGCATCACCGCCCGGGGCGGCTGGGTCTCCGTGCAGCGCCACTTCCGCGAGCGCGGCATCGACGTGCAGAAGGACAGCGTGACCGTCATCGGCATCGGTGACATGGCCGGCGACGTGTTCGGCAACGGCCTGCTGATGTCCGACAAGCTGCAGATGGTGGCGGCCTTCAACCACCTGCACATCTTCCTCGACCCCAACCCGGACCCGGCGGCGAGCTTCGCCGAGCGCCAGCGCCTGTTCAACCTGCCGCGCTCCAGCTGGGCCGACTACGACACCTCGCTGATCTCCGCGGGCGGCGGCATCTTCCTGCGCAGCGCCAAGAGCATCACCCTGACCCCGGAAGTGCGCGCGCGCTTCGACATCGACGCCGAGCGCCTGACCCCGACCGAGCTGATCCACGCGCTGCTCAAGGCGCCGGTGGACCTGCTGTGGAACGGCGGCATCGGCACCTACGTGAAGTCCAGCGATGAAACCCACGCCGACGTCGGCGACAAGGCCAACGATGGCCTGCGCGTGGACGGCCGTGAGCTGCGGGTGAAAGTAGTGGGCGAGGGCGGCAACCTCGGCATGACGCAGCTGGCACGGGTCGAATTCGGCCTCAACGGCGGCGCCTGCAACACCGACTTCATCGACAACGCCGGTGGTGTGGACTGCTCCGACCACGAGGTCAACATCAAGATTCTGCTCAACGAGGTGGTGGCCGCCGGCGACATGACCAGCAAGCAGCGCAACAAGCTGCTGGCGGAAATGACCGACCAGGTGTCCGAACTGGTGCTGGGCAACAACTACAAGCAGACCCAGGCGCTGTCCCTGGCCGAGCGCCGCGCCCGCGAGCGCATCGCCGAGTACAAGCGCCTGATGAGCGATCTGGAAGCCCGCGGCAAGCTGGACCGTGCGCTGGAATTCCTGCCCACCGACGAGGCGCTGGCCGAACGCATCGCCGCCGGCCAGGGGCTGACCCGCGCCGAGCTGGCCGTGCTGATTTCCTACAGCAAGATCGATCTGAAGGAGCAACTGCTGGGCTCGCTGGTGCCGGACGACGACTACCTGACCCGCGACATGGAGACGGCCTTCCCGCAGACCCTGGTCGATACCTTCGGCTCGGCCATGCGCAAGCACCGGCTGAAGCGCGAGATCGTCAGCACGCAGATCGCCAATGACCTGATCAACCACATGGGCATCACCTTCGTGCAGCGCCTGAAGGAGTCCACCGGCATGACGCCGGCTAACGTGGCGGGTGCCTATGTGATCGTGCGCGATGTCTTCCACCTGCCGCACTGGTTCCGCCAGATCGAGGCGCTGGACTACCAGGTGCCGGCGGAAGTGCAGCTGACGCTGATGGACGAGCTGATGCGCCTGGGCCGCCGCGCGACCCGCTGGTTCCTGCGCAGCCGTCGCAACGAGCAGGACGCCGCCCGCGACGTGGCGCACTTCGGTCCGCGCATTGCCGCCCTGGGCCTGAAGCTCAACGAACTGCTCGAAGGCCCGACCCGCGAACTGTGGCAGGCACGCTACCAGGCCTACGTCGACGCGGGCGTGCCGGAGCTGCTGGCGCGCATGGTCGCGGGTACCAGTCACCTCTACACCCTCCTGCCGATCGTCGAAGCGGCGGACGTCACCGGCCGCGACCCGGCCGATGTGGCCCGCGCCTACTTCGCCCTGGGCAGCGAGCTGGAACTGACCTGGTACCTGCAGCAGATCAGCTCCCTGCCGGTGGACAACAACTGGCAGGCGCTGGCCCGCGAAGCCTTCCGCGATGACCTGGACTGGCAGCAGCGAGCGATTACCGTGTCCGTGCTGCAGATGCAGGACGGCCCGGCGGAGATCGACGCGCGCGTGGCGCTCTGGCTGGAACAGCACGCCCCGATGGTCGCCCGCTGGCGCGCGATGCTCGCCGATCTGCGGGCGTCCACGAGCACCGACTACGCCATGTACGCCGTGGCCAACCGCGAACTGCTCGACCTGGCGCAGAGCAACCAGCCAGGAACCAACCCGGCCTGATGCTCAACGCCTGGCAAACCGTTTGATGCTCCAGCCCCGCCTCGTGCGGGGCTTTTTTTCGCCTGGATACCAGCAACCCTGTAGGAGCGGGCCATGCCCGCGACGTGAGTCCCCGCGCACGGACCTCCCGCCGAGCACCCACGCAGGATGGTGCTGGATGCAGCGATGTCTACCGATTGGGGTAGGGCGAGTCGTCGGGCCAGTGCTCTATTGAGAAAGCGGCAGAACTCGGTTCGCGAGCAAGCTCGCTCCTACAGCTCGCCCTTGGTCGAAGCGCTCTTCGTAGGAGCGAGCTTGCTCGCGAACAGCACGATAAGTGACCCATCGCCACACTCGCCGGGCACGGGGCTGTATCGCTGGCCTTCAGAGGCAAAAGGGAAAACGCGTTCCGCCGCGAGGGGCTTAGCGGAGATGCTCTGCTTGTCCGGATACGGCGTGGATGTTCAGCTCCCGCTCCGCCCATCCTCATGCGGCTCGGTCAGTGCCCGGCGGTACTTGGCGTACAGCTCGTCGGACATGTTGCTGGCGCCCAGCATCTTCAGCGCGAAGGACTTCACTTGCTCATCGCTGTAGGGCTCCTGGTGCGGAGCCGGCTGGTTGGCGCAGCCCACCAGCCACAGGGGCAGGGTCAGGGAGAGAAGGGCAAGGGCACGGTTCATGGTTTTCACACGCAGGCTGGTCCGGGATGCTGGTCAGGCTATCAACCGCTCGAGGCGAGCAGAAATCATCCCGTTCAATAGTGGTTATCGTTTCTGGCGACTTCGGACGCCTTTGTCCGTCAGAAAGTTCCCTGCCTGCGGTGTTTTACAGCGAATACGGATATGCTTTCCGGCTGTTCACTCTCTTCAGGATTACCCCATGAATGCGCAACTCGTCGAACTCCTCACGCTGATCAGCTCCGGCTGCCTGGGGGAAGAAGAGATCCAGCAGATCGCCGACGAGGCGTCCCAGGCCTACGCGGACCCCGCGGCCTTCCTCGCCGCCAATCCGGACATCAACTACGACGACAGCTTCCCGATCCCCCTGGGCGAGTGGGTGGTGGTCGGTAGCCTGCCGGAAATCGTGCTGTTCATGGGTGACAGCTACGAGGAGCTGTTCGGCGAAATTCGCGCCTCCTTCGACCCGAGCGTGAGCTTCGTCCTGCAGGCCAAGCAACTGCGCAAGGCCGAGCCGCTGGCGGCGCTGAATCGCATTCAGACCCAGCTCGGCGCGCTGTATCCGGAGAAGGGCGGCTACGTCCTGGTGGACTTCAGCGAGCCGCTGGATACCGAGCTGCAGTGCGTGCTGGTCTATCGCAACGACCTGGAACGCGTCATGGCGCTGTGCGTGGAGATCGGCATTCCGGCAGTGCCGGCGCTGCAAGCGGCACAGCAAGCGGCTCAGGAATGACCAGGCGGCGCCTTGCTGAGCAGGGCGCCCAGGTCCACCAGGAGCTGCCCGCCAATGCAACGGCTCGGCAGCTCTCCCTGATCGATCCAGCCGTGCACAATGCTTTGGCGATCCCCCAGACCGATCAACTGCGCAAAACGTTCGGGCGTCACGTAATAGCCACCTGCGCGCAAGTCCGGGGTGAATCCACTTCCCTCTTTCATGCTTCGTCCAGCACCATCCAGCCCCTCTAATCCACAGCTTTCGCCGTGGTCCGGATGATGAATCTATCCCAACTGTTAGGGCGTTTATCCGGACTTGAGCGGTCTCGGAAATGGACGACACATGATGAAGAAGCGTTTCCTGTTCACCGCAGGAGAAAGGCTACGGGCGCTTCGCTCGTTGACAGGCCTGTCACGCCGCGCCTTTGCAGAAACAGTCGGCATGAAGCCCAAGGATGTGGAAAACATCGAGTACGGCAACCAGCGCATGCGCGACATGGATTTCCAGAAGGTCTGCAGCGTCTACCCGGATTTCAGCCGCTGGATCACCTACGAGGGCCCCATCGACCCGGCCGAAGTGAGCTGGAAGGTCGAGGACTCTGCCCAGCGTGCGGCGGTCTATCTGGTCAAGAGCAATCCCCAGTTGCTGACCACCCTCGGCCTGACCCTGGAGCAGTGGCAGGCGCGGCATCAGGAGGTGCTGGAAAGTCTCGACCATGAAGAGCGCCGGCTGCGCGAGGACCCCGCCGACGTGTGAAGGCGGCTCAGGCCGTGCCGCCGGTGCGACGCAGGTAGGCGATCACGTCGGGCGCGCCGGCTTCCCGCAGGCCCAGGCCGAAGGCATCCGATTGCGGATGGTCCCTGGGCAGCAGCAGGCTTTCCGGGGTCTCCGAATTGAACAGGCCGAAGCGCGCGTAGGGCATGCCGGTTTCCAGCAGCAGCTCCATGAACGCCGCTTCGCTCCAGGCCTTGGCCGGCATGGCGAGCATGTGGAAGTCCCGGGCCAGTTCGTCCAGCACGACGCTGTCCAGCGAAAAGCGCTGGATAGTCGCCGGCAGGATGATTTCCAGGCCGCGGCGCCTTGCATACACCACCGCGTTGGCCAGTTCGCAGGGGTGGTTGTCGTCGTCCCAGAACAGCCGCGCGCCGTGCCAGCCGGCGCTGCGCAACTGCAACGGCGCCTTGCGCTCGAAGCCGGGCAGGGCTACACCCAGCACCTTGGTGAAATCGTTGTAGCTGATGATCCGCACCTTGCGGCACTGCTCGCAGTTGGACAACTCTTCCAGCCCGGCCAACGGGCTGTCGAGCAGGCTGCGGCAGCACAGGCCGTCGATGCTGCGCACATCGACCGCCGGATGCGCCTCGCGGACGCTGGTCACCAGGCGCTTGAGCACCGCGTGGATGCGTGCCTTGTCTTCCTGCACGGGGCCGGAGAGCGCGCCGCGCGGCAGGTCGATCAACCGATACAGCGGCGGGCCGGATTGCCAGCCGAGGCCGGCGGGCCAGTCGGGCAGGGGCTCGAAGGGCAGCGACAGGCTCCGGCTGCGTTCGGCGATATTCCGCCCCTCTGTCGCGCCGATGCCCAGACGTTGGGCAAGGGCTGCCAGCCGGCTGGTCACGCTGCGGGGGCGAGGTGGTTGACTCATGGACGACGCAAGGCTCCCGAAGGCTGGCTGGGCAGTGCAGGAAGCGCCGGGCCGGCGCGGCGAATTGCCCTAAGCATAGAAAACCCTGGCGCCGTTTGGCGCATGCGTTGTGGCAAAATTCTGTCCTTCATTTCCAGGAGGCCTCCATGGCGTGCGTTGTGCTGGATATTTCCCTGTCGGCGGATCGGCTTCAAGCGCTCTACCGCGGGCACGCCAACCGGGTCCAGGTGACCAGTCGCGACGGTCGGCAGGTCAATTTGCCGGCGTATCACCTGCGCCCATTCGTCACTCATTCCGGAGTGCACGGCAGCTTCGAGCTGGAATTCGACGATTCCGGGCGGCTGCTGGCGCTGCGTCGCCTCGCCTGAGCGAGGGCGGACTGGCTATAATAGCGCCCCATTTTGCCGACCGATGCCCGACCATGTACAGCCTGGCCCGCGAGCTCCTGTTCAAGCTCTCCCCGGAAACTTCCCATGAATTGTCCATCGACCTGATCGGCGCCGGTGGCCGCCTGGGCCTCAATGGCCTGCTGACGCAGGCCCCGAAGAGCCTGCCAGTGAAGGTCATGGGCCTGGAATTCGCCAACCCGGTGGGCCTGGCGGCCGGCCTGGACAAGAACGGTGATGCCATCGATGGCTTCGCCCAGCTGGGCTTCGGCTTCGTCGAGATCGGCACCGTCACCCCGCGCCCGCAGCCGGGCAACCCCAAGCCACGCATCTTCCGCCTGCCGCAAGCCACCGCGATCATCAACCGCATGGGCTTCAACAACCACGGCGTCGATCACCTGATCGAGCGGGTCAAGGCGGCGAAGTACAAGGGCGTGCTGGGCATCAACATCGGCAAGAACTTCGACACGCCGGTCGAGCGCGCGGTGGACGACTACCTGATCTGCCTGGACAAGGTCTACGCCCACGCCAGCTACGTCACGGTCAACGTCAGCTCGCCGAATACCCCCGGCCTGCGCAGCCTGCAGTTCGGCGATTCGCTCAAGCAATTGCTCGAAGCGCTGCGCCTGCGCCAGGAAGACCTGGCCGTGCAGCACGGCCGCCGTGTGCCGCTGGCGATCAAGATCGCCCCGGACATGAGCGACGAGGAGACGGCGATGGTCGCCGCGGCGCTGATCGACGCGGGCATGGACGCGGTGATCGCCACCAACACCACGCTCGGCCGCGAAGGCGTCGAGCACCTGCCGTTCGGTAACGAGGCGGGTGGTTTGTCGGGGGCTCCGGTGCGCGAGAAGAGCACTCACATCGTGAAGGTGCTGGCGGGTGAACTGGGCGGTCGCCTGCCCATCATCGCGGCCGGCGGTATCACGGAGGGCGCGCACGCGGCCGAGAAGATCGCCGCCGGTGCCAGCCTGGTGCAGATTTATTCGGGCTTCATCTACAAGGGCCCGGCGCTGATCCGCGAAGCGGTGGATGCCATTGCGGCAGCCCAGCGCGGGTAAGACAGAAGGCAGAAATAAGTAGGGCTCCTTTCGGAGCCCTGGGGCTTGCGCCCTTTTCCGCCCGGATGGGGCGGCTTGGGGAAGTCGGGGGTGACCCTGGATTCAGCCTGTTGCGTGCTGCAATTGGTTCACTCGTTGAATACCGGCGGCGCCGGTCAAACCATCCCAGTTGTCGCCGCGGCCCTCACGCCAGCCGTTGAGCCAGGATTGCCGGGTGGTGGGATGGGTAAACGGACAGAGGTCGCGAGATTTTCCAGTAATGCCGTGCTGATAACCACGCAAAAAGGCTCTTTCCAACGGATCACGCTTAAGTCTTCTCATAGGGTATTGCCCTCACTTGTTGACTGTTATGTCCCGTTGGCCCCCCAGGGAGGCCGGGCGGAAATTTCCGCCAATGGAGCGCATTGCCGGCGTGACGCGCCCCGCCCGACACCGTTGCGGTGAAGGATTAACCCGAGTTCTATCGAAAGGTTCCGGGGCTGTGAATGACCAATTTGTCATAAGGACGTAACTCTTATGGGTTCAAGCCATAAGGTTCGTCGGGTTTGCAAAATGCCAGTACGGCATAACCCGCCAGGGGCGGGAGCTTGCCGAGGATCAAGAGGAATGTGTGTCTAATTGAGACCACCTCTCGTTCCGACGAGTGGGATGGCTTTCTGCGACGCGAGGCCGCAGGCCGGCGCGCCGACCCATCCCTGAAAATGACGATACGGGCCACCTTTGCGTTTGCGCGGATGAACAAAAGGTGGCCGACAAGGCCGTAAGCGGCTTTGCTGAAAGGGCTTGGGCCCAGGAACTATTTGCATGGCGGATTTGCACGATCTCTTCCTCACCTGCCCGAAAGGGCTCGACGGCCTGTTGCTGGAGGAAGCCCAGGCGCTCGGGCTGACCGAGGCGCGCGCCCAGGTTTCGGCCATTCGTGGCAAGGGCGACCTGGAGACGGCCTATCGCCTGTGCCTGTGGTCGCGTCTGGCCAACCGCGTGCTGCTGGTGTTGTCGCGCTTCCCGGTGAACAACGCGGAGGATCTCTACCTGGGCGTCAACGCCGTGCCCTGGAGCGACCACCTGGACGCCGGCGGCAGCCTGGCGGTGGAGTTCAGCGGCAAGGGCTCGGGCATCGACAATACCCACTTTGGCGCGCTGAAGGTGAAGGACGCCATCGTCGACAACCTGCGCGCGGAGTTCGGCAAGCGCCCGACGGTGGACAAGGTCAACCCGGATATCCGCGTGCACCTGCACCTGGATCGCGGCCAAGCCGTGCTGTCTCTGGACCTTTCCGGCCATAGCTTGCACCAGCGGGGCTACCGCCTGCAGCAGGGCGCCGCGCCGCTGAAGGAAAACCTCGCGGCCGCCGTGCTGATTCGCGCCGGTTGGCCGAAGATCGCCGCTGAAGGCGGCGCATTGTCCGATCCAATGTGCGGTGTCGGCACCTTCCTCATCGAGGCTGGCCTGATGGCCGCCGATATCGCGCCGAACCTCAAGCGCGAGCGCTGGGGCTTCAGCCACTGGCTGGGCCATGTGCCGGCCATCTGGAAGAAATTGATCGAGGAAGCCCAGCAGCGTGCAGAAATCGGCCTGGCGAAGACTCCGTTGTGGATTCGTGGCTACGAGGCGGACCCGCGGCTGATCCAGCCGGCGCGCAACAACATCGAACGCTCCGGCCTGGCCGAGTGGGTGAAGATCTACCAGGGGGAGCTGGCCACCTTCGAGCCGCGCCCGGACAAGGGCCAGAAGGGCCTGATCATCTGCAACCCGCCCTACGGCGAGCGTCTGGGTGACGAAGCCAGCCTGTTGTACCTCTATCAGCACCTGGGCGAACGCCTGCGCCAGAGCTGCCTGGGCTGGAGCGCCGGCGTGTTCACCGGTGCACCCGAGCTGGGCAAGCGCATGGGCATCCGTAGCCACAAGCAGTACGCCTTCTTCAACGGCGCGCTGCCCTGCAAGCTGATCATGCTGGACGTGGAGCCGCGCCAGTTCGTGACCGGCGAGCGGGGTGAACGCAGCGAAGCGACTGCTGCGCAGGGCCCGGCAGTGATCGAACAGGCGCGCCTGAGCGAAGGCGGGCAGATGTTCGCCAACCGCCTGCAGAAGAACGTCAAGGCGCTGGGCAAGTGGGCGCGCAAGGAAAAGATCGAGTGCTACCGCGTGTATGACGCCGACATGCCCGAGTACGCCCTGGCCGTGGACCTTTACCGCGACTGGGCGCATGTGCAGGAATACGCGGCGCCCAAGTCCATCGATCCGGAGAAGGCACAGACCCGTTTGCTTGACGCGCTCGCCGCGCTGCCGCAGGCGCTGGGCATTCCCACCGAGCGCATCGTGATCAAGCGCCGTGAACGCCAGACCGGCAAGAAGCAGTACGAGCGGCAGAACGCCGAAGGCCGCTTCATGGAGGTCGAGGAGGGCGGCGTGAAGCTGCTGGTCAACCTGACCGACTACCTGGATACCGGCCTGTTCCTCGACCACCGGCCGATCCGCCTGCGCATCCAGCGCGAGGCGGCAGGCAAGCGCTTCCTCAACCTGTTCTGCTACACGGCCACGGCCACCGTGCACGCCGCCAAGGGCGATGCGCGCAGCACCACCAGCGTCGACCTGTCCAAGACCTACCTGGATTGGGCGCGGCGCAACCTGTCGCTCAATGGTTTCTCCGACAAGCAGCGCCTGTTGCAGAGCGACGTGATGGAGTGGCTGCGCGAGGACCGCGGCGAGTACGACCTGGTGTTCATCGATCCGCCGACCTTCTCCAACTCCAAGCGCATGGAAGGGGTGTTCGACGTGCAGCGTGACCATGTCGAGCTGATCGACCTGGCCATGGCGCGCCTGGCCAAGGGCGGGGTCCTGTACTTCTCCAACAACTTCCGCAAGTTCGAGCTGGATGAAGGCCTGGCCGCGCGTTACCAGGTCGAGGAAATCAGCGCGCAGACGCTGGACCAGGATTTTGCCCGCAACAGCAAGATCCACCGCGCCTGGCGTATCACCGTACGCTGATGCCCGGGCGGCGTGCGGCCTTGGCCGCGCGTCGCGCCAACGCTGGGCAAATGGCCATCGGCTGCTATAAAAACTGAGTACTCCTGAGAACGGGAAACTCCATGACTCAGTTGCCGGCCTACGAGCAGTTGCCCGCCGCTCAGGGAGTCGCCAGCCATAGGAAGGCCCTGCGTGCCGCCGCTGTGGTGCTGGTGGCGGGCCTTTTGCTGACGGCGCTGCTGGGCTGGAATGTCTGGCGCAATGCCCGCATGGCCCTGGAGCAGCAGTTCGTGCTCACTGCCAATGAGCGTATCGACCGGGTGCGCGAGCGGTTGTCGACGCAACTGAGCGAACTGGAGTCGATCCAGCGGTTTTTCGAGAACTCCCAGGACGTTTCCCGCGAGGAGTTCGAACACTTCGTCAGTCCGTTGCTCGGCGATACCTTGGGGTATGCCTGGCTGCCCCGTGTCGATCAGGGCCAGCGCGACGCATTCGAGGCTCGCGCCCATGCTGCCGGCATGCTCGACTACATGTTGTTCGAGCTGGACCTGCAGGGGCGGCCGATTCCGGCACAGGTTCGCGAGCGCTACTTTCCTGTCCTGTATGGCGCCTCCGAATATCTGGAGGAGATGCCCCTGGGGCTGGACCTCAACTCCACCCTGCCGGGGCGCGAGCTGACTCAGCGGGTGATGAAGACGCGCGCGGTGGCCGCCTCGATGCCGGTGGTGTTGCCCGGCGCGCCACCGGCGGATTCCACTGGCCTGCTGCTGGCGGCCCCCCTCTATCGCAACAGCGCGATGTCCAGCCCGACGGCGGAGACGCGCGTCGGCATCCGGGGCATCCTGCTGGCGGCGATCAGCTACCGTCTGCTCATCGAGCAGGGCTCGCAAGTGCGGGGCGAGCAGTTGGCGCTGACCCTGCGCGATGCCGGCGATCCCCGCCCGGACGTGCCGCTTTATCGCAGCCCGGTGCTGGCGGACCAGACGGCAGGTCTGGTCTCGGAGCGCCACCTGCCGTTCGCCGGCCGCGACTATCTGGTGCGTGTCGAGCCTTCCAGCGACTTCCTCCGGCGCAACCAGGGGCACCCGCAATGGTGGGTGGTGTTTGCCGGCGGGCTGACCTCGCTCCTGCTGGCCGGCTACGTGCTGACGCTGCTCGGCCAGCGCCAGCGCGCCCTGCAGCTGGTGGCCGAGCGCACCGCCGAGCTGCGGGCGAACCAACTGGAACTGCAGGAGAACCAGGCGCGCCTGCACTTCGCCATGGATAGCGCCGGGCATGGCGTCTGGGACTGGAGCCTGGATACCGGCAACGTCTTCTATTCCCACGCCTGGAAGGCCATGCTCGGTTATCGCGACAGCGAGGTGGGCACGTCCACCGATGAGAGCCTGAGCCGCGTCCACCCGGACGACCAGGCGGCGCGCTGCGATGCGTTGCGCCGGCACCTTCGCGGCGAATCCTCGCTGTACCAGAGCGAACACCGGCTGCGCTGCAAGAGCGGGCGCTGGCTCTGGGTGCTCGATCGCGGGCAGGTGGTGGAGCGCGACAACAGCGGCGCGCCACGACGGATGATCGGCACCCAGACCGACATCAGCTCGCGCAAGGCGGCCGAGCTGGAGCTGGGCGAGGTGAACAGCCGTCTGCACGGCCTGCTCGATGCGGCGACCCAGGTGGCCATCGTCTCCACCGACCTGCGTGGCTTCGTGCGCAGTTTCAATGTGGGGGCCGAGCGCATGTTCGGCTACAGCGCCCATGAGGTGATCGGGCGGCCCGTGCCGGAAAATGTGTTCGTCAAGGACGAGATTCGCCGCCGCGCGCACGAATTGTCCAGCGTGCTCGGGCGCGAGATTCGCGGGTTCGACGTGGTCGGTGCGCTGGTGGGCGAGGGCCATGAAGAGCACGAGTGGACCTGTATCCGCCGCGATGGCCGGCAACTGAAGATCAACCTGATCATCACCGGCGTCCGCGATTCGGCCGGCCATACGACGGGCTACCTGGGCATCGCCACCGACATCACCCGGCGCAAGGAGGCGGAGCTGGAGCTGCGGCGGCTGTCGGTCACCGATGCGCTCACCGGGATCCATAATCGCCGCTACTTCAAGGAGCAACTCGACCAGGCCATGGCGCGCTGCTCCCGTAGTTGCGAGCCACTGTCCCTGGTGATGTTCGACATCGACCATTTCAAGAACATCAATGACCGCTTCGGCCACGAGGCCGGTGATGTCGTGCTGGTCACCTTGTGCCAGCGGATCGCGCAGCGTCTGCGCAAGGTCGATGTGTTCTGCCGCCTGGGCGGCGAGGAGTTGGTGGTGCTTTGCCCGGGCAGCACCGCGGACCAGGCCTGGCAATTGGCCGAGGCGTTGTGGCAGGCCCTGCGCAGCCAGCCGATGGAGGGGGTGGGGATCGTGACAGCGAGCTTCGGCGTGGCGTCCTGGCGCCCTGGAGAGAGTGCGGACGACCTGATGCGCAAGGTGGATAGGGCGGTCTACCGTGCCAAGCGGCTCGGGCGTGATCGGCTGGAGCGGGTGGAAGCCTGATGCGAAAACCCCGGCCATCGGGCCGGGGTTCGCGTGGGTCAGTGCTTGGTGCTGTTGTAGAGGTCCAGCAACACCTGGTCCAGGATCGAGGACGCGCCCCACGGCCGGTTGCTGTTGAGGATCGCCACCACCACCCAGGTGCGGCCGTTGGCGTCGCGGCTGAAGCCGGCGAGGGCGCGCACGGTGTTCAGGGTACCGGTCTTCACGTGGGCTTCGCCGGCCATGGGCGTGCCACGCAGGCGTTTACGCATGGTGCCGTCTTTGGCCACGATCGGCAGCGAGGAAATGTATTCCGCGGCGTAGGGGCTGTGCCATGCGGCTTGCAGCATGGCCGCCATCTCGCGGGCGCTGACGCGTTCGTCGCGGGACAGGCCCGAGCCGTTTTCCATCACCAGATGGCTCGCGGTGATGCCCTTGCGCGCCAGCCACTGGCGAATCACCCGCTGCGCAGCCTGGGCGTCGTCCGCGTCGGCGCCGTTGCGGTACTGGCGGCCGACCGAGAGGAACAGTTGGCGGGCCATGGTGTTGTTACTGTACTTGTTGATGTCGCGGATGATCTCCACCACGTCCGGCGACATCGCGCGGGCGACCAGGGTGGCGTTCTTCGGCACCGCGCCTTCGCGATCCTTGCCGAGGATGCTGCCGCCCAGCTCCTGCCAGATGCCGCGCACGGCGCCAGCGGTGTACGCCGGGTGCTCGAGCAGCGACATGTAGGTCTGAGCGCTGCACCCCTGGGGAATCTGCCCGGTGGCGACTAGCGACGTGCCGTCGAACTGGGTCACCGGGTTGAAGCGCAGTTTCGGCCAGGCCGGGCACGCTGCGGCCTTGCTCACCTGGATCTGGTTATCGATACGAACGTTCGCCAGCGGCGGATCCATCAGCACAGTGGCCTTGCTGCCTTCGGTGCGGATCACCAGGCGCACGCTCTTCAAATTGACCATCAGCGAGTCGGGGCCGACCAGGAAGGGCTTGTTGTCGTCGCCGCCGTCATCGTTGAACACCGGCAGCTGCGGAATGTTGAAGTAGCTGCGGTCCAGCACCAGATCACCCGTGACGGTGCGTACGCCATTGGCGCGCAGGTCGCGCATCATCAGCCAGAGCTTTTCCAGGTTCAGCTTCGGGTCGCCGCCGCCCTTGAGGTACAGGTTGCCGTTGAGGGTGCCGTCCTTGAGCTGGCCGTCGGTGTAGAACTCGGTCTGCCACTGGTAGGTCGGGCCGAGCATTTCCAGCGCGGCGTAGGTGGTGAACAGCTTCATGGTCGACGCCGGGTTCACCGAGACGTCGGAGTTGAAGTAGGTCGCGTTGCCGGGGCCTTCCAGCGGAATCATCACCAGCGACAGGGCATCGTCGGTGAGCTTGCTGGCCCGCAGCGCTTTCTGTACGCGTTCGGGCAGGGTGGTGTTGATCTGGGCAACGGCCGGCAAGGCGAAGGGCAATAAGGTAGCGAGAGCGAGGACGCGCAGAGACTTGAACATAGAAAAGGTGACATCCCAGTGGTCGGGCATTGACTTGAAAAAATGAAAAGATGAAGCGCAACACTACAGATGAAATACTCCCTGTTGGACCGGGAGCTGCGGCACATTATGCCGCAAGCCGTTCCAGGATGCGCAGACCTTCGAATACCGATCGTCTCGGGAAAAACCCTGCAGGACAGCGTTTGGGCAAGTTCTGGAAACGCAACTACATCGAATAGCGGATGCTGCTATTGAGGAGAGAGTCGGATGGCCACCCAACGTTCCCGTCGTTTACGCAAGAAGTTGTGTGTCGATGAATTCCAGGAGCTCGGATTCGAGTTGAGCTTCAACTACAAGCAGGGGCAGAACGAGGAGACTATCGGCGCATTCATGCAGCGTTTCGCGGCCGACGCCGTCGAGCCGAATGATCTGGTCTACAGCGGTTGTGACGAGTACGGATTCATTTGCCTGGCGCGGCGCGGCTCAGTCACTGCGCAGCAGCGGGATTGGGTCGAAGGGTGGTTGAAACAGCAGCCCGAACTGGCGGAGGCGACTGTCGGTCCGCTGGTCGATGCCTGGTACCCGGACCAGCCGGTCAATCCGCCGGGCCAGTGAGTGCAAGGCTCTCGTCCGCTTCCAGGACGCGCATTAGCGCCCATGGATCGAGCGGTTTGGGCAGGCACGCGAGCACCGGCAGGCCGCGCGCTCTGAGTGTCTCCAGCAGGGCGAGCAGTTCTTCTTCGTCACGGCAGCTCAACAGGACTGCCTGACGAATGCTCCCCGCCTCGGCCAACTCGCAGACCAGTTCGATGCCATCGGTGCCGGGTAGGTTGATGTCGCATAGCAGCAGATCGAACGGCTCGCTGCGACGCGCGCACTCCTCGCGTGCTTCGCTGGCATCCAGTGCCGGGGACAACCTGAAGAAACCCAGCCGGTTCAAGTGCATTTGCGCGGCGATCAGTTGGAAGGGGTGGTCTTCGACAACCAGAATGCTGAATTTATTATTTTGCACAGATGGGGCTCCAGGAAGTTGCAGGTCGCCATCGGGTGTTGCCAACTTTTCAACTCACCTGTGGCGCAAATTGCTTCTGTTGGGCTTTCGCGAATACTGAGTTAAGCCAATTCGCCGGTATGCGCTTGCTGGGTCTTCTGCTTTTTAATGCGTCAGTGGAAATTGTGCGCGGATTTGCTTTTCGGTTTTTACTTTCGTGTTTGTCAGTCTGGATTAATGATTGGCTAACTTGATTGCTGTTCGCGAGTTCCTTCGGTCCCAACTGTAGCGTTGCGATTTTCTCTACCTTGTTTGACAGGCGGGGAGAATAATTACCTTGCCCTGTGGGGATTGGCTGGTAGTGAATGTGATGGAAGTCAGCTATCTGCGAACACCCTGTCGTTATCCCATTTTCTAGGATGGCGGCGCCCAGCATTCCTGCAACCTTAGGCTTCAGCTGGAATGTTCCAGTGCCGGGGTTTTGACCGGGTGCCATTGTCGCTATGTGATGAACGATAAAACCTGATTGTAAAGAGAACTTCGGGAGCATGGTGGCGGAATAAAAGGTGGGATGTGCAGAGATAAGGACGAGTTTTTTCAGGAAACAGAGTCAGCTTATCTATCGTCGGGTGTCGGAATCTTCTTGCTATAGGGCTGAAGATGCCGGGTCGCTTAGGGTTACTTGTAGGAATTATTTAGTTGTTGTGTAGGAAATTCCTCTAATCGCAATTATTGAGGGTGGCCAATCTCGACAGAATAGAAGCGGCCTATATCTTACCGATGACGAAGGAAATCCATTTCGACGGGTCTGAGGAAGGAAGCTGATGAGCAAAGTTCTAATTGTCGATGATCACCCAGTCATACGCATGGCGATGCGTGTGCTGTTGGAAAAGGAAGGCCACGTCATCGTTGGTGAAACCGACAACGGTGTGGACGCGCTTTCGCTTGTCAAGGATTTGGTTCCTGACTTGGTCGTTCTGGATATTGGCATCCCCCGGCTCGATGGCCTGGAGGTGATCAGCCGTATCTCTGCCTTCGAGCTGCCGCTCAAGGTGCTGGTGTTGACCGGCCAGAGTGCCTCGCTGTTCGCCATGCGTTGCATGCAGGCTGGCGCCTCGGGTTTCGTCTGCAAGCAGGGTGGCCTGGCGGAACTGATCAGTGCGGTGAATGCGGTGGTTGCCGGTTACAACTATTTCCCCAGTACGGCCGTTCGACAGACCCGCCGCAATAACGGGCAGATGGATGATCAGGAGCTGATCCAGCGCCTGTCGGACCGTGAGATGGCGGTTCTCCAATATCTCGCCAACGGTTATTCGAACAAGGAAATCTCGGAGCAGATGTTCATCAGCAACAAGACGGTCAGCACCTACAAGACCCGTCTTCTGCTGAAGCTCAACGCGCATTCGCTGGTCGACCTGATCGAGTTCGCCAAGCGAAACGCGCTGGTTTGAGGTGTGTGATGTGCCGCTTCCGCTTCCTCGTTGGTGTATTGCTACTCATCTGTTGCGGATGGGGAATGGCGGAGCAGCGCGATTGGACCTCGATGAACCTGCTGGCTCGTTCGACGGACGGGCCGGTCAAGGTGCATCTGAACGATGCTGACTGGCAGTGGTTGCGTGACAAGCGTGTTCTGCGCCTGGGCGTGACCGCCCCGGACTACGCGCCATTCGACATCACCGCCAGCGGCACGGACCTCGAAGGCATTACGGCAGACTTCGCCGGCGTCATCGCCGACACGCTCAATATCCATGTGGAGGTGCGCCGCTACCCGGATCGGGATTCCGCCCTGGGAGCACTCGAGCGGGGCGACATCGACATGCTCAGCCGCTCAACCGGTTATGAGGCGACGCATCCGGATGTTGCCCTGTCCCACCCGTATTTCTCCAATCAGCCGGTGGTCATCGGCCCGCAGGGCCTGCGTCTGGACAGCGCCGAGCAGTTGTCGGGAAAGCGTATCGCGGTGGTGAGCGACTACTTCTCGGTGGATGAGCGGGACAAGTACCTGTCCGGGGCGACCATTCAAAGCTATCAGTCGGTGCGCCGCGCGCTTGAGGCTGTGGCTTTCGGCCAGGCAGATCTGTACGTCGGCGATGCGTTCAGCGCGCAGTACCTGATCAGTCAGGGATACCTGTCGAATCTCAAACCGCTCAACTTCGCGGGTTTCGATCGGGAGGGCTTCAGCTTTGCAGTAAAGGCGTCTGCCGCCGAGTTACTGAACATCCTTGATCGCACCCTCGTCGCCATTCCGCCCCAGGCCCGGGCTACCATCCAGCGGCGTTGGAGTCCGGGTGGGGCCTTCTCGATTGCCAACCAGCGGCTGATTCTCACCCCCCGGGAGCAGCGTTGGCTTGAGCGTAATCCGCGTCCGGTAGTGGCCATCGACCAGGCACTGGCCCCGGTATCGTTCATCGATGCCCAGGGACAGTTCCGCGGTATTGCCGCCGACCTGCTGGATCTCATCCAGAGCCGCACCGGCCTCGAATTCGAGGTGCGCCCGCAGCCCAGTGTCACTGCCATGATGGACGAGGTCCGCGCGGGCAAGGCCGAGATCATCGCCGGTTTGACGCCGACCCCGGAGCGTGAGGAGTGGTTCGGTTTTACCCGTCCCTACATGACTGCTTCCTTCGTGGTCGTGGTTTCCGGGAAAAGCCACTGGTTACGTTCGCTGAGTGATCTGGACGGGCACCGGGTGGCGGTGCCCAAGGGCTCGTTCCTGGCGAGCTTCCTGCGCGAGCACCATCCCCTGGTGAAGCTGGTGGAGGTCGAGAACAACGTCGATGACCTGGCGATGATCAGCGAGGGCAAGGTGGATGCGGGCATTCATTTCCTGTCGTCCGCCAACTACCTGATCTCGCATTACTACCCCGACCTGCGTGTGGCGCTTGGCCTGGATATGGAGCCGGGCCAGTTTTCCATGGCGGTATCCCAATCGTCCCCTGAGCTGCTTGGCATCCTGAACAAGGCGATGCTGGCGATTTCCCCCGAGGACATGAGCAATATCGTCACGCGCTGGTCAGCCAGCGTGGAAAAGCCCGATAGCATCTGGGAAGGCTACCGCACTCAATTCATCCAGTTCGCCTGGGGCGCGGCAGTGCTGTTGCTCTTGCTGCTGCTGTGGAACTGGTGCCTGTGGCTGAAGGTTCGTCGCCGCCAGGACTCCGAGCGCGAGCTCAACTACCGCCTCGAATTCAAGCGCGCGCTGATCGATGGGATTCCCCAGCCGGTGGCTGTGCGTGACCGGGATGGGCGACTGGTCACCTGCAATATCGGTTTCCTCAAGGAGACCGGCATGGCTAGCGAGACTGTCGTCGGGACTCAGGTGGGCGACAGCCCATGGCTGGACCCGCAGGACGCCAAGGTGATCCAGCAGATCCATCAGCAAGCGATGGAGCAGGATGGCAAGGTGGCCTCCGATCTGATTCTGCCGATTCGCGAGGATGTGCGTGAAATCCATTACTGGGCTACGCCCTATCATGGCCCGGGCGGCGAACTGTCCGGCGTGGTGACGGGCTGGATCGACGTCACCGAACGGGAGCGGCTGCATCACCAGCTCGAGGCTGCCAAGGAGCAGGCCGAAGAGGCGAACCGAGCCAAGAGCACGTTCCTCGCCACCATGAGCCACGAGATCCGTACGCCGATGAACGCGGTCATCGGCATGCTGGAGCTGGCGCTGACCCGTGCGGACCAGGGGCACTGGGAGCGTGAGCCGGTCGAAGTGGCCTACGATTCGGCGCGTTCCTTGTTGACCCTGATCGGCGACATTCTCGATGTCGCCAAGATCGAGTCAGGCCGTTTGACCCTGATGCCCGAGCGTGCCCACCTGCGGGAGCTAGTGGAGTCGGTTGCCCGGGTGTTCGATGGGCTGGCCCGGCAGAAGGCGCTGGAGCTCAGGTTGGAAATCGAGGCCGAGGCCGCCTGCGATGTGCTGATCGATCCGTTGCGGTTCAAGCAGATCCTATCGAACCTGGTGAGCAATGCCATCAAGTTCACCGACATCGGACATGTGAAGATCCGCGTCTGCGGCGAGCGGGTCGCCGGCGAGCGCCTGGCTCTGGAAGTCAGTGTGCAGGACAGCGGGATCGGCATTTCCGAGGATGAACAGCGCCAGCTGTTCGAGCCCTTCAGTCAGGTCGCCCGCAGTGGCGACACCAGTCGTGGCGGCACCGGGCTGGGACTCACCATCTGCCGCAAGCTGGCGGAGATGATGGGGGGCACAGTGCGCATGGAAAGTTGCCCGGGCGAAGGCACCACGGTCACGGTGCGGCTGTTGCTCCAGACCCTGGAAAGTCTGCCGGAAGGCGATGCGGTACAGGCGCTGGTCGTGCCCAGGACGACTCATTCACTGAAGGTGTTGGTGGTCGACGATCACGTCGCCAACCGGATGCTGTTGTCGCAGCAACTGGAGCACCTGGGGCACCAGATCGAAGTGGCGGCCGATGGTGTGCAGGCGTTGCAGCTATGGCATCCGGACGATTTCGACCTGGTGATCACCGACTGCAACATGCCGGTGCTCAACGGCTATGATCTGGCCAAGCGGATTCGTGAGCTGGAGCAGGAAATGGAAGCCAAGCCCTGCGTGATCTACGGCTTCACGGCGAACGCCCAACCCGATGAGGTCGAGAATTGCCGGCGTGCCGGCATGGACGACTGCCTGTTCAAGCCCATCGGCCTGGACAACCTGCGTCTGCGGCTGGAGGCAGTGCCGAAGATCTCGACACCCGATACTCCGCCGGTAGTGGAGCAGCGGACCGAGGGCTTCGACCTGCGGTCCCTTAAGGAGATGACCGGTGGCAATCCCGGTCTGATCCGCCGGCTGCTGGAAGAGCTGTACAGCAGCAACCAGGTCGACATCGATCAGGTCCAGCCGCTATGGGCGGCCGGTGACTGGAAGCAATTGGGCGACCTGGCCCACCGCATGAAAGGTGCGGCGCGGCTGGTCAACGCCGACGCGCTCCAGGAGCTGTGCGGCAAGCTGGAAGGCGGCTGCAAGGACGGTCTGGACAGCCAGGAAGTGCTCACCCGCGCATTGGCGGTGGAGAAAGCCATGGCTTCCCTGCAGGACGATCTCCTGCACCAGTTGCGCAAGCTCGCCGCCTAACCCCTGGAGCGCTTCAGCTCGGGCTGGAGCGCCCCGTCATCTCGCGAGCCATTTCGGTCGCGTAGCTGTCGGTCATGCCCGCGATGAAATCGATGACGCGCAGGAACGCGCGGTACAGCGTCCAGTCGGGATCCGGCGCATTGTTACCGAGCAGATCGAGAATGCGCTGGTTCTTGAATGATGGGGTGCTCTGGCGGTACTGCTCCAGCGCGGCGCCGCAGAAGGAGTTCAGCAGGATTTCCAGGGTGGTGTAGGCGCCGATTTCGTGCAGCGTCTTGCGCTTGTCCTGGAATATTTTCTCCCGTGCCATGCCCTTCGCGCGCTGTACGCAGCGCTTGGCTGGGCCGTGCATGTGCTCCACCAGATCGCCTTGCAGGGTGCCGGCGAGCAGGGCCGGTTCCTGTTCGACAAAGGCGCGTGCGGCGGCGTTGGTCAGGTGTTCGATGGCCTTGCCGCGCAGGATGGCGAGCTTGCGCCGGCGCGAATCCTTCGGACCGAGCTGACGGTAGGTTTCCGGCAGATCGTCCCCCACCAGGTCGAGCAGTAGCGATTCGACCTCTGCGTAGTCGAGCAGCTCCATTTCCAGGCCGTCTTCCAGGTCGATCAGACCGTAGCAGATGTCGTCGGCGGCCTCCATCAGGTAGACCAGTGGGTGACGGGCCCAGCGTTCGTTCTCCAACTGCGGCATGCCCAGCTTGTGGGTGATCTGCTCCAGTAGCGGCAACTCGCTGCGGTAACAGCCGAACTTGTGTTTCTTGTAGCCCAGTGAGTCGGCATGGCGCGCCGTCCAGGGGTACTTCAGGTAGGTGCCGAGCGTGGCGTAGGTCAGGCGGGTGCCCCCGTCGAACTGGTGGTATTCCAGTTGGGTGAGGACGCGGAAGCCCTGGGCGTTGCCTTCGAAGTGCAGGAAATCGGAGCGTTCCTCTTCGCTCATGCCGTCCAGCCAGCCGCGCCCGGCAGCCTGCTGGAACCAGTGGCGGATGGCGTCTTCGCCGGAGTGGCCGAACGGCGGGTTGCCGATGTCATGGGCAAGGCACGCGGACTGCACGATCACGCCCATGTCCGCCGGGTCGCACCATTCCGGCAGGCGGTCGCGGATGATTTCGCCCACCCGCATGCCCAGCGAACGGCCGACGCAGCCGACTTCCAGCGAATGGGTCAGGCGGGTGTGGATGTGATCGTTGCTCGACACGGGATGCACCTGGGTCTTGCGCCCCAGGCGACGAAACGCGCCGGAAAAGATGATGCGATCGTGATCCTTGTGGAAGGCGCTGCGGCCAAGCTCGGCGCTGCTGTGCACGGGTTTACCGAGACGTTCCCGGGGGAGCAGGGTGTGCCAATCCATTCTTCGTTCCGCAATCGAGAGAGTTACCGGCAACGCTAGCCGTTCGCGCCGGCAATCTCAATCGCGCGCTAGAGGCCCTCGGCGTCGATATCGATGAGCAGGAGCCGTCGCCCCTGGTCGATGAACTGGCCGGCGGTCATGCAGTACTGGTTGGTGGTGGCGTCGCGGTAGGTATTGGAGAGGGTCAGGCGGCGCTCCTCCCAGCCTTCGGCGAGCAACTGGTAGAAGTACGGGCGCCAGGACCAGTTGTGCCCCAGGTAGCGGCGGTTCTCTTTCCAGAACAGGCCGTTCCACTCCAGGTTGGGCGACGTCTGGGTGCCGTGCCGGTCGCATTGGTAGATGCGCAGCAATCGGCTGAAGGACTCGGGTGCCGGTGGCAGGCTGCTGAGCATCGCGCCGCCCTCGGCCCAGGGGCGCAGCATGTTCATCAGTTCGGCCAGTTGCTGGCGCAACTGGATGAGGTTCGAGCGCTCCTGCAACTTGCGTTTGACGTAGTGATCGCGGCGCTGGGCGAAGGCGTCGCGGAAGGCATCGCTGGCGGGGAAGTCCAGCGCCGGCTTGGCGAACAGGTAGCCCTGCACGTAGCGCGCGCCGCACTCCAGGGCGAAGTCCATTTCCTCTTCGGTTTCCACGCCCTCGGCGATGATCCAGCAACCGGTCTTCTCGGCCATCTGCGCCAGGGCTTTCACCACCTCGCCGCTGGGGCCGCCCCGAGCGGCCTCCTGGAATAGACGCATGTCCAACTTGAGGATGTCCGGCTGCAGCGCCAGGACCCGGTCCAATTGCGAATAGCCGGCGCCGAAATCGTCGATGGCGATGCGGGCACCAGCGTCACGATAGCGTGCGACCACTTCCGGCAGGCGCTGGTGGGCCCCGCCCAGTTCGGTGATCTCGAATACCACCCGTTCCGGCGGTACGCCTTGCTGCTGGAGTTGCTTGAGGCTGGGGAGCGGTTGGTTCGGGCGCAGGCGGCTGATCCAGCGCGGCGATATGTTCAGGCTGAGGAACCAGTCCTTGGGCGCCTCGTGGATACGCGCGAGGGCAGCGTCGCGGATCTGCCTGTCTAGGCGGCGAAGTTCGGCGAGCCCGACTCGCGGGTTGAAGAACAGCGGGCCGACCGATTGCAGGTCACCGTTGTCCTGGCGCAACCGCCCCAGTGCCTCGACCCCCGCGATCAGGCCGGTCGCGGTGTCGATGAAGGGCTGGAAGCAGGCGATGGGTTGCCCGTCGATCAAGGGACACATCCTTAGTGGCGTGACAGGAGGCGCCGAAGCGCTGTGTCCTGTCGCGTTGCAAGAATGTGGCCAGTCTGGGCGTCAGAGATGCGTCGAAGGGGCTGGTGGGTCCTGGTGCTCGGGCTTCTTGCGCATCTGCAGGATGATCGGCGCCAGCGCGATCCCTAGGCGCAGCAGGCGAATCCAGCGGCGCTTGCGGCCCAGCAGCAAAGCCAGGGCGGCGGCGCCGCCGGCACCCCACAGCGGCGTACTGCTACTGAAGCTGCCGCGAACGTTCTGGCCGAGGCTGCGGGCTTGCCGCAACGGATGCAGGAGCAATTCGCCCTCCTGGCGAATCTGCTGGCGTTGCATCTCCAGGCGCAGGCGCACGATGGCCTTGCGCAGTTCGGCGCGGGTCAGGTTGCGGGCGTCAGGCATTTCACTCATGGCAACAGTCGCTCCCGGTCGCGGGCCAGTTCTTCCAGCGTGGCGCTGAATGGCGAGCTTTCGTCGCTGACCAGCAGGTGCAGTCGCCAGGCGCAGACCAGGCTGCCGCACACGTAAAAGAGGCACAGCCCGATAGCGGCCTGCACGCGGTAGCTGTCCCAGAACAGGATCAATACCAGTACCGACAGCGCCACCAGCAGAAGCAGGGCGAACACCAGGGCCAGGCCGGCCATGAGCAGCATCTGCACACCGCGGGTCTTCTGCTCCTGCAACTCGATGCCGAGCAGTTCGACGTGCCCATGCAGCAGGCCGAGGATCGCGGCGCCGAAGCGCCGCGGGGAAGGGGAGTTGGCCGAGGTCTTCGGCCCGGCATCCATGGCGTCGCTCATGAATCAGCGCCGGCTGACCAGCAGGCCGAGGAGGAAGCCGACGCCGGCGGCAATGCCAACGGCCTGCCACGGGTGATCGCCCACGTAGTCTTCGGTGGCATCCACGGCGGCTTTGCCCTGGTCGCGCACGGAATCCTTGGTGGAGTAGATGGCGTCGCGGGCGCGCTTGAGGCTTTCGTGGATCTGCTCGCGCATCTGGTCGGCTTCAGCGCCGGCCAGCTCGGCGGAGCTTTGCAGGAGTTTCTCGGTGTCGCTGACGAGGGCCTGGAATTCGGCCAGGAGTTCATCCTTGGCGGCGTTCACTGCGGTCTTGCGAGGCATGTGATGCTCCTTGTGCGGGTTGAGGTTCCTAGATTTCGAGCCCCGGGGTGGCTGGAAAGTTTCTCATAAATTCGCGGCGCAGCCGCTTTGCCGTGCGAGTGAAAGCCTAGTCGTTGATTGTTTCGCCGGTGGTATGCCGCTTGCATTTCCCTGGTGCGCATGGAGAGCGGAGCGCCCCATGGCGGGGCGTTTCCGGTGCTGCCAAAGCCCGGGAACCGACGCTCAAACCACTGAAAAACATAAGGAAGTACAAGAAATTGCGACGCCGTTCGGATGGCCCGTGGGCCAATCTGGATCAGCGCTCGGCGCCTGCCTGGTGCGCCACTGCTTCAGTGTGGTGCGTCGAGGGGCGTCGCGAGCCGTTTTGGTGCTTTCCCCTTGACCTCCGGGGCTGCCTGTAGCGATGGAAAACCTCAATAGTGCCGTAGAGACGCTGGTCCACGGCTCCAACACGCTGTTCCTCCTGATCGGCGCGGTCATGGTCCTGGCCATGCACGCGGGCTTTGCGTTCCTGGAAGTGGGGACGGTGCGCCTGAAAAACCAGGTGAATGCCCTGTCGAAGATTCTGTCGGACTTCGCCATTTCGACCCTGGCCTACTTCTTCATCGGCTACTGGATCGCCTACGGCGTCACTTTCCTGCAGCCGGCGGCGACCCTGGCGCATGAGAACGGCTACGCGCTGGTGAAGTTCTTCTTCCTGTTGACCTTCGCCGCGGCGATTCCCGCGATCATTTCCGGCGGCATCGCCGAGCGTGCGAAGTTCGGCCCGCAGTTGTGCGCCACGGCGTTGATCGTGGCCTTCGTCTATCCCTTCTTCGAGGGGCTGATCTGGAACGGCAATTTCGGCTTGCAGAGTTGGCTGAAAGCCGAATTCGGCGCGTCCTTCCATGATTTCGCCGGCTCCGTGGTGGTGCACGCCTTTGGCGGCTGGCTGGCGCTGGCGGCGGTCGTCCTGCTCGGGCAGCGCAATGGCCGTTATCGCGAGGGCAGGCTGGTGGCTTTCGCCCCGTCGAACATTCCGTTCCTCGCGGCGGGTTCGTGGATCCTCATCGTCGGCTGGTTCGGCTTCAACGTGATGAGCGCGCAGTCCCTGGCCGGCGCCAGCGGGCTGGTGGCGGTGAACTCGCTGCTGGCGATGGTCGGCGGCACCGTGGCTTCGTTGCTGGTGGGGCGCAATGACCCGGGCTTCCTGCATAACGGCCCGTTGGCTGGGCTGGTGGCGGTCTGCGCCGGTTCCGACCTGATGCATCCGGTTGGCGCGCTGGCCACCGGCATGGTGGCCGGTGCGCTGTTCGTCTGGGCCTTCACCGCGACCCAGGTGCGCTGGAAGATCGACGATGTGCTCGGCGTCTGGCCGCTGCACGGCCTGTGCGGCGCCTGGGGCGGCATCGCTTGTGGCATCTTCGGCCAGCAGGCGCTGGGCGGCCTGGGTGGGGTCAGCCTGGCCAGCCAGGCGATCGGCACGCTGCTGGGTGTGGTGGTGGCCTTCGCTGGCGGCCTGCTGGTGTACGGCCTGGTGAAGTCCGCGGTGGGCATCCGCCTGACGAAGGAAGAGGAGTACTACGGCGCGGACCTGTCGATCCACAAGATCGGGGCGCTCAGCCAGGACTAGGACGCAAGGCCGTAGGAGCGAGCGTGCTCGCGAACAGTCTCACGGGCAGCAACGGCATCAGGCGGTTCGCGAGCAAGCTCGTTCCTACGCAGAGCAAAAAAAGCCCGGCAGATGCCGGGCTTTTTCGTTTCGCTGCCAGGGTTACCAGAGAGGCATGGTGTAGCTGACGATCAGACGGTTCTCGTCATAGTCGTTGGTGTAGTTGGTGCGCATGGTCGCGTTACGCCACTTCACGCCCAGGTTCTTCAGCGGGCCGTCCTGGAAGACGTAGGCGATGTCGGTGTCGCGTTCCCATTCCTTGCCTTCGCCATCGGTGGTGATCAGGTCGATGTTGTCGCCCTTCACGTAGCGGGTCATGAAGGTCAGGCCGGGAATGCCGAGGCCGGCGAAGTTGTAGTCGTAGCGCGCCTGCCAGGACTTCTCGTCCTTGTTGGCGAAGTCGCCGATCTGGATGTAGTTCACCAGGTAGGGGTCGGTACCGTTGATGTAGGCAAATCCGGTGTCGCCGCTCATCTTCTGGTAGCCGACGCCGAAGGCGTGGTAGCCCAGGGCATAGGTGAACATGGCGTTCAGCGCCTTGTTGTCAATGTTGCTGCCGCCGTCGTCATCGGACTTGGCCCAGCGGATGTCGGATTTCAGCGATTGCTTGTCGGCGATCGGCAGCACGTGGATCAGGCCCAGGTAGTGCTGCTTGTAGATGTCTTCCAGACCGCCGTAGTGGTAGCTGGTGCTCAGGCTGTCGGTCCACTTGTAGGTGAGGCCGCCGAACAGGAACTTGTTGGAAGTCAGGCTATCGCCGAGCTTGATGTTGCGCTTGCCGCCGCCGGTGATGGTCATGTCCTCGTAGTCCGAGGAATCGCGCTGGTTCACCTGGTAGAGGCGGCCGCCGTCCACCGTCAGGCCATCGAGTTCGGCAGAGTTCAGGGCGAAGCCACTGAAGGTCTGCGGCATCAGGCGGGTGTCGTTGAACTGCACCACCGGCATTTTCGGCATCAGGGTGCCGCCCTTGAGGGTGGTCTTGGACGCACGCAGCTTGGCGGTGACGCCCAGGTCGCCGTAGCTGTCCTCGGCGCGCTTGTCGCTGGAAGAGCGTTGCAGCAGGCCGGTGCCGCTGCGGTCAGGCGAGGAATCGAGCTTCAGGCCCAGGGTGCCCAGGGCGTCGACGCCGACACCGATGGTGCCGTCGGTGTAGCCCGATTCGTATTTGAGAATGAAACCCTGGGCCCATTCCTCGGCCTTGTTCTGGGCAGGGGCAGGACTGTCCTGGCGGAAGTCGCGGTTGAAATAGAAGTTACGCAGTTCGACGCTGGCCTTGCTGTCCTTGATGAAGTCGGCGTGGGCCAGTGTGGGAAGGATAAAGCTGGTACCCAGCGTGGACAAAGCCACGGCACGGGCGATCGGGGTCTTGCTCATTGTTATTGTCTCCTCGAGCGCTTGGGGCAGTTCGGTGATGCCGGTTGGATCAGGCCGGCATGTCGATCTGTTACAGCCTATCTACTAAATCATTACCGAATGTTGACGACTCTTAGACCTTAGTCGCTGATTAGTAAGCTGGCTAATGAAGCGCTGAGTGGCGACTGGCGTGGCTCCTACTGGATCCAGCGCGGGTAATAGCCGAGTTTGTCCTGCACCTGGGCGTCGTGGGCGGGGATGACCGTGAGGTTCGGGTAGGCACGCATCAACTCGTGCACGCGGGCCACTTCGGCGAGGGTCTGCTCGCGGTTGTTGTCCACCATGTTGCGGCTGATCCAGAACTTCTCGTGCGGCCCGGTGAAGCCGGACAGGCGCCACGTGGTGTCGCCACTGAAGAAGAACCGCCGCCCGTCATCCAGGGTGATGAACAGGCCCACCGCGCCGGGCGTATGGCCGGCCATGGGCACCAGCACCAGGCTGCCGTCGCCGAACAGGTCGAGACTGCGGTCGTAACTGAGGAAGGGGCCGGAGTCGAACTGGAAGGGCACCCACTTCACCGGATGGCGGAACTGGCTGGGAAAGACCGCCGGCGGTTGGGCGATATGGGCGTAGTTGATCTCGTCATAGGTCGCCCAGACCGGAACGTCGGGAAAGTCCGACAGGGCCGAGGCGTGGTCCCAGTGAGCGTGGGAAAGGATGATGCGATCGATGGAAATGCCGCTGCCCTGCAACTGGTCGCGGGCGGGTTTCAGGCCGTCGTAGCGGAACAGTGGCTTGTCCCACCAGGGCATGTCCTGCTTGAACTGCGCATCCGCCTGGCTGCCCAGCCCGGTGTCGAACAGGAAGGTGGCGGCATGGTGCTGGACCAGCACGGCGGTGTGGTTCATCGGGACCTTCTGGGTCCAGTCGCCGCCCGCCACGGTAAACGCGTCCAGGGTGGTGATGCCCGAGGTGCGGATCAGCGAAAAACGCAAGTCGGCAGCGTGGGCGGTCAGGCCGGTGACGGCGAACAGCCCGGCCAGCAGAAGAGATAGCAGGCGCATCGAAATTTCCTTTTCGTGGAGCGGATGAAGGCGCCGTCGCCGGGGCGGCGGCGCGGATAACGCGAAATCAGAAGGCAGGCTGCGCGATATAGCCGGGCAGGGCGCGTATGCGGCCCAGCCAATCCTGCACGTAGGGATAGCCCGAGGGCTCCAGGCCGCCTTCGCTGGCAAGGGCGACGTAGGGGTAGACGGCGATGTCGGCGATGCTCGGCTCGTCCGTTTGCGCCAGCCAGCGATGGTCGGCCAGCGTGGCGTCGAGCAGTTCCAGCGCGTGCCGACCCTTGGCCTGGGCGGCGGGCAAGTCGCCGGGGCGCTTGAACAGCTGGATCACCCGCGTCTGCGCCAGGCCATGTTGCACCTCGTTGGCCGAGAAGCTCAGCCAGTTGGCGATGCGCCCCTGGGTGACCGCGTCCTGCGGGTTCCAGTGTGGCTCGGCGTAACGAAGAGCGAGGTAGACCAGAATGGCGTGGGAATCGCCCAGGCGCAGCTCGCCATCCTCGAGCGCCGGCACCTGGCCGCGCGGGTTGATGGCGAGGAAGGCCGGACGCTTGTGCGCGCCGCCCATCAGGTCGACGGGAACCAGCTCGGCCTTCTGGCCGATGAGCCCGAGGAACAGACGAACCTTGTAGCAATTGCCGGAAAGCGCGACGTCGTGGAGTTTCATGGCGAAGCCCTGTGCGGTGTGGTGGGGACGACGGTGTAGATAATAGACAGACAGGTCTGTATAGTTCAAGCGAAATGCGTGTCCCCTTGCGCAGTCGCGCTGCGCTTCCGGCAACGGGTGCGCTCCCCATGGGGGCCGAGCCTCGCGCATAATGTCCGGCCAGGAGGTAATGCCATGGCATCCAGCAAACGCGAGCTGCTGCTCACCACCGCCCAGGATCTGTTCTACCGCGAGGGCTACCACGCCACCGGCATCGACCGCATCCTCGCCGAATCGGGCGTGGCGAAGATGACGCTGTACAAGCACTTCAAATCCAAGGACGAGCTGATCATGGCCGCGCTGGAAGAGCGCCACGCCCGCATGGTCGAGCGCGTGAGCGTGGCCGAGCGCATCCTTGCGCCGCGCGAGGCGATCCTGGCGATCTTCGACGGTCTGCAGGAGGTGCTCGACAGCCCGGACTTCTGCGGCTGCGCCTTCATCCACGCCGCCGGCGAGTTCCATGACCGCGAACACCCCATTCACCAGCAGGCGGCCGAGCACAAGGCCTTTCTGGGCCGCTTCTTTGCCGCGCAGCTGGCGCGCCTGGGTGTCGCCGAGCCCGACGCTCTGGCCCGCCAGCTGCAGTACCTGCTTGAAGGCGTGCTGGTGATGGCGCATATGCAAGGCCCGGCGCAGCAGGGGCGGGAAGCCCGTGCCATGGCCGACACACTGCTCAAGCACGCGGGAGTCTGAGTCCATGCCGCCATCCCAGGAACCCACCCTGCCGCCGGAATGCCAGTTGTTCGGCACGCTCGGCTGCCACCTGTGCGAGGTGGCGGAAGCGGTGCTGATGCCCTTCGTCGAACACGGCCTGCTGGTCGAGCTGGTGGACATCGCCGACCGCGAGGAATGGGTCGAGCGCTATGGCCTGACCATCCCCGTCCTGCGCCGCTGCGACTCCGGCGCCGAACTCAATTGGCCGTTCGACGCGCAACAGGTCGCCACCTTCCTCAGTCGCTGATTCCGTCGGCGGCTTTCCCTCTCCTCAATCAACCGACGCGAGGCGCTGTGCAATGAAGATCGGATTTCTCGGGCTGGGCGGCATGGGCGTCGCCATGGCTACCAACCTCATCAAGGCCGGCCACCAGATGGTCGTCTGGAACCGTTCGCCCCGGGCCGCCGAACCGCTGGTGGAGCTGGGCGCCATCGCTGCCGCCAGCCCCACCCAGGCGTTCGACGTGGAGCTGGTGATTTCCATGCTGGCCGACGACGACTCCACCCGCGCCGTGCTGCTGGACAGCGGCGCCCTGGCCTCGGCCAAGCCCGGCCTGGTGCACCTGAGCATGGCGACGCTGTCCACCGCCTTCGTCGGCGAACTGATCGAACTGCACCGCGAGCAGGGCGTCGAGTTGGTCGCCGCGCCGGTATTCGGTCGCACCGATGTGGCCGCCGCCGGCAAGTTGAATATCCTGGTGGCCGGCCCCGAGGCCGCCATCGCCAAGGCGCAGCCGGTGCTCGATGTGCTGGGGCAGAAGACCTGGCCGCTGGGGGACGATCCGCTGCGCGCCGTCGCCGTGAAGATTGCCGGCAACTTCATGATCGCCAGCGCCATCGAGGCGATGGGGGAGAGCGCGGCGCTGGTGAAGACCTACGGCGTCGCGCCGGGCGAGTTCATGGAGATCATGGGCAACACCCTGTTCAACGCACCGGTGTACCGCAACTACGGGGCGCAGATCGCCGAGCAGCGCTTCGATCCGGCCGGCTTCCGCCTGGTGCTGGGGCTCAAGGACGTTGGCCTGGCGCTGTCGGCCGGGCATGAGCAACGGGTGCCGCTGCCCTTGGCCAGTCTCCTGCGTGACAACCTGCTGGAAGCCATCGCCCACGGCGACGGCGAGCTGGACTGGAGCGCCCTGTCCCAGGTGGCATTGCGCAAGTCCGGGCAGCTCTGAATCGCCCATGAAAAAGCCCGTCCAGCTGGACGGGCTTTTTTGTGCCCGGGCATTCCTCGTGGAGGAAAAATCGCAGGCAATAAAAAACCCGCCGTTAGGCGGGTTTTTCGGGATTTGGTCGGAGCGACTGGATTCGAACCAGCGACCTTCTCGTCCCGAACGAGACGCGCTACCAAGCTGCGCTACGCTCCGTTTGATGGCGCGCATTCTACCGAAAAACTTTTGATGCACAAGGGGTTAGCGAAAAATATTTGAAAAAAGTTTTCGCCCCCCGTGAAAACGCGAACGCCCCGCAGACCGATCAAGGCCTGCGGGGCGTTTTCACCACCGGGCGAATCAGAGGTCCTTGACGGTCCGTACCTGATCCTTGTTCACGCGGGCGGTTTTGCCATCCAGCTGTTCGAACTCATAGAAGCCGGATTCTTCGTCGTACTTGGGTTTGTCGACGGATTGAATCTCGCGACCATCGTTCAGGGTGATGACGGACGGAGTGGAGCAACCAGCGAGCACGCCAAAGCCCAGGGCGAGCAGGAAGGCGGGAAGCATCCGTTTATTCATGGGTGAATCTCCTGATGAGCGAACAAAAAAGTACGAAAAGTCTGACCGAGGGCGTTGCCGCATAGTTCCCGGAAAATTTTCGAATGCGTCGCTATCAGGCGCGATAGAGCAGCTCTGGCGTATTCAGGTTGGCCAGGCGTGGGTCGTCGGCCGGGCAATCCACCGCCTGCAGGCCCAGGTTGGCGAACACGTGGCGCGGGCTGCGGTCGCCCTGGCGCCAGGCCTGCTCTACCGGTGCGCGCATCGCCACGGGGATGACGCTGAACAGCGGCTCCCATTGCACGCCACAACGGAGCATGTGAACGACCTCGGGCGCGGCGGCGGAGGCGTGCAGCAGGCGCTCCAGCAACTCGGCATCCACCAGCGGTGCATCGCAGGGCAGCACCAGCAGGTGGGCATGGCGAGCGGCGGCAAGGCCTGCGCGGATCCCGGCCAACGGGCCGGGGAAGTCCGCGCTGTCATCCTGCACCAGGCGGTCGGCGAAGCCGGCGTAGACCTCCGCGTTGCGGTTGCAGGAGATGATCAGGTCGTCGCTGAAGGGGCGGGCGAGGGCGGCGGCATAGCTCACCAGCGGGCGGCCGCGCCATTGCAGCAGCCCCTTGTCCTGGCCGCCCATGCGCTGGCCGCGTCCTCCGGCGAGAATCAGGACGGAGCAGGGCGGCAGCGAGGCGTGTGGCATGGCAGGGTCTCCGGGGCGGGCCTGTGATATAACACCGCGCATTCCAACCTCACAAGCAAGGGCCCTCATCATGAGCCACAAGGCCGAGCAGCCATTCGTCCCGCTGAACATCGCCGTCCTCACCGTCAGCGATACCCGCACCCTGGAAACCGATACCTCCGGCCAGCTGTTCGTCGACCGCCTGAAGGCCGCCGGCCACAACCTGGCTGCCCGCGTCCTGCTCAAGGATGACCTCTACCGCATCCGCGCCCAGGTCGCGACCTGGATCGCCGAGGACGAGGTGCAGGTCGTGCTGATCACCGGCGGCACCGGCTTCACCGGCCGCGACAGCACCCCGGAGGCCGTCACCTGCCTGCTGGACAAGGTGGTGGATGGCTTCGGCGAGCTGTTCCGGCAGATTTCCGTGGCCGATATCGGCACCTCCACCGTGCAGTCCCGCGCGCTGGCGGGCCTCGCCAATGGCACCCTGGTCTGCTGCCTGCCGGGCTCCACCAACGCCTGCCGCACCGCCTGGGACGGCATCCTCGGCGAGCAGCTGAACGCCAGCCACCGCCCGTGCAATTTCGTGCCCCACCTGAAAAAGGCGGCGCCCTGCGAGAGCCGCGGATGAGCAGCTGCGACAAGCCGGGGCTGCTGCCGGTCGAGGACGCCCTGGCGCGCCTGCTGACCCTGGCGGAACAGTCGCCGATCCTGGAGAGCGAAACCCTGCCGCTTGCCGATGCGGATGGCCGCGTCTTGGCCGAACCGCTAGTGGCCGGGCTGGACCTGCCACCCTGGCCGAACAGCGCCATGGACGGCTACGCGCTGCGCCAGGCCGACTGGCGCGGCGAAGCGTTGCCGGTCAGCCAGAAGATCTTCGCCGGCCAGGCGGGCGAGCCGCTGCAGCCGGGCACCTGCGTGCGCATCTTCACCGGCGCGCCGGTACCCGAGGGCGCCGATTGCGTGGAAATGCAGGAAAACGTCGAGGTGCTGGAGGACGGCCGCGTGCGCTTCCTCGAAGCGCTCAAGGTCGGCCAGCACATCCGCCCGCAAGGCCAGGAAACCCGCCAGGGTGACTGTGTACTGCCGGCCGGCACACGCCTGGGACCGATTGAGATCGGTCTTGCCGCCTCGCTGGGGCACGCCGAACTGAGCGTGCGCCGCCGTCCGCGCGTGGCGCTGTTGTCCACCGGCGATGAACTGGTCGAACCGGGCCTGCCGCTGGCGCTCGGGCAGATCTACAACAGCAACCGCCATCTGCTGCGTACCTGGCTGCAGCGCTTCGGTTGCGAGGTGGTGGACGCCGGCATCCTCCCGGACGACCTCGAGCGCACCCGCGTTGCCCTGGCGGGGCTGTCGAACGTAGACCTCATCCTTTCTACTGGTGGCGTGTCCGTCGGCGAGGCGGATTTCCTTGGCGCGGCCCTGCGCGAGGCGGGCGAGCTGGCGTTGTGGAAGCTGGCGATCAAGCCGGGCAAGCCGCTGACGGTCGGGCACTACCAACAGGTGCCGGTAATCGGCCTGCCGGGTAATCCGGCCTCCACCCTGGTGACGTTCGCCCTGCTGGCGCGGCCCTACCTGATGCGCCGCCTCGGCATGCAGAAGGTCGAGCCCCTGCGAGTGCAGGTGCCGGCCGGGTTCCACTGGACCAAGCCGGGCAACCGCCGCGAGTACCTGCGCGCGCGCCTGGAGAATGGTCGCGCGGTGCCCTATGCCAACCAGAGTTCCGGTGTGCTGCGCAGCGCCGCCTGGGCCGAAGGGCTGGCCGAGGTGCGCGAAGGGACGACGCTGGCCGAAGGCGATTGGCTGGCCTTTATCCCGTTCAGCGAACTCCTCGACTGAGGCGTTTGTTTTAGGAGCGGGCTTGCTCTCGAACGATGCCGGACTCCCAGGCATCAGGCGGTTCGCGAGCAAGCTCGCTCCTACAGAGACGGCACGGCGTTGGCCGATGGGTAGGAGCGGATTCATCCGCGATCCGGCCGACAGGCCGGCCTGATGCCGGCCTCGGAAGGAATCCGCTCCTGCGTAGGGCCAACGCGCGTGCCGCTCCATGAAAAACGCCGGTCTCAGACCGGCGTTTTCTTGTGCTGCTGGCGGTACTCGCCGGGTGTCTGGTCGGTCCAGCCCTTGAAACTGCGGTGGAACGAGCGCGACTCGGTGAAGCCCAGGTATTGGGCGATGTCCTGGATCGGCAGGTCGCTGTGCACCAGATAATGTTCGGCCAGTTCCTGGCGCAGTTCGTCGAGGATCTGCTGGTAGCTGGTCCCGGCCTGCTGCAGGTGGCGCTGCAAGGTGCGCACGGTCATCTCGAAGCGCTCGGCGACGCGCTCCTTGCGCGGCAGGCCGTCCTTGAGCAGCAGGCGCAGGGCGTTCTTCACCCGCAGCGGCAACGGCTCGTCGTCGTCCAGTTCGGCCATCAGCGCCAGGGCGTGTTCTTCCAGGGTGCGCAGCAGGTTGGCGTCGGCCTGGCGCAGCGGGTAGCTCAACAGGTGCAGCGGCACCAGCAGGGCGCTGAAGGGTTGTTCGAAGCGCACCGGGCAGCCGAACAGGTGCTCGTACTCGGCGACGTCGGTGCCGTCGGGCTGCGCATGTTCGAACCAGACCTCCTGCGGCGAGCCCTGGGTATCGGCGATCCAGCGGGCGTACAGCAGCCAGGACGCCAGTACGTTCTCCACCATGTGCCGGCGGATCGGCGCGGCCTCGTGGCGGCAGTTCCAGATCAGCTTGACGTGGTCCTCGCCCGGCTCCAGGCGGCTCACGCCCATGTCGCCGACCAGCTTCTCGTAGGGAATGATCCGGCCCATGGCTTCGCCCAGGTTGGCGCAGTTCATGGTGATGTAGCCCAGCACGCTCCAGGAACCCGGCTGCACGAAGCGCGCCGCATGCAGGCCGAACAGCGCATCGCCGGAGTGCGTGCTCAGGTGCTCAAGCAGGCGCTCGTGGGCTTCGCTGGGCAGGCGCTGGCTGTTATCGCTCAGCTGCGAGCGTTCCAGGCCCGCCGCCTGGAGGGCGGCGTCCAGGTCCATGCCGAGGGACTCGGCGTGGCGCAGGTATTTCAGCAGGGCGGGGACGGAGGTATAGCCGAGGGAATGCATGGCGTGAGTTCTTGTTCTGGTGTCTCGATCGGCAACTGCGCCTGTCTTGATTCGACAGTGACAGGGCAGGGCGGCTGGCTAGTATAGGCAGCCATCAAGCGGCACCGAAATAGCCAAGACAGACCCTGATAAAAAGGAGCGGGCATGCGACGCTGGAACGGCTGGGGAGAAGAAACGACGGTAGTGGAACTGCCCGACAACGGACGCGGTTTTCTCGCCGAGCTGGTCGGCCCTGGCCGGACCCTGCCGGACGCCACGCTGGAACAGGTGCTGGCCAAGGTGCCGGCGTCGCGCCTGCCCGAGCATCCGCTGGTGGTGCGCGACGCCCGCGACCGCCTGCTGCACGCACGCGGCCAGAGCCTGCCGGACTGGCTGGCGATGCGCGAAGGCGAGTTCGGCGTGTTCCCCGATGGCGTGGCCTACCCGCAGACCGCCGAGCAGATTCGCGAGCTGCTGAAGTTCGCCGAACTCTGGGATTGCCTGGTGATTCCCTACGGCGGCGGCACCTCGGTGGCCGGGCACATCAATCCGCCGGAGTCGGACAAGGCAGTGCTCACCGTATCCCTGGAGCACATGAACCGCTTGCTGGCGCTGGACGAGCAGAGCCTGATCGCCACCTTCGGCCCCGGCGCCAACGGCCCGCAGGTGGAAAGCCAACTGCGTGCCCGTGGCTACACCCTCGGCCACTTCCCGCAATCGTGGGAGCTGTCCACCCTCGGCGGCTGGGTCGCCAGTCGCTCCAGCGGCCAGCAGTCGCTGCGCTACGGGCGCATCGAGCAGCTGTTCGCCGGCGGCACCCTGGAAACCTTTGCCGGCAGCCTGGAGATCCCGACCTTCCCGGCATCCTCCGCCGGCCCCGATCTGCGCGAAGTGGTGATGGGTTCCGAAGGCCGCTTCGGCATTCTCTCGTCGGTAAAGGTGCGGGTGACGCGCATCGCCGAGGACGAACGTTTCTACGCGGTGTTCCTGCCGTCCTGGGAGCAGGCGCTGGAAGGCATCCGCACCCTGGTGCAGGCGCGTGTGCCGCTGTCCATGCTGCGCCTGTCCAACGCCGTGGAAACCACCACCCAGCTGGCGCTGGCCGGCCATCCCGGGCAGATCGCCTGGCTGGAGCGCTACCTGAAGCTGCGCGGCGCCGCCGAGGGCAAGTGCATGCTGACCTTCGGCGTCACCGGCGACCGTGCGCAGAACGCGACCTCGCTGCGTGCCGCGCGGCGCATTCTCAAAGGCTTTGGCGGCGTGTTCACCGGCACCCTGCTGGGCAAGAAGTGGGCGCAGAACCGCTTCCGCTTCCCCTACCTGCGCGAGGCGCTGTGGGAGAACGGTTACGTCGTCGACACCCTGGAAACCGCCACCGACTGGTCCAATGTCGACAACCTGCTCAACCGCATCGAAGCCAGCCTGCGCGACGGCCTGGCCGCCGAGGGCGAGCGCGTGCACGTGTTCACCCACCTGTCCCACGTCTATGGCGAAGGTTCGAGCATCTACACCACCTACGTGTTCCGCCCGGCCGCCAGTTATGCCCAGACATACGAGCGCTGGCGCAAGCTCAAGCATGCCGCCAGCCAGACCATCGCCAACAACCGCGGCACCATCAGTCACCAGCACGGCGTGGGCAAGGACCACGCGCCTTACCTGCCGGTGGAGAAAGGCCCGCTGGGCATGGCCGCGATCAAGGCGCTGGCCGGGCATTTCGACCCGTCCGGCCGGTTGAACCCCGGCACCCTGCTGCAGGACTGAATCCATGGCCTGGAATGCGGCATGGCGCGCCGAGGCGTTGCCGGAGCTGGCGGCGCGCGACTGGGACCTGATCGTGGTGGGCGGCGGCATCACCGGCGCCGGCATCCTGCGCGAGGCCGCGCGGCGTGGCTGGCGCTGCCTGCTGGTGGAGCAGCGCGACTTCGCCTGGGGCACGTCCAGCCGTTCCTCGAAGATGGTCCACGGCGGCCTGCGCTACATCGCCAAGGGCCAGTTCGGCCTGACCCGCGACTCGGTGCGCGAGCGCCAGCGCCTGCTGGGCGAGGCGCCGGGGCTGGTCGATCCGCTGAGCTTCATCATGCCGCACTACCAGGGCGGCTTCCCCGGCCCGCGCGTGTTCGGCACGCTGCTGTCGCTCTACGACGCGTTGGCGGGGCGGCGCAACCACAGGTTCTATCGCCTGGAAGCGCTGCGCTACCTGGCGCCGGGCTTGAGGGAAGACCGCCTGCTGGGCGGCACCCGTTTCGAGGATGCCGTGACCGACGATGCGCGCCTGGTGATGCGCGTATTGGGCGAGGCGCGGGCCGATGGCGGCGAAGCGCTGAACGGCCTGAAGGTGATCGAACTGGATCGCCGCGACGGCCGTGTACAGGGGCTGGTGGCCGAGGACGGCGAGAGCGGCGCGCGTTTCGCCTTCCGCGCGCGTGCCGTGGCCCTGGCCACCGGCGCCTGGGCGGATGCCTTGCGGCACAAGCACGGCAGCGAGCACATCCGCCCGCTGCGCGGCAGCCACCTGTTGATTCCGGCGTGGCGCCTGCCGGTCGCCCACGCCTTCAGCTTCATGCACGGGCAGGACAAGCGCCCGGTGTTCGTCTTTCCGTGGGAAGGCGCGACCGTGGTCGGCACCACCGACCTCGATCACCGTGACACGCTGGACCACGACGCGGCCATCAGCCGCGAGGAAGTGGATTACCTGCTGGCCGCCTGCGCGCAGCAGTTCCCCAGCGCGCAAATCAGCGCGGCGGACGTGCGCTCCACCTGGGCCGGCGTGCGTCCGGTGGTCAGCGATGGCGCGCCCTCGCTCAAGCCGTCGGACGAGAAGCGCGAGCATGCGCTGTGGGTCGAGCCCGGCTGCGTGACCCTGGCCGGCGGCAAGCTCACCACCTTCCGCCTGCTGGCGCTGGAAGTGCTCACCGCCTGCGCGCCGATGCTGGAGCGGTCGCTGGACGCAGCCGATGCGGCGGTCTTCGCGCCCGTCGATCACCTCGAGCTTCCCGGGCTCACGCCTTGCCAGCAGGCCCGTCTGCGCGGTCGCCATGGCCGCACCCTGCCGGAGCTGGCGCGGGTGCTGCGGACCGTGGGCAGCGAGTGCATCGGCCACACCGATTCGCTCTGGGCCGAACTGGCCTGGGCCGCGGAAGGTGAGCTGGTGCTGCACCTGGACGACCTGCTGTTGCGCCGCACCCGCATCGGCCTGCTGCTAGCCGACGGCGGCGCCCATGAATTGCCGCGGATTCGCGCGCTGTGCCAGCCACGCCTGGGCTGGGACGACGCGCGCTGGAAACGCGAAGAACAGGACTACCTGGCCTTGTGGCGCCGCTGCTACAGCCTGCCCGCCTGAGCGGGAAGCGCGGAGCGGCAAGCCCTGAGCTTCTAGAAGCGAGAAAGCAGAATGGATAACAAGAATTACCTGCTGGCCATCGACAACGGCACTCAGAGCGTGCGCGCGCTGCTCTTCGATCTCCAGGGCAACCTGGTGGGCAAGGGCAAGGTCGAGCTGGAAGCCTATTTTTCGTCGCAGCCCGGCTGGGCCGAGCAGCACCCGGACTATTACTGGGCGCAACTGGGCGAGGCCTGCCAGCGCCTGTGGGCCAGCGTCGACATCGACCGCAGCCGTATCCGGGGCGTGTCGCTGACCACCCAGCGAGGCACCGTGATCCACGTCGACGAAGCAGGCCAGGCCTTGCGCCCGGCCATCATCTGGCTGGACCAGCGCCGCGCCGAACTGGGCGAGTCGATCAAGGGGCCCTGGGGCTGGCTGTTCAAGCTGGTGGGCGCGCAGGGCGCGGTGGACTACTTCCGTACCCAGGCCGAGGTGAACTGGGTGGCCCAGCAGCAACCGGACATCCACCAGCGCACCCACAAGGTGCTGCTGCTCTCCGGCTTCCTCACCCACCGCCTGTGCGGGCGCTACGTGGACTCGGTGGCCTGCAGCGTCGCCTACCTGCCGTTCGACTACAAGAAGCTGCGCTGGGCCGCACCGCGCGACTGGAAGTGGCAGGCGCTGGAGGTCCGCCGCGATCAACTGCCGGCGCTGTTCAAGCCCGGCGAGACGCTGGGCGAGATCACCGCCCAGGCCAGCCGCCTGACCGGCATCCCCGAAGGCCTGCCGCTGATCGCCGCGGGCGCGGACAAGGCCTGCGAAGTGCTCGGTGCCGGTGCCATCGACCCGAGCGTGGCGTGCCTGTCCTATGGCACCACCGCGACCATCAACACCACCCGCTCGCGCTACCTGGAGACCATCCCGCTAATCCCGCCGTACCCGGCGGCGATTCCCGATCACTTCAACACCGAGGTCATGATCTACCGCGGCTTCTGGATGGTCAGCTGGTTCAAGCGCGAGTTCGGCCTGCGCGAAATGCAGCGCGCCCAGGAGTTGGGCATCGAGCCGGAGAAGCTGTTCGACGAACTGGTCAACAGCGTGCCCGCCGGCTCCATGGGCCTGATGCTGCAACCCTACTGGACGCCCGGCATCCGCGAACCGGGGCTGGAGGCGAAAGGCTCGATCATCGGTTTCGGCGACGTGCACACCCGCGCGCATCTCTACCGCGCCATCCTCGAAGGCCTGGCCTACGCGCTGCGCCAGGGCAAGGAGCGCATCGAGAAGCGCTCCGGCACGCGCATCCAGCGCCTGCGCGTGGCTGGCGGCGGTTCCCAGAGCGACGCGGCGATGCAGCTCACCGCCGATATCTTCGGCCTGCCGGCGGAGCGGCCGCACGTCTACGAGGCGTCCGGCCTGGGCGCGGCCATCGATTGCGCGGTGGGATTGGGGCTCTACCCCGACTTCAGCACCGCCATCGCCGCCATGACCCGCGTGGGTGACGTCTTCCACCCGCGCCCCGAGGCGCAGCGCACCTACGAGCGGCTGTACAGCGAGGTCTACCAACGCATGTACCGCCAGCTCAAGCCGCTGTACCAGAGCATCCGCGAGATCACCGGCTACCCGGCCTGAGGGGCAAATCAACATGGAGGAAATTTCCTCGCGCTAGTCTGAGTCATAACCAACGGACTCACCGGGAGGAAACCCACCATGACCCCACCCAAGGCCCTGCTGATCCTGCATGGCAAGCAAGCCGCCAACGACGAGGTGCGTGCCGCCGTGCAGGCCGCGCGTGAAGCAGGGCAGACGCTGGATGTCAGGGTGACCTGGGAGGGCGGCGACGCCCGGCGGCTGGTGGAAGAGGGCCTAGCGGCGGGCTATTCCACGCTGATTGCCGGCGGCGGCGACGGCACCGTGCGGGATGTGGCCGAGGCCCTGGCCCAGGCCGGTGGCGCGGCCAGCCTGGCGATCCTGCCGCTGGGCACCGCCAACGACTTCGCCCGCGCCGCCGGCGTGCCGCTGGAGCCGGCCGCCGCGCTGGCGCTCCTGGAACTGCCGGCGCGGGCCATCGACCTGGGCGAAGTGGACGGGCAGATGTTCCTCAACATGGCCACCGGCGGCTTCGGCTCGAAGGTCACGGCCAATACCCCGGAAGAGCTGAAGAAGCTGCTCGGCGGCGCGGCGTACCTGCTTACCGGGCTGACGCGGTTTTCCGAGGTGCATGCGGCGCAGGGGCGCTTCACCGGGCCGGATTTCAGCTGGGAAGGGGAATTCCTCGCCCTGGGCATCGGCAATGGCCGGCAGGCGGGTGGCGGCCACGTGCTCTGTCCGCAGGCCACGGCGGATGATGGGTTGCTGGATGTGAGCATCCTGCCCACGCCCCAGGACATGGTCGGCACCCTCGGCGCGTTGCTCGGCGGCGGGCTCGGCACCCAGGACGTGTTCATTCGCGCGCGCCTGCCCTGGGTCGAGGTGGAGGCCCGCGAGGGGCTGGACGTGAACCTCGACGGCGAACCGCTGGAAGGCAACAAGCTGCGCTTCGAAGTGCGCCCGGCGGCCCTCTCCATGCACCTGCCGGCGGATTCGCCGTTGCTCTCGTCCACTGGGCGGCTCGGCTTGCCGGAGGGCTGATCGGCCTGGCCCGGACCGGGCAAGTCGTGCATGATGGCGCACGGCCAGTATCTTGTTCCTCAGGATTCAGCCGATAGCGTTCCCGCACGACTCATTCCGAATCTGGAGCAGGCATGGCCGGTATTCTCGACACTGTCGATCAACGCACCCAACTGGTAGGCGAGAACCGCCTGGAAATCCTGGTCTTCCGCCTGGCCGGGCGGCAGCAATTCGCGATCAACGTGTTCAAGGTGCAGGAAGTGCTGCAGCTGCCGCGCCTGACCCTGATCCCGCAGCGCCACCCGATGATCTGCGGGGTGATCAACCTGCGCGGCCAGACGCTGCCGGTCATCGACCTGTCGCGCGCCATCGGCATGCGCGCGCTGACCCCCGATGCCAACAGCACCATCATCGTCACCGAGTACAACCGCTCGGTGCAGGCCTTCCTCGTGGGTGGGGTGGAGCGCATCCTCAACCTCAACTGGGAGTCGATCCAGCCGCCGCCCGGTGGCGCCGGCCGTCAGCACTACCTGACGGCCATCACCAAGGTGGACGACCGCCTGGTGGAGATCATCGACGTGGAAAAGGTGCTGGCCGAGATCGTGCCGATGAACACCCGCGTTTCCAGCGACCGCCTGGACGACGCGCTGCTCAGCCAGACCCGTGGCCGCGAAGTGCTGGTGGTGGACGACTCCAGCGTCGCCATCTCCCAGCTGCGCGACACCCTGACCCAGCTCGGCCTGCGCCTGCACGTGGCCACCGATGGCCTGCGTGCGCTCAACCAGCTCAAGCGCTGGGCGGACGAAGGCAATGACATGGACGAGAAGTTGCTGATGGTCTTCACCGACGCGGAGATGCCGGAAATGGACGGCTACCGGCTGACCACCGAGATCCGCAACGACCCGCGCCTGCGCGAACTCTACGTGGTGCTGCACACCTCGCTGTCGGGCAGCTTCAACGATGCCATGGTGAAGAAGGTCGGTTGCGACGACTTCCTCTCCAAGTTCCAGCCGGACCAACTGGTGGAAGTGGTGCGTCGGCGGTTGCAGAAAGTTCCGGCCTGATCCAACCCGGTTCTTCGTAGGAGCGAGCTTGCTCGCGAACGCATTCCGCCGGACCCACAGGCATCAAGCGGTTCGCGAGCAAGCTCGCTCCTACAGGGAGCAGCCGGTCCCGCTTTTGTAGGGCAATGGGCTTCTTTCCGGCAGGTTTGTGCCGACGCTCCCCCCTCACCCCAGCCCTCTCCCAGAAGGAGAGGGAGCAGATTGTGCCGGCTGACGCTGTGGTTGCACCTGTACCGAACGGTCCCTCTCCCTCTGGGAGAGGGTTAGGGTGAGGGTAGGCCCGAGCGCTGGAGTATCACCATAGGAGCGAAGCTTCTCCGCGAGATCCCTTCTTCCTGCTCCGTCAGTGTCAGGCGTCTGTCTGGGCGCCCCATGCCCGCCACCGCAATGCCCATTGCTAGTCGCCCGTCCCACGCCGTATAAGGTCGCTTTCGCCTGCATGAAAGGAAGCTTCCCATGTACAGCCTGAGCGCGCTCTACCGCTACCCGGTCAAATCCACCGCTTACGAGCCGCTGGAGTCCGTCCGCCTGGACGCGCTGGGCCTGGAAGGGGATCGACGCTGGTTGGTGGTGGAGGCGTCCAACGGCCGCTTCCTCACGCAGCGCCTGCTGCCGCAGATGGGCCGCATCGAGGCGCGCTGGCAGGACGATTTCGCCGCCCTGCGTCTGCGTGCGCCCGGCATGGAGGACCTGCTGGTGAACGTGCCCGGCCGTGACGACAACCTGCGCGGCGTGCTGATCTGGCGCGACACGCTGCAGGTGCCGGACGCCGGCGAGGCGGCTGCCCAGTGGCTGAGCACCTTCCTCGGCCGCGACGTGCGCCTGGTGCAGATGCCCGAGCAGCGCGCCCGGCAGGTGGATACCGCGTACGCCGAACCTGGCGAGCAGGTGCACTTCGCCGATGGTTTCCCGCTGCTGCTGATCGGCCAGGGATCGCTGGACGACCTCTCGGCCCGGGTTGGCCGTCCGCTGGAGATGCTGCGCTTCCGCCCGAACCTGGTGGTGACGGGCGCCGAGCCCTTCGCTGAAGACGGCTGGAAGCGCATCCGCATCGGCGAGGTTACCTTCAAGGTGGCCAAGCCGTGCTCGCGCTGCATCCTCACTACCATCGACCCGCACACCGGCGAGCGCGATGCCGCCCGTGAACCGCTGGCGACCCTGCTGGGCTACCGCAACGTCAATGGCGAGGCCCTGTTCGGGCAGAACCTGATTGCCCTGAACGGCGGCGCGCTGCGCGTGGGCATGGACGTGGAAGTCCTGGAGTAGGTGGGGGATTCCCTGTAGGAGCGAGCTTGCTCGCGAAGCCGCCTGAGGCCAAGGCGTCAGGCGAACAGCGTTCGTGAGCAATAACGATGGTGTCCCTCTCGCTCCTACACGTAGCTGTTACAGCTTGGCGTCGACGCAACCGGTGCTCTGGCACTCGCGCTCACGCTCGCGCAGCACGGCCAGGCGTTCGTTGGTCTTGTCCACCGCGCATTGCAGGTTGACGAAGTAGCCGCCGTCGCGCTCGTAGCTGCACTGGGCGTCGCGGTCCTTGATCCAGGCGATCTGGCTCTTCTTCAGCGCGGCCTTCTGGCCGTCGTTGAGCATCTTGCGCAGGGTGCCGAATTCATTGTTCAGCTCGCGGTCCACCTGGGCGTATTCGGTGCTCAGGCAGTACACGCTGTCGAAGGCATTGCGCGGCTTCTCGCAGGCGGCGAGGGCATGGCCTGCGCTGAGCAGGCCGGCAGCCAGGAGGGTGAGGGAGAGAAGGGGCTGGCGCATGGGAATTTCCTTTTCCTTGAGGGGATGAAGACCGCCCAGCAGGTGCCGGGCGGGGGATGGCTCAGAGTTCGTCGAAGAAGCGTTCGTGCCAGTCGACGATGGGCTGCGGTGCGTTGAGCTTCTGCCCGTAGATCACCGCATAGGACAGCACGTTCTGCACGTAGGCGCGGGTCTCGTCGAACGGAATGGTCTCGACCCAGACGTCGAACGCCAGGTGGCGCGCGTCCTTCAACCACTGGCGCACGCGGCCGGGGCCGGCGTTGTAGGCGGCGGTGGCAAGCACGCGGTTGCCGTTGAACTGGCCGTGCACCTGGCTCAGGTACGCAGCGCCGAGCTGGATGTTCACGTCCGGCACGATCAGTTGCTGCGGCGAAGCCAGGGGGATGCCGAATTTCTTCGAGGTTTCCTTGGCGGTGCCGGGCATCAGCTGCATCAGGCCGGTGGCACCGACGCCGGAACGCGCATCGGACATGAAGGCGCTTTCCTGGCGGGTGATGGCGAATACCCAGCTCGAATGCAGGCCGCGGTTGCGTGCCTCGCGCACCAGGGTGTTGCGGTAGGCCATGGGGAAGCGGATGTCGAGATCGTCCCAGTACTTCGCCTGGCTGATCGCGCGGATCGCCGGGAAATACCACTGCATGTCGTAGGCGATCTTCGCCTGGGCCAGCAGCTCGTCGTGGCTCAGGTGGCGGGCGGCGTGGTACCACTCGCGGCGGGCGTTGATGATTTCGCCGCGGGCGTAGAACTCCAGGGCGCGGCGGGTGCTCGGTGCGTTGCGCACGCGCTGCATCGTGCCCGCGTCCGGCGCTACCGGCCGGTTGTTCAACTGGTAGGGGGCGTTGATCCGGTCGGCGGCGAGGAAGCCGTAGAAGTCGCGCTCGCCGGCCACCGGCTGGTACAGGCTGACGGCCTGCTTGTTCTGCGGCTGCGCCAGTTGCAGGGAGCGCGCCTGCCAGTACTTCCAGCGGTTGGTCTCGGCCAGCGACGGCGGCAGGGCGCGGGTCAGGTCGTAGGCCTCCTGCCAGCGGCCCAGGCGCAGCAGCAGGCGCAGACGCCATTCGGTGACGGTGTCGTCGCGTAGCTGCGGGTCGTACTTGACCATCATCGGCAGGGCGCGCGGGTCGTAGCGGCGCGCCAGGCTCAGGCCGATCTCGCGGGCGATGGACACTTGCTCGTCGCTGGAGAAGGGCAGCACCGAGCTGTAGTAGTCCAGCAGGCTGATGGCCTTTTCCGGGTCCTGCTTGGCGAGGCGACGCAGGCCCAGGCCGACGACGTCGGCGGTGGCGTGGTCCCGGGCACTGAAGCGCGTGGTCTGGCTCAGTTGCGACGGGTTCTGTGCGACGTTGACCATCAGCGCGCCCTGGCTTCCCAGGGTCGGCAGGCGCTTGGATAGCACCGTGGCGAGGCTGTAGTTGCCCTTTTCGGCGGCCAGTTTGAGGCGCTTCCAGACCTTCTCCTCGGTGAGCTGGCCGTCGGCCTGCCACAGGGCGAAGGTGGTGTCGCAGGCATCAGGCTGCGGCTTGCCCACCAGCCAGAGTTTCTCGGCGGTGGCGTAGCCATCGGCCTTGTTGCCGTGGCCGAGCTGGTACTGGCCGTAGAGGCAGTCCAGCTCGGTGAAGTTCATCTTCGGGTCGTAATAGCGCACGAAGGTGTTCCAGTCGCCGCGATCGGCCAGCTGGCGCATCCAGCGCAGTTTCAGCCAGTTGATCTGCGGCAGGTCGCCGTGCTGCTCGATGAAGCGCTCGATCTCGGCGTTGCTGGCGCTTTTCAGGCGGTTGGTCAGTTCGTCGTAGGCGAGGTAGGGCTGCAGCGGATAATCGGCCAGGGCCGATTGATAAGCGAAATAGGGGCCGCTGTCGCCGCGCGCCAAGGCCTTCTGCGCCTCGTCGTACATCTGGCGCTGCTGGGGCAGGGACGCTGCGTTAACTGTCGAAGCGGACAGGCTGAGGATCAGGCAGGAAAACAGGGAAAAAAGGCGACCGCGCATGGCTCTTCCGGGAAGATGATCGGTGGGCGCTGGATGGCGCGCGCCCGCTGCCACCTAGCTTAGCCTGTTGCGCGCAGGCGGTGAAAGCGCCGCCACGGACGCAGGGCGCAAAGGCGGACGCCTGTCTCGCTGCGCGAGATTGTGTGCGACCCTCTGACTTTTGCGCGCTTTCCCTTAAACTGCGCGCCCTGTTTGTGGAGATACCCAATGACCCTGCTCAAGTTCACCGACGTGTCCCTTGCCTTTGGCACCACTCCGCTGCTGGATAAGGTGTCCTGGCAGATCGCCCGGGGTGAGCGGGTGTGCGTCATTGGCCGCAACGGCACCGGCAAGTCGAGCATGCTCAAGCTGGTCAAGGGCGAGCAGAAGCCCGACGACGGCGACATCTGGCGCGCCCCGGCGCTGAAGATCGGCGAGCTGCCGCAGGAACTGCCGCGCGCCGACGAACGCACCGTCTATGACGTGGTCGCCGAAGGCCTGGCCGAAGTGGGCGAGCTGCTGGCCCGCTACCACCACCTGAGCATGCACATCGAGACTGAGGAGGACCTGGCCAAGCTCGCCCGCGTCCAGCAGGAGCTGGAAGCCCGCGACGGCTGGCGCCTCGGCCAGCTGGTGGACACCACGCTGAGCCGCCTGCAACTGCCGGCCGACAAGACCCTCGCCGAGCTCTCCGGTGGCTGGCGCCGCCGCGTGCTGCTGGCCCAGGCGCTGGTCGCCGAGCCCGACCTGCTGCTGCTGGACGAGCCGACCAACCACCTGGACATCGGCGCCATCGCCTGGCTGGAAAACGCCCTGGCGGACTTCCCCGGTGCCGTGCTGTTCATCACCCACGACCGCGCCTTCCTGCAGGCCGTGGCCACCCGCATTCTCGAACTGGACCGCGGCCACCTGATCGACTGGAATGGCGACTACGCCAGCTTCCTCGTCCATAAAGAGCAGGAACTGGCGGCGGAAGAGGCGGCCAATGCGCTGTTCGACAAGCGCCTGGCCCAGGAAGAAGTGTGGATCCGCCAGGGCATCAAGGCGCGCCGTACCCGTAACGAAGGCCGAGTGCGCGCGCTCAAGGCCATGCGCAACGAGCGCGCCGAGCGCCGCGAGCGCCAGGGCAAGGCCAGCTTCCAGCTGGAGACGGCGGAAAAGTCCGGCAAGCAGGTGATCGTCGTCGAGAACGCCGGCTTCGCCCACCCGGGCGGCCCTGCTTTGATCCGTGACTTTTCCCTGGTGCTGCAGCGCGGCGATCGTATCGGCCTGCTGGGCGCCAACGGTACCGGCAAGACCACGCTGCTCAAGCTGCTGCTGGGCGACCTGCAGCCGACGTCGGGCAGCGTCAAGGAAGGCACCCGCCTGGAAGTGGCTTATTTCGACCAGCTGCGTCACCAGCTGGAGCCGGAAAAGACCGTCATCGACAACATCGCCGAAGGTCGCGAGTTCATCACCATCAACGGCCAGAACCGCCACGTGCTCAGCTACCTGGGCGACTTCCTGTTCTCCCCGCAACGCGCCCGCACCCCGGTGAAGGCGCTCTCCGGCGGCGAGCGGGCACGCCTGTTGCTGGCCAAACTGTTCAGCAAGCCGGCCAACCTGCTGGTGCTGGACGAGCCGACCAACGACCTGGACGTGGAAACCCTGGAACTGCTGGAAGAGGTACTGCTGACCTTCGATGGCACCGTGCTGATGGTCAGCCACGACCGGGCCTTCCTCGACAACGTGGTGACCAGCACCCTGGTGTTCGAGGGTGAAGGGCGCGTGCGCGAATTCGTCGGCGGCTACCAGGACTGGCTGCGCCAGGGCGGCTCGCCGAAGTTGCTGGGCGTGGGTGAGGAGAAGGGCGACAAGCCCGCCGCTGCCCCCGCGGTCGAGCATCCGGCGCCGGTGAGCGCACCGGCAGACGCCGCGCCGAAGAAAAAACTGAGCTACAAGCTGCAACGCGAACTGGAGGCCATCCCCGGGCAGATCGACGCCCTGGAAGGCGAGCTGGCCGCGTTGCAGGCAGAAACCGCGTCGCCGGACTTCTACCAGCGACCGCAGGACGAAGCCCAGGCCGCCCTGGCGCGCCTGGGTACCCTGCAGGAAGAACTGGACCGGCTGATCGAGCGTTGGGCCGAACTGGAAGAGTGATCCGTTCGGTCCAGCGGTGTGCCCGTGCGTATCGCTGATCAAAGACTGTCAGAGCCTGTTCAGAATCTTGCGAGCTAGAGCAGAACAAGGCAAAAACAGGCGAGGAAGCGGAGTTTACGTGCTGTAAATGAGCATGACTCGCTCCGCTCGCCCTTTCAGGGCCACACTAAAGTGCGTTAGCTGCAAGCAGCTTCCGAGCCTGTTTTTAACGCCGTGATGCCGACGCGCAGCAGATTTTGAATAGGTTCTAAGGGATGGCCGAATGGCAATTGAGTACCGCATCACCCTGGATGATGAGCACGAGTTCAGATACCGCATCGAGCTGGAGCGTCAGTACGACCCGCAGATAGCTGCCCAGACCCCACGCTGGACGCGTCTTGAGAACAATCGCTGCAGCAACTGCCCGCTGAACCCGGCGCAGCACAGCCATTGCCCGGCGGCGGTGGATCTGCACCGGGTGATCGAGGATTTCCGTGGGTTGCCGGCGTTCAAGAAGGTGGCGGTGCAGGTCCGCACGCCGGAGCGCGAGTACACCAAGCAGGTCGGCCTGGAAGAGGGCCTGCGCGCACTGCTGGGGGTGATCATGGCCACCAGCGCCTGCCCGCTGCTGGGCAAGCTCAAGCCCATGGCGCAGCAGCACCTGCCGTTCGCCAGCAACCAGGAATTCATCCTGCGCGCGGTGTCCCTGTACCTGATGCGGCAGTATTTCAATTTCCGCGAGGGACGGCATGCGGACTGGGAGCTGAAGGGGCTGGTGAAACAATTCCAGCAGTTGCAGCTGGTGAACCAGGCGTTCTGGCAGCGGATTCACGAGACCTGCGAGGGCGACTCGAACCTGAAGGCCTTCCTCAGCTTCTTCTCCATGGCGTCGAGCATGAGCTATTCGCTGGAGGCGCAGTTGCAGAAGGTGCGGCCGCTGTTGATGAGCGGGGACATGCTCGGCGCCTGAAACGAAGCGGGCCCCGGAGGGCCCGTCGTTTGCTGAAGCCGACTCAGCTGGTTTTCTGCAGGCGCACGGCAAGAACGTCGCAGGGCGCGCCGTGCAGCACATCGTTGGCGGTGGAGCCCAGAAGCAAGGCGAGGCCGTGGCGGCCATGGCTGCCGACGACGATCAGGTCGCAGTCCTGCTCGTCGGCGAGTCGGTGGATTTCCTGGCGGGGTTGGCCGTAGACCAGGTGACACTGGGAGCTGGTGATTTCGGCGTAGGTCAGGGTGAACTGGTGCAGGCGCTCCTTGGCCTGGTCGAACTGCTGTTGTTGCAGCATCGACAGGTCCATCGGCACGTCGCCGCCGAAGGCCATCGCCATGGGTTCGACCACATGCACCGCCGAGAGCCGGGCATCGTTGGCCTTGGCCAGCGCGACCGCCCGTTTCATCACCGGATCGCATTCCTCGGTCAGGTCGACGGCGACCAGAATGTGTTGGTAGGGCATGAACGTCTCCTCCGGGGGACTCGTTATTAATCAGTATGGCCCTAATGGCCGTGCTTGACCTGTTGACCGGTATAACCGATATGACCACCTGGATGGTAATTCTTCTCATCGCACTGGTGCTCAGCCCGCTGACCTGGCTGATCCCCTCGCGCGGCCAGCGCGGGCAGATGGACCTGCGCCTGCAGGCGCGGCGCCTGGGCCTGGCGATGCAGATGGCGCAGCAGGAGTGGCCGCACTGGCTGGAGCGACAGCCGCCGCGGCAGTGCGCGCAATACCACCGCGCCCGCGGCCGGAATCGCGATGTCTGGTGCTACTGGCAGAGCGCGCCCGGCGTCTGGCTGGACCGCTGGCGCGAGGCGAGCGCCCCGGCCGAACTGGCGCAGGCGCTGGCCAGCCTGCCCAGGGACGTCTACATGGTCGAGGCGACGCCCCAGTTCCTGGCGTTGTACTGGGGGGAGCGGGGCGACAGCAGCGACCTCGAACGGGTCGCCACCTTCCTTAAACAGCATGCCTGAAGCGATCAGCTCTGCTGCGCCGCGTAGAGGCCGGAGACTTTCTCCAGGTCCTCGATGATGCGGTCGGAGTACTTGTTGATCAGGAAGGGCACGCTGTTCTGGTTGTAGTTCTGCAGCGACTTTTCGATGTAACGCCACTTGATCGCCACGCCGCGTAGCTCCTGGCCAATCTCCGGCGTGGTTTGCGGCGCCTGTTGCAGCTTCACCAGGTTGATCGCGAAACGGTTGGCCAGGTCGTCCAGCGGGCGTTCCTCGCCGCCACCGAAGAAGCTGGCGCCCACCGAGGCGTTGCGCGAGGCATAGTCCACCGCGATGTCCTGCATCAGCAGGCTCTGCTCGCGGGTCTGCTGGGTCAGCGGCGGTACCTTGCTGCCGCTTTCCTCCTGGATCTTCGTATAGAGCTGCTCGGCGGTCTCCAGCAGCTTGCGGTTCTGTGCGGCGAGATCGGCTACCGGTTGCAGGTCGGTATAGCCACTCTTGTCCAGCGCGCCGGTGAGGGTCTTCAGCTGGCCGGCGTAGGCCTTCCACTCGTCCTGCAATTCGGCCTTGAGCTTCTTCGATTCGTTGCCGGGCATTTCCCCGAGCTTGCCCAGGGCGTCGCTTGCGTTCTGCGACGAGGCCTCGACCATCTTGGCGTACTTCTGGTCGCCTTCCATCGCGTTGAACATGAAGAAATCGCCAAGGCTGCGCTGGGCGGCGAGGCGCGTCTGGTGGACGTTGAGCAGGTCGCTGGCGGCGTCGGCGGCAGCGAAGAGGGGCAGGGTGGTGAGCGCGAGCGCAGACAGCAGACGCACAAGCGGACGGCTGGGCATCGTTCCAACTCCTTGGAGCCATGGGCTTCTTGTTGTTTTGTATCCAGGTTCCAGGCGTCCGCCGGCGTTGGCAGAAGGCAGATCGCCATTGCGCCCGACTCTAGCGCGGGCCATGGGGTTTGAACAGTGGCTGTCGGGACGTCGGTGCCAGGTAACAAGTGTCACGATAGGCGTGATGAATAGGGCATCAGGGCTGCGCTGAATGCTCCGCCCCAGACGCCCCGGCCGCATTGCGACTGTTACGTCTCGCGGATTGACAAGCATTGGCTTTTGCTAGAAGGTGGGCGCACCCAAATCAAACGGGCGTATGAATCGATCGTTTGCCACGCGCGAAGGATCCAACATAACGCCCCGGCTATCGCGTCGGCGGGTGTGCCGCCAGCTTTGGGACTATCCTCGGCGCTGCCGAACGGTCCCGATACACGGTGTCCGACGTGTGATTTCAAGCTTCCCTAGCGTGGAGATCAGTTGATGATTTACCAAGGTAAAGCCATCACGGTTAAGGCTCTTGAGAGCGGCATCGTCGAGCTGAATTTCGACCTCAAGGGCGAGTCCGTCAACAAGTTCAACCGACTCACCCTGAATGAACTGCGTCAAGCAGTCGATACCATCAAGGCCGATGCGTCCGTCAAGGGCGTGATCGTGACCAGTGGCAAAGGCGTATTCATCGTCGGCGCCGACATCACCGAGTTCGTCGACAACTTCAAGCTGCCCGATGAAGAGCTGCTGGCGGGCAACCTCGAAGCCAACAAGATCTTCAGCGACTTCGAAGACCTGAACGTTCCGACCGTGGCCGCGATCAACGGCATCGCCCTGGGCGGCGGTCTGGAAATGTGCCTGGCTGCCGACTTCCGTGTCATGAGCGCCACCGCCAAGGTCGGCCTGCCGGAAGTGAAGCTGGGCATCTACCCGGGCTTCGGCGGCACCGTTCGCCTGCCGCGCCTGATCGGCTGCGACAACGCCGTCGAGTGGATTGCCTCGGGCAAGGAAAACAAGGCTGAAGACGCGCTGAAAGTCGGCGCCGTCGATGCCGTCGTGGCGCCGGAAAAACTCCAGGACGCCGCTATCGACCTGGTCAAGCGCGCCATCGCCGGCGAGCTGGACCACAAGGCCCGTCGTCAGCCGAAGCTGGAAAAGCTCAAGCTGAACGCCATCGAGCAGATGATGGCCTTCGAAACCGCCAAGGGCTTCGTTGCCGGCCAGGCTGGCCCGAACTACCCGGCACCGGTCGAAGCCATCAAGTCGATCCAGAAAGCCGCCAACTTCGGTCGTGACAAGGCGCTGGAAATCGAAGCCCAGGGCTTCGTGAAACTGGCCAAGACCTCGGTTGCGCAGAGCCTGATCGGCCTGTTCCTCAACGACCAGGACCTGAAGAAGAAGGCCAAGCAGTACGACGAAATCGCCAAGGACGTGAAACTGGCCGCCGTACTGGGCGCCGGCATCATGGGTGGCGGCATCGCCTACCAGTCCGCTTCCAAGGGCACTCCGATCCTGATGAAGGATATCCGCGAAGAGGGTATCCAGATGGGGCTGAACGAAGCCGCGAAGCTGCTGGGCAAGCGCGTCGAAAAAGGCCGCATGACCCCGGCCAAGATGGCCGAGGCGCTGAACGCCATTCGCCCGACCATGTCCTACGGCGACTTCGGCAACGTCGACATCGTCGTCGAGGCCGTGGTCGAGAATCCGAAGGTCAAGCAGATCGTTCTGGCAGAAGTTGAAGGCGTCGTGAAGGAAGATGCGGTCCTTGCATCCAACACCTCCACCATCTCCATCAACCTGCTGGCCAAGGCGCTCAAGCGTCCGCAGAACTTCGTCGGCATGCACTTCTTCAACCCGGTGCACATGATGCCGCTGGTGGAGGTCATCCGTGGCGAGAAGTCCAGCGACGTCGCCGTCGCCACCACCGTGGCCTACGCCAAGAAGATGGGCAAGAACCCCATCGTGGTGAATGACTGCCCCGGCTTCCTGGTCAACCGCGTGCTGTTCCCGTACTTCGGCGGCTTCTCCAAGCTGCTGGGCTTCGGTGTGGACTTCGTACGCATCGACAAGATCATGGAGAAGTTCGGCTGGCCCATGGGCCCGGCCTACCTGTCCGACGTGGTTGGCATCGACACCGGCCACCACGGCCGTGACGTGATGGCTGAAGGCTTCCCGGACCGCATGGCGGTGGAAGGCAAGACCGCCGTCGACGTGATGTACGAGGCCAACCGCCTGGGCCAGAAGAACGGCAAGGGCTTCTACGCCTACGAGACCGACAAGCGCGGCAAGCCGAAGAAAGTCTCCGATCCGCAGGCTTATGAGCTGCTGAAGTCCATCGTCACCGAGCAGCGCGAGCTGACCGACGAGGACATCGTCAACTACATGATGATCCCGCTGTGCCTGGAAACCGTGCGCTGCCTGGAAGACGGCATCGTCGAGACCGCTGCCGAGGCCGACATGGGCCTGATCTACGGCATCGGCTTCCCTCCCTTCCGTGGCGGTGCCCTGCGTTACATCGACTCCATCGGTGTGGCCGAATTCGTCGCACTGGCCGACAAGTACGCCGACCTGGGTGCGCTGTACCACCCGACCGCGAAGCTGCGTGAAATGGCCAAGAACGGCCAGAAGTTCTTCGGTTGAGTGCGCAACGAATAGAGCGAGAGTGAATTTATGAGCCTGAATCCGAGAGACGCCGTCATTGTCGACTTCGGCCGCACCCCGATGGGCCGTTCGAAGGGTGGCATGCACCGCAACACCCGCGCGGAAAACATGTCCGCGCACCTGATCAGCAGCGTGCTGGCACGCAACCCGAAGATCGACCCGGCAGAAGTCGAGGACGTGATCTGGGGCTGCGTGAACCAGACCCTGGAGCAGGGCTGGAACATCGCGCGCATGGCGTCGCTGATGACCCAGATCCCGCACACCAGCGCCGGGCAGACCGTCAGCCGCCTGTGCGGCTCGTCCATGAGCGCCCTGCACACCGCCGTGCAGGCGATCCAGACCGGCAACGGTGACGTCTTCGTCATCGGCGGCGTGGAGCACATGGGCCACGTCGGCATGATGCACGGCGTCGATCCGAACCCGCACATGTCCCTCTACGCCGCCAAGGCGTCGGGCATGATGGGGCTGACCGCCGAAATGCTGGGCAAGATGCACGGCATCACCCGCGAGGCGCAGGACAAGTTCGGCGTGCGTTCGCACCAGCTGGCCTGGAAAGCGACCCAGGAAGGCAAGTTCAAAGACGAAATCATCCCGATGGAAGGCTACGACGAGAATGGCTTCCTGAAGGTCTTCGACTTCGACGAAACCATCCGTCCGGAAACCACCCTGGAAAGCCTGGCGGCCCTGAAGCCAGCCTTCAACCCGAAGGGCGGCACCGTGACGGCGGGTACTTCCTCGCAGATCACCGACGGTGCTTCCTGCATGATCGTCATGAGCGCCCAGCGCGCCCAGGACCTCGGCGTGCAGCCGATGGCCGTGGTTCGCGCCATGGCAGTGGCGGGCGTTGATCCGGCGATCATGGGCTACGGCCCGGTTCCGTCGACCAACAAGGCGCTCAAGCGCGCCGGCCTGACCATCAACGACATCGACTTCTTCGAGCTCAACGAAGCCTTCGCTGCACAGGCCCTGCCGGTGCTCAAGGACCTGAAGCTGCTCGACAAGATGGAAGAGAAGGTCAACCTGCACGGCGGCGCCATCGCCCTGGGTCACCCGTTCGGCTGCTCCGGTGCGCGTATCTCCGGCACCCTGCTGAACGTGATGAAACAGAACGGCGGTACCCTGGGCGTGTCCACCATGTGCGTGGGCCTGGGCCAGGGCATCACCACCGTCTTCGAACGCGTCTAAGCTTTCGTCGATGGGAGAGCCGGGGCCTTGTGCCCCGGCTTTCGTTTTTGTCGGGCGGGGATTGCCCGGCGGCCGCGCAATGAGCACAATCGCCGCCTTTTGGCCGGCCGAGGGGAACCGACATGCACTTGCAGCCCGGACTGTATCGACATTACAAGGGACAGCAGTACCGTGTGCTCGGCGTCGCCCGGCATTCGGAAACCGAGGAAGAGCTGGTGATCTACCAGGCGCTGTACGGCGAATTCGGTGTGTGGGTGCGCCCGCTGAGCATGTTCACCGAGGCAGTGGAAGTGAACGGCGAGAAGGTCCCGCGCTTCGCCCTGGTGAGCGTCGAAGAGGATCCGCTGGGGCTTCTGACTGGCCCGTCCGGCGAAACCCAAGCTTGACCTTGGCGCGACCGCCACTATATATAGCGGTGCCGCTCCTAGCTCCTCCCTCCTTATAAATTCATCTTTTCGACGCAGGAATCTTCCGATCCATGGGTAAATCGCTGGTCATCGTGGAATCACCGGCCAAGGCCAAGACCATCAACAAGTACCTGGGCAACCAGTACGTGGTGAAGTCGAGCATCGGCCACATCCGCGACCTGCCCACCAGCGGCTCTTCCGCTGCCAAGGAGCCTGCGGCCAAAGGACGCAAGGCTGCCGCCGAAGCGCCGGCCCTGTCGCCGAAGGAGAAGGCCAAGCGCCAGCTCTTCACCCGCATGGGCGTCGATCCGGAGCACGGCTGGAAGGCCAAGTACGAGATCCTGCCCGGCAAGGAAAAGGTGATCGAGGAGCTGCGCCGCCTGGCCAAGGATGCCGACACCATCTATCTCGCAACCGACTTGGACCGCGAAGGGGAGGCCATTGCCTGGCACCTACGCGAGGCCATCGGCGGCGACGACTCGCGCTACAAGCGCGTGGTCTTCAACGAAATCACCAAGAAGGCCATCCAGGAGGCCTTCTCCCAGCCTGGCGAGCTGGATATCAACCGCGTGAATGCCCAGCAGGCCCGCCGCTTCCTCGACCGCGTGGTGGGCTACATGGTCTCGCCGCTGCTGTGGGCGAAGATCGCCCGCGGCCTGTCTGCCGGCCGCGTGCAGTCGGTAGCGGTGAAGCTGGTGGTCGAGCGTGAGCGCGAAATCCGCGCCTTCGTCCCGGAAGAGTACTGGGAAGTCCACGCCGACCTCGCCACCCCGAAGAGCGACAAGGTCCGCTTCGAAGTGGTGCGCGAGAAGGGCGAAGCCTTCAAACCGCTGAACGAAGCCCAGGCCAACGCCGCGCTGGAGAAACTCAAGGCGTCCAGCTACAGCATCGCCAAGCGCGAGGACAAGCCGACTTCCAGCAAGCCCTCGGCGCCCTTCATCACCTCCACCCTGCAGCAGGCCGCGAGCAACCGCCTGGGCTTTGGCGTGAAGAAGACCATGATGATGGCCCAGCGTCTCTACGAAGCCGGCTACATCACCTACATGCGTACCGACTCGACCAACCTGTCGGCCGACGCCATCGACATGGTGCGCGGCTTCATCGACAGCGAGTTCGGCAAGAAGTACCTGCCGGCCAAGCCGAATTTCTACTCCAGCAAGGAAGGCGCCCAGGAAGCGCACGAAGCGATTCGTCCTTCCGACGTCAACCTGCGTCCGACCCAGCTGTCGGGCATGGAGCGCGACGCCGAGCGCCTGTACGACCTCATCTGGCGCCAGTTCGTGGCCTGCCAGATGCCGCCGGCCGAGTACCTGTCCACCACCGTCAGCGCCGCTGCCGGTGACTTCGAGCTGCGCGCCAAGGGCCGCATCCTCAAGTTCGACGGCTACACCAAGGTGCTGCCGCAGCAGAGCAAGCCGGGCGAGGACGACGTCCTGCCGGAAATGAACCAGGGCGACGCCATGAAGCTGCTCAAGCTCGACCCGAGCCAGCACTTCACCAAGCCGCCGGCGCGCTTCTCCGAAGCCAGCCTGGTCAAGGAGTTGGAAAAGCGCGGCATCGGCCGTCCGTCCACCTACGCGGCGATCATCTCTACCATCCAGGAGCGTGGCTACGTCACCACCCATAACCGCCGTTTCTACGCGGAAAAAATGGGCGACATCGTCACCGACCGCCTCAACGAGAGCTTCTCCAACCTCATGGACTACGGCTTCACCGCCGGCATGGAAGAGAACCTCGATGACGTGGCCCAGGGCGAGCGCGACTGGAAAAACGTGCTGGACGAGTTCTATGGCGACTTCCGCAAGAAACTCGACCTGGCCGAGGCTGCCAACGACGGCATGCGCGCCAACCAGCCGACCCTGACCGACATCCCCTGCCGCGAGTGCGGCCGGCCGATGATGATCCGTACCGCTTCCACTGGCGTGTTCCTCGGCTGCTCGGGCTACAGCCTGCCGCCCAAGGAGCGCTGCAAGGCCACCGTCAACCTGATTCCGGGCGACGAGATCGCCGCGGATGACGAAGGCGAATCCGAATCCCGCGTACTGCGTGGCAAGCACCGCTGTCCGATCTGCAGCACCGCCATGGACGCCTACCTGGTCGACGAGAAGCGCAAGCTGCACATCTGTGGCAACAACCCGGATTGCGCCGGCTACGAGATCGAAGAAGGCCAGTACCGCATCAAGGGCTACGAAGGCCCGAGCCTGGAATGCGACAAGTGTGGCAGCGAGATGCAGCTCAAGACCGGCCGCTTCGGCAAGTTCTTCGGCTGCACCAACCCGACCTGCAAGAACACCCGCAAGCTGCTGAAGAACGGCGAGCCTGCGCCGCCGAAGATGGACGCCATCCGCATGCCGGAACTCAAGTGCGAGAAGGTGGACGACATCTACGTACTGCGTGACGGCGCTTCCGGCCTGTTCCTGGCCGCCAGCCAGTTCCCGAAGAACCGCGAGACCCGTGCTCCGCTGGTGGCCGAACTGCTGCCGCACAAGGATGAGCTGGATCCGAAGTACCACTTCCTGCTCGCCGCTCCGGCGAAAGACCCGGATGGCCGCCCGGCGGTGATCCGCTTCAGCCGCAAGACCAAGGAGCAGTACGTGCAGTCCGAAGTCGATGGCAAGCCCACCGGCTGGCGTGCGTTCTTCGACGGCGGCAAGTGGAAGGTCGAAGACAAGCGCTGATGGAAGGCGCGCCCAGCCCAGGCGGGGCGCGCTTATACTGCCGACGTCGACTGCAGAGGGCTCAGGTCATGGCGAACGAACTCTATACCCGCACCAATCAGAAGCTGTTCTTCGCCGGCCTTGCCCTGGAAGCCTGGCGCAACGCCGAAACGGCGCGCGCGATGAATGCCCAGGCGCGCATCCAGGCCGAGCGCGAAGCGGCGCTGTTCCATCTCTACGGAGCGGTGCTGGGCGTGGCCCATGAAATTGCCGGTTATTACCGCCTGCCCCAGGCGGGTGCGCCGCGCGTCGACCAGTTGCTCAATGCCGAGGTGCTGGCCGCCGCGCCCAGCCCGGAGCTGGCGGAAATGGTCGAGCTGGCGCAATCGCCGGAAGCCTGGCTGGGGCGCCTGCTGGCTGCCTATGCCGCGCTGTTCCAGCCGCCGAGCGAGCCGAAGAAAGCCAAGGTCGATCCGACCCAGCCGCTGATTCAAGCGGTGAATGTCGACGACGAGGCGCCGGCCGAGCTGGGTAACGATGAGCTGGAAAGCTGGCGCAAGTCCCTCAAGGAACTGGTGCTGCGCTTCCGCGCGTCGCTCACCGAGCTCTGATTCCCATTTCACACTGCGCCGGCCTTCCGGTCGGTCCGTGCAAGCTTTGGCTAGGGTGTAGCGGATGTGGCTGTTACACTACGCGTTCTGCTGTGGAGAACGTCGCTATGCCAACCTCATTTCTGGAAATTGTCGAGCTGCCTGACGGGCGTATCGTGCTGCGTCGCGCGGACGAGGAGGAGGCACTGGTGACCCTGGAGTTCTCCGCCGATGCCAAAGGCTTCCTGCAGGGCCAGCACATCGAGATCGCCAAGGCGATGTTCAATGTCGGTGTGCAGATGGCCGGTCGTCTCGCCGAAGGCGGCGACATGAGCATGGACGACGAAGGCCCGCGCGTCCTGCATTGAGTTCCGCGCTTCGCCGTGTTCGCGGCGAAGCTTCCTCGATCGGATCAACCCAGACGAATATTCAGGCTCTGCGCCTGGCCGGCAACGGCGGCGCGGGACAGTTGCGTGCGCGCTTTTTCGTTGAGATTCAGCCAACTCACCACGGTATGGCTATTGCCCAGCCGCAACGCCTCGCATGCCAGGGCTTGCGCAGCGGCCTGATCGCGCGCCGGCAGCAGCAGGATGCGCTCGCGGTTGAGGCCGGCCTTGCGCAGCCAGTCCGGAGTCAGGCTGGCGGGCGGGGCGATCAGGGTGAGCCAGCGCGAGTCGCTCTCTTCGCTCAGCTCGCGGAGCATCGGCGCCAGCAGCATCAGGCATTGGCCGGGAAGGCCGCGCAGGGCGATTTCACTGAAGGCGCTTTCCTCGGCGGCGGGCTCATCGTCCATCAGCTCCGGAAGCAGGGGAGCAGTACCGCTCGCCCAGAGTGCTTCCTGGAACAGCGGGAGTTGCGGCAGGTTCTGCGGCTGCGGGTACTGCATGGATGTCTCCTGTTCAGCGACGGATCACGCCGACGCTCAAGCCTTCGATGACCAGTTCCTGTTCCTTGAGATCGACCTCGATGGGGGCGAACTCCGGGTTCTCGGCGAGCAGCCAGACTTTGCTGCCTTCGCGCTTGAAGCGCTTCACCGTTACCTCTTCACCCAGGCGGGCCACCACGATCTGGCCGTTGCGCGCCTCGCGGGTGACATGCACGGCCAGCAGGTCGCCGTCCATGATGCCGACGTCCTTCATGCTCTGGCCGCGCACACGCAGCAGGTAGTCGGCGGGAGGATTGAAGAAGGTCGGGTTGATCCGGCAGGTGTCGTCGACGTTCTGCTCGGCGAGGATCGGTGCGCCCGCGGCGACGCGGCCGATGATCGGCAATTCGTCTTCATTGGCGGCGGCCTTGGGCTCGAAGCCGGGGATGCGGATGCCGCGGGAAGCGCCCGGGGTCATCTCGATGGCGCCTTTGCGGGCCAGGGCCTTGAGGTGCTCCTCGGCGGCGTTGGGCGACTTGAAGCCGAGCTCCTGGGCGATTTCCGCGCGGGTGGGCGGGTAGCCGTTGGCTTCCAGGCAGCGTTTGATGAAGGCGAGGATCTCGGCTTGGCGCGGCGTGAGCTTCAGCATGTCCATACTCTGGCTTTTTATACAGTGCCTGGGATTATATACAGTGATGGCGGCCTGGCAATGCTTTTATTGGAGGGCGCTTAGGATGGAACTTTCGTGCATGTAACCTGGCGGCCTTGGCAAGCGTCTTGCTGTACATAAGGTGTCTCGTCGCATTGCCATGATATTGGTAACAATCCATCGCACTTTGCTTGACAATTGAAGACGCTGAAACGTATGTTTCAAACAAGTGTTTGTCAGGCGGAGTAGCCATGGCCCAGTCGGAAACCGTCGAACGCATCCTGGATGCAGCGGAACAGCTGTTCGCGGAGAAAGGCTTCGCCGAAACCTCCCTGCGTTTGATCACCAGCAAGGCGGGGGTGAACCTCGCGGCAGTGAACTATCACTTCGGCTCGAAGAAGGCGCTGATCCAGGCGGTCTTCTCGCGCTTCCTCGGCCCGTTCTGCGCCAGCCTGGAGAAGGAACTGGACCGCCGCCAGGCCAAGCCCGATGCGCCGCGCGCCACCCTGGAAGAGCTGCTGGAACTGCTCGTGATCCAGGCCATGGCGGTCAAGCCGCGTAGTGGCAACGACCTGTCCATCTTCATGCGGCTGCTGGGGCTGGCCTTCAGCCAGAGTCAGGGCCACCTGCGCAAATACCTCGAAGAGGTCTACGGCAAGGTATTCCGCCGCTACATGCTGCTGGTGCATGAATCCGCGCCGCGCCTGCCGCCGCTGGAGCTGTTCTGGCGCGTGCATTTCATGCTGGGTACCGCGGTGTTCAGCATGTCCGGCATCAAGGCGCTGCGTGCCATGGCCGAGAACGATTTCGGGGTGAACACCTCCATCGAGCAGGTGATGCGCCTGATGGTGCCGTTCCTGGCTGCCGGCATGCGTGCCGACAGCGGTGTCAGCGACCCGTCGCTGGCCGGTGCGCAACTCAAGCCGCGCACCAAGTCGAGCGCTTCTCAGGCTCCTGCCAAGGTCTGAGACAGCCCGGCGTCGCGCTGGGCTGCGTCGGCCTGATCGGCTACAGTAGCCGGCCATGGCTGATCTCGATCTTCTTCATATTTCCCTTGCTGACCAGATGCTCTACGGCTTCGCCGCAGGGTGCCTCGTCGTGCGCGTTCCGATATCCAGCGCCGCCAACGGCGCGGGGGAGCGCAACGGCTCAGGCTGCACGCCACGCGGACTGCACCAGGTTCGCGCGCGCATCGGCGAAAGGTTGCCCAAGGGGGCCGTGCTCAAGGGGCGGCGCTGGACCGGCGAAACCTGGACGGCCGCGCTGCATGAAGCGTTTCCCGGACGCGACTGGATCCTTTCGCGCATCCTCTGGCTCAGCGGCTGCGAGCCGGGGCGCAATCGGCTGGGCGAGGTCGATACCTTCCGCCGCTACATCTACCTGCACGGCACCCCGGACTGCGAGCCCATGGGCACGCCGCTGTCCCACGGGTGTATCCGCCTGCGCAATGACGACCTGCTGGAACTCTTCCCGCGGGTTCCCCTCCATTGCCGGGTCCGAATCGAAGAGGCCGCCTGTCCGCAGTGGCAGACGGCGCAACTGAACTGAAAGGAATGCACATGCAAGGCTCCCTGATGCTCGATGTCGGCGGCACCTGGCTGACCGCCGAGGACCGTCAGATCCTGCGCCACCCGGAAGTGGGCGGCCTGATCATCTTCGCCCGCAATATCGAATCGCCGCGCCAGGTGCGCGAGCTGATGGCCTCCATCCGCGCGGTGCGCCCTGATCTGCTGTTGGCGGTGGACCAGGAGGGTGGCCGCGTGCAGCGTCTGCGCCAGGGCTTCCTGCGGCTGCCGGCGATGCGCGCCATCGCGGATAACCCTAATGCCGAGCGGCTGGCGGAGCAGTGCGGTTGGCTGATGGCCACCGAAGTGCTCGCAGTGGGCCTCGACCTGAGCTTCGCCCCGGTACTGGACCTGGACCACCAGCGCAGCGCCGTGGTCGGCAGCCGTGCCTTCGAGGGCAACCCCGAGCGGGCCGTCACGCTGGCCGGCGCCTTCATCCGTGGCATGCATGCCGCCGGCATGGCCGCCACCGGCAAGCACTTCCCCGGCCATGGTTGGGCGGAAGTCGATTCCCATGTGGGGATTCCCGAGGATGAACGCACGCTGGAGCAGATCCGCGCCGTGGACCTGGTGCCGTTCCAGCGCCTGGCTGGTGAGCTGGATGCCTTGATGCCGGCCCACGTGATCTACCCGCAGGTCGATCCGAACCCCGCCGGTTTCTCACGCCGCTGGTTGCAGGACATCCTGCGCGGCGAGCTGGGCTTTGACGGGGTGATCTTCAGCGACGACCTGTCGATGGCCGGCGCCCATGTGGTGGGCGATGCCGCCAATCGTATCGAGGCCGCGCTCAATGCCGGCTGCGACATGGGCCTGGTGTGCAACGACCGCGCGTCCGCCGAGTTGGCCCTGAGCGCCCTGCAGCGCCTGAAGGTGACTGCTCCGCAGCGTCTGCAGCGCATGCGCGCCAAGGCCTGGCCGGGCACCGAATACAAGCAGCTGCCGCGCTGGCAACAGGCCGTGGGCGAATTGCGCGCCGCACAACTGATCGACTGATTGCGATCTGCTGCGCGTCGGCATAACGGCGTTGGAAGGCGGGATCGGACTGTTCATTGACATCAGGTCTAACTCCGCGTCCGATCCCGCTTTCCGCCGTGTTCTGCCCTGGCTCGCGAGATCGCAGGGATAATTTGAGGATAGAAGCATGACTGTCTACGCCATTATCGGCGGCACCGGCCTGACCCAGCTGGAAGGGCTGACCCTGAAGGACGCCATCGAACTGGATACGCCTTACGGCACGCCTTCGGCGGCGATCCAACGCGGCGAGTTTGCCGGGCGCGAGGTGCTGTTCCTTGCCCGTCACGGCCACCCGCATCGTTTCCCGCCGCACCAGGTGAACTACCGCGCCAACCTCTGGGCGCTGCAGCAGGCCGGCGCCGAAGCCATCCTGGCGGTGAACGCCGTGGGCGGCATCCACGCTGCCATGGGCAGCGGCCATCTCTGCGTGCCGCACCAGATCGTGGACTATACGTGGGGCCGGGAACACACGTACTTCGCCGGCGATATCGACCATGTCACCCACATCGACTTCAGCCATCCCTACGACGAACCGCTGCGGCAGAAGCTGATCGCTGCGCTGCAGGCTCTCGGTTTTGCGTACAGCAGCCACGGCGTGTATGCAGCGACGCAAGGCCCGCGCCTGGAGACGGTGGCGGAGATCGCCAAGCTGGAGCGCGACGGCTGCGACATCGTCGGCATGACCGGGATGCCCGAGGCCGCCCTGGCTCGCGAGCTGGACCTGCCGTACGCCTGTCTGTCGCTGGTGGTGAACCCGGCGGCTGGCAAGTCCAGCGGTATCATCACCATGGCCGAGATCGAACAGGCGCTGCACGACGGCATCGGCAAGGTGCGCGAGGTGCTGGGGCGCGTCCTGGTCAGTTGATGGTTTCCTGTAGGAGCGAGCTTGCTCGCGAACTTGCAAGGCACGGTGCCGGGCGGTTCGCGAGCTAGCTCGCTCCTACGAAGAGCAAGAAAAAGCCCGGCAGATGTCGGGCTTTTTCGTCATTGCGCGGGCTGGGCCGGCGGCGGGGCGTCGAAGCCGCCGTCTGCCGGAGCGGCCGGCGCCGGTGGCTGCTGCGGTGCGCCTGGGCCGGTCGGCGCCTCGTCTTCCATGCCGGGCGGCGGGGCGGAGGCAGGCTTGGCGTTGAGGGGGGAAACCTTGATCAGCATGCCCAGGCTGGGATGATCGAGGTAGGTCAGCACGCTGTTCTTCAGGCTGGCTTCCTGGACCATGTGCTGGCTGGCCGTGAGCAGGCCGTCCTGGCCGAACTGGTTGATCCAGAAGTCGGTCTGGGTATTCACGAAGCGCTGCTGGCTGAGGGTGACGGTGCCTTCCACGGGGAAGTGCCCGTCACGCTTGGCGCCTTCGGTCAGGGCGACGCGCACCGGGGTGGCATCGATCTCCTGGCGCCAGGCCTTGTGCATCAGAACCTGGAAGCCTTCGTTCTGCTTGAGCTTGGCGACCTGGGCGTCCATTGCCGTGGGGCGCGAGCTGTCCGGGCCCGGCGGTTGCGCCCCCTTGGCCCAGTCATCGGGCGCGGGGCGGCTGGCGAACACGGCGTCGCCGGACTGCTGGAAGAGAATCAGCTCCACCTGGTAGGGCTCGGCGAAGGCGGCTGGCGACAACAGGGCCAGCGACAGCAGCAGGGGTTGGAACAGGCGCATGCACAGGGTCCTTAGTGAGTCTGTGGCGTGAGGCGCTCGAGCAGCGCCTCCAGCGTGTTGAACCGTTCTTCCGGGCGCTCCATGGGCACCTGGAACTTGAAGAGGGTGGCCCCTTCGAATTTGTAGCGATTGGGCTGGCTCTGGATCATCTTGATCAGCACCAGCGGGTCGACGCAGGTATCGGCGGCGAATTCTACCCGGCCTCCCTGCGGGCCGGCATCCACCTTCACGATCCCAAGCTTTTCTGCCTGCAGTTTCAGCAAAGTCAGACGAATCAGGTTCTTCGCCGGGTCAGGCAGCAGGCCGAAGCGGTCGATCATTTCCACCTGCAGTTCGCGCAGGCCGTCCTCGTCGGCGGCGTTGGCGATGCGCTTGTAGAGGATCAAGCGAGCGTGGACGTCCGGCAGGTAATCCTCGGGAATCAGCGCCGGCACGCGCAGGTTGATGTCCGGGCCGCCGCCCAGCGGTTGCTCCAGGTTGGGCTGCTCGCCCTTGCGGATGGCTTTTACCGCACGTTCGAGCATTTCCATGTAGAGGGTGAAGCCCACGGCCTGGATCTGCCCGCTCTGTCCTTCGCCCAGCAGTTCGCCGGCGCCGCGGATTTCCAGGTCATGGGTGGCCAGCACGAAGCCGGCGCCCAGGTCCTGGGCGTTGGCGATGGCTTCCAGGCGCTTTTCGGCGTCCGGGGTCATCTGTTTGCGCGGCGGGGTGAGCAGGTAGGCGTAGGCCTGGTGGTGACTGCGGCCGACGCGTCCGCGCAGCTGGTGCAACTGGGCCAGGCCGAACTTGTCGGCGCGCTCGATGAGGATGGTGTTGGCGCTGGGCACGTCGATGCCGGTCTCGATGATGGTCGAGGCCACGAGCACGTTGAAGCGCTTGTGGTAGAAGTCGCTCATCACCCGTTCCAGGTCGCGCTCGTTCATCTGCCCGTGGCCGATGCCGATGCGCGCTTCCGGCACCAGTTCCGCGAGGTCGCGGGCGCATTTCTCGATGGTCTTCACTTCGTTGTGCAGGAAGTACACCTGGCCGCCGCGAAGCAACTCACGCAGCAGGGCTTCCTTGATCACCGATTTCTGCTCTTCCATGACGAAGGTGCGCACCGAAAGGCGGCGTGCTGGCGGCGTGGCGATGATCGACAGGTCGCGCATGCCGGCGACGGCCATGTTGAGCGTGCGCGGGATCGGCGTGGCGGTGAGGGTGAGGATGTCGACCTCGCTGCGCAGGGCCTTGAGCTGCTCCTTCTGGCGCACGCCGAAGCGGTGTTCCTCGTCGATGATGACCAGGCCCAGGTTCTTGAACTTGACGTCGTCCTGCAGCAGCTTGTGGGTGCCGATGACGATATCGACCTTGCCCTCGGCCAGCTGCGCCACGGCGCCTTCGACTTCCTTGGCGGACTTGAAACGGCTCATCACTTCCACCGTTACCGGCCAGTCGGCGAAGCGGTCGCGGAAGCTGTTGTAGTGCTGCTGAGCGAGGAGGGTGGTGGGCACCAGCACGGCGACCTGCTTGCCGCTGTGCACCGCGACGAAGGCCGCGCGCATGGCCACCTCGGTCTTGCCGAAGCCCACGTCGCCGCAGACCAGGCGGTCCATCGGCTTGTCGGCGAGCATGTCGGCCACCACGGCCTCGATGGCGGACTGCTGGTCCGGGGTTTCCTCGAAGGGGAAGCCGGCGGAGAAGGTGGCGTAGTCCGCCTGCGGGTCCTTGAACGCGTAGCCCTTGCGCGCCGCGCGGCGGGCGTAGATGTCCAGCAGTTCGGCGGCGACGTCGCGGACCTGTTCGGCGGCCTTGCGCTTGGCCTTCTGCCAGGTTTCCGAGCCCAGCTTGTGCAGCGGGGCCAGGGCATCGTCGCTGCCGGTGTAGCGGGCGATCAGGTGCAGGTTGGCCACCGGCACGTAGAGCTTGGCTTCGTCGGCGTACTGCAGGGCGAGGAATTCGGCGTTCTGGCCGTCGATTTCCAGGGTGATCAGGCCCATGTAGCGGCCCACACCGTGGTCGATGTGCACCACCGGCGCGCCTTCGCGCAGCTCGGTGAGGTTCTTGATGACGTTCTCGCCGCCGTCGCGGGACTTCTCGCGGCGGCGGCGCTGCATGACGCGCTGGCCGAACAGCGGGCTCTCGGCGACCAGGGCGATGCCGGGCTGGCCCTTGTCGGCGTCCAGCAGCAGGCCTTCGTCCATCGGCGCGATGGTGATCGCCAGGCGATCCTGGTGCGCCAGGAAGCCCGGCCAGCCGTCGACTTCCACCGGGCGCAGCTTCAGCCGCGCCAGCAACTCCAGCAGGACTTCGCGGCGGCCGGCGGATTCGGCGGTGAAGAGGATGCGCCCGTCGAACTGCTCGATGAACTGGCGCAGGCGCGCCAGCGGTTCGCTGGCCTTGGCCTCGATGGCCAGCTCCGGCAGCGGCTCGGCGGGGAAACGCTCGCGGCCGACGCCCGATTCGATCGGCTCGGGGCTGACCACCACGCGCGGCCAGTTCTTCAGGCGGGCGAAGCAGTCCTCCACCGGCAGGAAGACGTCCGCGGGCGGCAACAGCGGGCGTTCCGGGTCGTAGCGACGGTCTTCGTAGCGGTTGCGCACATCGGTCCAGAACTGTTCGGCCGCCGTCTCGATGCCTGGCAGGGAGAACACCTGGGTGTCCTGCGGCAGGTAGTCGAACAGCGTCGAAGTCTCGCCATCTTCGAAGAACAGCGGGATGTAGTACTCGATGCCGGACGGTGTCAGGCCGCTGGCGAGGTCCTGGTAGATCGGGCAGCGACGGTAGTCGACGTCGAAGCGCTCACGGAAGCGGCCGCGGAAGCCGGTCACCGCTTCCTTGCGCAGCGGGAATTCGCGGGCCGGCAGCAGGCGGATGCTGTCGACCTTGTCGATGGAGCGCTGGGTTTCCGGATCGAATGTACGAAGCGTCTCGATTTCGTCGTCGAAAAGGTCGATCCGGTAAGGCAGCTCGCTGCCCATGGGGTACAGGTCGATCAGCGCGCCGCGCACAGCGAACTCGCCGTGTTCGTAGACGGTATCCACGCAGCGGTAGCCGGCCGCCTCGAAGCGGCTGCGCATCTGCTCCACGTCGAGCTTCTGGCCGACGTCCAGCACCAGGCTGCTGCCCAGCAGGAACTTGGCCGGCGCCAGGCGGTGCAGGGCGGTGGTGATGGGCACCACCAGCACGCCGCGGCGCAGCTCCGGCAACTGGTAAAGGGTGGCGACGCGCTGGGAGATGATGTCCTGGTGCGGCGAGAACACGTCGTAGGGCAGGGTTTCCCAGTCCGGCAGTTGCAGCACCGGCAGGTCCGGCGCGAAGAAGCGCAGCTCCTGCTCCAGGCGCTCGGCACTCTGGCTGTCGGCGGTCAGCAACAGGGTGAAACGTTTCGCCGGCCCCGCCGCTTCGGCGATGGCCAGGCTGAGGGCGGCCCCGGGGAGGTTGCCCCAGGATTGTTTGCCGGCAGCGGTCGGCAGGGAAGGAATACGCAATACGGACACGGGCAGTCGTGGCTCCGGTCGAGGAATTTGACCCATCGGATTGTAACTATCCCGATTGACGGATGTCAGTCATACGACCGCTGCGGATTGCCGGCGATTGTTCACGCCGTCATAATGTAGCCCCTTTTTTCTTCTCCTACATGTGGAAGGTATTGCCCGTGACCCAGAAGCCCGACCAGTGTCTCGGTGAGTGGATCGATCGTGAAGCCCTCGCGGAAGCCATGATTCCGCTGATCGGCCAACTCTACCGTAACAACAACGTGGTGACCTCGATCTACGGCCGTGGCCTGATCAACCGTTCGGTGATCGCGATCCTCAAAGCGCACCGCTTCGCCCGTCACCGCCTGGCCGAAGAAGGCGGGCTGTCGGTTCACGACACTTTCCCGATCCTCAAGGCGATGAGCGAGCTCAAGCTGGGCGCCGCTTCGGTAGACCTGGGCAAGATGGTTGCCAAGTTCAAGACCGAAGGTAACGGCCGCAGCATCGAGCAGTTCACCAAGGACGAGCTGGCCGACGTGGTCGGCAAGCAGAACGGCGGCGCCCGCGAAGGCACCGACGTCGTCCTGTACGGCTTCGGCCGCATCGGCCGCCTGCTGGCGCGCATCCTCATCGAGAAGACCGGTGGCGGCGACGGCCTGCGCCTGCGCGCCATCGTCGTCCGCAAGGGCGCCGAGAACGACCTGGTCAAGCGCGCCAGCCTGCTGCGCCGCGATTCCGTGCATGGTCCGTTCGACGGCACCATCACCATCGACGAAGAACACAACACGATCACTGCCAACGGCAACCTGATCCAGGTGATCTACTCCAACGACCCGGCGTCGATCGACTACACCCAGTACGGCATCAAGAAAGCCCTGCTGGTCGACAACACCGGCAAGTGGCGTGACGCCGAAGGCCTGGGCCAGCACCTGAAGTGCCCGGGCATCGACCGCGTGATCCTGACTGCTCCGGGCAAGGGCGCGCTGAAGAACGTCGTGCATGGCATCAACCATGGCGACATCACCGCTGACGACAAGATCGTTTCCGCCGCGTCCTGCACCACCAACGCCATCGTGCCGGTGCTCAAGGCGGTGAACGACCAGTACGGCATCGTCAACGGCCACGTCGAAACCGTTCACTCGTTCACCAACGACCAGAACCTGATCGACAACTTCCACAAGGGCAGCCGTCGTGGCCGTGCCGCGCCGCTGAACATGGTGATCACCGAGACTGGCGCCGCTACCGCTGCCGCCAAGGCTCTGCCGGTGCTCAAGGGCAAGCTGACCGGCAACGCCATCCGCGTTCCGACGCCGAACGTCTCCATGGCCATCCTCAACCTGAACCTGGAAAAGGCCACCACCCGCGAAGAGATCAACGAGTACCTGCGCCAGATGGCCATGCACTCGGACCTGCAGAAGCAGATCGACTTCGTCGCTTCCCAGGAAGTGGTGTCCACCGACTTCGTCGGCTCCCGCCATGCGGGCGTTGTCGATGCCGAGGCGACCATCGCCAACGACAACCGCGTCGTCCTCTACGTGTGGTACGACAACGAGTTCGGCTACAGCTGCCAGGTCGTCCGCGTGATGGAAGACATGGCTGGCGTCAACCCGCCGGCTTTCCCGCGCTGATTCAGGCGGTTTAGGAAAACGGGAGCTCTCGGGCTCCCGTTTTTCGTTAGTGGCTCCAGCATAATCATCAATAAAATCTGCCAATTCCTGATCGTGGAAAGACTTCAAATGGATGGACAACATCTGCATGAAGGCGAGCTGAAGCGCGGCCTGAAGAACCGCCACATCCAGCTGATCGCCCTCGGTGGCGCCATCGGTACCGGCCTGTTCCTGGGCTCGGCCGGCGTCCTGCAATCCGCCGGCCCGTCGATGATCCTCGGCTACGCCATCGGCGGCTTCATCGCCTTCCTGATCATGCGCCAGCTGGGCGAGATGATCGTCGAGGAGCCCGTCGCCGGTTCCTTCAGCCATTTCGCGCACAAGTACTGGGGCGGTTTCGCCGGCTTCATGTCCGGCTGGAACTACTGGGTGCTGTACATCCTGGTGGGTATGTCGGAGCTGACCGCGGTCGGCAAGTACATCCAGTTCTGGTGGCCTGACTTCCCGACCTGGGCCACGGCGGCGGTGTTCTTCGTGCTGATCAACGCCATCAACCTGTTCAACGTGAAGGCCTTCGGCGAGACGGAGTTCTGGTTCGCGATCATCAAGGTCGTCGCCATCATCGGCATGATCCTGCTCGGCGTCTGGCTGCTGGTCAGCGGCGCCGGCGGCCCGCAGGCGTCGGTGAGCAACCTGTGGAGCCATGGCGGCTTCTTCCCCAACGGCCTGAAGGGGCTGGTGATGGTCCTGGCGATCATCATGTTCTCCTTCGGTGGCCTGGAGCTGGTGGGCATCACGGCTGCCGAGGCTTCCGAGCCGAAGAAGGTGATCCCCAAGGCCATCAACCAGGTCATCTACCGGATCCTGATCTTCTACATCGGCGCCCTGGCCGTACTGCTTTCGCTGTACCCCTGGGATGCCCTGCTGCAGAGCATCAACAGCGCCGGCGACCCGTATAGCGGCAGCCCGTTCGTGAAGGTCTTCTCGCTGCTGGGTAGCGAGTACGCGGCCCACATCCTGAACTTCGTGGTGCTTACCGCCGCGCTGTCGGTGTACAACAGCTGCGTGTACTGCAACAGCCGCATGCTGTTCGGCCTGGCCGAACAGGGCGACGCCCCGCGCGCCTTCGCCAAGGTCGACGACCGTGGCGTGCCGCTGCTGGCCATCGGTGTGTCGGCCTTCATCACCCTGGCCTGCGTGGTGGTCAACTACGTGATCCCGCACCAGGCGCTGGAGCTGCTGATGTCGCTGGTGGTCGCCGCGCTGGTGATCAACTGGGCGATGATCAGCCTGGCCCACATGAAGTTCCGCAAGGCCATGGTCGCCAAGGGCGTGCAGCCGTTCTTCCGCGCGCTGTGGTACCCCTACGGCAACTGGCTGTGCCTGGCCTTCGTGGTGTTCATCCTGGGCATCATGCTGCAGATCCCCGGCATCGACGTGTCGGTGTACGCCATTCCCGTCTGGATCGTGCTGATGGGCGTGTGCTACCTGTTCAAGCGCAAGTCCCCGGCGAAGGCCAGCGCCTGAGTCGAATGAGAAACGGGAGCTTCGGCTCCCGTTTTATTTGGGTAATGCACCTTTGCCAGAGCGGAAACAGTAGCGCGGGGTGCTTGCGGTAGAATGCCCGCGCCGCTTGCCTGGCGGCTGATGGAGATGACCTTGTCCCGTGCAAGCCTGTTGATCGTGCTGGTGCTGGCGGCCCTGAGCGGCTGTGGGCAGTCGGTAGAGCGCTTTGGCGGCCCGACCATGGGCAGCAGTTATACGGTGCAGTACGTGCCCACCGGCAAGGCGGCGGACCCGGCGAAGATCAAGGCCGAGGTCGACGCGATCCTGTCCAGCCTGGACGAGCAGTTTTCCACCTACCGTGACGACTCCCTGGTGTCGCGCTTCAACGCCCTGCCGGCCGGCGCCTGCCAGGCCTTGCCGGCGGACATGCTGCAGCTCTGGCGCTACGGCGAGCAGCTTGCCCAGCAGAGTGGCGGCGCCTTCGACCTGACCGTCGAACCGCTGATGAACCTCTGGGGCTTCGGCCCGCAGTCACGCAGCGAGAAGGTCCCCGACGCTGCTGAGCTGGAGCGGGAGCGCGCCCGCGTCGGTCATCAGCATCTGCATGTGCGCGGCGATCAGCTGTGCAAGGACGTCGACGCGCAGTTGGACTTCGACAGCATCGTCGCCGGCTACGCGGTGGACCGGGTCAGCGCGCGCCTGGCCGAGCTGGGCCTGACGGACTACCTGGTGGAGATCACCGGCGAGCTCAAGGCCGTGGGCCACAAGCCCGATGGCACACCCTGGCGGATCGCCCTGGAAGTGCCCAGTGGCGAGCGTGAGCGGCAGGTGGAGCGCTCGGTGGCGCTGGATGGCATCGGCCTGTCCACGTCCGGCGACTACCGCAATTATTTCGAAGAGGGTGGGCAGCGCTATTCGCACACCTTCGACCCGCGCACCGGTACGCCGGTGCGGCATGCGCTGGCGGCGGTGACCGTGGCCGAGGCCCAGGCCCTGCACGCCGACGGCTTGTCGACCCTGCTGATGGTGCTGGGGCCGGAGGAGGGCTATACCTTTGCCGAGCGCAATGGGCTGGCCGCCTTCTTCATCGTGCGCCAGGGCGAGGGCTTCGTGACCCGCGCGACGCCCCGCTTCGAGGCGCTGTTTCCATCGCCTGAATGAAAGCTTCGGCGGGCATGATGGCGCCCCGCAGGCGGGCAACGGCATGTAGTGGCGGCAAAATTCGCCTACCTGCCGACCAACCGCTAATGTGCAGCCTTTTGCCGCAGGGCTAAGCTGCGCCAATGATTTCGATCCGCCTCGGCGCATGTGGTGCCGGGGCTTCGCCGGGAGCGCCACGCGGGCGCCCCGGCCTGTTCTGAAGGAGTACGCATGGCTGTCTACAACTACGATGTGGTGATTCTCGGCACGGGCCCGGCAGGCGAGGGGGCGGCGATGAACGCCTCCAAGTACGGGCGCAAGCTGGCGGTGGTGGACAGCCGTCGCGTGGTCGGCGGCAACTGCACGCACCTGGGGACCATCCCGTCCAAGGCGCTGCGTCACTCGGTGAAGCAGATCATCGAGTTCAACACCAACCCGATGTTCCGCCAGATCGGCGAGCCGCGCTGGTTCTCCTTCCCGGACGTGCTGAAAAGCGCCGAGAAGGTCATCTCCAAGCAGGTTTCCTCGCGCACCGGCTACTACGCGCGCAACCGCATCGACATGTTCAACGGCACCGCCAGCTTCGTCGACGAGCGCACCGTCGAGGTCGTGACCCCCAGCGGTGCCGTGGAGCGCCTGGTGGCCGACCAGTTCGTCATCGCCACCGGCTCGCGCCCGTATCGCCCGTCGGACATTAACTTCAACCACCCGCGCGTCTACGACAGCGACACCATCCTGTCGCTGAGCCACACCCCGCGTCGCCTGATCATCTACGGAGCCGGCGTGATCGGCTGCGAGTACGCCTCGATCTTCAGCGGCCTGGGCGTGCTGGTGGACCTGATCGACACCCGCGACCAGCTGCTGAGCTTCCTCGACGACGAAATCTCCGATGCGCTGAGCTACCACCTGCGCAACAACAACGTGCTGATCCGTCACAACGAGGAATACGAGCGCGTCGAAGGCCTGGACAACGGGGTCATCCTGCACCTGAAGTCGGGCAAGAAGATCAAGGCGGACGCCCTGCTGTGGTGTAACGGCCGTACCGGCAACACTGATCGCCTGGGCCTGGAGAACATCGGCATCAAGGTCAACAGTCGTGGCCAGATCGAGGTGGACGAGAACTACCGTACCTCGGTCTCGAACATCTATGCCGCGGGCGATGTGATCGGCTGGCCGAGCCTGGCCAGCGCCGCCTATGACCAGGGCCGTTCGGCCGCGGGCAACATCGTCGAGCACGACGGCTGGCGTTTCGTGAATGACGTGCCGACCGGCATCTACACCATTCCGGAGATCAGCTCCATCGGCAAGAACGAGCACGAGCTCACCGCGGCGAAGATTCCCTACGAAGTGGGCAAGGCCTTCTTCAAGGGCATGGCCCGCGCGCAGATCTCCAACGAGCCGGTGGGCATGCTGAAGATACTGTTCCACCGCGACACCCTGGAAATCCTCGGCGTGCACTGTTTCGGCGACCAGGCTTCGGAGATCGTCCACATCGGCCAGGCCATCATGAACCAGCCGGGCGAGCTGAACACCCTGAAGTACTTCGTCAACACCACCTTCAACTACCCGACCATGGCCGAAGCCTACCGCGTAGCGGCGTTCGACGGCCTGAACCGGATTTTTTGAAGTACCCCGACCGGCGGCCTGAGCCGGTCGGGGAGAACCTGCTCAGCGATTCCCGATCGTGGCAGTGGCCAAACCGGGAAAGTCTGTGATCAGGCTATCCACGCCAAAATCGGCGAGCCGGCGCATCAGCGCCGGCTCGTTGACCGTCCACACCGACACATGCAGCCCCTGCTTCTGCGCTTTGAGCAGGCGTTCGGGGGTGCACAGCATCCAGTTCAGCGCCAGCAGATCGCAGCCGTAGTGCGCGGCGACCTTCAACGGGTCGAGCCAGGCGTATTCGGCCACCAACCCGCGTGACAGGTCCGGCGCCAGCTCTTCCAGCGCGCGCAGCACGGTACGCGAACTCGAGGTCACGGTGATGCGGTCGCGCAGGCCGAAGCGCCCCACCAGTTGGTGGATCGCCTGCACCGTGCGCCCGGCGCGATCCTTCGACGCGCTTTTCACCTCCAGTTGCCAGTGCTCGAACTCGCAGCGCTCGAACAGCTCCGACAGGCGCGGGATAGGGCAGGGCCGCACCCAGCCCGGGCCGCCTTCACGGGCGTCCATGCTCACCAGGTCTTCCGCCAGTTGCTCGGAGACTTTGCCGCGGCGGCCGGTGGTGCGCTTGAGCGTCGGGTCGTGGATGACCATCAGCTCGCCGTCGCGGGACAGGTGCAGGTCCAGTTCGCAGCGCTTCACGCCATGTTCCAGGCAGCGCAGGAAGCTGTTCAGGGTGTTTTCCGGTGCTTCGCCTTTGGCGCCGCGATGGCCGTAGATCAGAGTCACTGGGGCTCCTTGGGAGTCGGTGAAAGGTCCTTGAGGGATTGCGAACGGTGCTGGCGGACGGCATCGACCACCACCCCGCTCTCGAAATAGACGCTGAATTCGCGGTAGTCCCAGCGCGAGATCGGCGGCTTGCCCACTGCCGGGTGCTCTTCGTCCGGCAGGCCGAAGCGCTCCAGCACGGCCTTCTGGCTCTCGCCATGGGCCGGCAGCACGACGTGCGGGTCGCCCTGGCTGCCCACGGGTATGGAGAGGGTATCCGCCAGCAGTGGCAGCGGGGTGACAAGGCTCAACAAGAGCAACAGATGACGCATGACATTCGTGGGTTTCATTCTTCCCGGGCCTTGGCTTGCCGGCGTTCCAGTGCCTGGCGCTGGAGAATGTGGCGGGCGAGCAACTGGCGCGGGGCGTCGCCCAGTTGGTCGAATTCGGTGCCGATCTCGTAGTCGCCCTCGGGCTGTTGCTGGCAATGGGTGACCTTGGCGCGCAGCAGCAGGCCCAGGCCATGGGGCAGCAGGACGATCTTCAGCGCCAGGTCCTGACCCACGGGCAACGGCTGCGGATCGCGGAAATTGATGCCGCCTTCGGACAAGGTGACCTTGCGCGCCGGACCGATTTCGCTGAGCAGGCTCTGGGTCAGGGCTTGGGCGATCAGGTCGATGCGCTTGTTCATCACCTTCAGGTAGCTGGCCAGCGGGCGGTCGCGCTCATTGATATGGCGCAGCAGGTGCTGCGACTCGAAGTCGGTGAGGTGCAGGTCGCTGAGCAGATTGAACAGCGCGGAATCATCCTGAAGCACTTCTTGCGACTGGATTTCGTCCTCGCGCAGCGGGCGAAATTCCAATGCGAGCGTGTCTTCAATACGATAGTATTCGCGGCGGTCATCCGCGTCTGGAGTGGACATGGCGAACCCACGGCGGCAGTGATGGTCTGAGTGTAAAGCCGCCTGCCGAGCCTCGCCACACGGAAGTCGCACGCCAGATGGAACTGACGCCCGACGCACTCTTCACCTTCTCATTCGGCCCCACATGTTCAGACCCCTTTCCGTCTACATCGGAACGCGCTACACACGCGCCAAACGCCGCAGCCACTTCGTTTCCTTCATCTCGCTGACCTCCATGATCGGCCTCGCGCTGGGCGTGGTGGTGATGATCGTGGTGCTCTCGGTCATGAACGGCTTCGACCACGAGATGCGCACCCGCGTGCTGGGCATGGTGCCCCACGCCACGGTGGAGTCTTACCAGCCGATTTCGGACTGGCAGGGCATCGCCGGGCAGATCAAGACCCAGCACCCCAACGTGCTGGAGGTCGCGCCCTTCATCCAGATGCAGGGCCTGCTGAGCGCCGGCGGCACCGTACAGAAGGTGCTGATCAACGCCGTGGACCCGAACGAGGAAAGCAAGGTCTCGATCATCGACCAGTTCTTCCAGGAAGGGTCGCTGCAGAGCCTCAAGCCCGGCGAGTTCGGCATCCTCATCGGCGACAAGGCGGCGAAGAACCTCGGCGTCAAGCTGGGTGACAAGGTCACCTTCATCGCGCCGGAAGTCTCGGTCACCCCCGCTGGCATGTTCCCGCGCATGAAGCGCTTCACCGTGGTCGGCACCTTCCATGTCGGCGCCGGCGAGCTGGACGGCTACGTCGCCATGGTCCATATCGACGATGCCGCGCGCATGCGCCGCCTCAAGGACGGCCAGGTCGAAGGCCTGCGCCTGAAGCTCGACGACCTGTTCCAGGCCCCGCGCACCGCCTGGGAAATCGCCCGTACCCTGAAGGGCAACGACTACTTCGCCCGCGACTGGACCCGCAGCCACGGCAACCTGTACCAGGCGATCCGCATGGAGAAATCCATGATCGGCCTGTTGCTGCTGCTGATCGTCGCGGTCGCCGCGTTCAACATCATTTCCACCCTGGTCATGGTCGTCACCGACAAGAAGGCCGACATCGCCATCCTCCGCACCCTGGGCGCCACGCCGGGGCAGATCATGGCGACCTTCATGGTCCAGGGCACGGTGATCGGTGTCATCGGCACCTTCATCGGCGGCGTGTTGGGCGTGCTCGCGGCGCTCAACGTCAGTTCCGCCATCGCCCTGCTGGAACGCCTGCTGGGCCACAAGTTCCTCAACGCGGACGTCTACTTCATCGATTACCTGCCCTCGCAACTGATGAGCGAGGACGTGATCCTGGTGTGCAGCGCTGCGCTGATCCTGAGTTTCTTCGCCACCCTGTATCCGGCCTGGCGTGCGGCCCGCACCCAGCCCGCGGAGGCCCTGCGTTATGAGTAAGCCGACCCCCAACGACCAGGCCGTCCTGAGCTGCCGCGACCTCGGCAAGCGCTACGAGGAAGGCCCGCAGTCGGTCGAAGTGCTCTCCGGCGTGCAGCTGGAGCTGCTGCCCGGCGAGCGCGTCGCCATCGTCGGCAGCTCCGGCTCGGGCAAGAGTACCCTGCTGAACATGCTCGGCGGCCTCGATACGCCCAGCACCGGCAGCGTCTGGCTGGCCGGCGAGCAACTGTCGGCGCTGAACGAGAAGCAGCGCGGCCTGCTGCGCAACCGGGCGCTGGGCTTCGTCTACCAGTTCCACCACCTGCTGCCGGAGTTCACCGCCCTGGAGAACGTCTGCATGCCGCTGCTGATCGGCAAGACGCCGATCCCCGAGGCGCGCCAGCGGGCCACCGCGCTGCTGGAGCGGGTGGGCCTGGGCCATCGCCTGAGCCACAAGCCGGCCGAGCTGTCCGGCGGCGAGCGCCAGCGCGTCGCCATCGCCCGTGCCCTGGTCAACACGCCGAAGCTGGTGCTGCTCGACGAGCCCACCGGCAACCTCGACCAGCACACCGCCCACGGTATCCAGGAGCTGATGCTGGAACTGTCGCAGTCCCTGCGCACCGCCTTCCTGGTGGTGACCCACGACACCCACCTCGCGCAGCAGATGGATCGCGTGCTGCGCCTGGAGGAGGGCCGGCTGGTTGCCGCCTGAGAACCTGCCCAATGCCTGCCTGCGCTTGCCCGTGCTGCGTTGGAAGCAGGCTGAAAATGCTCATTTACAGCGCGTAGACTGCGCTTTTCCGCCTGCTTCCGCCTTGCCTGAGCTGCGCTCGGCAAGGCCTTGAACAGGTTCTAAGAGAGTCGCCCATGTTCAGACCCCTGTCCGTCTTCATCGGCACCCGCTACACGCGGGCCAAGCGACGCAACCACTACATTTCGTTCATCTCCCTGACCTCGATGATCGGCCTCGCCCTGGGCGTGCTGGCCATGATCGTGGTGCTCTCGGTAATGAACGGCTTCCAGAAGGAAATGCGCTCGCGCATCCTCGGCATGGTCCCGCACGCCGTGCTGCAGCAGGCCAGCGGCCCGCTGGACGACTGGCAGCACGTGGCCGAGGTGGCGAAGAAGAATCCGCAGATCGTCGGCGCGGTGCCCTACACCGAGGTCGATGGCATGCTCTCCTATAAAGGCATGATGCAGCCCATCGAAGTGGATGGTGTCGATCCAGCCCTGGAAACCCAGGTGTCGATCATTGGCCAGCACATGGTCCGTGGCAGCCTCGACGACCTGAAGGCCACCGAGTTCGGCGTGGTCATCGGCGAGATCACCGCGCGGCGCTTCCACGTCAACGTCGGCGATAGCCTGCTGCTGATCGTTCCGGAGCCGAGCACCGCGCCCGGCGGCATCACCCCGCGCATGCAGCGCCTGAACGTGGTCGGCATCTTCAAGGTCGGCGCCGAGCTGGACAGCACCCTGGCGCTGATCCACGTCGACGACGCGGCCAGCCTGCTGCGCTGGCAGCCCGGCCAGGTGCAGAGCGTGCGCATCGCCCTGAAGGACCTGTTCCAGGCGCCGGAAGTCGGTGCAGCCATCGCCAAACAACTGGGCGAGGGCTACCGCTCGGTCGACTGGACCCACACCCAGGGCAGCCTGTTCAGCGCGATGAAGATGGAAAAGACCATGATCGGTCTGCTGCTGTTGCTGATCGTCGCGGTCGCCGCCTTCAACATCATCGCCACTCTGATCATGGTGGTGGCCGACAAGCGCGCGGACATCGCCATCCTGCGCACCCTGGGCGCCACGCCGAAGCAGATCATGGCGATCTTCATGGTGCAGGGCACGGTGATCGGCCTGATCGGCACCGTCATCGGCTGCGTGCTCGGCGTGCTGGCGGCGTATAACGTCACCGCCATCGTCTCGACCCTGGAACGCGTGGCGGGCACCCATGTGTTCAACTCGGACATCTACTTCATCAACTACCTGCCGTCCGACCCGCAGATCAGCGACATCGTGTTGATCTGCGTCGCGGCACTGTCGATGAGCTTCCTTGCCACGCTGTATCCGGCCTGGCGCGCGGCCTCGACCCAGCCGGCGGAATCGCTGCGTTACGAGTGATCCATCGGCCCATGAAAAAGCCGCCCTTCGGGGCGGCTTTTTTGTACCTGTAGGACCGAGGGGGACGCCTAGTCCTTGCTCGCGAACAATCCTACTGGCGGCTCTGGCATTGGGCGGTTCGCGAGCAAGCTCGCTCCTACGAAAAGCCGTGATTGCCGAGGCGGCGGTTATAGGCCGTTCTGCAGATTGCGCAGTGCCCTGCGTCGCCGCCAGCTGCGGCCGATCCACCAGCGCCAGTAACCTTCGGTGGCCAGGTAGCCGAGCAGGCCCACCAGGATGCCGCAGATCACCGAGCCCAGCAGGAAGGGTTGCCAGAGCATCGCCAGTTCGCCGCTGATCCATTCCCAGGTCAGGTGGTCGGGCAGGGCGCGGGCCGGGATGCCCATGACCCACGCGCCCATCTTGTAGGTGCAATAGAAAACGGGCGGCATGGTGATCGGATTGGTCAGCCAGACCAGCCCGACCGAAATCGGCAGATTGGCCCGCGCCCAGACCGCCAGCGAGGCGGCCAGCAGCATCTGCAGGGGGATCGGGATGAACGCGGCGAACAACCCCAGGCCCATGGCGCGGGACACGGAGCGGCGATTGAGGTGCCAGAGGTTGGGCGACTGGATCAGCGGTCCGAGAAAGCGCAGGCCCTTGTGGTGCCTGATGCTCTCCGGATCCGGCATGTAGCGCTTGAAGATTCGGCGCGGCATGAGGGAAATCTCTGGCAGACGGACGACGCTCCATTATGCCTAGCTAGGTGACAGTCATTGATTGCCAACTATGTCCGTGTGTAACCGCCGCAGGCCAATCGGACCGGCGGTTGCGACAGTGGCCGGGAGTTGCTGCGTTGCCTCGTACAGGGATGTTCGCGCTGGCCTTGGGCCTGCTGGCGCTGCGCTGGATGCCTGCGCTGCCGCCTGGCTGGGCGCTGTTGCTGTGTGCGCTGCTTGGCTTGCGCTTGCTGTTCACGCGCACCTACGCCGTCGGGCTGTTCCTGCTCGGCTTTGCCTGGGCCTGCCAGTCGGCCCAGTGGGCGCTGGATGAGCGCCTGGCGCCCATGCTGGACGGCCGTACCCTTTGGCTGGAGGGGAGGGTGGAAGGCCTGCCGGATCGTTCCGGCCCGTCGGTGCGCCTCGTTCTCGGCGACGTTTCCAGCCCCCGCGCGAAGGTTCCCCCCACCTTGCGCCTGTCGTGGTTCGATGGGCCGCCGGTGGAAGGCGGCGAGCGCTGGCGCCTGGCAGTGAAGCTCAAGCGTCCCCATGGCATGGTCAACGGCGCCGGCTTCGATTACGAGGCCTGGCTCACCGCCCAGCGCATCGGCGCCACCGGCAGTGTGAAGGACGGCCAGCGCCTGGAAGGTTCCAGCGGCCCGCGGGCCTGGCGCGAAGCCTGGCGGCAGCGCCTGCTGGCGGTGGATGCCCACGGCCGTTCCGGGGCGCTCGCCGCCCTCGTGCTGGGCGACGCCTCCGGGCTGACCACGGCGGACTGGCAAGTGTTGCAGGACACCGGAACCCTGCACCTGATGGTGATTTCCGGCTCGCACATCTCGCTGCTGGCTGGTCTGCTCTACGCCGTGGTGGCCGGCCTGGCGCGCTTCGGCTGCTGGCCGACGCGCCTGCCCTGGCTGCCCTGTGCCTGCCTGCTGGCCGCCTGTGGCGCCTGGGCCTACAGCCTGATGGCGGGGTTCGAGGTGCCGCTGCAGCGCGCCTGCATCATGGTCTCCATCGTCCTGCTGTGGCGCCTGCGCTATCGCCATCGCGGATTGTGGACGCCGCTGCTGGGCGCGCTGCTGGCGGTGCTGCTGGTCGAACCGCTGGTGGTCCTGTTGCCGGGGTTCTGGCTGTCCTACGCGGCGGTGGCGCTGCTGATCTTCGGCTTCTCCGGGCGGCTGGGGCGTTGGACCGCCTGGCGCACCTGGCTGCGGGCGCAGTGGCTGATGGCGGTCGGACTGTTGCCGGCATCGATTGCGCTGGGGTTGCCGCTGAGCGTTTCCGGCGTGCTGGCCAATCTGATCGCCGTGCCCTGGGTGGAATTGGTAGTCGTGCCGCTGGCGTTGCTGGGCAGCCTGGCGTTGGGCGTTCCCGCGCTGGGCGACGCCTTGCTGTGGGTGTCGGGTGGTCTGCTCGAGCTGCTGTTCCGTCTGCTGGGCTGGATGGCGGCACTGGCACCCGCCTGGCAGCCCGTCGCCGCGCCCGTCTGGGCGGTGGCGCTGGCGATGCTCGGGGCACTCCTGTTACTGGCGCCGGCCGGGGTGCCGTTGCGGGCGCTGGGGTTGGCGATGTTCCTGCCTTTGTTCTGGCCGACGCTCCCGGTGCCCGCGCCAGGCACGGCCGAGATCCGGGTGCTGGACGTGGGGCAGGGGCTGTCCGTGCTGATCCGCACGCGCAGCCAGGTCTGGCTCTACGACACGGGGGCGCGCAATGGCGATTTCGACATCGGCGAACGGGTCGTGGTGCCGACGCTGCGCAGCCTGGGCATCGGCCACCTGGACCTGCTCATGCTCAGCCACGCGGACAACGACCATGCCGGCGGCGCCGTCGCGGTGAAGCACGCTTTACGGCCTGCGCAGGTCATCAGCGGGGAACCGGAGCGGCTGGTGCCCGAGTTGCAGGCGCGGCCTTGCCGAAACGAAGACTGGGCCATCGACGGCGTTCGTCTTTCAAGCTGGCAATGGTCGGGCGCGCGGGAAAGCAACGACCGCTCCTGCGTGCTGGAAATCGAAGCCAACGGCGAGCGCATCCTGCTTACCGGCGATTTGCCGCAACCCGCCGAGTTGGCCTGGCTGGCGGCGCATCCGCGGCAACGTATCGACTGGCTGCTGGCCGGCCACCACGGCAGCCGCAGTTCCTCCGGGCCGGCATTCCTGCGGGCGATCCAGCCCTCCACGGCGATCATCTCCCGTGGTGCGAACAACCCTTACGGCCATCCGCATCCGTCGGTCGTCGAGCGCTTCCGCGCACTGGGCGTCCGGATTCAGGATACGGCGGAGCAGGGCGCACTGACCCTGACGCTCGGCGCCCATGGCGAGGTCCGGGGAGTGCGGGAAGGCGCACATTTCTGGCAGGAAAATTGAACTGGAGGCGGTCGGCTCGCCACGGCCCCTGTGCTAGAGTGGCGCCACTTTTTTTCAGGGGATTCACCACTGTGTGGGAACTGGTCAAAGCTGGCGGCTGGATGATGCTGCCGATCTTGCTGAGCTCCGTCGCTGCCATGGCGATCGTCGCCGAACGTCTCTGGACCCTGCGCTTGAGCCGCGTGGCCCCGCCGCAACTGCTCGGCCAGGTGTGGAAGCAGATCAAGGACAAGAAGATGAACAGCCAGGCCCTGAAGGACCTGCGCGCGTCGTCCCCGCTGGGTGAAATCCTCGCCGCCGGCCTGGCCAACTCCAAGCATGGTCGCGAGATCATGAAGGAGTGCATCGAGGAAGCCGCCTCCCGCGTCATCCACGAGCTGGAACGCTACCTCAATGCCCTGGGCACCATCGCCGCCATGGCGCCGCTGCTCGGCCTGCTGGGCACGGTATTCGGCATGATCCAAATCTTCAGCGCCTTCATGGGCGACGGCATGGCCAATGCGCCGATGCTCGCCGGCGGTATCTCCAAGGCGCTGATCACCACGGCGGCCGGCCTGATCGTGGCGATTCCGTCGGTGTTCTTCCACCGCTACCTGCTGCGCCGCGTCGATGAACTGGTCATCGCCATGGAACAGGAAGCCATCAAGCTGGTGGAAGTGACCCAGGGCGATCGCGAAGTCGACTTCGTCGAGGAAGGCAAAGCGTGAAATTCCGCCGCAGAGCGGGCGGAGCGGCCCGCGAGGACGTCTTCATCAACCTGGCGTCGCTGATCGACGTGATCTTCGTGCTGCTGCTGTTCTTCGTGGTCGCCACTTCGTTCACCAAGCCGTCGCAGCTCAAGGTCGAACTGCCCGAAGCGGTTAGCGGCACGCCGCCGGAAGCCACCGAGATCAAGCAGATCGAAATCTCCATCAGTGTCGAAGGCCACTACGCGCTCAATGGCCAGAGCCTGGCGCGTGACGATCTGGAAAACCTGATGAACGCCATGCAGCGCGAATCCGCCGGCGACAACAGCCTGCCGGTGGTGATCACCGCCGATGGCAAGGTGAACTACCAGTCCGTGGTCACCGCGATGGATGCCGCCGGCAAGCTGGGCTTCACCCACCTGCGCATCACCACCATCGAGGCGCAGGCGGACAAGAAGAGCCCCTGATGGCGTTCTCCGACCGCCTGCTCGACGCCTGGTACAAGGGCCACCCGGCCCTTGCCCTGCTGAGGCCGCTCGAACTGCTTTACCGGCGCATCGCCCAAGGCCGCCGGCAGGACTTCCTCTCCGGCGCCAAGCCGGCCTACCGCGCGCCGGTACCCATCGTCGTGGTGGGCAACATCACCGTCGGCGGCACCGGCAAGACGCCGATGATCCTCTGGCTGATCGAACACTGCCGCGCCCGTGGGCTGAAGGTCGGCGTGGTCAGTCGTGGCTACGGCGCCAGGCCGCCACAGACGCCCTGGCGCGTGCGCGCCGAGCAGTCGGCGGCGCAGGCGGGCGACGAGCCGCTGATGATCGTGCGCCGCAGCGGCGTGCCGCTGATGATCGACCCGGACCGCTCCAGCGCCGTGCGCGCTCTGCTGGCCGAGGAGCCGCTGGACCTGATCCTGTGCGACGACGGCCTGCAGCACTATCGCCTGGCCCGTGACCTGGAACTGGTGCTGATCGACGCCGCCCGCGGCCTGGGTAACGGCCGCTGCCTGCCCGCCGGGCCGCTGCGCGAACCCGCCGAGCGCCTGGAGGAGGTCGACGCCGTGCTGCACAATGGCGCGCCGTCCGATCCGCCGGGGGCCTTCTCCTTTGTCCTGCGACCTTCTGCCCTGGTCAACCTGGCCAGCGGCGAACGCCGTGGCGTCGAGCATTTCCCCGCCGGTCAGTCGCTCCACGCGCTGGCCGGGATCGGCAACCCGCAGCGTTTCTTCAAGACGCTCGAGGCGCTAAACTGGCGGCCGATTCCGCATCCCTTCCCCGACCATGCGGCCTATACCGCCGAGCAGCTGCGCTTCACGCCGGCACTGCCGCTGGTCATGACCGAGAAGGACGCGGTGAAATGCCGGTCCTTCGCCGCGCCCGACTGGTGGTACCTCGCCGTCGAAGCGCAGCCGTCGCCGGCCTTCGTCGCCTGGTTCGACGCCCAGCTCGAGCGGCTGGTCGCCCGCTGATCGGCGTCGCAGTTGCGCCGCCCGCATTCATATCTTCAAGCTCAAGGAACGCACCATGGACCCGAAACTCCTCGATATCCTCGCCTGTCCGCTGTGCAAGGGCCCGCTCAAGCTCACCGACGACAAGTCCGAGCTGATCTGCAAGGCCGACGGCCTGGCCTACCCGGTGCGCGACGGCATCCCGGTGATGCTCGAAGGGGAAGCGCGCACCCTCAACGTCGACGAACGTCTGGACAAGTAACGCCATGAGCCAGGCCTACACCGTCGTCATTCCCGCCCGCTACGCCTCCACCCGCCTGCCCGGCAAGCCGCTGCAGGACATCGCCGGCAAGCCGATGATCCAGCACGTCTGGGCGCAGGCGGGCAAAAGCTCCGCCACCCAGGTGGTGGTCGCCACCGACGATGCGCGCATCGTCGAGGCCTGCCAGGGCTTCGGCGCCCAGGTGGTGCTGACCCGCGCCGAGCACAACTCCGGCACCGACCGCCTGGCGGAAGTGGCCGATGCGCTGGGCCTGGCCGACGACGCCATCGTTGTCAACGTGCAGGGCGACGAGCCGCTGGTGCCGCCGTCGATCATCGATCAGGTGGCCGCCAACCTCGCCGCGCACCCGGAAGCGGGCATCGCCACCCTGTGCGAGGAAATCCACGACCCGGCGGCGCTGTTCAATCCGAACATCGTCAAGGTGGTCAGCGACAAGAACGGTCTCGCGCTGACCTTCAGCCGCGCCACGCTGCCTTGGGCGCGCGACGCCTTCGCGGTAGACCGCGACAGCCTGCCGGCGAACGTGCCGTACCGCCGCCATATCGGCATCTACGCCTACCGCGCGCGCTTCCTGCGTGATTTCGTGGCCTGGGGCCCGTGCTGGCTGGAAGACACGGAGTGCCTGGAGCAGCTGCGCGCGCTGTGGCACGGCGTGCGCATCCACGTGGCCGACGCCCTGGAGGCGCCGCAGGCCGGTGTCGACACCCCGGAAGACCTGGAGCGCGTCCGGCGCATCCTGGGGGCGTGATGAAGGTCCTCTTCGTCTGCCTGGGCAATATCTGCCGTTCGCCCACCGCCGAGGGCGTGTTCCGCCACAAGGTCCGCCAGGCGGGCCTGGAGGATCGCATCGAGATCGACTCCGCCGGCACCGGCGATTGGCATGTCGGCAAGGCGCCGGACACGCGTACGCGAGCCGCCGCGCTGCGCCGCGGCTATGACCTGTCGGTCCTGCGGGCGCGGCAGGTCAGCGTGGCGGATTTCTCCCGCTATGACCTGATCCTGGCCATGGACACTGCCAACCTGCGCGACCTCACGCATCTGCGCGGTGGCGGCGGCAAGGCAGAGCTGGATCTGTTCCTGCGTCGCTACGAGCTGGAAGTCGACGAAGTCCCCGATCCCTACTACGGCGGCGAGGACGGCTTCGAGCAGGTGCTGGACCTGGTGGAAAGGGCCTGCGACGGCCTGCTGACGGAAGTGAAGGGACGCCTGTGACGCTGCAACTGCAAGAACGCATTTCCCTCAAGCCCTACAACACCTTTGGTGTCGAGGTCGCGGCGCGCTGGTTCGCCCAGGCCCATGACGATGCCGAGGTGCGTGCCGGGATCGCCGCCGCCGCGGAAAAGGGCCTGCCGCTGATGGTGATCGGTGGCGGCAGCAACCTCCTGCTGACCCGTGACGTCGAGGCGCTGGTACTGCGCATGGCGTCCCGTGGCGTGCGGGTGCTCAGCGACGATGGCGAGCGCGTGGTGGTCGAGGCGGAAGCCGGCGAGGTGTGGGATGACTTCGTCCGCTGGGCCCTGGGCCAGGGCTTGGGCGGGCTGGAGAACCTCAGCCTGATTCCCGGTACGGTCGGCGCCGCGCCGATGCAGAACATCGGCGCCTATGGCGTCGAGATCAAGGACGTGTTCGCCGGCCTGACCGCGCTGGACCGCCAGAGCGGCGCGCTGTGCGAGTTCGGCCTGGAAGACTGCGCCTTCGCCTACCGCGAAAGCCGCTTCAAGCGCGAGCCCGGCCGGTGGCTGATCCTGCGGGTGCGCTTCGCCCTGAGCCGTGCGGCGATACTGCATCTGGACTACGGTCCGGTGCGCCAGCGCCTGGCGGAGGAGGGCGTGACCGCGCCGACGCCTGCCAATGTGTCGCGGGTGATCTGCGCGATCCGCCGCGAGAAGCTCCCGGACCCGGCCGTGCTGGGCAATGCCGGCAGCTTCTTCAAGAACCCGGTGGTATCGGCCGAGCAGGCCGACGCGCTGCGGCAGCGCTTCAGTGATCTGGTGGCCTATCCGCAAGGCGATGGCCTGATGAAGCTCGCCGCCGGCTGGCTGATCGACAAGGCCGGCTGGAAGGGCTTCCGTGACGGCGCGGCCGGCGTGCATGCACAGCAGGCGCTGGTGCTGGTCAATTACGGCGGCGCTACCGGCGCGCAGTTGCATGCCTTGGCTGAACGCATTCGCGACGACATTCGCCAGCGGTTCGGCGTTGAGCTGGAGATGGAGCCGAATCTCTACTGAGCGCGCTTCTGATGCGAAGAAGGGATGCCGCGGCATCCCTTTTTTGTGCCCGTTGTGGTGTGTTTTGTAGGAGCGAGCTTGCTCGCGAACCGCCGGAGCTGCGGCGCTCACCTTGGCGTAGCAGCGGACTCCGTCCGCGATTGGCCCGCCTCGCGCCGGAGATCGATCGCGGACAAAGTCCGCTCCTACGAAACCGCCAGGTTCCGAGCAACACAGCAACAACCTCCATGGTTCGTGTCGCTGTAGGAGCGAGCTTGCTCGCGAACCGCCCGAGCTGCTCACCTTGGCGTAGGACCGGACTCCGTCCGCGATTGGCCTGCCATGCGCCGGAGATCGATCGCGGACAAAGTCCGCTCCTACGAAACCGGCGAACGCTGCAGGGTGCAGGCAATAAAAAAGGGGATGCAACGGCATCCCCTTTTTCCGATCAGGAAGCGATCAGCTGTGGTGTTTTTCCACCACGGAGCCTTCTTCTTCCTCGGTCTTCTCGGCTTTCTCGGCTTTCTCGCCTTCAGCCTGCTCGACGGCTTCGGCTTCGTTCACTACCTCGGCCACAACGGTCTCGGCGGTGACGTCAGCGGCCGGCTCGACCACCACGTCGGCTTCCACGGCAGCAGCTTCTTCAACCACGGCTTCGACCGCCGGAGCTTGTTCGACCTGCGGGGCAGCGGCAGCCGCGGCTTCACGAGCCAGGCGCTCCTGGCGACGACGCTCGCGCGGGTCGTTGGAGGCGCGGCCGGTGGCGTTCGCCGGAACGGCCGGAGCGGCTTCTTCGCTTGCAGTCGGTGCGGCAGCCGGCGCTTCTTCGGCAATGGCGGGAGCTTGCGCCGGCGCTTCTTCGACCAGTTGGGCGACAGCTTCGATCACGGTTTCAGCAGCCGGGGCCGGTGCATCTTCCGCGACGGCCGGTTCGGCAGCAGCCACGTCAACGGTGTCGTTGACGGCTTCTACCGGCTCGGCAGCCTGCTCGGCGGGTTTGGCCAGGAACTCGATGGTCTGTTCCAGTGCGCTTTCGGTGCGCACGGCTTCGACGACGCCGGATTCCAGCGGCTGAGCCTCGACCTGAGCCTGGGCAGCGGGCTGCTCCTGCTCGGCGGCGGCTTCGGCAACAGCGACAGCGGTGGCGGCGGCAGCGACCAGGGCGGCAGGCGACGGGGTGTAGGAAGCAGCCTGTTCGGCAACGCCTTCGGCACTGTTCACGTCGCCTTCGGCGCCTTCAACGCCATCCACACCGGCTTCACGCTGGCGCTCGCGGCGGTTGCTGCGGCGGCGCTGGCCACGGGAACGGCGACGCGGACGCTCGTCGTCCGAGCCTTCGTCGTCCTGTTGATCCAGCAGTTCCTCGTTCGGCAGCTCTTCGGCTTCCAGGGCAGCGGCATCGCGAGCCTGACGGTCTTCGCGCGGCTGGCGCTCTTCACGGGGCGGACGCTCGGCGCGCTCGCCACGCTCACCGCGAGGCTGGCGCTCTTCGCGCGGCTGGCGTTCTTCACGCGGTTGACGCTCGGTGCGCTCGCCGCGCTCCTCACGGGGCTGACGCTCCTCGCGCGGCGGGCGCTCGGCGCGCTCCTCGCGGGGTTGGCGCTCTTCGCGCGGCGGACGCTCGGCGCGCTCTTCACGCGGCTGGCGTTCCTCGCGCGGCGGGCGCTCGGCACGTTCTTCACGGGGCTGGCGCTCTTCGCGCGGTTGACGCTCGGCGCGTTCTTCACGCGGCTGACGCTCTTCACGGGCAGGACGCTCGGCGCGCTCGCCACGTTCGCCACGCTCGTCGCGACGACGCTCGCCACGCTCTTTGCGCTCGTCATCGCGGCGGCCACCGTCGCGACCGTCACGGCGACGGTTCTGCTGACGGCCGTTGCGACGCTCGCCCTGGCCTTCACTGCGCTCGGTGGCCGGCTTTTCGGCGGCTGCCGGCGTCGGCTCGGGCTTGCTGCCGGCGAACAGGCTGACCAGCGACTTCACCAGGCCCTGGAACAGGCTCGGCTCAGGCATGGGCTTGGCGGCTTCGACGACCGGCGCGGCAGCGGCTTGCTGCGGGGCAGGGGTCTGCGGGGAAACGGTCTTCACCGCTGCCTCCTGGCGAACCAGGGTGCGGGTGGCGCTGACCGGCTGGACTTCCTCGTGCTCTTCCGGCGCCATCTCGTAGCTGGCATGGCCGGACAGCAGTTCGGGGTTGTCGTCGCGCAGGCGCTGGACTTCGAAGTGCGGCGTTTCCAGGTGGTCGTCCGGCAGGATGAAGATGCGCGCGCGGGTACGCAGCTCGATCTTGGTGATGGCGTTGCGCTTCTCGTTGAGCAGGAAGGCGGCAACCTGGAACGGCACGCGCGCGCGAACTTCGGCGGTGCGGTCCTTCAGGGCTTCTTCCTCGATCAGGCGCAGGATCGCCAGCGACAGGGATTCGACGTCGCGGATGATGCCTTGGCCGTTGCAGCGCGGGCAGACGATGCCGCTGGTCTCGCCCAGGGACGGACGCAGGCGCTGACGGGACATTTCCAGCAGGCCGAAGCGCGAGATGCGGCCCACCTGTACGCGGGCGCGGTCGGCTTCCAGGGCTTCGCGGACGCGTTCTTCCACGGCGCGCTGGTTCTTCGCCGGGGTCATGTCGATGAAGTCGATGACGATCAGGCCGCCGATGTCACGCAGGCGCAGCTGGCGGGCGATTTCCTCGGCCGCTTCCAGGTTGGTCTGCAGGGCGGTTTCCTCGATGTCGCCGCCTTTGGTGGCGCGCGCCGAGTTGATGTCGATGGAGACCAGGGCTTCGGTCGGATCGATGACGATGGAGCCGCCCGACGGCAGCTTCACTTCGCGCTGGAAGGCGGTTTCGATCTGGCTCTCGATCTGGAAGCGGTTGAACAGCGGAACGCTGTCCTGGTACAGCTTCACCTTGCTCGCGTACTGCGGCATGACCTGCTGGATGAAGTTCAGGGCTTCTTCCTGGGCGTCGATGCTGTCGATCAGCACTTCGCCGATGTCCTGGCGCAGGTAGTCGCGGATGGCGCGGATGATGACGTTGCTTTCCTGGTAGATCAGGAACGGGCCGCTGCGCTCGCCGGAGGCTTCCTTGATGGCGCCCCACAGTTGCAGCAGGTAGTCCAGGTCCCATTGCAGCTCTTCGGAGCTGCGGCCCAGGCCCGCGGTACGGACGATCAGGCCCATGTCGCCGGGAACGGTCAGGCCGTTCAGCGCTTCGCGCAGTTCGTTGCGCTCTTCACCCTCGATGCGGCGGGAGATGCCACCGGCGCGCGGGTTGTTGGGCATGAGCACCAGGTAACGGCCGGCGAGGCTGATGAAGGTGGTCAGGGCGGCGCCCTTGTTGCCACGCTCTTCTTTCTCGACCTGGACGATGACTTCCTGGCCTTCGCTCAGGACGTCCTTGATGTTGATGCGGCCTTCAGGATTCTTCTTGAAGTATTCGCGGGAGATTTCTTTGAGGGGGAGGAAGCCGTGGCGCTCGGCGCCGAAGTCGACGAAGGCGGCTTCAAGGCTCGGCTCGATGCGGGTGATGCGGCCCTTGTAGATGTTGGCCTTCTTCTGTTCGCGCGCGCCGGACTCGATGTCCAGGTCGAACAGGCGTTGGCCGTCTACCAGCGCTACACGCAACTCTTCGGGTTGAGTTGCGTTGATCAGCATTCTTTTCATGTAGTACCAATGGTTTCCGGGGCCACCGGAAACGGCGATCGGCACACACGACTCTCACGGTCGGTGCTAAGGCACGTACTCAGGAACGGCGGACCATTCCCGTGTCCAGCGGCAGCAGGATAAATCTGCTGTGCCGCGACTACGTTTCCTGCTTGTTGAGTAAGAACAAGCACTCATCAGGAGGAGGAATCGACTGTCAGAAGCGGACGACAAGTGCGTCTATGTTCAAGGCATGCGTTCAAGGCAAGAACGCAACGCAATCCGACAGTTGTGCATCTCCGCCCTGCACATTTCCCTTAAGAGCCGGGTGCCACTCGCTGAATCCGGGAGCGGGGTTGGCTTTTATCACGGCGACCTTGGCTGCCGTGGTCATGTCTGAAGGCCTGGGTTTCGAGGCGCTGTCGGCGCGAGAATCGCTCGGGCCGTTGCAACGCTTCCGGGGACTGCCTCGTGTCCGTTCAATGTGTTTGCAGGCGGTTGGGGATGGCGATTACGCGATCATCCGCAGGCCTGGCCACTTTTGGCGGCCTCCCGAATATAGCAGCAATGATTAAGTGCTTCAATTGAATGAAAAATTGTTATTATATCCGGATGACTAATCCCGCCCCTCCGACTTCCGGCGTCCAGCTGCTTGAAGTCGCGCCGGAGTATGCCGGCCAACGAATCGACAATTTCCTCCGCACCCAGCTCAAGGGCGTGCCCAAGACCCTGATCTACCGCATCCTTCGCAAGGGTGAGGTGCGGGTCAACAAGGGGCGCATCAAGCCCGAGTACAAGCTGCAGGCGGGCGACGTGGTGCGCGTGCCGCCGCTGCGCCTGGCCGAGCGCGACGAGCCGGTGCCGCTGGCCCAGGGTCTTTTGGAGCGCCTGGAAGCCGCCATCGTCTTCGAAGACAAGGCGCTGATCGTGGTGAACAAGCCCACGGGCATCGCCGTGCATGGCGGCAGCGGCCTGAACTACGGCGTGATCGAGGCCTTCCGTCAGTTGCGTCCCGAGTGCAAGGACCTGGAGCTGGTGCATCGCCTGGATCGTGACACCTCCGGTCTGCTGATGATCGCCAAGAAGCGCAGCATGCTGCGCCACCTGCACGACGCCCTGCGGGGCGAGCGCATCGTGGACAAGCGCTACCATGCGCTGGTGCGCGGCAACTGGCCGGCCGCCAAGAAGCAGATCGCCGTGCCGCTGCTGAAGAACAACCTTCGCTCCGGCGAGCGCGTGGTGGAAGTGAACCCCGAGGGCAAGGAGGCGCTGACCGAGTTCAAGGTACTGCGCCGCTTCGGTGACTTCGCCACCCTGGTGGAGGCGCGCCCGATCACTGGTCGCACCCACCAGATCCGCGTGCACGCCAAGCACGCCGGCCACTCCATCGCTGGCGATCCCAAGTACGGCGACGAAGACTTCTCCCGCGAAATCCGCGAACTGGGCGGCAAGCGGCTGTTCCTGCACTCGGCCTACCTGCGGGTGCCGCTGCCCGACGGCGCGGTGCTGGAGCTGGAGGCGCCGGTGGACGAGGTCTGGCAGCGCACCGTGGAGCGTCTGGATGCGTGACTATTCCCTGCTGATCTTCGATTGGGATGGCACGTTGGTGGATTCCATCGGTCGTATCGTCGAGGCGATGCGCGTCGCTGCCGTCGGTTCCGGTCTGCCAGAGCGTAGCGAAGCAGCGATCAAGGGCATCATCGGCCTGGGGCTGCCGGAGGCGATCCAGACGCTGTACCCGGAAGTGGAAGACGGCGAGCCGCTGGAGCGTTTTCGGCGGGATTATGGCGATCACTACCTGAGCCTGGAGGTGCAGCCTTCCCCGCTGTTCCCGGGAGTGGCTGAGGCAATGGCCGAGTTTCGGGGGGCGGGCTACCAATTGGCCGTGGCCACCGGCAAGAACCGTCGTGGGCTGGATCGCGTACTGGCGGGGCAGGGTTGGACCGACTTCTTCGACATCACCCGCGCCGCCGATGAATCGGCGAGCAAGCCCGATCCGCGCATGCTGCATGAGATTCTCGAGCATTGCCGGGTCGATGCGCGCGATGCGCTGATGGTGGGCGATTCGCCGTTCGATCTGGAGATGGCGCGCCGCGCCGGCATGGATTCGGTGGCGGTGGGCTATGGTGCGCAGTCGCTGGAGATTCTGCGGGAGTATGCTCCAACGCTGGAAGTGAACCATTTCAATGAATTGCGCGCCTGGTTGGCCGGGCGTTCGGTTAAACCAGTGCTCGAGGTAGGCAACTGATGTCGGATGAATGGAAGGCGGACGATAGCAAGGCTGCACAAACCACGGCGGGTGACGACAAGAGCTGGAAACTGCTGGAGAAGGCCGTGCTGGCCGGTGTCCAGGAGCAGCGCCGGTCGCGTCGCTGGGGCATCTTCTTCAAGCTGCTGACCTTTGTTTACCTGTTCGGCGCCCTGGCGCTGTTCAGCCCCTTCAGTGGTCTGTCCAAGTCGGCCTCGCGCAGCGCCAGCCATACGGCGATGATCGAGGTGAAGGGCATGATCGCGGACAACGAGCCCGCCAGTGCCGACAACGTCGTGGGTGCGCTGCGATCGGCGTTCGAGGATGCCGGTACCAAGGGTATCGTCCTGCGGATCAACAGCCCGGGCGGCAGTCCGGTGCAGTCGGGTTATATCTACGATGAAATCAAGCGCCTGCGCGGCGAGCATCCGGATATCAAGGTTTACGCGGTCATCAGTGACCTGGGGGCTTCCGGTGCTTATTACATCGCCAGTGCCGCGGATCAGATCTACGCGGACAAGGCCAGCCTGGTCGGCTCCATCGGCGTGACGGCGGCAACGTTCGGCTTCGTCGGCACCATGGAAAAACTGGGCGTGGATCGCCGCGTCTATACCTCGGGCGAGCACAAGGCTTTCCTCGATCCCTTCCAGCCGCCGAAGGCGGATGAGACTGCCTTCTGGCAGCAGGTGCTGGACACCACCCACAAGCAGTTCATCGACAGCGTGAAGAAGGGGCGTGGCGACCGCCTGAAGGACAAGGACCACCCGGAACTGTTCTCCGGCCTGATCTGGTCTGGCGAGCAGGCGCTGCAACTGGGGCTGATCGATGGCCTGGGTAGCACCAGCTACGTGGCGCGGGAGATCATCAAGGAGAAGGAAATCGTGGACTACACCGTCCAGGAGACGGCCTTCGACCGCTTCACCAAGAAGCTGGGCGCCAGTGTCGCCGAGCGCCTGGCGCTGTGGATGGGGTTCCAGGGCCCGGCTCTGCGCTGACTCCTTCCTTATATAAGGAAAGAAAAGGCCCGGCGAATGCCGGGCCTTTGTATTACGGGCGATTCATTGCGACCTTTCGTATCAGGGGACGGATACCTGCTCGGCGAGCAGCATGTCCACCAGGCGGATCAGCGGCAGGCCGACCAGGCTGGTGGCGTCTTCGCCTTCGGTGGCGCGGAACAGGCTGACGCCCAGTCCCTCGGCCTTGAAACTGCCGGCGCAGTCGAAGGGTTGTTCGGCCTCCAGGTAGCGGCGAATGCGGGCTGGGTCGAGGGTGCGGAAATGCACGGTGAACGGGACGCAGTCGACCTGGGCGTTTCCGCTCTGGCTGTTCAGCAGGCAGAGGCCGGTGAGAAAGCTGACGCTCTTGCCGCTGGCGTCCTTGAGTTGCTCGGTGGCGCGCTCGATGTCGTGGGGTTTGCCCAGTATCCGGCTGCCATTCACCGCGGCCTGGTCCGAGCCGATGATCAGGTGAGCGGGGTAGCGGTGGGCGAGGGCGCGCGCTTTGCTCTGGGCCAGTCGTTGCACCAGTTGTTCGGCGCGCTCGCCCGGTAGCGGGGTCTCGTCGATGTCGGGACTGGCGCATTCGAATGGCAGGCGCAGGCGCTGCAACAATTCGCGGCGGTAGGGCGAGCTGGAAGCAAGGATCAGGGGTAACATGCGGAATTCCTTCGGAGCGTCCCGGCGATTCTAGCGAAAAGGGCTGTCCATACAGCGGTTTATGGCTAATTTCCTTTGACAGCTTCGGGTGCATCCCTATAATGGCGCGCTTATGTTGAATGGACCGATACCACCTCACGTTGATCCGCGCAAATTGGTAGAGCGCGCCGCCACCCTCGAGGGTGAGCTGCCGATCGCCAAGATGTCACGTCTCAACGAGCAACTGACCAGCAGTGATGGCAAGATTCACGCGAAGTTTTCCTTCTTCCGTGATGAGCAGAAGCTGGCGGTCATGCACGTCGAACTCGACGCCGAGGTGAGCATGGTATGCCAGCGCTGTCTCGAGCCGGCCAACTTCCATGTGGGTGGTGAGTACGATTACGTCATCATCCCGGAAGGCAAGTCGATCGATGATCTGCCCAGTGGCTACGATGCGCTGGAAGTGGGGGATGACCCCATCGACCTGACCTCGCTGGCCGAGGACGAGTTGCTGCTCGCCTTGCCCATCGTGCCGGTCCATGACCCTGAGGATTGCCAGCAGCCGGTGGGATACGCTACAGCGCCCGAACCGAGCGAGAACGTCGAAGAGCGGCCCAATCCGTTCAGCGTACTGGCGCAGTTGAAGCGTGACCCAAACGTTTAGGAGTTAATCAATCATGGCTGTTCAGCAGAACAAAAAATCCCGTTCCGCTCGTGACATGCGTCGTTCGCACGATGCCCTGGACGCGAACGCTCTGTCCGTGGAAAAGAGCACCGGTGAAGTTCACCTGCGCCACCACGTCTCCCCGGACGGTTTCTATCGCGGCCGCAAGGTCGTAGACAAAGGCTCTGACGAGTAATCTTTGTCCGCACCAATCATCGCGATTGATGCAATGGGTGGGGACTACGGTCCCCACTGCATTGTTCCGGCCTGCATTTCCTTTCTGGCCGAATATGCTTCCCTCCAGCTGGTCCTCGTCGGCCAAGCCTCTCTGATAGAAGAACACCTGCGCGGCCTGTCTCCGGCCGAACGCCAGCGTCTTCACGTCCACCACGCCAGCGAAGTCGTCACGATGGATGAACGTCCGTCCCAGGCGCTGCGTGGCAAGCCTGATTCCTCCATGCGTGTTGCCCTCGAACTGGTTCGTGATGGCAAGGCCCACGCCTGCGTCAGTGCCGGCAATACCGGCGCGCTGATGGCGTTGTCCCGCTACCTGCTCAAGACGCTTCCCGGCATCGATCGCCCGGCGATGGTCACCGCCGTGCCGACGCAGACCGGCCATTGCCACCTGCTCGACCTGGGGGCGAATGTCGACTGCAGTGCCGAGCATCTCTACCAGTTCGCCGTCATGGGTGCCGTGGCGGCGGAAGCGCTGGGCAAGAGCAATCCTCGGGTCGCGCTACTGAACGTCGGTACCGAAGACATCAAGGGCAACCAGCAGGTGAAGCTGGCAGCGAACCTGCTGCAGCAGGCGCGTGGTGTGAATTACATCGGCTACATCGAAGGTGACGGCCTGTATCGCGGCCTGGCCGATGTGGTGGTGTGCGATGGGTTCGTCGGCAATATTCTGCTCAAGTCCAGCGAAGGGTTGGCGGCCATGGTCGCGGCGCGCCTGGAGGCGTTGTTCAATTCCAGCTTGCCGGCCAAGGCGGTCGGCCTGATGGCGATGCCGTTCCTGCGCCGCCTGCGCGGCGATCTCACGCCGTCCCAGCACAATGGTGCGAGTTTCCTGGGGTTGCAGGGCATCGTGGTGAAGAGTCACGGCAGTGCGAAAGAGGAGGGCATCCAGAGCGCCCTGCGTCGTGCACTGCTGGAAGTGCGTGAGAATCTGCCCCAGCGGCTGCATGGGCGGCTGGAACATCTGCTCTAATGTGACCGCGGTCGCCAGACCGTCATCCAACTGTCAGTTCAATGCGCCAGGCTCTCGCCGGCGTTATCCATTTGACGACACAGACAAAAGGGACCTGTTGCAATGTCCGCATCCCTCGCCTTCGTATTTCCCGGCCAAGGTTCGCAGTCGCTCGGCATGCTTGCCGAGCTGGGCGCCCAGCACGCCATCGTGCGCGATACCTTTGCCGAAGCTTCCGCCGCTCTTGGTTATGACCTCTGGGCCCTGGTGCAGGAAGGTCCGGAAGAGCGCCTGAACCAGACCGACAAAACCCAGCCCGCCATCCTCACGGCTTCCATCGCCCTGTGGCGTCTGTGGCAGGCCGAAGGTGGCGTGCAGCCGGCCTACGTCGCCGGCCATAGCCTGGGCGAATACTCCGCGCTGGTTGCCGCCGGCAGCCTGGCCTTCGCCGATGCGGTGAAGCTGGTGGAGCGCCGTGGCCAGCTGATGCAGGAAGCCGTGCCGGCCGGCACGGGCGGCATGGCCGCCATCCTCGGGCTGGAAGATGCTGACGTCCTCGCTGCCTGCGCCGAAGCGGCCCAGGGTGAGGTGGTCAGCGCCGTGAATTTCAACGCGCCCGGTCAAGTGGTGATCGCGGGTGCGGCCAAGGCCGTCGAGCGCGCCATCGAAGGCTGCAAGGCCCGTGGCGCCAAGCGCGCCGTTGCGCTGCCGGTCAGCGTGCCGTCGCACTGCGAGCTGATGCGTCCGGCCGCCGAGCGTTTCGCCGAGGCTGTCGAAGCCGTTCAGTGGCAGCTGCCGCAGATCGCCCTGGTGCAGAACGTCACTGCCCAGGTTCCGGCTGATCTGGTTGCGCTCAAGCGCGACCTGCTGGCCCAGCTGTACAGCCCGGTTCGCTGGGTCGAGAGCGTGCAGCTGCTGGCCGAGAAGGGCGTCACCGACCTGGTCGAATGTGGCCCGGGCAAGGTGCTGGCTGGTTTGAACAAGCGTTGCGCCAAGGGCGTGACCACCCACAACCTGGACTCCGCGGACGCCTTCGGCGCAGCCCGCGCGGCCCTGGCGTGAACAGGAGATAAGGCATGAGTCTGCAAGGTAAGGTTGCCCTGGTTACTGGCGCGAGCCGTGGTATTGGTCAGGCCATCGCACTGGAACTGGGGCGCATGGGCGCGACCGTGGTCGGCACCGCCACCAGCGAATCCGGCGCTCAGAAGATTTCCGAGTACCTCAAGGAAAATGGCATCCAGGGTTCGGGCATGGTCCTGGACGTGTCCAACGACGAGTCCGTGACCGCCGTTGTCGAAGCTATCCAGAAAGAATCCGGTGCACCGGCCATCGTCGTCAATAATGCCGGCATCACCCGCGATAACCTGCTGATGCGCATGAAAGACGACGAGTGGTTCGACGTCGTCAACACCAACCTCAACAGCCTCTACCGTCTGTCGAAAGCCGTGCTGCGCGGCATGACCAAGGCGCGTTGGGGTCGCATCATCAATATCGGCTCCGTCGTCGGTGCCATGGGCAACGCCGGCCAGACCAACTACGCGGCCGCCAAGGCCGGTCTGGAAGGCTTCACCCGCGCCCTGGCGCGCGAAGTCGGTTCCCGTGCTATCACTGTCAACGCGGTGGCTCCGGGCTTCATCGACACCGACATGACCCGCGAGTTGCCCGAGGCCCAGCGCGAGGCGCTGCTCGGCCAGATCCCGCTGGGTCGACTGGGACAAGCCGAAGAGATCGCCAAAGTGGTAGCATTCCTCGCTTCCGAGGGCGCAGCTTATGTTACGGGTGCCACGGTACCGGTGAATGGCGGAATGTACATGAGCTGATGTGACGAGTTCCTTCGCGGCGATGTCATAAGCGCTGTCTAAAATTCTCCAAGCGTTCACGCTGGAATAGACAGAGCATCTGGGTCGCCGGGAAGGGGCGTCAGCGTTCAGCTTGAAATGCAGAAAACCCTTTCTATACACTTACCCGCAGCCCAGCTGTACGGATTGTCCATAGGAGTGAAAACAAGGTATGAGCACCATCGAAGAACGCGTCAAGAAGATCGTTGCTGAGCAACTCGGCGTTAAGGAAGAAGAAGTTACCAACAGCGCTTCCTTCGTCGAAGACCTGGGCGCCGACTCCCTTGACACCGTTGAGCTGGTGATGGCTCTGGAAGAGGAATTCGAGACCGAAATCCCCGACGAGCAAGCCGAGAAGATCACCACCGTTCAGGAAGCCATCGACTACATCGTTGCCCACCAGGCATAAGACGTAGTCGTCGGTTCCCCGACGAAAGAAGCCGCACGGCCTGCAAAGGCGTGCGGCTTTTCTTTAACGCCGGCATCTGCCGGCGTTATTGCCGTGAAACACATGAGAGGAAGTCACAGTGTCGCGTAGACGCGTAGTCATCACTGGCATGGGAATGTTGTCGCCCCTGGGTGTGGATGTGCCGAGCAGTTGGGAAGGCATTCTCGCCGGGCGCAGCGGTATCGCCCCGATCGAACACATGGACCTGTCCGCCTTTGCCACCCGTTTCGGCGGCTCGGTGAAAGGGTTCGACGTCGAGCAATACATGTCCGCCAAGGAAGCTCGCAAACTCGACCTGTTCATCCAGTACGGCCTGGCCGCCAGCTACCAGGCGGTGCGCGATTCCGGCCTGGAAGTCACCGACGCCAACCGGGAGCGCATCGGCGTTGCCATCGGTTCCGGTATCGGTGGCCTCACCAACATCGAGAACACCTGTCGTTCGCTGTTCGAGCAGGGCCCGCGGCGCATCTCGCCGTTCTTCGTGCCCGGCTCGGTCATTAACATGGTTTCCGGGTTCCTGTCGATCAACCTCGGTCTGCAGGGCCCCAACTACGCCATCACCACGGCGTGCACCACCGGCACCCACAACATCGGCATGGCCGCGCGCAACATCGCCTACGGCGACGCTGACGTGATGGTGGCCGGCGGTTCCGAAATGGCGGCCTGTGGCCTGGGCCTGGGCGGCTTCGGTGCCGCGCGCGCGCTGTCCACCCGCAACGACGAGCCGACCAAGGCCAGTCGCCCGTGGGATCAGGACCGCGACGGCTTCGTGCTGTCCGACGGCGCCGGTGCGTTGGTGCTCGAAGAGCTGGAGCACGCCAAGGCCCGTGGCGCCCGCATCTATGCGGAAATCGTCGGCTTTGGCATGAGCGGCGACGCCTTCCACATGACCGCTCCGCCGGAAGACGGCGCCGGTGCTGCACGCTGCATGAAGGCGGCGCTGCGCGATGCCGGGCTGAACCCCGAGCAGGTCGACTACATCAACGCCCACGGCACCTCGACGCCGGCCGGCGACATCGCGGAAATCTCCGCGGTGAAGTCGATCTTCGGCGACCACGCCTACCAGCTGTCGATGAGTTCCACCAAGTCCATGACCGGCCACCTGCTGGGCGCGGCCGGTGCGGTCGAGGCGATCTTCAGCGTGCTCGCCCTGCGTGATCAGGTGGCCCCGCCGACCATCAACCTGGACAACCCCAGCGAAGGCTGCGACCTCGACCTGGTCGCCCATCAGGCCAAGGAACGTCCGATCGACGTCGCCCTGTCCAACTCCTTCGGCTTTGGTGGCACCAACGGCTCCCTGGTGTTCCGCCGGTTCCACGACTGATGCTGAGCTGGATCGACGGCCAGAGCGCCGAGGCCCTGTCCGCGCGTGATCGCGGGCTGGCCTACGGCGACGGGCTGTTCGAGACCATCCGCGTGTCCGCAGGCCGTCCGCGCCTGCTGGCCCGCCATCGGGCCAGGCTGGAGGAGGGCGTCCGCCGTCTCCGCCTGCCAGTCTCTCTCGATCTCGTCGAAGACGAACTCCTGCGCTTCTCTGCCTTGCTCGGCGACGGCGTCGCCAAGTTGATGCTGACCCGTGGCGAAGGCGCGCGTGGTTATGCGCCGCAGGCCGACGCACAGGTGCGCCGACTGCTGCTGGCCTCGCCCGCGCCGGCCTACCCGGCGACGAACCGCGAGGAGGGCGTCACGCTCTTTCCCTGCGCCACACGGCTGGCCGAACAACCCTTGCTCGCCGGCCTCAAGCACCTCAATCGCCTGGAGCAGGTGCTGGCCCGCGCCGAATGGAGCGACCCGGCCTTCGCCGAAGGTTTGATGCGCGATGTGTCCGGGCGCATCGTCGAGGGCGTGTTCAGCAACCTGTTCCTGGTGAAGCAGGGCGAGTTGCTCACCGCCGAACTCAGCCGCTGCGGCGTCGCCGGGGTGATGCGCGCGGAGATCATCGAACGCGCGCGCGACCTGGGTTGGCCGGTCATCGTCCGCGATATCGAGCACGGCGAACTGGCGCAGGCCGATGAGGTCTTTTTGTGCAACAGTCTCTACGGTATCTGGCCGGTGCGCGGCGTGGCCGAGTTCGCTTGGCCGGTCGGGCCGCTGACCCGTAAACTGCAGGGCCAACTCCGCGAACTTCTGGATTCCTGATACGTGATGCGCAAATTGCTGGTGCTGCTGGAAGGCGGCCTGCTGCTGGCCGGGCTCATGCTGGGCCTGGCGGCCTGGGAGCAGCACCGTGCGCTGCAGCAACCGCTCCAGCTCACCGAAGAGCGTCTGCTGGACGCTCCCAGCGGCGCCACCCCGGGCCGCCTGCTGACCCGCCTGGAGGATGAAGACGTCCTGCATGGTGGTTTCTGGCTGCGTCTCTACTGGCGCTTCAACCTGGCTGGCGAGGCGCTGCACAGCGGGGAGTACCGCCTGACGCCCGGCATGACCGCCGCCCAGTTGCTCGACCTGTGGCGCGAAGGCGACGTGGTGCAGTACGGCCTGACCCTGGTCGAAGGCTGGAACTTCCGCCAGGTGCGCGAACTGCTCGCTCGCCAGCCCAAGCTGGACCAGACGCTGAACGGCTTGAGCGACGCCGACGTCATGGCCAGGCTGGGCAAGCCGGGCGTCTTCCCCGAAGGCCGCTTCTTCCCCGATACCTACCGCTTCGTCCGCGGCACCAAGGATGTCGACATCCTCAAGCACGCCTTCCAGCGCATGGACACCATCCTCGCCGAGGAATGGGACAAGCGCGCCCAGGACCTGCCCTACAAGGACTCCTACCAGGCCCTGATCATGGCCTCGCTGGTGGAGAAGGAAACCGGCGTACCCCAGGAGCGCGGGCAGATTGCCGGCGTCTTCGTGCGCCGCCTGCAGAAGAACATGCTGCTGCAGACCGACCCGACCGTCATCTACGGCATGGGCGAGCGCTACGCCGGCAAGATCACCCGCGCCGACCTGCGCACGCCGACCCCCTACAACACCTACGTGGTCGCCGGCCTGCCGCCGACGCCCATCGCGCTGCCCGGCCGCGAGGCGATCCATGCCGCGCTCAACCCCGTTGAGGGGCAGAGCCTGTACTTCGTCGCCCGCGGCGATGGCAGCCACACCTTTTCCGACAACCTCGACGACCACAACAAGGCCGTCCAGGAGTTCCAGATCAAGCGCCGCGCCGACTACCGTTCCAGCCCGGCGCCCATTCCGCTGCCGGCGCCCATGCCGGCACCGGACGCCCCCGCCGCCGACGCACCGTCGGCGCCGCAAGACAAGGAGTGAGCCGAGTGACCGGCCTGTTCATCACCCTGGAAGGCCCCGAAGGCGCGGGCAAGAGCACCAATCGCGAGTACCTGGCCGAGCGCCTGCGCGAGCGCGGCATCGAAGTCCAGCTGACCCGCGAACCCGGCGGCACACCGCTGGCCGAGCGCATTCGCGAGCTGCTGCTGGACCCGAGCGATGAGCCGATGGCCGTGGATACCGAGTTGCTGCTGGTCTTCGCCGCACGCGCGCAGCACATCGCCCAGGTAATCCGCCCGGCCCTGGCGCGCGGCGCCGTGGTGCTCTGTGACCGCTTTACCGATGCGACCTACGCCTACCAGGGCGGCGGTCGTGGCCTGCCAGTGGAGCGCATTGCCCAGCTGGAAAGCTTCGTCCAGGGCGACCTGCGTCCGGACCTGACGCTGGTCTTCGACCTGCCGGTGGAGATCGGCCTGTCCCGCGCGGCGGCCCGTGGCCGGCTGGACCGTTTCGAGCAGGAAGGCCGCGCCTTCTTCGAGGCGGTGCGCGCTACCTACCTGGGTCGCGCCCGTGCCGAACCGACGCGCTACCACGTGCTCGATGCCGCCCAGTCGCTGGCCGCGGTGCAACGCGACCTCGACGGCCTGCTGCCGACCCTGCTGGAGCGCCTGAATGGCTGACATCTATCCCTGGCAGCAGGGTCTTTGGCAACAGCTCAGCAGCCGCCCGCGCCACGCCCATGCCTATCTGCTGCACGGGCCGGCCGGTATCGGCAAGCGCGTGCTGGCGGAGAATCTCGTGCATCTGCTGCTCTGCCAGCGCCCCGAGGGCGGCAAGGCGTGCGGGCAGTGCAAGGCCTGCCAGCTGCTGGCCGCCGGCACCCACCCCGATTTTTTCCTGCTGGAGCCGGAAGAGCCGGAGAAACCGATTCGCGTCGACCAGGTGCGTGAACTGGTCGAATTCGTGGTGCAGACCGCACAGCTGGGCGGGCGCAAGGTGGTCCTGCTGGAGCCCGCCGAGGCGATGAACCTCAATGCCGCCAACGCGCTGCTGAAAAGCCTCGAAGAGCCCTCTGGCGATACCGTGCTGCTGCTCATCAGCCACCAGCCCAGCCGGCTGCTGCCGACCATCAAGAGCCGCTGCGTGCAGCAGGCGTGCCCGCAGCCGACCGCCGAGCAGGCGCGCACCTGGCTGGCAGCGTCTTTGCCGGATGAGTCGTCCGACGCGCTGGACGAATTGCTGGTGCTGGCCGGCGGCTCGCCGCTGACCGCGCTGCGCCTGCATGGCCAGGGCGTACGCGAGCAGCGCGCGCAGGTGGTGGAGGGCGTGAAGAAGCTGCTCAAGCAGCAGGTTGCCCCAGGTCAGTTGGCCGAAAGCTGGAACGGCGTACCCTTGCCGCTGTTGTTCGACTGGTTCTGCGACTGGGCGCTGCTGATCCTGCGCTACCAGTTGGCGCGTGACGAGGACGGCCTGGGCCTGACCGACATGCGCAAGGTCGTACAGTATCTCGCCGAAAAATCGACTCAGCCCAAGGTGCTGGCCATGCAGGACTGGTTGCTGATGCAACGGCAAAAGGTCCTCAACAAAGCCAACCTTAACCGTGCCTTGCTTCTCGAAGCACTGCTCGTACAGTGGGCAAGTCTCCCCGGGCCGGGCTAGAATCCGGCCATCGGAAAATACTGCCAGGATAGCTGAATGAGCTTGCCACCTAATCTGGGTCCGCGTAACGGAATCCTGTCCCTGACCATCAAGGACAAGTCCGTGCTGTATGCTGCCTACATGCCGTTCATCCGCAACGGTGGGCTGTTCATTCCGACCAACAAGACCTACAAGCTGGGCGATGAGGTCTTCATGCTGCTCAACCTGATGGACGAGCCGGAGAAGATCCCGGTGGCCGGCAAGGTGGTCTGGATCACCCCCAAGGGCGCCCAGGGCAACCGCGCCGCGGGTATCGGCGTGCAGTTCAACGATGGCGACAACACCGCGCGCAACAAGATCGAGACCTACCTTGCCGGCGCGCTGAAGTCGGACCGTCCGACCCACACCATGTAGAATTGGCAGGCCTTACCGTCTGCAGACACGAAGCGCCCAATCGGGCGCTTCGTCATTTTCCGGAGAGTGTTTTCATGCTGGTTGATTCCCACTGCCACCTCGATCGCCTCGATCTCGCCGCCCATGACGGGTCGCTGGATGCTGCACTGGATGCCGCCCGCGCGCGCGGCGTCAGCCAGTTCCTGTGCATCGGCGTGAGTGCGGACAACGCCAGGGCAGTGAAGGATCTGGCCGAGCGCTACGCCGACGTGCACTGCTCGGTGGGCGTCCATCCGCTGGATCTGGAGCCGGGAGCGGCACCGGCGCTGGACTGGCTGCTGGGCGAGCTGAACCACCCGCGCGTGGTGGCCATTGGTGAGACCGGCCTGGACTATCACTACGAGCCCGAAGCCGCCGAGCTGCAGCAGGAGGCCTTCCGCCTGCACCTGGAGGCCGCCAGGCTCACCGGCAAGCCGGTCATCGTGCATACCCGCGAGGCCCGCGCCGATACCCTGGCGCTGCTGCGCGAGGCCGCGTTGCCGCAGGCCGGCGTGCTGCACTGCTTCACCGAGGACTGGGAAATGGCCAAGGCGGCGCTGGATATCGGCTTCTACATCTCGCTGTCGGGCATCGTCACCTTCCGCAATGCCGAACAACTGCGCGAGGTGGCGCGCCAGGTGCCGGTGGATCGCCTGCTGGTGGAAACCGATTCGCCCTATCTCGCGCCGGTGCCGCACCGCGGCAAGCCGAACCTGCCCGAGTACGTGCGCGAGGTCGCGGAATACCTGGCGGTGCTGCGCGGTGTGAGTTTCGAGACCCTGGCCGAGCAGACCACCGCCAACTTCCGCCGGCTGTTCCCCCTCGCTACCTGATGGTGTCGGTGCGGATACTTTTCCTGCGCGCAAAAAAAACCCGGGTTCTGGGGGATGAATCCGGGTCAAGACCATTAGGAGTGTAACAATAAGGTACGCGATCCTCGGTACCTTTACCGGCGGGGCACTTGGGGGGAGATGCCGCGCACCGGTATCTACAAGTATTGGTCAAGATGCGGCGGCTGCCACAGGGTGCCCGGTGTTTTTTAAACGGATTTGGAATACATCACACCGGGCTGAGCAGCTTTCTCGGCCGCATCGGGGTTATTGCCCCGCCAAAGCCCCGATCAGCGCCAGGGTTTCCTCGATCAGCGTCTCGCTGGTGTAGAAGTGCGGTGAGAAGCGGATGCCCGCGCCGCGCTGGATGCACACCACCTGCTCGGCGCGCAGGCGCTCCAGCAGTCGGGCGTTGTCCCAGCCGGCCAGGCTGAAGGTCAGGATGCCGGCGCGCCGCACCGGGTCCAGCGGGCTGTGCAGCGAAGCGCCGCCGATGCGGGCCAGGCCGTCCTGCAACTGCTGTACGCGTGCCTGCACCAGTTCACCCACCGTTGCCATGCCGACCTCTTCCAGCAGGCTCAGGCTGGCTTCCAGCGCCACGGCGCCGAGCATGTTCGGGCTGCCGCATTCGAAACGCCGCGCGCTGCGTGCCGGCTGCCAGTCGGCCAGGTCGTAGTTGCCGGCGTTTTCCAGCATATGCCAGCCATACTCCTGCAGCGCGAGTTGTTCGCGCTCGGCGGCGCGGCAATAGAACACACCCAGGCCCTCCGGGCCGAGCATCCACTTGTGGCCATCGGCCATGGCGAAGGCACAGTCGTACGCCTGGACGTCGAAGGGCAGGGCGCCCAACTGCTGGATGGCGTCGATGCAATACAGCACGCCACGCTGGCGGCAACCGGCGCCCAGGCGCTCCAGGTCCAGGCGCAGCCCGCTGGCGTATTGCACGGCGCTGACGGACATCAGGCGCGTGCGGGGCGTGCAGGCGGCCAGCAGGTTGCCCTCGGGGTCGGCTCCTTCCAGGCTGACCTGGATGACTTCCACGCCGCGCGGCTTCAGCGCTTCCCAGACGACGCGGTTGGAGGGGAACTCCTGGTTGCTGATCACCACCTGGTCGCCGGCGCGCCAGTCCAGGCCGAAGGCGACGAACGACAGGGCCTCGGAGGTGTTCTTCACGAGCGCGATGTCGCCCGTGCTCTGGGCGTTCACCAGGCGCATCAGACGCTCGCGCAGGCGTTTCTCGAGGGTCAGCCACTGAGGGTAGTCGCGGGCGCCCTGCTGGATATTCTCCTGGGCGAACGCGGCGACAGCGTCTGCCGCGCGCTTGGGCCAGGGGGCGACGGCGGCATGGTTCAGGTAGCGCAGGCCGCTGTGTTGGGGAAACTCGGAAGAAAAGCTAATCATGTCGGATGATCCGTGCAATTTGGCGCTGAATAGGCATAATACGCGGCTTCGAATTTTGACTATTTTTGACCGAACAGTCTTTTTATGCAGAAAGAGCCGCGCAAGGTTCGCGAATTCCGTCGTCGCGAACAGGAAATCCTCGACACCGCCCTCAAGCTGTTCCTCGAACAGGGCGAAGACAGTGTCACGGTCGAAATGATCGCCGATGCGGTGGGCATCGGCAAAGGCACGATTTACAAGCACTTCAAATCCAAGGCGGAAATCTACCTGCGCCTGATGCTGGATTACGAGCGCGATCTGGCCGACCTGTTCCACTCCGAAGACGTCGCCCGCGACAAGGAGCGCCTGTCGCGCGCCTACTTCGAGTTCCGCATGCGCGACCCGCAGCGCTACCGCCTGTTCGACCGCCTGGAAGAAAAGGTGGTGAAGACCAGCCAGGTCCCGGAGATGGTCGAGGAACTGCACAAGATCCGCGAATCCAACTTCGAGCGCCTGAGCCAGCTGATCAAGGAACGCATTGCGGCGGGCAAGCTGGAAGATGTGCCGGCCTACTTCCACTACTGCGCGGCCTGGGCACTGGTGCACGGCGCCGTGGCGCTGTACCACTCGCCGTTCTGGCGCGAAGTGCTGGAGGACCAGGAGGGCTTCTTCCAGTTCCTCATGGACATCGGCGTGCGCATGGGCAACAAGCGCAAGCGCGACGGCGATACACCGGCCGCCTGAGTCGCCATTCAGGGGGCCCATCGTCGTGAACACGACAGGGCCCGGGGTGCGGGTGGGGATATACTGGTATGAGTAATCTCCACCGGAGCCCAGCATGATTGTCGACCGCCAGGGCAGGCGCTTTCGCAACCTGCGCGTCAGCCTGACCGCCGCCTGCAACTACGCCTGCACCTACTGCGTGCCGGACGGCAAGCGCCTGGTCGCCGCGCAGGACGAGCTGCCGGCCGATTCGCTGGTGCGCGGCGTCGCCTATCTCATGGAGGCCGCCGGCATCGAGCGCCTGCGGGTCACCGGCGGCGAGCCGCTGGTGAGCCCGAAACTGGATGCCTTCCTGCAGGGCGTCAGCCGGCTCGGTCTGCAGGACATCGCCATCACCACCAACGGCCAGCTGTTGTCGAAAAAGCTGCCGCTGCTGCTGGACTGCGGCATCCGCCGCCTGAATGTCTCCCTCGATACCCTGGATGCCGATGCCTTCCGGCGCATCGCCCGTGGCGGCGACCTCGCCACCGTGCTCAAGGGGCTCGACGAGGCCTGTGCCGCGGGCCTGAAGATCAAGCTGAACATGGTGCCGCTGCGTGGTCAGAACCTCGACCAGGTGGTGCCGCTGCTGGACTACTGCCTGGAGCACGGCTTCGAGTTGCGGTTCATCGAGCTGATGCGCATGGGCCACCTGGCCCACGATGCGAACGCTTTCCACCAGCAGTTCGTCAGCCTCCAGGAACTGCTGGAGCGGATCGGCGAGCGGCATCCCTATATCCAGGCCAACGCACCGGTGGATGCCACTGCCATTCGCTATGAAGTGCCGGGGCAGGGCTTCTTCGGCGTGATCGCCAACGAGAGCGTACCGTTCTGCCGGACCTGTTCGCGGCTGCGCCTGTCGTCCACCGGCTGGCTGCACGGCTGCCTGTCGTCGAGCAACCGCCACTACGTCGGCGACCTGCTGGACAAGCCGCGCCATCAGGCGCTCCCGGCGCTGCAGCGGTTGCTGGTACGCGCCCTGGCGGACAAGCAGGAGGTTGCCTTCTCCGGCGGCGTCACCATCATGAAGATCATCGGCGGCTGAGATCGCCCCCTAACCTGATTAGCCCATGCCCAACGAATTCCCCATTTCCTATATCGAGCCGGTCTTCCGGCCGCCGAGCGAGGCGCACTCGCTGATTCTGCCGGTGACCAACGGTTGCTCCTGGAACCAGTGCGGCTTCTGCGAGATGTATACGCAGCCGCAGAAGAAATTCCGCGCCCGTGACGAGGCTGACGTGCTGGAAGAGATTCGCCGCTGCGGTGAGCGCCTGATCGTCCAGCGGGTGTTCCTGGCCGACGGTGATGCGCTGGTGCTGCCGACACGGCGGCTGCTCAACATCCTGCGCGCAATCCGCGAGCACATGCCCGAGGTGGATCGCGTTTCCAGCTACTGCCTGCCGCGCAACCTGCGCAAGAAGTCGGTGGACGAGCTGAAGGAGCTGGCCGACGCCGGCCTGCGCATGGCCTATGTGGGCGCCGAGTCCGGCGACGACGAGGTGCTGGCGCGGGTGAACAAGGGCGAGACCTATGCCTCTACGCTGGATGCCCTGGGCAAGCTGGGCGAGGCGGGGATCAAGCGCTCGGTGATGATCCTCAACGGCCTGGGCGGGAACACCCTGAGCGCCCAGCACGCCGACAATTCGGCGCGCCTGATGAACGAGGCGCAGCCGGAGTTTCTTTCCACCCTGGTCGTGAGCTTCCCGACGGGCGAGGAGCGCTTGCGTGCCGGCTTCCCGGACTTCCAGCCGCTGACACAGGCCGAGCTGTTCGTCGAGGTCGAGCGCCTGCTCAGCGCGCTGGAGCTGCGCGACACGGTGTTCCGCAGCGACCACGCCTCCAACTACCTGGTGCTCAAAGGCACGCTGGGGGCGGACAAGGCGAAGCTGCTGGCCCAGGTGCGCCAGGCCATCGAGCAGCCGCAACGTGCGCATCTGCGTCAGGAATGGCAGCGCGGCCTGTGATGGCGCGGAAGCTGCATTGCTTGCCCGAATGCCGGTTTTTCGTCGCCGGCTCCGGAGACCCTGCATGCGCCACCTGATACTGATCCTTGCCTTCGCCGCCCTTGGCGGTTGCATGACCCCCAACGACCTGGCCGACGGCACCGATTACTACCTGCGCGACGCGGGCTTCCTCGACCACAGCCAGACGCGCCGCACCTCGAACTGGCGCCTGCAGCAGGACTCCTTCATCTACATCGCCCAGGGGCCGTTCGTGCCGCCCGGCCATCCCTATGCGCGGCCCAACGTGGTGGCAGAGGAGGCATTCAACGGCTTCGTCCAGTACTTCCCGCTGGTGCGCCGGGCCAAGAGTCCGCTCGGGCTGGAGGGGGCGATGCAGGAGGCTCGCGCGGCAGGCGCCAATTATCTGCTGTATACGCGCTTCGCCCGTGGGGAGGACAATGCCGGGACCTACGAGCAGTACGAAGACACCGATAATGCCGTGGGCCGCGACCGCAGCGTGATCCAGGTGATGCTGATCGAAACCGACAACCGCTACCTGGTGGACAGCGCGACCATCCGCAGCCGCGGCGGTTTTCTGACATTCTATGACGCCAGCCCCGAGGACCTGATCGGGCGCCCGCTGGAAGACTATGCCCGCAGCCTGCTGGGGGTGAAGACGCGAGAGGAGTACCAATGACTGATCCACAGAGCCAATCGGACCGGGCCGGCAACCTGCTGGCGCAGATTCCCGCCAGCAAGGACAAGGGACTGCCGCCGGTGCATCTGTGGAACCCCGATTGCTGCGGCGATATCGATATGCGCATCGCCCGCGACGGCACCTGGTATTACCTGGGCACGCCGATCGGTCGCAAGCCGATGGTGCGGCTGTTCTCCACCATCATCCGCCGCGACGGCGACGAGTATTTCCTCGTGACGCCGGTGGAGAAATGCGGCATCACCGTGGATGACGCGCCCTTCGTCGCAGTAACCCTCGCGGTCGAAGGGGAGGGCGAACAGCAGGTGCTGCGCTTCACCACCAATGTCGAGGACGACGTGGTGGCCGATGCCGCGCATCCGATCCGTGTCGAGCTGGACCCGCAGACCCAGGAGCCGTCGCCCTACGTGCTGGTGCGGGTAAACCTGGAGGCGCTGATCCACCGCAACGTGTTCTACCAGTTGGTGGAACTGGCGGTTCCACGCATGATCGACGGCGTTGAATGGCTGGGTGTCTGGAGTTCGGGGGAGTTCTTCCCCATCGCGCCGCAGCCGTGACCCGGCGGTCGGTACGCGTCCGGTAGTTCGGTTACGGCTTCGCTACAACTTTTTCGAACCTGCAAAAAAGGCTCCCGAGGGAGCCTTTTTCGTTACCGCCAACGTTCTTACATGTTGGGGTAGTTCGGACCACCGGTGCCTTCCGGGGCAACCCAGGTGATGTTCTGGGCCGGGTCCTTGATGTCGCAGGTCTTGCAGTGTACGCAGTTCTGGGCGTTGATCTGGAAGCGCTTGCTGCCGTCGTCGTTGCTCACCACTTCGTACACGCCGGCCGGGCAGTAACGCTGCGCGGGCTCGTCGTAGAGCGGCAGGTTCTTCTCGATCGGGGTGTTGGGGTCGGTCAGCTTCAGGTGGATCGGCTGGTCTTCCTCGTGGTTGGTGTTGGACAGGAACACCGAGGAGAGCTTGTCGAAACTGATTTTGCCGTCCGGCTTCGGATAGTCGATCTTCGGCGCTTCGCTGGCCTTCTTCAGGGTCGCGTAGTCCGGGGTCGTATCGTGCAGGGTGAACGGGATCTTGCCGCCGAAGATGTTCTGGTCGATGAAGTTGAACGCACCGCCACCGATGGCGCCGAACTTGTGCATCGCCGCGCCGAAGTTACGGCTGCGGAACAACTCGTCGTACAGCCAGCTGCCCTTGAACGCATCGACGTAGTTGTTCAGCACGTCGCCGCCTTCGCGGCCGGCGAACAGCGCTTCGGCCACCGAGTCGGCGGCCAGCATGCCGGACTTCATGGCGGTGTGGCTGCCCTTGATCTTGGCGAAGTTCAGGGTGCCCAGGTCGCAACCGATCAGCGCGCCGCCGGGGAAGACCATCTTCGGCAGCGAGTTCAGGCCGCCCTTGCAGATGGCGCGAGCGCCATAGGCCACGCGCTTGCCACCTTCCAGGTACTGCTTGATCACCGGGTGGTGCTTGTAGCGCTGGAACTCGTCGAACGGCGACAGGTGCGGGTTGGTGTAGGACAGGTCGATGATCAGGCCGACCACCACCTGGTTGTTTTCCAGGTGATAAAGGAAGGAGCCGCCCGGGTTGTCGTCGTTCAGCGGCCAGCCGGCGGTGTGCACCACCAGGCCCTGCTCGTGCTTGGACGGGTCGATATCCCAGATTTCCTTGATGCCGATGCCGTAGTGCTGGGCGTCGGCTTCGCTGTCGAGCTTGTACTTCTTGATCAGTTGCTTGCCGATGTGGCCACGGCAGCCTTCGGCGAACAGGGTGTACTTGGCGCGCAGCTCCATGCCGGGGGTGTAGTACCCCTCTTTCGGGTTGCCTTCGCGGTCGACGCCCAGGTCACCGGTGATGATGCCGCGCACTACGCCATTCTCGTCGATCAGTGCTTCCTGGGCGGCAAAGCCCGGGTAGATCTCGACGCCCAGGCCTTCGGCCTGCTGGGCCAGCCAGCGGCACAGGTTGCCCAGGGAGATGATGTAGTTGCCTTCGTTGTGCATGGTCTTGGGCACGAAGAAGTTCGGCACCTTGGCCGCCGCTTCCGGGCTCTTGAGCACATAGATGTCGTCGCGCTTGACGGGGGTGTTGAGCGGCGCTTCGAGTTCCTTCCAGTTGGGGAACAGCTCGTTCAGCGCGCGGGGCTCGAACACGGCGCCCGAGAGAATGTGGGCGCCCACTTCGGAACCCTTCTCGACCACACAGACGCTGATTTCCTGACCGGCGTCGGCGGCCTTCTGTTTCAGTCGGCATGCGGCGGACAGACCGGCAGGGCCGGCGCCGACGATGACGACGTCGAATTCCATAAATTCGCGTTCCACTATCGATCTCTCCTGAATCAAGGCTCTGGGCATTTTGTAGGTATTGGGATGGGCGTGCCCCCACCCAGTAAGAGCGGGGCGCATTATAGCTAGACCTGTTGCTATATCTAAACCCTTTATCGGTCACAATACAAACGTTTGTTTGAATCGCGCGTAACCCTGATAGAATCGGGGTCCGCGGCTTATGAAGGGGTATTTTCGTGTATTGACCCGCCCGGTCGATGCGGTCAAGATACCTGCGGTTTTGCGGTCGCGTTGCGCTGGATGTAGTCGCAGATGGCGTGCACTACCAGCCAGGCCTGTCTGGCGACATTCCTATTCACCGGAGAATAACGAGGAATCCATGAAGGTTCTTGTAGCTGTCAAACGAGTGGTTGACTATAACGTCAAGGTCCGCGTCAAGGCGGACAACTCCGGCGTCGATCTCGCCAACGTCAAGATGTCCATGAACCCCTTCTGCGAAATCGCCGTGGAAGAGGCCGTCCGCCTGAAAGAGAAAGGCGTCGCCACCGAGATCGTTGCGGTTTCCGTCGGCCCGACCGCTGCCCAGGAGCAACTGCGTACCGCGCTGGCGTTGGGTGCTGATCGCGCCATCCTCGTCGAATCCAACGACGAACTGAATTCCCTGGCTGTCGCCAAGGCCCTGAAAGCCATCGTCGATAAAGAGCAGCCGCAGTTGGTCATCCTCGGCAAGCAGGCCATCGACAGCGACAACAACCAGACCGGCCAGATGCTGGCTGCACTGACTGGCTACGCGCAGGGCACCTTCGCCTCCAAGGTGGAAGTAGCTGGCGACAAGGTCAACGTCACCCGTGAAATCGACGGCGGCCTGCAGACCGTTGCCCTGAACCTGCCGGCGATCGTGACCACCGACCTGCGCCTGAACGAGCCGCGCTACGCGTCGCTGCCCAACATCATGAAGGCGAAGAAGAAACCGCTGGACGTGGTGACCCCGGACGCCCTGGGCGTTTCCACCGCTTCCACCGTGAAGACCGTGAAAGTCGAAGCGCCGGCTGCCCGTAGCGCCGGTATCAAGGTCAAGTCCGTTGCCGAACTGGTCGAGAAACTGAAGAACGAGGCGAAAGTAATCTGATGGCTATCCTGGTAATCGCTGAGCACAACAACGGCGCACTGGGCGCTGCCACCCTGAACACCGTCGCTGCTGCGCAGAAGATTGGTGGCGACATCGCCGTCCTGGTCGCTGGCCAGAACGTGGGTGGCGTGGCCGAAGCCGCTGCCAAGATCGCAGGCGTTTCCAAGGTGCTGGTCGCCGACAACGCCGCTTACGCTCACCAGCTGCCGGAGAACGTCGCTCCGCTGATCGCAGCTCTCGTGAAAGACAGTGGGGGCAGTGGCTACAGCCACGTGCTGGCCGCTGCCACCACCAACGGCAAGAACTTCCTGCCGCGCGTCGCTGCCCTGCTGGACGTCGACCAGATCTCCGAGATCATCGAAGTCGTCAGCGCCGACACCTTCAAGCGCCCGATCTACGCCGGTAACGCCATCGCTACCGTGCAGTCCTCGGCCGCCGTCAAGGTCATCACCGTGCGTGGCACCGGCTTCGACGCCGTCGCCGCCGAAGGTGGTTCGGCCGCGGTTGAAGCCGTGTCCGGCCCGGCCGACGCCGGCAAGTCCGCCTTCGTGGGCGAAGAACTGGCCAAGTCCGACCGTCCGGAACTGACCGCTGCCAAGATCGTCGTTTCCGGCGGCCGGGGCATGGGCAATGGCGACAACTTCAAGATCCTCTACGCCCTGGCTGACAAGCTGGGCGCTGCCGTCGGCGCTTCCCGTGCTGCCGTTGACGCCGGCTTCGTGCCCAACGATATGCAGGTCGGCCAGACCGGCAAGATCGTCGCGCCGCAGCTGTACGTGGCCGTCGGCATCTCCGGCGCCATCCAGCACCTGGCGGGCATGAAGGATTCGAAAGTGATCGTGGCGATCAACAAGGACGAAGAGGCGCCGATCTTCCAGGTAGCCGACTACGGCCTGGTCGCCGACCTGTTCGAAGCCGTACCGGAGCTGGAAAAGGCCGTCTAAGCCCAATCCGCTCAAGGAAGGAACCCGCCCCACGTGGCGGGTTCTTTCATTTCAGGTCCCTGATTTTCCTCGGGAATGGTCGTTTCGCCGCGCCGATGACCCATTGGTCACGAATCTTTGCCGAGAAGTCCACCGGCGAAGGTGTCTCATCTACAATGCGCGACGTCTCCAGTTCCTGAATGTGTTCAATCGACACCTGGCTACCGAGGTTTTCATGATCATCAAACCGCGCGTGCGTGGCTTCATCTGCGTCACTACCCACCCGACCGGCTGTGAAGCCAACGTCAAGGAACAGATCGACTACGTCGAGGCGCACGGCCCCATCGCCAACGGTCCGAAGAAGGTCCTGGTCATCGGTTCCTCCACTGGCTACGGCCTCGCCGCGCGCATCAGCGCCGCCTTTGGCGCCGGCGCCGACACCCTGGGCGTGTTCTTCGAGCGACCCGGCAGCGAGACCAAGGCGGGCACCGCCGGCTGGTACAACTCCGCCGCCTTCGAGAAATTCGCCCACGCCAAGGGCCTGTATGCGCGCAGCATCAACGGCGACGCCTTCTCCGATGAGGTGAAGCAGGTCACCATCGACACCATCAAGCAGGACCTGGGCAAGGTCGACCTGGTCGTCTACAGCCTGGCCGCGCCGCGCCGTACCCATCCCAAGACCGGCGAGGTCTTCAATTCCGTGCTCAAGCCGGTCGGCAAGACCGTCAACTTCCGGGGTCTGGACACCGACAAGGAAGTGATCAAGGAAAGCGTGATGGAGCCGGCCACCGAAGCCGAGATCGCCAACACCGTGGCGGTGATGGGCGGCGAAGACTGGCAGATGTGGATCGATGCGCTGCAGGAAGCCGGCGTGCTGGCCGATGGCGCCAAGACCACCGCCTTTACCTATCTGGGCGAAGAAATCACCCACGACCTGTACTGGAACGGCTCCATCGGCGCCGCCAAGAAGGACCTGGACCAGAAGGTTCTGGGCATTCGCGAGAAGCTGGCGGCCACTGGTGGCGACGCTCGCGTTTCCGTGCTGAAGGCCGTGGTCACCCAGGCCAGCTCGGCCATCCCGATGATGCCGCTGTACCTGTCGCTGCTGTTCAAGGTGATGAAGGAGAAGGGCACCCACGAAGGCTGCATCGAGCAGGTCGACGGCCTGTTCCGCGAGAGCCTGTACGGCGCCGAGCCGCACCTGGACGCCGACGGCCGCCTGCGCGCCGACTACAAGGAACTGCAGCCGGACGTACAGGACACCGTGAAGGACCTGTGGAACAAGGTGACCAACGAAAACCTGTACCAGCTGACCGACTTCACCGGCTACAAGACCGAGTTCCTGCGCCTGTTCGGCTTCGAGATCGCCGGCGTGGACTACGAGCAGGACGTCAACCCGGACGTGCAGATTCCGAATCTGATCCAGCTCTGAGTTCGGTACATAAGGAAACGGCGCCCCAGGGCGCCGTTTCTGCTTCTGTCGGTTTCAGTTCGCCGCCGTCACCGGCGTGTGGTTCTGCTGCAGGAAGTCCAGGTAGAGGCGGGCTGTTTCCTCGGGGCGCTCGATCATCGGCACGTGGCCGCAATCGCGCAGGATCGCCACGCTGGGTTTCTTCAGCAGCGGCTTCATCACCTCGATGCTGGAAACGTCCAGCACCCGGTCGCGGTCGCCCCACAGCAGCAGGGTCGGCGCGGTGATCTTCGGCAGCTCCGGCTCCAGCGGGATATAGCGTTCGCGCAACTGCTGGAAGACCATGCCGTTGAAGGCGCTGCGCTCCAGCGAGCGTTCGGCCAGGTAATCGCGCAGTCGCGCCGGCAGCGGAGGCTTCTGCACGAAGACGAAGTCGAGCAGGGCGGGGAAGTCATCCACCGAACGCAGCACCAGCGGATTGTCGCCGCCCTTGAGCAGGCGCTCGAACAACTCGCTCTGGTGTGGCGCGGTGACGCCGGCGTTGTCGAACAGCCCGACCGACAAGACTTCCTGTGGATGTCGCGCCGCCAGCAGCGCGGCGATGTGCCCGCCCATGGAGTTGCCCACCACGTGGAAGCGGCCGATACCCTGTTCGCGCATGAAGTCAGCCAGGCGCTCGGCCTGGGTGCCCACGTCGTAGCTGATGTTGGCGGGCTTGCTGCTATCGCCGAAGCCTGGCAGGTCGACGGCGATGACGTGGTAGTCCTTGGTCAGGAAGCGGGCGAAGCGCGGCCAGTTGCTCTTGTCCGCACCGAAGCCGTGGATCAGCAGGATGGTCTGCGCCTTCTCCGGGCCGCCCTCGTAATAGGTGATGTTCAGATCATCGACCTGCAGGCTGTTGCTCGACAGCCGAGCGCGGGCGCTTTCGACGTACTGCGCGGTGGCCAGGAGGGTGGAAGGGAAGGCGTAGAGGATGCCAGCGGCAACGGCTATCGCCAGTAGAAGGGCCAGAAGGGCTTTCTTCATGAGAAGTCCTTATTACCAAATCGGGTCGGTGTGCTTTACGCTAGCATTTTGCGGCTCTAAGCATGGCCGTTCTTTCTTCTGGTGAGCGAGACTACCGATGCCTGACTGCTCCACGATGCTCCGTGCGGCACTGTTGCTGGTGACTTTCTCCATGCCCCTGGCCAGTGTCGCGGCCGGCAAATGCGAGCGCCTGGTGGCCACCGGCAACCCGGAATACCCGCCCTACCTGTGGCGCGACCCGGCGCAGCCCGAGCGCCTGATCGGCGCCAATGCCGACCTGCTGGAGCAGATCGGCAAGGCGGTCGGGGTAAGTATCCGCGTGATCTACACCGGCTCCTGGGCGCGCGCCCAGGAAGAGGCGCGCCTGGGGCGGGTCGACCTGATCGCCGGCGCCTTCCTCACCCCGCCGCGGCTGGAAACCATGGATTACATCCACCCGGCCTTCCTCACCACCGACAACGTGGTGTGGATGCGCAAGGATGCCACGTCGCCCTACCATAGTCGTGACGACCTCAAGGGCCTGAAGGGCGGCACCCTGGTGAACAACAGCTTCGGCCCGGACTTCGACGCCTTCGCCAAGCAGGAGCTGACCCTGGAAGAGGTGCCCAGCCTGACCCAGGCCTTCCAGAAGCTGCTGCTCAAGCGTTCGGACTATGTGATCTACGAGCACTATCCCGGCCTGGCGGTGGCCGATACGCTCGGCATGGCCGACGACCTGCAGCCCCTGGAACCGCCGGTCTCCAGCGAAGGTCTGTACCTGACCGTGGCGCACAACTCGGCCTGCAACGACCCGTGGCTGCGCGGACAACTGGCGAAAAAAATGACAGAATTGACGGCCGCCGGAGTCCCGCAGCGCCTGCTGCAGGACAACCTGGCCCGCTGGAAGGCCCAGCAATTGCAGCCTGCCAGCACTCCCACCGAGTAGGACAAGAGATTTCGTGATCAATCGACGGATGATGGTCGCCGGCCTGGCGCTGTGTGCACTGGCCGGCTGTGCGACGAACGACCCGGCACCCAACGAGCAGATGCGCCTCACCGAGCAGGCGCTGGAACAGGCCAAGGCCGTGGGCGCGACCGATGACCTGGCCGAGCTGAAGCTCGCCGACGACAAGTACCAGGCCGCCAAGGGCGCCCTGGCGGTCGGCTCGAACAAGAAGGCCCGGCAACTGGCCGAACAGGCCGAGCTCGACGCCCGTCTCGCCGAGGCCAAGGAGCTGACGCGCAAGAGCGCCGAGCAGTTGGCCGAGCAGAACAAGAGCATCAACCGCCTGCGCAAACAGTTGGGAGAGGTGCAATGACTCCCGCACAACTGTTGCGTCGTGGCGCCGCATGGATCGCCGCAGTGTCCGCCGCCGCGCTGCTGGCCGGCTGCGCCAACAGCCAGCTCAGCGAGAAGTCCCTGGAGCAGGCGCGCCTGCAATTCCAGGCGGTGAAGGAAGATTCCGCCGTCCTGCGCAGCGCGCCGAAAGACGTGATCCGCGCCGGCGAGTCGCTGGCCCGTGCCGAACGCCTGTCCAATTACTGGGGCAGCAGCGATGACGTGTTGCAGTACGCCTATCTCAGCCAGCGCTACAGCGAGATCGCCCGCGAGCACAGCAACCTGGCGCTGAACCAGGAGCGCCTGGGCAAGCAGCAGCTGGAGCGCGAGCGCCTGCAGCTGGCGATGCGTGAGGCCCGCCTGCTCAATGTGCAGGAGCAGAGCAAGTGGCTGGAGCAGCAGATGGTCAGCCTCGCCACCAACGAAACCGAGCGCGGCCTGGTGCTGACCCTGGGTGACGTGTTGTTCGACAGCGGCGCGGCGGATCTCACGCCGGCGGCCAACCGCACCGTGCTCAAGGTGGTGCAGTTCCTCCAGCTCAATCCGCGCCGTGTGATCCGCATCGAGGGCTACACCGATGCCGAGGGCGACCGCGAGCAGAACCTGCAACTGTCCAGGGACCGCGCGCAGGCCGTGGCGGACGCCCTGACCGACCTGGGGGTGGACGCCAAACGCATTCAGGTGCAGGGCTACGGCGAGGCCTATCCGGTGTCGGACAATGCCTCCTCGCTGGGGCGCGCGCAGAACCGCCGGGTGGAGATCGTCTTCTCCGACGAGAAGGGCCAGCTCGGCGCTGAGCGCTGACCTCTTCGCAATATCCCGTCACAGGAAAACCCCGGATGCCTTGGCTCCGGGGTTTTTCGTCTGGGGCATCTCGAAAATTTTCGAGTCGCGGCTTGGCGAAAATAACCAGGTGCGACTAATCCCCTCAGGGGAGCTGTAAACGAGAGAACCAGATGCCTTCGGAAAACAAGCTGTTGAATGTAATCGTGGCGGACCCGCAACCGATGATTGGTTGGGGCCTGGAACGCTATCTGCTGGAGCGTGAACTGGCGCAGGTGAAAGCCTTCGTCAGTGACACCGACAGCCTGCTGGATGTGCTCGATGCCCATCCCGAGGTCGACCTGGCCATCGTCGAGCTGGCGCTGCCCGGTGCCCGCGGGCGTGACGGCGTGCACCTGATCGAGTGGCTGCAGCGCCACCATCCGGACGTGCCGGTGCTGGTCTACTCGGTCATGGGCGCGCCGCTTTTGGCGAGCGCGGCGGTCAAGTGCGGCGCGGTGGGCTACGTGTGCAAGCGCAACCCGTTGAACCTGCTGGACGAAGCCTTCGCCCGCATTCGCAAGGGCGAAACCTACATCGACCCGATGCTGCGGCCGCCGCGGCATACCGGCAAGCCACTGAGCCCCACCGAGATCGATATCATCCGTCGCTTGGCCCATGGCGCCACGGTGGGGGAAATCGCCGAACGGACCAACCGCAGCGTGTCCACCATCAGCACCCACAAGCGCAATGCCATGCAGAAGCTCGGCCTGACCACCGACGCCCAACTGGTGGTGGCCGGGCTGCTGGACTGGCTCGGCGAGATCTGAGCCGGCAGGGCGGCGCAACTGTATCGGACGGAATACCTTCGACTGTTCTGGAACAGTTTCCGGTTTTTGGCTACTGTTTCGGTTCAATGACCGAGGGATGGCCGTCATGTCCAATCTGCTGCTGTACCAGCGCATCGCCCAGCAACTGGCGGAAGACATCCGTCGTGGTGTCTACCAGCCGGGCGAGCGCGTGCCGTCCGTGCGCAAGCTGAGCACCCAGCTCAACGTCAGCCATGCCACGGTCCTCCAGGCCTATGCCACCCTCGAAGACCAGGGGCTGATCCGCGCGCGCCCGCAGTCCGGCTTCTACGTGCACCGTACGCCGGCGCTGACCGCCTCGACCCCGGACATCGCCCGCGTCGAACGCCCCGGCCTGGTCACCCGCAGCAGCATCATCAACCAGGTGCTCGCCGAAGCGCGCCGCGAAGGCGTGTTCCCGTTGGGCGCCGCGGTGCCGCACGTGGACTACCTGCCGGTCCGCGCGCTGCACCAGCAACTGGCCAAGGTCACGCGCTTTTCCAGCCCTCGCGCCTTCAGCTACATGTTCAGCCCTGGCTACGAGCCACTGCGCCGCCAGGTGGCGATCCGCATGCGCGATGCCGGCGTGGTGGTCGATCCGACCCAGGTGACCATCACCCATGGCTGCGTGGACGCCATCCACATGGCCTTGCGCGTGATGACCCGCCCAGGGGATTTGATCGCCACCGAGTCGCCGAGCTACTACGGCCTGCTGCAGTTGGCCGACATTCTGGGCCTGAAGGTCATCGAGATTCCCAGCGACCCCCTCACCGGCATCAGCCTGGAGGCGTTGCAACTGGCCGCCAACCAGTGGCCGATCAAGGCGCTGGTGCTGACCGCGCGGCTGAGCAACCCGCTCGGCGGGACCATCCCCGAAGATCGCCAGAAGGCGCTGCTCAAGCTCACCGCCGAGCACAACATCGGGGTGATCGAGGACGACATCTACGGCGAGCTGATGTTCGACCAGGGCCAGACCAAGGCGCTCAAGGCCCACGATCGCGATGGCCGCGTGGTGTATTGCTCGAGCTTCTCCAAGACGATTTCCCCCGGCGTGCGCATCGGCTGGATCATCACCGAGCGCTACCAGGAGGAGATCCGCCGGTTGCAGACCTTCACCACCCATTCGGCCTGCACCGTGACCCAGATGGGCGTGGCGGCCTACCTGGAAAACGGCGGCTACGACCGGCACCTGCGCTACATCCGCCAGGAGTACCGGAAGAACATGACCGCCTACCAGCTGGCGGTGCAGCAGTACTTCCCCGAAGGCACGCAGATGACCCGGCCCAAGGGCGGTTTCATCCTCTGGGTCAGCCTGCCGGCCAAGGTGAACACCAAGGAACTGCACGTGCGGGCGCTGGAGCAGGGCATCAGCATTGCGCCGGGGCTGATCTTCAGTAACACCGAGCAGTTCAACAACTGCCTGCGCCTGACCTGTGGCATCCCCTGGGACCGCGAGGCGGAGCGGGCGATCATGACCCTCGGCATGCTGGCCAACCAGCTCTGCCAGGAAGAACTGATCGCCGCGTAGGCGCTTGGCTTGCGCAGGAGCGGACTTCGTCCGCGATAGGTCCGCCTCTTGCCGGATACGATCGCGGACGGAGTCCGCTCCTACGTAAACGGCTTGATACTGGCGTTAACCCGTTTACCCACGTCGCCTCGTCCAAGGAAGTTGACCCCTCGACGAGGCCGCCACCGTGCCGCTTGCCACACCCGAGCTTCCGCCTGCCCGCCACCGCGCTACCCCGGCGCCTGCACCTTCGGCGATACTCGGCCACTGGCGAGACGCCAGCCGACACCCGCCCCGCAATGGATCGAGAGAGTTGAAGACACCCCTCACGGATGAAAACGACGCGGCGTTGCTGCGGCGTTATCGACACGGCGACGCCGAGGCTTTCGGCGAGCTTTACGCTCGCCATCGCCTGGGCCTGTTCCGCTTCCTCTGTGGCCTGTGCGGCGACACCGCCCAGGCCGAGGAAGTGTTCCAGGAAACCTGGCTGAGCCTGATCCGCAGCGACAGCCAGCCACTGGGCGCGGCCAGCTTCAAGACCTGGCTGTACCAGGTCGGCCGCAACCGCCTGATCGACCATTGGCGCAAGCTGGGCCGCCACCTGGGGCGACAGGAAAGCTTCGACGAGCAGCTGCATGGCGAGGCGCTGGACGGCGAGGGTGTCGACCCCGAGCGCGAACTGAGCCTGGCCCGCGACCAGCAGCGCCTGCAGGGCGCCTTGCAGGAACTGCCGCAAGAGCAGCGCGAAGTGTTCCTCCTGCGTGCCCACGGCGACCTGGAGCTGAGCGAAATTGCCGAGCTGACGAAAACGCCGGCAGAAACCGTGAAGAGCCGGCTGCGCTATGCGCTGCAGAAATTGCGTCGGTTGCTGTCCGACCCGTCGGTGACCGAGGAGGTGAACCCATGAACCGCGATCCGCGCGAGCAGGCAGTGCTCGAGCACTACCGCCGGCACAGCGAGGAGCAGCCCTCGGCGCAGATGGACGCGCGCATCCTGGCCGCCGCCCGCGCCCAGGCGCAGAACACGCCGCCGTCTCTGGCCCAGCGCCTGCATCACTGGTTGCTGGGCGCCGGCAGCCGCCAGCGCTGGGGCGTCGCCGTGGCGGGCCTGGCGACCCTGGGGATCGGCCTGAGCCTGACCTTGCGCACCTACGAGGAGGCGCCGAACCGTTTCGACGCGCCAGTGGCGCCGGCGATGATGCGTGCGCCGGCGCCCGCGCCTGCCATGGCGCCGCCGGCAGCCCCGGCCGCCGCACCCTATGCGGCGGAGCCGAGCATGGCTGCGCCGCAGCGAGATGACGCGGCGGCGGGCGCTTCGATGGCGGAGCTCGCCAAGCCTGCCCCGATGAGCAAGAAAATGGCCATGGACAATGCCAAGGCCAAGGCACAGGCACAGGCAACAGCTCGGGAGCTTTCTGATGCCCAGAGCAAGCCGGACACGCAGGCCCAGGGGAAGCTCCAAGCCCTGGCGGAAGAGGTCGACGAGCCACGCGCCAGCCTGTTGCGCCTGCGCGACTTGCAGGACAAGGGGCAGAAGGAGGAGGCTGAACGAGTGCGCGAGAGTCTTCGGCAACGCTTCCCGGCCCTGAATATCGACAAGGCTCTGAAGGAATTGCCTGACAACCCTTGATCAATGACAGGCCGGCTCCGGCCTGCGCCTGTCAGACTGATGGCCGTAACGGCTTGTCATGGCCAGGTGCTTGCTCCGCCACGCCGTACGCGCCAGCATTGCGCGGTTTTTCCGATGGTCCGCTCCATGAAAACGTCCCGAATTGTTGTAGTCGCCAGTTTGTCCTTGCTGCTCGCTGCCTGTGGCGACGAGCACAAGGACAAGGCTGCCGCTCCAGCCCCGGCGCCGGCACCCTCCGCACCGGCTGCTCCCGTTGTATCGCCCAAGGCAACCGCCCCGGCGCCAGCCAGCTCGCCTGCGCCCAAGCCAGCCGCCGAGCAGCCCCGCGAGTCGGAAGCCAAGCCCGCTGCCGCCAAGGCCGTGGCCTCGCCCAAGGCGCCGGCGGTCGAGGCATCGATCAAGCCGGAGGCCAAGGCCCCTTCGAAGACGCCGGCGCAGGTGAAAAAACCGGTCGACCCCGTGGTCAAGCAGGCGCTGCCGCCGGTCAAGCTCGACCTGCGCCTGCCCAAGGAGCTGGTGCATCAGCTGGAGCCGGACGAGTCACTGAGCGAGGTGGAGGAAGAAAAACCGATCCTGCCGCCGATGTTCCGCCAGAAGGACGAGAAAGCAGGCTCGAGCCCGTTCGCGGTGGGCGGCCGGCTGATCCAGCGCGAGCCCAACGAGCGTGAAAATGGCGATGACAGCTGGCACTCGGATATCCGCGGCGCCGAGCTGCAGTTCCAGTTCCGCAACTGATTGCTCCGCTCCCCTTGGGGGCAGCTGTCTTCCCCTGCGCATTCGTACCTCAGAATTCCCTATCCCCGTCGGAGAGGGGACTGGTCGGTGCAGGAGGAATCCATGGCGTCAGCCGGTACGGACAGCTCCCTCTCCCTTCAGGGAGAGGGCGGGGGAGAGGGCGGGCCCCTGCGCGATATTTGAGGTAAGAGCAACTGTCTCTATCTGAAGCCCCGTGCTGGCGATTTCCCCTCTCCCTGAAGGGAGAGGGGACTGGATTGGTGCCGGCTGGAACTGCGGCGTCAGCCGGCGGGGCTGCTCCCTCTCCCTCTTCGGAGCGGGGCGCCCAGCCAGCGCGGGGGAGAGGGCAGGCCCCGGCACGATATGTCAGGGAATGGCGGACTCTGTCCGCGATTGCGCCCACGGCGCGCTCCTACAAAAGCAACAACGCCGGACGCTGCCCCTGGCCGCCGGAGAAGAGAATCGCCGGTGCGATTGGCAGCGCCCAGGTGGGTGCGTGAGCATCACTCAGAAGCGATGCACCCCCGCGCGAATCGCCTCGAACAGCGCACCGTCCAGCGACCGGTACGCCGCCTCGCCGGACAGCCGGACGAACAGCGCATCGGCCACGGCTGACGGATCGTAGGCGTTGCGCTTGAGGTCGTTCTTCTTGTACTTGAAGGTCCCGGTGGTTTCCACCTGGGCCAGCAGGCGCAGGAACAGCGGCACGGCGTAGGCGGGCAGCTCGCGGTCCAGATGCGCCGCCAGCTGCGTCGTGTCGAGGCTGGCGCCGTCGGCAAGGCGCAGCGCGGCCATGCCGCAGCGGCCATTGGTGCCGGGGATCTCCACGCCGTAGACCACCGCATCCTCCACACCGGGGAAGGCCCCCAGGGCATTCTCCACCTCGGTGGTGGAGACGTTCTCGCCCTTCCAGCGGAAGGTGTCGCCCAGGCGGTCGACGAACTGGGTGTGCTTGAAGCCGATGTCGCGCATCAGGTCGCCGGTGTTGAACCAGGCGTCGCCTTCCTTGAACACGTTGCGGTAGATCACCGCCTCGCTCTTGGCCGGGTCGGTGTAACCGTCGAACGGCCACTTGTCGCTGATCTCGCTGATCAGCAGGCCGGCCTCGCCCTTGTCGACCTTTTCCATGAAGCCGCGGGCGTTCCGCACTGGCTGGTCGTGTTCCAGGTCATAGCGCACGATGGCGTAGGTTGCCGGCGAGAAGCCCACCGTATTGTCGAAATTGAACACATTGGTGAAGCCGATGTTGCCCTCGCTGGAGGCATAGAACTCGGTGATGCGCTCGATGCCGAAGCGCTCCTTGAACTCGTTCCAGATCGACGGGCGCAGGCCGTTGCCGATCATGCAGGTCAGGCTGTTGCCGCGCTCTTCCGCGCACTCGGGCTGGTTGAGCAGGTAGCGGCAGAGTTCACCGATGTAGCCGAAGCAGGTCGCCTGGTAGGTCTGCACGTCCTTCCAGAAGGCGCTGGCAGAGAACCGCCGACGCAGGGCGATGGCCGCGCCGCCGGCCAGCACGGCGCTCCAGCACACGGTCACGGCGTTGTTGTGGTAGCAGGGCAGGGTCAGGTAGAGCACGTCGCTATTGGTCAGGCCGAGCCCGGAATGGCCGAAGCCGCCATAGGCCTTGATCCATTTGCCGTGGCTCATGATCGAGGCTTTCGGCAGGCCGGTGGTGCCGGAGGTGTAGATGTAGAAGCAGGCGTCCTTCAGGCGCACCCGCGCGGTCTCGGCAAGGTTGTTGGAGTCCTGCTCCTGGGCCAGGCGCATCAGGCTCTGCCAGCCGGCGGGGGCTTGGGCCGAGTCTTCACCGTCGGCGATCCAGTAGCAGCGTCCGCCGCTGTTCTCCAGGGCGGGGCGGACATCCTCGAACGCCTCGCGCAGTTCTTCGCCGACCACGAAGTGGCTGGGCTTGACCAGGTTCAGGCTATGGCTGAGCACCTGGCCGCGCTGGGTGGTGTTGACCAGCGCGCCGATGGCGCCGAGCTTGGCCAGGGCGGCGAGCACCACCATGAGTTCAGCGCGGTTTTCCAGCATCACCGCGACCACGCTGGCGTGGCCCACGCCCTCGGCCTGGAAGGCCCGCGCCAGGCGGTTGGCCCAGCCGTTGAAGAGGGCGTAGGACAGCCGCCGGCGCTCGTCGATCAGCGCCGGGCTGTCCGGGTACAGGCGCGCGGCGCGTTCCAGCGCCCAGCCCAGGGAGAGGTTCTTCTCGCGGTTACGGATGCCGGTGTAGTACAGCCCGCGCAGCATGCGGGGTACGCGGCCGAGGGTGGCCGGCAGGTGGGCCAGGAAGCGGGTCGGGGTGATGATGTCGGCGTGGGTCATTGACGCGTGCCCTTATTGTCATTGTTGTCTGGCGTGCAGACGCTCTGCCGCGACTCTAGGCTGCTCCCTGGCGGCAGGCTATGGCCCGGGCGCGCGCATGGCCGGGCAGATCGGCAAACCGGCCGGCGGAGCGTTCATCGCAGTCTAGGAGCGGATAGTCGGAGAGCCAAAGTGGGTTTGTGTCGATTGGTAAACGCCGCGGGGCACGCTGCTGGCGGCTATGCGGCGGATAACGCGTGCCGCGTTATGCGCCCTACGGGGATATGACGGCGTAGGGCGAATAACCGTTTACGGTTATCCGCCGTTGGCCGGGGTGCGATGGGTGGAGGTCAATCGAGGAACAGGTCGGGCACCAGGCTGCCGCCGCTGGGGTCGAAGCGGTACTGCTCGAAATCGCTCTGGCCCTGTTCGCGGAGGATGTCTTCGTCGATCAGCAGGCGGCCACTGATGGCGCGCTCGCGGCTGGAGAGGATGGCATGGGCGGCGTCGGCCATGATCGCCGGCGTGCGGGCGCGCTTGAAGGCATCCCGGCTGCCCAGCTCGAATTCGATGGCGGCGGTGGCGATCATGGTCTTGGGCCACAGGCCGTTGACGCTGATGCCATACTTCTTGAACTCCTCGTGCATGCCCAGCGTGAGCATGCTCATGCCGTACTTGGTGACGGTGTAGGGGCCGTGCTGGGCGAACCACTTGCCGGCCAGGTTGATCGGCGGCGACAGGCTGAGGATGTGGCCCTTGCTCTGCTTCAGGTAGGGCAGCGCGGCCTGGCTGCAGACCATCACGGCGCGGGTGTTGATCTGGTACATCAGGTCGAAGCGCTTGGGCTCCAGGCGCTCCACGCCCACCAGCTTGATGGCGCCGGCGTTGTTCACCAGCGCGTCGATGCCGCCGAAGTGCCCGGCGGCCTTGGCCATCGCCTCGCGCACGGCGTTTTCATCGCGTACGTCCAGCTGCAGGGCCAGTGCCTGGCCGCCGGCGGCCTGTACTTCCTCGGCGACGCTGAAGATGGTGCCTTCGAGTTTCGGGTGGGGTTCGGCGCTCTTGGCGGCGATGACGATGTTGGCGCCGTCGCGCGCGGCACGCAGGGCGATCTCGCGGCCGATGCCGCGGCTGGCGCCGGTGATGAAGAGGGTCTTGCCGTTGAGGGACATGGTTGGGGCTCCGTGTTCTTGTTGTCGTTGTCGACGGAATCGCGGATGAATCCGCTCCTGTGAAATGTGCTTGCTGATGTCCGGTGCGCCTGGGCCTGCCCTCACCCTAACCCTGGCTGCGCGCCCCGCTCCTGAGGGAGAGGGGACTGTTCGGAGCAGGATGAAACCGTGCATTCAGCCGGCACAAGCGGCCCCCTCTCCTCGGGGAGAGGGCTGGGGTGAGGAGATGAGAGGTTCAGGCGGACTCCAGCGCCTCGACCTCCACCAGCAACTGCCGCGACTTCACCTGCTCGCCCTTGCTCACCTGCACCCGGCGGATCACGCCGTCGACGCCGGCCTTGAGCGGGTGCTCCATCTTCATCGCTTCCAGCACCAGCAGCAGCTGGCCCTTGCTGACCCGCGCGCCCTCGGCCACCAGCACGTCGACGATGGCGCCGTCCATCGGCGCCTTCACCGTGCCGGAGCCCGCGCCCGCTGCGGCGCCGGCCGGCTCGTGGGTGACGTCCAGCAGCTCCAGGTTGCCGTCCGCGCCGTACAGCCAGAGGCGCGCGCCATCGCGGTGGAACGGCAGGCGGCGGCGGATGCCGTCGGCTTCGAGGATGGCATCGCCATTTTCTTCGCCGAGCAGGCGCAGACCGATCTCGCTGCCACCGACGCGCGCGACCAGTACCGGCTGCGGACCGTGCTCGCGAACCTCCAGCTCGACGACGAACTTCTCCTCGCCCTGCTTGAGCACGAAGCGCCACGGCGCGCTGCCCGCGCTGCGCCAGCCGGAGAGGCCCGGCTGGTGCGCGCGGTCGCTGGCCGAGGCCTGGTAGAGCAGGGCGGCGGCGCAGGCCAGTTCCAGTGGCTGCGGCTGGCGCGGGGCCAGGCTCGGGTCGCCGGCGAACTGCTCGCCGATGAACGCCGTGGTGGCCTTGCCGGCGGCGAATTCCGGGTGCTTGAGCAGGTTGGCGAGGAAGCGCTGGTTGCCGGTCACACCCAGCAGCACGCAGTCCTCGACGGCGCGCACCAGCTTGCGCCGGGCCTCCTCGCGGGTGGCGCCGTAGGCGATGACCTTGGCCAGCATCGGGTCGTAGAACGGCGTTACCGGCTGGCCTTCGCGCAGGCCGTGGTCGATGCGGATGCCATCCAGCTGCGGCGGCGTCCAGCGCAGCACCTGGCCGGTCTGCGGGAGGAAACCGTGGCCGGTGTCCTCGGCGTACAGGCGCACTTCGATGGCGTGGCCGTTGAGCGGGATCTGCTCCTGGGTGAGCGGCAGCGGGTGGCCTTCGGCGACGCGGATCTGCCAGGCGACCAGGTCCTGACCGGTGACCAGTTCGGTGACCGGGTGCTCCACCTGCAGGCGGGTGTTCATCTCCAGGAAGTAGAAGGCGCCGCTGGCGTCCAGCAGGAATTCCACGGTGCCGGCGCCGACATAGTTCACCGAGGCAGCGGCCTTCACCGCGGCCTCGCCCATGGCGGCGCGCAGCTCCTCGCCGAGCACCGGGCAGGGCGCTTCCTCGATGACCTTCTGGTGGCGGCGCTGCACCGAGCAATCGCGCTCGCCGAGGTAGACGATGTGGCCATGCTGGTCGCCGAACACCTGGATTTCCACGTGGCGCGGCTGCACCACGGCTTTCTCCAGGATCAGCTCGCCGCTGCCGAAGGCGTTCTGCGCTTCCGAGCGCGCGGTGCGCAGTTGTTCGGCAAGGTCTTCGCTGCGCGTCACCAGACGCATGCCGCGTCCCCCGCCGCCGGCGCTGGCCTTGATCATCAGCGGGTAGCCGATGCGCTGCGCTTCGCGGGTGAGTGTGGCGTCGTCCTGTTCCGCGCCTTCGTAGCCGGGGATGCAGGGCACGCCGGCCTCGAGCATGGCGATCTTCGACAGGCGCTTGCTGCCCATCAGGTGGATGGCTTCCACACCGGGGCCAATGAAGACGATGCCGGCGGCCTCGCAGGCGCGGGCAAAGTCGGCGTTCTCCGAGAGGAAGCCGTAGCCGGGGTGGACGGCGCCGGCGCCGGTGCGTTTCGCCGCGTCGAGAATGGCTTCCGGTTTCAGGTAGGACTGCCCCACGGGGGCCGGGCCGATGCACACGGCTTCGTCGGCCAGCTGCACATGGCGGGCGTTGGCGTCGGCCTCGCTGTACACGGCCACGGTGCGGTAGCCCAGGTCGTGGGCGGTGCGGATCACTCGGCAGGCGATCTCGCCACGGTTGGCGATGAGGATCTTGTCGAAGCTGGGCATGGCGGTTTTGTCCCTCTCCCCATCCCTCTCCCTGAAGGGAGAGGGGGTTGTCTGGCGTGCGCGGTGAGTCACTGCGCCCAGTTCGGTTTGCGTTTCTGCACGAAGGCCATCGTGCCTTCGGCGCCTTCCGCGCCGGTCACCGCGGCGGCGAACTGGCGCGCGGCGTCGTCCAGCAGAGGGCCAAGGGCTTCGGTCTCGGTGGCCAGCAGCAGCGCCTTGGTGGCGGCGTTGGCGCCGGGGGCGCAGCGACGCACCTGGTCGAGCGTCTCGGCCAGGTGCTCGCCGAGGCTTTCGGCGCTGTCCGCGCAGGCGTGCACCAGGCCCAGGCGCAGCGCCTCGCGGCCATCGAAACGGGCGGCGGTGAGCGCCAGGCGGCGGGCCTGGGTGAGGCCGATGCGCTTGACCACGAAGGGCGCGATCTGCGCCGGCAGGATGCCGAGGCTGGTTTCCGGCAGGCCGAATTGCGCATCGGCTGCCGCCAGGGCGATGTCCGAGACGCAGGCGAGCCCGAAGCCGCCGCCGAGCACCGCGCCTTCCAGCACGGCGACCAGCACCTGGGGTTGCGCCTGGGCCTGCTCCAGCAGGCCGCCGAAGGCGCGGTTCAGCGCGGCGTAGGCGTCGGGACCGGCCGCGCGGGCACCGGCCATGTCCTTGATGTCGCCGCCGGCGCAGAAGTGCCCGCCGGCGCCGCGCAGGACGATGGCGCGCACGGCACGGTCGTCGCGAACGCCGGCGAGTACCGCGCGCAGCTCGCCGACCATCGCCAGGCTCATGGCATTGCGGCTGTCCGGACGGTTCAGGGTGACGTGCAGCACGCCGCCGTCACGTTCCAGGAGCAGGGTTTCGCAGTTCGGCAATTCGGTCATGCCGGGGTCCTCGTCAATTCGGTATCGGCGGGCTCTTCGTAGGAGCGAGCTTGCTCGCGAACCGCATGGCACCTCGACGCCAAGTGAAACTCCGTTCGCGAGCAAGCTCGCTCCTACACAAGAGCAAAAGCGTCGTCAGCCCTTCTTCTTGCCCGGCAGGGTGCCCATCAGCTTGCAGATGATGCCCAGCATGATTTCGTCCGCGCCGCCACCGATGGACACCAGGCGGGTGTCGCGGTAGGCGCGGGCAATCGGGTTTTCCCACATGAAGCCCTGGCCGCCCCAGTACTGCAGGCAGGCGTCGGTGACTTCGCGGGCCAGGCGGCCGACCTTGAGCTTGGCCATGGAGGCCAGGCGGGTCACGTCCTTGCCGCGGATGTACTGCTCGGTGGCCTGGTAGGTGAGGGCGCGCAGGCACTCGATCTCGGTCATCAGCTCGGCCATGCGGAAGTGAATGACCTGGTTGTCGATCAGCGCCTGGCCGAAGGTCTTGCGCTCCTTGCAGTAGTCGATGGTGGCGTTGACGCAGTACTCCAGGCCCTTGATGCCGCTGGCGGCGCCGAACAGGCGTTCTTCCTGGAATTGCAGCATCTGCATCATGAAGCCTGCGCCCTCGGCGCCGATGCGGTTGCGCTGCGGCACACGCACGTCGTCGAAGAACACCTGGGCGGTCTCCGAGCTGCGCATGCCGAGCTTGTCCAGGTGCGGGCTGACGCTGATGCCCTTGGTCTTCATCGGCACCATGATCAGCGACTTGTTGACGTGGGGCTTGTCGTCGGAGGTGTTGGCCAGCAGGCAGATGAAATCGGCGGACGGCGAGTTGGTGATCCACATCTTGCTGCCGTTGATGACGTAGTCGTCGCCATCCTTGCGCGCCGTGGTCTTCAGGCCCGCCACGTCGGAGCCGGCGCCCACTTCCGAGACGCCGATGCAGCCGACCATCTCGCCGGCGATCGCCGGACGGAGGAATTCCTCGCGCAGCTCGTCGGAGCCGAAGCGCGCCAGGGCAGGGGTGCACATGTCGGTCTGCACGCCGAGGGCCATCGGCACGCCGCCGCAATGGATGGTGCCGAACTCTTCGGCGGCCACCACCGAGTAGCTGTAGTCCAGGCCCATGCCGCCGAATTTCTCCGGTTTGGAGATGCCCAGCAGGCCCAGGTCGCCGGCTTTCTTGAAGACGTCATGGATGGGAAAGCGGCCGGCCTTTTCCCACTCGTCGACGTAGGGGTTGATTTCCTTCTCGACGAAGTTACGGACGGTGCGGCGGAGTTCTTCGTGTTCCTGGGTGAAGATCATTGTTGTTGTTCTCCTGATGCCTAGTCTGGTTTCCGCCTAAGTCCCTCTCCCCAACCCTCTCCCTGAAGGGAGAGGGGGCTGTACGGAGTGGCTGGACGGCTCGCTTTACGCCGGGTCGCTTTGGCTCCCTCTCCCTTCAGGGAGAGGGCGGGGGGAGAGGGCGTTGGCCTGTACTCCCGAACTCCCGTCAGAACCTCGCTACCCCAAAACTATTTCCCTGGAGCGGCCGCACGGCCGCCTCCGCGCAGATGTCCAGCAGGTAGCCGAGCAGCGCGCGGGTGTCGCGCGGGTCGATCAGCCCGTCGTCCCACAGGCTCGCCGTGCCGTAGAGCGCGGTGGACTGGGCGTCGAGCTTCTGCGCGGTCATCTGTTCGAGCATGTCGAGCATCTTCGGGTCGGGCTCCTTGCCCTCCTTGGCGTGCTTCTCCTCGGTGACGATGCGCAGCACCTTGCCGGCCTGGGCGCCGCCCATCACGGCGGTGCGGCTGTTGGGCCAGGCGAAGATGAAGCGCGGGTCCAGGCCGCGCCCACACATGGCGTAGTTGCCGGCGCCGTACGACCCGCCCACGACCAGCGTGAGCTTGGGCACCGTGGCGTTGGCCACCGCCTGGATCATCTTCGAGCCGTGCTTGATCACGCCCAGGCGCTCGGACTCGGTGCCGACCATGAAGCCTGTGGTGTTGTGCAGGAACAGGATCGGCGTGTTGCTCTGCTCGCACAGCTGGATGAACTGCGCCGCCTTGGCCGCGCCCTGCGGGGTGATCGGACCGTTGTTGCCGATCAGGCCGCAGGCATGGCCTTCGATGTGCAGGTGGCCGCAGACGGTCTGGCTGTCGAACTCGTTCTTGAAGTCGAGGAAGCGCGAACCGTCGGCGATGCGCGCGACGATCTCGCGCACGTCATAGGGCTTCTTCGCGTCCGCCGGGACTACGCCGAGCAGTTCCTCGGCCGGGTACAGCGGTGCCTCCCAGTCCTTCTTCGGGCGTGCCGGCAGCTGCGCGTTCCACGGCAGCGCGGCAAGGATCTCGCGGGCCAGGCGCACGCCGTCGGCGTCGTTCTCCGCCAGGTACTCGGCGGTGCCCGCGACCTGGGCGTGCAACTCGGCGCCGCCCAGTTCTTCATCGGTGGCAATCTCGCCGGTGGCGGCCTTGAGCAGCGGCGGGCCGGCGAGGAACATCTTGGCCTTGCCGCGCACCACCACCACGTAGTCCGACAGCCCCGGCTGGTAGGCGCCGCCGGCGGTGGACGAGCCGTGCACCACGGTGACCTGCGGAATGCCCGCCGCCGACATGCGCGCCTGGTTGGCGAAGCCGCGCGCGCCCTCGACGAAGATGTCCGCCGCATAGTTCAGGTTGGCGCCGCCGCTCTCGGTCAGTGCCACCACCGGCAGCTTGTTCTCGAAGGCGATCTGCTGCAGGCGCAGGGTCTTTTTCAGGCCGGTGGGGGAGATGGTGCCGCCCTTGATCGCGCTGTTGCTGGCGGTGACCAGGCAGCGCACGCCGGCGATGTAGCCGATGCCGGAGATGATGCCACCGCCGGCCTGGGTGCCGTCCTTGTCGTCATGCAGCTTGTAGCCGGCCAGCGAGGCGATTTCGAGGAACGGCGCGCCGGGGTCCAGCAGCAGGTTCAGGCGTTCGCGCGGCAGCAGCTGGCCGCGCTTGTCGAACTTGGGCTTGGCCTCGGCGGCCTTGTCGAGCACCTTCTGCTCCACCTCGCGGAAGCTCGCCACGGCCGCCAGCATGGCCTCGCGGTTGCGGGCGAAATCGTCGCCCTGGGGATCGATATCCGAGACGATCACCGGCATGGCTTACTCCTGGTCCTTCAGCACATCGGGAAGATAGGCGCGGTGGAAGCCGTTGTAGGAGCGGCTCTGCCCCGGCTTGCCCTTCACCAGCGGGAAGGCGCGGCTGCCCTGGCTGGCAGCGCCGTCGATACGGATGGTGTTGCCGCTGATGAAGGCGGCGCCCGGGGAGAGCAGGAAGACGATGGCGGCGGAGACTTCCGACTCGGTGCCGATGCGCTTGAGCGGCACGTGTTCGCGCAGGGTCGGGATCACAGCCTTGAACGCGCCTTCATAAGTGTCCATGCCGCTGGAGGCGATCCAGCCCGGCGCCACGGCGTTGACCCGCACCCCGGCATGCCCCCATTCGATGGCGGCGGTCTTGGTGAAGTTCTCCATGCCCGCGCGGGCGGCGCCGGAGTGGCCCATGCCGGGCATGCCGCCCCACATGTCGGCGAGCATGTTGACGATGCTGCCGCCGGTTTTGCTGAGGCTTTGGTTGAACACTTCGCGGGCCATCAGGAAGCCGCCCACCAGGTTGGTGCGCACCACGGCCTCGAAGCCCTTCAGGTTGATCGAGGCCAGCGGCGCGGGATATTGGCCGCCGGCGTTGTTGACCAGGTGATGGATCGGCCCGCGCTCGGCGATGACCTGCGCCACCAGCGCCTTCACCGCGTCTTCGTCGCGGATGTCGCAGCTGTGCCAGCTGGCGCTGCCGCCGTCCTCGATGATTTCGCCGGCGGTCTTCTCCAGCTTCTCGGCCTTGCGCCCGACCAGAACCACGTGGGCGCCGAGGGCCGCCAGCTCATGGGCGGTGCAGCGGCCGATACCGCTGCCGCCGCCGGTGACGATGATGGTCTGGCCATCGAACAGGCCGGGTGTGAAGATCGAGTCGTAGCTCATTGTTGTTTTCGTCCTGCTCAATCGTTCTAGGTACGGGCACTTCGTAGGAGCGAGCTTGCTCGCGAATCCAGCCCCGCAGCGGAACCTGTTCGCGAGCAAGCTCGCTCCTACAGGAACTGATCGGCGATCTGCTGCGGCACCGCCACCGGGAATTCCAGCAACTGCTGGGCGAAGGCCTTGCCCTGCGGGTCGATGCGCAGGCTGGCGACGCCGCCGCCGCCCAGGGCGTTCTCCAGCAGGAAGTTCAGGCTGTGCGTGCCCGGCAGGTGCCAGCGGCAGACACGGCCGGTCTGTGGGTCGAGCACGTGCTGCATCCACTCGGCCACCGCGCCTTCGCTCAGCGCCTCGGCGATCCACGGCAGGTACTCCGGCTTGCGCGCCATCACGCCGATGTTGCTGTGGTTGCCCTTGTCGCCGGAGCGCGCCACGGCCAGCTTCACCAGCGGCACGCTGGCCTGGGCGGGGCCGCTGGCGGTCGCCACCGGAACGTCGGCGGCCAGTGCGGCCGGGTCGAACGTGTCGAGGGCGGGCAGCGCGGCGGGATGGCGTTCACCGTCGATATCCACGGCCAGCTCGCAGCTGTCCTTGTCGATCAGGAAGGAGAACAGGCGGATCACCGGGTACACGGTGGGGCGGCCGCCGACGATGCCGGTGAGGCCAGGCGCCATCCCGGTGGCGGCCTGGGCGATCTCGCGGGAGAACAGCACCAGCGCCTCCTTGCGGCTGTGGCGCACGGCGAGCTTCACCACGATTTCGCGGGTGTCGCCGCGGCGCCCGTGCGGGCCGTAGGTGGCCTCGCTGCCGAGCAGTTCCACGCTGACCTCGCGGTACGGGCCCCAGCCGCGCTCCATGAGGATTTCCTCGGTCTTGGCGATGATCGCCTGGCTGACCCGCTCGGCCTTCTTCACCGCGTCGATGCCGGCGATCAGGCAACTGGCGGTGCAGCGGAAACCGTCCGGGTAGGTGGCGCTGACCTTGTACTGCCCGGTCGGCGGCAGGCCGCGCGCGCCGCTGACGGCTACGCGGTGTTCGCCCGCCTGGGCCAGCTGCACCCGGGTGAAGTCGCAGACCACGTCGGGTAGCAGGTAGGCGCGCGGGTCGCCGATCTCGTAGAGCATCTGCTCGCCCACCGTCAGCGACGTCACCAGCCCGCCGGTACCCGGCGGCTTGGTCACCACGAAGTCGCCGCTGGCCTGCACCTCGACGATGGGGAAACCGATGTGCTCGTAGTCCGGCACGCTGTCCCAGTCGGTGAAGTTGCCGCCGGTGCACTGCGCGCCGCATTCGATGATGTGCCCGGCCAGCGCGGCCTGGGCCAGCTTGTCGTAGTCGTTCCAGGCCCAGCCGAACTCGTGCACCAGGGCGGCGCTGACCACCGCGCTGTCCACCACGCGGCCGGTGATGACGATATCCGCGCCGGCCTCGAGCGCGGCAACGATGCCGGGCGCGCCGAGGTAGGCGTTGACCGACACGCACATCGGCGGCAGCGGCGCGCCGGAGAACATCTCGCGGAGGCCGGCCTTGGCCAATTCACCCAGGCGCGGTTGCAGGTTGTCGCCGTGCACCACGGCGATCTTCAGCGCCACGCCGGCCTTCTCGCAGGCGGCGGCCAGCGCGCTGGCGCAGGCCTGCGGGTTCACCCCGCCGGCATTGCTGATCACGCGGATCCGTTTCGCGGCAATTTCGCCCAGCAGCGGCGTCATCACCTCGACGAAATCGGTGGCGTAGCCGGCCTCGGGATTCTTCAGGCGGGCGCCCGCCATGATCGACAGGGTGATTTCGGCGAGGTAGTCGAAGACCAGGTAGTCCAGTGCCGCGCCGCGCACCAGTTGGGCCGCGGCGGTGGAGGTATCGCCCCAGAAGGCGGAGGCGCAGCCGATACGTACGGTTCTCGTCATTGTTCTGCCCGTGACGCTGAGTGATGGATCGACATTACCAAGCAAGCGCTTGGTTGAAAAGCCCCGACTGAACCTCAGGCCCAACCTTTGGATGGCCAAGCGCTTGCTTGGTTGGGGCCTGCGGGCTTACATTTCGTCAAACAACACAAGCACTTGCAGGGCGTTTCGACGATTCGCCCTGAGCAGATCGGCCAATGGGCCCCATGGGGAGAGAACAGCGTGGATGACCGCAAAGCCCGCGAAGTACTGCTGGAGCTGGTCGGAACCGGGCAGATCACCGACCCGGAGAGCGCCCGTGGCAAGCTGCTGCAGACCGCCGCGCACCTGTTCCGCAGCAAGGGCTACGAACGCACCACGGTGCGCGACCTGGCCAGCGCGGTGGGCATCCAGTCCGGCAGCATCTTCCATCACTTCAAGAGCAAGGACGAAATCCTCCGCTCGGTGATGGAGGAAACCATCCTCTACAACACCGCCCTGATGCGCGCCGCGCTGGCCGACGCGACGACCCTGCGCGAGCGGCTGCTGGCGTTGATCCGCTGCGAATTGCAGTCGATCACCGGCGGCACCGGCGAGGCGATGGCGGTATTGGTCTACGAATGGCGGTCACTGTCGGAAGAGGGCCAGACCTACATCCTCAGCCTGCGCGACATCTACGAGCAGATGTGGCTGGACGTGCTGGAAGAGGCGCGTAGTGCCGGCTACAGCCAGGGCGACCCGTTCATCCTGCGGCGCTTCCTGACCGGGGCGCTGTCCTGGTCCATCACCTGGTTCCGCCCCGAGGGCAGCCTGACCCTGGACGAGCTGGCCGAGCAGGCGTTGCTGCTGGTGATGCGCGAGTAAGTTCGGCGTTGGGGGAATTTGATCGCGGACGCAGTCCGCTCCTACGCCGCGTTCGAGTTCGGTAGGAGCGGACTCCGTCCGCGATTGTCTTTGCGGCCGTTGCGGGCTTGGTTCGCGAGCAAGCTCGCTCCTACAGGCCATCCCGCCATCCGGGGCGCTTAAAAAAAACCATGCCGTCCCTGACGGGAGAGGTGCTCTCCACTTTGTAGGAGCGGGCCATGCCCGCGAAATCCCGCGCGGCGGAATGGGACTTCACCGGCAAACGCTGACCTGTAGCGCCCATTTGCAGGAGCGCCCACCGGGCGCGGTCGCGGGCATGGCCCGCTCCTACAGGGGGATTTCCGTGCGCGTCAGATAATCCGCAACGGATAGCTGAACAGCAGCAGGTGCAGGCAGTTCACGGCCGCGTGCAGCAGCACCGGTACCAGCAGGCGCCCGCTGAAGTAGAAGGCCAGGCCATAGCCCAGGCCGGCGATGCCGGCGACCACGGCGAACAGCGGGTTGATCGGCCAGTGCACCATGCCGAACAGCACGCTGGCGCTGGCCACCCCAGCGAGGCCGCCGAAGCGACGCACCAGTTCGCTCTGCAGCAGGCCGCGGAAGAAGGCTTCCTCGGTCAGCGAGATCACGCAGACGTTGACCAGCATCCACAGCCAGAAGCCGGGCGGCCATTTCGGATTCCACACCACCAGGCCCCCCGCCACCGCGACCAGCGGAACGGCGAACAGGGTGGTGACGATGACGATGGCGGCGAAGTCCGGCGAGCGCCGCTCGGTCGGCACCGGGTCACGACGCAGCCACCAGGCGAGCAGGGTGGCGCCAACCAGGGCCTTGTCCCAGGACAGGTGCAGAGCGTAGACGGGGGCGTCGGGGCTGAGCTGGCGCACCGGCCACAGCGTCCAGGACGTGGTGCCCGGCAATAGGTGCGCGGCCAGGGCGATGCTGAGCACCAGGCACACCAGCCACCAGAGCAGGTGTGGCAGGCGCTGCTCGCCATAGAGGGTCCAGGCGACGTAGACCGCGCCGATCAGCAACCCCAGCGGCTGCACGAAACCCAGCGCGAATCCGCAGAGCAATAACAGGATCGGCAGCAGCGGCAGGAGCTTCCTGAACATTCTTTCCTCCATCAAGGGAGGCGCAGTCTAGGCAATTTCGCCTGCCGCTGGCCATCGCTGCGACCAGTTTTTGGCTGAGGCGTCAGCGAGTTAGGCGAATTTCACCGCTTCTCGTCGGCGTCCTGGGCATCCATCTGGGCATTGCGCTCGTGGATGCGCTTGAGCTGCTCCTCGGTGAGCGGGAGCTTCTTCGCGGTATCGCGCAGCATCATCAGCGCGCCGACGATGGAGCCCAAGGCTAGGGCAATGATCAACCAGGCATACCAGGGCATGGCCGCGTCTCCGACAAGTGGCAGAAAAACATCACGATACGCCGTGATTCAGACCTTGTCAGGCGCGCGCCGGTTCAGATCGATCACATCGGGCAAGTCGCTGTCGTCCTTCAGCCGGACGCCGCTCACCCGCAGGCGCAGGGCCTGTTGCAGCAGATGGGCGAGCTTGTGTGCCGCCAGCGCGTAGGGCAAGCCCTCCGGGCGCACGTTGGAGATGCAGTTGCGCTCGCTGTCCATGCGTCCCACGCGCGGTTGCCAGGTGAGGTACAGGCCGAGGCTGTCCGGCGAGCTGAGGCCGGGACGTTCGCCGATCAGCACCAGCGCGAGTTTCGCCCCCAGCGCCTCGCCGATGCCGTCGCCGATGGCCACGCGCCCCTGTTCGGCGAGCACCACCGGGGTGTTTTCCCAGTCCGTGGCGAAGCGTTCGCGCAGCGCGCTCAGCAGCGGCAGCGCGTGTTGCTGCACGGCGAAGGAGGAGAGACCGTCGGCGATCACGATGACCAGCTCCGCGGCCACCTGCTCGCCCTTGAGTTGCCATTGGCTGTCCGGGTGCAACGCGCGGCCCAGGTCCGGGCGCAGCAGGTAGGTCTGGCGGTCCGGCGCCTCGCTGCGGGCGCGCAGTACGCGAAAGCCCGCATCGGCCAGTGCCTGCTGCAGCGCCGCGAAGTCCAGCGGGTGGTGCACGGCGTCGCGGGCCTGGGCGTGGGCCATGCCGAACTTCAGCACCTCGCGGGTCGGCAGGCTGGAGCCGACGCGGCCCAGCGCGATACGTGCGCTGGTGTGCGCGCGCAGTTCCTCCCACGGGTCGTTCTGGATCAGGTCCATGCGTGCCACTCCTCAGAATGCCCGCAGCAGGTCGTGGCCGCGGCTGATCGCGCGCAACTGGCCGGACGCCTCGGTGATCGCCATCTTCGCCAGCCACGCGTCGAACTCCGGGGCGCGCTTGAGGCCCAGGGTGCTGCGCAGGTAGAGCGCGTCGTGGAAGGAGGTGCTCTGGTAATTGAGCATAATGTCGTCGGCGCCGGGGATGCCCATGATGAAGGTGATACCCGCCGCACCCAGCAGGGTCAGCAGGTTGTCCATGTCGTCCTGGTCGGCCTCGGCATGGTTGGTGTAGCACACGTCGCAGCCCATGGGCACGCCCAGCAGCTTGGCGCAGAAATGGTCCTCCAGCCCGGCGCGGATGATCTGCTTGCCGTCGTAAAGGTATTCCGGGCCGATGAAGCCGACCACGGTGTTGGTCAGCAGCGGGCGGAATTCGCGGGCCACGGCGTAGGCGCGGGCCTCGCAGGTCTGCTGGTCGACGCCGTGGTGGCCGCCGGCGGAAAGCGCGCTGCCCTGGCCCGTCTCGAAGTACATGACGTTGTCGCCCAGCGTGCCGCGCCCCAGCGACAGCGCCGCCTCGTGGGCCTCGCGCAGCAGGGCGAGGTCGATGCCGAAGCTCTCGTTGGCCTTCTGCGTGCCGGCGATGGACTGGAACACCAGGTCGATCGGCGCACCCGCCTCGATGGCCTGGATCTGCGAGGTGACGTGGGTGAGCACGCAACTCTGCAGGGGAATGTCGAAGCGCTGGCGCAGCTCGTCCATCATCCGCCACAACTGCACCAGCGTGGCCTGCGAGTCGCTTGCCGGGTTGATGCCGACCACCGCATCTCCCGCGCCGTAGAGCAGGCCGTCGAGCATGCTGGCGGCGATGCCGCGCACGTCGTCGGTGGGGTGGTTGGGTTGCAGGCGCACCGAGAGGTGGCCGGGCAGGCCGATGGTGTTGCGAAAGCGCGTGACGACGCGGCACTTCTTCGCTGCCAGGATCAGGTCCTGGTTGCGCATCAGCTTGCTCACCGCGGCGGCCATTTCCGGAGTGATGCCCCAGGCGGCGGCCGACAGCGTGGCGCTGTCGGTGCTGTCCAGCAGCAGCCAGTCGCGGAAGTCGCCGACGGTGAGGTGGCTGATCGGCGCGAAGGCGGCGGCGTCGTGGCGGTCGATGATCAGCCGGGTGACTTCGTCGGCCTCGTAGGGGATCAGCGCCTCGTCGAGGAAGCGTTTGAGCGGCACGTCGGCGAGGGCGATCTTCGCCGCCATGCGCTCCTCGTAGCTGTCGGCGGCGAGCCCCGCCAGGGCATCGCCCGAGCGCGCCGGGCTGGCCTTGGCGAGCAGGGTCTTGAGGTCGGCGAAGCGGTAGGTCTGGCTACCGACGGTGGTCTGGTAGGGCATGCGAAGGTCCCGGTGGCTGCGTGCCGGCCGCGCAAGCCTGCACGCAGTGGGTGGCTGTCAGGCTCCCGTCAGCATAGCGTCCGCCGGGGCGCTGGCGCGATGGGCGGCGGTGAGCTGGAAGTAGAGGAAGCCGGCAGCCATGAAGCCCAGGAAGATCCCGGCGATCTGCAGGTTGAACCAGACCATCGCCGCCAGGCACACCATGGCCAGCGCCAGGGCGATGCCCGGCACCACCGGGAAGCCCGGCGCGCGGAAGCTGCGCTCGAGATCGGGTTCGCTGCGGCGCAGCTTGAACAGGCTGAGCATGCTCATGATGTACATGACGATGGCGCCGAACACGCTCATGGTGATCATCGCGGCGGTCAGGCTCATGCCCTGCAGGGCGATCAGCCCGTCGCTGTAGATCGCCGCGATGCCCACCAGGCCGCCGGCGATGATCGCCCGGTGCGGCGTCTGGAAGCGCGACAGCTTGGCCAGGCCGCGGGGCAGGTAGCCGGCACGCGCCAGGGCGAAGAACTGCCGCGAGTAGCCCAGGATGATGCCGTGGAAGCTGGCCACCAGGCCGAACAGGCCGATCCACACCAGCATGTGCAGCCAGCCGGAGTTCTCGCCCACCACCATCTTCATGGCCTGGGGCAGCGGGTCGTTGATCCCGGACAGGGCCTTCCAGTCGCCCGCGCCGCCGGCGAACAGCATCACCCCCAGGGCCAGCACCACCAGGGTGAGGATGCCGCTGACGTAGGCCTTGGGAATGGTGCGTTTCGGGTCCTTGGCTTCCTCGGCGGCCATGGCCGCGCCCTCGATGGCGAGGAAGAACCAGATGGCGAAGGGAATCGCCGCGAAGATCCCGCCGATGGCCGCGCCCCCGAAGCTGTCCGAGCCGGCCCAGCCATTGATCACGAAGTTGCTGAAGCTGAAGCCCGGTGCCACCACGCCCATGAACACCAGCAGCTCGGCCACCGCGAGGACGGTGACGATCAGCTCGAAGGTGGCGGCGATGCTGACGCCCAGGATGTTCAGGGTCATGAAGATCAGGTACGCGCCAACCGCCGCGTGCTTCGGATCCAGCGAGGGGAACTGCACGTTGAGGTAGGCGCCGATGGCCATGGCGATGGCCGGCGGGGCGAAGACGAACTCGATCAGCGTGGCCAGCCCGGCCACCAGCCCGCCTTTCTCGCCAAAGGCGCGACGGCTGTAGGCGAAGGGCCCACCGGCGTGGGGGATGGCGGTGGTCAGCTCGGTGAAGCTGAAGATGAAGCAGGTGTACATGGTCGCCACCAGCAGGGTGGTGACCAGGAAGCCCAGGGTGCCGGCGACGCCCCAGCCATAGCTCCAGCCGAAATATTCACCGGAAATCACCAGCCCCACGGCGATGCCCCACAGGTGCAGGGTGCCCAGGGTGGGTTTGAGTTGCGTGCTCATGCGACGTCTCCAGAGAGAATGCCCGAAAGAGGATGAAAGACACGACCCGAGGGTTCGTGCAGTGGCCGTGCCAGTCGCCGGAACCCGGTCGCAAACCGCCCGTTCGCGTCGTTTCGTGAACATTCGCCACCGGTTCGCCTGCTTCGAAGCGGTGCGAGGCACCGGCGCACGTCCCGTTCGGGTGCGCCACCGCGACGCGTGTGGCGATGCCGGCCGCGAGTCGCTGGCGCAGCAATCCTGCCGGGCGGGCTACGGAAGTCGGCGCGTTTCTGCGACAATGCGCGCCGATTTTTTCGATACCCGCGAGAGAGACCATGTCCGCCTGCCAGACCCCGATCATCGTCGCCCTGGATTTCCCCACCCGCGAAGCCGCGCTGGCGCTGGCCGACCAGTTGGACCCGAAGCTGTGCCGGGTGAAGGTGGGCAAGGAGCTGTTCACCAGCTGCGCCGCCGGGATCGTCGAAACCCTGAACGGCCGCGGCTTCGAAGTCTTCCTCGACCTGAAATTCCACGACATTCCCAACACCACCGCGATGGCCGTGCGCGCCGCCGCCGAGATGGGCGTGTGGATGGTCAACGTGCACTGCTCCGGCGGCCTGCGCATGATGAGCGCCTGCCGTGAAACCCTCGAAGCCTTCAACGGCCCGAAGCCGCTGCTGATCGGCGTCACCGTGCTGACCAGCATGGAGCGCGAGGACCTGGCCGGCATCGGCCTGGATGTCGAGCCCCAGGAGCAGGTGCTGCGCCTGGCGGCCCTGGCGCAAAAGGCCGGCATGGACGGCCTGGTGTGTTCCGCCCAGGAAGCGCCGGCGCTGAAAGCCGCGCACCCGGCGCTGCAACTGGTCACCCCTGGCATCCGTCCGGCCGGTAGCGCACAGGACGACCAGCGCCGCATCCTTACCCCGCGCCAGGCGCTGGACAACGGCTCCGACTACCTGGTGATCGGCCGCCCGATCAGCCAGGCCGCTGACCCGGCCAAGGCCCTGGCGGAGATTGCCGCCAGCCTGGCCTGAGTGCTTTCTCTGCACTGAGATGACGCCGGAAACGAAAAAGCCCGCATCGCTGCGGGCTTTTTTGCTTTTTGCTTTTCGTAGGTGCGAGCTTGCTCGCGAACGCGTTTCCCGGCAGCCGGGGGAGCTGGGCGGTTCGCGAGCAAGCTCGCTCCTATAGGTGTCGGACGCATGGCGCTGGAGGCGTTATGCGCCCTACATCGAGCATCAGCGTCCGAACGCGAGGTCAGTTCGCCTGGGCCATCGCCGCCTGACCCACCCAGCGCTCGCGCACCACGTCGTACACCCAGTTGAACACCAGCGCGTACGGCAGGAAGAACAGCACCAGGCCGATGTCGAGGATGAAGGCCTGCAGCAGGCTCACCGACAGCCACCAGGCGGCCAGCGGCACCAGCAGGACGATCAGGCCCAGCTCGAACAGCGAGGCGTGCAGCACCCGCACCGGCAGGGTGCGGGCGAAGCCCTTGCGCCGCTGCGCGCGGTCGAACGCGGCGTTGAACAGCATGTTCCACACGGTGGCGATGGCCGAGAACATCAGGGTCATCGCGCCCATGTGGCCCAGGGGTTTGTCCATCAGCCAGGCCAGTGTCGGTGCGCAGATGACCACCGCCAGCAGTTCGAAAAGCACGGCGTGGAACATCCGTTCTTTCAGGGTTTTAGTCGGGCTCATGGTGTGCTCCAGTACGAAAGAATACAGGCCGACTCCGTCGGTCCGGCGCCATTATCATCGGTCGACCGGCTGGATCTAAGTTGGATACCATCGGCTTAACCGATAATTTGGCCGCCGCCATGCACTATTCCCCCGAGTCCCTCCAGGCCTTCGCCGAGGCCGCCTGCCTCGGCTCGTTCAGCGCTGCCGCGCGCAAGCTGGGCAAGAGCCAGTCTACCATCAGCGAAGCCATCGCCCGGCTGGAGATCGACCTCGGCCTGACCCTCTTCGACCGCAGCAGCCGGCAGCCGCAGCTGACCGAGGCCGGCCACGCCCTGCTCGGGCGGGTGGAGGAAGTGCTGATGGCCAGCGACCGCCTCGGCCAACTGGCGCATCAGCTCGTCGGCGGTCTGGAGTCACGGGTCACCCTGGCGATGTCGGACACCTACCAGTCCGCCGAATTCGAGGCGCGGCTGGCGGAGATCGATGCGCGCTACCCGGACCTGGAGTTCGAATGGCTGATCGCCGAGGACAGCGACGTGCTCGACCTGGTGGTGCAGGGCCGCGCCAGCCTGGGGCTGCTCGCCGCGCAGAAGGACTATCCGCCGGACATCAGCTCGGCGACCCTGAGCGAGCAGGCGGAGTTCGGGCTGTTCGTCAGCCGCGACCATCCGCTGGCCAGCCGCGCGCGGGTGGAGCGCGAGGACCTGCTGGCCTATCGCGCGCTGCGCCTGAACACCTACCTGGACGACGCCGCGCCGCTGCTCGGCGGCCGGTGCTGGAGCGCACCGAACTACCTGCTGTTGCTGGACATGGCGGTGCTGGGCTTCGGCTGGATCGAATTGCCCAGCTGGATGGTAGGACGCTTCGCCAGCGGGCGTATGCAGGAGCTGAAAGTCGCCGGCTGGCCGCGCCGGGTGGCGGTGGACGTGATCTGGTCGCGGCGGCGCAGCCTGGGGCCGGCGTCGAGCTGGCTGATGGAGCGTCTGCTGGGGCGCTAGGCGCGGTGGATCACAGATTGCGGACTAAATGTGTCGAAGCCTTTGATGCGCCGTCCTGGACCAGTAGGATCGGAGTTTTCCGGGGAAGAGAGGGTCAGGATGCACGCCAAGCTGGAGAATTGTCTGAAGGCAGTCGATCAGGTCCTGCTCGGCAAGGAAGTGCAGGTAAGACTGGCGCTCACCTGTCTCCTGGCGCGGGGGCACCTGCTCATCGAAGACCTGCCCGGCATGGGCAAGACCACCCTCAGCCATGCCCTGGCGCGGGTGCTGGGCCTGAGCTTCCAGCGCATCCAGTTCACCTCCGACCTGCTGCCCGGCGATGTGCTGGGCACCTCGGTGTTCGACAAGGACACCGGGCAATTCGTCTTCCATCCGGGGCCGATCTTCTCCGAGCTGGTGCTGGCCGACGAGATCAACCGCGCCACGCCCAAGAGCCAGAGCGCGCTGCTCGAAGCCATGGAGGAAGGGCAGGTGACCATCGAGGGCGCGACCCGGCCGCTGCCCGAGCCGTTCTTCGTGATCGCCACGCAGAACCCGGTGACCCAGGGCGGCACCTTCGCCCTGCCCGAATCCCAGCTCGACCGTTTCCTCATGCGTCTTTCCCTGGGCTACCCCGGCCGCGCCGCCGAGAAGGCGCTGCTGCTGGGCGAGGCGCGCCGCGACCTGCTGCCGCGCCTGGAACCGATGCTCGATCCGCAGGAGTTGCAGGCCTTGCAGGGCGAGGTGCTGGCGGTTCGAGCCAGCGACGCGCTGGTGGATTACGTGCTGCGCCTGGTGGAAGCCACACGGACCCAGCCGGCCTTCGCCCTCGGCCTCTCGCCGCGCGGCAGCCTGGCGCTGCTGGCGGCGGCGCGTGCGTGGGCGCTGCTGGCCGGGCGCGACTATGTGATCCCGGAGGACGTGCAGGCCGTGCTGCCCTCGGTGGCCGGCCATCGCCTGCGCGACCAGGCCGACCCGGCCGGCCATGGCGGCGGTGCGCTGGTGCAGTGGTTGCTGCGCGAAGTTCCGGCGCTCTGAGGGGGCTGTCATGCTCGTCAGGGTCCGACCGTTGTGGCAGAGCTGGATCGCCCGGCGCATTCCGCCGTCGCCGTCGCTGCAGCTCAACCAGCGGCGCATCTTCATCATCCCCAGCCGGCAGGGCATGGCCTTCGGCGTCGCCCTGCTGCTGATGCTGCTCACCGCGATCAACTACCAGAACAGCCTGGCCTACGGCCTGACCTTCCTGCTGCTGTCGCTGTTCATCGTTGCCATCCTGCACACCTACCGTAACCTCGGCGGCCTGCGTCTGACGGCGCTTGGCGCAGCGCCGGTGTTCGTCGGCGAGCAGGCGGCGTTCCGTGTGCGCCTGGAAGGTGAAGGGCGCCCGCGACAAGCCATCGGCCTGGGCTGGGAAAGCCAGCACCTGCAGTTTGCCGACGTGGCGGCCGATCACGCCCAGGAGCTGTTGCTCACCCAGGCCGCGGATCGGCGCGGCTGGCTGCGCCCCGGTCGCCTGCGGGTGGAAAGCCGCTTCCCGCTGGGGTTGCTGGTGGCCTGGAGCTGGGTGGACCTGGACCAGTCGGTGCTGGTCTACCCGCATCCGCAGCCCGCCGACCTCCCACTGGAAAGCGGGCCTGCCGAACACGACGAGGAGGGCGTGCGCCCCAGCGGGCGCGGCGTCGATGATTACCAGGGGCTGCGGCCCTACCAGCCGGGGGACTCGCGCCGGCGGCTGCACTGGAAGGCCTATTCCCGTGGCCAGGGCCTGCTGGTGAAGGATTTCTCCGCGCTGGCCGGGCGCAACGTCTGGCTGGATTTCAACAGCCTGGGCGGCGACACCGAGGGGCGGCTGTCGCGGCTGTGCTTCTGGGTCCTGCAACTGTCGCTACGCCAGCAGCCGTTCGGCCTGCGCCTGCCCGATGCACAACTGGCGGTGGGCGTGGATGACGTCCACCGCGATGCCTGCCTGCGTGCCCTGGCGCTGCACGGGACGAAACGATGAGCGGCGCCAGCGCCACGGCCGTCCAGCCGATTCCGCGGGTGGCCCTGACCTGGCTGCTGGTGGCCCAGGGAGTGGTGATCCTTCCGCACCTGGAGCACTTGCCAGTGTGGATCGTCGCCCTCTGGCTGGGGTGTGCGGCGTGGCGCGTCCAGGTGTTCCGCATGCGCGCCAACTACCCCAGCGGCGTCGCCAAGCTGGCGCTGGTGGCAGCGGCCGGGGTGGGCGTGTGGTTTTCCCGCGGTTCGCTGATCGGCCTCGACGCCGGCGTGGTGCTGCTGATCGCCGCGTTCGTGGTCAAGCTGGTGGAGCTCAAGACCCGCCGTGATGCGTGGGTGCTGATCCTGTTGGGCTTCTTCGCGGTGACCACCAGTTACCTGTTCCAGGACGACATCGTCGCCGCCGCCTTCAGCCTGCTCCCCGTGCTGGCCCTGCTGGCGGCGGCCATCGGCCTGCAGCAGAGCAGCTTCGCCGCGCGCCCCATGGCCACCTTGCGCCTGGCCGGCGGCCTGCTGCTGCAGGCCTTGCCGCTGATGCTGCTGCTGTTTCTGATGTTCCCGCGCATCGGCCCGCTGTGGTCCTTGCCGATGCCGGGCGAGCAATCCACCACCGGGCTGAGCGACAGCATGGCGCCGGGCGATATGGTGGAGCTGAGCCAGTCGCCGGCGCTGGCCTTTCGCGTGAGTTTCGACGGCAGCCCGCCGCCGCGTGCGCAGCTCTACTGGCGCGCATTGACGCTGGAACGCTTCGATGGCGTGCGCTGGAGCACCGCCTACCAGCGTGCCGACGCCCTGCCGCAATGGCGGCCGCAGGGCCAGCCCCTGCAGTACCAGGTGATCATGGAGCCCAACGGCCGGCCATGGCTGTTTGCCCTGGATGTGGCGCGCACCAGCCTGGACGATGCGCGCCTGATGAGCGACTTCCACCTGGAGCGCCGCCAGCCGGTGCGGCAGGGGCTGCTGTACCGTGCGACATCCTGGCCGGAAGCGTTGCTCGAGCCCGACGATGGCGCCCGCGCGCAACGCATCAACCTGGCCCTGCCCGAGGGCGGCAATCCGCAGGCCCGCGCCTGGGCGCAGCAATTGCGCGAGCGCTATCGGCAGCCGGCGGAACTGGTACAGGCGATGCTGCGCACCTTCCGCGAGCAACCGTTCCACTACACGCTGCGGCCGCCAGCGGTTGGCGAGGAGCGCATCGACGGTTTCCTCTTCGGCACCCGTGCCGGCTTCTGCGAGCACTACGCCGGCGCCACGGCCTTCGTCCTGCGCGCGGCCGGCATTCCGGCGCGGGTGGTGACCGGTTACCAGGGCGGCGAGGCGAGCTCGTCGGGCAATTACCTGGCGGTGCGCCAGTTCGACGCCCATGCGTGGGTGGAATACTGGCAGCGCGGCCAGGGCTGGACGCGGGTCGACCCCACCGGCGCGGTGTCGCCCGAGCGTATCGAGCAAGGGCTGGAAGCGGCCATGAGCCGCGAAGGCAGCTTCCTCGAAGCCGACCCGTTCTCGCCGCTGCGCTACCGCCAGTTCGCCTTGCTCAACCAGCTGCGCATGGCCTGGGACGACATCAACTACGGTTGGCAACGCTGGGTGCTGGGCTACCAGGCCGAGCAGCAGGGCGACATGCTCAAGCGCTGGTTCGGCGGCCTGGACCGGCAATGGATCGGCGCGTTGCTGGTGGGTGGCGGTGCACTGCTGCTGGGCGCACTGGCACTGCTGCTGTTCAAGCCCTGGCGACGCTCCGCCGATGCGCAGCTGCGCAGCTTCGAGCGCTTCGAACGCATGCTGGCACCGCTGGGCATACAGCGCCGGCCGGGGGAGGGGGCGCGGGACTTCTGCCGGCGCGCGATCGAGGTGCTGCCGGCCCATGCCCAGGCGATCGGCAATTTCCTCCAGGCGTTCGAAGCCCAGCGCTATGGCGGCGCGGCCGCCTCGCCTGCGCAATTGCGCGCGCACCTGGCGCGTCTGCGCCGCGAGCTGCCGTGGCGCTTGCGCCGCACGCGCAGAAACGGAACGTGACATCGCGCCCCCTTGCCGGTGCGTGGGTGGGGGCTAACCTGATAGTTCACCCTCTGAGTGGAGCCTGCCGTGACGTCCTTCTGCGATTACCTGGTGAGCCATCTGATCGAGCAGGAGGTCGCGTTGTTCTCCGCGTCGTCCCGCCTGAAGGCCGAGTCCGACCCCGAAGCGCTGCATGACCTGCGCATTGCCGTGCGCCGCCTGCGCAGCCTCCTGCACCCGGTGCGCGGGATGCCCGGCATCGACGAGCTGGAACAGGCCCTGGGCGACATGGGCCGGCTCAGCGGCCCGCTGCGCGATCTGGAGGTGCTGCTGCCGGTGCTCGAAGCCGAAGGCTACGAGCGCGCCGCGGCGCTGCGCCGGCCGGCGCTGATCTCCGGCTACGCCACGCTGCTCGCCAGCCCGCAATGGGAACGCCTGATGCTGCGCCTGGACGGCTGGCCGCAGCTGTGGCGCACCGCCGAGCGCCACGGTGTGCTCAAGGGCCTGCACGGCAAGGTGGAAAAGCGTCTGGCCAAGGAGTGGCAGAAGCTGCGCGAGGCCCTGAAGGATCCGGCCCACGACCGCCATCGCCTGCGACTGCTGATCAAGCGGGTGCGCTATTCGCTGGAGGCCTATCCCCGGGAATCCGCCGTGCCGCAGCGCCTGCTGGCGCCGCTGAAGGACGCCCAGGCGGCCCTGGGCGAGTGGCATGACTACGAGCAGTGGCTGATCCGCAGCGAGCGCGAGTTGGACCTGATGCCGCTGCAGCCCCATTGGAACGCCCGCCATGACCTGGCCGAGCGGCTGGCCGACGAGAGCCTGGAGGCCCTGCAGAAGGCGCTGCATAGCGGCCATTGATGGCAAGGCATTTACCGGCGGGAACAAGGCTTTGGATGGTTTGCCGCCAGCGCTGGCGCCCTTAAGATCGCCGCCTGCACTTTCTACCCAGTAGCCTCAGGGAAGTCGTCCATGTCCTTCAGCGAAATGCTCAAGGCGGTGCGCGCCGCGCCGCTCTCCATCGTCATTCCCGCCACCTGGGCGCAAGGTCGCGCCAGCTTCGGCGGCCTGGTGGCCGCGCTGGCCTACGAGGCCATGGCGGCGGTGGCCGAAGCCGGGCGCCCGGTGCGTTCGCTGGCGATCACCTTCGTCGGCCCCATCGAAGTCGAGGTGCCGGTGAGTTTCGAGGCCGAGGTCCTGCGCGAGGGCAAGTCGGTCAGCCAGGTGTTCTGCCGCGCCGTGCAGAACGGCCAGGTGGTGGTGCTGGCCCAGGGCAGCTTCGGCGTGGCGCGCGAGTCCAGCGTGCAGGCGGACGGCCTGCCGCCGCCGGCGTTCAAGCCCGTCGAGGACTGCCAGGAACTGCCCTACATCCGCAAGCTGATGCCGGCCTTCACGCAGAACATCGCTATGCGCTGGGCGGTCGGGCACATGCCGTTCTCCGCCAGCCGCGAGCGCGAGATGGGCGGCTGGATGCGCTTTCGCGGTGACGATGTGGGCGATGAGCCAATGGAAGTCAGCCACCTGCTGGCGCTGATCGACGCCTGGCCGCCGGCCAACCTGCCGCACCTGAAAACGCCGGCGCCCTCCAGCTCGCTGACCTGGACCGTGGAGTTCGTCCAGCCGCTGCCGCGCTTGCCGGCCAACGGCTGGTGCCAGTACCTGGCGACCATCGAGCACGCCCGCGACGGCTATGGCCATATCGCTGCGCAGACCTGGTCGGCCGACGGACAGTTGCTCGCCATCGGCCGGCAGACGGTGACGATCTTCGGTTAACGGCCGCAGGCTCAGATGCCGGGCGCGGTCTCCGTGCGGTTGCGCCCGCCCGCCTTGGCCCGGTACAGCGCACGGTCGGCGCGCGCGAGCAGGTCTTCCAGGCGCAGCTCGCCGTCGCGGCGAACGGCCACGCCGATGCTCAGGGTCAGGCGCACGCGGCTGCCGTCTTCGCTGGTGAAGGACAGCGCCTGCACATTGTGGCGCACCCGCTCGGCCACCTGCAGGGCCTGCTGCAGGTCGGTTTCCGGCAGGATTGCGGCGAACTCCTCGCCGCCCAGGCGGCCCAGCAGGTCCACTTCGCGCAAGCCCTGGGTCAGTTCCTTCGCCACGGCTTGCAGCACGGCGTCGCCGAAGGCATGGCCGTGGGTGTCGTTGATCGGCTTGAAGAAGTCGATGTCGAGCATCAGCGCCGCGCACTGGCGCTCGTAGCGCTGGGCGCTCTTGAGCAGGGCGACGCCACGTTTGACGAAGGCGTGGCGGTTCTGCAGGCCGGTCAGCGGGTCGGTGGTGGCCAGCAGGCGCAGCTCCTGCTCCATGGCCTTGCGCTGGTTGATGTCGAAGCTCCAGACGAGCGAGGCGGGGCGGCCGTCCACTTCCATCTTCCGTGCCCAGACGATCGCCCAGTACGACGGGTTGCCCGCCAGCCGGGTTTCCCAGCTGTCCAGCTGGCCATGCTCGGCGAGGGACTGGCGGAAGCGCGCCTGCTCATCCGGGTCGTCGAACAGCCGGTGCAGGGTGAAGGGCTCGTCCGGGCGCACGCCGGTGCGCTGCAGCAGCCGGGGACTGACGTAGTGGGCGCGGGAATCCTCGTCGCTGAGCAGCGCCACGTCGCTGGGGCTGGTGTCGAGGATGTAGCGCAGCAGCGCCTTGCGCTCGCTCAGCTCCTGGGTGCGCTGGTCGACGCGTTGCTCCAGCGACTGGTTGAGGTCGTGCAGGCGTTGGGTCAGCAGCTGTTTGCGCCGCGAGTTGGCGATCACCCGCAGGGCCAGCAGCACGCTGCACAGGCCCAGGCCGAAGAGGACCCAGGCGAGCAGGTTGAAGGCGTGCTGCAGGTCCTGGCGCTCGGCGTCCATGTAGTTGGTCAGGGCGATATTGGTCGCCACCACCACGTCGTGGGCCGGCTCCAGCAGCGGCGGCAGGTCCCGCAGCATCTCGCCGGCCAGCCGCCTGGCGGCCTCCGGCTGGCCCCAGGGCGCGCGCACGAGCCAGGCATCGCTCAGGCGCTGGATCTTCTCCAGCGTTGCCTGCACCTCCGGGCGCGGCACCACCAGGTAGCGATAGACCGGCGTGCTGCGCAGCGGCGGCAGCAGGCTGGCGAGCACCTCGACGCGTGTCGCCAGGGCATCGCTGTCGCGTTGGCCGGCGAGCACCTGCCGGGCGGTCGCCAGCGAGCGTTCCAGCTCGGCGCGCAGCTGGTAGGCCTGCCACAGCTCGCTGTGGGCGTCGGGATGGGCCAACTGGCGGACGTGCTGGTGCACCATCCGCAGCGCGGCGCCGGCGCCGACGGTCAGCGCCACGATCAGGCCGCTGAGGATGATGACGGTCAGGCGGCGACGGCGCCGTCTGGGTGGCTGCGGGGGCACGGCGATCACTCCAGGGTAATGCGGCTTACCTGCCAGACGGTGCGGTTGAAGTAGACCTGGGTCCGCAGCGGCGGGTGATCGAGCATCGGGTAGATGACGAACAGCGGGCCACGTTCGGCGATGCCGAGGGTGTGGCCGTCGCGGCGGTAGGCAAGGATCGGCTCGAAGGCGTCGAGGTCGCTCAGCGGAATCAGCGCGGAATAGTCGTTCAGCGCCTCGACCCGCAGGTGCTGGGCGCGTCCGCGTTCCAGGCCGGCGAGCAGGGTGCTCAGGCGCACGCCCTGCCAGCGGTACACACGGGTTTCGTCGGGAAGCATGGAGCGCTGTTCGGTCTGCGGCAGTGCGGCCAGGTCGCGCAGGCGATAGTGCCGCGCGAGCTGTGGCTGGCCTTTCACTGCAACGGTCAGCACGCTGCGCTCGGCCGCCGGTTCCGGGGCCGAGTACACGGTTGCGACAAGAAACAGGCAGGCAAAAATGCCAATAAAATGACGAAAAGCCGACATCTCAACAGCTCGTGACGAAATCTCGACGATTATATCGGCGAACCCGCCTGCGACTTGAATGGCCGAAATGCCGCGCCTGCGATCAGCCCTTGCGTTGGCGCCACGCGCGCCACCAGGCGCCGCTCAAGACGAAGCGCGGGAAGGTGACGAACTGCTCGGCCAGCAGACGCCCCACGGCGTCCTTGCGGTCGTCGAAGGGCTCGGGGGCCTGCGCTTCGAGTTTATGGCCGCGGCCCTGGATGGCCAGCGAGGCCACCATGCCGATCACCCCCAGCAGGATCGCCGACAGGCTCAGGCCGAACAGCCCGCTGAGCAGCGTCAGGGCGCCGAGGATGAACAGCGGCACGGCGATGATGTGCAGCGCGAGGTTGGTGGGATTGCGGTGGTTGGCGGCGTAGCCCTGCCACTGCCAGGCGAGGAGGTTGGGGTGACGTTTGCCCATGGCGAAGCTCCGAGACTGAGAAGCCCGCCTGAGCGCAGGCGGGCGGGATGTCAGCAGTCTAGGTGCTGCCGCAAGGCCCGCGCCAATGGGCGCAGGCTATGCGGGCGATAGGTATTACAGGCGCAGCTGGCGGATGGCGCGGCTGAGCTCGCCGGCGAGGTCTGCCAGCTGATGGCTGGTGCCGGCCGAATCGACGGTCTGCTGCACGGTGTGCTCGGTGACGTCGCGGATGCCCACCACCGAGCGGGTCATTTCCTCGGCGACCTGGCTCTGCTGTTCGGCGGCCACGGCAATCTGCGTATTGCTCTCGCGCATCAGCGCCACCGCCGAGGCGATGGCCGCCAGGGCTTCGCCCGCTTCCCGGGCCTCTTCGACGCAACCGTCGGCCTTGATCGAGCTTTCCTGCATGAACTCCACGGCATCGCGGGTGCCCGACTGCAGGGCGTTGATCATCTGGGTGATCTCGTCGGTGGAGTCCTGTACGCGCTTGGCGAGGTTGCGCACTTCGTCGGCGACCACCGCGAAGCCGCGGCCCATCTCGCCGGCACGGGCCGCTTCGATGGCGGCGTTGAGGGCGAGCAGGTTGGTCTGTTCGGCGATGCCGTGGATCACGCTGACCACGCTGCTGATCTTCTGGCTGTCCTGGGCCAGCTGCTGGATCATCTCGGCGGTCTGCTGCACGCCCTGGGACAGCCCGGCGATGGACTGGCCGACGCGGCTGACGACCTGCTGGCCGTTGCCGGCGAGGCGGTCGGCTTCCTGCGACTGGTCGCGGGTATCCGCGGCGTGCTGGGCGATGTGATGGACCGTGGTGGACATCTCGTTGATGGCGGTGGCGGCCTGGTCGGTCTCGCTCTGCTGGCCGAGCATGCCCTGACGCACCTGGCCCATGCTGTTGGCGAGGCTGCGCGCGCCTTCGTCGAGGCGGCCGGCGGCCTGGGCGACGGTGCCGACCACGCGCTGGTAGCCGGCCTGCATGGCGTTGAACGCGGTTGCCATCTGGCCGACTTCGTCGCGGCTTTCCAGCGGCACGCGGGCGGCCAGGTCGCCGCTCTTTTCCACGTGCAGCATGACGTCGCGCAGGGTCAGCAGGTGGGTGAGGATGAAGCGGATCAGCAGTTGCGAGGCGGCCAGCAGCGCCAGCATCAGTACCAGCACGGCGCCGGCGAAGGGCAGGGCGCGGTCTTCGAACACCGTCCAGAAATCGGCACCGGGGGCGAGCACGGCGACGCGCTGGCCATTGCCGAGGTCCTGCACATAGGCGCCGGCGAGTGTGCCGGCGCGGGATTGCGCACCCTGCAGGTCGACCCAGCCGCTGGCGCGGGCGAGGGCGGAGCCGTCGATACCGGCGATCTGCGGCGCGCTACCGCTGGCGAAGCCGACGAGATTAGGCGAAGCCGGCAGCGCCGAGCCGGCCGGCCAGCTCTTGAGCCACTGCGCCTGGGCTTCGGCACCCTGACGCGCCTGCTGGTTGCGGCCATCGAGCTCCTGGTGCATGGCGAACAGCACCAGCAGCAGCGTGGTGACGAAAGCGACCGCGTTGACGGCCCAGAACTTGTACTTGAGGGAAATATCGCGGATCCAGGCGGCCATAACTCTCTTCTTGTCGGTCGAACAGTGGCAAGGCGCCATTATTCTCGTGAAAAGGATGAAGGTGGCCATTGATGGGAATCAACCCACCTTCCGCTTCCGGACGTATCGGCGGCGGAAGGGCGATCTTGAGAGCTGGTTCAAATTTCTGGCAGGTCAAAGAACCGTCGTGCGCAGGCGGTGGTGTGGTGGGCCACCTGCTCGGCGCTCTCGCCGCGGTGCTGGGCCACGCAGGCCAGCACTTCGGGCAGATAGGCGGGCTGGTTGCGGCCATTCTTGGGTTTGGGGCGCAGCGTCCGGGGCAGCAGGTAGGGCGCGTCGCTTTCCAGCATCAGCCGGCCCTGGGGGATTTCCCGCACCAGTTCGTGCAGGTGAGTGCCGCGGCGCTCGTCGCAGATCCAGCCGGTGATGCCGATGTGCAGGTCCAGGTCGAGGTAGGAATAGAGTGTGCGGCGCTCGCCGGTGAAGCAGTGCACCACCGCGGCGGGGAGTCGGTCGCGGAACTCCTTGAGGATCGCCAGCAGGCGCTCGCCCGCGTCGCGTTCGTGGATGAACACCGGCAACTGCAGCTCCACCGCCAGGCCCAGCTGTTCTTCGAATGCCTTCTCCTGCTGCGGGCGCGGCGAAAAGTCGCGGTTGAAGTCCAGCCCGCACTCGCCCACGGCTTTTACCCGCTCCTCGGCCAGCAGGCCACGCAGCACCTTCGCGCTGCCGCTGTCCCAGTGGCTGGCCTCGTGCGGATGGACGCCGGCGGTGCAGTAGAGACGTTGTTCGTCGTCCAGTTGCCGGCACAGTTCCAGGGCCTGTTCGCTGTCGTCGAGGCGGGTGCCGGTGAGCACCATCTGCGTCACGCCAGCCTCGATTGCCCGTGCGAGGACCGCTTCACGTTCCGAAGCAAAGCTTGGGTGGGTGAGGTTGACGCCGATGTCGATCAGTTGCATTTTTCTTCCTTTTGTTCGGAAGCGGAGCATAGCAAATACCGCTTTTTGAGCGAAAATTCTTGAAAAACAACAGGTTGTGGAGCATTCCGAAGATCTATCGGAAGTTTCGGGTTGGTATTGAGTCCCTCCTGTGAGAGTCTTGCGCGCCCTTGGCGGTCGGGAACCCCCGGCTGAAACCGCACTCTAATCGGCCCGCCGCCGAGTGCGACCCCTGGAGAGCTGGATGACCCGACTGTTGCTGCTACTGCTGTGCCTCGTGGCCTTGACGCCACTGCCGGCGGCTGCGCGCCTGACCGCCCAGCCGGAAAACTGGGAGCAGGAAAGCAGTGGCGCCCGCGACCTGGCCGCCATCCGTTCGGGCGGCACCTTGCGGGTGCTGGTCAACCAGAGCCGCAACAGCTCCGGCGAAATCAAGGGCGAACCCATCGGTGTCGAGTACCGCCGGCTGCGTGCCTTCGAGCAGTACCTCAACGACAGCGCACCGGGGCGCAAGCCGCTCACCGTCAAATTCATTCCCAAGGCCAAGGATCAATTGCTCGGCGCGCTGCAGCGCGGCGAAGGCGATCTGGTTGCGCCCGGGGAGGTCCTGCTGGCGCGCGATGGCCAGAACGTCAGTCCCAGCCTGCCGTGGAAGGCCGACGTGCCGCTGGTGCTGGTGACCAAGCAGGGCAACCGCAAGTTCGTGCGCCTGGAGCAACTCGCCGGCCGCACCATCACCCTGCCGGCCGGTAGCGCCGCCGGCGAGGCCGTGCGCAAGGTCAACGAACGCCTGGCGCAGAAGCGCCTGGCGCCGCTGGTGCTGGAGTGGACCGATTCCTCGCTGGCCGTGGAGGATGTGCTGGAGATGGTCCAGGCCGGCATCTTCAACTACACCGTGGTCGAGCAGCCCATCGCCGAGCGCTGGGCCAAGGTCTTCACCAAGCTGCGCGTCGACCGCCACCTGGTGCTGGACAACAGCGAGCCGATGACCTGGTACGTGCGCCGCGATGCACCGATGCTGCAGGCCAGCGTCAACCGCTTCCTCAAGGATTACCGTGCGCCGGCGGACCAGGACGTGGCGTTCCAGCGCCTCTACCGCCGCGCCTACCAGGTGCGCAATCCGCTGGTGGTGCCGGATCGCAAGCGCCTGGAAGCCGTGCGCCCGACGCTGCAGCGTTACGCCGAGCAGAGCAAGGTCGATTGGCTGGCGCTGGCCGCCGTAGCCTTCAAGGAATCCAACCTCGATGCCGGCGCGCGCGGCGCCGGCGGCGCCACCGGGCTGATGCAGATCACCCCGGCGGCGGCGCGCGCCGTGGGCGTGAACACCGTGCACCAGAAGGAGAACAACGTGCAGGCCGCCAGCCGCTACATGGCGATGCTGCGCAAGCGCTTCTTCTCCAGCCCGCGCATCAACGAACGGGACCGCATGGCCTTCGTTCTTGCTGCCTACAACGCCGGTCCCGAGCGGGTGCAAAGCCTGCGCGCCGAGGCCAAGCGCCAGGGCCTGAACCCCAACCAGTGGTTCTTCCAGGTCGAGCGCGTGGCCGCCGAACAACTGGGTATGGGCGTGGTGAACTACGTCAGCAGCGTCAACAAGTACTATCTTGCATATCAGCGGGAACGTGATGGCCTGGAGCCACGTGAGAGCGTGGCGGCAATCAAGAAGTAATCGGTTTGTTCGATAGTTATTAGCGCGATTTTGCGCTTTTGATATCGGAAAAACTGGATATATTGGTCGCCAAGCAACCACGGTTGTCATCTACTTCCTACGCAACCCTTCGCTCTCACCAGAGCCTCCCATAAGGACGCACCATGAACTCGCTGATCAAATCCATCCTGACCACCAACGCTGGCGCTGGCATCGCGGTGCTGCGTATCACCACCGGCCTGACCTTCATGGCTCACGGCTCGCAGAAGCTCTTTGGTGCCTTCGGTGGCCCGGGTCTGCAAGGCATGGCGGGCTGGCTGGAATCCCTCGGCGTGACTCCTGGCTACCTGATGGCGACCCTGGCCGGCAGCGCGGAGTTCTTCGGCGGTCTGGCCCTGGTCCTCGGTCTGCTGGTGCGCCTGGCGAGCATCCCGCTGATCGTGGCCATGCTGGTCGCCGTGTTCAGCGTGCACCTGGCCAATGGCTTCTTCATCACCGCCAACGGCTTCGAATACGCCTTCACCCTGATCATGATCAGCGTCGCGTTGCTGATCAGCGGCGCCGGCCCGTTCTCCCTGGACCGCAAGCTGTCCAGCTGAGCACAGGCGACATCCATGAAAAAGCCGGGCAATGCCCGGCTTTTTCGTTTGTGTCGGCTACACGGGATATCTGTAGGAGCGAGCTTGCTCGCGAACAGTGCCTCCGGCCGCATCGGCATCAGGCGGTTCGCGAGCAAGCTCGCTCCTACGAAGAGCAAAGAAAATGCTGGGCATAAGCCCGGCATCTTTCGTGGGTTCCTCGTGCAGAAACCAGCCTGCTCATCCCTGCACGGGTTTCCTATCAATGGAAGAGGTACTGTACGCCGCCATTGATCAAGCCGCCGCCCACCAGCAGGAAGACGAACAGCCCGGCGCCCAGCAGCAGCGGCTTGGGGCCTTCCTTGCGCAGGTCGCCCAGGCGGGTGGCGAGGCCCAGGGCGGCCATCGCCATGCCGAGCATCACGTCGTCCAGTTGCTGCAACGGCGCCAGCCAGCTTTGCGGCACCCAGCCCAGCGAGCGCAGACCGGTCACCAGCAGGAACAGCACGGCGAAGCCGGGAATGTGCAGCTTGCGCCGGGCGCCCGGCTCGGCGGCTTCGGCGCACCCTACGCGGCCAAGGATCAGCAGTGCCGGGGCCAGCAGCAGGACGCGCAGCATCTTGCTGATCAGCGCGGCGTCGGCGGCGGCCGGGTCCATGGCGCGGCCAGCGGCGACCACCTGGGCGACTTCGTGGATGGTCGAGCCGGTGAACACGCCGAAGGCCTGCTCGCTGCCGAACAGATGGGGCAGTGCGGCGTAGATCAGCGGGTGCAGCAGCATCGCCAGGGTGCCGAACAGCACCACGGTGGCCACCGCGACGGCGGTGTGCTCGGCCCGCGCCTTGAGCACCGGGCTGCTCGCCATCACCGCGGCGGCGCCGCAGATGGCGCTGCCGGCGCCGATCAGCAGGGCGCTTTCGCGCGGCAGCTTGAGCCAGCGTTCGCCGATCCACCAGGCCACGGTCAGGGTGCTGGCAACCATCAGGACATCGATGATCAGCGCGGCCGGCCCGAGGGCGGCGATGTCCTGGAAGGTCAGGCGCAGGCCATAGAGCACCACGCCCAGGCGCAGCAGTTGCTGGCGCGACAGGTCGATGCCGGGGCGGATGCCGCCGAAGCTGGCCAGGCCGAGGTTGCCGGCCAACAGGCCGATGAGGATCGCCAGTGTCAGGCTGCCGAGCCCCAGGTGCTGCAGTGCGGGGATTTCCATGAGCTGGCGCGAGCCGAAGGCGATGGCCAGGCAGAGCAGGGCGCCGGGGAGGTAGTAGGGCAGGCGGCGAAGGGCGTTCATTGCAGGCTCCTTGTATAAGGTGAAGCCATGGTGCCGCCGCCCCGCTTAGTGTAAAAACGGATTGTTCTTATTGGGTTGACCGGTTTTATCGATATGGGCCCGCGCCTCACCCTTCGCCAGTTGGCGACCTTCACCGCGATCGCCGAATCGGGCAACGTGACCCAGGCGGCCGCGCGCATTGCGCTCTCGCAGTCCGCCGCCAGCCAGGCGTTGCAGGAGCTGGAACGTACCCTCGGCACCCGCCTGTTCGACCGCAGCGGCAAGCGCCTGGCGCTTAACGACAACGGCCGCGCCTTCTACCCCAAGGCCAGCGCACTGCTGGCGCAGAGCGCCGAGCTGGAAAGCCTGTTCGAATCGGCACCGGTGCAACTGAGCCTCGGCGCCAGCCGCAGCATCGGCGGCTACCTGTTGCCCCAGGTGATGGCCGGCTTTCTCGCCGAGCTGCCCGACAGCCGCCTGGAGCTGCAGGTGGCCAACAGCGGCGGGGTGATCGAGGCGCTGGCCGAGTTCCGCCTGGACGTGGCCTTCATCGAGGCGCCGATCCAGCATCCGCAGATCCAGCTCTCGCCCTGGCTGGCCGATGAGCTGTTGCTGGTGGTGGCGCCGGACCACCCGCTGGCGCTGGCCGAGCGCGTCACCCTCAGGGATCTGGCCGCGGCGCGCTGGGTGCTGCGCGAGGCCGGATCGGGCACGCGGGTGACCTTCGAGCAGCAGGTATTGCCGCGCCTGGGCAGCGTCGACGCCCCCCTGGAGGTCAGCAACGCCGAGGCGATCAAGCACCTGGTGGGCAGCGGATGCGGCATTGGATGCCTGTCGCAGCGCGTGGTGCAGGCGGAGCTGGAACGCGGTGAGCTGGTGCGCCTGGGCAACCCGCTGGGGCCGCTGCGGCGCACCTTCTTCCGCGCGCTGCACATCGACAAATACCCAACGGCCGGTCTGCGCCGCTTCCTGGATTACGCCAGCGAATGGGCGGCGCGCTCAGGCGCCGTCTAGCGGCCACTCGCCGATGGCGCGATAGCGCACGCCGCTGGGGCTGTTCTCCGAACTGAACAGGGTGACCGCCCGGGCGGGCAGCAGGAAGGAGGCGGTAGCCGCCGGTGTGTGATGGGCGTGGCGGGCAAGGGTGATGTGCGGATGGAAGGGGCGCTGCTCGACCTCGAACCCACCGGCTCGCAGCGCTTCGCGCAGGGCCTGCACCAGCTCATGCAGGGCGGCGGGAATGTGGCTCGGTGCGAGATGCAGGATGCCATTGCCCCAGCGCGCGATGTGGTCCAGTTCCAGCTCGAAGCCCTGGCGCGGCAGGCGCTCGCCGATGGCGCGCAGTTCCGCCTTGCGGCCGCGCGGCACCGAGCCGAGAAAGGCCAGGGTCAAATGCAGGTTGGCCTGGGCTACGGGCTGGCCGTCCAGGGGCAGGGTGTCGCGCCAGGCGCAGATCTGCGCCGCCAGCGCGGGCGGGCAGGGCAGCGCGAAGAACAGCCGCAAGGGTGGCGTGGTCATCGATTCGGGTCTCCTTGACAGTGCTGCCGGGCCTTCTCTAGGATGCCGCTCAGCGCCGATTTAAGTAGCAACTTGCGGGGCGCGGATGCAGCCATGGCTGACATCGAAATACCGCTAAAGCGCTGGTTCGGTGTGCCTCTCGCCGCGTCCAGCAGGACCTTTGAGGTGGAAGACCAGACACCATGACCTGTCCCAACCCGCATCTGCGCCTGGCCCCGATCACCACCGGGCTGGTGCGTCGCAATCCGAAGATCCTCCTGGGCGGCAATCACCAGCCCACCCTCGTCCGTTACCTCGATGGCTGGCCCAAGCGCTGGAACGGCTCGCGCACTTTCCTGATCCAGTTCGCCGAGACCTTTGCCGATCTGGCGCGCTTCCCCAGCGATAGTTTCGACTTTGCCGTCGTCCAGTCGCCGGTGGCCGAGCAGCTGGAGTCCGCGGTTCACGAACTCACCCGTGTGGCCCGCCAGGGCCTGATCACCCGCCGCCCACCGCCGCTCTGATCATTCTGTAGGAGCGAGCGTGCTCGCGAGCGGGTTCACCGGCAGCTCCACGCTGGGCGGGTTCGCGAGCAAGCTCGCTCCTGCACGCATGTGCCTCAGGGATACTCGATTTCCACCACGAACCACAGCTTCTCGCCGGAGGGGCTGCGCACCATCACCTCGGCGTCCAGTTCCTTGCCCACCAGGGCGCGGGCCAGCGGCGAGTCGATGCTGATGTGGTTGTTGCGCAAGTCCAGCTCGTCCGGGCCGACGATGCGGTAGCGGGCCTGCTCGCCCTCTTCGTCTTCCAGGGTGACCCAGGCGCCGAAATAGACCTTGTTCGGGTCGGCCGGGCGCTCGCTGACGACCTTGCAGTTTTCCAGGCGCTTGCGCAGGAAGCGCACGCGGCTGTCGATCTCGCGCAGCATCTTCTTGCCATAGGTGTATTCGGCATTCTCCGAGCGATCACCCTGCGCGGCGGCCTCGCTGACCGACTGCGTCACCTGGGGCCGGCGCACGTTCCACAGTTCATGCAGTTCGGCGCGCAGGCGCGCTTCGCCTTCGGGGGTGATCAGCGGGGTACCGGCGGGGCGGGGCGGACGATAGCGGCTCATGGCATCCAGTGCGGAGGGAGTGATCGGGGCAGTCTACCCGATCAGCTCTCGCGCAGCAGGCGCAATGGGCTCACGTTGAGCGCGCGGCGCGTGCCGAGCAGCCCGGCGCCGCCCACCAGCAGTGCGCCCAGCACCGGCAGCAGCAGCAACCAGGGATGCGGGCTCCACGGCAGGTCGAACACCCATCGATAGAGCAGGTAGCTGATCAGTTCGCAGCCCAGCGCTGCCAGCAATCCGCTGAGCGCGCCGAGCAGGGCGAACTCGCTGCGCCGTGTGCGCATCAGCAGGCCGCGTTCGGCGCCCAGGGCGCGCAACAGGGCGCCCTGGCGCAGGCGCTCATCGAGGGTGGCCTGCAGGCCGGCGAACAGCACCACGAAGCCGGCGGCGAGCACGAACACCAGCACGTACTCCACCGCCAGCGTGACCTGGTCGAGGATGCTGCGCAGTTGCGCCAGCAGCGCGTCCACCGGGAGCAGGGTGACGGTGGGGTAGGCGCGGGCCAGTTCGATCAGCTGGCGTTCCTGGCTGGCCGGCAGGTAGAAGCTGGTCAGGTAGGTCACGGGCAGGTCGGTCAGGGTGCCGGGCTCGAAGACCATGAAGAAGTTCGGCTGGAAGTTGTCCCACTTCACCGCGCGCAGGCTGCGGATCTGCGCTTCGCGAGTCTGTCCGGCGACGGTGAAGCTCAAATGGTCGCCGACCTTCAGGCCGAGATTGCCGGCGAGCTTCTCTTCCACCGAAACGCCCGGCAGTTCGCTCTTCTCGCCGGCGTGCCACCAGTCGCCCGCGACGATGCGGTTGCCCGAGGGCAGGCGCGCCGACCAGGTCAGGCCGAGGTCGCGCTGCAGGGCGCGTTCGCTGCGGATGTCTTCGTTCATGGCATGCACGGGCTTGCCGTTCACCGCCACCAGCCGGCCGGGCACCATCGGGTAGAGGTCTTCGGCATGGGGCGACAGCGCCTTCACCCGCTGCTCGAAGCCGTCTTTCTCGGCCGGCAGGATGTTCAGGGCGAAGTGGTTCGGCGCGTTGGGCGGCAGCTGGGAGTGCCAGGTGTCCAGCAGCTCGCCGCGCAGCAGGGCGATCAGGGCCATGGCCAGCAGGATCAGGCCGAAGGCGAGGCTCTGCCCGGCGGCCGCCAGCGGGTAGCGCAACAACTGGCCGAGGCCGAGGCGCCACGGCAGGCTTGCGCCCTGCAGTGCACGACGCAAGCCGCGCAGGGCCAGCAACAGGATGAAGCCGAGGACCACGGCGGCAACGGCGCCGCCGCCAAGCAGGGCGAGAGTGAGTTTCAGGTCGAGGCTCAGGCGCCACATGATCAGGCCGAGGGCCAGCAGGGCGCACCCATACGCGGCCCAGGTGCGCATCGGCACGGGCAGCTGGTCGCTGCGCAGCACGCGCAGCGGCGGTACGCGGCCCAGCGCTGCCAGCGGCGGCAGGGCGAAGCCGGCCAGCGCCACCAGCCCGGTGGCCATTCCGGCGAGCGCGGGGACGATGCCGGCGTCGGGGATTTCCGGCGGCAGCAGGTTGCCCAGCAGCTGCATCAGGCCCAGTTGCGCCAGCCAGCCGAGGAAGGCGCCGGCGATACTCGCCACCAGCCCCAGTGCGAACAGCTGGCTGCCATACAGCAGCAGGGCCTCGCGGCGCGACAGGCCCAGGCAGCGCAGCAGGGCGCTGGCGTCGAAGCGGCGGGTGGCGAAGCGGTTGGCCGACAGGGCCACGGCCACGCCGGCGAGCAGCACGGCGGCGAGGCTGGCGAGATTCAGGTAGCGCTCGGCGCGGCCCAGGGCGTCGCCGATCTGCCGGTTGCCGTGGTGGGCGTCCTGTAGCTCCTGGTTGGCGGCCAGTTTGCCCTGGATAGCGCCGCGGTAGGCTTGCAGCGCGTCGTGCGGGCCGCCCCACAGGTCGCGGTAGCGCACCCGGCTGCCGGGCTGGACCACGCCGGTGGCGTCCAGGTCCTGCAGGTTCATCATCACGCGCGGGGTGAGGCTGTAGAAGTCGCCGGCGCGGTCCGGCTCGTAGGTCAGCACGCGGGCGATGCGCAGGGGCTTGCGGCCGATGTCGACGCTGTCGCCGATCTTCAGGTCGAGGCTGGCCAGCAGACGTGATTCGACCCAGATATCGCCCGGCGCCGGGCGGCCGCCTTCGACTTCCGGCTCCAGCGGTGCGGGCGCGCTCTTTAATGCGCCACGCAAGGGATAACTCTCGCCGACCGCCTTCACGCTGCTCAGCTGGATGCCGTTGTCGGTGGCGACCACGCTGGAAAATTCCACGCTCTGCGCGTGCTGCAGGCCGAGCGCGAGGCCGCTGTCTATCTGCTGTGGTTGCGCCGGCTGGGTGCCGGTGAGCACCAGGTCCGCACCGAGGAATTCGGCGGCGCGCACCAGCATGGCGCCGTTGAGTCGCGCGCTGAAATAGCCGATGGCGGAGCTGGCCGCCACCGCCACCAGCAGGGCGAAGAACAGCACGCGCAGTTCGCCGCTGCGGCCCTCGCGCCACAGCTGGCGCAGGGACAGACGGAACAGGTTGGGCAGCGACAATGGCTTCATCGGCTCGGGTCCGTCAGGGTTCGACGTGGTCGATCAGGTGGCCGCTTTCCAGGCGGATGTGGCGCTGGCAGCGGTGGGCGAGGCGTTCGTCGTGGGTCACCAGCACGAGCGTGGTGCCGCGCTCGCGGTTCAGCTCGAAGAGCAGGTCGCTGATGCGCTCGCCGGTGTGGGTGTCGAGGTTGCCGGTGGGCTCGTCGGCGAACAGCACGTCCGGTTCGGCGGCAAAGGCGCGGGCGATGGCGACCCGCTGCTGCTCGCCACCGGAGAGCTGGCGCGGGTAGTGGGTCAGGCGCTGGCCCAGGCCGACCCGCTCCAGCAACTCGCGGGCGCGCTGTTCGGCGTCCTTGCGGCCGTCCAGCTCCAGCGGCAGCATGACGTTCTCCAGTGCATTGAGGCTGTCGAGCAGCTGGAACGACTGGAAGACGAAGCCGACGTGGGCGGCGCGAACGCGGGCGCGCTGGTCTTCATCGAGGCTGCCGAGGGCGTGGCCGAGCAGGACGATCTCGCCGCCGCTGGGCAGGTCCAGCCCGGCGAGCAGGCCCAGGAGGGTGGATTTGCCCGAGCCGGAGCTGCCGACGATGGCGAGGCTGTCGCCGCGGGCGAGGTCGAGGGAGAGGTCGTGGAGGATGGTCAGCTTGCCTTCCGCGCTGGAAACAACCTTGCTAAGGTTCCGCGCGGTGAGAATGCGTTCGCTCATGGAGAATCCGATGCGTGCATGGCTAATGGGCGGCTGCCTGGCGTTGCTTCTGATCACGCAGCAGGCCGCGGCGCAGACGCTGTTGGTCGTCGGCGATAGTATCAGCGCCGGTTTGGGGCTGGATACCAGCCAGGGCTGGGTCAACCTGCTGGACAAGCGCCTGAAGGAGCAGGGTTTCGACTGCCGGGTGGTGAATGCGTCGATCTCCGGCGACACCACTGCCGGCGGCCTCGCGCGGCTGCCGGCGCTGCTTTCGGAGCAGAAGCCGGCACTGGTGGTGATCGAGCTGGGCGGCAACGACGGCCTGCGCGGAATGGCGCCGGCGCAATTGCAACAGAATCTTAATGCGATGGTTCAGCAGTCGCGGCAGGCGGGCGCCAAGGTCGTTCTGCTGGGCATGCGCCTGCCGCCCAACTACGGGCAGCGCTACACCGATGCCTTCGCCCAGGTCTTCCAGAGCGTGGCGAGCGAGCAGAAGATCGCGCTGGTGCCGTTCTTCCTCGACGGGGTGGGCGGCGTGCAGGACATGATGCAGGCTGACGGCATCCACCCGGCGGTGGCGGCGCAGCCCAGACTGCTGGACAACGTGTGGCCGACGCTCAAGCCGCTACTCTGATCACTCGCCGCGTTGATAAACGGCAGAATCGAGGCTTCCCCGCGCCCGGCCTTTCGGCTATGTTTGCGCACCCTTCTGGAACCCCCTATGTCGCGCCCCGCCTGGACCCTCTTCGCCTACCAACTGATCGAGCCCGATGAGCAGTTGGATCTGTTCGCCTGCCGCGAGGTCCGGGTGCACCTGGTGGCGCGCCAACTGGAGCTGGGGACCCCGGCGGACCGCACGCTCTGCGGCAGCCTGCTGCCGGCCCAGCCGCTGTGGCGCGGCGCCGAAAAACCGCTGTTGCGCGATCGACGCATCTGCGCGGCCTGCCTGAAACAACTGGATGAGGAAAAGCGCGGCGCGCGCAGTTCCTGGCTCATCTGACATCTCCCGTTGACGGGGCTTGCGGTGGTAAACTGATCACCCTTTGCTCATTGCCCTCGTCAAGGATCCTCGGATGTTGTCGCGCGTCATTGCCGCCTGCTCGCTGTCCCTCGCCGCGCTGCTCTCGGCCGGCCCCGTTTCCGCCATTGAACTGCCGCTGCCGGCACCGGGTGACGATATCGTCGGCCAGGTCCAGGTGATCAAGGCCAAGTACGAAGACACCTTCGCCGATCTCGGCGAGAAATACGGCCTCGGCTACTCCGAGATGATCGCCGCCAACCCGGGCGTCGACGCCTGGCTGCCGGGCGTGGGCACCGAGATCATCATTCCGACCCGTTTCGTCCTGCCGCCGGGCCCGCGCGAAGGGGTAGTGATCAACCTCGCCGAGTACCGCCTGTACTACTTCCCCAAGGACAAGAACGTCGTCTACACCTACGCCCTGGGCATCGGCCGTGAAGGCTGGGGTTCGCCGGTGGGCAGCACCACCGTGATCGCCAAGACCAAGGACCCGGCCTGGTACCCGCCGGCGTCGATCCGCGCCGAGCACGCCGCCGATGGCGACCCGCTGCCGACCGTGGTGCCGCCGGGCCCGGACAACCCGCTGGGCCCGTACAAGATGAGCCTGGGCTTCCACGGCTACCTGATCCACGGTTCGAACAAGAAGTTCGGTATCGGCACCCGCACCAGCCACGGTTGCTTCCGTATGTACAACTGGGACGTTACCCAGCTGTTCTCGATGATCCCGGTGGGCACCAAGGTGCGCATCATCAACGAGCCGTACAAGTTCGGTCGCAGCGAAGGCAAGATCTACCTCGAGGCTCACGCGCCGATCGATGACAACGGCGACCCGTCGGTGGTCGACAAGCACACCGCGGTGATCAACGCCCTGCTCAAGCGCGAGGATATCGCCAGCCAGATGCAGATGGACTGGAACGTGGTGCGTGAAGTGGTCGCTGCCGAAGACGGCCTGCCGGTCGCCATCGCTCAGCCGCAAGTGCAGGGCGGTTCGGTTGCCGCCACTGTCGACCAGGACGCCGTGCCGCTGCAGTAATCCCCGGCACGCAACAAAGCCCGCCGACCGTCGCCGGTCGAGCGGGCTTTTTGTTGCCTGCCGATCGCGCTGGGCAGCAAACGGCAGGCATAAAAAAACCGACCCCGAGGGGTCGGTTTTTTCGAACAGATCCGAAGATCTATTACTTGCGGCTGGCTTTGTCCAGCATACGCAGGGCGCGCTCGTTAGCCTCGTCAGCGGTCTGCTGGGCTTTCTGAGCGGCGGCCAGAGCTTCGTCAGCCTTGCGATAAGCTTCATCGGCACGGGCTTGAGCGCGAGCAGCGGCGTCTTCAGTAGCGGTCAGACGTGCTTCGGTTTCTTTCGAGTGGCTGCTGCAACCGGTGGCCAGAACAGCAGCCAGAGCCAGAGCAGAGAATTTCAGAACGTTGTTCATCGTGTTCCCCTTAAGGTGGACATTTCCATTAAAAGCAATCTCCCATGACTGGGAAATTAGCCGGACTACATAGTACTCATTACTTGTAGTAAGTAAACTGACCAAGCGCAAGTACAGCACTTTTTTTTCATGTTAGGCCTGCTCTTAGCACTAGTGCGAGGCCGATTTGGGCAAAAACTGTCCAATCTGGCAAAGGCGCACTGCCAAAGGCTATCAGGCGGGTGCAGCGCCGCTTTCGGCTTTCGGAACCAAGCTGTCGAAAGAGTGTCGACAATGGTCGAACAACTGTTTAGTCGGCGTTGTGCAGTTGTCCAACTGACAACTTGCAACTAGCGGCTATCGGTGAAGAAAGTGTGAAGCGGAAAACGAAAAAGCCCGGCTAATTGCTTAGCCGGGCTTTTTCATGAATCTGGCGGTGAGGGAGGGATTCGAACCCTCGATACGATTTCTCGTATACACACTTTCCAGGCGTGCTCCTTCAACCGCTCGGACACCTCACCAGATTTCTCGACAGCGCTGTGTCTGTCGAGGCGCGCACTTTACTCAAAGGTTTCCTCCTTGGCAAATCTTTTTTGAAAATTTTTTCCAACGGATTCATCGGCTTAAGGAGCATGGTCGGGATCGCGGGTACACTGGCGCCTTCTGAGACAGGCTCTGGTACGTAGGAAAGCGCATGGCGAGCTGGGACATCTTCTGCAGCGTAGTCGACAACTACGGCGATATCGGCGTCACCTGGCGGCTGGCCCGGCAGTTGGCGGAGGAACATCGGCAGCCGGTGCGCCTGTGGGTCGACGACCTCGCAGCCTTCGTGCGTATCTGCCCCGAGGCCGACGGCGCCGCCGCGTCGCAACGGCAAGCGGGGGTGGATGTGTGCCTGTGGCCCAGGCCCTGGCGGGAAGCCACCGCAGCGGACGTGGTCATCGAAGCGTTCGCCTGCGAACTGCCGGCTGCCTATATAGAAGCCATGGGGCGTCGCCAGAGGCCGTCGCTGTGGCTGAACCTGGAATACCTCAGCGCCGAGCCGTGGGTGGAGTCCTGCCACGGCTTGCCGTCGATGCAGGCCAGCGGTCTGCAGAAGTACTTCTATTTCCCCGGTTTCACGCCGGCCACCGGTGGCCTGCTGCGCGAGAGTGATCTGATCGCCCGGCGCGATGCCTTCCAGGCCGATCCGGCTGCCAGCCTGCGATTCCTCGAAGGCCTCGGCGTGCAGCCGCGCGCGAACGAGCGGCGCATTTCTCTGTTTGCCTATGAGAATGCCGCGTTGGGCGGTTGGCTCGATGCAGTGGCTGCCGGCACCGAGCCAACGCTGCTGCTGGTGCCCGAGGGCAGGGTGCTGGCGGACGTCCAGCGCTGGGCCGGAAAGTCGCTGGCGGTCGGCGAGCAGGTCCGGCGTGAATCGTTGCGCGTGCAGGTGTTGCCGTTCATGCGCCAGGAAGACTACGACCTGTTGCTGTGGAGCTGCGATTTCAACGCCGTGCGCGGCGAGGACTCCTTCGTTCGCGCGCAGTGGGCGGGGCGGCCGTTCGTCTGGCACATCTATCCGCAGGATGAAGAGGTCCACCTGGAAAAACTCGATGCCTTCCTGGCGCTGTTCGGTGAGGGGCTGGACGAGTCACTGCGGGCGGACCTGGTCGCCTTCTGGAGCGCCTGGAACGGCCGGGGCGATGCGGGCAAGGCGTGGCGAGCGCTGGAGAAGCGGATGCCGGAATGGGCGACGTGGATTGGCGATTGGCAGCGCCGATTGACCGAACAAACCGATCTTGCCGCGGGGCTGGTGCGTTTTTATACAAATTGGCTATGATATGGCCCCTGTTTTTTGTCTCCAATCCAATCGGATAATCGTATGAAAACCGCACAAGAGTTCCGCGCTGGCCAGGTTGCCAACATCAATGGCGCCCCCTGGGTCATCCAGAAGGCCGAGTTCAACAAATCCGGCCGTAACTCCGCGGTCGTCAAGATGAAGCTGAAGAACCTGCTGACCGGTGCCGGCACCGAGACCGTGTTCAAGGCCGACGACAAGCTGGAGCCGATCATCCTCGATCGCAAGGAAGTGACCTACTCGTACTTCGCCGACCCGCTGTATGTCTTCATGGACACCGAGTTCAACCAGTACGAAATCGAGAAAGGCGACCTGGAAGGCGTGCTGACCTTCATCGAAGACGGCATGACCGACGTCTGCGAAGCGGTCTTCTACAACGATAAAGTCATCTCCGTCGAACTGCCGACCACCATCGTTCGCGAAATCGTCTACACCGAGCCGGCTGTCCGTGGCGACACCTCCGGTAAAGTGATGAAGACCGCTCGCCTGAAGAACGGTGCTGAAGTCCAGGTTTCCGCCTTCTGCGAAATCGGCGACTCCATCGAGATCGACACCCGCACTGGCGAGTACAAGTCCCGCGTCAAGGCCTGAGCCTGATTCGAGACACAGAAAAGCCCGGCTGATGCCGGGCTTTTTCGTTTCTGCGACCTGGAGAGGTCAGACGCTGACGTTCAGGCGTACATCGATGTTGCCGCGGGTCGCGTTGGAGTAGGGGCAGACCTGGTGGGCCTTGGCAACCAGGTCTTCGGCTTCTGCCTGGTCCAGCCCTGGCAGGTTGATGTTCAGCTCCACTTCCAGGCCGAAGCCGCCGGGGATCTGGCCGATGCCGACCTTGCCGGTGATCGAGGCGTCCGCCGGGATCTGCTTCTTGCTCTGGCTGGCGACGAACTTGATGGCGCCTATGAAGCAGGCCGAGTAGCCGGCGGCGAACAGTTGTTCCGGGTTGGTGGCTTCACCGCCCGCACCGCCCAGTTCGCGCGGAGTGCTCAGTTTCACGTCGAGGATGCCGTCCGAGGAAACGGCGCGGCCGTCGCGGCCTCCGGTGGCGGTAGCGGTGGCGGTGTACAGGGCTTTGATGGTTTGCATGGTGTGTCTCCGAGTGTCTGGCTGTGAATGTCTGGTTGGTTAAAGTTTGGTGCGCTAAGCAGTTCGTGAGATGAAAGTTAGTTCTGTTTAATTTAGTGCGCAAGATAATTATTGGAAGATTTCTGACTAAAGAACCTGCAGCTTTGGCATAAGCCCCGGTTTACGGGGCTTGCAGATGTCCGCGCAGCTCCACCAGCTCCTCCTGGAGGCGCTTCAGACTGTCCAACGTTAGCCCGCTGCTGGCCAGGATGCAGGCCGGAATGCGCTCCGCCTGTCGGCGCAGGTCGCGGCCCTTTTCGGTCAGGCGAAGCTGCACCACGCGTTCGTCCGCCTGGCTGCGGGTGCGGGTGATCAGCCCTTCGGCCTCCAGGCGCTTGAGTAGCGGAGTGAGGGAGCCGGGGTCGGTGAGCATGCGCGCGCTGATTTCGCCCACCGTGATGCCGTCTTCCTCCCACAGCACCAGCATGGCGATGTATTGCGGGTAGGTGAGGCCGAGTTCCTGCAGCAGGGGCTTGTAGACCTTGGTCATCTGCAGGGACGTGGAGTAGAGGGCGAAGCACAGCTGGTTATCCAGCTTGAGGGCTTCGCAGGTCGGGTCTTGCTGGGTCATGGCGTGCTCCTGGCTCGCGCTCGAAGCGAAGAGGTGATTACGCATTAATTTAGCGCGATGGTTAATTCTTGAACAGCGCTTCCGCCAGCGCCACGTCCCAGGGCGGTGGAAAGCCAAAGCGCTCCAGCAGGAAGGCCAGCAGGCGCTCGCTGCGCGGGTGCGTGCCACGCTCCAGGCGTAATGCGTGGATGACGCCCGGCTCCGGCTCGGGCAGGCCGTTCTCGCAGAACAGCGGCACCAGTTGGCCGCTGATCAGATACTCGCTGCACAGCCAGGTCGGCAGGTGGGCCAGCCCTAGGCCTTGCAGGGCGCCTTCCACCAGCGTCTCGGCGTTGTTGGCGGTCATGCGCAGCCGGCGCGGCCGCAGGTGCTGCAGCTTGCCGTCGATGAGAAAACGCCAGGCCAGCGGCGGCGCGAGGCCTTCCCAGTCGAGGCCAACGTGATCGGGCAATGCCGATGGCGAGGCCGGCGTGCCGTAGTGTTCCAGGTAGGCGGGGCTGGCGCAGACGATCCGCCGCATGGCCGCCAGGCGCGTCGCGACCAGGCGGCTGTCGGGGAGGGTGCCGATGCGCAGGACCAGGTCGACCTGGCCGAGGTTTTCTCCGCGGGTATCGGTGAAGCTGTCGATCAGCCGCAGTTGCACATCCAGGCCAGGGTTGGCGGTGAGGAAGTCGGCCAGTGCCGGCGCCAGATGGCGGCGGCCGAAGGGCACCGGTGCATCGATGCGGATCAGCCCTTCCGGCGCTGTGCTCAGGGACACTGCTTCGGCCCGCGCCTGGCGCAGTTCGCCGACGATCCGCCGGGCGCGCTCGGCAAACGCCAGGCCCGCTGGCGTGGCGCGCACCTGGTGGGTGCTGCGCACCAGCAGGGTCGACCCGAGTCCTTGCTCCAGCGCATCCATGCGCCGCGCGACGGCGGAGGGCGTGAGCTGGCGCAGGCGCGCGGCGGCGGAGAAGCTGCCGTGTTCGAGCACGTCCAGATACAGGTCGAGCGGGTCTTCGAGGCCGGAAACATTCATGTGGGCAAGTTCGCTATGCGAGAAAGGCAAAGCCATTGTGCTGCGCTTTGCGTTTCCCATCCAGCCACGGTTTTCTAGCATGGGCGCACAGTCGTGGAGGTGCGTGATGTGGGACCTGGTTGTGGACTTTCTGCTCGGCGTCATCCTGGGCAGCCTGGGTGGGCTGTTCGGCATCGGCGGCGGGCTGCTGGCGATTCCGGCGCTGGGCGTGCTGTTCGGGCTGGATCAGCAATTGGCGCAGGGCACGGCGCTGGTGATGGTGGTGCCCAATGTTGTGCTGGCGATCTGGCGCTACCACCAGCGCAACCGCATCGACTTTGCCCAGGCCGGCGTGCTGGCGCTGACCGGCCTGGTCTGCGCGTTCTTCGCGTCGAGCATTGCGGTCAACCTCGACGCCGGCAGCATGCGTACCGCCTTCGTGGTGTTCCTCGTCCTGCTGGCGCTCTACCTGCTGGTGCGGTTGTTCCAGCGCGTGCCCGAGGGCAGCAGCACGCCGCGCTACGGTTTGCCGTGGATGGGGGTGCTGGGCCTGGGGGCGGGGTCGCTGGGTGGGCTGTTCGGTGTCGGCGGCGGGGTGTTGGCGACGCCGGTGCTGACGTCGGTCTTCGGTCTGACCCAGGTCATCGCCCAGGGCCTCGCCCTGGCACTGGCGGCGCCGAGCACGGGCGTGGCGCTGGCGACCTATGCCGTGCACGGTCATGTGGACTGGCGCATGGGCAGCGCGTTGGCGCTGGGCGGCCTGCTGAGCATTTCCTGGGGCGTGCGCCTGGCCCACGCTCTGCCCGAGCGCCAGCTGCGCATGGCCTTCAGTGCCTTCCTGATCGTCTGCGCAGTGCTGCTGGCGGTGCGCTGAGCCGCCTTACGAACGGAAGCCCTCGACGATGTATTCGGCCAGCTTGTCGGTCACCGGCGTCATCTTCTGCCCGCGCAGCAGCACGATGCTGGCGGTGGGCAGGACCGGCAGGCCCTCGTCTTCGCCGATGATGCGCAGGTTGCCGGTGAGCAGGCTCTGCAGCTGCGCCGTGACCGCCAGCCCCGCGCTGGCCACGGCGAACAGCGCCGACAGGCTCGGGCTGCTGTAGGCGATGCGGTAGTCCACCTCCATCGCTTCCAGCGCATTGCAGGCCCAGGCGCGGCAGAAGCAGGCGGTGTTGAACATCGCCAGCGGCAGCGGGCGCTGCTCCTGCGGGCAGAAGCTCTCGGCGGCCATCCAGACGAAGGATTCCTGGCGCAGCAACTGGCCGATCTCGGTGCCCGGCTCGCGGGTGACGATGGACAGGTCCAGGTCGTTGCGCATCAGCAGTTGCGCCGACGATTCGCAGTGCACTTCCACCTGCACCAGCGGGTAGGCCTCGGCGAAGCGCGAAAGGATGCTGGGCAGGAAGCGCATCACGTAGTCATCCGGCGTGCCGATCTTCACCGAGCCGACCATGTGCGGCTGGCGGAAGGTGTTGAACACCTCGCCCTGCAGCCGCAGGATGCGCCGCGCGTAGCCCAGCAGGATCTGCCCCTCGGGCGTCAGCCGCACCTGGCGGCCGTCGCGCTCGAACAGGCTGCGCTCCAGCACGTCTTCCTCCAGGCGTTTCATCTGCATGCTCACCGCCGACTGGGTGCGGTTGACCATCTCGGCCGCGCGGGTGAAGCCGCCGTGGTCGGCGATGGCGACGAAGGTGCGCAGCAGTTCGCTGTCGATGCTGGGGAAGCTGCTCATTCATCAATCTCCGAGATGAGTCGCATAAGAATGATTCGTTGGATTGATCTTAGCGCGAGCGGGAAACTGCATCCAACCCCACAGGGAGGGAAGCATGATGAAAGGTCAACTTGGTTTCGTAGCGTCCTACCATGTCCACAAAGCCTCCGCCCGCAACGGCACAACCGTGTCGCTATGGAAACGCGTGGTACAGCGCTTCCTGCGTTGGCAGGAGCTGGCGCGCCAGCGTCGTGAGCTGGCGAGCATGAGCGATGAAGCACTCAAGGACATCGGCTTGAGCCGTGCCGATATCCTCGAAGAAATCGAGCGTCCGTTCTGGATGGACGATGTTCGTCGTTGAACCCGCCGGGCGGCACGGACCCTCGCCGTGCCGCCCGCGCTTGCGTTGACAACCATGACAAGGAAGCCCTGACGTTGAATTCGTCGTCCGCTCGTTACCACCTCGCCCAGGTCAACATCGCCAAGGCCCGCGCCCCGCTGGATCACCCGCTGATGAAGGGCTTCGTCGACCAGCTCGACCACATCAATGCCCTTGCCGAGCGCAGCCTCGGTTTCGTCTGGCGCCTGCAGACGGAGGAGGGCGATGCCACCTCCATCCGCGTCTTCGAGGACCCGCTGATCATCGTCAACCTGTCGGTGTGGGAATCGGTGGAGGCGCTCAAGGACTATGTCTATGCCGGCGAGCACCTGCAGGTCCTGCGCAGCAAGCGCGACTGGATGGAGCGCCTGCCCGCGCCCAGCCTCGCGCTCTGGTGGCTGCCGGTCGATGAGCTGCCGGACGTGGCCATGGCCCGCGACCGCCTGGAGCGACTGCGGCTGCAGGGCCCCTCGGCGGACGTCTTCACCTTCGCGCGTCCCTTCCCCAGGCCGGAACGTCTGGGCGAACCCGCCTGATGCAGCCAGGCGCAGCGAATGCGGTTAGGCTCTAGGGCTCGTCCAGACCTGGAGGCCGCGATGCCGATCGTCGAATCCCTGTCCCTCAAGCAGGCCCGCAGGCTGGCCCTGGCCGCCCAGGGCTTTACCGTGCGCAAGCCAGCCGGCGAGGTGCAGCGCCGCCATGTGCGCAGCCTGCTGGAGCGCCTGGGTGTGCTGCAGATCGACTCGGTGAACGCACTGGTGCGCTCGCATTACCTGCCGCTGTTCTCGCGCCTGGGCCAGTATTCGCCGACGCTGCTGGAAGAGGCAGCCTGGAGCGGCGGGCGGCATCGCCGCCTGTTCGAATACTGGGGCCATGAAGCATCGCTGCTGCCGCTGCAGCTCTACCCGCTGATGCGCTGGCGCATGCGTCGTGCAGCGCAGGGCCAGGGGATCTACCAGCAGCTGGCGCGCTTCGGCCGCGAGCAGCAAGCGGTGATCCAGCGGGTGCTGCACGCCGTGCGCGAGCAGGGCGCGCTGGGCGCCGGCAGCCTGACCACCCGCGCAGAGCGGGCCGGCCCCTGGTGGGACTGGAGCGATGAGAAGCACGCGCTGGAATGGCTGTTCGCCGCGGGAGAGGTGACGGTGGCCGGGCGACGCGGTTTCGAGCGCCTGTACGATTTGCCCGAGCGGGTACTGCCCGCGGACCTGTTGCAACAGCCCGAATTGGACGAAGAGCAGGCGCAGCGCCAGTTGCTGCTGCATTCGGCGCAGGCGCTGGGCGTCGCCACCGAGAAGGACCTGCGCGATTACTTCCGCCTCGACCCTGCCGACAGCAAGGCGCGGCTGGCCGAACTGGTGGAGGCGGGCGAACTGCTGCCCGTGCAGGTGCAGGGCTGGCAGGCGCCGGCCTATTGCCTGGCGGACCCGGTGATCCCGCGCAAGGTGCGCGCCAGTGCCTTGCTGTCGCCCTTCGATTCGCTGGTGTGGGAACGCGCTCGCACCGAGCGGCTGTTCGACTTCCGCTACCGCCTGGAGATCTACACGCCGCAACACAAGCGGGTGTACGGCTACTACGTGCTGCCGTTCCTGTTCGACGAGCACCTGGCCGCGCGGGTCGACCTGCGCTCCGATCGCGCCAGCGGAACGCTGGTGGTGCATGCCGTGCATGAAGAGGAAAAGGGCCTGAGCGAGGAGGGGCACGCCGCGCTGGCGCAGCAACTGGGCGAGATAGCCCGGTGGCTCGGGCTTGCGCAGGTGGCGGTGAATTGCCGGCGGCCGTCCGGTGCGCGGCTGCAGGGGCTGCTGGCGCAGGCCTGAAAACGAACGGGCCTCCGAAGAGGCCCGCCTGGGATCACTTGCCGCTGGCGATGCGCTGGCGGATGTGGTCGGCGCGCTGCTGCGAGCCAGGGTGCGAGTCGAACATGCTGCTTTCCTTGCCACCGCTGAGCTTGGCCAGCTTGTCGAAGGCGCTGGCCAGGCCTTCGAGGGCGATGCCGCGCTTCTTCAGCAGGTCGAAGGAGTAGTCGTCCGCGGCCGATTCCTGGGACTGGGAGAACTGCGCGTTGACCAGGGCTTCGCCGATTTCGCCCAGCTGCGACTGCGACAGGGCGGCGACGGCGCTGTTGCCGGCGGCCGAGGCAGCGGTGCGCGCGGCGGCGGTGGCGTAGGCGGTCTGGGTGGCCTTCTTCACGTGGCCGAGGGCGACGTGGCCGATCTCGTGGCCGAGCACGCCTTCCACTTCGTTGTCGTTCATCAGGTCCATCAGGCCGGAGTACACGCGCACGCAGCCGTTGGCCATGGCGAAGGCGTTGACGTCGCTGGTGAGGTAGACCTTGTAGTTGACGCTGGTGCCGCTGAGCGGGTTGCCCAGGGCGGCGGCGATCTTGTCCAGGCGCTTGGTGTAGGCGCTGGAGGCGGGAGCGATGGTGGCTTCGGCGTCCTGCTTGGCGCAGGCTTCGTCGGCGACCTGCTTGATCTCGGCGTCGCTCAGGGTGGCGGCTTTCATGGCCAGCATGCCCGATTGCACGAGGTTGTCGGTGTTCATGTTCTGGCAGCCGGCGAGGGCGGCGCTGGCACCGATGAGCAGGGCGAGCAGGGAACGGTGGAGGGTCATGGTTTCTTCCTTGGTTGACGAAATCCGTGGGAGGCGGGCGCCCCCCGAAAAGGGCGGTCACTCTAGGAAGACATCCCGGGAGCGTCAACCAAGGGAAGTGGCTTTAGGACGGGTCTGAGCGCTGTGTCGGATTCAGCGCCGAACCTGCTTCAGCGTTTCCGCAATGAGGAACGCCAGTTCCAGCGACTGGTCGGCATTCAGGCGCGGATCGCAATGGGTGTGGTAGCGATCGCTCAGGCCGTCCTCGGTGATCGGCCGCGCGCCGCCGATGCACTCGGTGACGTTCTGTCCGGTCATCTCGATGTGGATGCCGCCGGCGTAGCTGCCTTCGGCCTGGTGCACCTCGAAGAACTGCCGGACCTCGGCGAGGATGCGCGCGAAATCGCGGGTCTTGTAGCCGCTGGAAGCCTTGATGGTATTGCCGTGCATGGGGTCGGAACTCCACAGCACCTGCTTGCCTTCGCGCTGCACGGTCTGGATCAGGCGCGGCAGGCCGTCGCCGACCTTGTCCGCGCCCATGCGCACGATGAGGTTGAGGCGGCCGGGGTCGTTGTCCGGGTTGAGGATGTCGATCAGGCGGATCAGCTCCTCGCTGTCCATGCTCGGGCCGACCTTCACGCCGATGGGGTTGCCGACGCCGCGCAGCATCTCCACGTGGGCCCCATCGAGCTGGCGGGTGCGGTCGCCGATCCACAGCATGTGCGCCGAGCAGTCGTACCAGCCGCCGGTGAGGCTGTCGCGGCGGATGAAGGCTTCCTCGTAGTTCAGCAGGAGCGCCTCGTGGGCGGTGAAGAAGCTGGTCTCGCGCAGCTGCGGCGCGGTGTCCAGCCCGCAGGCGCGCATGAAGGCGAGGGTCTCGTCGATGCGGTCGGCCAGTTGCTGGTAGCGCTCGGACAGCGCCGAGTTGGCGATGAAATCGAGGTTCCACTGGTGCACCTGGTGCAGGTCGGCGAAGCCGCCGTTGGCGAAGGCGCGCAGCAGGTTCAGCGAGGCGGTGGACTGGTGGTAGGCCTGCAGCAGGCGCTCCGGGTCCGGCACACGGCTCTTCTCGTCGAAGCCGATGCCGTTGACGATGTCGCCGCGGTAGGCCGGCAGGGTCACGCCGCCGATGGTCTCATCGCCGGAGGAGCGCGGCTTGGCGAATTGCCCGGCCATGCGCCCGACCTTCACCACCGGGCAACCGGCGGCGAAGGTCATCACCACGGCCATCTGCAGCAGCACCTTGAAGGTGTCGCGGATCTTCGCCGCGGAGAATTCGGCGAAGCTCTCGGCGCAGTCGCCGCCCTGCAGCAGGAAGGCGCGGCCCGCGGTGACCTCGGCGAACTGCCGGCGCAGCTCGCGGGCCTCGCCGGCGAACACCAGCGGCGGGAAGCTGGCCAGGGTGCGCTCCACCTCGCTCACGCGGTTGGCATCGGGGTAGGCGGGCTGTTGCTGGATCGGCTTGCTTCTCCAGCTATCGGGGCTCCAGGGCAGGCTCATCGGCGGATCTTCGCGGCTGTGGACGGTATCCGCCGATGGTATCAGCTCGGCCTTGGCCGCGCGCGGCTGGCTGCCGGGCAAAGAGGGGGGACGTCCGTGTCCAGGGGAACGCTGGGGTGGCGCAAGGCAGGCCGGCGAAACCGGGCGTGCGATCAGCCGCCCGCGCAGTACGCCGGGGCGCACTGGGTGGGGAAGGTCGAGGGGAATGGGTGCCGCTGGGTGGAATCGCGAAGGGCGTTGCGCTGGCGCATGCTCGGTTGTGCCTCGTGGGCTGTTATTCTTGCGGCTTTGCCGACCCGGTGGTGGTTGGCCGTCTTGATTCGAAGGATTATTGCGTGGGCGAGCCCCTGTATTTCAATGGCAATCCGTGCCGTTCGCCGCTGTCGGCGGGCTGCATTGTCACCGCCGTGCCTGCCCGGAGCCGGCCGTGAGCGAGGAGCTGCTGAGCGACGCGCCGCTGGGCGAAGAGCGGCTGATCGTCGAGGAACACGATGACTTCGGCGTGATCCGCGTGGTGGAAAGCGGCGCCTTCCGCTACCTGGAATTCGGCGACGAGGTCGAGCAGAGTTGCGTGCTGATGGGCGACCCGAGCTGGCTGGAGTACGACTACTCCCGCGCCATGCTGGTCGGCGCGCTGTGCCATTCGCGCCCGCGCCGCGCGCTGTTCCTCGGTTTTGGTGCCGGCAGCCTGACCCAGGCCTGCCTGAAGTACCTGCCGCTGGAAGAGGTGGAGGCCATCGAGCTGCGCCCGTCGATTCCACACCTGGCCCGCGAACACCTGGGGCTGGTGGAAGACGAGCGGCTGAACCTGCGCATCGGCGATGCGGTGCAGGAGCTGGCCGGGTGCGAGCCGGCGGACCTGATCTTCCTCGACCTGTATACCGACACCGGACCTGCGCCGGCGCACATCGGCTGGGATTTCCTGGGTGCCTGCCGCGAGCGGCTGCGGCCGGGCGGCTGGCTGGTGATCAACCAGTGGAGCACCGACGATGGCCGGCCGCTGGGCGCCGCGCTGCTGCGCGGGCGCTTCAACCGGCACTATTGGGAATGCCCGGTGCCGGAGGGCAACGTGATCGTCTTCGTGCCCGCCGCACTGGACCAGGAGCTGAACCTGCGCGGCCTGAAGAAGCGCGTCGGCCAGCTCGAACCGACGCTGGGCTACTCGCTGCGCACCTACATCGAGTCACTGCGGCCCGCGCAGTGACCCGGCACCGAGGGCAACCTCAGGGAATCTGGTAGCTGAAGGCGAAGTTCAGCCGCGGGCTGCGCTCGTTGTTGTCAGCCGGGCGGTCGCCGAACGGTTTGGCCACTTCCATCGACACCAGGTAGTGCTTGCGGTCGGAGAAGCGTACGCCCAGCGCCGCCGAGCCGAGCTTGTTCTCGATCAGGCCGTCCTGGTTGTAGCGCGTGCGCGCGGTGTCGACGACGAAGTAGGGCTGGATCTGGTTGAGCACCGTGCTCTGCCGCAGGAACGAGTAGTTCACCTCGTAGGAGGCGCCCCAGCCCTTGTCGCCGCTGGCCTGGTCGTCCGGATAGCCGCGGCCGAAATTGGCGCCGCCATAGGTGACCTGCTCGGAATCGGGCAGCACGTCGTCGCTCCACTGGAAGGCGGCGGTCACCACGCCCTGCCAGTTGGAGCCGAACTTGTCCTGTTGCGCGCCGTAGCCGAGCAGGCGGGTGAAATTCTTCTTGATCGGCTCCGGCGCCTCCGCGCCCATGCCGTTGAGCCCCTGGTACACCGCCACGCTGCCGGCGCGCACGCGCTTCTCGGCGAACTGCTGGACGACGCTTTCAATGCCCACCACGCGCAGCTTGCTCTTCTGCTCGATGCGGAAGGGGATGGCCGGGTAGACCAGGTCGTAGGTGCTGGTGTCGTTGACCGTGTAGCCGCGCAGGTTGAGGTCCCAGGTCAGGTCGCGGCGCAGCACCAGGGGAATCCCCAGGCCGGCGCTGACCCGCTCGTTCTGCCGCTTGCGTTCGAACTCCAGGCCGCTGGCCAGGCGCAGGTTCTCGCCCGGGCGGGAGTTGTACTTGCTGTAGCCGGCCAGCAGTTGCAGGCCGTTGTCGCCCAGCAGCTGGCTGTAGTTCCAGGCGCGGTAGTACTCGTGATCGTCGCCCGGCGGGTAGAGGTAGCTGAATTGCAGTTGCTCGCCCCAGCCGAGCAGGGACATCACCTCGGCGTTGAACAGCCCGCGCTGCTCGCCGCGCCGGGAATCGAGGTTCATGCCGGTATCGAAGCGCTTCTGCTTGCCGGCCAGCTCCAGCACGGCGCCGCCGTCGTTGGTGGTGGGCGGGTTGAGCGCCATGGCCATCTGCATGCCGGGTACCCGGCTCATCAGCACGCTGAAGCGCTCGAAGCTCTCGCGGGTCAGCGGCTTCTCCGCCTTGAGCTTCTCGATCCAGCGGTCCACGCGCATCTGGTGCACGCCCAGGTCACCGGCGGAGCGGACCTGGGTGATGTGGCCTTCGACCAGCACGATCCGCGCGACGCCGTTGCGGAAGTCCTGGTTGGGCACGTAGGCGAAGGAGATGAAGTAGCCGTTGTCCTGGTAGCGCTGGGTGATGGCCTTGGCGGCGGCCACCAGTTCGCTGACCTGGATGGTGCGCTTGGTCAGCGGCTCCAGCAGGGGTTTCCAGGTGTCGACGGGGTAGTGCTTGCCGCCGGCCAGCTCGATGCGCTTGATGCGGACGCGTTGCTGGAGGATTTGTCCGGGCTGGCTGGCCGAGGGTTCGGGCGCCTTGACCTTGGGGGCGGTGGGGCGAAGGTCGCCGGTGGGGAGGTTGGGGCGGGGGAGTGTCTGTTCGATATCGGAGCCGGGAAGCTGGATCGGGCGCTCGGCCCAGGCGAAAGGTGCAGCCAACAACAGGGGCAGGACAGCGAGTTTGCGCATCTGGCTCCTCCATGAGACCGACTTCGATAAAAGGACCAGGAGCCGTGGGTGGCTCCTGGTTATCACAGTATGGGTGTAATTCGGATTATTGCTTGGGCGTACCGATCGCCAATCCACCACCCAGTCCGCCGGTCACACCACCCAGCGCGCCACCCACGGCGCCCAGCGTATTGCCCAGCAGGCCTCCCTGACCGCTGGTACCGCCAGTCGTACCGGCGCCGGCGCCGACCGCCACCCCGGAACCCTGGGTGGTGCTGCCCACGCCTACGCCTGCCCCGGCCACCAGGCCGCCGCTACCGGTGAGGCCGCTGGTCACGCCGCTCAGGGTGCCAGTGACGCCGTTGACCAGGCCGCCTACCGGGTTGCTGCCGCCGGTCGCGCCGCTCAGCGAGCCGGTCAGGCCGCCCACGGCGCCGGTCACGCCACTCACCACGCCGCCCACGGGATTGGTGCTGCCAGTGGCGCCGCCCAGCGAGCCGGTGAGGCCGCCGACCGCGCCGGTCACGCCGCTGACCACGCCGCCCACCGGGTTGGTGCTACCGGTGGCGCCGCCCAGCGAGCCGGTCACACTGCCGAGCAGGCCGCCGCCGGCGGTGCTGCCATTGACCAGGCCGCCGGTGGCGCTGACTGCCTGACCCACATCGCTGACGACTCCGCCGACCGGGGCCAGGGCGGGATTCGCCGTGGCGACCTGGTTGCCTGTCTGGGTCACAACGCCGCCGACGGTGGTCAACAGGTTGTTCACCGGGGTGCCAAGGCCGGTGACGGAGCCGACGCTCCGGGTGGTGCCTTCCACCGTGCCCACCAGGCCGGCGGTGGTGCCGCTGAGCTGGGTGGTGAGCTGGCTCAGCGGGCCGGTGGTGACCGCGCCGCTGAGGGAGTCGCCGAGCATGGTGATCTGGCCGCCAACGCCGTCCACCAGGCCGCCCACCTGGCCGGTCAGGCCGTTGAGCGGGGTATTGGCCAGCACCGGTGCATCGCCGATGGCGGCCACGGTGTCGCCCAGGCTGCTGACCGCACCACCGGTATGGCTGACCAGACCGGTGGCGCCGGCGACGGTGGTGCCCAGGGCGTTGGGGTTGTTGCCAAGCTGGCCGAGGCCATTGGTGACGCCGGTGCCGACGCTGTCGACGCCCGCGCCGACTTCCTGGATCAGGGTGCCGGCATTCTGGGTGACGCCATCGCCCAGAATCGGCAGGTCGACGTTCTTCACCACGCCGCCCACGGTGCTCACGGTGTCGCCGACATTGGAGACGGCTTCGCCGGTATTGGTCAGGATGTTGCCGGTAGTGCTGGCCGGGGGCGTGGTGCCACCGCCGGGAGTTTCGCCGCCGCCCGTGCCGTCGCCACCGCCATTGCCACCGGTTCCTCCGGTGCCTCCGGTGCCGCCAGTCCCGCCGGTACCGCCTGTTCCATCGGTGCCGCCCGTCCCGCCCGTGCCACCGGTGCCGCCAGTGCCACCGCTGCCGTCGGTTCCGCCGCCGGAGCCATCGCCGCCGCTACCACTGCCGCCGCTGCCACCCGAGCCTGAGCCGTCATCGGTGGAGCTGCTATCGGAAGATCGGTGGTGACTGCTACCACCGTGGCTGCTGCAACCTTGCAGCGACAGGGCAACAACGAGAAGGGAAAGTGCGAAAACGCGGATCGGGCCAGACATATCGAATTCCTCCATGAGAACGTCAGTCAGCGTGCGTCCCGGTCGGTATCCGGCGAGCCACTGAGCTGCTCTGGAGTCAGTTCTAGAGGTTTGTTTTCAGGCGCGAAATTGGAACTTGTATATAGTCGTTTTGTGAAAAATAACTATCTGATTTTGAAGGGAAAACTAAAGAATTAAGACCGTTTTGCCAGTATTTCTAATACCTTGGATATAGCGCTTTTCGCACGAGCGTTCCGTTTGCGTTTTGCGCGGGCGCTCATTTGCCCTGGAATCGGCCTTCGCGGCGCTCGAGCATGGCGTTCAAACCTTCCTGCGCATCCTCGGTGGAAAGCAGTTCGCTGGCCATGGCGGGCAGCAGCCGCGCCGCCGCTTCCTCACCTTCGTCCAGGCTGCGGCGCGCCGACGCCAGGGTAGCGCGGATGCCCAGCGGCGCCTGGGCGGCGACCCGCTTGGCCAGCCACAGGGCGCGGGGCATCAGTTCCTCCGGCGCGGTGACTTCCTGCACCAGGCCGATGCGGTAGGCCTCGTGGGCATCGAACGGGTCGCCGGTGAGCAACCAGCGCATTGCGTTGCCCCAGCCGGCCACCTGGTGCATGCGCAGGGTGGCGCCGCCAAAGGGGAAGATGCCGCGCTGCACTTCGAGCTGGGCGAAGCGCGCGTTGCTGGCGCACAGGTTGATGTCGGCGGCCAGCATCAGCTCGATACCCAGGGTGAAGCAGTAGCCTTGCGCGGCCACCAGCAACGGTTTGGTCAGGCGTCGGCCGCCGAATGTGCCCCACGGGTCGGCCGAGCCTTCCGGCATGGTCCAGCCGGTGCGGAAGGTCTCGCCGATGTTGGCCAGGTCCAGGCCGGCGGTGAAGTGGTCGCCGTGGGCGAACACCAGCGCGCAGCGCAGGTCATCGTCCCGCTCGTAGTCGCCAAAGGCCTGGACCAGTTGGGTGAGCATGTCCAGGTCGAAGGCGTTGCGCTTTTCGACCCGGTTCAGCCCTAGCAGCAGGACGTGGTCCTGGCGTTCGACGGTGATGCGCGGTTCGCTGCTGGCGGTCATCGGTAGGGCTCCGGACAGGTGGCCAGCAGGGTATAGCCGGCAGTGGCGGGATTGTCTACGCAATGACCGTTCGCCGGCCATGTTCCGAAAAGAAACACATTGGTCAGGATTTTCCGGTATGATACGCGCCGGCCAAACGCTGGCCTCGTTTCGGATCCCGCATTTTTCCGCAGCTTCACGCTCGGTCTATGTGTCCGCAGTGCGGACTTCCTTGACGCATTCTTCCAATCTTCATTTCGCAAATCCCCGCTTCCAGCTGCCTGGGTGACTTCATTGTCGTACAGGGCATGCGCAGCTCGGCTCTTGGGTCTTTGCGGATGTATTTAGAGGCAAAACCCATGACCCAGGAAACCGCCGGCTTCGCCGCGCTCGGTCTTCACCCCAATGTTCTCGCTGCCATCGCCGCTGTCGGTTATGAAGAGCCCTCGCCGATCCAGGCCCAGTCGATCCCGGTGATCCTCGAAGGCCACGACATGATCGGCCAGGCCCAGACCGGGACCGGCAAGACCGCTGCCTTTGCGCTGCCGATGCTGTCGCAGATCGACCCGAGCCGCCGCGTACCGCAGGTACTGGTGCTGGTGCCGACCCGCGAGCTGGCCCTGCAGGTTGCGACCGCGTTCGAAACCTATTCCAAGCAGATGCCGGGCGTCGGCGTCATTGCCGTCTACGGCGGCGCGCCCATGGGCCCGCAGCTCAAGGCGCTGCGCCAGGGCGCCCAGGTCGTGGTCGCCACGCCGGGCCGCCTGTGCGACCACCTGCGTCGCGACGAAAACCTGCTGTCCACCGTCAAGAGCCTGGTGCTCGACGAAGCGGACGAAATGCTCAAGCTCGGCTTCATGGATGACCTCGAAGTGATCTTCGAAGCCATGCCGGCCAGCCGCCAGAGCGTGCTGTTCTCCGCGACCCTGCCGGCCTCGATCCGCAGCATCGCCGAGCGCCACCTGAAAGAGCCCAAGCACGTCCGCATCGCTGCCAAGACCCAGACCGTCGCCCGCATCGAGCAGGCGCACCTGATGGTTCACGCCGACCAGAAGCCGGCCTCGATCCTGCGTCTGCTGGAAGTCGAGCAGTTCGACGCGCTGATCGGCTTCGTCCGCACCAAGCAGGCCACCCTGGACATCGCCGAGCTGCTCGAGCGCCAGGGCTACCGTGCCGCCGCGCTGAACGGCGACATGCCGCAGGCCCAGCGTGAGCGCGTGATCGAATCCCTGAAGGACGGCTCGCTGGACATCGTCATCGCCACCGACGTCGCCGCCCGCGGCCTCGACGTGGCGCGCATCACCCACGTCCTGAACGTGGACATGCCCTACGATCCGGAATCCTACGTACACCGTATCGGCCGTACCGGCCGTGCCGGTCGTGAAGGCCGCGCCCTGCTGCTGGTGACCCCGCGTGAGCGCCGCATGCTGCAGGTGATCGAGCGTGTGACCGGTCAGAAGGTCGGCGAAGTTCGCCTGCCGGACGCCGACACCGTGCTCGAAGCCCGCCTGAACCGCCTGGCCACCGGCCTGCAACCGCTGCTGGCCAACGCAGTTGCCAGCCGTGGCGCCGTGCGCGACGAGCTGTGCCGTCGCCTGGGTACCGACATGGACACCCTGGCCGCCGTGCTGCTGGCCAAGCTGACCGAAGGCAAGGCGCTGGACCTGGAATCGGTCCGCCGCGAACAGCCGCTGACCCCGGCCGCCCCGCGTGAGCGCAGCGACCGTTACGAGCGCAGCGAACGTGGCGATCGCCCCGAGCGCGGCGACCGTCCGGAGCGCAGCGGCGCACCCCGCACCTTGGCTCCGCCGTCGGAAGGCAAGGCCCGTTGCCGTACCGCCCTGGGCGCCCGTGACGGCGTGCAGGCGAAGAACCTGCTGGGCGCCATCCTCAACGAGGGCGGCCTGTCCCGCGAGGCCATCGGCCGCATCCAGATCCGCGAGACCTTCAGCCTGATCGAGCTGCCGGAAGAGAACCTCGACCGTTTGCTGACCAGGCTCAAGGACACCCGCGTCGCCGGCAAGGCCCTGCGCCTGCGCCGCTACCGCGAAGACTGATTCGTCAGTCTCCAGCCCATGAAAAAGCCCCGCCTTGGCGGGGCTTTTTCGTTTCCGGGGAAAATCCCTTCGGCACCTGGCCGCTTTCTGTAGGAGCGAGCTTGCTCGCGAACCGCTTGATGACGTCGCTGCCGGGAATTTGTTCGCGAGACAAGCTCGCTCCCACAGGTGGTGCTCAGCCGAAGCGGTAGATGTCCATTCCCAGCGCGCCGAGGGTGAAGCCGGCGTGCTCCACCGTCATCGCCGGGCCGCCGGCCCCGCGGGCGAAGTACAGCGGCAGCAGGTGTTCGTCGCGTGGGTGGTTGCGTACCGCGTGGGGCGCCTGCTGGCGATAGTCGAGCAGGGCGGCTTCGTCGTCGGCCTGCAGGCGGGCCACCATCCAGTCGCGGAAGACCTTCGCCCAGGGGGTGATGACCTCGGGGCCGGCATGCCAGTCCAGTTCGCCCAGGTTGTGGGTGATGCTGCCGGAACCGATCAGCAGGATGCCTTCCTCGCGCAGGGCACGCAGGGCATGGCCGATGCGCTGCTGCATGGCCGCACCCAGGCGGCTGGGCAACGACAGTTGCACGACGGGGATGTCGGCAGCCGGGTACATCAGGCTCAGCGGCACCCAGGCGCCGTGGTCGAGCGGGCGCTCCGCATCGAGGCTGGCCGGTAGGCCGTCCTCGGCCAGCAGGTCGACGACGCGCTGGGCCAGCTCCGGCGAGCCTTTGGCCGGGTATTGCACGGCATACAGCTCCGGCGGGAAGCCATAGAAGTCGTGCCAGGTGTCTGGCTGGGGAGAGGCGGTGACGCGCAGGTCAGGGGTTTCCCAGTGGGCGGAAACCACCAGGATGGCGTTCGGGCGCGGCAGTTCGTGCGCCAGGCGCTTGAGCGGCGCCTCGCTGGCGCCGGGGTCCAGGGCCAGCATGGGGGAGCCGTGGGAGATGAACAGGGCAGGGAGCATGGCGAACCTCGCTACGGGGATGCCTCTATGTTCACGCGGCTAAAGATCGAAAACCAGTATAGGTTTTTGAAAGTAATGATCGTAAATATCGATGAATTTGCCGGGTTTGATACCCCGATTGCTTCCCGGCAGAAGTGCCAACTCGGTTCCAGACTCAGGGAGTGGAGCGCCATAGAGCACTTCGCCGGGATGTCAGTCGGACGATGCGTTAGAGTTTGCGGAAATTTCCGAAGCGAATGGCGAATTCAGCTATGCAGCAAGTCGAACAAATCCTAATGCTCGAAATCGGCGACTGCCTCCGTCTGGAGGATGGCACCGAGATCTGCGTGCAGCGGGTTCGCGGTGACCAGGTGCGGCTGAAAATCCTCGACGCCGGAGAGAGTCAGCGCGAGCGGCGCGGCGCCTGGTGGCGCTGGCTGCTGCCCCGCGCGTTGCGCAGTGTATGAGCAGGTGATTATGCAACATGAATTCTGGCAGGCGCGCTGGGCGCGCAATGAAATCGGTTTCCATCAGCAGGCGGTGAATCCGGGCTTGCAACGGCACTGGCCGAACCTCGGGCTGCCCGAGGATTCGCAGGTCCTGGTGCCTCTGTGCGGCAAGAGCCTGGACATGCTCTGGCTGGCGCAGTGGGGGTACCGCGTGCTGGGTGTCGAACTGGCCGAGCGTGCCGCCGTGGACTTCTTCGCCGAGCTGGGGGTGACCCCGCAGGTCAGCACGGAGGGCGCGCTGCGCCGCTACAGCTACGAGCGCCTGGAGATTCTCCAGGGCGACTTCTTCGACGTGAGCGCCGAGCAGGTGGCGGGCTGCAGCGGGCTGTATGACCGCGCCGCGCTGATCGCCCTGCCACCGGACCTGCGCACGGCCTACGCGGCGCATCTGCAGCGCATCCTGCCGCAGCAGGCGCGGGGGTTGCTGGTCAGCCTGGAATACCCGCAGGCGGAAATGGACGGCCCGCCGTTCGCCGTGCTGGCGGAGGAGGTGCGCGGGTTGTTTGCCCCGGCGTGGAGCGTGGAAGAGGTGGAGCGCCTCGACGTGCTGGCGGAGAACCCGAAGTTCCTCAAGCGTGGCGTCGGCCATCTGGACGAGGTGGTGTTCGCGCTGCGTCGCGGCTGAGTCGCAGGCATGAAAAAGGGCGGCCCATGGGCCGCCCTTTTTTATTGCCTTGAAACTCAGCGGCCAGCGGCGCGCAGGGCTTCGATACGGTCTTCCAGCGGCGGGTGGCTCATGAACAGGCCAGCCAGGCCGTGCTTGAGGTTGCCGTTGATGCCGAAGGCCTGCAGCGAGTCCGGCATCTGCACCGGTACGCCCTGTTCGGCGCGCAGGCGTTGCAGCGCGGCGATCATCGCGCCGGTGCTGGCCAGGCGGGCGCCGGCTTCGTCGGCACGGTATTCGCGTTTGCGCGAGAACCACATGACGATGATGCTGGCGAGGATACCCAGGACCAGTTCGGCGAAGATGGTCGCGACGAAGTAGCCGATGCCCGGGCCGTCTTCGTTCTTCAGGATCACCTTGTCGACGAAGTTGCCGAAGATGCGCGCGAAGAACATCACGAAGGTGTTCACCACGCCCTGGATCAGCGCCAGGGTGACCATGTCGCCATTGGCCACGTGGCCGATCTCGTGGGCCAGCACGGCTTTCACCTCTTCAGGCGAGAAGCGCTCGAGCAGGCCCTGGCTGACCGCGACCAGTGCGTCGTTGCGGTTCCAGCCGGTGGCGAAGGCGTTGGCCTCGTAGGCAGGGAAGATGCCCACTTCCGGCATCTTGATGCCGGCTTCGCGGGACAGTTCTTCGACGGTCTGCAGCAGCCACTGTTCGTGGCGGGTGCGCGGTTGGCTGATGATCTCGGTGCCGGTGCTCATCTTCGCCATCCACTTGGAGATGAACAGCGAAACCAGGGAGCCGGCGAAGCCGAACACGGCGCAGAAAATCAGAAGGCTACCGTAATTCTGGCCGGTGAAACGGTCCACGCCGAGCAGTTTCAGGGTGATGCTGGCGATCACCAGAACTGCCAGGTTGGTGGCCAGGAACAACAGGATGCGCATCATGGCGTAAAGCTTCTCCTCACGGTGACATTGGGGAAAACCGCCTGGGAACGCGGCTTTCCGGATCGCCGGGCACAGTAGCGCACGGGATCGCTGAATAGTATGCGGGGTATATACGGTTGGCCCCCAGGCGATTCAACTCGGGGACTATTTCAACTTGTGTCGCCTGCCCGGATTACAGGCGGCCGGGCTCGCTCTCGAAGAGTAGACGGGTCAGCCGCGCGATGCGCTCCCCGTGCCGGGCGGCCAGCGCCTCGCGCAGCTGGTTGGCCAGCGTGGCCTGGTCACGGCGCACGCTGGGCGGCAGTTCCTCGCCGTCGCGCACGGCGTGGGGGACGATGCGGGTCAGGCGCATGAAGGCCTTTTCGCTGAGCACGGCCTGGTCCAGCGCCTCGTAGCGAATGGTCGCTTCGAAGCGCAGGTAGCCTTCGTCGGCCAGCCACAGCAACGCGCCCAGGCAACTCTGGTGGCGCGTACTGGGCAGGCCGAACTCGTCAGGCTCTTCCCGGCCGATCAGGTCCTCGACATAGAGGGCGATCTTGCGCGGGAAGGCCTGGTAGAGCGTCAGCAGGCCCGAGGCGGCGTCCTTGTAGAAATCGTCGATCTGCAGGTCCATTGATGCGCTGGGGTTCACTAGCGATGAGTTATTGGCGATAGCTTTTCAGGAAGTTGCCGATGCGCCCGATGGCCTGTTCCAGGTCATCGACACGGGGCAGGGTAACGACCCGGAAGTGATCCGGCCAGGGCCAGTTGAACGCGGTGCCCTGAACGATGAGCAACTTCTCGGACAGGAGTAGGTCGAGGACGAATTTCTCGTCGTTGTGGATCGGGCAGACCTTCGGGTCGATGCGCGGGAAGGCGTAGAGCGCGCCCATGGGTTTGACGCAGCTGACGCCGGGGATGTCGTTGAGCAGTTCCCAGGCGCGGTTGCGCTGTTCCAGCAGGCGGCCGCCCGGCAGCACCAGGTCATTGATGCTCTGGTAGCCGCCCAGCGCGGTCTGGATGGCGTGCTGGCTCGGCACGTTGGCGCACAGGCGCATGTTGGCCAGGATATCCAGGCCCTCGATGTAGCTCTGCGCCTTGTGCTTGGGACCGGAAATGGCGATCCAGCCCGAACGGAAGCCGGCCACGCGGTAGGACTTGGACAGGCCGTTGAAGGTCAGGCAGAGCACGTCCGGCGCCAGGGACGCGGTGGAGATGTGCTGGGCCTCGTCGTAGAGGATCTTGTCGTAGATCTCGTCGGAGAAGATCACCAGGTTGTGCTGGCGCGCCAGTTCGACGATGTCCAGCAGCACTTCCTTGGAGTAGACCGCGCCGGTGGGGTTGTTCGGGTTGATCAGCACCAGGGCCTTGGTGTTGCTGGTGATCTTCGCCTTCATGTCGGCAACGTCGGGGAACCAGCCGGCCTGCTCGTCGCACAGGTAATGCACCGGCTTGCCACCGGAGAGGGCGACCGAGGCGGTCCACAGCGGGTAGTCCGGCGCCGGGATCAGCACCTCGTCACCGTTGTTGAGCAGCGCCTGCAGGGCCATGACGATCAGCTCGGATACGCCGTTGCCCAGGTAGATGTCCTCGATGCCGACGCCTTCCACCTGCTTCTGCTGGTAGTACTGCATCACCGCCTTGCGCGCGCTGAACAGGCCCTTGGAGTCGCTGTAGCCCTGGGCGGTGGGCAGGTTGCGGATGACGTCCTGGAGGATTTCGTCCGGCGCCTCGAAACCGAACGGCGCCGGGTTGCCGATGTTCAGCTTGAGGATGCGGTGGCCTTCCTCTTCCAGGCGCTTGGCATGCTTGAGCACGGGCCCGCGGATGTCATAGCAGACGTTGGCGAGCTTGTTCGATTTGGTGACCTGCATGATCTGGAATTCCGAAATAGTCCGCGGCCGGCGACTTGGCAGGCTGTAACGCGGGTGACAGACTGGCGTCAAATAGTGGGTTCGGAAGTGCTTTTCCCTGGTATCGATCCTGAAAATCGGCAGGAAAACAGTGTATTTCTCGAAAAGGTAGAGTTTTTAAGGCTTTTCTATCGCGAGAACGTCTCTGTGCGGCAGATTCTGAACCTGACGTTAACCACGCGCATCATACGTGCGGCCCGATTCCCGGAAAAGAGAGGGAGTGGGCATTTTTTTGCTAATGGAGGCAGATCGATGGAAAAGCTGGAAAAACCCCTGGACTCCTGGCGCGAAGAGCTGACCGACGAGCAGTTCCATGTCTGCCGTCTGGGGGGCACCGAGCGCGCCTTCACCGGCGAATACCACGACACCAAGACCCCCGGCATCTACCACTGCGTGTGCTGCGGCACCGCGCTGTTCGACTCCGATGCCAAGTACGACTCGGGCAGTGGCTGGCCGAGCTACTTCCAGCCGGTGAACGGTGAGGTGGTGCGCGAGCTGGAAGACTTCAGCCACGGCATGCACCGCATCGAAGTGCGCTGCGGCAAGTGCGATGCCCACCTGGGCCACGTCTTCCCCGACGGCCCGCGGCCGACCGGGCTGCGCTACTGCATCAACTCGGCATCCTTGAAGCTGGTGCCCAAAGCGTGATCCCAAGGCCCGCCACCGAGCGGGCCTTTTCTTTGGTGTGCGTGGCATTCCACTGTAGGAGCGGGCCATGCCCGCGACCGGCCGGCAGGCCGGCATAACCTCGCGCCGACAGGCATCGATCATGGATTTCAGCGGACGTTGTCCGCTGTTCGCGGGCATGGCCCGCTCCTACACGGGAATCCATGTCGTGTCATTTTGCTGGGTGATTCGTGATCAATTGAATTGCGTGCAATTTAATTGATCACTACTCTTGGGTTTCCCACTTCCCGGAGCCATGTCCGATGAGCGATGCACTGCTGAATATTCCCGTGACCACCATCAAGGGCGAACAGAAGACTCTCGCCGACTTCGGCGGCAAGGCCCTGCTGGTGGTGAACACCGCCAGCCAGTGCGGCTTCACCCCGCAGTACAAGGGGCTGGAGAAGCTCTGGCAGCAATACAAGGACAAGGGCCTGGTGGTGCTCGGATTCCCCTGCAACCAGTTCGGCAAGCAGGAGCCAGGCAACGAAGGGGAGATCACCCAGTTCTGCGAGCTGAACTTCGGCGTGAGCTTCCCGCTGTTCAAGAAGATCGACGTCAACGGCGCCGACGCCCACCCGCTCTATGTGCAGCTGAAGAAGCGCGCCCCCGGCCTGCTGGGCAGCCAGGGCATCAAGTGGAATTTCACCAAGTTCCTGATCGGCCAGGACGGCAAGCTGGTCAAGCGTTTCGCCCCGACCACCAAGCCCGAGCAACTCTCCGCCGAGATCGAAGCGCTGCTGTGATGAACGACGCTGTATCCCTGCCGGCCGAGCTGCACCTGGACAACCAGTTGTGCTTCCGCCTGTATGCCGTGTCCCGCGCGGTGATCCGTGGCTACCGGCCGATGCTCGAGGCGCTCGGCCTGACCTACCCGCAGTACCTGGCCATGCTGGTGCTATGGGAATGGCAGGCCGAGCCGCCGTCGCAGCCGTCGGTGAAGGCGCTCGGCGAGCGCCTGATGCTCGACTCCGGCACCCTCACGCCGCTGCTCAAGCGCCTGGAGCAACTGGGCCTGGTGCAGCGCCGCCGCGCCCGGCACGACGAGCGCGAGGTGCATCTGGGGCTGACGCCGGACGGCGTTGCACTGCGCGAGAAGGTGCTGCCACTGCGCGAGGAGTTGCTCTGCCGTAGCGGCATTGACCTGGGCGTCACCGACGGCCTGCGCGAGCAGTTGGACAGCCTGCTGCTGCAGTTGTCGAAGCTGGACGCCTGACTCAGGCGCGGGCGCGCGGCCCGGCCCAGCGTTCGAGGATGGCCGCCAGCTCGTCGCGGTGGAACGGCTTGGCCAGGTAGTCGTCCATGCCAGCGGCGCGGCAGCGTTCGCGCTCCTCCGGCAGGGCATTGGCGGTCAGTGCAACCACCGGCAGCGCCGGCCAGCGGCCGCTCTCGCGGATCGCCCGGGTGGCCTGGTAGCCGTCCATCACCGGCATGTTGCAATCCATCAGCACCAGGTCGAATTCGGCGCCGTCGAGCTGCTTGAGCGCCTCTTCACCGTTGATGGCAATGCCCACCTGGCAACCCAGCTTCTGCAGCAGGCCGCGGGCGACCAGCTGGTTGACCGGGTTGTCCTCCACCAGCAGTACGCGGGCGGAGAACTGTTCCTGCGCGGCGGCCCCCTCGCTGGTCGACGAGGGCAGCGGCTGGTGTTCGAAGGCCTGCTTCAGCGCCTGATAGAGCACCGCGCGGGACAACGGCCGTGCCAGTTGCCGCAGCGGGGCGAGGCGCTGCGCCAGTTCCGGTTCGAGGAAGTTGCCATAGGCCGTCACCAGCAGCACCGGCCGGGTGACGTTCTGGCGCAGCACCACCAAGCAATCCGGGCAGTCCGACAGCAGGGCGTCCAGCTCTACGCCGGCCAGGCTGGCGTCGATGTCCAGGCGCTGGTAGTCCACTCCCCATTCCGGCAGCCAGTTCTGCAGCAGCGCCGCCAGCCCGCTGCTGGCGGCGCATTGCACGATCAGCCTGCCATTGAGCTTCGCCAACGGTTGCGCAGGCTCCAGTGTCTGCAAGGGCAGGGTGACGACGAATTCGCTGCCCAGGCCCGGGTCCGACGTCACGCTCAGCTCGCCGTGCATCGCTTCGCAGAGCTTGCGGGTCAACGCCAGGCCCAGCCCTGTGCCGCCGTACTGGCGGGCGATGCCGGCGTCGGCCTGAGTGAAGGGCTGGAAGATCTTCTGCAGCGCTTCGGGCGCCACGCCGATGCCGGTGTCGCGCACGCTGATGCGCACCCCTTGATTCAGGGGTTCTACGCGCACGTCCACGCGACCGAAGCGGGTGAACTTGAGCGCGTTGGACAGCAGGTTGCTGACCACCTGGCGCACCCGTGTCGGGTCGCCGGAGTGCTGGGCGGGCAACTGCGGGCTGATCAGGCAGGTGAGTTCCACGGCCGGGCCGGCGTTCTGCGACAGCAGGCTGGCGGTGTCTTCCACCAGGGTGCCGAGGTCGAAGGGGATCTGCTCCAGCTCCAGTTGGCCGGCCTCGAACTTGGACAGGTCGAGCACGTCGTTGAGCAGCTCCACCAGCACCTTGCCCGAGTCGTGGGCGATGGACAGCTGCTGGCGCTGCTCGGCGGTCAGCGGGCCGTCGAGCGCCAGGCCGAGCATCCCCAGCAGGCCGTTGAGCGGCGTGCGGATCTCATGGCTCATGTTGGCCAGGAAGCTGCCGCGCGCCTGGGCCATGGCCAGGGCGGTCTGCCGCGCCTGTTCCAGTTCCTGGTTGGACAGGGTCAGGCGCGCGTTGGCCGCCTTCAGCTCGGCGGTGCGCGCGGCGACGATGCTTTCCAGCTCTTCCAGGTACTGGGTCAGGCGGTCCTCGGCCTCGCGGCGCTGTTCCATCTCCACGGAAATGCGGTTGAGCTGGCGGTTGGTGACCTCCACCAGCACACCGATCTCGTCGCGCTCGTGGCCGCGCGGGCAGGGCAGGCGCAGGCGCGATGGCGAGCGCGGGTCATGGCGGGAGAGGGCCTCGATCAGGCTCACCAGCGGCTTGGTCAGCAGCGCGTAGAAAAGCACCAGGAGGATCAGCGAGAGCATCAGGCTGCGCACGAAGCCGGAGATCAGGGTCACCCCGGCGCGGCGCAGGAAGTCATTGCCGAAGACGAAGGTGTCGATCTCCAGGCGCAGAACGCCCAGGGATTCGGCTGGCGCATGGTCGACGAACAGCGGTTCCTCGTAGGTGCGCTGCTGGCCGAAGAGGAAGTCGCTCAGCCCCCGCAGGCTGCTTTGCGCAGGTGGCCGGTCGGCACTGGCCAGGGGCACGTTGGCGTTGTCGATGATCTCGGCGCGGATCACCGCGGGCGAGCGCAACAGCCCGACCACCAGTTCCTGGGCCAGTTCGGCGTCGATGTTGTAGGCGATGCGCGCCGCGGGGTTGTGGCTGACGTCCAGCAGGGCGCGCACTTCGCGGTTGATGGAGGCGTCCTGGCTGGCATAATCGACGCCTACCTGGATGAGGCTCAGCAAGGTGCCCAGGATGAACGCCACCAGCACCGTCAGGCTGGCCTGCTTGAACGAGAGGCGATGTGTGAGCGCAATATCCATGGGTGCGGAGTGTCGCCTCGCGGAAGCTTTCCTGCGGCGTAGCATAGCCCATCGGAACCGTCTGTCGGGATAGCCCGTAGGCGAAGTCATTCCCGGCCCGTACCTGGCGAATTGCCCCAGAGAACTTGGAGACTCGCGTGGATTCCCGTCTGAACGATTTTCTTGCCCGCGCCGAAGCACTGATGGCGCGCCTGGAGCCGTTGCTGCCTGCCGTGCGTGAAACACTGGACTGGCAGCACTGCCTGGCCGCGCGCTGGCACCGAGACGGCCGCAGCGGCTACCTGCAGCCGCTGAAGGTCAGCCTCGACCTGCGCCTGGATGACCTGCTGGGCGTCGACCGCCAGCGCGAGCAGCTGACGCGCAACACCCGGCAGTTCGTCGCTGGCCAGCCGGCCAACCACGCGTTGCTGTGGGGCGCCCGCGGCACCGGCAAGTCCTCCCTGGTGCGCGCGCTGCTGGCGGAATTGGCTGGCGAGGGCCTGCGCCTGATCGAGATCGAGCGCGACCACCTGGCCGACCTGCCCCGTGTGGTCGAACAGATACAGGGCCTGCCGCAGCGCTTCGTGCTGTTCTGCGACGACCTCTCGTTCGATGCCGGCGAGGGGGATTTCCGCGTCCTCAAGAGCGTGCTCGACGGCTCGCTGGAGCAGGCGCCGGACAACGTCCTGCTGTACGCCACGTCCAACCGCCGCCACCTGGTGTCGGAGAAGCAGAGCGACAACGAGAACTGGAAGATGGTCGACGGCGAGCTGCACCCCAGCGAAGCCGTCGAAGACAAGATCGCCCTGTCCGACCGCTTCGGCCTGTGGCTGTCCTTCTATCCCTTTACCCAGGAGCACTTCCTCGAGGTGGTGCGCCACTGGGTCGAGGTGCTCGCGCACAAGTCCGGCCTTGCCGCCTTGGCCTGGGACGAGACGCTGGAGAAGGAAGCCATCCGCTGGGCGCTCGGACGCGGCAACCGTAATGGCCGCTGTGCCTATCAATTCGCCCGCTACTGGGTGGGCCGACAATTGCTGGAAGGAGATACCCCATGATCGATCTGCAACAGGCCGGCGCCGGCCTGGGTGGCTACGCGCTGCTGGCCGCCCAGGCGGAGTCGCTGTTCGCCGATGAGCGCGACTTCATCGCCAACGCCTCGCAGTTTTCCGCGTTCCTGTTCAATGAGCTGCCGGACCTGAACTGGGCCGGCTTCTACCTGAACCGCAACGAAGAGCTGGTGCTCGGCCCATTCCAGGGCAAGGTAGCCTGTGTGCGCATCCCCTTCAGCAAGGGCGTGTGCGGCGCCGCGGCGCGCACCCGTGAAACCCAGCGCGTCGAGGACGTGCACGCCTTCCCTGGGCACATCGCCTGCGACAGCGCGTCCAATAGCGAGCTGGTGGTGCCGCTGGTCAAGGATGGCCGCCTGATCGGCGTGCTGGACCTAGATAGCCCGAAGGTCGGCCGTTTCAGCGAAGAGGACCAGGCCGGCATCGAGCGCCTGGCGGAGATATTCCTGCGTCTATCCGACTGCTGAGGGTGTGCCGGTAAGCAAAAGCCCCGCCTCGGCGGGGCTTTTTCATGGGGTCGCGCGGGTGGCCGGAGCGGTGCGAACCCATCGCGGACGGAGTCCGCTCCTACGCCTTCTGTAACGCCGTGAGTGCCAGCAGGAGCGGATAACGCTGTCGGCTGTTGGCGTGGGATCCGCTCAGCGCTTGGCCATGATCTTGGCAATGATCTGCAATTCGCCCTGGACGATCTCGGCCAGGGCAGGGCGCGCCAGCGTGCGTTCGAAGTGCGCGGCCAGCCGGGGCCAGCGCTGGGCGTCCAGTTGTTCCTCGCCGTGGCGCAGGTTCACCAACTGGCAGGCGATGGCGATATCGGCGAGGCTGAAGCGGTTGTCGACGAACCATTGCTGCTCGCCGAGGGACTTCTCCAGGTAGTCGAAGTGCTCCGGCAGCTTTTCCTGCATCGCACCCTTCACCGCCACTTCGTCGCAGACCTTGCCCATCAGCGGCTTGAGCAGGCGGTTGCGGAACACGGTGAAGGTGGTCAGCGGTGCCAACTCGTAGTCGGCGTACTTTTCCAGCCAGTTGATCCGCGCCCGGGCCTGGGCGCTTTCGCCACACAGCGGCGGGCGTTGCGGGTCGCGGTCTTCCAGGTAATGGCAGATGACGCTGGAGTCGGCGAGGGTGAAGTCTCCATCGCGGATCGCCGGCACGCGGCGCAGCGGGTTGAGCTCGCGGTACCAGTCCGGCTGGTTGAACGGATTGACGTTCTCCAACTGGTAGTCGAAGCCTTTTTCAGCGGCGAACAGGCGGACTTTGCGAACGAAGGGGGATAGCGGGGCGCCGAAGACGACGAGGCTCATGCAAGGCTCCTGGGGCGAAGGTGGCCGGAGTGGATTCGACGGTGGATCAGTCGTAAAGGTTCTTCTTCTTCCAGATATCGTCTTCGTCCAGCGCCTTGAGGCCGTCGCCCAGTTCGCTCTGCTCATCCGGGGCAGGCTGCGAGGTTTCCAGCACCAGGGCGTTGGCCTGGGCCAGTTGGGCTTCCATCTGCCGCAGCTGCGCCTGGTAGCGGCCGATTTCCGGCTGCTTCTGCAGGTACTGCACGCCGCGCTCGAACGCCAGGCGCGCCTGGCGTGGCTGGCCCTGCTGCAGCGCCTGCTGGCCGAGGTTGCCGAAGAACTCTATATGGAGGAGGGTGAGCAGGTGGCGGATTTCCTTCACCCACTTCTGCGCCTCGACCCGCGGCAGCATGTTGTCCTGGGCGCAGCGGGTCAGTTGGGCGTGCAGCGCTTCAAAAAGGAAGCGCACGTCCTTGGCCTTGGCCTCGGTGAGGATCGGCTGCGGCGGGTTCTTCACCGGAATGGCTTCGCCCTTGGCCACCAGCGGGCGCAATTCGGCAATGCGCTGCTTCAGCCCGGCGTTCTGTTTATCGACGGCGAGCAGGCGCTCGCTGAGGCTCAGCTCGAAACTGCTCAGCAGAAGCTTCAGCGCAGGCGACATGAACTGGCCGGGCAGGGATTCGGAAACATCCGCGCAGCGACGGCAGCGGTCTGAAAGATCAGCCTTCAGACGTGCCTGCTCCAGCTTGCGGTTTTCCACCATGTGGTTGATGTAGCCGATGGCGACCAGCAGGGCGATACCGACAAGAACCAGGACCGTAATGACGATTGGCGACACCGTGGAGTGCTCCGGATGTTTTTCCCCGAGTGTAATGTCTTAGTGATACTGCTGATAGCGCCAGCTCAGTTTTTACTCAGAAGTCTTTGATTTAAAAAATATTTCTTTGAAGGGTTGACGACCTTTCAAAGCGTCCCTAGAATGCGCGCCACTTCGACGCGAAACGCAGAACTTGCCGGAACGTCGAAGTCGGAAAGATGTTAAGTTCCGGGCCGCGTCCCCTTCGTCTAGTGGCCTAGGACACCGCCCTTTCACGGCGGTAACAGGGGTTCGAGTCCCCTAGGGGACGCCATTGCGGGAATAGCTCAGTTGGTAGAGCACGACCTTGCCAAGGTCGGGGTCGCGAGTTCGAGTCTCGTTTCCCGCTCCAGATTCTCGATCATCGCCACGGCGGTGAACGAAAGATGAAATGGCGTTACCCTTCGGCGAAAGCTGAAGGTTGCAACAAGTTACTGCGGGAATAGCTCAGTTGGTAGAGCACGACCTTGCCAAGGTCGGGGTCGCGAGTTCGAGTCTCGTTTCCCGCTCCAAATCGAAACGCCGCCTGTCAAGGCGGCGTTTTCGTTAGCCTGAGGCGAGCGCCGAAGGCTACAGCAAGTCAATGCGGGAATAGCTCAGTTGGTAGAGCACGACCTTGCCAAGGTCGGGGTCGCGAGTTCGAGTCTCGTTTCCCGCTCCAGAATCGAAACGCCGTCCATCAGGACGGCGTTTTCGTTTGTGCGGAAAAAATCCCGCCGCCACGTTCTGACTTCTCCAATACCACCCTGCCAAACCGGCGGCCGTTGCCGGCCGTGCGTCCCTACGTCGGTTGATCACGCTTCGAGACAGCGGTGCGAAGTCCTTCGCGCGCCGGAATTAAAGAAAATTCCGACGCCGCGCAGAGGTTAATCCCGTTTGTCTGCCCGCACGGGCAACCGAGAATGCCAGCGCTCCCCCGCGCTGCGGGGGAGAGGGGCTCATCGCGCCGCTGCCTGGCGGCGCAGGTGAGCAGTTGTGATCGCGCCGGTGAGGTGGTTACGCGGATGCTGGAGTTGCTGAATCGCCCTCAATCGGGCTGTCAGGATCGGTTGTCGGCGGCGGGCAAGGCCGCCGTGCTGTCGGTGTTCGACTTCGACGGCACCCTGACGCGGCATGACAGCTTCCTGCCGTTCCTGTGGTTCGCCTTCGGCACGTTCGGCTTCCTGCGCCGCCTGGCGCTTCTCACGCTGCCGAGCCTGGCATTTGTGTTGCGCCGACTCAGTCGCGATGAGCTCAAAGCCCGTCTGATCGAGGTGTTTCTTCGCGGCGTCGACGTGCAATGGCTGGCCGGCCAGGCCGACGCTTATTGCCGGTTCATCTGGGATTACCTGCTGCGCGCCAAGGGCGTGCGCGGCGTGGCCGCCGAATTGCGCACGGGCGCCGAAGTGACGCTCTGCTCGGCATCGCCGGCTCTGGTGTTGCGGCCCTTCGCCGCGCGCCTGGGCGTGAGGCTGATCGGCACGGAACTGGAGGTCGTCGATGGGCGGCTCACCGGTCGCCTGCTCGGCGGCAACTGCCGGGGCGAGAACAAGGTGCTGCGCCTGCAGGCCAAGTACGGCCCGCTGAGCGCCTACCGGTTGCGCGCCTGGGGCGATACCGCCGGCGACCACGCGCTACTGCACGCTGCCCAGGACCCGCATTGGCGGGCCTTCCATCCGCGCTGGCGACGACTGTCCAAACCGACCCGCCCGGCCGCCTGACCCGACCCATGGCCGGTTCGGTCCGGCTGCCTTTTCCTTTTCGAGAACCGTAATCATGGAACAGACACACATTGGCTTCCCTCCGCTGACCATGGCGGTCTTCGTCGGGCTGGCGCTCGCCGCGCTGCTGCTGGACATGGCGACGCACCGCGACAACAAGCCGATCAGCCTCAGGGACGCGGTGGTCTGGTCGATCTTCTGGGTGGCGATCTCCCTGGGCTTTGCCGGCTTCCTCTATATCCAGCACGGCGCCCAGGTGGCCAGCCTGTTCCTGACGGGTTATACGCTGGAGAAGGTGCTGAGCGTCGACAACCTGTTCGTCTTCATCGCCATCTTCGCCTGGTTCAAGATGCCGGATGGCCTGCGCCATCGCGTGCTGTACTGGGGCATTCTCGGCGCCATCGTGTTCCGCGCCATCTTCGTCGCCATCGGCACCGGCCTGCTGACCTTCGGCCCCTGGGTGGAAATCGTCTTCGGCCTGATCGTCGCCTGGACCGGCGTGATGATGCTCCGGGGCGGCGGCGACGATGACGAGCAAGAGGATTACTCCCAACACCTGGCCTACCGCTTCGCCAAGAAACTCTTCCCGGTGTGGCCGAAGCTGTTGGGTGGCCATTTCTTCGTGGCCCGCCAGCAACTCGAGCGCGAGGCACGCAAGCCGGAAAACCAGGGCATCAGCCTGGCTGCCAAGGGCGCGCTGTTCGCCACGCCGCTGTTCCTGTGCCTGGTGGTGATCGAGGTGTCGGACGTGCTGTTCGCCTTCGATTCGGTGCCGGCGGTGATCGCCGTCAGCCGCGAGCCGCTGATCGTCTACTCCGCCATGCTGTTCGCCATCCTCGGCCTGCGTACGCTGTACTTCGTGCTCGAAGCGCTCAAGCGCTACCTGGTACACCTGGAGAAGGCCGTGGTGGTGCTGTTGTTCTTCATCGCCGCGAAGCTGGCGCTGAACGCCACCGACCAGCTGTTCCACCACGGTTACAGCATCGATGCCAATACCAGCCTGGTCGTGGTGCTGGTGGTCCTGGCGGCGGGAATCGTCGCCAGCCTGCTGTTCCCGGAGAAGGAAGAGGCAGAAGGCGAGGCCAGCGAACGCTGAAAGCGCCCGTTTCCTGAAAAGCCCGCGCCAAGCGGGCTTTTTCATGGGCGGGCGATAAGTCCCGGCGCGCCGGTGATCGGATTTTTTCGCGCTCCCGCCGAGCCCGCCGTCATCTGGCTGAAGCCGCGATGCAGAGCGCGGCGCTGGCGTTTGTTCAATGGCGGCGATTGGGGCTGCCGCCGTCGGTTTTTCACACCTTTTTCACGAACGCCGCGCCGCGCCGGAAGTGGTATGGCCATTGGCCGCACGCCGGCTTTTTCCGTGATCTAAGCTCCACTCAGATCGGCCTCTCCCGCAGAGGGTTCCATGCACAGCAATCCTCAACAGAACCTTCGAGACGCGCTGCAGGCCTGCCGCGAGAGCTTCCTGTTCGTGGGTTTTTTCAGCCTGTTCATCAACGCGCTGATGCTGGTGCCGACCTTTTACATGCTGCAGGTGTACGGGCGGGTGATCACCAGCGGCAGCCTGACCACGCTGACCATGCTGACGCTGATCATGAGCCTGCTGGTGATCACGCTCGGCTCGCTGGAGTGGGTACGCTCGCGCATCCTGGTGCGGGTGAGCACGCGGCTGGATGTGCTGCTTAGTCGTCAGGTCTACAAGGCCAGCTTCCAGCGCGCCCTGCACAGCGGCGGGATGGATGCCTCGGCGCAGCCGCTCAATGACCTGACCGGCCTGCGCCAGTTCCTTGCCGGCAGCGGTCTGTTCGCCTTCTTCGATGCGCCCTGGCTGCCCATCTATATCGCGGTGATGTTCGTCTTCCACCCGTGGCTGGGCTGGGTGGCGGTGGGTAGCGCCGTGCTGCTGCTGGTGCTGGCGGTGATCAACGAAAAGCTCACCGCACCCGCGCTGGCGCAAGCCAACAAGGAGCACATCGCGGCGACGCTTCACACCACCAAGAACCTGCGCAATGCCGAAGTCATCGAGTCCATGGGCATGCTGGAAACGCTGATGGAGCGCTGGGGCGCGCGGCAGCGAAGCGTGCTGCTGTTGCAGTCGCTGGCCAGCGACAAGGGCGCGGCGATCAGCACGATTTCCCGGACCTTCCGCCTGCTGGTGCAGTCGCTGGTGCTGGGGTTGGGCGCCTACCTGGCGGTGGACCACCAGGTCGGTCCGGGCATGGTGTTCGCCGGCGCCGTGCTGCTGGGGCGCGCGCTGGCGCCGCTGGACCTGATCATCGGTAGCTGGAAGGGCTTCATCTCGGCCCGTTCGCAGTACAACCGGCTCAACGACATCCTCGAAAAGCAGCAGGCGCAACCGCAGCGCATGCCGCTGCCGGCGCCCCAGGGACATATCCAGGTGGAGAACCTGGTGGTGGCGGCGCCCGGCTCGCTGACGCCGATCATCAAGAACATCAGCTTCAGCGTGCCGGCCGGCTGCGTGGTGGGCATCATCGGGCCGAGCGCGGCGGGAAAGTCCACCCTGGTGCGGGCGCTGATGGGCGTCTGGCCGCCGCTGCACGGGGTGGTCCGCCTGGACGGCGCGGACATCAGCACCTGGAACAAGCACGACCTCGGTCCCCACGTCGGCTACCTGCCCCAGGACATCGAGCTGTTCGAGGGCACCGTCGGCGAGAACATCGCCCGCTTCAACGAGGTGGATGCGGAGAAGGTCATCCAGGCCGCGAAGATCGCCGGCGTCCACGAAATGATCCTGCTGCTGCCCGATGGCTACGACACCGTCATCGGCAGCGAAGGGCTGATGCTGTCCGGCGGGCAGCGCCAGCGCATCGGTCTGGCCCGTGCGCTGTATGGCAGTCCGCGGCTGATCGTGCTCGACGAGCCCAATTCCAACCTCGACGACGTCGGTGATCGCGCCCTGGCGGCGGCGATCCACCAGATCAAGCAGAGCGGCGCGACGGTCTTCGTCATCACCCACCGCACCAACCTGGTGTCCCAGCTCGACCGCCTGATGTTGATGAACGACGGCACCGTCACGCTCTACGGCTCCCGCGACCAGGTGCTGGCCGAGCTGACTGCCCGGCAGCAGCCCCAGGTGCCGCAACGGCCGATGCCGGCCGGCGCGAGCATCGCGCCGGTCGATACCCACAAGGGAGACGCCGATGCCCAGTCTCCCCGTTGAACGCTTCGCCGACCTGCCGGTATCGGACCTCAAGGTCCGCCGCCTGGGGTTGGCCATCGTCGCCCTGACCTTCGGCCTGTTCGGCACCTGGGCGGCGTTCGCGCCGCTGGACGGCGCGGTGTACGCGCCGGGGGTGGTCACCGTGCAGGCCTACCGCAAGACGGTGCAGCACCCCGAGGGCGGTATCGTCAAACAGGTGCTGGTGCATGACGGCGACATCGTCAAACGCGACGACCCGCTGATCGTGCTCGATGACGCCCAGCTGCGCTTCGAATTCGACATGACCCGCAGCCAGCTGCTTGCCGCCCAGGCCATGGAGGCGCGACTGAAGGCCGAGCGCGACGCCCGGGCGGCGATCGACTTCGACGGTGTCGGCGACTTGGCCAGCCCGCGTGGCGAAGAGGCGCGGCAGAGCGAAACGCAGGTGTTCAACGCCCGCCAGGGCTCGCGGCAAGGGCAGATTTCGGTGCTGCGCGAGCGCATCGGCCAACTGAACCAGCAGATCGACGGGCTGGAGTCGATGATTGGCGCCAAGCTGCAGTTGGCGAACTCCTACAGCGGAGAGATCGGCGAGCTGTCCGACCTGCTCAAGCAGGGCTATGTCGACAAGCAGCGCCTGCTGGAGCAGCAGCGCAAACTGGGAATGATCCGCGCGGAAATCGCCGATCACCGCTCCACCATCAACCGCACGCGCCTGCAGATCAACGAAACGCAGCTGCAGATCCTGCAAATCGACAAGGACTTCAGCTCCGAGGTGGCCAAGCAACTGGCCGAGGTGCAGACGCGCCTCTACGACCTGCGGGAGAAAAGCTCGTCGCTGCAGGACCGTCTTGGCCGCATCGTCATCCGCGCACCCGATGCCGGCATGGTGATCGGCATGACGGTGCACACCGTGGGCGGGGTGGTGCGGCCGGCGACGCCGCTGCTGGACATCGTGCCGTCGGTGTCGGAGCTGGTCATCGAGGCTCAGGTGCCGCCGGTGGACATCGACCGCGTGGCCATCGGCAAGCGCGCCGATATTCGCTTCAGCGCCTTCAACAGTGCCACCACGCCGGTGATCGAGGGCGAGGTCATCAATGTGTCGGCCGATCGCCTGGTCAACGAAAAGACCAACGCGGCCTATTACCTGACGCGGGTCCGGGTCACCGAGAAAGGCGCCCGCGCGCTGGGTGAGCGCAAGCTGCTGCCGGGCATGCCGGCGGACGTGCTGATCATCACCGGGCAACGCACCTTGCTGCAGTACCTGATGCAGCCGGCGCGTAACGCCCTCTCCCAATCGATGATCGAGGAGTGACCATGGGTGCATCTTCATGTGGGCTGGTCGGCGCGCTGATGCTGGCGGCGGGCGTCGCGCTGGCGCAGACCGCCGCGGTGGCGCCCGGCGGCGTCAGCATGGCCGAAGACGGCACTGACCTGCTGCACCTGTACCACGAGGCGCGGCTGGAAGACCCGCAGATACTGGCGTCCTTCGCCCATGCGCAGGCGGGCAAGGAGTACCAGCGCGAGGCCATGGGCGTGCTGCTGCCGCAGCTGTCGCTCAATGCCGGAACGAACCAGATCCACCAGCGCAACGACTTCATCGACGAGAGCTACGACAGCGAGAACTACAGCCTGGTGCTGCGCCAGTACCTGTACAACAAGGCGGCCTGGGAGAACTACCAGAAGTTCAAGAGCATGGCCCTGCAGTCCGAGTCCGAGGCGCTGGACGCCCAGGCGGAAGCCACGGTGGAGCTGGCGCGGCGTTATTTCACTGCGTTGGCGGCCGAGGACGAGCTCGAACTGGTGATCGCCGAACGCCGTACCACCCAGGAAAGCCTGGATCGGGTCAACGCGCTGTACGCCAGGCAACTGGCCCTGGTCACCGACCAGCTCGATCTGCAGGCGCGGGTGGACCTGCTGGCCGCGCAGGAACTGGAGGCGCGCAACCAGGCGATCATCAGTCGCGAGGCGCTGGCGGAGATCGTCGGCCGACCGGTGAAGGAGCGACTCAGCCGGGTGCGCAACGATGTGCGCCTGCGGATGACCGAGCGGAGCCTGGACAACTGGGTGCGCGACGGCATCGCCCTGAACCCGGCGCTCAAGGCGCGTGAAAGTGGCGTCGCAGCGGCGGAGGCGGCGCTGCGCAGCGGCAAGGGCGGGCACTATCCGACGCTGAGCCTGAACCTCAGCGCGCAGCAGACCAACGAGGGCTACAACAACTCCCTGGCGCCGCGCACCGACAGCTACGTCGCCGGCGTCGGCCTGCAGGTGCCGATCTACAGCGGCGGCTCCACCTCCGCGCGGGTGCGCGGCCTGTACCAGGACCAGTTGGTGGCCAAGGAGCAACTGGAGGAAATCCGTCGGCGGGTGGTCAAGGAGATCACCAGCGCCTACCTCACGGCCAACTCCAACGGCGAGAAGATCCAGGCCAACCGCCTGGCGCTGGCCTCGGCGCACAAGTCGCGGGAGTCGGCGGAAAAGGCCCTGGGCTACGGCATGGTCAATGCGGTGGATGTGCTGGCTGCGGTGCGCAACGAGTTCCGTGCCCGGCGGGATCTGCTCAAGACGCAGTACGAGTTCCTCAGCAATGTGTTCACCCTCAATCGCTGGGCGGGCAAGCCCCCGATCGAGAGCGTGCAGAGCGTCAATGGCTGGCTGGGCGCTGGCAGTGCCAGTGAGGATTTCCTGCGCCCGTGAGCGGGGGCAGGGCCTTCGCGTGCCCGCTGCGGGGCAGTCCCTTCCCGGTTCCCGTGCCCGTGCGGTTGGCTCGGTCACGAGGTGATCGTGTGCGCGCGGCGCCCACCTTCTGTGTCTTGGGTGACGGTATTTTGGCTGTGCTGGATGACCTGGCCTCCGTTCGTCGTTTAATTGACGAGGTTCGCTGCCCCGAAGCACGGTTCGCCACGCGCGCCCCCCGTATCCAGCTCGATGATTTTGCTGGAGTTTCACGTGTCGCCGGGGAGGGCGCAGCTAACCCTTCGCCGTGAAATCGGACCGCTGATCGACAGGCGGCAAGGCGGTAAGCGGAGCGGCCTGACCTAGACTCAGGTGACCGGCGAGGGAGCACAGTGTCATGTGCAGCGAGGTCTTGTTGATTCCTGTTCGTGCCGTCTCTGGGGCCGTTCCCGACCACGGGAAACGGCCATGGAGCAGTCGCGTGGAAAGACCGCCCGCGCCGAGGAAGTCCTCATCGGCCAGCTCCGCCGCTGGCACCTTCCACCTGTCGCCGCTTCCGTCTTGCTGCCAACCGCCGTAGCCCGGTGGTGAAGACGTCCAGGCAAAGGAGCGCGCGTTCGTTTGCAGAGGGGGTCAGCACACCATGTCTGACCAGAAGAAACCGATACGGGTGATGCTGATCGATTGCCGCCCACTCGTTCTCATCGGCCTGCACGACCTGATCAATGCCCGAAAACCGCACATGGAGGTCAGCGGCCAGGCCACGACCTACACCTACGCCCTGGACTTGGCCGACCAGCAGCGCCCCGACGTGGTGTTCTTCAGCTTCTTTCCCGATGCCCTGGACCCGCTGGAGGTGGTGGGCGAATTGACCCGCAGCGCGCGGATGAAGGTGCTGGTGCTCAAGGGCCTGTACGAGGCGGTGCCGGTCGCCCAGGCGATCGACGCGGGCGCCCGCGGCATCGTGCTGGCGGAAGACCCGACCGAGTCGATCATCCAGGCCATCGTCAATGTCCACCATCGCGATATTGGCCTGGATCGCGCCTGGGCCGGCGGGCTTTCCGGCTACGCGGCCAACGGCCGTGTGCCGCTTCGGTGCAACCGCGAGCAGGCCAAGCAGGCCCGGCTGACGCTGCGCGAGCGGGAACTGATCAGCGCCATCGTCGAAGACCCCTCCGCCAAGTACATGAGCATCGCCGAGCGCCTGGGTATCAGTGAGCACACGGTGCACAACCACCTGAGCAACATCTACCAGAAGCTCGACCTGATCAACCGCATGGACCTGCTGATGTATGCCCTCAAGCACGGCCTGGCCAGCAGCGAGGAGCCGCCGGAATCCGCCTGGGTGGAGCTGGACCGGGCGCCGCAGGGCAATGGGGCGTCGCTGCGTAACGAGTGAGCGGCCGTTTGCCGGTGTGGCGGGCATGCAGCGGAAAAACGAGGCGGGGGTGGTTTCCACACCGCCCCCGCCTCTTTTCCGCGTGCGAATCAGGTGGCGCTGCCGTGGACGATGTCGGTGTTGAGGATGTCGACCCCGACCACGGTGATGGTGGTGATCTGCCCGCCGGTCTCGTGGATGCTCACGACACTGTCGGCGCCGCTGTTGTCGATGGTCTGCACGGTGGAGCCGGCGTCGCCGTTGAGGACCAGCTTGTCACGCTGGCCGGCGGTGTCGAAGCCGGTGACCTGGTACTTGTTCTCGGTGCGCGCCAGGTCGACGTTGAAGGCCTCCCGGGTTCCGCTCAGCCCTGCCAGCACGTAGTCGAAGGTCCCGCCGGCGGCCTTGTTGGCGTACAGGTTGGCGGTGAAGGCGCTGGTCGCCGCGTCGCCGTCCTTGTCGGTCACAGTGGCGTTGAACGCCAGCTTGACGTCGCTGGCGAGGTTCTCGACCTGGCGGATGAACTGGATGGTCGGGATCTTCACCATGCCCTCGGCCATGGTCAGCTGGATGGCGTCGATCATCTTGCCGGCGGCCGTCTGCACGGTGAAGGATTTCTGCCCGCCGGCCTCGCTCTGCAGGTTGCCCGCCAGCACCTTGATTGGTGCGCCGGACGTCGTGCCGTCGTCGTAGTAGGCGACGTAGTACAGCGATTCCGAGGTCGGATCGTAGCCGCCTACCGAGTTGTCGATGAACACCTTCACCGAGGTCAGCAACGTCTGCGGGTTGGCGACGAAGCTGTCGTCACCGGCGGTGATGCCGGCGCCGCTGCCCTGCAGCACGTTGTTCTTCACGCCGATGCCGGAGGTGCTGACGTTGAGGGCCTTCTGGTCGTCGATGTAGGACGGCAGGGGGTTGGTCTGCAACTGTGCTTCGGTCGGGTCGCTCGCGCCCTGTCCGATGCCGGTGAGGATGCTGTTGGCGCCCGTTTGGGGTGCCAGTGCCTTGGCCGCGAAGAAGACCACGGCGTCAGTGCCGATGGTCAGCGTCTGCACCGGGTCGGGGCCGCCGGCGCCGAGCGAGCCGTTGGCGGTGCTCAGCACCAGGGTCGAGCTGAAGCCCTGCACCAGGTCCAGGGTGTAGGTGCCATCGGCCAGGGCCGTCAGGGTGTAGTCGACGCTGGTGTTGGGCGTGCCGGCGTTGTTGTCGAAGTCGCCGGTCAGCGTGCCGGCGAAGTGGTAGGCGCCGTTGACGTCCGGCGACGGCGATTGCTCGGTGAGCGTGCCGGTGCCGGTGGTGGTCGTGCCGTTGGGCCGCACCAGGGTGAACTGGCCGTTGCTCAGGACGATATCCAGACCCGCCGCGCCGCTGCCATCAGCGCCGAAGCCGTGGTCCCAGTACCCGGTCTGCGCCAGGGTGCTGCCGGTGCCGACGATGTTGCCGAAGGCCAGCGACGGGCCGTCATCGTAGAACACCAGGTTCTGCCCGATGTTCAGGGTCGCCTGGGCGGTGTCGCCGTCCTTGTCGGTGGCGGTCGCGGTGAGTTTCACCAGGTTGTCCGCGCTGAGGGTGCGGCTGTCGTTGGGGTCGCTGGCATTGGCGTGAACCACGGCGCGCAGTTGGTCGAGCGTGACGTCGCCATTACTGGCCGCGCTGACGGTGAACACCAGCACGTTGCTGACGGCCGTGCGGCCTTCCACCACGCCGTTGTTGAGCGACAGGTTGACCGCCTGGCCGGTGGCCGTGTCGACCAGCCCGGAGGCGCCGGCGATGACGCTCAGGGCATAGCTCACCGGGGTCGCGCCGGCCCCGTCGGCGCCGTAGCTGGGGCTGAAGTTGGCGGCGAAGTTCTGTGTCGCGTTGGTGGTGAAGTCGCTTTCGTCCACCGTCAATGTCGGCTCGGTGCCGGTGGTGGTGACGCTCGGCCCGTCATCCTTGAAGACCAGGTTCTGGCCGATGTTCAGCGTGGCCTGGGTGCTGTCGCCTTCCTTGTCGGTGACGGTGGCGGTCAGGGTGACCAGGCTGTCCGAACTCAGGGTGCGTGAGTCATCGGGGTCGTTGGCGTTGGCGTGGACAATGGCGCGCAACTGGTCGAGGGTGACGTCGCCATTGGCGGCCACGCTGACGGTGAACACCAGGTCGTTGCTCACGGCGCAGCGGCCTTCCACCACGTTGCCGTTGAGCGAGAGGACCACCGATTGGCCGGTGGTGGTATCGGTCAGCCCGGAGGCCCCGGAGACGCAGCCCAGGGTGTAGGTGACAGTGCCACCGCCGTCGGCGCCGAACGAGGAGGTGAAATTGGCGGCAAAGCCCTGCAGCGAGTTGGTCGTGAGATCCGACTCGTCCACCGTCATCACCGGCTCCGTGCCAGCGGGGCTGACGGTCGGCCCGTCATCCTTGAACACCAGGTTCTGGCCGATGTTCAGCGTGGCCTGGGCGCTGTCGCCGTCGCCGTCGGTCTTGGTCGCGGTGAGTTTCACCAGGTCGTCGGAGGCCAGGGTTTTCGAGTCATCCGGGTCGCTGGTATCGGGATGCACCACGGCGCGGATCTGGTCCAGCGTCACGGTGCCGTTGGCGGCCACGCTGACGGTGAACACCAGGTCATTGCTGGAGGCCGTGCGGCCTTCCACCACGGCGCCATTCATCGACAGGTTCACGGTTTCACCGGTGGCGGTGTCGACCAGCCCGGACGCCCCGGCGATCACGCTCAGCGCGTAGGTCAGGGTGCCCGCGCCGTCGGCGCCGAAGGACGAGGTGAAGTTGGCGGCGAAGCTCTGCGAGGCATCGGTGCCGAGGGCGGATTCGTCCACCGTCAGCGTGGGCTCGGTGCCGGTGGTACCGATGCTCGGGCCGTCATCCTCGAAGACCATCTTCGAGCCGATCTCCGCGGTGGCGGTGGACACCTGCAGCAGCTTGAAGCCGCCGATGTCGAAGGCCGCGTGGTCATTGCCCTTGGCCCCGACTGCCGCGCCGTTCTCGACCAGCACGCGGTTGTGTTCCGCCGTGGTGGTGTACTCGATCTTGTAGCCGGCCAGCACGCCGGTGATGGTCGCCACGCCACCAGTGATGGTAATGACGATGCCCGGATCGTTGGCCGAACCGTTGGAGTTCTCGAGTACCGCACCGGTGCTGCTGTTGAGGACCCGGACATTGGTGATGGCGATGGGCGCGTCGTTCCCATACCCGTCGATGAAGGCGGTGCCGGACTCGACGGCGGTGCTGAAGGCGCTGATCTTGACCACCGCGCTCTTGCCGCTCTGCAGCTGCACCACATCGAAGCTGGCGGTCTTGGCGTTGAACATCTGGGTGAAGTCGACGTTGGCTTCGACGTCCGCTTCGTTCTGGTCCAGGTTGGGAATGGTCACGTCCTGCCGGGCGCCGGTGACGAAGGTGAAGCGGATGCCTTCCTGCTCGACGATCATCTGGTTGTTGGTGCCGAAGGTGGTCGGGCCGCCGGCCTGGCTGGTGTTGATGGTGTCGCCGGTGGTGATGTTGGCGCCGGTGGACTGGTTGGCCGGGTCCCTGCCGGTGGCGATGATGGTCGGGTCGGTGATGCGCACCACGCCGTTGTCATTCACCGTGGTCGGCGTCGCCGTGGTGAACATCAGGAACAGGTTCTGCCCGGACGGCGCGTTGGCCAGGCTGAAGGTCAGGTCCTGGCTGGTGCCGATGTAGACCTTGTTCAGCAGGTTCAGGGCGTCGTCGGCATTGCTGCCGTCCGTGTGCTTGAGCGGCTGGTATTCCACGGTCCAGATCTTGCCGCCGCTGACGGGCGAGCCGGTCTCCTCGATGTAGGCGGCGAACACGATGGCGCCCGCGGGCCCGCCGGCACGGCCGACGAGGACGTTGTTGTTGGTGGTGTCGGTATACAGAAGGATGTCCTGCCCGGCGAGGGTGTCCAGCCCGCTGTCGAGGCCGTTGAGCGGCGCGCCGCCGCTGCCGGTGAAGAGGATGTCGGTGATGGCGCCGCCCGGTGCGGAGCTGATGGTGAAGGCGTTGCTGCCGGTGTTGCCGACCGCGCCGGTATAGCCGCTCAGCGCAGCGCCCGAGGCAGTGCCGGCGCCCAGGGCCGACAGGCGCGCGGTGAACGCGGCAGGCAGGGCGGCGAGCAGGATGTCGTTGTCATCGGCGTCGCCCGCCGGGCTGGGAGTGGCCGTAGCGTTCTGCAGGCCGGCGGTTTCGTCCAGTGAGACGCTGACGCCAGTTGCCGTCACGATGGGGCCGGCGTCGGTAAAGGTGGCGGTCGTGGAGGCGTTGCCGCTGGAAGCGGAGAGCAGGAAGCGCGCCCCGGCGGAGTCGTCCGGGTCCACGTACCAGGACGTGGTGATGCTGCCGTTGGCCTGGCCGTCCAGGTCGCCGGCGCCGCCGTCGGTCACGTACCACGGGTCGTGGCCGGCGCCCGCGCTGGTATTGAGCACGTCATCGGCGGTGCCCCACACGCCATCGGCGCCGGGGCTGGTGGCGTGGTCCACCTCGATCTTCACCGTACTGCCGGCGGCAAAGCCGCTGGCGGTGATGATGGCGGTGCTGCCGGGGGCATAGTCGTTCTGGTCGGTGGTGACAAAGAGGGTGCTGCTGTCATCTGCGGTGGGGCGCGTTGGCGACGCAATCTTCTTATGGAGGGTCATGATGTTCTCCCGAGCATGTCCATGCGTGGCGGCCAGACCTCGACTGCTGGCCTTTTACTGCTACATGCCACGACTATGAGGACGGCCCGGGGAACGCGCATCGGCCGATACTCCCAGGCGGCCTGGGAGTTTCGGCCCAGGTGGAGCGCGCAGCACAGGCGCGGTGCGGGTTTGCGCGGGTCGCCTGGCGACGGGAGGTTGCTGCGGAGGCGTCAGGCGCTCAGCCGCGAAATGCTGGCGATCGCCCATGAAAAAGCCCGCATCTGCGGGCTTTTTGAGTGCTGGTGCGGGGTTAGTGCTTGGGCGTGTCGTCCGGCAGGGCGAGCAGCTGCTTTTCGCGGTTCCAGTCGAAGGCCTCGCCATTTTCCTCGGCCTCGAAGCGGCGTTCGTCGAGTTGCTGGTACATCTGCAGCTCCTCGTCGGGCATGTAGTGCAGGCAGTCGCCACCGAAGAACCACAGCAGGTCACGCGGGATCAGGTGGGCGATCTGCGGGTAGCGGTGGAAGATCTGGCTGATCAGGTCCTGGCCCAGGTACTGCGCGCCTTCCGGGTCGCGGGGCAGTTCCACCAGCAGCTCGTCGAAACGTTCGAGGAACAGGCCGTGGTTGTCCTCGGGAACCTGCTCGGCTTCGCCCAGGGCGCCAAGGATCATGCGCAGGTGGTTGAGCAGGGCGATGTGGTGGTCGAGATAGGCGCTGGCCATGGGATTCCTCTGGAGCTGTGTACGAACGGCCGGGGAGTATATCGGGTTTCGCCGCCGCTGCCGCCCGCGCGATCAGCGGATCGGGCGCATCTGGATCTGCCGGCGCTGGTTGTCGATCTGCTGGCGCTGCTGGTCGAGCAGGCGCTGCTGTTGTTGCAGCTGCTGTTGCTGCAGCTCGGTCTTCTGCCGCTGGATCATCTGGTCGCTCTGGCGGCGCTGTGCGTTCCAGCGCTGCTGGTTGTCCTGCTGGCGCTGCAGGTCCTGCTGCTGCCGTTGCAGGCGCTGGTCCTCGTAGTTCAGACGCTGGCTGTCCAGCTGGTTCTGCCGCAACTGCTGCTGGCGGCGCAGGCTGTCCTCCTGTTGCTGGATCGGGTCGATGACCGGGCTGGGTGCCGGCGCCGGGCGCGGCCGGCTGGGGTAGAGCCAGGGGTCGGCTTGCGCGCTGCCGGCCAGCAGGGCGAGCAGGAAGAGAAGGACTCGACGCATGTGCGCATCTCCGCGGGGTGATGCTTTCAGTGTGCACCCGAACGCCCGCGCCGGCATGGCTGTGCGTCGGAGAAAAAAAGGGCGCCCGAAGGCGCCCCGTGCGTGAAAGCGGCTCGTCACTCGGCCTTGCCGGCAAGTTCTTCCTTGGAGAAGTCGTCCACGTCGATCACCGCGCGGCGTGCGCGTTCGGCGGCATGCAGGGTTTGCGCTTCCGCCGCTTCCAGCACGCCCGCCTCGAGGGCGGCATCGATGGGCGACTGCCCCGGCTTGGGATGCACGCCGTGCTCCTTGAGCGCCTTGTGCAGTTTCTTCTGCAGGGGGGCGGCTGCCGCCAGCTGGTCGTAGGCAAAGGTGAGCTTGGCCACTGGATCGTCCTCGCCGGTGGGCAGGTGTGCGCCGGCGAGGATGGCCTGAAGCGCCGGGTCGCTGAGCGGGCGGCCGAGGATGTGGGCGATCTCGGCGTCCAGCGCGTCGCTCGGGCCGCGGTGGCGACGGCCCAGGGGCAGCACCAGCACGCGCAGCAGGCAGGCGAAGGCGCGGTTGGGGAAGTTGTCGATCAGGTCGGCCAGCGCGGCTTCGGCCTTCTCCAGGTTTTCCTCCATGGCCCAGTGCAGCAGCGGGTGCAGGTAGTCCGGGTTGTCCAGGTCGTGGTAGCGCTTGAGCGCGGCCGAGGCGAGGTAGAGGTGGCTCAGCGCATCGCCCAGGCGCGCGGACAGGCGTTCGCGGCGCTTCAGCTCGCCGCCGAGCAGCATCATGCTGAAGTCGGCGAGCAGCGCGAAGGACGCAGCGAGGCGGTTCAGAGCGCGGAAATAGGGGCGGCTGATGCGGTCGCCCGGCACCTGGTCGAAGCTGCCCAAACCCAGGCCCAGCAGCAGGCTGCTGGCGGCGTTGCTGACGGCGAAGCCGATGTGGCTCAGCAGCAGTTCGTCGAACTCGCGTTCGGCCTGGTCCTGGTCCTCGCGGCGGGCCAGTTCCATCTCCTTGAGCACGTACGGATGGCAGCGGATGGCGCCCTGACCGAAGATCATCAGGTTGCGCGAGAGGATGTTGGCGCCCTCGACGGTGATGAAGATCGGCGCGGCCTGCCAGGAGCGGCCCAGGTAGTTGTTCGGGCCCATGATGATGCCCTTGCCGCCGTGGATGTCCATGGCGTGGGCGATGCACTCGCGGCCGCGTTCGGTGAGGTGGTACTTGAGGATCGCCGAGAGCACCGACGGCTTCTCGCCCAGGTCCACCGCGTTGGCGGTGAGGATGCGCGCGCTGTCCATCATCCAGGCGTTGCCGCCGAGACGGGCGAGGGCTTCCTGGATGCCTTCGAAGGCCGACAGCGGCACGTTGAACTGCTCGCGTACCTGGGCGTAGCGGCCGCTGACGTAGCTGCCCGCCTTGGCGGCGCTGGTGCCCACCGCCGGCAGGGAGATGGAGCGGCCCACCGACAGGCAGTTCATCAGCATCATCCAGCCTTTGCCGATCATCTCCTGGCCGCCGATGATGTAGTCCAGCGGCACGAACACGTCCTGGCCGGAGTTCGGGCCGTTCATGAAGGCAGCGCCCAGCGGCACGTGGCGGCGGCCGATCTGCACGCCGGGGGTGTTGGTGGGAATCAGCGCCAGGGTGATGCCCAGGTCCTCCTGCTCGCCCAGCAGGTGGTCCGGGTCATGGCACTTGAAGGCCAGGCCGAGGAGGGTGGCCACCGGGCCCAGGGTGATGTAGCGCTTCTCCCAGGTCAGGCGCAGGCCGATGACTTCCTCGCCTTCCCACTGGCCCTTGCAGACCACCCCGACGTCGGTCATGCCGCCGGCATCGGAACCGGCCTGCGGGCTGGTCAGGGCGAAGCAGGGAATCTCCTCGCCGGTCGCCAGGCGCGGCAGGTAGCGCTGGCGCTGGGCATCGGTGCCGTAGTGCAGCAGCAGCTCGGCCGGGCCGAGGGAGTTGGGCACCATCACGGTGGAGGCGAGGTCGCCGCTGCGGGTGGCCAGCTTCATCACCACCTGGGAGTGGGCGAAGGCGGAGAAGCCCTTGCCGCCGTATTCCTTGGGAATGATCAGGCCGAAGAAGCCCTGGCTCTTGATGTAGGCCCAGGCTTCGGGCGGCAGGTCCATGTCCTTGCCGACCTGATAGTCATTGATCATCGCGCAGAGCTGTTCGGTGGGGCCATCGACGAAGGCCTGTTCCTCCTCGGTCAGCTGTGCGCGGGGGTAGGCCAGCAGGGTGTGCCAGTCCGGACGGCCGCTGAACAGCTGGCCGTCCCACCACACGGTGCCGGCCTCGATGGCCTCGCGTTCGGTCTCGGACATCGGCGGCAGGGTCTTCTTGAACCAGGCGAACAGCCGCGAGGTGAACAGGCTGCGGCGCAGGTCGGTGGCGAGCAGGGTTACCGCGACCACGGCCCACAGCAGCCACAACAGCACCATCCAGCCATGGGCATGGCTGAACAGGCTCATCAGAACCAGGTAAACGGCGACGATGCCGAGTGCTTTCAGAGGCGCGGCGCGGCGATGCGCGAGCCAGGCGACGCCGAGGATCAGAACCAGTAACCAGACGAGCAGCATGCGGATTCCTCCATGACAGCCAGCCCCGGCGACCGCAGGCCGCGGCGGGCTTGGTGACGAACGTGCGCGAACACAGCGGCAGGTTTTCCAGCGGGAACTCCCTTCACCATGCACCCAAAGCGTAGCTGGGCGAATCGGACCGATGGCCGCATGGCCGGACAGCTTGGCCGGATCGCCGTGTCGGGCGGACGCCGGCGCTGGTTAGACTGTGGGCGCCATCACGGATGACCGCCCGGAGACAACGCCATGCAGCAATACCTCACGCCCAGCCGCTTCGTGGATAGTGACCACCCCGGGGTAATCGAGTTCGCTCTAAATCACCGCGACAACGGCGCCACGCCGCTGCAGCAGGCGGTGGCGCTGTATTACGCGGTGCGCGACACGGTGCGCTACAACCCCTACGTGTTCAGCCGCGACCCGCAGACGCTCAAGGCCAGCTACGCGCTGCAGGCCGGGCAATCCTACTGCGTGCCCAAGGCCACGCTGCTGGCGGCGTGTGCACGGCACTGCGGCATCCCCGCGCGCATCGGCCTGGCCGATGTGAAGAACCACCTGGCCACGCCGCGCCTGCTGGAGCTGCTGCGCAGCGAGGTGTTCGCCATGCACGGCTACACCGAGCTGTTCCTCGAAGGGCGCTGGGTCAAGGCCACGCCGGCCTTCGACCTGGGCCTGTGCGAGGCCTTCGGCGTACTGCCGCTGGAGTTCGACGGGCGCACCGACAGCGTCTTCCACCCGTTCAACCGCGACGGCGAGCGGCACATGGAGTACCTGCGCGACCACGGCCAGTTCGCCGACGTGCCCGAGGCGTTCTTCTTCGGCTACCTCAAGCAGTGCTACCCGCACCTGTTCACCGGCGACGACGCGCTGCCCGCGGGTGACCTGCGCAGCGAAGCGGCCCAGGCGTGAACGCCAGCGCCCACATGAACGCAATCGATAGTGACCATCAGTCGATGAGTCTTTTTTCCTGGCGCTGTTGTCGGTAGGGTGCCGTCATCCGAAGTCACGCCTTCAGGTCGTGCCTTCATTCGATGACAACGACAAGAGGGCGCAGCATGCTCAAGATCTGGGGCCGGAAGAATTCCTCCAATGTGCGCAAGGCGCTCTGGTGCGCGGAAGAGGCGGGCCTGGCCTACGAGCGGATCGACGCCGGCGGCGCCTTCGGCGTCGTCAACGACGCGCCCTACCGCGCGCTGAACCCCAACGGCGTGGTGCCGACCCTGGAGGACGAGGGCTTCGTCCTCTGGGAGTCCAACACCATCGTCCGCTACCTCGCCGCGCGCTACGCGCCGCAGCTCTACCCGCAGGACCTGCAGCAACGCGCCAGCGCCGAGAAATGGATGGACTGGACCACCTCGTCCCTGGCGACGCCGTTCCGTACCGTATTCTGGGGAACCGTGCGCACGCCGCCGGAGCAGCGCGACGTGGCGGCCATCCAGGCGGCCATCGACACCTGCGCCGACCTGCTGGCCATTCCCGAAGCGACCCTGGCGCAGCAGCCCTACCTCACCGGCGCACAATTCGGCATCGGCGACATTCCGCTGGGCTGCTTCATCTATGCTTGGTTCGAAATGCCCATCGAGCGCCCGGCGCAGCCGCACCTGGCGGCCTGGTACGAACGCCTGAAGGCGCGCCCGGCCTACCGTGACGCGGTGATGACCGCACTGACCTGACCTGCCTGCGCGCGCCGCGGCGGTTGCAATCCTCGCGGCATACCCTTATCAAGCAGGCCTTTTTTCCAAAGACAGCTGTCTTTCCACCGACTTGCAACGGGAATACCCATGAGTTCCGCGCTGTCCATCCGTCAATTGACGAAGACCTACGGCAACGGCTTCCAGGCCCTCAAGGGCATCGATCTGGACGTCGCCGAGGGCGATTTCTTTGCCTTGCTGGGCCCCAACGGCGCCGGCAAATCCACCACCATCGGCATCCTCTCCACCCTGGTGAACAAGACCAGCGGCACGGTCAACGTGTTCGGCCATGACCTGGACAAGGACCCGTACGGCCTCAAGCGCTGCCTGGGCGTCGTGCCCCAGGAATTCAACTTCAACCAATTCGAGAAGGTGTTCGACATCGTCGTCACCCAGGCCGGCTACTATGGCATTCCCATGAGCGTGGCCAAGGGCCGCGCCGAGAAGTACCTCACCCAGCTGGGCCTGTGGGACAAGCGCAACTCCGCCTCCCGCGAGCTCTCCGGCGGCATGAAGCGCCGCCTGATGATTGCCCGCGCGCTGGTGCACGAGCCACGCCTCTTGATCCTCGACGAACCCACCGCCGGGGTGGACATCGAGTTGCGCCGCTCGATGTGGAACTTCCTCACCGAACTCAACGGCGAAGGCATCAGCATCATCCTCACCACGCACTACCTGGAGGAGGCCGAGCAGCTGTGCCGCAACATCGCGATCATCGACCACGGCACCATCGTGGAGAACACCAGCATGCGCAAGCTGCTGAGCAAGCTGCACGTGGAGACCTTCTACCTCGACCTGCAGGGCACCCTGAGCGAGGCGCCGAAGCTGGACGGCTACCCCGTGCGGCTGGTGGATGACCACACCCTGGAAGTGCAGGTGGACAAGTCGCTGGGCATCAATGGCCTGTTCGTCCAGCTCAACGCCCTGGGCCACCAGGTGCTGAGCCTGCGCAACAAGAGCAATCGGCTGGAGGAGCTGTTCGTGTCGCTGGTGGAGAAGAATCTGTCGAAGGTGGCGGTATGAGCAGCGAACTGCGCGCCAACTGGGTCGCCCTCAACACCATCGTCTACCGCGAAGTCCGCCGCTTCCTGCGCATCTGGCCGCAGACGCTGCTGCCGCCGGCGATCACCATGGTTCTGTACTTCGTCATCTTCGGCAACCTGATCGGCCGGCAGATCGGCGACATGGGTGGCTTCACCTACATGCAGTACATCGTGCCGGGGCTGATCATGATGTCGGTGATCACCAACTCCTACGGCAACGTGGTGTCGAGCTTCTTCGGCAGCAAGTTCCAGCGCAACATCGAGGAACTGCTGGTCTCGCCGGTGTCGCCGCACACCATCCTCCTGGGCTTCGTCTGCGGCGGCGTGCTGCGCGGGCTGGCGGTGGGACTGATCGTCACCCTGCTGTCGCTGTTCTTCACCGACCTGCAGGTCCACCACATCGGCGTGACCGTGCTGGTGGTGGTACTGACCGCGGCGATCTTCTCCATGGGCGGTTTCGTCAACGCGGTGTTCGCGCGCAATTTCGACGACATCTCCATCGTCCCGACCTTCGTGCTGACGCCGCTGACCTACCTGGGCGGGGTGTTCTACTCGATCACCCTGCTGCCGCCGTTCTGGCAGACCGTGTCGCTGGCCAACCCGATCCTGCACATGGTCAACGCCTTCCGCTACGGCATTCTCGGCGTGTCCGACATCCGCATCGGCACGGCGGTGATCTTCATGCTGGTGGCGACGGTGGTGCTGTACGTCTTCTGCGTGCGCCTGCTGGTGAGCGGGCGCGGCATGCGCCAGTGAGCGGCGCGTTGCGCGGATGAACAAGGCCCCGGTTGGGGCCTTTTTTTGGTCAGCTGGAACCTCGCAGCACTGGCTTGCCCTCACCCCAGCCCTCTCCCGGAGGGAGAGGGAGCCGCGCGTGCCGGCTGATACCTTGGTTTCCACCTGTGCCGTACAGTCCCCTCTCCCTCTGGGAGAGGGTTAGGGTGAGGGGCTCTTAAACGGGAAACTCGATGACGAACCGCGTCCGCCCCTGCGTCGATTCGCAGCGAATCTCCCCGCCATGGGCGCGGACGATGGAGCGGCAGATCGCCAGGCCCAGCCCGGCATGTTCGCCCTGACCTTCGCGGCGTGCCGGGTCGGCGCGGTAGAAGCGGTCGAACAGGCGCGGCAGGCGTTCGGCGGGGATTTCCCGGCCGGGGTTCTCCACGCTCAGGCGGCCCGGCTCCAGGCGCACGCGGATCAATCCGCCGTCCGGGGTGAAGCGCAGTGCGTTGTCCAGCAGGTTGGCCAGTACCCGCCGCAGCAGCGCGCGGTCGCCTTGCACGGTGAGCTCGCCGTCGCGCTCCAGGCGGATCGCCTTCTCCTCCGCCAGCGGCGCATAGAACTCCAGCAGCTCGTCCACCTCGCCGGCCAGCGCCAGGGGCTGGCTGCTGGGCGTCAGCAGGCCGTGGTCGGCCTTGGCCAGGAACAGCATGTCGTTGACCATCGCGGTCAGCCGCTCCAGCTCCTCCAGGTTGCCGTGCAGCGCCTCGCGGTAGTCCTCCAGGCCGCGCGAGCGCGACAGCACCACCTGGGTCTGGGTCAGTAGCCCGGTGAGCGGCGTGCGCAGCTCGTGGGCGATGTCGGCGGAGAAGGCCGACAGGCGCTGGAAGGCCTCTTCCAGGCGCGCCAGCATGGCATTCAGCTCCCCGGCCAGGCCGCGCAGTTCCTGCGGCATCTGCCCGGCGTCGAGGCGGGTAGTCAGCGAGTGCGCGCTGACCTGCGCCGCCACTTCGCTCATGCGCCGCAGCGGGCGCAGGCTGGCGCGGGCGGCCCAGGCGCCGAGCAGGGCGGTGGCCAGCGCGGAGAACCCCATGGTCAGCCAGATCAGCCGCTGCATGCGTTGCAGGAAGTGCTGGTGATGGGTGATGTCGAGGATTAGCGTCAGTTGCGCGCCGTCGCCTTGCCGGGCATCCAGCGGCGCCTGCAATTCGCGGAAGGACGGCTCCTCGCCGTTGGCCATGTTCATTGCCGGGCGCTGCTCGAACCAGACGGCGCCATCGGCACCTTGCAGGCGCAGGCCGAGATCGGGGTGCCGCTCCAGCTCGCGGCGCAGCTCGGCGGTATGCGGTGCCAGTTGCGCCGGGCCGCGAACGTCCCCCAGCACGTCGCGGAAGATCGCCAGCTTGCCGGCCATCAACTGCTGATCCAGCTCGATGAAGTGCGCCTCGCTGGCGCGGCTGAAGAGGACGCCGGCCAGCAGCGACACGGCGGCGGTGCAGGCGGCGAACAGCAGGCTCAGGCGCAGGCCCAGGGACAGGCGCGCGCTCATGCGTCGCGCTCTTCGAGCACGTAACCCATGCCGCGCACGGTATGGATCAGGCGCTGCGGGAAGTCGTCGTCGACCTTGGCTCGCAGGCGGCGGATGGCGACTTCGATGACGTTGGTGTCGCTGTCGAAGTTCATATCCCACACCTGGGAGGCGATCAGCGACTTGGGCAGCACCTCGCCGTGGCGGCGCAGCAGCAGTTCCAGCAGGGCGAACTCCTTGGCGGTCAGGTCGATGCGCTTGCCGGCGCGCTGCACGCGGCGGCGCAGCAGGTCCAGCTCGAGGTCGGCCAACTGCAGGGTGGTTTCCTGCAGCTGCTGGCCGCCGCGGCGCAGCAGGGTGCGCACGCGGGCGAGCAGTTCGACGAAGGCGAAAGGCTTCACCAGGTAGTCGTCGGCGCCCAGCTCGAGGCCGCGCACGCGGTCTTCCACGGCATCGCGGGCGGTGAGGAACAGCACGGGCACGGCGCTGCCGGTCTGGCGCAGCGCCTGGAGGATCTGCCAGCCATCGCGGCCGGGCAGCATCACATCGAGGATCAGCAGGTCGTGCTCGCCGGCCAGCGCCAGTTGCAGACCTTCGTCGCCGTCGGCGCTGAGGTCGACGGCGAAGCCGGCCTCGCTCAGGCCCTGCTGCAGGTAATGGCCGATGCGCGGTTCGTCTTCGACGATGAGGAGTTTCATGCGGGTATCCATGGGCGCGCACGGGGCGCAGCTGTCATCAGGGTAATGGGGCGGTCAGCGCGCTGACAGGCTCGGGTTTGCACTCTAGCGGGGTGTTCATTGTCCAGCGCCATCGAGGAGTCCGCCATGCACCTGATCATTTCCCTCTTGTTTGCCGTGTTGTTGTTCCCTGCCGCGCCGGCATTGGCCGACGGCGGAGGGGACATCACCTTCCAGCGCATGCAGGAACAGGCCGCCAAAGCGCGCCAGGCCTGCTGAATCCGTTTCATTGTGGTGCCCCTTGCCCGCCGTTTGGCGGGCTTTTTTTCGCCCTCTTTATACCCCGCCGCGGCCGCGCCGGCGCCAAGCTGACAGAGTTGTAATCTTCCTGACAGCCAAGCCTCAGGCGCCGCCAGCGACCATGGTCATCGTCTTAGAGAGGAGATTCGCCATGTCCCTGCGTCATCTGCTGCACGCTTCCGTCCTCGGCCTCGCCGCCGCCATCAGCCTGCCGGCCCTGGCCGATGCCGGGCATGCCTATGACTTCGGCAAGCCGGCCAAGGCCGCCCAGGCCACCCGCACCGTGGAGATCAAGCTGGGCGAGATGTTCTTCGAACCCGAGAGCATCGACGTCAAGCCGGGCGAGACCGTGCGCTTCGTCATCCACAACACGGGCAGCCTGCTGCACGAATTCAACCTGGGCAGCGCCGCCATGCACGCCGGCCACCAGAAGGAAATGCAGCAGATGATGGACTCGGGAATGCTCACCCCCACCGGCATGCAGCACGACATGAGCCAGATGGACCACAGCAAGATGGGCCATGGCGACCAGCCGATGGGCCAGATGATGAAGCACGACGACCCCAACAGCGTGCTGGTGGAGCCGGGCAAGACCGCCGAGCTGACCTGGACCTTCAGCAAGGCCACCAGCCTGGAGTTCGCCTGCAACATTCCGGGGCACTATCAGGCCGGCATGGTCGGCAAACTGACCGTCAAGCCCTGAGCGCGCAGACGATGAACCGCGCAAGGGAATGGGCCTTGGGGGCGCTGCTGCTGGCACCGTTGGTGGTGCAGGCGGGCGTGTATGACCTGACCATCGGCGAAGGCGAGCTGAGGCTGTCCGACGGCGCCCGCAAGGCGCTCACGGTGAACGGCCGCACGCCCGCGCCGGAGCTGCGTTTCAAGGAGGGCGAGGATGTCGAGCTGCGTGTCACCAACACCCTCGATCGCGACACCTCGCTGCACTGGCACGGGCTGATCCTGCCCTATACCCAGGACGGCGTGCCGGGCATCAGCTTCCCCGGCATCAAGCCCGGCGAAACCTTCACCTACCGCTTCACCGTGAAGCAGTCGGGCACCTACTGGTACCACGCCCACAGCGACTTCCAGGAAATCGAGGGGCTCTACGGCCCGCTGGTGATCGAGCCCAAGGCGCGCGAGCCGTACCGCTACGACCGCGAGTACACCCTGCTGCTGGCCGACTGGCACGACACCCGGCCGGAAACCGTATACGCCAACCTGAAGAAACAGAGCGACTACTACAACCGCAACCAGCGCACCCTGGGCGACTTCATCGCCGATGCCAGCGCCAATGGCGTGATGGCGACCCTGCGCGACCGCCTGGACTGGGGCGGCATGCGCATGACGCCCACGGACATCGCCGACATCGCCGGCTTCCGTTTCCTGGTCAACGGCCAGGACAGCGAGCAGAACTGGACCGGCCTGTTCAAGCCCGGCGAACGCGTGCGGCTGCGCATCATCAACGGTTCCGGCATGAGCTATTTCGACCTGCGCATCCCCGGCCTGAAGATGACCGTGGTGCAGGCCGACGGCAACGACGTGCAGCCGGTGACGGTGGACGAGCTGCGCATCGCCGTGGCCGAGACCTATGACGTGATCGTCCAGCCGCAGGAAGACCGCGCCTACACCTTCTTCGCCGAAGCCATGGACCGCAGCGGCTATGCCCGAGCCACCCTGACGCCGCGCGCCGGCTTGCAGGCCGAGGTGCCGGCACTGCGCGAACGGCCGTTGTTGAGCATGGCCGACATGGGCATGAGCCACGAGGGCATGGACCACGGTGGCATGGCGATGGCGGGGCAGGGCGCTGACGCGGCGGGGGCGGACATGGCCGGGATGGACCACTCCAGCATGGCGGGAATGGATCATTCGAAGATGCAGGGCATGGACCATTCGCAGATGGCTGGCATGGATCATTCGGCCATGTCCTCACCGAAGTCCGACTACGCCCCCGGCAGCGGCCTGACGCCGCAGCCGGCCGAGCCGGGCAACCGCCTGCTGGTGTATGCGGACCTCAAAGCCATGCGCCCCTACGCCGACTACCGCGCGCCGGACCGCACGATCGAGTTCCGCCTGACCGGCAACATGGAGCGCTACTTCTGGTCGATCGACGGCAAGAAGTACTCCGAGGCCGAGCCGATCCGCCTGACCTACGGCGAACGGGTGCGTATCCGCTTCGTCAACGACACCATGATGACCCACCCCATGCACCTGCACGGCATGTGGATGCAACTGGACAAGGGCAACGGCCGCTTCAACCCGCTCAAGCACGTGGTCAGCGTGGCGCCGGGCAGCACCCTGGATGTTGACGTGCCCGCCGACGCCCTGGGCGAATGGGCCTTCCATTGCCACCTGATCTACCACATGGCCGCCGGCATGATGCGCAAGGTCATCGTCGAGCCGGCTCCCGCCAGCGCCAGCCTCTGAGGAACCGCCATGAAACGCATGACAACGGTGGCCTGCGCGGCGACCCTGGGCCTCGCCTTGCCCGCGCACGGCGCCGAGATGGACGACATGCCCCTGGGCTCGCTGCTGATCCAGCGCCTGGAAAGTCGCTTCCACGGCAACGACCAGGCCCTGGGCTGGGAGGCCCAGGGCTGGTACGGCACCGACTACCAGAAGCTGCGCCTGAAGCTGGAGGGCGAGCGCGATGCCGGCGGCCCGACCACCGACAACGAGGTGCAACTGCTCTACCAGCGCCTGCTCGCGGACTTCTGGGACTGGCAAGTGGGCGTGCGCCACGACGACCAGCCGGGGCCGTCGCGCAGCTACGCGGTGCTCGGCGTCCAGGGCCTCGCGCCGCAGTGGTTCGAGGTGGACGCCAACCTGTTCCTCAGCGAACGCGGCGACCCGTCCCTGCGCCTGGAGACCGAGTACGAGCTGCTGCTGACCCAGCGGCTGATCCTCGAACCCTCGCTGGAGTACAACCTGGCGCTGGCCGACGACCGCGACATCGGCGTGGGCGCCGGCGGCAGCGAACTGGAGGCGGGCCTGCGCCTGCGCTACGAAGTACGCCGGGAGTTCGCGCCATACGTCGGCTACGTCTGGAGCAAGACCTACGGCCGCAGCGGCGACCTCGCCCGCGCCGAGGGCGAGCACGACGAGGAGGGCTACTGGGTCGCGGGCGTGAGGATGTGGTTCTGACCTGTCCATTCGGCTGTGATTGCCCGCGAATCCGGCTCCTACGGCGCCCCTGTAGGAGCGGGCCATGCCCGCGATCGCGCGCATGGCGCGCTCCTACAAGGTGGCAGTGGAGCCGCCGGGAAATCCGTTCGCGAGCAAGCTCGCTCCTACAGGGGCCGGCCCTTTCAGCCCCCGGCTCGTCCGCCGCCTGCTGAAAGGGCCGGCGGATTTGTATACACTCGCCGCCTCGCACCACCACCCGCATCGCCGATCCAGCAGGTCTTCCCATGCAGCACCCCGCCGAACACTCGCCCCTGGGCAAATCCAGCGAATACGTCTCCACCTACGCGCCGCAGCTGCTGTTCCCGATCTCCCGCAGCACCAAGTGGGCGGAGCTGGGGCTGACCGCGCAAACCCTGCCGTACCAGGGCGTGGATCTGTGGAACTGCTATGAGCTGTCCTGGCTGACCGCCTCGGGCAAGCCGGTGGTGGCCATCGGCGAATTCTCGATCCCGGCGCAGTCGCCGAACATCATCGAGTCCAAGTCCTTCAAGCTCTACCTCAATTCGCTGAACCAGACCGCCTTCGACAGCGCCGATGCCGTGCGCGCGGTGATGGAGCGCGACCTCTCCGCCGCCGCCGGCGCGCCGGTGGGCGTGCGGGTGCGCAGCCTGGACGACGTGGCGGGGGAGGGCGTGGCCGTCATCCACGGCACCTGTGTCGATGACCTGGACGTCGCGGTGGAGAGTTACGACCACCCGCGCCCGGAACTGCTGCGTTGCGACGATACCCGTCGCGTCGACGAAGTGCTCTACAGCCACCTGCTCAAATCCAACTGCCCGGTCACCGGCCAGCCGGACTGGGGCACGCTGGTGGTGGACTACAGCGGCCCGGCCTTGGATGCGGCCAGCCTGCTGGCCTATGTCGTGTCCTTCCGCCAGCACCAGGATTTCCACGAGCAGTGCGTCGAGCGCATCTACCTCGACCTGCAACGCCTGCTGCAACCCACCCGCCTGACCGTCTACGCGCGCTACGTGCGCCGTGGCGGGCTGGACATCAATCCCTACCGCAGCAGCGAAGCCGTGCAGCCCGACAACCGCCGGCTGGTGCGCCAGTAGAGCTCGGTAAATCGCGGATACGAAAAACCCGGCCTTGGCCGGGTTTTCTGTGTCCGTGGCGGGTCAGATGCCCATGTTCGCCAGGCTCTGCACGATGGAGCGCAGCGTGCCGGCCAGCGTCGGATGGCTCGCCTCGAAGCGCTCCACGGCCAGGTTGACGTTGTCCATGAGCGTCTCGTCGGCCAGCGCCTCTTCGTTGGCCAGCTGCATCTCGATGTCCTTGATCAGCGCTTGCAGCGATGCGCGCTCTTCCTCGTTCAGCGGCGGCTGACGCTCGAGCTGCTCGCGCAGGGCCTGGAGTTCTTCCTGGAGGCGTTGTGTCGGCATGGTGGTGTCCTTCTGCGGTTCGTACGCAAAGATGGACCTCGCCCGGCGGGGAAAAGGTCCATCGCCATGCCGTTGAGCTTAACTCGCCGCGCGCACCCTTGCCTGATGCCGATCAACGCGCAGCAGGCGTTCGAGCAGCGGGAAGAAGTGTTCCAGCTCCGGCGTGCGCATGGCCGGGTCCTTGCCCAGGTCGTCCAGCCGGCGCAGGGTCAGCGCGTCCTGGGAGAAGGGGGCGGTGAGGAAGGCGCTGGAGGCGCGCGCGTCGAACGGCCCGCCCTGCAGCGCCAGGCTCTGCCGCGACGCCCACGACAGGCCGGCGTGGTAGGCCGGGTCGACCGCGCAGAGATAGCGCTTGGCGGCCACGTGCAGGCGGATCGGCTGCCATACCGATTCGGGCAGCAGCTCGCGCAACAGATGGGCGCCAAATTCCTCGTGACGCTGGTCCTGTTCGTCGATCAGCTGCGGGTCCTCGTAGAGGTGGCCGATGTCGTGGAGCAGGGCGGCGATCACCAGGCTGTCGGAGCACCCGGCGCGTTCGGCCAGGGTGGCGCACTGCAGCGCGTGTTCGGCCTGGCTGATGGCTTCGCCATACGGCTCGGCGCCGTGGCTGGCGAAGCGCTCGGCCAGCTCGTCGAGGAAGCGGTGACGCATGTGCTTCACGGTTTTTCTCCTTTCAGGCGGCGGCCGGCGATGTCCTGCAGGCAGGAATCCAGCTCGCCCAGGTGATCGATGACCGAGTGCACGCCGAGGCGGTACAGGCCCAGCGTCGCCTGGGCGCGGAGGCGGTCGCGGTCGAGGTTGCCCAGGGCATCCCAGTCCCCCGGTGCATGGCCGCACAGCGGGCCGCTGGCAGCCAGGCCGATGGTCCACAGGCCGGCATTCAGGCCTGCCTGGAGCAGCCGCGGCTGGCCGCTGACCAGCACGCAACCGTCCAGGTGCGGACTGTCCAGCTGCATCAGTGCCTGCCAGCAGGCGTCTGGCGCGGGCCACGGGCGGCCGGCGAAGTCCAGCCCGGCGGCGAGGCGTTCGTCGAGAGCGGCGGCCAGGTGGCGGGTGGTGGCGTCGGGCAGCTCATCCAGCCAGGCGCAGGGCACCCCGCGCCGGTGCAGGCTGTGCAGGGCCTCCAGGGCGCCAGGCGTGGGCTCGGCATGGGCCTGGGCAGCGTCGTCCAGGGCGCACTGGAAGCGGCTGCGTTCGTCGGCATCGGCGCGGCGGCCCAGCAGCCGTTCCAGGGCTTGCTGCGGGGGCAGGGCGAGGGTATCGGCCAGGCGCTCCGGCGGGGCCTCGGGGCAGGTGCGTTGCAGGGCTACCGGCAGCGTCCTGGCGCCGAAGTCCACCAGGTCGCCCGAGAGTCCGAACAGCAGGGTCGTAAAGCGCGGCAGGTCGGCGGTGGCAGGCATGGTGGGCTTTTCTGATGATTGGTCTAGGCCAGGCTAGCGAGGCAATGTGACGGTCCGATGAAGTCCGCCGCCGTGCCGTTATAATCGCCGCGCCTTTTTGCGGAAGACGCCCATGCCGGTCGAACCCATGCCCCACTACCTGCGCATCCGTGACCAGCTGGCGCAGGACATCGCCACTGCCAGCCTGAGCCAGCGCCTGCCCGCCGAACGCGAGCTGGCCGAGCGCTTCGGCTGCACCCGCGTCACCCTGCGCGAAGCGCTCCAGCAGTTGGAAACCGAAGGCCTGCTGTACCGCGAGAACCGCCGCGGCTGGTTCGTTTCGCCGCCGCGCATCCGCTACAACCCGACCCGTACGACCGGCTTCATGGACTACGTCCAGGCCCAGGGGCGTATGCCGCGCACCGAGGTGCTGGCCGCCGAGCGCCGCGCCGCCGGGCCGGCACTGGCGCGGCGCATGGGGCTGACGGAGGCGGCGCAGGTCTTTCACATCCTGCGCCGCCGCTGGGTCGACGAGCGGCCGGTGATGCTGGAGGAAATCACCCTGGACGCCAGTTGGTGCCCCGGCCTGCTCGATCACGGGCTGGATACCTCCCTCACCCGCGTGCTGCGTGAGCAACTGGGGCTGAGCCTGTCGCGCTCCGAGCTGGCCATGCATTCCACCGCGCTGGTGGAGGCGCGGGCGACGCCGCTACAGCTCACGCCCGGCTCGCCGGGGCTTTACGTGGAGCGGGCCAGTTACACCGATGGCGGTCGCCTGGTGGAGTGGGACCAGGAATTCTGGCGCTCCGATGCCCTGGAAATTGTCATCGACGCACGGTATCCGGACTGAAGTGGCACTATGCTTTCAACTGGACGCATGCGAAACGCCGGCCTGCCGCGCTGAATCGAATTTCTGCGATATCGGTGCGGGTCTGCAAAATCGTTGCGCCTCTATATAATCTGCCCGCATAGCGGGGCCGCCATGGCTGGCCCGATAGACCTTCACTGGAGAATTCCCGATGCGCCCACTAGGCGTCCAATGGACCAAACGCTGCTTCAGCCTGATCGCCGCCGCTGGCCTGGCCACTATCCCATTCCTCGCCCAGGCCGCCAGCGAAGACGACCCGTGGGAAAGCGTCAACCGTCCGATCTTCACCTTCAACGACACCCTGGACACCTATGCCCTCAAGCCGCTGGCCCAGGGATACCAGTACGTCACCCCGAACGTGGTGCAGGACGGCGTGCACAACTTCTTCGGCAACATCGGTGACGTGAAGAACCTGGTCAACGACCTGCTGCAGCTGAAGTTCCGCGACGCCGGTGTCGACACCAGCCGCCTGCTGTTCAACACGACCTTCGGCCTGGCCGGTTTCATCGACGTCGCCACCCACATGGGCCTGCGCCGCAACGACGAAGACTTCGGCCAGACCCTCGGCCACTGGGGCGTGGGCAGCGGTCCCTACGTGATGCTGCCGCTGCTGGGCCCGAGTACCCTGCGCGATGCGCCGGCGCTGATTCCGGACTCCTTCACCGGCCCCTACCCGTACATCGACAACGTGCCGGTACGCAACAGCCTGCGTGGCGTGGACGTGGTCGACACCCGCGCCGATCTGCTCAAATCCGAGAAGCTGATCAGCGGCGACAAGTACACCTTCATCCGCAACGCCTACCTGCAGAACCGCGAGTTCAAGGTCAAGGACGGCGACGTCGAAGACGACTTCTGATCGCTTTGCACGCAGACCGCTCTGTCCTCCAGCCCGCGCCAATCGTGGCGCGGGCGGCGCCTGCTTGAACCCTTGAGCGGATGGGAGTAGTGTCTGCGCCTTGTCGCGACCGACCCGCGCCGCTGTTCCCTAGAATGAGCGCCACACCACAACCCCGGCGCCGTTTGCCTGGATGACCCATGCACAAAGCCAGTGCCTCGCTGCTGATTATCGATGACGACGACGTCGTCCGCGAAAGCCTCGCCGCCTACCTGGAAGACAGCGGATTTAAGGTCACTCAGGCCACCAACGGCCTGGAAGGCCTGAAAGTCTTCGAGCACGAACTTCCCGATCTGGTGATCTGCGATCTGCGCATGCCGCAGATGGACGGCCTCGAGCTGATCCGTCGGGTCAGCGAGATGGCGGTGGAGACCCCGGTGATCGTGCTTTCCGGTGCCGGTGTCATGAGCGACGCCGTCGAGGCCTTGCGCCTGGGCGCCGCCGACTACCTGATCAAGCCGCTGGAAGACCTCGCCGTCCTGGAACACTCGGTCCGCCGTGCCCTGGATCGCGCCTACCTGCGCTCGGAGAACCGCCGCTACCGCGAGAAGCTGGAAACCGCCAACCGCGAGCTGCAGGCCAGCCTGAATCTGCTCCAGGAAGACCAGAACGCCGGTCGCCAGGTGCAGATGAACATGCTGCCGGAGACGCCGTGGGAATCCGAAGGGCTGGTGTTCTCGCACCAGATCATCCCGTCGCTGTACCTCTCGGGTGACTTCGTCGATTACTTCCGTGTGGATGCCCGGCGTATCGGCTTCTACCTCGCCGATGTGTCCGGCCACGGCGCCTCGTCGGCCTTCGTCACGGTGCTGCTGAAGTTCATGACCACGCGGCTGCTGTACGAATCCAAGCGCAACGACCGCTTGCCGGAATTCAAGCCGTCGGACGTCCTCGGTCACATCAACCGTGGGCTGATCAACTGCAACCTGGGCAAGCACGTGACCATGCTCGGGGGCGTGATCGACCTGGAAACCGATCGTCTGACCTACAGCATCGGCGGTCACCTGCCGTTGCCGGTGCTCTACGTCAACGGCGAAGCCCGCTACCTGGAAGGCCGCGGCCTGCCGGTAGGGCTGTTCGACGAAGCGACCTACGACGATCATGTCCTTGATCTACCCAAGTCCTTCAGTCTTTCCCTGTTCTCGGACGGCATTCTCGATGTGCTGCCGGGAGCTACGCTGAAGGAAAAGGAAACGGCCCTGCCCGAGCAGGTCGTCGCCGCCGGCGGAACCCTGGATGGCCTGCGTCAAGTCTTCGGACTGGCCAAGTTGTCCGAGATGCCGGATGATATTGCCTTGCTGGTGTTGAGCAGGAACCTTGCATGAGTACCGGTAAAATCCAGTTCGCCGAGCAGGATGGCTCATTTGTCCTGAAGTTCGTGGGCGAAGTCCGACTGACCCTGTGTTCGGCGCTGGATGCCACCATTGAAAAAATCTTCGCCGCGTTGAATTTCTCGGCGATCATCATCGATCTCACGGAAACCCAGAGCATCGACAGCACCACGCTGGGCCTCCTGGCGAAGTTGTCGATTCTGTCGCGGCAGAAGATCGGTCTGTTGCCCACGCTGGTCACCACCAACGCGGACATCACCCGGCTGCTGCAGTCGATGGGCTTCGATCAGGTGTTCAACATCGTCGATCACCCCGTTCCGTGCTCGGATTGCCTGACCGATCTGCCTCCCCAGGACCAGTCCGAGGAGGTGGTGCGCGGCAAGGTGCTCGAAGCCCACCGTATCCTGATGGGCCTGAACGAGACCAACCGCGAGGCCTTCCACGACCTGGTGAGTGCGCTCGAGCGCCACTGATTCGATGAGCCACAATGCAAACCGGCGCCCTGGGGCGCCGGTTTGCATTGGCTCGTCCGCTGTTTTTCAGCGGCTCGCGAGCAGGGCCTCGAGCTTCTCCTGGTCGCGAGCGAACAGGCGGATGCCCTCGGCCAGCTTCTCGGTGCCCATGGCGTCTTCGTTCATCTGCCAGCGGAAGGCGCTTTCATCCAGCACCTGACGCGCTTCGCCGCCACCGGGCTGCAGCACGCGCGGCAGTTCGCCGTCGGCGTCAGCCAGCTGTTGCAGCAGGTCCGGACTGATGGTCAGGCGGTCGCAGCCGGCCAGCTGCTCGATCTGGCCCAGGTTGCGGAAGCTGGCGCCCATCACCACGGTTTCGTAGCCGTTGGCCTTGTAGTAGCGGTAGATCCGCGAGACGGACTGCACGCCGGGATCTTCCGCGCCCACGTAGTCGCGGTTGTTGGCCTTCTTGTACCAGTCGTAGATGCGCCCGACGAAGGGCGAGATCAGGAATACGCCAGCGTCCGCGCAGGCCGCGGCCTGGGCGAAGGAGAACAGCAGGGTCAGGTTGGTCTGGATGCCTTCGCGCTCCAGTTGCTCGGCGGCGCGGATGCCTTCCCAGGTGGAGGCGATCTTGATCAGCACGCGGTCGCGGCCGATGCCCTGCTGGTCGTACAGCTCGATCAGGCGGTGGGCGCGTTGCAGGGTGGCTTGGGTGTCGAAGGAAAGGCGGGCATCCACTTCGGTGGAAATGCGCCCCGGAATGACGCCCAGGATGTCCTTGCCCACGGCGACGGCGAAACGGTCGCACGCCAGGCCCGCATCACCCTGCGCGCCTTCGGTGGCGCGAGCCAGGTGCTCGGTATAGCGGGGCAGGGCGGCGGCCTTCAGCAACAGCGACGGGTTGGTGGTGGCATCCACCGGCTTCAGGCGGGCAATGGCGTCGAAATCGCCGGTATCGGCGACAACCGTGGTGTACTGCTTGAGTTGCTCGAGCTTGGAGGTCATGGCGCGTCTTCCGTGGAAAGTGCATCGACCTTACCCGAGGCCGATGCGCCACTCAACGGGACTCAATGACCGGCGAGAAGTTCTCCCGCTTGATCGAGCAGCCCCAGGGAATCCTGGGTCTTGTGAACGTCCACCGAGAGCAACTGGCGGAAGCGTCGCGCCCCCGGGAATCCCTGAGCCAGGCCGAGCACGTGGCGGGTCACATGGTGCATCGCGCCGCCCTCGGCGATGTGCCGCTCGATGTACGGGCGCATCCGCGCCAGGGCTTCGGCGCGGGTGATGGCGGGCGCCTGCGAGCCATACAGCGCGGCGTCCACCTGGGCCAGCAGGTAAGGGTTGTGGTACGCCTCGCGGCCGAGCATCACGCCGTCGAACACCTTCAGGTGCTCGCGGCACTCCTCCAGGGTCTTGATGCCGCCGTTGAGGACGATCTCCAGCGTCGGGAAGTCGCGCTTGAGCTGCGCGGCGATGTCGTAGCGCAACGGCGGTATCTCGCGGTTTTCCTTGGGCGACAGGCCTTCGAGGATGGCGATCCGGGCGTGCACGGTGAAGCTGCGGCAGCCGGCGTCGCGCACCTGGCCGACGAAATCGCAGAGTTCCTCGTAGCTGTCGCGACCGTTGATGCCGATGCGGTGCTTGACCGTCACCGGGATCGACACGGCGTCGCGCATGGCCTTCACGCAATCCGCTACCAGGGCCGGATGGCCCATCAGGCAGGCGCCAATCATGTTGTTCTGCACGCGGTCGCTGGGGCAGCCGACGTTCAGGTTCACCTCGTCGTAGCCCGCCTGCTCGGCCATCTTCGCCGCGGCTGCCAGGTCCGCCGGGTTGCTGCCGCCCAGTTGCAGGGCTAGCGGGTGCTCGCACTCGTCATGACGCAGAAAACGCGCGGCGTCGCCGTGCAGCAGGGCGCCGGTGGTGACCATTTCCGTGTAGAGCAGGGCGTGACTGGACAGTTGCCGCAGGAAAAATCTGCAGTGCCTGTCAGTCCAATCCATCATCGGCGCCACGGAGAAGCGGCGGGAGGGCTCGGGGCGCGGAAGCTGGTCGTTCATGGCATCGTCAACTTGAGGGCCCAACTCCCCGCCGGCTGGGCGTTCGGAAGTGGGTCGCGAGAAAGGGGCGATAGTTTACCTTCCGCTGGACGGACCTGCACGCCGAATGCCGGCCGTCAGGCGGGATCATCGGTCAATTGTTTCAGCAGATTACAGGCACCGTGTATAGTGCCGCGTCAGTCTGATCGAGCCTTGCACACGTTATGCAGATCCAACGAATTGCACCGGGATTGAAGGTAGTAGGTGTCGTCCTCACTGGCATTTTGCTGGTGAGCCTATTGATCGGGCGGTTCTGGTGGCCCACCGATTCGGGCAATTGGGAAAAGACGCTGAGGTTGATGACGGTCCTGTCCGTTCTGGCCTGTTCGGTCGCGCTGATTCGCGAGCGCGCTCGCTGGGTGTCGGTGTTGGCTCTGTTATTTGGTCTGTTCTGGCTGGGGTTGCTGGCCAATGCCTTGGCAGCGAACTCGTCCAGTTCGATGCGCCAACTGTTGATGATCCTGCTGTTCAGCCTGGTAGTGATTGGCATGGGCGGCCAGGACGGCCGTTTCTGGCGCGTCGTGCTGGGTATCGGGGCCATTGCGGGTGCCGGCTTTGCCCTGTTCTCGCTGGTGCACAAGGCTCAGCTCGGCGAGTTTTCCTTCGCCTACCGGACCATGAACATCCATGACTCGGGCGTACCGGGCGTGGCGGACTTCGGCATTACCATTGAAGCCGGCATGAACTACGCATTCAGCTTCATCGTCTCGCTTTGGCTGGCCATGCGCAGCCGCCGCTGGCCGGCAGCTGGCCTATGGAGTCTCTGTGCGTTGTCGCAAGGCCTCTACATTTACTTCACTTTCTCGCGAGCGGCCTGGATGGCTGCCCTGATCGGCGCCGTAGTACTGGTGCTGGTGGCTACCCATGGCCGCGTACGCAAGGCGGCGCTGGGGCTGCTCGGGCTAGGAGGGCTTGTGGCGGCGGTGGGGGGGTATCGCCAGTTGGCCTACGAGTTCGGTTCCAGGGGGCTGACCCATCGGGATGAGGTCTGGCGGACGGTCATCGAGCGGGTAGGTGAGCATTGGTGGTTCGGCCACGGCGCGCACACCGATCTGGGCGATGTGGTGCTCAGTACCGGCCAGGTGGTGCACAACCCGCACAGCCTTTATCTGGAGGTGCTGTACCAGTTCGGTGCGGTGGGCCTGGCGTCGCTACTGGTCATGCTGCTGGCCAGCCTGTGGACGCTCCTGCGCAGCCGCGCGACCATGGCCCCGCTGTGGTTCTCGGTGCTGGCGGCGTCGACGATCGTTTTCATGGTGGAAATGCATTTCTTCATCGCCGCACCCAATGTGGTCTGGATGTGGCTCTGGCTCCCGCTCGCCGGCGCCCTGGGGGCTGCCTCCCGCGAGTACCGGGCGCCTCGCAAGGCGCCGATGATTTCCTCGCTGGATGCGCGTCCCGCCTGATCAGGCGGCGCGGAACAGCCGGCGCCAGCCGCTGGGTTTGCTGGGGCGGACCTCGTCGGCGCGCTTGCGCGGTTCGAAGACGACGTTGAACAGTCGGCGATAGTGGCCTTCGGGACAGGTCAGCTTTTCTACACCGTGCCAGGCGTTCTCGGTGTTCTTGAACAGGAAGCTGCGGTTGTCGCGGATATCGCAGCCGATCGCTTGCGCGAAGTCAGTCAGCTCGGGGTTGTCCTGCGGCACCTGCTTGTCCTTGAGCACCAGGATCGAGCCGCCCCATTCCGGCTGCCAGTCCGCCGAGGTATTGAAGTAGAAGATGTGCGTGCCCAGCTTGGTATGGCTGTCGCGGTGCGGCGATACCTCCGAGCCGGCAACGCCGACATGCCAGGCAAAGCGCACGACGAAGTCTTCTACTCCGAGCATGCGCTTGGCGAAGGCGGCATATTCGGAATTGCCCTGCAGCTCCAGCATGAACTGCTGCCAGACCACTGGTAGGTCGCTCAGTGCAACCACGCCCTCGCTGCCGGCCGCGCGATCGTTGTAGATGGACTGCTCAAATGCCAGGTAGTAGCGATTGTGGGGCCGCTGCCCATATGCGCGCTGGATCCCGTTGTGCTTTTCGAACATCACCAGGCTCGGGAAGTTGTCGTACAGGGCCTGGAAGGCTTCCGGCCGCAGGACGTCCTGGAAGGAAAACCATGGAAACGGCTGCTGGAGCGTGAAGTCTTCCGTGGCGAAGTCGCGCAGCATGCGGTCGTCGAGAAAAAGCGACATGAAGATGGCCTTGGATGCAGTTTGAGAAGTGCGGATTCCATTCCGGGGAATGGCACTCCGCCATCCCGTGTAGTGTAGTTGTTACAAATGTTTTCGGTCCATATCCAGACCGCCTGAAACGGGGCTGCGTGCTACGCTCAGCCACTCTTTCCAGATAGGAATCAGCTGATGAAGCTGCGCGTGACTCTGCTGGGTGCGGTGCTGGCCGGATGTACTTCTCCAGGCCTGCTGAAAGAGGAGGCGCCGGCGCTGCGGCTGGAAAGCGGCACGTCGCCGTCGGTGTACATGACCTGCCTGCTGCCCAAGTGGCAGGCGATCCGGCCCGGCGCAAGCGTGACGGAGATCCGCTTCGGCTACCGGCTTCTGCTGCCGGCCGCGTCGGGGGATGCCGCGCAGGTGCTGCTGGAAACGACGGCGGCGGACAAGGGCAGCGCGGTGGCGCTGTATCGTCGCGACGCGCCGGCGGCGGACGATGCGATCACGCTCGCCGCGCGCAGCTGTCTGTAGCGACTCAAGCAGCGTCTCGTCTACCACTAAGGGACGATAGCCGCCGGCTGAAGCAGGCGGCCTAATGGCTCTGACAAGAATAATCGGGCTCCCCGGCAGCGCGCCCGCGCTGCGCAGCGGTAGGGCCCGCCAGAAGAGAGCTGCCGCCATGGATATCGCGCGTCCGCGTATCGTCCTCATCCTTACCTTGCAGACTTGCGGCCTGGTGCTGCTGTTCATCGCCCAGGCGCTGGGCGGTTGGCCGTTGTCGCTGTGCCTGCTGCTTGCCGCGCTGCTGCTCTGGGGGCCGTGGTTCATCCCTGAAAAGACCGCGCCGGCCGGTGCGCTGGCGGTATTGCCGGATGTCGCCGAGTTGACCCGCGAGCTGTCCCAGGGCACCAGCCGCAATGCGTTGTCCGCCGCCGGGGTGTCCTATTCGGTGCAACGCCTGGTGGAGAAGCTCGAGTCCCAGGTGGTGGCGGCCGAGCAGATCGTCGGCAGCGCGGAGGTGATGATCCACACCGAGCGCGCCACCTCGAATCTGGCGCGGCAGGCGAAGGAGGCCGCGACCCTGGCGCGCGCCGGCAGCGATGCCGGGCGTGGCGAGCTGCAGGCGGCGATCCAGCGCATGCATCAGCTCAGCCAGCGTGCCAGCGCCAGCCGCGCGCTGATCGAGACGCTGAATGCGCGCAGCGAGGATATCCAGCGCGTTACCCAGGTCATCCAATCCATCGCCAGCCAGACCAACCTGCTGGCGCTCAACGCGGCCATCGAGGCGGCGCGGGCTGGCGAGCATGGCCGCGGCTTCGCCGTGGTGGCCGAGGAAGTGCGCGGCCTGGCCGGGCGCACCGCCGAGGCCACCGACGAGGTCGGGCAGATGGTCGAGGATATCCAGCGCCAGACCGGCGAGGTGGTGGAGCAGATCCGCCAGCTCACCGATGAGCTGGGCCTGGGCGTCAGCCAGGTGGAGAGCACCGGACGCCAGTTGCAGGACATCGCCGGTCTCGCCGCAACGGTGGAAACCCAGATCACCGAGATTGCCGAGGGGGCGGAGATCAACCGCAACCAGCTGGATAGCCTGTTCGCGGCGGTGGAACAGGTGCGCGGCGACCTGCGCGCCAGCGACGAACAGACCCACCGCCTGGCCGACGCGGCGATGCAGTTGGAAAGCCAGGCGGAAACCATCAGCGAGCGCTTGGCCGAGGTGGCGCTGGACGATTACCACCAGCGTGCCTATGACCTTGCCCGCGCTGGCGCCCAGGCCATTGGCGCGAAGTTCGAGGCGGATGTGGAAAGCGGACGGATCGGCTTCGACGACCTGTTCGACCGTGACTACCAGCCGATGCCCGGCACCCGCCCGCAGAAGTACCGCACGCGCTTCGATCGCTACACCGACGAGGTGCTGCCGCGCATCCAGGAAGACCTGCTGCAGCGCCATGAAGGGCTGGTGTTCGCCATCGCCTGCACTGCCGAGGGCTACGTGCCGACGCACAACCAGGCGTTCAGCCACCCGCCGTCGGGCGACCTGCAGGTGGACATGCTCAAGAGCCGCAGCAAGCGGCTGTTCAATGACCGCACCGGGGTGCGCTGCGGTAGCCACAACCAGCCGATGCTGCTGCAGACCTATTGCCGCGATACCGGCGAGCTGATGCACGACCTCTCGGTGCCGATCTATGTGCGTGGCCGCCAGTGGGGCGGCCTGCGCCTGGGCTACCGGCCGGAAGCCTGAGTCCCCGGTGGGGCCTGGCGCTGCCGGTCGATGTCGCTACTGCGGGCGGCGTAGGAGCAACTGTCTTCTTCTGATAGTTCGTGCTTTGGATTTCCCTCTCCCCGCGCAGCCAGCGCGGGGAGAGGGGAGCCCCAGAACGTAGGGCGCATAACGCGCCAGCGTTATCCGCCGTGCGGGTGTTGGCGGATAACCTTTTCAGGTTATGCGCCCTAGGGCATCCTTCGGACGCCGATCGCGGGCATGGCCCGCTCCTACAGGGAGCGACGGTGCATCCCTTTTCGTAGGAGCGGACTTCGTCCGCGATGGCATCCGGTTGGCACCGCGGCGCCAGGGGCGATTCGCTACCAAGCGCTGCAAAAATAAAAAAAGCCGCGAAGGAGTGTACGCGGCTGGGGTGCGGGCGTCCGGGAGGCGCCCGCGAAAGGGGCTCAGTGATGCCCGCAGAGGGCGTCGCGGCCATGCTCGCCGAGGATGTTGAACAGGATGTTCAGCACCACGGCCCAGATCGCGGTCATCGCGATGCCGCTGTGGGTGATCGGCTCCATCCACTGGGGCAGGGCGGCGAAGAAGTCCGGACGCACCACCGGCACCATGCCCATGCCGATGCTCACCGCCACCAGCAGCTGGTTGCGGCGGTCGACGATGTCCGCCTCATGGAGGATGCGGATGCCGCTGGCGGCGACCATGCCGAACATGGCGATGCCGGCGCCGCCGAGTACCGCCGGCGGAATCGAGGCGACCAGGAAGGCAGCCTTGGGCAGCAGCGACAGGGCGATCAGGAACAGCGCAGCGGCGGCGGTGACGTAGCGGCTGCGCACGCCGGTCATCTGCACCAGGCCGATGTTCTGGGCGAACGAGGAGTGGGTGAAGGTGTTCATGAAGCCGGCGACGAACGAGGCGCTGGCATCGCACAGCAGGCCGCGGCGCAGGCGGTTGGGGCAGATCTCGGTGTCGGTGATCTTGCCCAGGGCGAGGAACATGCCGGTGGACTCGACGAAGATGATCACCACCACCAGGCACATGGACAGCACCGGCGCGAGGTGGAATTCCGGCGCGCCGAAGTGCAGCGGGGTCACCACGTCGAACCACGGACGCTGCTCGATGCCGTCCAGGCTGACCATGCCCATGCTGGCGCCGATGATGTAGCCCAGCAGCATGCCGATCAGCACCGAGACGTTGACCCAGAAGCCCTTGAGGAAGCGGTTGATCAGCAGGATCACCGCCAGCACGAAGGACGACAGGGCGAGGTATTCGATGGCGCCGAAGTTGGCCGCTGCCTTGCCGCCGCCAGCCCAGTTGATCGCCACCGGGAACAGGCACATGCCGATGGAGGTGATCACGGTGCCGGTCACCAGCGGTGGGAAGAAGCGCACGATGCGGCTCATGAACGGCGCGATGAGCATGCCGAAGAAGCCTGCGGCGATGGTCGCGCCGAAGATGCCGGTCATGCCCACGCCGGGCATCCCGGCCATGGCGACCATGCTGCCGACCGCGGCGAAGCTGGCGCCCATCATCACCGGCATGCGGATGCCCACCGGGCCGATGCCCAGCGACTGCACCAGCGTGGCGATGCCGGCGACCAGCAGGTCGGCGTTGATCAGGAAGGCGATTTCCTCGCGGGACAGGCCGGCGGCCTGGCCGACGATCAGCGGGACGGCGACGGCACCGCCGTACATCAGGAGAACGTGCTGGAAGCCGACCAGCAGCAGCTGCAGCAAGGGCAAACGCTGGTCGACGGGCGAGCCGGTAGTGGAGCGCTCAGTTACCACGGACATGCAACACCTCGGTTTTTATTGTTGTCAGTCGCTGGTTGCCGGATGGGCACGACAACCGGGAAGTACTGGCCGATCTCACCCCCGGGGCCGAGCGGGTGAAGCGGTGCGGGACTTTATAAACGCGATGTGTATTACGTTCAATCGATTTTTGTATACAACTGCCCGGTCATGTTTTGTCTTCGTAGTGCTGCAGCGCTCTGCGCCGCGTGTTTCCTGGCTTCGGTGTTTCTGTAGCCATTGGTCGAGAGGACTACATTTTTTGTTTAGCGCGCTTTTCGTAGGAGCGAGCTTGCTCGCGAACCGGGCGATACCCGATCGATCCGGCGGGCGCTGATGGTTTGTTCGCGAGCAAGCTCGCTCCTACAGATCCGGTATCGCACGGGCATAAAAAAACCGCACCCGAAGGTGCGGTTTTTCTGGCCGTGCCGCAGGCTCAATTAACCTGGGCGCCCTTGGCGATCCAGTCGCCGATGAGCTTTCGCTCATCCGGGGTCATCTGCGTAATGTTGCCCAGCGGCATCACCTGCGAGGCCACGGCCTGCGCCTGGATGCGCGGGGCGAGCTGCTGGATCTGCTGCGGGGTGTCGAACATCACGCCGGCCGGCGCGGTGCTGAACAGGTTGCTGGTCGGTTTGGCCGAGTGGCACACGGCGCAGCGTTCCTGGATGACGTGGTGGACCTTGTCGAAGCCTTCACCCGAACCCGCGGCGGACGCCTGGGCCGGGGCGGCCTGCGCCTGCTGCGCGGCGGCGGCCTTGGCGGCTTCCTCGTCCTTGGCGCGCTCGGCCGGGGTCTTGCCGCCGATGGCGGTTTCCGGCAGCGGCTGGTACTCGACCTTCTGGGCCTGCGCGGTGCTGGAGGAGGCGTCGCTGCTCGGCCAGTTCGGGCCGGTGACGAAGGCCAGGGCGATCATGCCGACGGCGCCGGCGGGCAGGGCCCAGGCCATGCCGTTGCCTTCGTGACGGGTGTTGAAGTAGTGACGCACGATCACCGCCAGCGCCGCGATGCACGCCAGGATCAGCCAGTTGTAGTGGCTGCCGTAGGTGCTCGGGAAGTGGTTGCTGATCATGATGAACAGCACCGGCAGGGTGAAGTAGTTGTTGTGGCGCGAACGCAGCAGGCCCTTGGCCGGCAGCACCGGGTCGGGCTCGCGGTTTTCCTCGATGGCCTTCACCAGCGCACGCTGGGCCGGCATGATCACGCGGAATACGTTGCCCACCATGATAGTGCCGATGATGGCGCCCACGTGCAGGTACGCACCGCGACCGCTGAACACCTGGCTGAGCAGGTAGGCGGCGAGGACCAGCAGGCCGAACAGGATGGCGCCGAGCAGGGCAGGGGTCTTGCCCAGCGGGGAGTCGCACAGCGTGCTGTAGACGAACCAGCCGGCGATCAGCGAGCCGATGCCGATGGCCACGGCGGCCGCCGGTGCCAGGTCGCTGCCCGGGGCGATCAGGTACAGGGTCGGGTTCAGGTAGAACACGATGGTCAGCAGGCAGACACCCGACAGCCAGGTCGAGTAGGCCTCCCATTTGAACCAGTGCAGGTTGTCCGGCATTTTCGGCGGGGCGAGCTTGTACTTCTCCAGGTGGTAGATACCGCCACCGTGGATCGCCCAGAGGTCACCGGAAAGCCCCTCGCGCGGGTTGACGCGGTTGAGGTTGTTTTCCAGCCAGACGAAGTAGAACGAGGCGCCGATCCACGCAATACCCACGATCATGTGGATCCAGCGGACCAGCAGGTTCAGCCATTCGATGAGATGTGCTTCCACAGTTTTTTACCTCTTGCCCGGACTTTGCCGTCGCAATGCGCGGGCCTCTCTTATTAGTTCAGTTTCCACCTGCGCGTGTCTTCGTGGTGATGCTGCTGCGTTGAAAGCCGGCTCGGAGTGCTTATTTACAAGCGTAAACTGCGCTTGCCTCGCCGCCTTTCGCCTTGCCTCATCGTCACTCGACGACGCTCAGTCGGAACCTCATTGGGGGTCGAGGAGGAGCTGTTCGTCCTCGGTGAAGAAATGCTCGTCGCAGTTGTTGCCAGAACCGCTGCGATCGACCACCAGGAAGTCATCCCGCTTTTCGATCGTCAGCACCGGGTGGTGCCAGACGCCGCGGTGGTAATTGACGCCCTGCTTGCCGTTGGACAGGAAAGCGCGGACGAGGCCCGATACAGGTACATCGCCAAGTGGCGCGACCACGATCAGAAAGGGGTTGCCGAGCAGCGGTATGAACGCCTGGCTGCCCAGCGGATGGCGTTCCAGCATGCGGATGCGCAAGGGCATCTCCAGGGACTCGGCGCTGAAGATGCTGATGATCGCCTTGTCATCGGGCTGCGCCGTTTCGACGGTGGCGAGCTTGTGATAACGGCGGGTGGAGCCGTTGTTGATCATGAAGAAATCGCTGCCTTCGGTCTCGATGACATCACCGAACGGTGCGAAGGCTTCCTTGGTCAACGGCTCGATCTTCAGGGTACGCATGGCTGGTCTTCTTATATCGTTGTTCGCTTGGGTCCCCTTCGTGGAGAAGGGAGTGAAGGTCCGCTCGCTCAGAGCTGCTGCAGGCGGAACATCGCGATCTTGTTGATCTCCGCCAGGGCGGTCTGGAACTCCTGCTCCGGCGTGTTGTGGATGCGTTCTTCGAACGCCGCCAGGATCTGATGGCGGTTGCTGCCCTTCACCGCCTTGATGAAGGGGAAGCCGAACTTGGCCTTGTAGGCGTCGTTGAGCTGGGTGAAGCGGGCGAACTCCTCGGCGGTGCAGTCCTGGATGCCGGCGCCGGCCTGTTCGGCGGTGCTGGAGGCCGTCAGCTCGCCACGCACCGCGGCCTTGCCGGCGAGGTCCGGGTGCGCGTTGATCAGCGCCAGCTGGGCTTCGCGGCTGGCGGACAGGAGGATGTCGGCCATGCGCTGCTGCAGCCGCTCGATGTCGTTCAGGGTGTCGTCGACGCCCAGGTCATAGGCCTTCTCGGCGACCCACGGCGAGTGCTCGTAGATGTCGGCGAAGGCGGCGACGAAAGCGGCGCGGTCGAGGCTGGCCGGGGTCAGGGTCTGGAAGCGGCTCATGCCTTGTTCTCCTGCGCTTTGAACGGGTGGTGCTCGTACCAGTGCCGGGCGATGTCGACGCGGCGGGTGATCCACACCTTCTCGTGACCCTTAACGTACTGGATGAAACGCTCCAGCGAGGCCATACGCGCCGGACGGCCCAGCAGGCGGCAGTGCATGCCGATGGACAGCATCTTCGGCGCGCCCTCGGCGCCCTCGGCGTAGAGCACGTCGAAGGCGTCCTTGAGGTATTCGAAGAAGTCGTCGCCCTTGTTGAAGCCCTGCACCTGGGTGAAGCGCATGTCGTTGGTGTCCAGGGTGTAGGGGATCACCAGGTGCGGCTTCTCGGCGGTGCTGGCCGGGTCCCAATAGGGCAGGTCGTCGTCGTAGGTGTCGGAGTCGTAGAGGAAGTTGCCGTCCTCGCGGACGATGCGGCGGGTATTGGGGCCCAGGCGGCCGGTGTACCAGCCCTGCGGACGCTGGCCGGTCAGCTCGGTGAGGATGCGCACGGCCTCGAGCATGTGCTCGCGCTCCTGCGCTTCGTCCATGTACTGGTAGTCGATCCAGCGGTAGCCGTGGCTGCAGATCTCGTGGCCGTCGGCGACCATCTGGCGGATCGCTTCGGGGTGGCGCTGGGCGGCCATGGCCACGGCGAACACGGTCAGCGGCAGGTCGTACTTCTTGAACAGCTTGAGCAGGCGCCACACGCCGGCGCGGCTGCCGTATTCGTACAGCGACTCCATGCACATGTTGCGCTCGCCCTTGAGCGGCTGCGCGGCCACCATCTCGGAGAGGAAGGCTTCGGATTCGGCGTCGCCATGGAGGATGTTGCGCTCGCCGCCTTCTTCGTAGTTGAGGACGAAGGACAGGGCGATGCGGGCATCGTTGGGCCAGTGCGGGTGGGGGATGTTGTTGCCGTAACCGATCAGGTCGCGTGGGTAATCAGCGCTCACTGCAGTGTTCCTTCTTGTGGTTGGCGGTCGGCGCCGGGTCGGTGGACTGTGCGCTGCCGTTGATGGGTGCATTGTATACAAAATGTCAGGCGGTCTGTAAATACAATCCGCGCAACGGTCGTTTCATTCCGTTCGTCAGCGCTCGACGGGCTGCGGATGCCCAACATCTCCAGCATCCATACCTTGTGGCGGGCCTTTTCGCGCCATCGGGCAGCCTCGGAGCAAGGCGGGCGGCAGAGGCTTTTTGCAGAGCTGAATCAGTTTTTTGTATACAATCGTCCGCACTGCTGGGTATATTCGCAGACACCAAACGCATCCGCGGGCGGCCTCGATGGCCGCCCGCCCATTCGTATCAACAAGACAGAGGAGGAAGGTGTCGGCCGGCTCCGCCGCAGGACACCGTTAAGCCCATGGGACGCCTGACCACCCACGTACTGGATTCCGCCCACGGTTGCCCCGGCCATGGCATCACCGTCGAGCTGTACCGCGTCGAAGGCCAGCAACTGGAGCTGATCGCCACCCGCGTGACCAATGACGACGGCCGCTGCGACGAGCCGCTGCTGCAGGGCGACGACTTCCGCGCCGGCGTTTACCAGCTGCTGTTCAACGCTGGCGACTACTACCGCGCCCGTGGCGTCGAGCTGCCCCAGCCGGCCTTCCTCGACCAGGTCGTGCTGCGCTTCGGCATCGCCTCGGAAAGCGACCACTACCACGTGCCGCTGCTGATCTCCCCCTACAGCTATTCCACCTATCGCGGCAGCTAGTCCCCGCCCATAGGTTCTTCCCGGACTCTTCGTGGAGTCTTCCTCGGCCCGCCCACACTGCGGGCTTTTTTTTGCCCGTCGTTCAGGGAAATGCTTAGGAATCACAGGCGAGAAGGGTGGAATTGGGCTAGAAGGAGTGAGGGAAAAATCCGTTTCGAGGAGTGGTATGAGCAGGATTCTTATCGTCGACGAACAACCGGTCACCCGTCACGCCTTGCGGCTGATGATGGAGGCGGACCATCACGAGGTGGTCGGCGAAGCGGACAACGGCCCCGATGCGTTGCAGCAGGTACGCGCCTGCAAGCCGGACCTGATGATCCTCGAACTGTCCATTCCCCGCCTGGGCGGCCTGGAGGTGTTGCAGCGCCTGGTGGCCCAGGATTCTCCGGTGAAGGTGCTGGTGCTCACCTCGCAGGATTCGGAATACTTTGCCGGCCGCTGCCTGGCCGCCGGCGCCGCCGGGTTCGTCAGCAAGCAGGAGAACCCCCAGGCCGTGCGCGAGGCCGTCCGCGCCATCACCCAGGGCCACAGTTATTTTCCCAGTCACGCGCTGGGCAGCGTCGCGGCGGCCGAGGAGGTCGGGCATGGCGAACTGCTGCGCGGCTTGTCGGTGCGCGAGCTGTCGGTGCTGCAGTTGTTGGCGCGCGGCCTGAGCAACATCGCCATCGCCGATCAACTGGCGATCAGCGACAAGACCGTGAGCACCTACAAGGTGCGCCTGATGCAGAAGCTGCGGGCCAAGTCCCTGGTGGAACTGGTGGACATCGGCCGGCGCCACGGCCTGGTCGAGGGCGGGGTGAAGGAGGAGCACGAGGAGCCGGCCCCGGCATTCGACGCCGAGCAATCCCGCGAGCTGGGCCTGCTGCGCAAGGTGATCGATGCCATCCCGCATCCCATCACCATTCGCGACCTGCAGGCGCGGCTGGTGTACGGCAACCGCTCCGCCCTGGAGATGCTCGGCCTGCCGCTCGAAGAGGTCGTCGGCAAATACACCAACGACCTGCTGCTGCCCAATCACCATGAAGTGGAGTATCTGCGCGAGCGTTTCCTCGAGCGGGTCAGCAAGGGCGAGGCGTACGAAGACGATCTGGAGTTCATGTCCAACCAGGGGCGCATGGTCATTCGCCACTGGACCCATCCCTACACGGACGAGCAGGGCACGCTGATCGGCGCCATCTCCGGTTCGGTGGACATCACCGACCGCGACGAGCTGCTGCGCTCGCTGCGCGGGGCCAATGCCCGGGTGCAGAGCGTGAGTCGCAGCAAGAGCCAGTTCCTGGCCGGCATCGCCTCGGAGTTGCAGGGGCCGATTCAGTCGATGGTCGCGATGATCGACCTGGCGCTCAACCAGTCCGAGCAGAAGTCCCGCCAGGAACCGCTGCAGGTCGCGCGCTCGGTCGCCGACAACCTGCTCGCCCTGCTGGATGACGTGCAGTCCCTGGGCCGCGCGGAGTCCGGCCGACTGGTGCTGGCGCAGGAGGCGGTCGACCTGGTGGCGCTGGTCAAGGAACAGGTCGTCGCCATCCAGGAGCGCGCCCAGGCGAAGGGCCTGCGGCTGGACACGGACTTCGACCAGGCCTGGCAGACGCTGGTCTGGGCCGACCCGACGCGCCTGCGGCAGATCCTCAGCAACCTGTTGAGCAACGCCCTCAAGTTCACCGATCACGGCGGCATCCTGGTCCGGTTGATCGCGCGCGGGCGCAGCGAAGGCATCGTCGACGTGCAACTGGAAGTCATCGATACCGGCATCGGCATCGAAGCCGATGAGCGCCAGCGCGTCTTCGAGCCGTTCTCCCAGCACATCGACAGCGAACTGATCCTGCGTGGCGGCACCGGGCTCGGCCTGGCGCTGAGCAAGAGCCTGGTGGAGATGATGGACGGGCGGATCGAGGTGCTCGGCGAGCCGGGCAGCGGCACCGAGGTGCGGGTGACGCTGACCTTCACTACCGCCGAGAACTGGTCGTCCGCGCCGGAGTCCTGAGGCGGCGCCGAGCGCACCAGCGAAACGAACGAGCCCCGGCCTGTGCCGGGGCTCGTTCGTTGATGGCTTTAAAGGAAGATGAACTTGGCGACGAAGATCGCGCACAGCGCGTACAGGCTGACGGTCACGTCCTTGTGGCGGCCGGTGAAGACCTTCATCGCCACGTAGGTCACGAAGCCCAGGGCGATGCCATCGGCGACCGAGAAGGTCAGCGGCATCATGATCACCGTGACGATGGCCGGGATGGTCTCGGTGTGCTCGTCCCAGTCGATGTGGGCCATGCCGCCCATCATCAGCATGGCGACGTAGATCAGCGCGCCCGCGGTGGCGTAGGCGGGGATCATGCCGGCCAGCGGGGCGAAGAACATCGCCGCGACGAACAGCACGCCCACGGTGACGGCGGTCAGCCCGGTACGACCACCGGCGGCAACGCCCGCGGCGCTTTCCACGTAGCTGGTCACCGGCGGCACGCCGAGCACCGCGCCGAAGGCGCTGGAGGTGCTGTCGGCCTTCATCGCCTTGGACAGGTTCTCGATGCGGCCGTCCTCGCGCACCAGGTGCGCGCGCTGGGCGACGCCCATCAGGGTGCCGGCGGTGTCGAACATGTGCACGAAGAGGAAGGCCAGGATCACGCTGATCATGGTCACGTTGAACGCGCCGGCGATGTCCATGGCCAGGAAGGTCGGCGCCAGGCTCGGCGGCATGGAGAACACCCCGCCGAACTTGACGATGCCCAGTGCGATGCCGGCCACGGTGACGGTGAGGATGCTGATCAGGATGCCGCCGAACACGCGGCGGTATTCCAGGACGGCGATCATCAGGAAGCAGACGGCGGCGAGCAGCGGGCCGGGGCTGGTCAGGTCGCCCAGGTGGACCAGGGTGGCGGGGCTGGCGACCACGATGCCGGCGGTCTTCAGGCCGATCAACCCGAGGAACAGGCCGACGCCGGCGCCCATGGCGAAGCGCAGGCTGACCGGGATGCTGTTGAGCAGCCATTCGCGCACGCGCGAGAAGGTCAGGATCATGAAGGCGATGCCGGAGATGAACACCGCGCCCAGCGCGATCTCCCAGCTGTAGTTCATGGTCTTGACCACGGTGTAGGTGAAGAAGGCGTTGAGGCCCATGCCCGGCGCCAGGCCCACCGGCCAGTTGGCGTACAGGCCCATCAGGAAGCAGCCCAGCGCTGCGGCGAGGCACGTGGCGACGAAGGCGGCGCCGTGGTCGATGCCGGCATCCGCCATGATGTTGGGGTTGACGAAGATGATGTACGCCATGGTGATGAAGGTCGTGAGACCCGCGGCGAGCTCGGTCTTCACGGTGGTGCCATGCTGGCTGAGCTTGAACACGCGTTCGAGCAGGCCGGTGGCGGGGGGGCTGGTTGCAAAGGCTTGTTGTTCTTGTTTGGTGCTTTCCACAGCGGTACTCCTCAACGCTCTTGTTGTTGGTCTCTCGCCGTCGGCTGGTTCACCTGCGTCCCTTGCGCTAACGGAAAGAGTTGTGAGGGTGTGAATGTTGACCTTTGGGTCAGGAAGTCACGCCGCGATTATGCAGTTGTGTACAAAAACTTCAAATAATGTTTCGTGCCCTGCTGAAAGATTTTTACAAGCAAAGCATCGGAATGGTCGCAGGCTGATTGTCGCCATGTTCCGTCACCGCGCGGCATTGGCGCCGATGGCGAGTCGCGCGCGACGGCTGCACGATAGTGGCCACTTTGTGTACACTGTGCCCCATGCCTGGCCCGCGGCCAGCTCCACCCAAGCCCCCACGGATTTCGCGCCGGTTCCCGCCGGCTGAGCAGGGTTCGACTCCGATGACCGACCAGTTGCAACAGATCAGGAAGCAGCCGCGCAATGGCAAGACCCGCAGCGGCACGCAGGACGAGATCGTCTACGCGCACATCTTTGACGCCATCCTCGAGCAGCGCCTGGCGCCCGGCACCAAGCTGAGCGAAGAAGCCCTCGGCGAAATCTTCGGCGTCAGCCGCACCATCATCCGTCGTGCCCTCTCGCGCCTGGCCCACGAGCAGGTCGTGCTGCTGCGCCCGAACCGTGGCGCGGTGGTCGCCAGCCCGAGCATCGACGAAGCGCGGCAGATTCTCTTCGCCCGCCGCACCGTCGAGCGCGCCATCACCGAGCTGGCCGTGGACAACGCCAGCGGCGATGCCCTGGCCGAACTGCGCGACATGGTGAAGCAGGAGCAGTCCAGTTTTGCCCGTGGCGACCGTGGCGCCGGCATCCGCCTCTCCGGGGAGTTCCACCTCAAGCTCGCCGAAATGGCGAAGAATGCGCCGCTGGTGAGCTTCCAGCGCAGCCTGGTATCGCAGACCTCGCTGATCATCGCCCAGTATGAAAGTGGCGGCCGCTCGCACTGCTCGTTCGACGAGCACAACGAGATCCTCGACGCCATCGAGAAGGGCGACAAGGAAAAGGCCGTGACCCTGATGATGCACCACATGGCGCACATCGACGACAAGCTGAACCTGGACGTGGACGGCGCCTCCGGCGACCTGCACGCGGTGTTCTCGCACCTGCTGGCCGGCAAGAAGAAACCGCGCCGCAGCAAGGCCGACGCCGACTCCGCGGCCTGATCGCCGAGCTGGAAAAAAGCCCCGCAGTGCGGGGCTTTTTTCGTGGTTGCACGGGTAGCGCTTTGCAGGGCAGCGCAGGAAGCCCTGGCCCTTGGCCGCCGACGCGCCTTGGGTTCCGGCGAGACGTGGGTTCGCGAGCAAGCTCGCTCCTACAGGTGGTGCCAGCTGAGACTCCCGCGTGTGCCGCGTTGCTCTTCGTAGGAGCGAGCTTGCTCGCGAAACCGAGGCCGCGCCGCTCTGGAAGCGAGCCTGATCTGCAAACGCCCGCATCGCGCCTGACGCCATCGCGGACGGAGTCCGCTCCTACAGCCGAACGACGGCGTTTCCCTGTAGGAGCGGGCCATGCCCGCGATCGCGCCCAGAGGGCACTCCTACAGGTTCTGCGCGGTTTCCCGGTCTTGCTGCCAGCCCCCGCCGAGCGACCGGTAGAGCAGCACCAGCGTGGTCGCCACGGCCTCGCGGCCGCGCACCTGCTGTTCCTCGGTGGCGAGCAGTTCGCGCTGGGCGCTGAGCACGTTGAGAAAATCCACGGCGCCGGCCTTGTATTGCTCGCGGGCGTTGGCCAGGGCGGTGCGGCCGTGTTCGGCGGCGGTATCGAGGCTCGCCAGGCGACGCTGGTCGGCGGCGTAGTCGGTGAGCGCGTCGTCCACCTCGCGCCAGGCGTTGAGCACGGTGCGGCGGTAGGCGAGGGCTGCCTCCTGCTGCTGCGCCTCGCGCAGGGCCAGCATGCCCTTCAGCTGGCCACCCTCGAAGATCGGCAGCGACAGGCTCGGGCCGATGCCGAAGGTGCGGCTGTTCCAGTCGCCGAAGTTCGACAGTTGCAGCGCCTGGAAGCCGAGGTTGCCGTTCAGGCTGATGCGCGGGTAGAAGTCCGCCTTGGCCACGCCGATGCTGGCGGTGGCGGCGTGCAGCGCCGCTTCGGCGCGGCGTATGTCCGGGCGGCGCTGGGCCAGCTCCGAGGGCAGGCCGACCGGCACGCCGCGGGGCGGTTGGGGCACCGGTCTGGCCTGGGCCAGTTCGGCTTGCAGCGCGCCAGGCGCTTCGCCGAGCAGGTAGCCCAGGGCGTTGATCAGTCGTGCCTGGCGCTTCTGGCTATCGGGCAGGCGCGCCTCGATGCTGGCGACCTGGGTCAGGGCCTCGGCCACGTCCAGTTCGGTGGCCACGCCATCGGCGCGGCGCAGGCGGGTCAATTCCAGGCTGCGCCGGGCGATCTCCAGGTTGCCGCGGATGATCGCTTCCAGGTCCTGTTCGGCGCGCAGTTGCAGGTAGGTGCGCGCGGTCTCGGCGAGTACCGACACCAGCACGTCGCGGCGGCTTTCCTCGCTCACGCGGACGTTGGCGTCGGCCGCCTCCAGTTCGCGGCGCACGCGGCCCCAGAAGTCCAGTTCCCAGGACAGCTCGACGCCGCCGTCGAGCTGGTTGAAGCTGTCCTTGCCCGCCTTGCCGGACGGGTCGTTCAGCCCGACCTGGCTGTTGCGCTTGCGCTGGTAGCCCAGGTTCGCGCTGACGTTGGGCACGGCATCACCGCCCAGCGCCTGGCGGATCGCCCGGCTCTGCTGCAGGCGCGCGTCGGCTTCGCGCAGGTCCAGGTTGGCGGCCGCGACGCGGCGTTGCAGGTCGTCCAGCTGCGCATCGCCCAGCAGCGTCCACCACTGCGCCTCCAGTGGCGCATCGAGCGTGCGGCTTGGCGCGTCGCCGCGCTGGGCGGACCAGTGCACCGCGTCGGCATCCTGCGGGCGCTGGAAGTCCGGGCCGACGCTGCAGGCGCCCAGCGCCAGCAAGGCAAGCAGCAGCGGAGTGCGGGCGGCGGTCATTGCGCGGCCACCGTCTGCGGGGCCTCGGCGTGCTTGCCGGTGTCGATGCGGGCGATGACCGACATGCCCACCCGCAACCTGTCGCGCAGCGGCTGGTCGGCGTCGAGGACAATCTTCACCGGGATGCGCTGGACGATCTTGGTGAAGTTGCCGGTGGCGTTGTCCGGGGCGATGGGTGCGAAGCTCAGGCCGGTGGCGGGGGCGATGCTGTCGACGTGGCCGTGCAGCGTCTCGCCGGGGAAGGTATCGATGCTGATCGCCACGCGCTGTCCGGGTTGCACGTCGGTCAGCTGGGTTTCCTGGAAGTTGCCGACCACGTAGGCATCCTGCAGCGGCACCACCGCGAGCAGCGCGGTGCCCGGCGTGGTGTAGGCGCCAACGCGCACGGCGCGGCGGCCGACCATGCCGTCGAAGGGCGCGCGGATCTCGGTGTAGGACAGGTTAAGCTGCGCCTGCTGCAACTGCGCCTGGCCGCGCTTGAGGGCGCCGAGGGCCTCGGCCTGCTGGGCCAGCAGTACGTCGAGCTGCTTGCGGGCGGCCAGCGCGGCGGCTTTGTCCTTGTCCAGCACGGCCTTCGCCGAGTCCACGCGCGAGCGCGCCTGCTGGGCATTCTGCAGCGTGCCGGCGCCCTGGGTGGCGAGGTGTTGGTAGCGGTTGAGTTCCTGCGTGGCGAAGGTCAGCGCCGCCTGGTCGGCCTGCACCTGGGCGGCGCTCTGGGCAATCACCGCCTGCTGGCGTTCGAGGTCGGCGGCAACGTGATGGTGACGTGCCTGCGCGGCCAGTACGTCGGCTTCGGCGGCTTCCAGCGCGGCGCGATAGTCGCGGGCATCGATGCGCGCCAGGACCTGCCCGGCCTTCACCGGCTGGTTGTCCTCCACCAGCACCTGCTCGATGAAGCCGGCGACTTTCGGCGCCACCAGGGTGAAGTCGGCGTGGACGTAGGCATCGTCGGTGCTCTGCTCGCGGCTGGGGCCCAGCAGGCGCAGCAGCAGGTAGACGACGAGGGCGAGAAGCAGCACGGCGACCAGGGCCAGACTGCCGCGACGGGAGCTCAGTTTCGACATGGGCAGACCTTTCATTGATGAGGAATGACGGGCCGCGGCGGATAGACCCGCAGCGGCATCAGGGGGATCAGCACGAGCAGCGCGGCGGCCAGCCAGGACATCGCCAGCAGCGTGTCGGCAGCGGCGAGCACGCCGGCCTGGCCGCGCACCTGGCCGGCCAGGCGACCGACGTTCTCGGCGCCGCCCAGTTGTTCCAGGCGCAGGCCGAGGGCTTGCGGGGCGTTGCCCAGGTGATCGACCAGGCGGTTGGAGTGGTAGTGCTGGCGCCAGGTCATCAGGATCGACACCACCGCGCTGCCGAGCACCGCCGAGAAGCCGCGCACGCTGTTGAACCAGGCCGAGGCGAACGGCCCTTCGATGGGCGCGACCACGCTGGTGGCCGACATCAGCAGCGGCACGATGGCCATCGGCTGCCCGACGATCTGCAGCGCCAGCAGCCAATAGAAGTTCTCCCGCGTCCACTCGCTGGTCAGCTGGCTCATGCCGAACGCCGACAGGCCGCACAGGCTGATGCCGATGGCCAGCACCCAGCGGCAATCCACCCGCGGGATGTTGCACAGCGCGGCCACCAGCGGCAGCGAGACCAGCTGAGGCAGCGCCACCAGCAGCGCCATCGGCGCCGACTGCAACGGGCGATAGCCGTGGGCCGAGGCCAGGTAGGACGCCGGCACGCCCGCGCAGGCGCCGAGCACCACCAGCACGCCGGCCAGGGTGATCAGCGCGTGGGTGAAGTTGCGCCGCTTGAGGATGTCCAGGCGGTAGAAGGGCAGCGGGTGCGTCCATTCGTTGATGAAGAAGCCCACCAGCAGACCGGCGCCGCCGAGCACCAGCACGGTGATCAGGTCGGACTCGAACCAGTCCAGGCGCTCACCCTGCAGCAGGCCGATCACCAGCATCAGGATGCCCGGCAGGCCGAGGGCGAGGCCCGGGTAATCGAACTGCTTCAGGCGTTCCAGGCGCAGCGGGTCCTGCGGGATGCCCCAGGCGACGGCGGCCAGTGCCACCGCGCAGAGCGGGATGACCTGCCAGAACACCCACTGCCAGCCGACGAACTCGGTCCACAGCGCCGCCAGCGGCATGCCCAGGTTGGGGGCGAAGGTGGCGGTCAGCGCGTAGGCGCCCAGGCCGTAGAGCTTGATGCCCGGCGGCAGGAAGCGCAGCGCCACGGTCATCAGCATCGGTGGCATGCAGCCGCCGGCGAAGCCCTGCAACAGGCGCAGCAGGTACAGCGTCTCGACGTTCGGGGCGAAGGGGCAGAGCAGCGCGAGCAGGGCGAAGCAGGCGATGGCGCCGAGGGTGAAGCGGCGCAGCGAGACGGTGACCGAGAACCACGGCGCGAACGCCATGGCCGCTACCTGCGCCGCCGAATACAGGGCGAGCAGCCAGGTGCCCTCGTCGTGGCCGATGGACAAGGCGCCGCGCACGTCGGTCATGGCCAGGTCCGTGACCTTTTCGTTGAGGCCGGCGCTCAGGGAGGCCAGCAGCACGCCGAGCATGCCGACCACGATGCGCAGGCCGAAGGGCTGCGCTGCGGGGGCTGCGGGTTTGGCCGCTGGTGGTTGGGTGGCGGAAAGCGGGGCGAGCGCGGTCATGGCCGGCCTCCACGGGGGTGGCCGCCGCCGCCGCCGCCGGTGGGCGGTGCTGTGCAAGGCATAGGAATCAACTCGGGTATTTGCGACCGAGTCTAGGGAAGGGCTATAGCTGTGAAAATTGAAATGATTGCAGCTAATCAGTGCGTCTAACGCACTTAATGTGCACTCAACTCAGCAAGCCGGACGTCTCGCGCAGCTCGATGCAGACGCGTTTCACCGTCTGCCGCAGCCAGCTGTGCGCCGGGTCATTGTCGAAGCGCGGGTGCCAGGCCTGGATGATCACCACCGATTTGAGCGGCAGCGGAATATCGAACTGGCGCAGGGCGAAGCCCAGGCGGTCGAGGCGCCACAGCGAATGCTCGGGGATCGGCAACACCAGGTCGGATTCCAGCAGGGCGAAGATCGAGGAGTGGAAGGTCGGTGCGGTGAGGCGGATCTCCCGTTGCAGACCCAGGTTGGCCAGCTCTTCGTCGATCGGCCCGCGGGATTTCCCGCGCCGCGACACGCTGATCTGCGGGAAGGAGGCAAAGCGCTGGGCGGTGATCTCGTCGTCGAAGATGGGGTGGTCGCGCCGCGCCAGGCCGACGAAGTTGGTGGTGAACAGCGTCTGCGTGCGGATCTCCGGCTCCAGCGTCGAAGCGCCGCCGATGTACAGGTCGATGCGGTTCTGCCGCAGGGCTTCGTCGTCGAAGTCCGCCTCCGGGGCGATGCGCAGGCTGCAGCGTGGCGCCTCGTCCTTCATCACCGCGAGCATGCGCGACGCGAAGCCGCCGACCAGCACGTTGTTGGAGCGCAGCACGAAACAGCGTTCGAGCTGGTCCATGCGCAGGTTTTCCTTGGCGTTGAACAGGCGCGTGGCGTGCTCCACCAGGTCGCTGACTTCCTCGCGCAGTTGCAGCGCGCGGGGCGTGGGCACCAGGTTGCGCCCGGCGCGAACCATGATCGGGTCGCCCACCGCCTCGCGGATGCGCGACAGGGTGCGGCTCATCGCTGGCGCGCTGAGGTGCATGCGGCGGGCGGCGCCGACCACGCTGCCTTCTTCCAGCAGGATATTGAGGGCGACCAGCAGGTTGAGATCGGGCAGGGCCATGGTGACTCCAGAACGGTAGGCGCGATGCCGATCATGTTCCCTGGCGAAGGGCCGAATGGGCAAGCGTGCGTTTCATGCAATGGTCCATTACGCCCAGCGTGCCTTTACGCTCCGCGCCCGGGCCCGAAGAATGGCGGCGGATTTCGCTTTACGAAGGAGAGACGCATGTTCAAACGGATCCTGCTGGCCATCGACGGCGCGGCGCAGTCGCCCCGCATCATCGTGACCGCCCGCGAGCTGGCACGTTGCAATGGGGCGCAGGTGCACGTGGTCTGCGCCGTGGACCGTGCTTTCGCCATGCCGCGCCAGGATGCGCTGGAGTACCCGCCGGCGGAGCAGGAGCAGCACGAGGCGCAGGGCCTGGTGGATGGCGCCGTGGCGCAGTTGCAGCCCTGCCAGGCGTCGGGCGCGGTGGTGGCGGGCGATCCGGCGCGGGCCATTCTGCGTGAGGCGGAGCGGTTGGAGTGCGACCTGATCGTGATCGGCCATCGGCACCTGGGGCGCATCGAGCGGTTGCTGGACCCGTCGGTGGGGCAGCGGGTGATCGAGCGCGCGCCGTGCCCGGTGCTGGTGGAGGTGCGGGAGTAGGGCGCCTGTTTGCGGATGGGGGCCGTGCGGTTCGCGAGCAAGCTCGCTCCTACGAAGAGCACGTCGGTGCGGGCCTGTAGGAGCGAGCTTGCTCGCGAACCGCGGACGGCGCCAACAATTGGCTGGAGCCGATCGCGGACGGAGTCCGCTCCTACGTATGTCGGGGGCTGTGGAGCTCCCTGTAGGAGCGGGCCATGCCCGCGACCGCGCGCAGGGCCCCGTCCTACAAGGGAGGATTCACGCGGGGTTGTCGCGCGAAGCAAGAAAGAAAAGCGGCCCCGGCGCCGGGTTGGTCCTGAGCGAGGAACCGGCGCCGGAGCCGTAAGGGGTCAGCCGCGGCGATGCACGTTGCGGCCGTGCGCGAAGGTTTCCTTCACGGTGCGGTCGTCGCCGAGGATGACCAGTGCGAAGAGTTTCTCCTCCAGTGTCTTCGCCTGCTGCAGGCGGTAGTCCAGCAGCGGGGTGGCCTTGTAGTCGAGGACCACGAAGTCGGCTTCGTTGCCCTGGGCGAAGCTGCCGACCTTGTCCTCCAGCTCCAGCGCGCGGGCGCCGCCGAGGGTGGCCAGGTACAGCGACTTGAACGGGTCGAGCTTGATGCCCTGCAGCTGCATCACCTTGTAGGCCTCGTTCAGCGACTGCAGCTGGGAGAAGCTGGTGCCGGCGCCGACGTCGGTGCCCAGGCCGACCTTGACCTTGTGCTTTTCCAGCTTGGCCAGGTCGAACAGGCCGCTGCCCAGGAACAGGTTGGAGGTCGGGCAGAAGGCCACTGCCGAGCCGGTCTCCGCCAGGCGCTGGCACTCGCCGTCGCACAGGTGCACGCCGTGGGCGAACACCGAGCGCGGGCCGAGCAGGCCGTGGTGGTCGTAGACGTCCAGGTAGCCCTTGCGCTCCGGGAACAGCTCCTTGACCCACTCGATTTCCTTGAGGTTTTCCGACAGGTGCGTGTGCAGGTACACGCCCGGGTGCTCCTTGAGCAGGCGGCCGGCAGCGTCCAGCTGTTCCGGGGTGCTTGTCGGAGCGAAGCGCGGCGTCACCGCGTAGAGCAGGCGGCCCTTGCCGTGCCAGCGCTCGATCAGCGCCTTGCTGTCCGCGTAGCTGCTTTCGGCGGTGTCGGTCAGGTAGTCCGGCGCGTTGCGGTCCATCATCACCTTGCCGGCGATCAGGCGCAGGTCGAGCTTCTGCGCGGCGCCGAACAGCGCGTCCACCGACTGCGGGTGCACGGTGCCGAACACCAGGGCGGTGGTGGTGCCGGCGCGCAGCAGTTCCTTGAGGAAGATGCCGGCGACGTCGGCGGCGTGGGCCGGGTCAGCGAACTGCTTCTCGGTGGGGAAGGTGTAGGTGTTCAGCCAGTCCAGCAGCTGCTCGCCGTAGGAGGCGATCATGCCGGTCTGCGGGTAGTGGATGTGGGTGTCGATGAAGCCGGGGGTGATCAGCGCATCGCGGTACTCCACCACGTCCACGCCGCCCAGGTGCGGCAGCAGGTCGGCAGCGTGGCCGAGGCGGGCGACCTTGCCGTCTTCCACCAGCAGGATGCCGTCCTCGAAGTACTGGTAGGACTTCTCCACGCCGACTTCGGCGGGGTCGGCGACGCTGTGCAGGATGCTGGCGCGGTAGGCTTTGGCTTGAGTGCTCATCAATGTCTCGCAAATCGGAATTAGCGCGTCTTCGGACGCTATTCGATGGGTATCGCTGGCGCTCCACCCATCCTACAAAAACAGGTCATGGTTCCGTAGGATGGGTGGAGCGAAGCGATACCCATCACAAGGCCAGACACGTTGGAAATCAGGTGCCGCCATCGGCCGTGCGTGCGCGGCGGCTCGTGGGTAACAGTCTGGCCACGGTGTTCTCGCCCTGGCTGGCCTGCTGACCGAAGGTGGCGTTGTAGGTGGCGATCACCTCGCCGGCGATGGACACGGCGATCTCCACCGGCAGCTTGCCCTTCACCTCGCTGATGCCCATGGGGCAGCGCATGCGCTGCACGGTGTCGGCGGCGAAGCCACGGTCGCGCAGGCGGTGTTCGAACTTGGCGCGCTTGGTGTCCGAGCCGATCAGGCCGAAGTAGGCGAAGTCGTTGCGCGCCAGGATTTTCGCGGTCAGCTCCAGGTCCAGCGCGTGGTTGTGGGTCATGACGATGAAGTAGCTGCCGGCGGGCATCTCGTCGATCTCGTCGATGACGTCCTCGTTGATCACGCGGGTCACGCCCTCGGGGATGTAGCCGGGGAATTCGGCTTCCCGCGAGTCGATCCAGCGCACCTTGCACGGCAGGCTGGCGAGCAGCGGCACCAGGGCGCGGCCGACGTGGCCGGCGCCGAACACGGCGATGTGCGCCTGGGGCTGGCCCATGGGCTCGAACAGCAGCACGGTGGCGCCACCGCAGCACTGGCCCAGGCTGGCGCCGAGGCTGAAGCGCTCCAGCTTGGGTTCGCGCTCACGGTTCTGCAGCATCTCGCGGGCGATGGCCATGGCCTTGAATTCGAGGTGGCCGCCGCCGATGGTGTCGTACGTCTTGTCCGCGCTGATCACCATCTTCGAGCCGGCATTGCGCGGGGTCGAGCCGCGTTCTTCGATGATGGTCACCAGCACGCTGGCTTCGGCGCGCTGTTGCAGGTCGGCGAGGGCACTGATCCAGTTCATGGCTTCAACCTCTGGGGTGGAGCTCTTCGTAGGAGCGAGCTTGCTCGCGAACGAGTTTCCCGGCAGCTCTGTGGCTGGGCGGTTCGCGAGCAAGCTCGCTCCTACAGTTGGGAGTTAGGGTGGGGCGCCGCTGGCCCGGGGGAGGACGGGATTGGGGACGTCTTCCCGTGCCGGCGGCACCCCATGGTTACATCACGCCGGCTCGACCTGAGCCGGTGCCTTCTCTGCCTGGGCGGCCTTCAGCTTGCGCATCTGCTCCACGCCCCAGAGTACGCGCTCCGGGGTGGCCGGGGCGTCGATCTGCGGCTGGGCGCGGTAGTCGGCCAGGCTCGCCACGGCGTCCTTGATCGCGCAGAACACCGAGATGCCCAGCATGAACGGCGGCTCGCCGACGGCCTTGGAGTGGAACACCGTCTGCTCCGGGTTCTTGCGGTTCTCCACCAGCTTCACCCGCAGGTCGAGGGGCATGTCGGCGATGGCCGGGATCTTGTAGCTTGCCGGGCCGTTGGTCATCAGCTTGCCCTTGGCGTTCCAGACCAGCTCTTCCATGGTCAGCCAGCCCATGCCCTGGACGAAGCCGCCTTCCACCTGGCCGATGTCGATGGCCGGGTTCAGCGAGGCGCCGACGTCGTGGAGGATGTCGCTGCGCAGCATCCTGTACTCGCCGGTGAGGGTGTCGACGATCACTTCCGAGCAGGACACGCCATAGGCGAAGTAGTAGAACGGCCGGCCGCGGGCCTGGCTGCGGTCGTAGTAGATCTTCGGCGTGCGGTAGAAGCCGGTGGAGGAGAGCGACACCTGGCCGAAATAGGCCTGCTGCACCAGTTCCTCGAAGGGCACGATCAGATCGCGCACGCGCACCTGGTTGTTGCGGAACTCGACGTCTTCCTCGGTCACCTTCCAGTGCCTGGCAGCGAATTCCACCAGACGCTGCTTGAGGGTTTCGGCGGCGTTCTGCGCGGCCTTGCCGTTCAGGTCGGCGCCACTCGAGGCGGCAGTCGGCGAGGTGTTGGGCACCTTGTCGGTGTTGGTCGCGGTGATCTGCACGCGGTCGATGTCGACCTGGAAGACCTCGGCCACCACCTGTGCGACCTTGGTGTTCAGGCCCTGGCCCATCTCGGTGCCGCCGTGGTTCAGGTGGATGCTGCCGTCGGTGTAGATGTGAATCAGCGCGCCGGCCTGGTTCAAGAAGGTGGCGGTGAAGCTGATGCCGAATTTCACCGGGGTCAGCGCCAGGCCTTTCTTCAGCACCGGGCTGCTGGCGTTGAACGCGCGGATCTCGGCGCGGCGCTTGGCGTATTCGGCGCTGGCTTCCAGTTCCTCGGTCATCTCCTGCAGCAGGTTGTGCTCCACCTGCTGGTAGTAGTGGGTGACGTTGCGCTCGTCCTTGCCGTAGTAGTTGCGCTTGCGCACCTCCAGCGGGTCCTTGCCCAGGTGGCGCGCGACCGCGTCCATGATCTCCTCGATGGCGACCATGCCCTGCGGGCCGCCGAAGCCGCGGTAGGCGGTGTTCGAGGCGGTGTTGGTCTTGCAGCGGTGACCGTTCACCGTGGCGTTGCCGAGGAAGTAGGCGTTGTCGGAGTGGAACATCGCTCGGTCGACGATGGAGCCGGAGAGGTCCGGCGAGTAGCCGCAGTTGCCGGCCAGGTCGATGTGGATGCCGTGCAGCAGGCCGTCGTCGTCGAAGCCCACGTCGTATTCGACGTAGAAGGGATGGCGTTTGCCGGTCATCTGCATGTCTTCGACGCGCGGCAGGCGCATCTTCGCCGGCCGGCCGGTAAGGCGCGCGATCACCGCGCACAGGCAGGCCGGCGCGGCCGCCTGGGTTTCCTTGCCGCCGAAACCGCCGCCCATGCGGCGCATGTCGATGACCACCTTGTTGAAGGAGATGCCCAGCACTTCGGCGACGAGCTTCTGCACCTCGGTGGGGTTCTGCGTCGAGGTGTAGACGATCACGCCGCCGTCTTCGGTGGGCATCACCGAGGAGATCTGCGTCTCCAGGTAGAAGTGCTCCTGGCCGCCGATGTGCAGCGTGCCCTGGATACGGTTCGGCGCGGTCGCGAGCATGCCTTGCGAGTCGCCGATCTTGTGCTGGTGGCTGTCGAGCACGAAATGCTTCTTGCGCAGCGCCTCGACCACGTCGAGCACCGGCTCCAGGTCCTCGTACTCGATGATCGCGGCCATGGCGGCCTTGCGCGCGGTTTCCAGGCTGTCGGCGGCCACCGCGATGACCATCTGGCCGACGTACTCGACCTTGCCATCGGCCAGCAGCGGGTCGCCGGCGACCACCGGGCCGATGTCCAGCTGGCCGGGGACGTCACCCTTGGTGATGGCGATGGCGACGCCGGGGAACTGGTAGCAGGGGCTGACGTCCAGCCGGGTGATGCGCGCGTGGGCGCGGTCGCTCATGCGGGCGTAGACGTGCAGCTGGTTGGGGAACTCCAGGCGGTCATCGATGTAGATCGCCTCGCCGCTGACGTGCTTGGGCGCGCTCTCGTGCTTGACGCTGCGGCCGACGCCGGTGGTGAGGTCGGCGCGGAACAGGGCGGCGAGTTCTTCCTGGCTTTTCTGGGGCTTATGCATAGTGGGTCACCCGGGTCACGGCCTGAGGGGCTTCCAGTTCCAGGAAGCACTTGCGCAGCAGGTTCTGCGCGGTGAGCAGGCGGTATTCCTTGCTCGCACGGAAGTCGGTGAGCGGGGCGAAGTCCTCGCTCAGTGCCAGTGCGGCGCGTTCGAAGGTGGCGCTGTTGAAGGTCTGGCCCAGCAGCGCGGCTTCGCAGGCCTTGGCGCGTTTCGGGATGGCGGCCATGCCGCCGAAGCCGGTGCGCACGGCGGTGATTTTGCAGTTGTCGACCGTCAGGCTGAAGGCGGCGCAGACGGCGGAGATGTCGTCGTCCAGGCGCTTGGAGACCTTGTAGGCGCGGAACGCCTGGTTGGCCTGCGGGCGCGGGATGATGACCTGCTCGATGAATTCGCCTTCCTGGCGCGCGGTGACCTTGTAGTCGATGAAGTACTCGTCGATGGGCAGTTCGCGGCGCTCGTTGCCCTTGCGCAGCACCAGGCGCGCGCCGAGGGCGATCAGCAGCGGCGGCGAGTCGCCGATGGGGGAGGCGTTGCCGATGTTGCCGCCCAGGGTGCCCTGGTTGCGGATCTGCAGTGAGGCGAAGCGGTGCAGCAGTTCGCCGAAGTCCGGGTAGTCGCGGGCCAGGGTTTCGTAGCAGTCGGTCAGCGGCGTGGCCGCGCCGATCTCGATGCGGTCGTCGAAGACCTCGACGCGCTTCATGGCCTCGACGTGGCCGACGTAGATCATCACCGGCAGCTCGCGGTGGAACTGGGTGACTTCCAGCGCAAGGTCGGTACCGCCGGCCAGCAGGCGCGCCTGCGGGTTGGCGGTGTAGAGGTCCGCCAGGTCGGCGATGGTCAGCGGCAGCAGGCAGCGCTTGTCGCCACTGTTGAGCTCGGCGGTTTCGCGCGGGGCGATGGCCTTGAGCTGGGCGATGATCTCGGGCTGGGCGATGTCGAACTGGTCCGGCTGCTTCTGGCAGCAGGATTGCTCGGCGGCGTCGAGGATCGGGCGGTAGCCGGTGCAGCGGCACAGATTGCCGGCCAGCGCTTCATGGGCCTCGGCCTTGCGCGCTGCGGCGGTTTCGCCTGCGCTGTTCTTCTGCAGGGCGAACAGCGACATGACGAAGCCGGGCGTGCAGAAACCGCACTGCGAGCCGTGGCAGTCGACCATGGCCTGCTGCACGCCGTGGAGTTCGCCGCGGTGCTTCAGGTCATCGACGCTGATCAGCTGCTTGCCGTGCAGCGAGGAGACGAAGGTCAGGCAGGCGTTGAGGGTGCGGTAGCGGATGCGCTCGGCGCCTTCTTCGCCGACCAGTTCACCGACGACCACCGTGCAGGCGCCGCAGTCACCGGAGGCGCAACCCTCCTTGGTGCCGGTCTTGCCCAGGTGCTGGCGCAGGTAATTGAGCACGGTGAGATTGGGATCGAGGCGGTCTTCGACACGCAGCTCGCGATTGAGCAGGAACCTGATCAAGGCTTGCCTCCAGGCTGGTTCTTGTTTTTGGTAGGGCACTGGATGGCGAATCTATGGAAAGCTGACTTTTGAGTCAATAAAATTTCTGTCCCAATGGTCAGAAATTTCTTCGGCCGGTGATGAGTGGCGTGGTTGGGTTTTGTGCAGGAGCGGCCCATGCGCGCGATCGAGGGCATGGCCCGCTCCTAACAGAGGGCGTTAGGAACGGGCCGTAGGATGGGTGGAGCCTAGGCGATACCCATGCTGTGACCGGGCGAGGCGTGATGGGTATCGCTGCGCTCCACACCATCCTACGAAGAGCAGAGGCGTTGGGCGCACAACCCGTTCCGGGTTATGCGCCCAACGTCCAGCAACGGCGCGCTTTTGTAGGAGCGAGCTTGCTCGCGAACAACCGTGGCTGCCGGTGGGCACGGCGCTAGTCGGGCATGCCGATGCGCCCCCTCTCCCTTTGGGAGAGGGTTGGGGTGAGGGTGGTCCCGGGTAGAAGAGCTTCGCGAGCAAGCTCGCTCCTACCAAAAGCCAAAAGCCAAAAGCCAAAAGCCAAAAGCCAAAAGCCCAAAGCCCAAAGCCCAAAGCCAAAAGAAAAAAGGCGGCAAGCCGGGGTAGGGCTTGCCGCCAAGGCGTGGAACTCGTCGATCAGGCCCGCTGGGTGGCGCTCAGCTGGTACTCCTCGCCGGCATAGTAGGCGCGCACCCGGCGGTCCATCACCGCGCGCCAGAGCGGCGGGAACAGCGCGAGGACGATCATCCCGGCATAGCCGTTGGGCAGCTGCGGGCTCTCGTCGAAGTGGCGCAGCACCTGGTAGCGGCGCCTGGCGTTGGCGTGGTGGTCGGAATGGCGCTGCAGGTGGAACAGGAACAGGTTGGTCAGCAGGAAGTTGCTGTTCCAGGAATGCTCGTGGGTGGTCCGCTCGTAGCGCCCGGTGTCCAGGCGGCGGCGGTGCAGGCCGTAATGCTCGACGTAGTTGACGATCTCCAGCAGGGTGAAGGCCATCACCGACTGGCCGATGAAATACAGCGCGCCGATCCAGCCGAAGGCAACCGTGAAACCGACCAGGAACAGCGCGCTGATCGCATACCACCAGATCAGCTCGTTGCGCCAGTGCAGCGCCGGCAGGCCCTTGCGCTTGAGGCGCTCGCTCTCCAGCTTCCAGGCATTGAGGAAGTTGTGCTTGTAGGCGTGGGGCAGGAAGGCGTACAGGCTCTGGCCGTAGCGCGAGGAGGAGGCGTCTTCGGGCGTGGACACATGCACATGGTGGCCGCGCACGTGCTCGACCTTGAAGCCCGCGTAGCACACCGCCGCCAGCAGCAGGCCGCCGGCGTTCTGCTCCAGTTGCGGGTCCTTGTGGATCAGCTCGTGGGAGACGGTGATGCCGATGGCGCCCATCACCGTGCCGACCGAGAGGATCCAGCCCAGCTGGCCGACCCAGTTCCAGGCGTCATAGGTGGCCAGCACCCAGCCGCCGTAGACCAGCATGCCCAGCAGCAGCGGCACGGTCAGCAGGCTGAGGAAGCGGTAGTAGCCTTCGCGCTCCATGGGCGCCACTTCCGTCACCTCGTCCGGGTTGGCGGGGTCGCGGCCGACCACGAAGTCCAGCAGCGGGATGACGCCGAACACCACGCTGATCACCAGCCAGGCCCAGGCGTTGGGATGGTCGCTGCCGTAGGACCACCAGTAGCTGACCGGAATGCCAAAGACGGGAACCAGCCAGATCCAGTAGCCGGCTTTCTTGAGACGCAACATCCAGGCAGGGGAAAGGAACAAGGCGAACATGGACGACTCCCGAGACGTCTCTTGTGTAGGATTGTCAGACAATCCTGCGCCTGATCCGGGTAGTGGACGCACCAACCTTTGTTCAGTCGTCCGCCCCAGGCAGGAGATGGCGCGGTAACACCCTGTGTTACACTTGGCGTCCGCAACACCCCCTCGAAAGCGCCCCGATTCTTAAGGACAACCATGACGTTCAAGGCCCCGGACAGCCTGGCTGAGCAGATCGCGCACCACCTTGCCGAACGCATCATCCGGGGCGAACTCAAGGAGCGCGAGCGCATCCAGGAACAGAAGGTCACCCAGACCCTCAACGTCAGCCGCGGCTCGGTCCGCGAAGCGCTGCTGATCCTCGAACGCCGTCACCTGGTCGTCATCCTGCCGCGCCGGGGCGCGCAGGTGTCCGAACTGTCCGCCGCCCATGTCGAAAGCCTCTACTCGCTGGTGATGGAGCTGTACATCATGCTCGCCAGCGCCGTGGCGCGGACCTGGCGCGAAGAGGCTGACCTGGCGCCCTTCATGGCGATCCAGCAGCGCCTGCTGGACAACCTCGAACGCGGCGACATCAACGCGTTCGTCGAATCCAGCTTCGACATCATGCGCGCCGCCTTCCCGTTCGCCGCCAACCCCTACCTGCAGGAAACCGTGGAAAATCTCCTGCCGGCGATCAGTCGCACCTATCATCTGGCCCTGGAGCGTCGCAAAGGCGAGATGAGCCAGTTCATCGGCAGCTTCGAAAGCCTGTTGCGCGCGGTGGTGACCCGGGACGAGGCGGGCATCCGCGCGGTCCTGCTCGACTACGGTCGGCACAACAGCCAACTGGTCCTGGCCGCGCTGGCTGAACGATAAGAAGAAGGGGGAAGAGGGCGCATGCGGCTCAAGTGCATCAAGCTGGCGGGCTTCAAGTCCTTCGTCGACCCGACGACGGTCAATTTCCCGAGCAACATGGCGGCCGTGGTCGGCCCCAATGGTTGCGGAAAGTCCAACATCATCGACGCCGTTCGCTGGGTGATGGGCGAGAGTTCGGCGAAGAACCTCCGTGGCGAGTCGATGACCGACGTCATCTTCAACGGCTCCAACACGCGCAAGCCGGTGACCCAGGCGTCCATCGAGCTGGTGTTCGACAACTCCGACCAGACTCTGCTGGGCGAATACGCCAGCTACGCCGAGATTTCCATCCGCCGCCGCGTGACCCGCGACGGCCAGAACACCTACTTCCTCAACGGCACCAAGTGCCGGCGCCGTGATATCACCGACATCTTCCTCGGCACCGGCCTGGGGCCGCGCAGCTACTCGATCATCGAACAGGGCATGATCTCCAAGCTGATCGAGGCCAAGCCGGAGGACCTGCGCAACTTCATCGAGGAAGCCGCCGGCATTTCCAAGTACAAGGAGCGCCGCCGCGAGACCGAGAACCGCATCCGCCGCACTCAGGAAAACCTGGCGCGCCTGACCGACCTGCGCGAAGAGCTGGAACGCCAGCTGGAACGCCTGCACCGCCAGGCCCAGTCCGCGGAGAAGTACCAGGAGTTCAAGGCCGAGGAACGCACCCTCAAGGCCCAGCTCGGCGCCTTGCGCTGGCGCGACCTGAACGAGCAGGTCGGGCAGAAGGAAAAGGTCATCGGCGACCAGGAAGTTGCCTTCGAGGCCCTGGTGGCCGAGCAGCGCAGCGCCGACGCCAGCATCGAGCGCCTGCGTGACGGCCACCATGAGCTCTCGGAAACCTTCAACCAGGTGCAGGGCCGCTTCTATTCCGTGGGCGGCGACATCGCCCGCGTCGAGCAGAGCATCCAGCACGGCCAGCAACGCCTGCGCCAGTTGCAGGACGACCTGCGCGAGGCGGAGAAATCCCGCCAGGAAACCGAATCCCACCTGGGCCACGACCGCACTCTGCTGGCCACGCTGGGCGAGGAACTGGAGCGCCTGGCCCCGGAGCAGGAAATCAGCGCCGCCGCCGCCGAAGAGGCCAGCGCCGGTCTGGAAGAAGCCGAGCAGCGCATGCACGACTGGCAGCAGCGCTGGGACGCCTTCAACCAGCAGAGCGCCGAGCCGCGCCGCGAGGCGGAAGTGCAGCAGTCGCGCATCCAGCACCTGGAGCAGAGCCTGGAGCGCCAGGCCGAACGTCAGCGCCGCCTGAACGACGAGCGCGCGCAACTGGCCGCCGATCCGGAAGACGCCGCGATCCTCGAACTGGGCGAGCAGGTGGCGGCCATCGAACTGCTGCTGGAAGAGTCGCAGATCCAGGAGCAGGAGTTGGCCGAGCGCCTGGAGCAGGTGCGCCAGTCCCTGCAGGAAAGCACCGCCGCGCAGCACCAGGCGCAGGGCGAGTTGCAACGCCTGAACGGGCGCATCGCCTCGCTGGAGGCGCTGCAGCAGGCGGCGCTCGACCCGGGCGATGGCACCGCGCAATGGCTGCGCCAGCAGGGCCTGGAGCAACGTCCGCGTCTTGCCGAAGGCCTGCGCGTGCAGCCGGGCTGGGAGCTGGCGGTGGAAACCGTGCTCGGCGCCGACCTGCACGGCGTGCTGCTGGATGATATGAAGGGCTTGCCGTTCGATGCGCTGGAGAAGGGCGAGCTGCGCCTGCTCGATCTGGCCGCCGGCGCCGTTTCCCGCCCTGGCAGCCTGCTGGACAAGGTCGAGACGAATGTCGACCTGAACGAATGGCTGGGTCGCGTGCGGCCGGTGGAAAGCCTGGAGCAGGCGCTGGCCCAGCGTGCTTCGCTGGGGGATGGCGAAAGCCTGATCAGTCGCGACGGCTACTGGGTCGGCCGCCACTACCTGCGCGTGCGCCGCGGTGAATCCGCCGATGTTGGCGTGCTGGCGCGCGGCCAGGAGCTGGAGCGCCTGTATGCCGAGCGCGAGACGCTGGAGCAGCGCCTGGCTGAAATCGACGAACGACTGGTGCGCCTGCGCGATGAGCAGCGCCAGGCCGAAGAAGGCCGCGACCAGGTGCGCCGCCGTCTGCAGGACGAAGGCCGCCGCCAGGGCGAGCTGAAGGCGCAGTTGTCCGCGCAGCAGGCCAAGGTCGAGCAGCTGACCCTGCGCCGCCGCCGTCTGGACGAAGAACTGGCCGAACTGGCCGAGCAGCACGCCATCGAGCAGGAACAGCTGGGCGAAGCCCGTCTGAGCCTGCAGGAAGCGCTGGACGCCATGGCGGTGGACACCGAGCGTCGTGAGGCGTTGCTGGCCGAGCGCGACGGCATGCGCGAGCGGCTCGACCGCATCCGCCAGGAGTCCCGCCAGCACAAGGACCACGCCCACCAGCTGGCCGTGCGCGTCGGCTCGCTGCGCGCCCAGCACGAATCCACCCGCCAGGCCCTGGAGCGCCTGGACAGCCAGGCGGTGCGCCTGGTCGAGCGTTGCGAGCAGCTCAACCTCAACCTGGAGGAGGGCGCCGCGCCGCTGGAAGAGCTGCGCATGCGCCTGGAGGAGTTGCTCGACCGGCGCATGGCCGTCGAGGACGAACTCAAGCACGCGCGCCTGGCCCTTGAAGACGCCGACCGCCAGCTGCGCGATGCCGAGAAGCGCCGCACCCAGGCCGAGCAGCAGTCGCAATTGCTGCGTGGTCAGCTGGAACAGCAGCGCATGGAATGGCAGGCGCTGAGCGTGCGCCGCAAATCGCTGCAGGAGCAGCTCCACGAGGACGGCTACGACCTGCACGGGGTGCTCGCCACGCTGCCCCACGACGCCGCCGAAAGGGTCTGGGAAACGCGCCTGGAAGAACTGGCCGCGCGCATCGGCCGCCTGGGTCCGATCAACCTCGCGGCGATCGAGGAATACCAGCAGCAATCGGAGCGCAAGCGCTACCTGGACGACCAGAACGACGACCTGGTGGAGGCGCTGGAGACCCTGGAAAACGTCATCCGCAAGATCGACAAGGAAACCCGCAACCGCTTCAAGGAAACCTTCGACCAGATCAATGCTGGCCTTCAGGCATTGTTCCCCAAGGTTTTCGGCGGCGGTCACGCCTATCTGGAACTTACCGGCGAGGATCTACTCGATACCGGGGTGGCGATCATGGCGCGGCCGCCCGGCAAGAAGAACAGCACCATCCATCTTCTGTCCGGTGGCGAGAAGGCCCTGACCGCTCTGGCGCTGGTGTTTGCGATCTTCCAGCTGAACCCGGCACCGTTCTGCATGCTCGATGAAGTCGATGCGCCGCTGGACGATGCCAACGTCGGCCGCTATGCACGACTGGTGAAGGAAATGTCCGAGAAAGTGCAGTTCATCTATATCACCCACAACAAGATCGCCATGGAGATGGCCGATCAATTGATGGGCGTGACCATGCATGAACCGGGTTGTTCGCGCCTGGTGGCGGTGGATGTGGAAGAGGCTGTTGCGTTGGCCGAAGCGTGATCGCGCAGGTCAACTCGAAGGATGCTGGCCAGGTGCTTTTTTTTCAGCCTAAGGCCTTGATTTGATTGGGGTAGGCTATATTTGGCAAGCGCAAGTGGCGACGGCTATGAAAAGTTGCAAAGTGCGCGGCGGAGTATGGCTTCAGGCAGTGTAAAGTTATGTGAGAGCGTGTTAGCTTAACGCCCACTTTTGTATCGCGTGGAAAACATCAGTCAGAACATGAAGTTGGCTCCACGTTTTCAAGGGATAGGATGTCCTTTTTTTCATCATCATCATTTTTTGTTCAGGGGCTACGGGATTAGATGGATATCGGTCTGCGCGAATGGCTGATCGTCATTGGGCTTATCGTCATCGCCGGCATTCTGTTCGACGGCTGGCGTCGTATGCGGGGCGGCAAGGGCAAGTTGCGGTTCAAGCTGGATCGCCAGTTTGCCAACCAGCCCGATGACGGGGATGACAGCAATCCGGAACTGCTCGGGCCTTCCCGGGTGGTCGAGCACCGCGAACCGGCACTGGACGAGGAAGACCTGCCCAAGGTCAGCGCCAAGGAATCGCGCGGCAAGCGCCGTGGCGAACCGCGCCAGGGCGACCTGAACCTGGACGACCCGGCCCCGAACCTGCTCGGCCCGCTGGACGAAGAGGATTTCCCCAACCCGCTGGACGAGTCCGCGCAGGAAAAGGAAAAGCCCAGGAAGGACCGCAAGAAGGACAAGGAGCGTGCCGCTCCCGCGGCGGCCGCTGCGACCTCGTCCGCGCCTCAGGCACCGGTCGAGGAAGTGCTGATCATCAACGTCATCAGCCGCGACGAAACCGGCTTCAAGGGCCCGGCGCTGCTGCAGAACATCCTCGAAAGCGGCCTGCGCTACGGCGAGATGGACATCTTCCACCGCCACGAGAGCATGGCCGGCAACGGCGAAGTGCTGTTCTCCATGGCCAACGCGGTCAAGCCGGGCACCTTCGATCTGGACAACATCGACCAGTTCAGCACCCGCGCCGTGAGCTTCTTCCTCGGCCTGCCGGGCCCGCGCCATCCCAAGCAGGCGTTCGACGTGATGATCGCCGCCGCGCGCAAGCTGGCCCAGGAGCTCAATGGCGAGCTGAAGGACGAGCAGCGCAGCGTGATGACCGCCCAGACCATCGAGCATTACCGCCAGCGCATCATCGACTTCGAGCGACGCGCCCTGACCCAGAAGCGCTAAGCTTTCCGCACGCTGCACAAAAAGCCCCAAGCAACCCTTGGGGCTTCGCATTTCTAGCCGCAACCCCTTGCCGCCCGAGATTCCCGCATGACCGACTCCCAAACCGCAGCCGAACGCATCGCCCAGCTGCGCAGCGAACTCGACGACCACAACTACCGCTACTACGTGCTCGACGAGCCGAGCGTGCCGGACGCCGAGTACGACCGCCTGTTCCGCGAGCTGAAGGCGCTGGAGACCGAGCATCCGGAACTGGTCACCCCCGAGTCGCCGACCCAGCGCGTCGGCGGTGCGGCTGCCTCGGCCTTCGGCGAGGTGCGCCACGAGGTGCCGATGCTCAGCCTGGGCAACGCCTTCGAGGAGCAGGACCTCAACGACTTCGACCGCCGCGTGCGCGAAGGCCTGGCGGACCTGCTGCCGGCCTCGGACCTGTTCGGCGGCGGCGCCGAGGTGGAGTACAGCTGCGAACCCAAGCTCGACGGCCTGGCGGTGAGCCTGCTGTACGAGAACGGCGTGCTGACCCGCGGCGCCACCCGCGGCGATGGCACCACCGGCGAAGACATCAGCGTCAACGTGCGCACCATCCGCAACGTGCCGCTGCGCCTGAAGGGCGAGGGCTGGCCGGCGGTGCTGGAGGTGCGCGGCGAAGTGTTCATGTCCAAGGCCGGTTTCGAGGCGCTCAACCAGCGGCAGATGGAAGCCGGTGGCAAGACGTTCGCCAACCCGCGCAACGCCGCGGCTGGCAGCCTGCGACAGCTGGATTCGAAGATCACCGCCAGCCGCCCGCTGGAGTTCTGCTGCTACGGTTTCGGCCGCGTCGAGGGTGGCACGCTGCCCGGCACCCAGGTCGGCATTCTCGAGGCGCTCAAGGGCTGGGGCATCCCGATCAGCCGCGAGCTGAAGCTGGCCAAGGGGGTCGAGGGCTGCCGCGCCTACTACGAGGACATCGGCGCGCGCCGCGACAGCCTCGCCTATGAGATTGACGGCGTGGTGTTCAAGGTCAACCGCATCGACTTCCAGCGCGAGCTGGGCTTCCGCGCCCGCGAGCCGCGCTGGGCGATCGCCCACAAGTTCCCGGCGCGGGAAGAGCTGACCGAGCTGCTCGACGTGGAATTCCAGGTCGGCCGTACCGGCGCCGTGACGCCGGTGGCGCGCCTGAAGCCGGTGCAGGTGGCCGGCGTGACCGTCTCCAACGCCACCCTGCACAACATGGACGAGGTCGCCCGCCTGGGCCTGATGATCGGCGACACCGTGATCATCCGCCGCGCTGGCGATGTGATTCCGCAGGTCATGCAGGTGGTCACCGAACGCCGCCCGGCGGACGCCCGCCCGGTGGAGATTCCCACGCAGTGCCCGGTGTGCGGCTCGCAGGTCGAGCGCACCCAGTTGGTCAAGCGCAGCAAGGGCAAGGAGTCGGTCAGCGAGGGGGCGATCTACCGCTGCGTCGGCCGACTGTTCTGCCAGGCTCAGCTCAAGCAGGCGATCATCCACTTCGTGTCGCGCCGCGCGATGGATATCGACGGCCTCGGCGACAAGATCGTCGAGCAGCTGGTGGACAAGGGGCTGGTGAAGTCGCCGGCGGACCTCTACACCCTGACGTTCGAGCAGGTCATCGAGCTGGAGGGCTTCGCCGAAGTCTCCACGCGCAACCTGCTCGCCGCGATTGCCGACAGTCGCAAGCCGACGCTGGCACGCTTCGTCTTCGCCCTGGGCATCCCCGACGTCGGCGAGGAGACCGCCAAGCTGCTGGCGCGCTCGCTCGGCTCCCTGGCGCGCATCCAGAAGGCGCTGCCGGAAGTGCTCACCTACCTGCCGGATGTCGGCGGCGAAGTGGCCTACGAGATCCACAATTTCTTCGACGATGAGCACAACCGCGAGGTCATCGCGCAATTGCTCGAGCGTGGCGTCGAACTGCAGGACGAAGGCGAGGTGTCTGCCGAGTTTGCCGCCGTCGCCACGCTGGCCGGCTTCATCGACAAGCTGAACATCCCCTTCATCGCCGCCACCGGCGCCGAGAAGCTGGCTGACCGGACCGGCAGTCTCGATGCCCTGGTCACCCTCAGCCAGGACTGGCTCGACCTCAGCACCCTGAAAGGGGTGAACGAAAAGGCCAAGCAGTCGGTGCGCGAGTATTTCGCCGATGCCACCCGCGTCGAGCGCGCCAGGGCGGTCGAGGCGCAGCTGGCCGAGTTCGGCATGCACTGGCGCAGCGAGCGCAAGGTGGTCGAAGGCCTGCCGCTGGCCGGCCAGACCTGGGTGCTCACCGGTACGCTCGAAGCCATGAGCCGCGATGTGGCCAAGGAGAAGCTCGAAAGCCTGGGCGCCAAGGTCGCCGGCTCCGTCTCGGCCAAGACCCACTGCGTGGTCGCAGGGCCTGGCGCGGGTTCGAAATTGGCCAAGGCCCAGGAACTTGGCGTCGCCGTGATGGACGAAGAGCAGCTGATCACGCTGCTGGCCGACCACGGCATCGGCGCCTGACACGCCTTTCTTTCGATCAACGAATCACGATCAACGCATCAAGGAGTCAATCCATGCCCATGACCAAGGACCAACTGGTTCGCGATATCGCCGAATCCCTCGACCTGACCCAGGCCGCTGTGCGCGGCGTGTTCGAGCAACTGGCGCAGATCGCCCAGGACGCCCTGGAGAACGACGGTGAGCTGACCCTGCCGGGCATCGGCAAGCTCAAGGTCAGCGAGCGCGCCGCTCGCACCGGCCGCAACCCGCAGACCGGCAAGACCATCGAGATCGCCGCGAAGAAGGCGGTGCGCCTGGTGCCGGCCAAGGCGCTGGTTGACAGCCTGAACTGATCGGCGGGCCCGTTTCGCCCAGCGAGGGTTCGGTGCGGGGCGGGCCATCCGTGAGCGGAGAGCACGATGGACAAGGCAAGAAAGCAGCGCCTGCTCGGCGTGGCGGCATTGGTGCTGCTGTTCGGGGCCTACGTGGCCTGGACCGAGCGCCCGCAGATCGTCCTGCATTACGACGGCGTGGGCGGCCCTGCGGTGAGTTACAGCTTCAAGGAAAACGGCGAGGAAACCCGCGCGGGCGAGATCAAGCCGGGTGAGGCGCGCGCCTTCCCGCTGCGCCTGCTGCGTTCGGGCGAGTATCGCGTCGCCTTCCAGTTCCACCAGGGCGCAGAGCGCTATTCGACCTTCAGCACCCGTCCGGGCTACAGCAAGATGGACCTGTTCATCGGGCCGAACCTGGAAGTTTCCACCCAGCCTCGGCCCGAGGGCCTGCTCCAGGGGCAATAACGCCCTTACAGGTATTCGGCCACCAGCACCACATTGCGCTGGCCTGCAGCGACGCCGCCCTGGGTGACCTCGCGGATCACACTGTCGGCATCGCCGGTGGCGGTGATGCCCCTGCCCAGCGCCTTGCCGTGCATATCGGTCAGCCGATAGCTCACGCTGGGCTGCGCGCCGCGCGGCTCGTTCAGCATCATCGTCACCACCTGGCCGCACTCGCTCAGCTGCACGTGTGCGCTGCGGTCAGTAACGTTGCTCAGCCCGACCTGGCAGGTCGGCTCGACCACTGCACCACTGAAGTAGATGATGCCGTCGTAGGCCATCAGCGGGGTGGAGCAGAGCAGGGCGGCAAGGGTGGTGGAACGCAGGGCAACGGACATCATGGCTTTCTCGCTCTGAATGGCCCGTCCTTGATTGGCGGGATCTCTATTCAGGGCGTCGGCGCAAGAGGAAATTTCTTTATAGCGCGTGAAGCGATTCTCGAAATAATCGCCCGGATTAGTGATGACGGTCAGGGATTTCCTGAAGGGCAGCGCTAAGTGCTTGAAGTACTTGTAAGTTGCGCTCAAGCCGCTACAATGGCGCGGCTCGCCGATCTGGCGAGTTCTCGCGATGGTGGCCCTGTCGGTCCCCCCGCAACGATTACCCGTTAACCTGGTCAGGTCCGGAAGGAAGCAGCCATAGCGGGGACATTGTGTGCCGGGGTGTGGCTGGCGGGGCCGCCTCCATTTCGGGGCCAGGAAAACCTCGCGCCCCCGCCTGTCGATGCACGAATCGCCTCAGCGATAGTGATCCAGGATCTGCTCGATCTTCCCCGACGCCTTGATCTTCGCCAGCACCGCGAGTACCTCGTCGGCGCGCACCTCCGGCGTATCCAGCACCATGCACGACAGCGGCGTTTCCTCGATCACGCTGGCGATCCGCAGGCGCTCCGCCTCGGGCAGCGAGCGGTTGAACCAGTTCAGCGCAAACTCGCTGCTGATGGCGTACTGGTAGCGGCCGATGCGCAGCTTCTTCAGCACCAGCTCCTGGTTGCGGGCGTCGTCGCGGGTCAGCCAGTGGCTGTCCAGCAGCGGCTGCAGGCGCGGATAGTGATAGCCCAGCACGGTGCCGACGGATTGGCTGGGGAGGGTTTCCAGCTTGTCTGCCGGAGCGTCGCGCACCACCAGCAGGTCGCGCTGCACCAGGAGCGGGGCGCTCCAGCGGTAGTCGTTGAATTCGTGTTCGATCCAGCTGCGCGACACGTAGCAGCGCACGTCCACGGTGTGAGTGAGCAACGCCTGTTCGATGCGCGCGCGGGGCACGATGTGGAAGGCGGCCTGCCGGCCCAGTTCGTGCGCCGCCTCGTTGAACAGCTCGAACATGATGCCGCCGGTCAGTTCTCCATTCTCGATCTGTGCCAGGGGCATCGCCCAGCTGTCGACCACCGAGAAGCGCAGGGGACGGTCGTCGGCCTGGGCGAGAGTGGCGAGCAGCAGCAGGGCGGTGGCAAGGAAGCGCATCAAGGCTCCGTTGATGGCAGAACGACGACACAATGCCGTGTAGCCCGGCCCTTGCCAAGATGCGACAACGACCGGTGCGGACATCGGGTGCAATTTACAGTCCGCTTCGCTAGGATTAGCGCACTTCTGCTCACCTGTCGCGATGGATTTCAATGAGTTATCAGGTTCTTGCCCGCAAATGGCGTCCGCGCTCGTTCCGCGAAATGGTCGGCCAGACCCATGTGCTCAAGGCCCTGATCAACGCGCTGGACAACCAGCGCCTGCACCACGCCTACCTGTTCACCGGTACCCGTGGTGTGGGCAAGACCACCATCGCGCGCATCCTGGCCAAGTGCCTGAACTGCGAGACCGGCGTCAGCTCGACTCCCTGCGGGCAGTGCTCGGTGTGCCGCGAGATCGACGAGGGCCGCTTCGTCGACCTGATCGAAGTGGACGCCGCCAGCCGCACCAAGGTCGAGGACACCCGCGAGCTGCTCGACAACGTGCAGTACTCGCCGAGCCGCGGGCGCTACAAGGTCTACCTGATCGACGAAGTGCACATGCTCTCCAGCCACAGCTTCAACGCCCTGTTGAAGACCCTGGAGGAGCCGCCACCCCACGTGAAGTTCCTGCTGGCCACCACGGACCCGCAGAAGCTCCCGGTGACCATTCTCTCGCGCTGCCTGCAGTTCTCCCTGAAGAACATGCCGCCGGAGCGCGTGGTCGAGCACCTCACCCACGTCCTGGGCGCCGAGAACGTGCCCTTCGAGGACGATGCGCTGTGGCTGCTGGGCCGCGCGGCCGATGGCTCGATGCGTGACGCCATGAGCCTCACCGACCAGGCCATCGCCTTCGGCGAAGGCAAGGTGCTGGCCGCCGACGTGCGCGCCATGCTCGGTACCCTGGATCACGGGCAGGTCTACGGTGTGCTCCATGCGTTGCTCGAAGGCGATGCCCGCGCGCTGCTGGAAGCCGTCCGCCACCTGGCCGAGCAGGGCCCGGACTGGGGCGGCGTACTGGCCGAAATACTCAACGTGCTGTACCGCGTGGCCATCGCCCAGGCGCTGCCCGAGGCGGTGGACAACGGCCAGGGCGACCGTGATCGCGTGCTGGCACTGGCCCAGGCGCTGCCGGCCGAAGACGTGCAGTTCTATTACCAGATGGGCCTGATCGGCCGTCGCGACCTGCCGCTGGCGCCCGACCCCCGTGGCGGCTTCGAGATGGTGCTGCTGCGCATGCTGGCGTTCCGCCCGGCGGATGCCGACGGCGCGCCCAGGTCGCCACTAAAGGACCTGGGGATCAGCAAGGCCACGGCTGATTCCAACCCCAACCCAGTGGCCGGCGCCGCCGTTGCGGCGCCGGTTGCAGCCATTGCCGCGCCGCCGGCCGTGCCCGCTCCGGTCGCGCCGGTTGCCGAGACTGCTCCGACCGTTGCTGCGCCGCAGCCTCAGGTTGCCCCGGCTCCGGTCGTGGAGGCCGCGCCCGTTGTGGCTCCCGCTCCGGTCGTCGCAGCGGCCCCGGCTCCGGTCGAGCCGCAGCCGCAACCCCTGGCCGCGGCTGACCCTGCTCCGGCAGTCGAACCGCCGCCGGTTGCCGACGTGCCGGTGGATCTGCCATGGGACGAGCCCGCGGTGCCGGTTGCCGTCGCGCCCGCGCCCGCGCCGGCTGAGCCTGCTGCACCTGCACCTGCACCTGCACCTGCACCTGCACCTGCACCTGTCGCGGCTGCGCCTTTGGCGCAAGCAGCCGCGCCGGCCCCGGTGGACCTGCCCGCCCCGGTGGTAGCCGAGGCACCGGCCGAAGACGACGATCGCGACGAAGAGCCGCCGCCCGCCGAGGATTACTACGAAGTCGACATGGAATCCTACGGCTACCTCGAGAACGAGGCGCCGCAGGAGCAGGCCGAGCCGGAGCCCGAGCCCGCCGCCATGCCCGCCACCGGCCTTGCCGCCGAGTGGCTGGAGCTGTTCCCGCGCCTGGGCCTGGCCGGCCTGACCGCCAGCATCGGCGCCAACTGCACCCTGGTGGCCGTGGACGGTGACAACTGGCACCTGCACCTGGACCCGGGCCAGAGCGCCCTGTTCAACGCCACCCAGCAGCGCCGCCTGAACGATGCGCTGAACCAGTACCATGGGCGTACCCTGACGCTGCAGGTCACCCAGCAGAAGCCCGAGCAGGAAACCCCGGCCCAGGCCGCCGCGCGCAAGCGCGCCGAGCGTCAGCGCCAGGCCGAGGCGTCCATCGCCGCCGACCCCTATGTGCTACAGATGAAGCAACAGTTCGCCGCGGTGGTCCGCGACGGTACTATTGAACCCCTGGAGGCGAAGGCCTGAGGACCCTGGCCGCGGCCTGCTGCGCTCGCTCGCGCAGCCGCGACCAGCCCCTGACTTCGCCACGACTGAACGAATCGAGGAACTCGACATGATGAAAGGTGGCATGGCTGGCCTGATGAAGCAGGCCCAGCAGATGCAGGAAAAAATGCAGAAGATGCAGGAAGAGCTGGCCAACGCCGAAGTGACCGGTCAATCCGGCGCCGGCCTGGTGAGCGTGGTGATGACCGGTCGCCACGACGTCAAGCGCGTCTCCCTGGATGACAGCCTGATGCAGGAAGACAAGGAAATCCTCGAAGACCTGATCGCCGCCGCGGTGAACGATGCCGTGCGCAAGATCGAGCAGAACAACCAGGAGAAGATGTCCGGCATGACTGCTGGCATGCAATTGCCGCCCGGCTTCAAGATGCCTTTCTGATCCAGGCGCTTCCCCTGTAGGAGCGAGCTTGCTCGCGAACGCTCTTCCGGCTCCAGTGGCCGGGCAGGGTTCGCGAGCAAGCTCGCTCCTACAGTCGTTCTACTCCCTGAAAAATCTCCCGAGACCGCCCCATGAGCTTCACGCCGCTGATCCGCCAACTGATCGATGCCCTGCGCACCCTGCCCGGCGTGGGCCAGAAGAGTGCCCAGCGCATGGCGCTGCAGCTGCTGGAGCGCGACCGCAGTGGCGGCCTGCGCCTGGCCCAGGCGCTGACCCAGGCGATGGAAGGCGTCGGCCACTGCAAGCAGTGCCGCACCCTGTCCGAGGACGAGTTCTGCCCGCAATGCACCGACCCTCGCCGGGATGACAGCCTGCTGTGCGTGGTGGAAGGCCCGCTGGATGTGTTCGCCGTCGAGCAGACCGGCTACCGCGGCCGCTACTTCGTGCTCAAGGGGCACCTGTCGCCGCTGGACGGCCTGGGGCCGGAAGCCATCGGCATTCCCGAGCTGGAAGCGCGGATCAAGGCCGGCAACTTCAGCGAGATCATCCTTGCCACCAACCCCACGGTGGAAGGCGAGGCGACCGCCCACTACATCGCCCAACTGCTGGGCGGCGGCGACCTGGTGCTGTCGCGCATCGCCCACGGCGTGCCGCTGGGTGGCGAGCTGGAGCTGGTGGACGGTGGCACCCTGGCCCACGCCCTGGCGGGACGTCGGCCGATCAGCGGCTAACCGCCGGCAAGGCGCCGCAGCGCCCAGTCATCCATGCCGTAGGCAATCCACTTGCTGTCCGGGCGCCCGCCCAGGCGCCGGTAGAAGCGTTCGGCTGCGTCATTGCCGGCCAGCACGTCCCACAGCAGGCGGCCCGCACCCCGCTCCAGCGCCCAGTGCGCAACGCGCCGCAGCAACTCTTCGCCGACGCCGCCGTTGCGCTGCGCCGGGACGACATACAGCTCCTTGAGTCGAACGCTCGGGCGTAGGTCGAAGGTGAAGGCAAGCGTCTGCACGACGGCGTAGCCGCAGAGTGCGTCGCGCTCGGCGACGAACACCTGGCATTGCGCCGCTGTGCCGAAGGCGCGGGCGAGCAGGGCGTCGGCGTCCACCGCGAAGTCGTCGAGGTAGCCTTCGAACGCTGCCAGGGCACGCATGAGCTCCAGCACGGCGGGAACGTCGTCCTGCCGCGCCTCGCGAATGCTCAGCAGGCGCACGAGATGCCGTCTGCCTGGCTGAGTGGCGGCTGGCCTGCCGCGCCGGTCAGCGCCAGGCCCTCGTCCAGCCAGCCGGTCACCCCGCCGATCATCTCCTTCACCGGCAGGCCCAGGGCAGCGAGCTTCGCGGCGGCGCGGTGCACGCCGTTGCAATGCGGCCCGGCGCAGTAGACGACGAACAAGGTGCCCGACGGGAACTGTGCCATGCGCGGCGCATCGATCTCGCGGGTGGGCAGGTTCAGCGCGCCGGGTACGTGGCCACGGGCAAAGGCAGCGGCGCTGCGTACATCGAGCAGGACGAAATCCTGCTCGCCGTTCTGCAGGGCGTGGTTCACGTCCGAGCAATCGGTCTCGAAGGCCAGGCGATGGCTGAAGTGGGCGAGGGCGTCGGCGGGCAGGGCGGCAGGGAACTGGCTGACGAGGCTGGGCATGGCAAGGCTCCTGTGAAAGATGGCTGCACTGTAGGCGGCCGGTTGAATCGGCTACAGTGGCGGCCTGGACAGTGATCGGAAGTTTTCCGCCAAATGCAGCGCGATCCCCTGGATGTGGCCGTTCTTGCCTATGACGGCCTGTGCACCTTCGAATTCGGCATCGCCGTGGAGATGTTCGGGCTGCCGCGTCCCGAGTTCGACTTCCCGTGGTATCGCCACCGTGTCGTCGCCGTCGACGCAGGGCCGATGCGCGCGCTGGGCGGCATCCAGGTCCTGGCCGATGGCGGGCTGGAAGCCCTCGAGACGGCCGGCACCATCATCGTGCCGGGCTGGCGCGACCGCGCCGAGGCGCCGTCCGCCGAACTGGTGCAGGCCTTGCGCAAGGCCCATGAACAAGGCGCACGGCTGCTGTCCATCTGCTCCGGGGTCTTCGTCCTGGCCGCCACCGGCTTGCTCGACGGCCGGCGGGCAACCACCCATTGGCGTTACACCCACGAGCTGGCGGCGCGCTTTCCCGCCATCGAGGTCGATGCCCAGGTGCTCTACGTCGATGCCGGGCAACTGATCACCTCGGCCGGCAGCGCGGCGGGGATCGATGCCTGCCTGCACCTGGTGGCGCGGGATTTCGGCACGCAGGTCGGCAATACCGTTGCACGGCGCCTGGTGATGTCGCCGCAACGTGGCGGCGGGCAGGCGCAGTTCATCCCAGCGCCGGTGGCGAAGGCTCCCCGGCACGATCTCGCCGGACTGCTGGACTGGGCCCGGCAACGGCTGGACCGGTCGATTTCGGTGGGCGAGCTGGCCAGCCGGGTGGCGATGAGCGAACGTACCTTCCTGCGCCGCTTCAGCGAGGCCACCGGCATGACGCCCAAGGCGTGGCTGCAGCACGAGCGCATGGCCCGCGCCCGCGAGTTGCTGGAAAGCAGCGGCGAGAGCGTCGAGCGAATCGCCGAGCAATGTGGCTTCGGCACCGTGGAGAGCTTCCGCAACGCCTTCCGCAGTGCGGCAGGTGTGGCGCCTTCGACCTACCGCGAGCGATTCGGGGCGGCGCATCTGTCCTAGCCGATGGCGGGTGTCTCCGCTTGAAAACCAAGCAAGCGCTCGGTAAGTTTTCAGGCAAATCGCCTGGAGCCTCGCCATGTCCGTGTTCGCCGAATACTTCGATGACAGCCACCGCCTGGTCCGCGACAGCGTGCGGCGCTTCGTCGAGCGTGAAATCCTGCCCCACGTGGCCGACTGGGAGGAGGCCGAAGCGTTCCCCCGCGAGCTGTACCGCAAGGCGGGCGAGGCCGGCATCCTCGGCATCGGCTACCCGGAATCGCTGGGCGGCAGCCACGAGGGCGACCTGTTCGCCAAGGTGGCGGCCAGCGAGGAACTGATGCGCTGCGGCTCCGGCGGGCTGGTGGCGGGGCTGGGCTCGCTGGATATCGGCCTGCCACCGTTGATCAAGTGGGGCCTCCCCGAGTTGCGCGAGCGCATCGCGCCGCAGGTGCTGGCCGGCGAGAAGATCATGGCCCTGGCGGTCACCGAGCCGTCCGGCGGCTCCGACGTGGCCAGCCTGAAGACTCGCGCCGTGCGCGACGGCGACCATTACCGCGTGAGCGGCAGCAAGACCTTCATCACCAGCGGCGTGCGCGCCGATTACTACACCGTGGCGGTGCGAACCGGTGGCGATGGCTTCGGCGGCGTCAGCCTGCTGCTGGTGGAGAAGGGCACGCCCGGCTTCACCGTCAGCCGCACGCTGAAGAAGATGGGCTGGTGGGCATCGGACACCGCCGAGCTGTTCTTCGACGACTGCAAGGTGCCGGTGGAAAACCTCATCGGCGCCGAGAACATGGGCTTCGCCTGCATCATGGCGAACTTCCAGAGCGAGCGCCTGGCCCTGGCGATCATGGCCAACATGACCGCGCAACTGGCGCTGGACGAGGCGCTGGCGTGGAGCCGCGAGCGCGAGGCGTTTGGCAAGCCCATCGGCAAGTTCCAGGTGCTCAAGCACCGGTTGGCGGAGATGGCCACCCAGGTGGAGGTGTCCCGCGAGTTCACCTACCGCCAGGCGGCGAAGATGGCGGCCGGCAAGAGCGTGATCAGGGAAATCTCCATGGCCAAGAATTTCGCCACCGACGTCGCCGACCGCGTGACCTACGACGCGGTGCAGGTACTGGGCGGCATGGGCTACATGCGCGAGAGCCTGGTGGAGCGGCTGTACCGCGACAACCGCATCCTCTCCATCGGCGGTGGCACGCGGGAGATCATGAACGAGATCATTGCCAAGCAGATGGGGCTCTGATTCTTGTCGCATACTGCGACCAGCTCAGGCCCGCCGGTGCGGCGAGCCTGAGTGCGGGTTTCATCCGCGGGTATTGTGGATCACCAGCTGCATGACGCCTTGCCGCTCATAGAAGTAGCGCTGGCTGTTGCCGCACAGGTAATCGCCAACCTGCAGGTGCGTGTCGATCAACTGGCGCGCCGCCGCGTTGAACTTGGGTTCGCGCAATAGAGCCGCCCGATATTCAGCGGTGACCTGCCGTACCTCCGGGAACCCGTAGGTGAGCCAGAGGCTGCCGTTGATACCGTAGACGTCCATGTTCCCGGGGCGCACCCCGGCTCGGTAGTCAGCCTGGGCGATGACCTGGTGAATGAAGACGTTGTTGCCGGAGCTGAAGCCGTCCAGGCGTACCTGGCCGTGCCCATCGGTAAGGCCGACGCGCACCGTGGCGCCCGCGTTCCAGCCCTGGGTGTCGGGTATCAGGCCGAGGTAGGAGCTGGTACCCAGGAGCAGGGCCCCCGCCTTTGGCGTCTGGCCTTCGAACAGGGTGATGTGCGCGCACAGCGCCTTGTTGATCCCGACCAGTTCGATCAGCGTGCCGTTGCTAGCGACTTCGAAGGGAATGCCATCGTTGTCGCCCACCGGGCCGGTGTTCTTGCCGTTGATGTCAGCGGTGAAGTCCCAGCCGCCCTTGCGTTCGTACTTCAGGCGGGTGCCATCGGCGTCACGCACCATGGTGAACTCATAGAGCTTGTAGCGCCCCGCAGGCAAGTGCAGGTCGATGCACTGGGCGCCGTCGATGAACCGTACGCCGCCGATCAGCCTGGCCTCGTCGACATAGCGATCGATGCCGATGATCTGGCTGTAGGTGACATCCCCCGGGACGATGCCAAAGGCGAACCGTATCGTCTCAGCCGCAGCGGAGCGTCCTTGCTCGTCGGCGCCGGGGACGCCAGCCCAGATTTTCTTGCACAGCCTGACGTTGGGTATGCCGCCATTGTGAATCGTGGCCTTGAGCATGCCCTGGCGCTCGTACAGGTAGTTGGTGGCAGCGCACAGGTAGTCGCCGACGTGCAGGTTCTGGCGGATCAGCTCGCGTGCGGCGGCATTGAGCTTCGGCTCGTGCAGCAGGTGGTCCAGCTCGGCCTGGGTGATGGCGTGGCCCTCGGCGAAGTCGCAGCTGAACCAGGGGCTGCCGTCCTGATGCAGCACATCCATCCGGGTGGCGCGGACCCCCGCCTCGTAATCCGCCCTGGGGATGACTTCATGGATGAAGGCATTGCAACCGGAGGTGAAGCCGTCCAGCCTCAGGCTGCCCTGAGCGTCCGTTATCCCGACACGCACGATGGCGGCGATGTTCCAGTCGTGGGGGAACAGCCCCGAGCCTGAGCTGGTGCCGAAGATCATCACGCCAGGTTTCAGCTGGCCGTCGGCGCGTTTCTCGATCAACACCGAGAAGGACTTGTTGATGCCCATCAGGGTGATTTCGCTATTGCCGTTGCCCACTTCGAACGCAATGGCGTTCTCGTCGTCGATGGCGGCGGTTTCGACCCCGTTGACCTCGGCCTTGAACTGCCAGCCGCCCATCTTGGCCAGCTTCAGCGTCACGTTGTCGGCTGCGCGAACGAGCTCGAATTCGTAGAGGCGGTACTTGCCCGGTGGCAGCGAGAAGCTGACGACCTGCTCGCCGCTGAGCCTGATCACCCCGCCAATCAGCTTGCTTTCATCCAGGTAGCCGTCCGCGCCGACCATCTGGGCGAAGGAGGTGTCCGCGCCGACGATGCCGAAAGCGAACTGCATCGTGACGTCGGGGATGGAGTAGCCCTTGTCATCCGAGCCCGGCACGCCGGCCCACAGCTTCTTGTACAGTTTGACGTTGGGTGTACCGCCATTGTGGACCGTCGCCTTGAGCATGCCCTGGCGCTCGTACAGGTAATTGGTGGCGGCGCACAGGTAGTCGCCGACGTGCAGGTTCTGGCGGATCAGCTCGCGCGCGGCGGCGTTGAGTTTCGGCTCGCGCAGCAGATGGTCCAGCTCGGCCTGGGTGACGGCGTGGCCCTCGGCGAAGTCGCAGCTGAACCAGGGCGTGCCGTCCTGGTGCAGCACGTCCATTCGATTGGCTCGCACGCCCGCCTCGTAATCGGCCTTGGGAATGACCTCATGGAGGAAGGCATTGCCGCCGGAGGTGAAGCCGTCCAGCCTCAGGCTGCCGGTGGCATCGGTCACCCCGACGCTCACGATGGCGGGGGCGTTCCAGTCGTGGGGGAACAGCCCGTAGCCGGAGCTGCTGCCGAAGAACATCACTCCCGCCTGCGGCCGACCGCCAGCGAGCTTGTCGACCAGTACCGAGTAGGTCTTGTTGATGCCGACAATGGCGATGTCCTGGCCGTCAGTGCCCACCTCGAACGGAACGGCGTTCTCGTCATCGATGGCGGCAGTTTCGACCCCGTTGATGTCGGCCTTGAATTGCCAGCCGCCCATCTTGGCGAACTTCAGCGTGGCGTTGTCGGCGGCGCGCACGAGGGTGAATTCGTAAAGGCGGTACCGGCCCGGCGGCAGGGAGAAGGCGGTGATCTGGTCGCCGTTGACCCAGTGGATGCCGGTGATCAATCGGCTCTCGTCGAGATAACCGTCGACGCCGCTGATCTGCGCGAAGGACATGTCCGCCGCCACGACGCCGAAGGCGAACTGCATCGTCGCCGGTGGGGCGCTATAACCTTTGCTGTCCGAACCGGGCAGACCTGCCCAGAGTTTTTTCGAAAGCTTGATGAGACTGACGCTACTGACCATCAGGACACTCCTTGTTCACACCATGTGTTTGTCAACGCGAGGGCGAGACATCCACGCCCCACCCCGGTTATCGGTGTTGCGGGGAGGTGAAAGAAGAAGACGCCAGCCACTGGTCTGTAGGAGGGCTCCGGATAAGCCGTAATCTTGCTGTCAGAGAAACACAAAGCCCGCCTGGTCAGGGCGGGCTTTGCGCTGCAATGGCGGGGGCTACTTGGCCTCGTAGCCCTCCGCGCCGGACTTGCGCTTGGGCCTGGGGGCGAAGCGTTTGGCCAGCTTCATGCTGCCGGTGACCACCTTCTGGTACCACACCGGCAGCAGGCGCAGCATCAGGTCGATGGCATGGGCATCCGAGCCGATCAGGATGCGCCGCGAGTCGCGTTCCACGCCGCGGAGGATCACCTGCGCGGCCTTCTGCGGGGTGGTGCGCAGCAACTGGTCATTGAACTGGGTGCGCGCGGCTTCCGCGTTCTGCCCGGTGACCTTGACCATGCTGTCGTTCATCCGCGCGGTCTTGGCGATGTTGGTCTTGATCCCGCCGGGATGCACGCAGCTGGCGGAGACGCCACTGCGCTCCATGTCCAGCTCCTGGCGCAGCGACTCAGTGAAGCCGCGCACGGCGAACTTGGTGGCGTTGTAGGCGCTCATGCCCGGCTGGGAGAACAGGCCGAAGACGCTGGAGACGTTGACCACGTGGCCGTCGCCCGAGGCCTTCAGGTGTGGCAGGAAGGCCTTGGTGCCGTAGACCACGCCCCAGAAGTTGATGTTGGTGATCCACTCGTACTCTTCGTAGTCGCTCGCCTCCACGGTGCCGGCATGGGCGACGCCGGCGTTGTTGAACACCAGGTTGACCTTGCCGTGCTCGCGGGCGGCCTTGTCGGCCCAGGCATGCACCTGGTCGCGGTCGGCGACGTTGACCGTGTCGGTGGACACGCGCACGCCGGAGGAGGCGAGCAACTGGCGGGTTTCCTCCAGGCCTGCGGCGTTCACGTCGGCCAGGGCCAGGTGGCAACCCCGGGCGGCCAGTTCCACGGCCAGGGCGCGACCGATGCCGGAGCCCGCGCCGGTGATGGCGGCGACCTTGTTCTCGAAGTTCTTCATGCCGGCACCTCCTCGGCGTGGCGTTGCGGTTGGGCGACAGGGCTGCTCAGGGGCTTGGCTTTCAGGTGATAGGCGCTGGGGTCGAACTGGCTGGTGAGCGCGCGGAAGCGCCAGGTGAAGCCCGGCCACAGGGTGCAGTTGCGCCCGCTCACCGGGTGCAGGTACCAGCTCTTGCAGCCGCCGGTGTTCCACACGCTGTGGTTGAGGCCGCGTTGCAGCTTCTCGTTCCAGCGCTCCTGGACCTCTTCCTTGACTTCGACGCTCTGCAGCTCGCGGCGATCCATCAGCTTGATGGCGCCCAGCACGTAGGCGATCTGCGATTCGATCATGTAGACCATGGAGTTATGGCCCAGGCCGGTGTTCGGGCCCATGAGGAAGAACAGGTTGGGGAAGCCGCGGGTCATGGTGCCCTTGTAGGCTTCCGGGCCGTTCTTCCAGGTGTCGAGCAGGTCCACGCCACCCTTGCCGAACACCACGCCGCGGGGGATCGGGTCGTTAGCGGTAAAGCCGGTGCCGAAGATGATGGCGTCCACGGGGCGCTCGCGGCCGTCGCTGGTGATGATGCTACCGGCCTTGATTTCACGGATGCCGTCGACGATCACCGAGGCGTTGGAGGCGGCCAGCGCGGGGTAGTAGTTATGCGACATGAGCACGCGCTTGCAGCCGATGGTGTAGTCGGGGGTCAGCTTGCGGCGCAGGTCGGGGTCCTTGATCTGCTGGCGGATGAAACGCTCGGCCAGCTTGCCCACCAGCTTCATCGCCCAGGGCGCGAAGGTGAAGCCCAGCACGCGGCCTTCGAGCATGCTGTAGAGCGCGCCGCGCCAGAGCTTCTGCACGGCGGGGAAGTGGCGGAAGCGCGCGCGTTCCTTCTCGCTGATGGCGCGGTCGGGCTTGGGCAGGATCCACGGTGCGGTGCGCTGGTAGAGGTCGAGCTTGGCCACCAGCGGCTGGATTTCCGGGACGAACTGGATGGCCGAGGCGCCAGTGCCGATCACCGCGACGCGCTTGCCCTTGAGGTCGTAGTCGTGGTCCCACTGCTGGGAGTGGAAGGCCTTGCCCTGGAAGTTCTCCAGGCCCTTGAGCGCCGGGATCGACGGGATCGACAGGGCGCCCATGCCCGACACCACGGCCTTGGCGGTGTAGAGGTTGCCGGCGGCGTCGAACAGGTGCCAGAGCTGCTGCTGTTCGTCCCATTCGAAACGCGCCATCTCGGTGTTGAGCAGGGTCTTGTCTTCGAGGCGGTACTTCTTCCAGCAGTTCTCCAGGTAGGCACGGATTTCCGGCTGGCGGGCGAACATGCGCGTCCAGTCCGGGTTCGGCTCGAAGGAGAAGGAGTAGACGTGGGACTGCACGTCGCAGGCGCAGCCCGGGTAATTGTTGACCCGCCAGGTACCGCCGACGCCGGCGTCCTTCTCGAACAGCAGGAAGTCGTTCTCGCCTTCCTGCTTCAGGCGGATCGCCATGCCCAGCCCGGAAAAGCCGGTGCCGATGATGGCGACTTTGCAGTGTCGCGGGGCAGTCTTTGGTTGGGTACCCATTGCCAAGCTCCTGTTATGATTGTTGCTGGCGTATACAACTGTCTACGTGCTGAAATGTAGACATCTGTATACTTGCGGGACAACCAACCTTAGGTGGGGTCGGCGCCAATCTCATGGAAATCGGACAGGAAGAACGACCGGTGGAGGCCGCCGGCAAGCGTGCGCTGATCGAGGCGGCGCTGCGCCTGGCGGCGAGCCGGCGCAGCCTGAGCAGCCTCGGGTTGCGGGAGCTGGCGCGGGAAGCGGGGCTGAACCCGAACACCTTCTACCGGCATTTCGGCGACGTGGACGACCTGGGCCTGGCGATCATCCGCGACATCGCCACCCAGCTGCGCCAGCCGCTGCGCGACCTGCGCCGCGAGGCCGCCGAACGCGCCAGTCCGGGGAAGGGCGCCGCCAGCGTACCCTTCGGCCTGGACCTGGAGCGCGGCCAGCGGGTAACGCGGGAGACGGTACGGCTGTTCTTCGATTTCGTGGAGTGCAACCCGCAGGCCTTCATCATCGGCGTACGCGAGCTGCACGGACCGTCGCCGGTGCTGCGTGAGGCGCTTGCGCACGTGATGGACGCCTTCGGCGAAGACATGGCCGAGGACATCCGCCAGTTCCACCTGCTGCCGGATGTCGACGAGGGTGAGCTGAACCAGCTGTCCAGGCTGATCAGCCGGCAGCTGTTCCAGCAATCGCTGGACTATCTGGAGCGCCCGCCGCAGCAGCGCGAGGAGGTCCGCCTTCTCGCCGAGCGACAAATCCTGTTGCTCTTCACCGGCGTGGCGGTGCTGCAGACCTTCGGCATGCTGGCTAATCTCTGAATCCTGTTCGGCATTCCGGGAGAGTCGTCATGTTGCCTTTGCCCCTGTTTGGCGGCTGCGCCTGCGGTGCTGTGCGTTACCGCGTGGACGCAGAGCCTGAGGAAGCGGGCTATTGCCACTGCCGTATCTGCCAGAAATCCAATGCCGCGCCGGCGGTGCCCTGGGCGGTGATTCCGCTCTCGGGTTTTGCCTATATCGCTGGCGAGCTGGGGATGTGGCGCTCCAGTGAGGACGGCGAGCGGCGCTTCTGCGTGAAGTGCGGCACGCCGCTGGAGTTTCGCCTGCGCGACGGCGATACGGTCGGGCTCAACACCGTTACCCTGGACGATCCAGAGCTGATCCAGCCGCAATGCCATGTCTGGTGTTCGTCGCAGCTGTCGTGGTTCGACACCGTGGATGATCTGCCGCGCCGGCAGGAGGGCTGACGCCCGGTCATGCTTTGTAGGAGCGAGCTTGCTCGCGAACCTCTCGGCACCGGAGCGGCGTGCGTTCGCGAGCAAGCTCGCTCCTACAGAAACCGTCGTTCGGCCCGATAGGGTGGAATGAAAACGCCAGGCGATTGCCTGGCGTTTTCTTTGCACCCTAGCGATCAGCCGGCGAAATCCAGCGTTTGCTTCCAGCGGGTTTCCAGCGCCTTGGTGTCGTGGTCGAAGGGGTGGAAGCCGGGGCGGAAGTAGTCCAGCCACGGGCGGATCAGCGCGACGAAGTAGCCGCGGCGCGGGTGCAGCAGCACGCCGAGGCCGTGCTTCCAGCTGCGCCAGTTGAACAGCTGGCCGTCGCGGCGCAGCAGGTTGATCTGGAAGCCGGCGATGACGCTGAGGAAGATCACCGTGGTCAGCAGCATCACCGCGGTGCGGGTGAAGTAGCCGCCATACACCTGCTGGTAGACGTCGTAGGCCACCGCCTTGTGCTCGTTCTCCTCGATGGCGTGCCACATCCACAGCTTGTACATCTTGTCCGACTTCATCTGGCTGCTCAGGTCTTCGCGCTTGAGCAACTGCTCGGCCATGGTCGCGGTGAAGTGTTCCAGCGCGCAGGTGATTGCCAGCTGATGCTTCTTGGTGGTGACCTTGCTGATGGATTCCAACAGCACCTTGATGCGCAGCTCGAGGGTTTCCAGGTCGATGCCGTGTTCGTCGGCGTACTCGTTGTAGGCCGCGTGCTCCTTGGAATGCATGGCTTCCTGGCCGATGAAGGCGCTGACGTCCTTCTGCAGCTGCGGGTCCTGGATGCGTTCGCGCACGGCGCGCACGCTGTCGACGAAGAATTTCTCGCCGTAGGGGAACAGCGAGGACAGGTTATTCATGAAGTGGGTCATGAAGGGTTGCCCGTTCCACCAGTATTTCGGCGTTTCGCTGAAGCTGAAATCCATGCGGCGGACCGGGAAGTTGGCGCGGATCGGCGTGGTACTGGCGTTCATGACTAACTCCTTGTTGTTCTGCGGGCGCCGGGTGGATGGGGGCTGGCACGTGGCAGGTGCAGCGACCCTGGGCAAGCCCTGTCGTTAGTTCGCGATGCCACTTGAGAATGTGTCATCGGTTGATGTCATGTTCGGAGTCTTGTCGGACAATCGCCAGGTCAAATCCGGCCGTAGCCAGGTCGAATCTGGCCAAGCGGGTGCCGACCAGCCATTGGATGGGGCGGTATCTGATGCGGATCGCAGAAACGAAAACGGGCGCCGAGGCGCCCGTTTTCCCATGCCAGTGCTCTTTACTGCTCGTCGAGGGCGAAGGCAGTCAGGCTGTAGGTGGGGATCTGCGCGTCATTGAGCTTGGCCGAGCCGCCCAGCTCCGGCAGGTCGATGATCGCGGCGGCCTCGAACACGCTGGCACCCATGCGGCGCACCAGTTGCGCGGCAGCCAGCAGGGTGCCGCCGGTGGCGATCAGGTCATCGAAGATCAGCACGCTGTCGCCTTCGCAGAGGCTGTCGGCGTGGACCTCCAGCAGGGCTTCGCCATATTCGGTTTCGTAGGCCTGGGCCAGCACGTCGGCCGGCAGCTTGCCGCGCTTGCGGAACAGCACCAGGGGCTTGTTCAGCTCATAGGCGATGATCGAACCGATCAGGAAGCCGCGCGCATCCATGGCGCCAATGTGGGTGAAGTCGGCCTCGACGTAGCGCTGGATGAAGCTGTCGGCGACGAAGCGCAGGGCTCGCGGCGACTGGAACAGCGGGGTGATGTCGCGGAACATGACGCCGGGCTTGGGAAAGTCGGGAACGGCACGGATCACGGACTTCAGGTCGAGTGGGTTGAGGATCATGCTGGCTGTGCACCTGATGCGGTTTTTGCAGAGGCCAAAGTATAACGGGCCCGCCAATCGGCGAGCCCGTTTTCGATGACCGGAAAGTCAACCAGTCGGTCAGATTTCCAGGTCTGTCAGCTTTCCAGCTGGCCGCCGGCCAGGGCGCACAGTTCGATGGAATCGAGGATGTGCACTTCCTTGCCTTCGGCGGCGATCAGGCCGTTCTGCTGGAAGCGGGTGAAGACGCGGGAAACGGTCTCCACCGCCAGACCGAGGTAATTGCCGATCTCGTTGCGCGACATGGCCAGGCGGAACTGCTGGGCCGAGAAGCCACGGGCGCGGAAGCGCGCGGAGAGGTTCACCAGGAACGTGGCGATACGCTCGTCGGCAGTCTTCTTCGAGAGCAGCATCATCATCTGCTGGTCGTCGCGGATTTCGCGGCTCATCACTCGCAGCAACTGGCGACGCAGCTGCGGCAGCTGCTCGGACAGCTCGTCCAGGCGTTCGAAGGGAATCTCGCAGACCGAGGTGGTTTCCAGCGCCTGGGCTGACACGGGGTAGCTCTCGGTGTCCATGCCGGACAGGCCGACCAGTTCGCTGGGCAGGTGGAAGCCGGTGATCTGCTCTTCGCCGCCGTCGGTGATGCTGAAGGTCTTCAGCGCGCCGGAGCGCACGGCGAAGACGGAGCCGAACGCATCGCCCTGACGGAACAGGAACTCTCCTTTCTTCAGGGGGCGGCCGCGCTTGACGATCTCATCGAGGGCGTCCATGTCGTCGGTGTTCAGCGACAGGGGCAGGCAGAGCGGAGCCAGGCTGCAATCCTTGCAGTGCGCCTGGGGCAGGGCGCGCACTTTAATGGTTTCGGCCATGAGTGTTCCTTGAATGGGATGGCACACAAAAACCAAGGGTACCGCAGACGGCGGCCATGGCGCCAGTTGGCGACCTCTCTGAATCGGCCCTTGGACGGCTGTGCGGGCAGATATCGAGGCTTGTCGAGGGAGGCGAAGTGCGTCTGAAGAGGGCCGGTTCAGGGCCGTTTCAGGGATGAGAATTTACCGACATATCCTGTTGCAATGGGTGCGACAGTTGGCCCTGTGCCGTCTGTCGCGGCAAGCGGGTCAGATGACCCGCGAGAAGCGTTGCAGGTTCTGCATCGGCAGGTAGCGGTCGAACAGCATGCACAGCGACCGCACCAGCAGCCGGCCGGCGGCACTGACGTCAATGCCGCGCGAGCCTAGGGTGATCAGCCCGTCCCTGGCGAAGCGTTCGAGGTCGTCCCAGATGTCCGCGAAGTAGCCGCGGAAGTCGATGTTGTAGAGGTCTTCGATGTCTTCGAAGTCCAGCTGGAAGTGGCAGATCAGTTGCTGGATCACCGCCCGGCGGATCAGGTCGTCCTTGTTGCAGTGCAGGCCGCGGCGGGTGGCGAGCTGGCCCTGGTCGAGGGTGTTCTGATAATCGGCGATGTCGTTGCTGTTCTGGCAGTAGAGGTCGCCGATCTGGCTGATCGCGGAAACCCCCAGGCCCACCAGGTCGCAATGCCCATGGGTGGTATAGCCCTGGAAGTTGCGCTGTAGGGTGCCGTCTTCCTGGGCCATGGCGAGTTCGTCGTCCGGCAGGGCGAAGTGGTCCATGCCGATGTAGCGGTAGCCGGCGGCCGCCAACTGCTCGGTGGTGCGCTGCAGCATTTCCAGTTTCTGCGCGGGGGAGGGCAGGTCTTCCGCCCTGATCCGGCGCTGCGGCGGGAAGCGATCGGGCAGGTGCGCATAGTTGAACACGGAGAGCCGGTTGGGCTGCAGGGCGATGACCTGCTCCACGGTGCGGGCAAAGGTGTCCGGGGTCTGCCGGGGCAGGCCGTAGATCAGGTCGATGTTGATCGAGCGGAATTGCAGGGTGCGCGCCGCGTCGATGATGGCGCGGGTTTCGTCGAGGCTCTGCAGGCGGTTGATGGCCTGCTGCACGTCCAGGTTGAAGTCCTGGACACCGATGCTGGCGCGGTTGAAGCCCAGCTCGCGGAGCAGGCCCATGGTGGACCAGTCGGCCTCGCGCGGGTCGATTTCGATGCCATAGTCGCCGAAGTCGCCCTCGACGAAATGGAAGTGGGTGCGCAGTTGCGCCATCAGCTCGCGCAATTGGCCGGGGCTCAGGAAGGTCGGGGTACCTCCGCCGAAATGCAGCTGCTCGACTTGCTGCTCGCGACCCAGGTGGCGGCTGACGATCTCGATTTCGTGGATGAGGCGGGCAAGATAAGGGGCGCTGCGGCCACGATCCTTGGTGATGACCTTGTTGCAGGCGCAGTAATAGCAGATGTTCGCGCAGAACGGGACGTGCACGTAGAGCGAGAGCGGCCGCTGGGCCTTCTGGCTATCACGCAGCGCGTGCAGCAGGTCGAAGGGTCCGACGCCTTCGTGGAACTGCACGGCTGTGGGATAGGAGGTATAGCGCGGGCCGGACAGATCGTATCGGCGTATCAGATCTGCGTCCCAGCGAATGTTGTCGAGCATGCCGATGTTCCCCGGTGGCGAGCTTTGCCTGCGCAGTCTAGGGAGAGTCCGATAGTGGCCTGTTGACCTGTATCAAGCGGCTTTATGGTGGGGAATGTCGGCGCTGGCGTGCATCTCGTGGCCCATGATCCAGGCCTGGTGCGGGCCCGGGAGGGTCCACAGGCCGAAGAGGATCACCAGGATGCCGCCCGCCATGCGCACGCTGCGTTTGCGCAGCAGGGCGGTGATGCGCTCGGCGGCCAGACCGGTGGCCAGCAGCACGGGCCAGGTGCCGAGGCCGAAGGCGAGCATCAGCAGGGCGCTGTCCAGCGCGGAGCCTTGGCTGGTGGCCCAGAGCAGGGTGCTGTAGACGAGGCCGCAGGGCAGCCAGCCCCAGAGCGCGCCCAGCAGCAGCGCGCGCGGCAGCGTGGCCACCGGCAGCAGGCGGCTGGCGAAGGGCTGGATGTGCTTCCACAGGCCGCGCCCGAGCGCTTCGATGCGGGTCAGGCCGCTCCACCAGCCGGCCAGGTAGAGGCCCATGGCGATCAGCAGCAGGCCGGCGATCACCCGCAAGGCGGAGGCGAACGGCGTACGCGCCACGGCCCAGCCGGCAAGGCCAAGCAGCAGGCCCGCGCAGGCGTAGCTGAGGATGCGGCCGAGGTTGTAGGCCAGCAGCAGGCGCAGGCGGCGCCCGCGTTGCTCCTGCGGGATGGCCATGGTCAGCGCGCCCATCAGGCCGCCGCACATGCCCAGGCAATGGCCCCCGCCGAGCAGGCCGAGGATCACGGCAGACGCCAGCAGGGGCGCCAGTTCAGGCATCGCGCTGGTCCTGCGGCTGGCTGGCGCGGGCGGTCTCGTCGCCTTCGGCTTCATCGATGCCAGCCTGGTGCTTGGGATCTTCGTCGTCGAACAGGATGCTGTGGGCCGGGCCGTCCATGTCGTCGTACTGGCCGCTGTTCACCGCCCAGAAGAAGATCGCGATGCAGATGCCGACGATCACCACGGCAACCGGGATCATGATGTAGAGAGCAGGCATTTCAACTCCGTGGCAGCGCCTGCGCCGCGTGGGGCGCGGCCGGCAGGGCGGTGGTCGCTGGCGGGGCGCCCACGCCCCTGGGCAGCCAGGTCAGGCGCAGGGCGTTGAGCACCACGGTCAGCGAGCTGATCGACATGCCCACCGCCGCCCAGACGGGCGTGATCCAGCCGAGGGCGGCGAAAGGCAACATGAGGCCATTGTACAGCCCTGCCCAAAGCAGGTTCTCGATGATCACCCGGCGCGTGCGGCGGGCCAGGGTGAAGGCCTGCACCACGCTCTCCAGGCGGTTGGATAACAGCACCGCATCGGCGCTGGTCTTGGCCAGGTCGGTGGCCGAGCCCATGGCGACGCTGATGTCGGCGGCAGCCAGCACCGGTACGTCGTTCACGCCGTCGCCCAGCATCAGCACGCGGTGGCCTTGCTGGTGCAGCTGGCGCAGGACTTCCAGCTTGTCGTCGGGGCGCAGGCCGCCACGACAGTCGTCGATACCCAGCTCGGCGGCGACACGCCCGACCATGGGCGAGCTGTCGCCGGACAGCAGCAGTGTGCGCCACCCACGGGCGCGGCAGGCGTCGAGGAGGTCGGCGGCGTCTTCGCGGATGCGGTCGTCCAGCACCAGCCAGGCGAGGGCGCTGCGCTCGTCGCCCAGCAGCAGCCACTGGCCGGGTTCCTGGGGATGCTCCGGCGCGGCGCTGCCGCTTAAGGCGCAGACGAAGGACGGTTCGCCGATGCGCAGCCGGCGGTCGCCGACCAGGCCTTCCAGGCCCAGGCCGGGGTGGCTTTCGACGTTCTCGGCGGCCTGCGGCGCACGGCCGAAGGCGCGGGCGATGGGGTGTTCGGAGCGGTTCTCCAGCGCGGCGGCGAGCGCCAGGCAGCTATCGCTGTCCAGGGCGCCCAGCGGCCGCACGGCGCGCAGGGTCAGGCGGCCTTCGGTGAGGGTGCCGGTCTTGTCGAAGATGACCGTGTCGATGTGGTTCAGGCCTTCCAGCACGTGGCCGCGCGTCACCAGCAGGCCGAGCTTGTGCAGGCTGCCGGTGGCGGCGGTCAGCGCGGTTGGGGTGGCCAGCGACAGCGCGCAGGGGCAGGTCGCCACCAGCATCGCCAGGACGACCCAGAAAGCGCGGGAGGCGTCGTGCTGCCACCAGAACAGGCCGACCACGGCGGCGAGCACCAGCAGGGCGATGAGGAACCATTGCGCCGCTTTGTCGGCGAGCTCGGCGAGGCGGGGTTTGTCCGACTGCGCGCGTTCCAGCAGGCGGACGATGGCGGACAGCCGGCTGTCGCCGCCCAGCGCCTTGACCTGCACGGTCAGCGGGCCCTCGACGTTGAGGGTGCCGCCAGTGACGCTGTCGCCGCTCTGGCGCGGCTGCGGCAGGTATTCGCCGGTCAACAGGGATTCGTCGACGCTGGACTGGCCGTCGAGGATCAGGCCGTCGGCGGGAATCACCGCGCCGGGCTGTACCAGCACGCGGTCGCCAACGCTCAGTTCGCTGAGCAGCACACGGCTGCTCTGGCCGCTGTCGTCCAGCCGCAGGCAGGAGGCTGGCAGCAGGTTGACCAGTTGTGCGGTGGCCGCAGCGGTGCGTTCGCGGGCGCGGCGTTCGAGGTAGCGGCCGGCGAGGAGGAACAGGGCGAACATGCCGACGGCGTCGAAGTACAGGTCGCCATGGCCGGTGACGGCCGTCCAGATGCCGGCCAGGTAGGCGCCGCCGATGGCCAGGGACACCGACACGTCCATGGTCAGGTGGCGTGTGCGCAGGTCGCGCACGGCGCCACGGAAGAACGGCTGGCAGGAATAGAAGACGATGGGCGTGGTGAGGAACATCGCCACCCAGCGCAGGATCTCGTGCAGCTCGGGGCTCAGGTCGATATTGAATTCCGGCCAGGTGGCCATGGTCGCCATCATCGCCTGGAACCACAGCAGGCCTGCAACGCCCAGCTGGCGCAGGGATTTGCGGTTTTCCTGGTGCAGTTGCTCGGCGGCGCGGTCGGGCTGGAACGGGTGGGCGGCGTAGCCGATCCTGCGCAGTTCCGCGAGCAGTTCGCTCAGGGGCAGTTCGCTGTCGGACCAGCGCACGTGCAGGCGGTGGTTGGACAGGTTGAGGCCGGCTTCGGCGATGGCGGGAAGGCCCTTGAGGTGTTTCTCGATCAGCCAGCCGCAGGCGGCGCAGCTGATGCCTTCCATGATCAGGGTGGTCTCGGCCAGGTCGCCCTGGTGCTGGACGAAGGGTTGCTGGACGTCGGGCCGGTCGAACAGCTTCAGCTCGTCAGCCAGTTGCTCGGGCAGGGCATCCGGATTGGGCGCGGCTTCGGTGCGGTGGCGGTAATAGCCTTCCAGGCCGCCGGCGACGATGGCCTCGGCCACGGCCTGGCAGCCCGGGCAGCAGAATTCGCGGGCTTCGCCCAGAACCTGTGCGGTGAATCGGCTGCCGGGAGGAACCGGCAGCGCGCAGTGGTAACAGAGCAGCGGGGCGCTCATGGGCGCTCGGCTTCGTCTCCGTTAAGGGGCTCGTCGCCGAGGACGAAGGCGCCGCCGGGGGCGACTTTCTCTTCCTCGAACAGACGCCAGGTCTTGCCGTTCTCCTCGCCGAGCAGTTCGACGAAGCGGCGGCCTTTCACGGCGGCATCCAGGCTGGCGGTGTAGCGGCCGGGCTCGGCGGGGCTGGCGCGCATTTCCAGGTGCTTGTCCTGGGACTCCAGGGTAGGGGAGAGCAGGTTCAGGGTCAGCGTGGCCGGGCGGCTGTCGCCGGTCAGGCGCAGGTCCACTTCGCCGGTCAGTTCGTCGAAACTGATCTTCGCCTGCATCTTCAGCTGCTGGGCCAGGTGCTCGCGGTCCAGAGAGCGGTTGATGCCCTTGCCGGCTTCGTAATAGTTGTCGCTGACCAGGGAGTCCTGGTTGTTCACGGCGATGTTGACCATCGTCAGGCTCAGGGCAACCGAGGTGGCCAGCATGGCGATGATGATCCACGGCCAGAGGTGCTTGTACCAGGGTTGCACGGGCGTTTTCAGGGCCGATTGCATTGTCGTTACTCTCGCTGGCAGCGCCGCGCCAGGCGGGCTGCCCGGTGAAGGGGCGGGCAAATTCTACGTGCTTCGCTCGGCACTGGCACCCCATGCGCAACATGGGGTGCCAATTCGTTCAGCAGCGGTTCAACGAACGCGCGGGCCGATGAAGCGGCTGGTGGATTCCTTGCTGATCGACGGGTCGTCCACCGACTGGAGGGTGAAGCTGATTTCGTTGGTGGTGGAGGGCAGTTTCTCCGGATCGATGGACAGTTCCACCGGCATGCTGACGATGTCGCCGGCGGCGACCGAGATTTCCTTCTTGCCTTCCAGGATCAGTCCGTCCATGCCCTTGGCGCCGAGCACGTAGGTGTGGTCCTTCTGATCCTTGTTCATGATCTTCAGGCTGTACACGTTCTCGATGCGTCCTTCGGCGTTTTCGCGGTAGAGCACGCGGTCCTTGCTGACGTCGAAGCCCACCAGCGGGCGGATGACCACGGCGGTGATCAGCAGGCCGATCATGATGCACAGCGCGATGGCGTAGCCGATCAGGCGCGGGCGCACCAGATGAGTCTTCTGCCCGGACAGGTTGTGTTCGGTGGTGTAGCTGATCAGGCCGCGCGGGTAGTTCATCTTGTCCATGATGCTGTCGCAGGCGTCGATGCAGGCGGCGCAGCCGATGCACTCGATCTGCAGGCCGTCGCGGATGTCGATGCCGGTCGGGCAGACCTGTACGCACATAGTGCAGTCGATGCAGTCGCCCAGGCCCTGGGCCTTGTAGTCCAGCGACTTCTTGCGCGGGCCGCGCTTCTCGCCGCGGCGCGGGTCGTAGGAGACGATCAGGGTGTCCTTGTCGAACATCACGCTCTGGAAGCGTGCGTAGGGGCACATGTAGATGCACACCTGCTCGCGCAGCCAGCCGGCGTTGCCGTAGGTGGCGAGGGTGAAGAAGCCGACCCAGAAGTAGGCCCAGCCGTCGGCCTGGCCGGTGACGAGGTCGCTGAGCAGGTCGCGGATGGGCGCGAAGTAGCCGACGAAGGTCAGGCCGGTGACCAGGCCGATCAACAGCCACAGGCTGTGCTTGGCGATCTTGCGCAGGAGCTTGTTGCCGCTCATGGGCGCCTTGTCGAGCTTCATGCGCTGGTTGCGGTCACCTTCGGTGACTTTCTCGCACCACATGAAGATCCACGTCCAGACGCTTTGCGGGCAGGTGTAGCCGCACCAGACACGGCCGGCGAATACCGTGATGAAGAACAGGCCGAAGGCGCAGACGATCAGCAGGCCCGAGAGGAGGATGAAGTCCTGCGGCCAGAAGGTGGCGCCAAAGATGTAGAACTTGCGCTCGGGCAGGTCCCAGAGGACCGCCTGGCGACCGTTCCAGGTCAGCCAGACGGTGCCGAAGTAGAGGAGGAAGAGGAGGGCGCCTCCGACCATTCGGAGGTTTCTGAAGAAACCGGTGAAGGCTCGGGTGTAGATCTTTTCCCGGGAGGCATAAAGGTCGACGCTTTCACCCTTGCCCTTGGTGGGCGGAGTGACGTCCTGGACCGGAATCTGTTTGCTCATCAGTGCATTCCACGGCAGCGGGAGGGCGCCCTGTCGATACATGCCGAGAGGGTCAGAAATATGCTTGCACGCCTAACAATGATACGGCGTGGCCAGTGTTGCAACGGTGCGACAGTTGGTCGCGCAAGGAATTATGGACCCAGAAATAGAGCGGCGCCGGTGTAGAAACCGGCGCCGCTGGGTGTTGCTGTTGGTGTAGGAGCGTGAAGGATTATTCCGCGCTCTTCGCACCTTCGCCGTGGGACAGGCTGTATACGTAGGCAGCGAGCAGGTGCACCTGGTCTTTGCCCAGACGTTCCAGCTGAGCCGGCATCTGGCCCTGACGGCCGTAGCGGATGGTCTGCTGCAGCTGAGCGAAGCTCGAGCCGTAGATGAACGCGGCCGGGTGGGTCAGGTTCGGCGCGCCCATGGCGGCGGTCCCTTTGCCTTCGGGGCCATGGCAAGCCACGCAGTTGGTGGAGAAGATCTTCTGGCCGTTGGCGACCTGTTCGTCAGTCACGCCTTCGGGCAGCTTGCGGCCGTCCAGCTTGGTGGTGACGAAGGCAGCCACGTCGTGAACGCCCTGGTCGCCGATGACTTCGCCCCAGGCCGGCATGGCCGCGTGGCGGCCGCCTTCGATGGTGGCGATGATGTCTTTCGGCTCGCCGCCCCAGCGCCAGTCTTCGTCGGTCAGGTTCGGGAAGCCGTGGGCACCCTTGGCGTCGGAGCCGTGGCAGACGGAGCAGTTGGACGCGAACAGGCGGTTACCCATTTTCAGGGCCTGCTCGTCCTTGGCCACGTCTTCGATCGGCATGGCGCCGAACTTGGCGTACAGCGGGCCGTATTTCTCATCGGCCTTGGCCATTTCCTTTTCCCACTGGTGCACACCAGTCCAGCCTTTTTCGCCGTTGGCGAATTCGGCCTTGTCCTGGTAGCCCGGCAGCAGGCCCTTCCAGTTGCCCAGGCCCGGGTACAGGGCGAGGTAGGCGAGGGCGAAGATGAAGGTGGCTACGAACAGCATGAACCACCACTTGGGCAGCGGGTTGTCGTACTCCTCGATGCCATCGAAGGCATGGCCGACGGTTTCATCGGTGGCTTCGTTGCGCTGACCGCGACGGGTGGCGAACAGCAGCCACGCCAGGGCGAAGATGGTGCCCAGGGTAAGTACGGTGACGTACAGACTCCAGAAGGTTGTCATTCTTTGTTGCTCCTAGAAGCTTGCTCTTGCTCGACGTGCTTTTTGGCGACCGGGTCATCCGCGAAGGGCAGCAGGGCGTCTTCGTCGAAGCGCTCCTTGCGTTTGCCGCCATAGGCCCAGAGCAGGACGCCAACGAAGGCGACCATCACTACTACCGTGCCGATACCACGAATGGTCCCGATATCCATCACTGTCACCGTTTGCTCTTGATGATGGTGCCGAGGCCTTGCAGGTAGGCGACGACAGCGTCCATCTCGGTCTTGCCTTTGACGGCGTCACGGGCACCGGCGATGTCGTCGTCGGTGTAGGGCACGCCCAGCGTACGCAGGGCTTCCATTTTCTTCGCCGTGTCCTTGCCGTCGAGCTTGTTCTCCACCAGCCAGGGGTAGGAGGGCATCTTCGATTCCGGCACCACGTTGCGCGGGTTGTACAGGTGCGCGCGGTGCCAGTCGTCGGAGTAGCGGCCGCCAACGCGGGCCAGGTCCGGGCCGGTACGCTTGGAACCCCACAGGAACGGGTGGTCCCAGACGCTTTCGCCGGCGACGGAGTAGTGGCCGTAGCGCTCGGTCTCGGCGCGGAACGGACGGACCATCTGCGAGTGGCAGCCTACGCAGCCTTCGCGGATGTAGATGTCACGGCCTTCCAGCTCCAGCGCGGTGCGCGGCTTCATGCCTTCGACCGGCTTGTTGGTGACGTCCTGGAAGAACAGCGGAACGATCTGGGTCAGACCGCCGATGCTCACCGCAATGACCATGAAGAAGGCCAGAAGGCCGATGTTCTTCTCGACTACTTCGTGCTTCATCAGTGAGCTCCTACAGCGGGGATCTGGGCAGCGGCATCGGCGTCAGCCTGTTTGAAACCGCGCACAGTACGGAAGGTGTTGTAGGCCATCAGCAGCATGCCGGAGGCGAAGAAGGCGCCGCCCAGTGCACGGACGATGAAGCCCGGGTGGCTGGCCTGCAGGGCTTCCACGAAGGAGTAGGTGAGGGTGCCGTCGGCGTTGATTGCACGCCACATCAGGCCTTGGGTGATGCCGTTGACCCACATGGAGGCGATGTACAGCACGGTACCGATGGTCGCCAGCCAGAAGTGCGCGTTGATCAGGCCAACACTGTGCATCTGCTCGCGACCGAAGACCTTCGGAATCAGGTGGTACAGGGAGCCGATGGAGATCATCGCTACCCAGCCCAGAGCGCCGGCGTGTACGTGGCCGATGGTCCAGTCGGTGTAGTGCGACAGGGAGTTGACGGTCTTGATGGCCATCATCGGGCCTTCGAAGGTGGACATGCCGTAGAAGGCCAGGGACACCACCAGGAAGCGCAGGATCGGGTCGGTGCGCAGCTTATGCCAGGCGCCGGACAGGGTCATCATGCCGTTGATCATGCCGCCCCAGCTCGGAGCCAGCAGGATCAGGGACATCACCATGCCCAGGGACTGGGCCCAGTCCGGCAGGGCGGTGTAGTGCAGGTGGTGCGGACCGGCCCAGATGTACAGGGTGATCAGCGCCCAGAAGTGCACGATGGACAGGCGGTAGGAGTAGATCGGACGCTCGGCCTGCTTGGGTACGAAGTAATACATCATCCCCAGGAAGCCGGTGGTCAGGAAGAAGCCTACGGCGTTGTGGCCATACCACCACTGGATCATCGCGTCGGTCGCGCCGGCGTAGATCGAGTAGGACTTGAAGGCGGTAACCGGGATTTCCATGCTGTTGACGATGTGCAGCATGGCGGTGACCAGGATGAACGCGCCGTAGAACCAGTTGCCCACGTAGATGTGCTTGGTTTTGCGCTTCATCACGGTGCCGAAGAACACCAGGGCGTAGGTTACCCAGACGACGGCCAGCAGGATGTCGATCGGCCATTCCAGCTCGGCGTACTCCTTGGAGGAGGTGTAGCCCAGCGGCAGGGTAATGCCGGCCAGCACGATCACCGCTTGCCAACCCCAGAAGGTGAAGGCCGCGAGGCTGTCAGAAACCAGACGGGTCTGACAGGTGCGCTGTACGACGTAGTAGGAAGTTGCGAAGAGAGCACAGCCGCCGAAGGCGAAAATCACCAGGTTGGTGTGCAGCGGACGGAGGCGGCCGAAACTGGTCCAGGGCAGGTCCAGGTTCAACTGGGGCCAAACCAACTGTGAGGCGATGTAAACACCGAGCCCCATTCCAAGTATCCCCCAGACCACCGTCATGATGGCGAACTGGCGGACGACCTTATAGTTATAAGCAGTCGGACTGATTGCTGTGCTCATTCTAAGGTTCCACGGTTTTTGGATTTTATGGACAAAAAAACGGCGGCAAGTATGTAGAAAGCAACTAGCCATTGCAACGCGCCGAGACTTGGCGTATGGCCTGTTTGCCGCCTGCTCCGAAGCGCTTTGCGCCGCTGTTTGCCGCCTTTTTCGGGTCGCACGGACCAACCTGGGAAGTGGGTCAGGTTAGTCGTATGGCCGGTTTGCGAATGGAATCCAGCTTAGACGTGATCTGAAAGGGTGTGAAGAAAGGAGCTAGAGAGGGTGCGACACTTCGTCGCGATATTGCGGAGAGAAGAAACTCGCGCCCCGAGGGGGCGCGAGTTGGGGGAGGGAAGTTACTTCGCCTGGCCGGAAATGTTGTAGATGTAGGCGGCGAGGATGCGCACTTTGTCTTTGCCTAGGTACTGCTCCTGCGCCGGCATCTGGCCCTGGCGGCCGTGACGGATGGTCTGTTGCAGTTGCGCGTAGCTGGAACCGTAGATGAAGGCGGCCGGGTGAGTCAGGTCAGGTGCGCCCATCAGCGGGTTGCCCTTGCCTTCCGGACCGTGGCAGGCAACGCAGGTGGTGGCGAAGACTTTGCTGCCGTTGTCGACGTTTTCGGCGGTCACACCTTCGGGCAACTGGCGGCCATCCAGTTTGGTGGTGACGAAAGCGGCCACATCCTGCACGCCCTTGTCGCCCAGCACTTCGCCCCAGGCCGGCATGGCGGCATGGCGGCCACCGAGGATGGTGGTCTCGATGTCCTTGGCGGTACCGCCCCAGCGCCAGTCTTCGTCGGTCAGGTTCGGGAAGCCCTGGGCGCCCTTGGCGTCGGAACCGTGGCAGATGGAGCAGTAGGTTGCGAAAAGACGCTCGCCCATTTTCATGGCTTGCGGGTCTTTCGCCACTTCTTCCACGGACATGGCAGCATACTTCGCGAAGATCGGGCCGTATTTTTCCTGGGCCAGCGCTTCTTCGCGCTCCCACTGCTTGGCCTGGGTCCAGCCGCCATCGTAGCCGGGCAGGACGCCTTTCCAGTTGCCCAGGCCGGGGTAGAGGGCCAGGTAGCCGGCAGCGAAGATGATGGTGCCGACGAACAGCATGAACCACCACTTGGGCAGCGGGTTGTCATACTCTTCGATGCCGTCGAAGGCGTGACCCATGGTCTGGTCAGTGGTGTTCGAGGATTGCCCGCTGCGGGTGGCGAATACCAGCCACAGCAGGGCGATCAGCGAGCCGACTGTTAGAACGGTGATGTACAGACTCCAGAAGGTAGTCATGCGTTGTTGCTCCTAGAAGCTTGCTCTTTCTCAGCGTGCCGCTTGGCCACCGGGTCATCCGCGAAGGGCAGCAGCGCATCGTCGTCGAAGCGCTCCTTGCGTTTGCCGCCGTAAGCCCAGAGCAGTACGCCGACGAAGGCCACCATCACGATGACGGTGCCGATACCGCGAATGGTCCCGATATCCATGCTGTCACCGCTTGTTCTTGATGGAGGTGCCGAGGACCTGCAGGTACGCGACCACCGCGTCCATTTCGGTCTTCCCCTTGACGGCGTCGCTGGCGCCAGCGATGTCGTCGTCCGTGTAGGGCACGCCCATGACACGCATCACTTCCAGTTTCTTCGCCGTGTCCTTGCCATCGAGCTTGTTCTCGACCAGCCAGGGGTAGGCGGGCATCTTCGACTCCGGCACCACGTTGCGCGGGTTGTACAGGTGCGCGCGGTGCCAGTCGTCCGAGTAGCGGCCACCGACGCGGGCCAGGTCCGGACCGGTACGCTTGGAGCCCCACAGGAACGGGTGGTCCCAGACGCTTTCGCCGGCGACGGAGTAGTGGCCGTAGCGCTCGGTTTCAGCGCGGAACGGACGGATCATTTGCGAGTGGCAGCCGACGCAACCCTCGCGGATGTACACGTCACGGCCTTCCAGTTGCAGGGCGGTGTAGGGCTTCATGCCTTCCACCGGGGTGTTGGTGACGTCCTGGAAGAACAGCGGAACGATCTGGGTCAGGCCGCCGATGCTCACGGCGACCGCCATGCACAGGGCCAGCAGGCCGACGTTTTTCTCGAGTATTTCGTGTTTCATGTCGGTCTCCTCAGGCCATCTGCGCCGCGGCGTGCATTTCCGCCGGCTTCGCGTCCGCTACGGTGCGCCATACGTTGTAAGCCATGACCAGCATGCCGAGCAGGAAGATGGCGCCACCGATCATCCGCACGATGAAGCCGGGGTGGCCGGCGGCCAGGGCTTCGACGAAGGAGTAGGTGAGGGTGCCGTCGGCGTTCACTGCGCGCCACATCAGGCCCTGGGTGATGCCGTTGACCCACATGGAGGCGATGTACAGAACGGTACCGATGGTGGCCAGCCAGAAGTGGGTGTTGATCAGACCCACGCTGTGCATCTGCTCGCGGCCGAAGACCTTCGGAATCAGGTGGTACAGGGAACCGATGGACACCATGGCGACCCAGCCCAGAGCGCCGGCGTGTACGTGGCCGATGGTCCAGTCGGTGTAGTGGGAGAGGGCGTTGACGGTCTTGATGGCCATCATCGGGCCTTCGAAGGTGGACATGCCGTAGAAGGCCAGGGATACCACCAGGAAGCGCAGGATCGGGTCGGTGCGCAGCTTATGCCAGGCGCCGGAGAGGGTCATCATGCCGTTGATCATGCCGCCCCAGCTCGGAGCCAGCAGGATAAGGGACATCACCATGCCCAGGGACTGAGCCCAGTCCGGCAGGGCGGTGTAGTGCAGGTGGTGCGGACCAGCCCAGATGTAGACGGCGATCAGCGCCCAGAAGTGCACGATGGACAGGCGGTAGGAGTAGACCGGACGCTCAGCCTGCTTGGGTACGAAGTAGTACATCATCCCCAGGAAGCCGGCGGTCAGGAAGAAGCCCACGGCGTTGTGGCCGTACCACCACTGGATCATGGCGTCGGTGGCGCCCGAGTACAGCGAGTAGGACTTGGTCAGGCTGACCGGGATTTCCATGTTGTTGACCACGTGCAGGATCGCCACGGTCAGGATGAAGGCGCCGAAGAACCAGTTGCCCACATAGATGTGCTTGGTCTTGCGCTTCAGCAGCGTGCCGAAGAAGACGATGGCGTAGGAAACCCAGACGATGGTGATCAGGATGTCGATCGGCCACTCCAGCTCGGCGTACTCCTTGGAGGAGGTCATGCCCAGCGGCAGGGTGATGGCGGCACACAGGATCACCAGCTGCCAACCCCAGAAGGTGAAGGAAGCGAGCGCGTCGGAGAACAGGCGGGTCTGGCAGGTACGCTGCACCGAGTAATAGCTGGTGGCGAACAGTGCGCAGCCGCCGAAGGCGAAGATCACCGCATTGGTATGCAGCGGGCGCAGGCGCCCGAAGCTCGTCCACGGTAGGCCGAGGTTGAGTTCTGGCCACACCAGTTGCGCGGCGATCAGGACACCGACGGCCATGCCGACGATCCCCCACACCACTGTCATAATGGCGAACTGGCGGACCACCTTATAGTTATAAGCGGTCTGATTGGTTGTGCTCATTTATGGGCTTCCATCCACGGTTTGGGCAATGCCCTTCCCGGCAGGTTTTTTACGGCTTACGGCGTATGCCGCCCCTCCCCCTTGGGATAGGTACTAATTCGGAATTAGCGGAGTGAAGGATGGATAAAGGCACTTCCCGGAATATTGATTCGGATCAATTGGCGCCTGAGACCCCTGTCGCGGGCGCGTGCGGCCCTTTGTCGCTGCTGAGGAACCCGGCACGGCGCGAACTGTCACCCACGCTGGTTCTGGCGCATGGCGCCGGTGCGCCGATGGACAGCCCGTTCATGGACGGCATCGCCGCGCGGCTGGCCGAACGAGGGATCTCGGTGGTTCGCTTCGAGTTCCCCTACATGGCGATGCGCCGGGAGGACGGGAAGCGCCGTCCGCCCAATCCGCAGAAGCAATTGCTGGAGTGCTGGCGGCAGGTCTACGCGCAGGTGCGTGCCGAGGTACCCGGCACACTGGCCATCGGCGGCAAGTCCATGGGCGGGCGGATGGCCAGCCTGCTGGCCGATGAGCTGGGCGCCGATGCACTGGTCTGCCTGGGCTACCCGTTCTATGCCGCCGGCAAACCGGAGAAACCCCGGGTGGCCCACCTCGCCGAGCTGAAGACACCGACGCTGATCGCCCAGGGCGAGCGGGATGCGCTGGGAGACCGGCCGACGGTCGACGGCTACGCGTTGTCGCCGGCCATCCAGTTGCAGTGGCTGGCGGCGGCCGACCACGACCTCAAGCCGCTCAAGGCGTCCGGGCTGACCCATGAGCAGCACCTGGACAGCACCGCGGCAAGAATCGAAGCCTTTCTATTGCGCTAATCGGCCCTTAAGGCAGGGGTTCCTATCCTCGCCGGCGTCGGCTCCCCACAGCCGACGCCCCGTTTCCAGACGATAGGCCCTGAGCTGCCATGAACACCGATTACGCTGAACGCACTGCCACCCATTCCCCCCGATTCACCTCCGGCGCCGCGCACAGCCTGCTGTTGACTGGCGCCACCGGCTTCCTGGGCGGCGCCGTCGCCGCCCACCTGATGGCCGGCGGTCACACGGCGGCGCTGCTGTTCCTGGTGCGGGCCGTGTCACCCGCCGAGGGGCTGGAGCGGCTATGCGACAACTTGCGCCTGCACAGCGTGCCCGAGTCCGCGCTGGAGTCCCTGGAGGAAAGCCAGATCCTGTGCGGCGACCTGCTGGACACCGCGTGGATGCAGGGTGAGCGCGCACGCCTGATGCGCGTGGAACAGGTGATCAACTGCGCAGCAGTGGCCTCCTTCTCGAAGAACCCGAACATCTGGCCGGTGAACGTCGAGGGCACCTTCGCCTTCGCCCGGCTGCTCAGCCAGTCGCGCAACCTCAAGCGTTTCCTTCACGTCGGCACCGCCATGTGCTGCGGGCCGCAACGCGAGTCGCCGGTGCGCGAGTCCTGGGATTTTCCCGATAGCGAAGAGCAATTGGTCGACTACACCGCTTCCAAGGCCGAGATCGAACGGCGCATGCGCGAAGAGTTGCCGTCATTGCCGCTGGTGGTGGCGCGACCGTCCATCGTGGTCGGGCATCGCGAGCTGGGTTGCCGCGCTTCCGGCAGCATCTTCTGGGTGTTCCGCATGGGCTTTGCCCTGGAGAGCTTCACCTGCGGGCTGGACGAGCAGATCGACGTGATCCCGGTGGACTACTGCGCCGAAGCGCTGGTTGCCCTGGCGCTGAAGCCTACGCTGAGCCACAGCCTCTACCACATCTCCGCCGGCCACGGTTCGTCCTGCACCTTCGGCGAGATCGACCGCGCCTATGCGGACGCCCGCGGCGAAGCGCCTGTCGGCGAGCGCTACCGCAAGGTCAGCAGCGAAGATCTGCGGGAGCTGGCCGGCAGCTTCGAGAGCCGCATCGGCAAGGCCAACCCGCGCCTGGTGCTGCGCGCGCTGCGCCTGTACAGCGGCTTTGCCGACCTCAACTACCTGTTCGACAACCAACGCCTGCTGGATGAAGGCATCGCCGCGCCGCCGCGCTTCACCGATTACGTGGATGTGTGCGTGCATTCCTCGCGGGACGTCAGCATCCCGGCTCAGATGCAGTGGGATTTCAAGTAACCCGCTCGAACGCTGCCGGCCTGAACCTTGTAGGAGCGAGCTTGCTCGCGAACCTTACCCGGTCGAGACGAGGCGTAGGGCGAATAACGCTTCAGGCGTTATCCGCCATTGCGGCTGCCGGCCAGTTCGTTCGCGAGCAAGCTCGCTCCTACAGGTGGTCTCTGGATCAGCGGTTGAAACGCTCCACCAGCGAATACTGTCGCTGCGCGGTCTGTGTCAGTTCTTCGCTGAGCAGGGCAGTGCGCTGGGCCTCGCCGGAGGTCTGATCGGCCAGGTTGGCGATGGTGCTGATGTTGCGGTTGATCTCCTCGGCCACCGCGCTCTGTTCTTCCGCGGCGGCGGCGATCTGGGTGGTCATTTCGGTAATGTTGGCCACCGCATCGCTGATGCCCACCAGGGCGTTGTCCGCCTGCAGCACGCGCTCCACGCCCTCGTCGGCCTGGCGGCGGCCGGAATCCATGGCGCGTACCGCCTCGGTGGCGGTGTTCTGCAGGTTGGCGATGAGCTGGTGAATCTGCCCGGTGGACTCGGCGGTACGCTGGGCCAGCTGGCGCACTTCGTCGGCCACCACGGCGAAACCGCGGCCCATCTCGCCGGCGCGCGCCGCCTCGATGGCGGCATTGAGCGCCAGCAGGTTGGTCTGGTCGGCGATGCCCTTGATCACATCCACCACGCCGCCGATCTGCTCGCTGTCACGGGCCAGTTGGCTGACTGCTTCGCCGGTTTCGCCCACGGAGCTGGACAGGCGCTGCATGGCTTCGCGGGTTTCCGCGGCGATCTGCCGACCTTCGGTGGTCAGGTCGTTGGCCTGGCGGGTAGCGTCGGCGGTACGTTGTACGTTGTCGGCCACTTCCTGCGTGGTGGCGGCCATCTGGTTGACCGCGGTAGCCACCTGCTCGGTCTCCTGGCGCTGACGGTCCAGGCCGGCGGAGCTGTGATGGGCCAGGGAGTCGGCTTCGCGAGCCTGCTCGGTGAGGGTTTCGGCGGTGTCCTGCAGACGAGTCAGACAGGTTTTCAGTCGTGCTTCCTGGCTGAGAATGGACATTTCCAGGCGTGCCTGGGCGCCGCGGCTGTCGGTGTACATTTGCGCGATCAGCGGGTCGGAGGTGGTCTGCTCGGCCAGGCGCAGCAGGCGCTTGAGACCGCGCTGCTGCCAGCCCAATCCGGCCAGGCCCAGCGGGATCGACAGCAGGGCCGCGAGCAGGAAGCCCCAGTGCGAATTGAGCCAGGCGCCGATGAGGAAACCGATCTGGCCGATCAGGATGAACGGCAGCCAGTCCAGCAACACCGGCAACCAGCGGTCACGGGTCGGAACAGCCGACTTGCCGGCGTTGATCCGCGCATACAGCGCCTCGGCGCGGCGGACCTGTTCGGCGCTGGGTTTCACCCGCACCGACTCGTAGCCGACGATCTCGTTGCGTTCATAAATGGGCGTGACGTAGGCGCTGACCCAGTAGTGATCGCCGCTCTTGCAGCGGTTCTTGACGATACCCATCCACGGTCGACCCTTCTTCAGCGTCGTCCACATGTGCGCGAAGACCGCCGGCGGCACGTCGGGATGGCGCACCAGGTTGTGCGGCGAGCCCACCAACTCCTCGTGGGAGAAGCCGCTGATGGCGCTGAAGGCATCGTTGACGTAGCTGATCACGCCTCGTGCGTCGGTGGTGGAGATCAGCCGCTGTTCGGCGGGGAAGGTGCGTTCACGCTGGGTGATCGGCTGGTTGTTGCGCATCAGGCTGGAATCCTGGAGAAAGGCGAATTGGAACGTCTGTCCAGCGTATCGGCCGCCAGATCGAAAATTTGATAGCGATCACAGAAAAATGACAGAAGAGTGACGCCGGTAGGCTGACGATAGCCTATCGCCATGAGTCACCGGAAGCCTTGCGAAAGTCGAAGAGGGCGGCCCGTTGCGGGCCGCCGGAGCGCTCTAGATCAGGCTGCGCAGCACGTAGTGAAGGATGCCGCCGGCCTTGAAGTACTCGACTTCGTTCTGGGTATCGATGCGGCAGAGCACCTCGAAGCTGTCCTGGCTGCCGTCCTCGCGTTGCACTGCGACCGTGAGGGGCATGTGCGGCTTCAGCTCGCCCGACAGGCCGCTGATACTCAGCACTTCCTTGCCGCTCAGCTTCAGGGCCTTGCGGTCCTGGCCCTCCTTGAACTGCAGCGGCAACACGCCCATGCCCACCAGGTTGGAACGGTGGATGCGTTCGAAGCTCTCGGCGATCACCGCTTTCACGCCCAGCAGGTTGGTGCCCTTGGCCGCCCAGTCGCGGGACGAGCCGGTGCCGTACTCCTTGCCGGCGACGATCACCAGGGGCGTGCCGTCCTGCTGGTAGCGCATGGCGGCATCGTAGATCGCCAGCTTTTCCCCGGTGGGTACATAGAGGGTATTGCCGCCTTCCTCGCCGCCCAGCATCTCGTTCTTGATGCGGATGTTGGCGAAGGTGCCGCGCATCATCACCTCATGATTCCCACGGCGCGAGCCGTAGGAGTTGAAGTCGGCGTAGGCCACGCCATGCTCGCTGAGGTAGCGCCCGGCGGGGCTGTCCTTCTTGATGTTGCCGGCGGGGGAGATGTGGTCGGTGGTCACCGAGTCGCCCAGTAGGGCGAGGATCTTCGCGCCACGGATGTCTGCCACCTGCGGCGGTGCCTCGGCGATGTGTTCGAAGAACGGCGGATGCTGGATGTAGGTGGAATCGTCCTGCCAGGTGTAGGTCTTGGCGTCCGGCACCTGGATCGCACGCCACTTCTCATCGCCCTGGAAGACTTCGGCGTACTCCTTGTGGAACATTTTCGTGTCGACTTTCTGAACGGCGTCGGCGATTTCCTGCTGGGTCGGCCAGATGTCCTTCAGATACACCGGCTGACCATCCCTGCCGGTGCCCAGCGGTTCTTTAGTCAGGTCGATGCGCACGGTGCCGGCGAGGGCATAGGCGACCACCAGGGGCGGCGACGCCAGCCAGTTGGTTTTCACCAGCGGGTGCACACGTCCTTCGAAGTTGCGGTTGCCCGAGAGCACCGAGGCGACGGTCAGGTCGGCCTGCTGGATGGCCTTCTCGATGGGCTCCAGCAGCGGGCCGGAGTTGCCGATGCAGGTGGTGCAGCCATAGCCGACCAGATCGAAGCCCAGTTCGTCCAGGTAACGGGTCAGGCCGGCGGCGTGGAAGTAGTCGGTGACCACCTTGGAGCCGGGGGCCAGGGAACTCTTCACCCAGGGCTTGCGCTGCAGGCCTTTTTCCAGCGCCTTCTTCGCCAGCAGGCCGGCGGCCATCATCACGCTGGGGTTGGAGGTGTTGGTGCAGGAGGTGATGGCGGCGATCACCACGGCGCCGTTCTTCAGCCGGTGGGTCTGGCCTTCGTAGTGGTAGTCGGCTTCCCCGGTGGACTCCGCCGAGCCGACGGCAGCGCCACCGCCGCCCTCGCTGAGCAGGCGGCCTTCCTCGGTGGCGGCGGGCTTGATCTGCAGGCCGAGGAAGTCATCGAAGGCCTGGCTGACGTGGCCGAGGGCAACGCGGTCCTGCGGGCGCTTGGGGCCGGCGAGGCTGGCTTCGACGTCGCCCATGTCCAGTTGCAGGGAGTCGGTGAATACCGGCTCGTGGACTTTCTCGCGCCACAGGCCTTGCGCCTTGCTGTAGGCCTCCACCAGTTGCACGGTGGCTTCCGGCCGGCCGGACAGGCGCAGGTAACCCAGGGTGATCTCGTCCACCGGGAAGAAGCCGCACGTGGCGCCGTATTCGGGCGCCATGTTGGCGATGGTGGCGCGGTCCGCCAGCGGCAGGTCGGCGAGGCCGTCCCCGTAGAATTCGACGAACTTTCCTACAACGCCTTTCTTGCGCAGCATCTGGGTAACGGTCAGCACCAGGTCGGTGGCGGTGATGCCTTCCTTCAGCTTGCCGGTGAGCTTGAAGCCGATGACCTCGGGAATCAGCATCGACACCGGCTGGCCGAGCATGGCCGCTTCCGCCTCGATACCGCCCACGCCCCAGCCGAGCACGCCCAGGCCGTTGATCATGGTGGTGTGCGAGTCGGTGCCGACCAGGGTGTCGGGGAAGGCGTAGGTGCGGCCGTCCTCATCCTTGGTCCACACGGTGCGCCCCAGGTATTCCAGGTTGACCTGGTGGCAGATGCCGGTGCCCGGCGGCACCACGCGGAAGTTGTCGAAGGCGTTCTGCCCCCAGCGCAGGAAGGCGTAACGTTCGCCGTTGCGCTCCATCTCTATCTCGACGTTCTGGGCGAAGGCGGACTGGCTGGCGAACTTGTCCACCATCACCGAGTGGTCGATGACAAGGTCGACAGGGGACAGCGGATTGATCTTCTGCGGGTCGCCGCCGGCCTTGGCCATGGCGTCGCGCATGGCGGCGAGGTCGACTACCGCGGGCACCCCGGTGAAGTCCTGCATCAGCACGCGGGCGGGGCGGTACTGGATCTCGCGCTCGGAGCTGCGGGTCTTCAGCCAGCCGGCCAGGGCCTTGAGGTCGTCGCCGGTAACGGTGTTGCCGTCTTCCCAGCGCAACAGGTTTTCCAGCAGGACTTTCAGGGACATGGGCAGCTTGCCGAGGTCTCCCAGGCTCTTCGCCGCGTCGGGCAGGCTGTAGTAGTGATAGGTCTTGCCGGCGACCTCGAGGGTGCGCAGGCTGTTCAGGCTATCCACTGCGGGCATGACATTCTCCTCAGGCTTGGATTCTGCTCGTGTTCGGCGGCGCGGCCGGGGCCGCGGCGCACTGGCGATACGGGGCGAGGGAGGGCGCGAACGTCCTGATCCATCGCCGCTGAACCACGGTCGGCGGCCCTTCTTGCCAGGCGGGGCAATCGGCGGGCAGTCGTCTGGCGGGCTGGGCCAGACCACTCAAGCTAGACCGCCCGAACGGGTATTGCCATCTGTTCTGGACCCTTGGCTCCGGCGTAGGGTTCAGAACAAGTGACTTCTGTCGTGGGAGATTTCCGGCGAATCTGCATGAAACCTTCGCGGGCACCCTCTATAGTGCGCGGCCAAGGAGACACCCCGATGAATACCCTCTTACTGCACTGCCGTCCGGGCTTCGAGAGCGAGGTCTGCGCCGAGCTGTCCGAACACGCCGCGCGCCTGGACATCCCCGGCTACGCCCGGGCCAAGCCGGCGACTGCCTACGCCGAGTTCATCTGCGCCGAGGACGACGGCGCCGAGCGCCTGATGCGCCAGCTGCGCTTCGCCGAGCTGATCTTCCCGCGCCAGTGGGCGCGCGGGAACGGCTTCACCGCGCTGCCGGAAACGGACCGCATCGGTGCGATCCTCGAGGCCCTGGCCGGTTTTCCGGCGTGCGGCAGCCTCTGGCTGGAGGTGTTCGACACCAACGATGGCAAGGAGCTGTCGACCTTCTGCCGCAAGTTCGAGAAGCCGCTGCGCGCCGCGCTGGTGAAAGCCGGCAAGCTGGTGGAAGACCCGAGCCTGCCGCGCCTGTTGCTGACCTTCCGCTCCGGTCGCGAGGCTTTCATCGGCCTGGCCGAGTCGCGCAATTGCGCCATGTGGCCGATGGGCATTCCGCGCCTGAAGTTCCCCCGCGAGGCGCCCAGCCGCTCGACGCTGAAGCTGGAGGAGGCCTGGCACCACTTCATCCCCCGCGCCGACTGGGACCGCCGCCTGGCGCCGGACATGCTCGCCGTGGACCTGGGCGCATCGCCCGGTGGCTGGACCTGGCAGCTGGTGAATCGGGAGATGCGCGTGGTCGCCGTGGACAACGGGCCGATGGCGGAGAACCTGATGTATTCCGGGCTGGTCGAGCACCAGCGTGTCGACGGCTACGCCTTCCGCCCGCGCCAGCGCATGGACTGGATGGTCTGCGACATCGTCGAGAAGCCCGCGCGCACCGGCGCGATGATCGAAACCTGGATCGGCGAAGGCCTGTGCCGCGAGGCCATCGTCAACCTGAAGTTGCCGATGAAACAGCGCTACGCCGAGGTGCGGCGCATCCTCGATCGCCTGGAAGAGGCCTTCCGCGAGCGCGGGCTGAAGGTGCAGATCGGCTGCAAGCAGCTTTACCACGACCGCGAGGAAGTGACCTGCCACCTGCGCCGCATCGAGAAGGGCGAGCGCTAGCGACCCCCACGCGCCTGGCAGCGCCACCCGACCTTTGGTGGCTTGTCGCGTCGCCCGGCATTGCCCATGCTAGGCGGCGCGAATTCACCCGGAGCCGTTCGTGAAGCGAAAGTTGCCCTCGCTGCTGGGCAGTTACAGCCGCATGTTGCTGCCGCGCCGTGGCCTTGGCCAGGGCGAGCGCGTGCCCTACCTGGCGATGGACAGCCGCACCCTGACCTTCGACCTGCGCCACCTGCGCGCGTACCGCCAGCACTTCGGCCTCGACCCGGCGCTGGGCGTACCGCTGCTCTACCCGCAGGTGATCAGCCTGCCGCTGCACCTGCGCCTGCTCAGCCGCTCGCGCATGCCGCTATCGGTGGTGGGGCTGATCCACCTGCGCAGCCACATCCAGCGCTACCGCCTGCTCGACGAACACGAGCCGCTGCAGTTCGATTGCCGCATCCTCACCAGCCGCCGCAACGAGCTGGGCCTGGAGGTGGACGTGGTCACCGAGGCCTGGCATCACGACATGCTCTACTGGCAGTCCATCACCACCTACCTGCGCCGGGGCGACTTCCTCGATGCCGGCAGCGCGCCGGACCCGCTGCCCGAGCGCGCCCAGTGGCACACCTTGGAAGCGCCGGTGCATGCCGGCGTGCAGTGGCGCGTGCCGAAGATCGTCGGCTGGCGCTACGCCGGCCTGAGTGGCGACTTCAACCCGCTGCACCTGTCGCGGCTGATGGCCTCACACTATGGCTTCGGCAAGCCCTTCGCCCACGGCATGTGGGGCCTGGCGCGCAGCCTGACCGGCCGCCGCCTGGCCGAGAACGTGCGCCTGGACGCGCACTTCAAGGCGCCCCTGCCGCTGGGTAGCCAGGTGAAGCAGAGCTACCGGCGCCTGGGCAAGAAGGAACAGTGGGCGTTGCTGCCCGCCGACGGCGATGGCCAGCCCATGCTGCTGGCGCAGTTGGACGAGGCGCCGGATGGGCCGTTGCGCTAGTCGTTTCTCTGGGACGAGCGGCTGCGGCTTTGTTCGCGAGCAAGCTCGCTCCTACGAAGAGCGCACCGGCGCTCACCTGTAGGAGCGAGCGTGCTCGCGAACCGCACGGCAGAGGGGTCAGCGGCGTGCGGCGACGCGAGGCTGCAGCGGCACGAGGCTGGGCAGTTGCACCTCCCCCTGCAATTCCACTGAGGAAAAGCGCCAGGAGCTGTTGAACAGGTACTGGCCGCTGAAGCCGCTCACCAGCAATCCAATCTCATCCCCCGGCGCGAGGCTGGCGCTGACGGCGTTCAGCCGCGTGCTGCCCCGGTTCGCCAGCGGTTTCACCTGCTCGTCCAGACGCCGGGTGCGGCCGTCGGCGCTACGGATCGCCAGGGCGGCGAACACCTGCGTATCCGGGCGTTCGGCCAGCGGCTGGTCGAGGCGCACCTGAGCGCTGCCGAGCAACGCGCTCGGTTCGCTGACGCGCTGCAAGGGAACGAATCGCGAAGGCTGCAGCAGGCCGCTGACCGCCGGGCGGAGGGCGGTGGCCGGCAGCGCCACGGTGGGCCCGGGCGGCGGCAGGTCGTCCAGCGCCACGCCCTGGTCCAGGTCGAGGCTGATGCACAGGTCCGGCACGCCGTCGGCGGCGCCGGGGCGCTTGCGCAGCTTTTCCTCGTACCAGGCGACGATGCCGGTGTAGAGGTTGATCGCCCGCGAGCCGCAGTGGATCACCGGCTCGTTGTTGAACGGCGGCAAGCCGCTCCACGCCTGCAAGGGCGGCGGCAGGATGTGCCCGCCCTGCATGCCCAGCAGGCGCACGTCGGCCGGCCCCTGTTTCAGGCACTGGCGGATCTGCAGGCCCTGGTCCAGCGGGAACAGCGTGTCGCGCAGGCCCTGGATCAGCAGGGCGTCGGCATGGGGCAGGCGGCCGGCCGCGCAGTAGCTGGCGAGGCTGTTGGCGTGCAGTTCGGCCTGCACCGGCGCGGTCATGCGGCCGCCGGTGGTGTGCAGGTAGTCGGCCTGGACGAACTTGCCCAGATCGTAGCCGGTGGCCAGGCCCAGGCTGACCAGCACGCCGCCCCAGCCGATCTTCAGCTGGCCGTCCGGCGCCAGGGCGTCGGCCAGGTCGTACCAGGTGGCGATGGGGACGATGGCGTCGATGCGCGGGTCCTCCGCCGAGGCCAGCAGTTGCACGGCGCCGCCGTAGCTTTCGCCGAGCATGCCCACGCGCGGGTCGTTCGGGCCGTCCAGGGTCAGCCGGGCCAGGTGCGTCGCGGCCCAGTCGATCACCGCGCTGGCGTCCTGCACCTCGAACTGCGGGTTCATCATCTCGATGCGCCCGTCGCTGCCGCCCCAGCCGCGCTGGTCGTAGCTGACCACCCAGAAGCCGGCCTTCCAGGCGCGCAGCGCGGCGCGGCCGGACATCATGTTCTTGCCGTAGTAGCCGTCCGGCCCGGTGACCCGCCAGCCGCCCCAGCCGTGTGTGTGGACGATCAGCGGGGCGCTCTCGCCGGCTTTCAGCGCCGGTTGGAACACGGTGGCGGAGAGCTTCGTGCCGTCGCGGGCGGTGATTACCGCCTCGAACCAGGTGGCTGGCAGGTCCTGGCCGGCGCTGGCATTGAAGTCGGGAACCTGGTCGCGGGCGGCGCAGCCGGCAAGGAGCGCAAGGCACAGGCAGAGGAGGGCGCGCATCGGCATTCCATGCAGGAGAGGGCGGATGCGCCAGCATGCCCGGTGCCCGCCGCGCCCACCCCCAACCAAGGTTCGGTGACCCGGACGGACGCGGGGTGACCGCACGGTGCCCTTTGCGCGACAATGCGCCATTGATTTTTCTGGAGTGACGTAATGTCCCAGCCTGTCGATGCGATCCTCGACGCCACCGGCCTGAACTGCCCCGAGCCGGTCATGATGCTGCACAACAAGGTGCGCGACCTGCCGGCCGGCGGCCTGCTCAAGGTGATTGCCACCGACCCGTCCACCCGCCGCGACATTCCCAAGTTCTGCGTCTTCCTCGGCCACGAGCTGGTGGAACAGCAGGAAGAGGCGGGTACCTACCTGTACTGGATTCGCAAGAAGGCGGAGTGATCCGCCTCATGCGGCCGGTGTAGGAGCGGGCCATGCCCGCGATCCGTCGGCGGGGCCGGCGCTGACATCGGGACCTGCCGATTTCGCTGCCGCGGATTTCGCGGACAAGGTCCGCTCCTACCTGGGTAGTCCTGCGCTGGCGTCAGCCATCTCCCTCCGCCCTGGCTGCGCGCCCGCTCCAAAGGGAGAGGGAGCCATCCGAGCCGGCTGACGCCGCAGTTTCAGCCGGCAATGATCCAATCCCCTCTCCCTTCAGGGAGAGGGTTAGGGAGAGGGAACATCCCAGGCACGGACTTTCAGAGAAAGACAGTTGCGCCTACCGGTATTTTCCCTCACGAGCTGGTTTGAGGCAGGTCGCGGGCGTGGCCCGCTCCTACAGGGGGCGTCTCAGCTTCCCGCCGGCCGTGCGGCGATGCGCTGGGCGATCATCCGTCCCACCAGCGCAACGAAGGTCAGGGCGATCAGCACCACCGAGATGGCCGCCACGGCCGGGTCGATGTTGTCGCGCAGGCCGGACCAGATCTGCCGCGGCAGGGTGTTCACCTCGGTGCTGGTGACGAACAGGGTCACCGCGATCTCTTCCCAGGAGAGCGCAAAACACAGCAGCGCCGTGCTCGCTACGCCCAGCTTGAGGTTCGGCAGCACCACCAGGAAGGTGGTCTGGCCGAGGCTCGCGCCGAGGTTGCGGGCGGCCAGTTCGATGCGCCGGTCCAGTTGGCTCAGCGCCACCAGCATGGTCACCACGCCGTAGGGCACGACCATCACGATGTGCGCGATGGTCAGGCCGAACAGGGTGTCGTAGCCCAGGCCGGGGGCGAACTGGCTGACCTTGGTTTCCATGAAGTACAGGACCATCGCCGAGATCATCGGCGGGATCGCCATCGGCAGCAGCACCAGGCCGATCAGCAGGGTGGCCAGGCGCGAGCGCAGGTACCAGATGCCGAGGCTGAAGCTCACCGCCAGTGCGGTCGCGATGATGCAGGTGGCGGTGGCGACGATCAGGCTCTGGCCGATCGCCGAGAGCCATTCGGGGCTGTCCAGCAGCGCCTGGTAGTGGCGCAGCGACCAGTTGCCGTTGGGCATCGACAGAAAGCGCTTGCCGGTGAAGGACACCGGGATCACCGCCAACAGCGGGAAGACCATGAAGATCATCGCCAGGGTCGCCAGCAGGCGGCTCGGTGCCTTGGTTTCGTGCGAATTCATGAATGCCGCTCCTTATCCCACCAGCTTGTCGACGCGGGTCATGCGCAGCAGCGCCCAGATCATCCCGCTGACCAGCGCCAGCAGCACTACCGAGAGCGCCGCGCCCAGGCCCCAGTTGCTGGTCTGGAACATCTGCAGGTAGACGTACTCGGCCACCATCACCGTCTGCCCGCCGCCAAGGATCGCCGGGGTGATGAAGAAGCCCAGGCAGAACACGAAGACGATGATGAAGGCGCCCAGGATGCCGGGGATGGTCTGCGGCACGAAGATGCTCCAGAAGGTGCGCAGCTGCCCGGCGCCCAGGCCGCGCGCGGCGAGCAGCACGCGCGGGTCGAGGCGGCGCATGGTGGATACCAGCGGGAACAGCGCGAAGGGCACCATGAAATGGACCATGCCGATCACCACGCCCAGCTCGTTGCGGGTCAGCTGCAACGGCTCGCTGGTGATGCCCAGATACTGCAGCCAGTCGTTGAGCAGACCGTTGCTGCGCAGGGCGATCAGCCAGCCGAAGGCGCGCACCAGCACCGACAGCCAGAACGGGATGAACACGCAGATTTCCACCACGCGCTGCCAGAATGGCGGGCTGTAGACCCAGCAGTAGGCCATCAGGTAGGCGATCAGCAGGGATATCACGCTGACCGTGGTGCACAGGCGGAAGGTCCGCCAGAGCACGTCGTGGATCGCCGGGTCGGTGATGATCCGCTGGTACTGCTCGATCCCCGGCTCCGGGAGGGTCACGCTCCAGCCGAGCACGCCGAGGAAGGGCAGCACGTAGAACACGATCAGCACGACCGGCAGCGGCAGCAGCAGGGCGCCCAGCTTGAGCCGCGAGGGGGCGTTATCGGCCATGACCTGCGCTCCGCGTCACTTGGAAATGTGGGTCAGGTACTGCTCCAGGGTCGCCCCGTAGTGGTCGGTGTACCACTCGTGGCTGAGCATCACCTGCTTGGGCAGGTTCGCAGGATCCGTGCAGTTCAGGTGCTTGCGGTCGTCCGGGATCAGCGCGGCGGCGGCGGGGTTGGCCGGGCCGTTGCCGAACATCTTGAACAGCTCCACCTGGGACTGCGGGTCCTGGGCGTAGGCGATGAACTTCATGGCCGCCTCGGTGCCCGCCGGGTTGCCCTTGAGCACGCCCCAGTTGCTGCAGCCCAGCAGGGCATTGTCGAAGGTCCACTTGATGCGGCCCTCGCTGTCCTCGGTGATCACCTGGGCGCGGGTGTTCCAGATGGCGCCCATGGAGACCTCGCCCTCGATCAGCAACTGCTGGGTTTCCGCGCCCGAGCCCCAGAAGGAAAGGACGTGGGGCTTGAGCTCTTCGATCTTCTTCAGCGCGCGCGGCACATCCAGCGGGTAGAGCTTGTCCGGCGTGACGCCGTCGGCCAGCAGGGCGGCCTCCAGCATGCCGTTCATCCACTTGTAGAGGGTGCGCTTGCCGGGGAAGGTCTTGACGTCCCAGAAGTCCGCCCAGGTCGTGGGCGCCTTGTCGCCGAAGCGCTCGCTGTCGTAGGCGATCACATAGCTGAGCATGTAGTTGGCGATGCCGTATTCGTAGGCGAAGCCGGGCAGCACCTTGTCCTTGGAGACGACGTTGTAGTCGATGGGCTGCACCAGGCCTTCCTTGCCGAGTATCTGCAGGACCGAGCTTTCCGCGTCGACCACGTCCCAGCTGACCCGGCCGCTGGAGAGCTGGGTGCGGATGGCGCCCTCGGTGGGGCCGCTGCCGTCGATCTTGGTGGGGATGCCGGTGGCCTTGGAGAAGCCCTCGGTCCAGGCCTTGCCGAACGCCTTGATCGCGTCGCCGCCCCAGTTCACCACCACCAGCGGCTTGTCGCCGGCGGCAAAGCTCACGCCGCTGCGCAACGCCAGCGGCAGGGCGGCCATCAGGCCCATTCCCTTGAGGAAGGTGCGGCGGTCGATCTGCCCGCGGCGGGTCTTTTCGATGAGGACTTCGATGCAGTCTTGCTGGTGCGGATTGAACATGGGGGCAGCTCCCGATCGGGTGGGATGGCGAAAAGGGGACGAATGCTTGCGGCGACTCAGGCGATCAGCAGGCTTTTCTCGATGGGCCAGCTCAGCCAGACCTTCGCGCCCTGTTCCAGGCGCGACGCCTGGTGGTCGGCGTGCACGGCCAGGCTCATGGGTTGCTTGCCCTCGACGCCGGCGCCCAGGCACAGCTCGGTGCTGGCGCCCTGGTAGGTCTTGGCGGTGAGCACGGCCTGCACCACGTTGTGGCCGTTCACCTGCGGCGGGGCGCTGTGCAGCTGCATGTGCTCCGGGCGCACCGCCAGCAGCGGCGCGTCGGCCTGCACGGCGTTGGAATAGCCGGCGCGCAGCTCGGCGTCGCCGAAGCGACCGCAGGCCAGTTCGCCGGCGCGGCCCACCTGGCTCAGCGGGAACAGGTTCATCTTGCCGAGGAATTCGGCGACGAAGCGATTGCTGGGTTGGTTGTAGATGGTCTGCGGGTCGTCGACCTGGGCCAGTTGGCCACGGTTGAAGATGGCGATGCGGGTGGAGAGGGCAAGGGCTTCGTTCTGGTCGTGGGTGACGAAGACGAAGGTGGTGCCGACCTGGCGGTGGATGCGTTGCAGTTCGGCCTGCAACTGCTCGCGCAGGTTCTTGTCCAGTGCCGAGAGGGGTTCGTCGAGCAGCAGCATGTCCGGTTCGAACACCAGTGCGCGGGCGATGGCCACGCGCTGCTGCTGGCCGCCGGAGAGCTCGCCGGGGCGCTTGCCCAGGTGTTCGCCCAGGCCCACCACCTCGAGCATGTGGCGCACGCGGCGGTTGCGCTCCTCGGCCTTCACGCCACGGATCTTCAGCGGGAAGGCGACGTTGTCCTCGATGCTCATGTGCGGGAACAGCGCGTAGCCCTGGAACACCATGCCGAAATTGCGCTTCTCGGCCGGGCGCCGGGTGATGTCGGCGCCGCCCTCTTCGAGCGTGCCGCGGGATGGGTCCTGGAACCCGGCGAGGATCATCAGGAAGGTGGTCTTGCCGGAGCCCGACGGGCCGAGGAGGGTGAGGAACTCCCCCTGCCGGATGTCGATGGACACGTTGTCCAGCGCGTTGAAACTGCCGTAGCTCTTGCCGATACCGATGGCACGTAGTTGGGGCTGGGGCTGCACTGCACTTACCTCGATTTCTTGTTCTTGTTCGAGTGGCCGCCGGGTGAGGATCGGTAAAGATCAGCGGCCTTTTTTTAATGCAGTATTGTTAAATCCCTCTCCGCATCAATCGCGTTTTTTCGCCCTCATTGTTCGAAATCATTCACCTATCACGGCGGTCCGGCCGCTCTGGCGGAACTGCTCGGACATTCGCAGTTCGGCCCTCATCCAGGCCTTGAAGGCGCGTATGTCCGGGCGTTCGGACTTGGCCGGGTCAGTGACGAAGTAGTAGCGGTTGGGCGGCTCGATGGCGACGTTGAACAACCGCACCAGCTGCCCCTTGGCCATGGCGTCGCCACTGACCAGCGCATCGCCCATGGCCACGCCTTGCCCGGCGATGGCCGCCGACTGCACCAGGTGGGCGTCCGAGAAGACGATGCCGTTGCGTACGTTGAGGTCGCGCACGCCGGCCGCCGCCGTCCACAGCAGCCAGTCGGAGTGATCGACCATGTGCAGGAAGGGCAGGCTGGCGAGGTCTTCCGGCGAGTCCAGGCCGCCCACCGCATTGATCAGCGACGGGCTGCACACCGGGAAGCTGTCCAGGGTGGCGATCAGCTCCACGTGCAGGTCGGTCCAGTCGCCCACGCCATAGGCGATGAACAGGTCGACGTCGCGGTCGCTGACATCGTCGGGCACCCGTGGCGAGACCAGGTTCAGCTCCACCTGCGGGTGGGCGCGCTGGAACTTGCCGATCTGGTGGCACAGCCAGTAGGTGGCGAAGCCCGGCGTACAGCTGACGCACAGCCGGCCGGCGACTTCCTCGGCATTGGCGAAGCGCCGCGCTTCGTTGAGGATCGCCAGCGCGCGCTGGGTTTCGCGGGCGAAGCACTCGCCGTGGTAGGTCAGCGCGATGCCGCGGCCGACCCGCTCGGTGAGGGCGATGCCCAGGCAATCTTCCAGGCTGTGCAACTGGTGACTGACGGCGCTGCGGGTCAGGCTCAGCTCGCTGGCGGCGCCGGACAGGCTGCCCAGGCGGGCGACGGCATCCAGCACGCGCAGGGCGGTCATCGAGGGGAAACGCATGGCTCACTCCATACGGCGAAGTGGAGCCTTTATCCCCGAGTGGGGCGGTGGTGTCGAGTGGCTGCGGGTACGGGCGTTCCCCCTGATTGCCGAAACCCTGTAGGAGCGGGCCCTGCCCGCGACCCGCCGGCAAGGCGGGCGCTAGGCAGGTTCGCGATCAAGGACCAGGCGTCCCCCTCGTTCCTACGAAGAGCCGCGCGGAACATGGCCTGTAGGAGCGGGCCCTGCCTGCGATCCGCCGGCAGGGCCGGCGCCGGGCAGGTTCGCGAGCAAGGACCAGGCGTCCCCCTCGGTCCTACGAAGAGCCGCACGGAACATGGCCTGTAGGAGCGGGCCATGCCCGCGATCCGCCGGCAGGGCCGGCGTCTGCCTTGGCTCCAAGGTTGATCCTGTATGGCTGCTTCGGCGTGGGTGATTCAGCGCCGCTTCAGTGTGCGCTCGAGCTCTGTGTTTCGCCACCTCGGGCGAGTCACTTCTTCCAAACGCCGAAGAAGTAACCAAGAAGGCTTGCCCCGGACATCCGGTTTTTCGCCTAGGCGAAAAATTCCCTCGTCGAAGCGAAGTTTCAGGGGCCCGCGCTGACGGGCCATCCCTGGCCCGACAGCGCTCTCGCGACATCCATGTCGCTCAACCCCTGAAACTCCGCTTCCACTCGGCCTCCTGAACGGGGCGTTTGGAGTGCTTGGATATTTCGCTGGAAGACTTTGGGAGCCAAAGCCAAAGGTGGAGTAGGCGTCCCCCTCGGTCCTAGGAAGAGCCGCACGGAGCATGGCCTGTAGGAGCGGGCCATGCCCGCGATCCGCCGGCAGGGCCGGCGCCTGCCTTGGCTCCCAGGTTGATCATGTATTGCTGCTTCGGCGTGGGTGATTCAGCGCCGCTTCGGTGTGTGCTCGAACTCTGTGTTTCGCCCCCTCGGGCGAGTCACTTCTTCCAAACGCCGAAGAAGTAACCAAAGGGCTTGCCCCTGCATCCGGTTTTTCGCTTAGGCGAAAAATTCCCTCGTCGAAGCGAAGTTTCAGGGGCCCGCGCTGACGGGCCATCCCTGGCCCGACAGCGCTCTCGCGACATCCATGCCGCTCAACCCCTGAAACTCCGCTTCCACTCGGCCTCCTGAACGGGGCGTTTGGAGTGCTTGGATGTTTCGCTGGAAGACTTTAGGAGCCAAAGCCAAAGGTGGAGTAGGCGCCCCCTCGGTCGCTACGAAGAGCGATTGCGCGACGCTCTGGTCTCGAAGACTTCCAGAGAAGCTGACGCACGCTCCGGAATGCCCCTTCAGGAGGCCGAACGAAGTCGGAGTTTCAGGGGTTGAGCGGCATGGATGCCGCGAGAGCCGCGATGGGCCAGGGATGGCCCTTCGCGGCGTGCCCCTGGAACTTCGATGGAGTGAGGGGATTTTTCGCCTCAGCGAAAAATCGGATGCAGGGGCAAGCCCTTTGGTTACTTTCTGGCGTTTGAGAAAGTAACTCGCCCGAGGGGGCGAAACAAAATCTATCAGCACACGCCGAAGCGGCGCAGAAACACCTAACCCCGATACGGCGGATAACGCCAGAGGCGTTATTCGCCCTACGGAGAGCAAGAGCATCGCGGAGAAGCTCCGCTCCTACAAGAGCAGAAACCCCGCGCTGATCTACATCAGCGCCCCCTGGGCGCATCGCGGGCATGGCCCGCACCTACGGAAGAGTTCAGCCGGATATCAGCGCAGCTTCTCCATCAGCTGGTAGTACCACATCCCCGCCGCCAGCATCGGGTTGCCGAACACGTCGCCCATCGGCACGCGGATGTGCTTGCACTGGGCGAAGGTGTCGAACTTCTCCAGGTCGCCGGTCATGGCGGTGGCCATGATCTCGCCCATGATGTGGGTGGTCGCCACGCCGTGGCCGGAATAGCCCTGGCAGTACCAGACGTTCTCCGACAACTTGCCCAGCTGCGGGATGCGGTTCATCACGATGCCCATGGCGCAGCTCCACTGGAACTCGATGTCCACGCCCTTGAGCGCCGGGAAGGTGCGCTCGATGCACGGGCGCAGTTCGCCGGCGATGTCGCGCGAGTCGCGGCCGGAGTAGTTGGCACCGCCGCCGAACAGCAGGCGGCCGTCGCCGGTCATGCGGTAGTAGTCGAGCACGAAGCGGCAGTCGTAGACCGCCAGGTCCTGCGGGTTGATACGCTTGGCCAGTTCGCCCAGCGGCTTGGTGGTGACGATGCCGCCCATGGCCGGGAAGATCATGCCCTTGAGCTGCTTGCGCTCCAGCTTGTGGTAGACGTCGCCGGCCAGCATCACCTGGGCGGCGTTGATCCGCCCGCCCGACGTGACCACCGCCGGGCGCGGGCCGTGGATGATGTCCAGCACCTCGGAGTGTTCGAAGATCAGCGCGCCCAGGCTGGCGGCGGCCTTGGCCTCGCCGATGCACAGGTTGAGCGGGTGCAGGTGCATGTTGCGGGTGTTCTTGATGGCGCCGCAGTAGAGGTCGCTTTCCAGGTGCGCGCGCACGCCGGCGCCATCCAGCAGGCTGATCTCGTCGCCCATGCCACGGCGCTTGGCATCGTCATAGGAGGCCTTGAGCTCGTCCATGTGCGAGGGCTTCATCGCCGCGTGCAGGTGGCCGAACTTCAGGTCGCAGGCGATGCCGTATTTCTCCACGCGGCTCTTGATGATCTCGTGGCCGCGCCAGCGCAGGTGCCAGATGAAATCGTCGACGTCGTCGCCCAGCCACTGGCGCATCTGCTTGCTCATGGCGGCGTCGCCGGAGAGGCTGCCGGTGACCTGCCCGCCGTTGCGCCCGCTGGCGCCCCAGCCGACCTTGTTGGTCTCGACGATGGCGACCTTGTAGCCGCGCTCGGCCAGCTCGACGGCGGTGGCCACGCCGGTGAAGCCGCCGCCGATGATGGCGATGTCGACGTTCACCTCGCCTTGCAGTGTGGGGTAACTGGTCTCTTCGTTGAGGCTCGCGGAGTAGTAGGACTTCGCGCGCTCGGGGGCGGGCGTGGCGGGGTTCAGTGCAGCGTTCATTTCGGTGTTCCTGTCGTTGTTCGGTTTCCCTCTCCCCGGCCCTCTCCCTTCAGGGAGAGGGCCGGGGAGAGGGGCTCTCGATCTTGCGCGCGATGCCCTCACGCCTGCGTCAGATACCAGCGCCAGTCCTGCTCGCCGACCTCGCCCATGAACTGGCGGTACTCGGCCTGCTTGACCTTCAGGTAGACGCCGAGGAACTCATGCCCCAGCGCATCGCGCGCCCAGCTGGAGCGCTCCAGCGCGCGCAGCGAGGTGAGCCAGTCGGTGGGCAGCAGTTCCTTGGCCTGGGCGTAGCCATTGCCTTCCACCGGCGCGCCCGGATCGATCTGCTCGCGGATGCCGCGGTGGATGCCGGCGAGGATGGCCGCCGCAGCGAGATATGGGTTGGCATCGGCGCCGCAGATGCGGTGCTCCACGTGCCGGGTGTTGGCCGGGCCGCCAGGCACGCGCAGGCTCACGGTGCGGTTGTCGCAGCCCCAGGTCGGCGCCAGCGGCGCGTAGCTGTTGGCCTGGAAGCGGCGATAGGAATTGGCGTTGGGGCAGAACAGCAGCAGCGAGTCGAGCAGGCTTTTCAGCATGCCGCCCACCGCCTGGCGCAGCAGCGGCGTGCCTGCCGGGTCTTCGCTGGCGAACAGGTTGTTGCCCTCGGCATCGGCCAGCGACACGTGCATGTGCATGCCGGTGCCGGCCAGGTCGTCGAACGGCTTGGCCATGAAGCACGCCTGCATGCCGTGCTTGTGCGCCACGCCTTTCACCAGGCGCTTGTAGCGCACCGCCTGGTCCATGGCGAGCAGCGCGTCACCGTGCTCCAGGGTGATTTCCACCTGGCCCGGCGCGTATTCGGAAATGGCCGTGCGCGCCGGAATGCCCTGGGCCTTGCACGCAGCGTAGAGGTCGGCGAGGAACGGCTCGATCTGCTCCAGTTCACGCAGGCCGTACACCTGGGTGGCGCGCGGGCGGCCGCCGTCGGCATCGAGCGCCGGCTGCGGGCGGCCGTTGGCGTCGCGCTTGGCATCCAGCAGGTAGAACTCCAGCTCGCACGCCATCACCGGATAGTAGCCGGCAGCCTTGAGGCCATCGATCACGTGGATCAGCACATGGCGCGGGTCGGCGATGTCCGCCGGCTTGCCCTGCTCGGGATGCATGCTGACCTGCACCGCGGCCGTGGGAATCTGCCGCCAGGGCAGGCGCACCAGGCTGCCGGCCAGCGGATAGGCGCGGCAGTCGATATCGCCGACGTCCCATACCAGCCCGGAATCCTCCACATCCTCGCCGTGCACGGTGAGGCCGAGGATGGTGCTGGGCAGCGGGCGGCCGGACTGGTACACCGCGAGCAGTTCCTCGCGGTGCAGCAGCTTGCCGCGCGGCACGCCGTTGGCGTCGAGGATGAACAGCTCGACCATCTCGATATCGGGGTTCTGGGCCAGGAAATACTGGGCTTCTTGCACGGAGGCGAAATTCATGGGGCTCTCGTTAGCATCCACGCGGATGCGCTGACGACCTGCAGGCCAGGGCCGCGCCGGGGACGCGGGGTTGAAGGCAGGCAAGCGATGCAACGGGCTACGTCTTGTTCGAGAACGGCGTGGCGCCACTCCTGAGCGTAGTTCCGTCGGGCGATGTCGGGCGGGGTGCCCGGTCAGCGAGAGGTGCGATCCGGCGGGCGCGCGTGGCGGCAATGCCAGAGCGCCCAGAAAGCCAGTTCCAGAGGCAGGGTCAGCGGTTGCAGTTCGAGCCAGCGGGCGTGTTTGCGCGGCAGGCGGACGACGCTGCCGGCCTTGCGGGCGGCGACGGGTTCCAGCGGTGCGGGCGAAACGAGCAGGTGCATGTCGAAGGATTTGGCTGACGATTTCCGCAGACTCGCACGGCGTATGGGTTTGTTAAATGTGATTTTCAAGACGTTTGGTTTTGCCAAATCGAAACTGATTGCCTTCCTGGTATCGCGTCGATGGCCGTCGCAGAGCCGTTCGGGCGGTCCTCGCGCATCCTGTCGAACGAGACGCAGCACTCCTCGGCGCTGCCCTAGACTGGGTCCATCCGTGTCAGCCACGAGGCCGTCCATGTGCCGCATCGTCTTCGCCCCGTCGATCCAGCGCCACGTTCCCATCGAGGAATGCGAGTTGCCGGCGGCGACGCTGGCCGCTGCGCTGGAAGCGGTCTTCACCCGGGCGCCGGCCTTGCGCGGCTACCTGCTGGACGACCAGGGCGGGCTGCGCCGGCACCTGACGATCTTCATCGACGGCCTGCGCCTGCGTGACCGCGTCCGTCTCAGCGATGCGCTGGCGGCGGACAGCGAGGTGTACGTGGTCCAGGCCCTGAGCGGCGGTTGAGTACCCGGCGGGATTTCAGGAGAGCAGAAATGGATGATCGATTACTGGTGGCGACCCGCAAGGGGCTGTTCACCTTTCAGCGCGGCGCCAACGGCTGGCAGGAAACCCGCCGCGACTTCCTCGGCGAACCGCTCAGCGCGGTGCTGGCCGACCCGCGCGACGAAACCCTCTACGCCGCCCTCAACCTCGGCCACTTCGGTTGCAAGCTGTGGCGCCAGCGTGTCGGCGAGGACTGGCAGGAAATCGCCGTGCCGACCTATCCGCCGCAGCCCGACCCGTTGCCGGCATCCAGCGAGGGCGAAGGCGCGCCCTGGGTCCTGCAGCAGATCTGGTGCCTGGAAACCGGTGGCGCCGCCGAGCCCGGCGTGCTCTGGGCCGGGACCATCCCCGGCGGCCTGTTCCGCAGCGACGATGGTGGCGACAGCTGGGCGTTGAACCGCCCCCTGTGGGACCGCCCCGAACGCGCACGCTGGATGGGCGGCGGCTACGACTGGCCGGGCATCCATTCGATCAGCGTCGACCCGCGCGACAGCCAGCACCTGACGGTCGCCGTGTCCTGCGGCGGCGTGTGGCAGAGCGACGATGGCGGCGCCAGCTGGCGCGTCACCACCCAAGGCATGTATGCCGACTACATGCCGCCGGAGCTGCGCGAAGAAGGCGCCATCCAGGACCCGCACCGGCTGGTGCAGTGCCCGGCACAGCCGCAGCGCTTGTGGGTGCAGCACCACAACGGCATCTTCACCTCCACCGATGGCGGGGAGCATTGGCGCGACGTGCCGGTGACGCCGTCCAGCTTCGGCTTCGCCGTCGCTGTCCACCCGACCCAGCCGGACACCGCCTGGTTCGTTCCCGCCGTGAAGGACGCCTGCCGGGTTCCGGTGGACGGCCGCTTCGTCGTTACCCGTACCCGTGACGGTGGCGCCAGTTTCGAGGTGCTCGACAGTGGCCTGCCGCCGGGGGCGGCCTTCGACCTGGTGTACCGCCACGGCCTGGCGGTGGAAGACGATGGCGCGTGCCTGGCCATGGGGTCGACCACCGGCGGCCTGTGGCTGTCCGAGAACGGCGGCGACCACTGGCAGTGCCTGTCGGCCAATCTGCCGCCGATCTACTGCCTGCGCTTTGGCTGAGCCTTGCGCCGGGCCTGCTCGCGAATCTCGCGCGGTTTGAGGCGGCGGTCGAAGTAGTTGATCGCGCTGCCGAACACGATGATGGCGATGAGTATGGTCAGGCCGATGTGCGTGGCTTGCATGGGATGCTCCTTGAGAGGGATCAGAGCGCCTGGCCGCGGCGCTTGAGTTCCAGGCGGCGGACGAACTCTTCCAGCACCCGGCGGTACAGATCGTCCTTGAGGCAGGCGTCTTCGATGCCGGCGTCGAGGTTGGGGTTGTCGTTCACCTCGATCACCACCACCTCGCCGTCGACTTCCTTGAGATCGACGCCATACAGGCCGTCGCCGATCAGGTTGGCGGTCTTCAGCGCCAGCTCCACCACGGCGGACGGCGCTTTCTCCACCGGCAGCGTGCGGCATTCGCCGATCACCTCGCCGTCGGCCTTGTGCTGGACGATCTGCCAGTGCCCGCGGGACATGAAGTACTGGCAGGCGAACACCGGCTGGCGGTTGAGGATGCCGATGCGCCAGTCGTAGTCGGTGTAGAGGTATTCCTGGGCCAGCAGCAGGACCGAGTGCTCGAACAGTTCGGCGCTGACGCTGCGCAGCTGCTGGGCGTCCTCGACCTTGTACACGCCGCGGGAAAAGCAGCCGTCGGGAATCTTCAGCACCAGCGGGAAGCCCAGCCGCGCGCCGACGCGCTCCAGTTCCTGGGGGTTGTCCTTGTAGAGGATTTCCGTGTCCGGCATGCCCAGGCCGTGGCTGCGCAGCAGGTCGGTGAGGTAGACCTTGTTGGTGCAGCGCAGGATCGACGCCGGGTCGTCCATCACGATCAGCCCCTCGCTCTCGGCCTTCTTGGCGAAGCGGTAGGTGTGGTCGTCGACACGGGTGGTCTCGCGGATCAGCAGCGCGTCGTACTCGGCCAGGCGCGCATAGTCCTTCTTCTCGATCAGTTCGACGTCGATGCCCAGCTGCCGGCCGACCCGGACGAAGTGTTCCAGGGCGCGGGCATTGGAGGGCGGCAGGGTTTCCGCCGGGTTGTGCAGGATGGCCAGGTCGTAACGCGCCAGGCGCCGTGAGTTGGGCTGGCGCCACACGCGCCGGCTGAAGCGGTCGAGGGCGTCGGCGAACTGGTCTTCCTGGTTCTCCCGCAGCTTGTGCAGCGCGCCGGGTCGCACACCGGCGATGTGCCAAGCGTCGGTGCGGCGAAAGTCCACCAGCAGGATGGGGCAGGGGAAGGCTTCGAACAGCTGGCGGGCGATGGATTGCAGCGGTTCCAGGTCCGTGTGGCCGAAATACAGGCGCAGGGTGAAGCCGTCGGTGCTGGCGCAGGGATGCTGGTCGAGGGCTTTTTCCAGGGTCTTTTCCAGGCCATCCAGGGCCAGCCCGTAGAGGGATTTCTTCGCCAGTTCGCTGATCGTGCGTACCGAAGGAATCACCTTGTGCCCGCGCGCCTCGGCCAGCAGCGAACAATAATAACCGTGTCCGAGATATTTATAGTGGCGGCACAGGTTGATCACTTGCAGGCGCTTGCCCGTGTCGAACTGACGCGAATCTTCCAGATATTCCCGCGCGGTCAGCATGTCTTCGCTGGGAAGGTAAGAGGCCCAGTCTTCCTTGCGTTCGACGATGATCAGGACCTGGCTGGAGCGGGCTGAAGGTGGCTGTGCAGAGGCGTCGGCGATTATCTGGAGGGAACTTGCGTTGAACTTTTCATGGAAGTTAGTCTGTAATGAAGACATTCTTTTTTGGCCTGTATGAAAGTTGCCGTAAGACTATTAAGCAGCAAGTTCGGCAAATGTCCCGGTTCATTACGAAATTTTTACGGAGACCCCATGTCGTTGTTATATCGCCTTGCCACGCTCGCCGATTTGCCGCCTCTGGTGACGCTGGAAGAGGGCACCTTCAACGAGGACCGTCTCAGCGCGCGCAGCTTTCGCCACCTGATCGCCGCACCGAGCGCCGACCTGGTCGTGGCCGAGAAGGAGGGCGAGCTGCTGGGCTACGCCTTGCTGCTGTTTCGCCAGGGCAGCGGCGTGGCGCGCCTATACTCCCTGGCAGTCTCGGCGCAGGCCCGTGGCCAGGGCGTGGGGCGCGGATTGCTGGAGGAGGGCGAGCGGCGATCCGCGGCGCGGAACTGCTCGCGGCTGCGCCTGGAGGTCCGCCTGGACAACGCCGTCGCCATCGCCTTGTACGAGCGCCAGGGTTATCGCCGTTTTGCCCGCACGGCCGGCTTCTACGAAGACGGCAGTGACGCCTGGCGCTACGAGAAGACGCTTGGCCATCGGGAACCAGATAGGAGCGGGGCATGAGTGGCACCATCCAGCATTTCTTCGACCCGGACACGTCCGCGTACAGCTACGTGGTGGCGGACCACAGCACCGGGCGCTGCGCCATCATCGACCCCGTGCTGGACTACGATGCCGCCTCCGGCCGTGTCGGCAATGCCGGCGCGCGGCGCATCCTCGACTACGTGCGGGAGCAGGCGCTGACGGTGGAGTGGCTGCTGGAGACTCACCTGCATGCCGATCACCTGTCCGCCGCCGCCTGGCTCAAGGGCGAGCTGGGCGGGCGGCTGGCCATCGGCTCGAACATCACCCAGGTGCAGCGCACCTTTGCCGGTCTGCTCAACCTGGGCGAGGACTTTCCCTGCGATGGCAGCCAGTTCGACCATCTGTTCGAGGATGGCGAGCGCTTCCAGATTGGCGAGCTGCAGGCCCAGGCGTTGCACACGCCCGGCCACACGCCGGCGTGCATGACCTACCTGATCGGTGAGGCGGCGTTCGTCGGCGACACCCTGTTCATGCCCGACTACGGCACCGCCCGTTGCGACTTTCCCGGCGGCGATGCGCGGCAGTTGTATCGCTCCATCCAGCGGCTGTTCGCGCTGCCGGGGGACACGCGGGTGTTCCTGTGCCACGACTACCTGGCCCCCGGCCGCGACGAGCATCGGCACGAGACCACGGTGGCGCAGGAACGGCAGGAGAACGTGCACGTGCACGAGGGCGTCAGCGAGGACGCCTTCGTCACCCTGCGCAACGAACGCGACGCGACCCTGCAGGCGCCGGCGCTGATCTGGCCGTCGATCCAGGTGAACATGCGTGCGGGGGAGCTGCCGCAGGCGGAAGCAAACGGCGTGCGCTACCTGCGGATCCCGCTGGATCGCATGTGATGGGTTTGCGAGCACGCTCGCTCCCACGGCGAGCGCATCGGCCACGCTTGTAGGAGCGAGCTTGCTCGCGAACCTCGCCGCGCTATAACAGCAAGCTGCGGATATCCCCCAGCACTTCCCCGAGCCGCCGGGTGAACCGCGCCGCCGCCGCGCCGTTGATCACGCGGTGGTCGTAGGACAGCGACAGCGGCAACATCAGCCGCGGCTGGAAGGCCTTGCCGTCCCACACTGGCTGGATGGTCGCCTTGCTCACCCCGAGGATCGCCACTTCCGGCGCATTGACGATCGGCGTGAAGCCGGTGCCGCCGATATGCCCGAGGCTGGAAATGGTGAAGCAGGCCCCCTGCATGGCATCGGCGGAGAGTTTCTTGGTCCGCGCCTTCTCCGCCAGCTCGGCAGCCTCGAGGGCGAGTTGCAGCAGGCCTTTCCTGTCGACGTCGCGGATCACCGGCACCAGCAGGCCGTCCGGCGTGTCCACCGCGAAGCCGATGTGCACGTACTTCTTGCGGATCAGCGCCTTGCCGCTGGGAGCCAGCGAACTGTTGAAGTCCGGCAGTTCGCGCAGCAGGTGCGCGCAGGCCTTGAGCAGGATCGGCAGGATGGTCAGCTTGGTTCCGGCCTTTTCCGCGACCGCCTTCTGCGCGATGCGGAAGGCTTCCGCCTCGGTAATGTCGGCGGACTCGAACTGCGTCACGTGGGGCACGTTCAGCCAGCTGCGGTGCAGGTTGCTGGCGCCGACCTGCATCAGCCGGGTCATCGCCACTTCTTCCACGTCGCCGAACTTGCTGAAGTCGATCTCCGGAATCGGCGGAATGCCCGCGCCACCGCTCGCGCCCGCGGGCGCGCCGGCCTTGCTGCGCTGCAGTTGCTCCTTCACGAACGCCTGCACGTCTTCCTTGAGAATGCGGCCCTTGGGCCCGGTGCCGGTAACCTCAGCCAGGTCGACGCCGAACTCGCGGGCGACCCTGCGCACGGCAGGGCCGGCATGCACCTTGGTGCCGTCGCGGCTTGGCGCGCCCACCGGGGCAGCCGCCGGGGCCTCGGTCTTTTCCGTCCTCGCCGGTTCGGCTGGCGTGGCCGGGGCGGCGGCGGGCTTCTCGGCAGTTGCCGTTGCAGCGACGGGAGCGGGCGCCGCACCGGCGACCTCCAGGTCGAGAATCTCGTCGCCTTCCTTGAGGGTGTCGCCGATCTTCACCTTGATGGCCTTCACCACGCCGGCCTTCGGCGCGGGGATTTCCATGCTGGCCTTGTCCGACTCCAGCGTCAGCAGGCTCTGGTCGGCTTCGATGGCGTCGCCGACCTTGACCATCAGTTCGATGATCTCGCCCTGGCCGTTACCGATGTCCGGCACCCTGATGGTTTCCACGCTACCCCCTGTGGCGCCCGCCGGGGCCGGTTGCGGCTCGGGGGTGGCGGCAGGCGGGGGCGCTTCGGCGGCCGGTGGGGCGGGCTTCTTCGCCTCGGGGGCGGTGGTGGCGCCCTCGGCTTCCAGCTCCAGGATCGCGTCGCCTTCCTTGAGGGTGTCGCCGATTTTCACCTTGATGGCTTGCACCACGCCGGCCTTGGGCGCGGGAATCTCCATGCTGGCCTTGTCGGACTCCAGCGTCAGCAGGCTCTGGTCGGCCTCGATGCGGTCGCCGACCTTGACCAGCAGTTCGATCACTTCGCCCTGGCCATTGCCGATGTCGGGTACGCGAATAGTCTCGCTCACTCTGCCTCTCCTCAGAACCTGCTCGATGTCTGCCTGCATGGGCTCATGCGGCGTTGAGAGCAGGCTCGAAATGCTCGTTTGCCGCTCGTAAACTGCGCCTTTTCGCCTGCTCTCGCCTGGCCTGAACGGCGTTCGGCAAGACGTTGAACAGGTTCTAGCAGTCCAGCGGGTTGGGTTTTTCCGGGTCGAGGCCGAATCTCGCGATGGCCTCGGCCACCACCTTCGGCTCGATGTCGCCGCGATCGGCCAGGGCTTCCAGCGCGGCGAGCACCACCCAGTGGCGGTCCACCTCGAAGAAGTGTCGCAGCCGCGCGCGGGTGTCGCTGCGGCCGAAACCGTCGGTGCCCAGCACCTTGTATTCCTTGGTCGGCACCCACTGGCGAATCTGTTCGGCGTAGACCTTCATGTAGTCGGTGGAGGCGATCACCGGCCCCTTGCGGCCGGCCAGGCACTCCTCGACGTAGCTGCGCCTCGGCTTCTGACCGGGATGCAGGCGGTTCCAGCGTTCCACGGCCAGCCCATCGCGGCGCAGCTCGTTGAAGCTGGGAGCCGACCAGACGTCCGCGCCGATACCGAAGTCTTCGCGCAGGATCTTCGCCGCCGCCTCGACTTCGCGCAGGATGGTCCCGGAGCCGAGGAGCTGTACGTGGTGCGCGGCGGCGCGGCGGTCCTCGAAGAGCAGGTACAGGCCCTTGATGATGCCCTGCTCGACGCCCTTGGGCAGCGGCGGGTGAGGGTAGTTCTCGTTCATCACGGTGATGTAGTAGAAGACGTCCTGCTGCTCTTCCATCATCTGCCGCACCCCTTCCTGGATGATCACCGCCAGCTCGTAGGAGTAGGTCGGGTCGTAGGTGCGGCAGTTGGGAATGACCGAGGCCAGCACGTGGCTGTGGCCATCCTCGTGCTGCAGACCCTCGCCATTGAGCGTGGTGCGCCCGGCCGTGCCGCCCAGCAGGAAGCCGCGCGTCAGGCTGTCGCCGGCGGCCCAGGCCAAGTCGCCGATGCGCTGGAAGCCGAACATCGAATAGAAGATGTAGAACGGCAGCATTGGCTGGCGGTAGTTGCTGTAGGCGGTGCCGGCGGCGATGAAGGAGGACATGGCGCCGGCCTCGGTGATGCCTTCCTCGAGGATCTGGCCCTGCTTGTCCTCGCGGTAGAACATCAGCTGCTCCTTGTCGACCGGCTCGTACAGCTGGCCCACAGAGGAGTAGATGCCGAGCTGGCGGAACATGCCTTCCATGCCGAAGGTGCGCGCCTCGTCGGGGATGATCGGCACGATGCGCTGGCCCAGTTCCTTGTCCTTGACCAGCTGCGAGATGATCCGCACGAAGGCCATGGTGGTGGAAATCTCGCGGTCGCCCGAGCCATCCAGCAGCGCCTTGAGCGTCTCCAGCGGGGGCGCCGGGATGCGCTGGCTGTTGCCGTGGCGGTGGGGCATGAAGCCGCCCAGGGCGGCGCGGCGCTCCTTCAGGTAGCGCGCCTCGGCGCTGCCTTCCTCGGGGCGGTAGAAGGGCAGCTTGGCGAGGTCGGCATCCTTGATCGGGATGTCGAAGCGGTCGCGGAAGGCGCGCAGGCTGTCGACGTCGATCTCGTGGATGTTGTGGGCGATGTTCTTCGCCTCGCCGGTGCCGGTGCCGTAGCCCTTGATGGTCTTGGCCAGCACCACGCTGGGCTGGCCCTTGTGGTTCACCGCCGCGTGGTAGGCGGCGTAGACCTTGTACGGGTCGTGCCCGCCGCGGTTGAGCTTCCAGATTTCCTCGTCGGAGAGGTCCTTGACCATCTCCAGCAATTCCGGCCGCGCGCCGAAGAAGTGCTCGCGCACATAGGCGCCGTCCTTGGCCTTGTAGTTCTGGTAGTCGCCGTCGACGGCCTCGTCCATCCGCGCCTGCAGCAGGCCGGCATGGTCCTTGGCGAACAGCGGGTCCCAGAAGCGGCCCCAGATCACCTTGATCACGTTCCAGTTGGCGCCGCGGAACACGCCTTCCAGCTCCTGGATGATCTTGCCGTTGCCGCGCACCGGGCCATCCAGGCGCTGCAGGTTGCAGTTCACCACGAAGATCAGGTTGTCGAGCTTCTCCCGTCCGGCCAGGGAGATCGCGCCGAGGGATTCCGGCTCGTCGGTCTCGCCGTCACCCAGGAAGCACCAGACCTTTTGCTTGCCGGCGGGAATGAAGCCGCGGCTCTCCAGATACTTCATGAAGCGCGCCTGGTAGATCGCCTGGATCGGCCCCAGGCCCATGGACACCGTCGGGAACTGCCAGAACTGCGGCATCAGGCGCGGGTGCGGATAGGAGGAAAGGCCCTTGCCGTCGACCTCCTGGCGGAAGTTCTCCAGCTGCTCGTCGCTGAGCAGGCCCTCGATGTAGGCGCGGGCGTAGAAGCCCGGCGAGGCGTGGCCCTGGAAGTAGATCAGGTCGCCGGCGTGCTCCTCGGTGGGGCCGTTGAAGAAGTAGTTGAAGCCGATGTCGTAGAGCGTCGCCGACGAGGCGAAGGTGGAGATGTGCCCGCCCAGCGACGGGTCCTTGTGGTTGGCGCGCATCACCATGGCCAGGGCGTTCCAGCGCACCAGCGAGCGGATGCGCCGCTCCATGAACAGGTCGCCCGGCATGCGGGCTTCCTGCCCCACCGGGATGGTGTTGCGGTAGGGCGTGGTGATGGCGTAGGGCAGTTGCGTGCCGGTTCGGCTGGCCAGCTCGCCGAGGCGAGTCATCAGGTAGTGGGCGCGTTCTTCGCCTTCTTTCTCCAGTACGGATTCCAGCGCGTCCAGCCATTCCTGGGTTTCGACGGGGTCGATGTCGTGCATGGTCAGGGGTCCTGGTTACGGGGTCGGCTCTACGCAATGCCGGCCTCCGGGCCAGGTGTTCCGCCAGTTTGACGGGAATGGCGGCAGCCCTCGTGAGGCCGCCGCGCTGCCGCCGGCACGCGCGTGTGGCATAGAGCTTAGTCAGCTCTGGCGTCGGCGCCCGCGCGATTGGTCGAGTCAGGACGTCGCAGCCGGCCGCATCAGGGAATGGCGCGCGGTGAATCGCGCCGCAGGTCGTCGCCACGGTTCCACTGGCCCGCCACCAGCCGATCTCGTCCGGCCTGCTTGGCCTGGTAGAGCAGGCGGTCCACCGCCGCGACGAAGTCCAGCGGGCGGTCGCTGGCTGAGGGCACGGCGGTACCCACGCCCAGGCTGATGGTCAGCAGACTGGACACGGCGGATTGTTCGTGGCAGATGCGCTGCTCGCGCAACACGCTGCGGCAGCGCTCGGCGATCTGCCGGGCGGCCTCGCTGTCGGTTTCCGGCAGCACCAGCACGAACTCTTCGCCGCCGAAGCGGGCGATGAAGTCGCGGGGGCGGTGCAGCGCGCCGGCCAGCGCCTTGCCGACGCTGCGCAGGCAGTCGTCGCCCTGGATGTGCCCGTAGTGATCGTTGAACTGCTTGAAGTAGTCGATATCCAGCAGCACCAGCGAGAGCGGCTGGCCACTGCGTTGGGCGCTGCCCCATTCGGTTTCCAGCAGCGAGTCGAACATGCGCCGGTTGGCCACGCCGGTCAGGCCGTCCTTGTACGAATACTCCTCCAGCTGGCGTTGCAGCATGATCAGTTGCTCTTCGGCCCGCTTGCGCTCGCTGATGTCGAACATGAAGCCGATCAGCGAATCCACCTCGCCGTTGTCGTCGCGCACCACGTGCACCACATCGCGAATCCACACGTAGTCCCCGGAGGCGGTGAGGGCGCGGTAATCCGCCTCGTGGTCGGTGCCCTCGCGGGACTGCGACACGCAGAAATTCACCACCCGCTCGCGATCCTCCGGGTGCATGCGTTCGGCCCAGTCGTTGGCGCTGACCCAACTGGCCTGGCTCCAGCCTAGAAGTGCTTCGATCTGCGGGCCGATGTAGGCGAAGGTCATGGATTTCCAGTCGATCTTCCACGGGATGGCGCGGGTGGACTCGAGGAGGGTCTGGTAGACGGGATTTTCCGGCGAGGCGTCGTACGGCATGGCGGCGGCTCTCTGATGGCACTGTGCCTTGTTCTATCACAGTGCGTTGACCGAAAACCGTTGAATCGCGCCCGCTGCAGGCCGGAAAGCGGCGGGACGACAAACGGTCGTATTTCACAGAGACGGATTCTTCAGCAATTCATAACGGGTTCTTCACGAAACCGGGGATAGGGTTTGATCGCCCGCCATCTGACAACCCCGCAGTGCGATGGTCATCCCAGGGAAGGGGCGGGCCTCCCTCCTTTTTCGGGGGAAACGGATGCGGAAACATTCCCTGTAGCGGCCCAAACCATGCCCATCCCGAAATTCATCAGTGTCCTCTCCCGCCGTTGGCTGGCTCTGCTGGCGATTCTTCCGGTGATTGCCCTGCTCAGTGGCTTCCTGCCGCTGGACTTCTCCCGGCCGACGCCGCTGGTGGGCGATGCCCAGCGCCAGGCCGAGTTGCGCGAGCACTGGCAGAACGGCGACCTGATCGTGCTGGTGCGCCATGCCGAACGCTGCGACCGCTCCAGCGCGCCATGCTTGGCCGACGCCAGTGGCATCACCGTGCGTGGCGGGCAGAGCGCCCATGAGATCGGCCAGGATTTCGCCGCCCTCGGCCTGGCCAACGCCGACATCCTCAGCAGCGACCAGCTGCGCGCCGTGCAGACCGCCTCGTCGATGTTCGGCCGGACGCCGCAGGAGCAGTCCTGGCTGTACAAGTGTGAAGGCTCGATGCTGGAGCAGGCGCTGCAGCACAAGGTCGCCCACCGCAACCTGATCCTGGTGACCCACAGTGAGTGCATCGAGGACCTGGAGCACTCAGTGAGCGTGAAGGACCCGGCCACGCCGGATTACGCCTCGACGCTCTTCGTGCTCAGTGAGAAGGACCAGACGCCGCGTCTACTGGGCTACCTGGACGCCGACCAGTGGCCGCTGAACGTCAGCGGGCGCTGATCTGGCTGGGCGTTGCGCCCAGGCCGTAGCGCTGCAGTTCCTGCGGCGTCAGCACGCGCATGCGCTGGGGCTCGATGCTCTGCATGGCGTCGGCCAGTTCCAGCGGAATGTCCATGTCACGCAGATAGGCGCGGGCGTTGTAGCTGCCCGCCGCCTGCGACGAATCGCCAGCAGGGTAGTAGGGGCGATGCAGGCCGACGTAGCCGCGCACCGTGCGCTGCTTGCCGGCGGCCAGCAGGTAGACGCAGGAGCCCTGGCACACGCTGTTGGTCGGCACCAATGTCTCGAAGCCGGCTTCGCGCAGCAGGCGGCCCATCTTGATCGACTCGGCGGCGCTGCCGCCAATGCTGTCCAGCAGGGCCACCTTGCGCGCGAACTTGCCGGGGTTGGCGATCAGGCCCTTGAACAGCCGCTCGTAGTCACCCGGGGCAATGTCTTCGCTGATTCGCACCGCCAGCACTTCGCCGACCTTGGAATGCTGCACCGGCTTCACCTCGACCTGGGCGAAGGCCAGGCTGGAGCCCAGCGCAGTGGTGAAGAGCGCGGTGGTGCAGAGCAGGGCGGCGCGAAGCATGGGGCGGTGCATCCTTTCTGGGCATCTTGTAAGAAGCTTCGGAAGATACCCTGATCGGCGGAGTCCGTCAGCCAGCTTTGTTCAGACAGGTACGCAGCAGGCGGCGCGCCGATTTGTTGACCCGGCGGCGCTCCAGCTCGTCGGGAGCGAACCAGCGGCAGTCGGCGATCTCGTTCAGCGGGGTGGGCTGCTGCGTCGGGTCCACCGGCGTTTCGAACACGTAGTGCAGCGTCTGGTACAGCTCCAGCGGCGCCACGTAGTTCATCTGCTCGATGGTCAGCCCGGTTTCCTCGATCAGCTCGCGCACGGCGGCCTGGCCGGGGCGCTCGTCGGCCTCGATGCGGCCGCCGGGGAGGTTCCACTTCGACTTGGACTTGCGCACGAAGAGGATCTTGTCGTCGAGGCGGCAGATGACCGTTGCACGCTCTTTCAGGTTCTTAGCCATACCGGCGGCTCCTCGACACGCTTTGTACAGACTTCAGGATAGTCATTAATCAAAGATTCCTAACCAGATGAACTGGTTACGGCATTTATTTCGACAAATGGTAAGGAATGGCTGCTGGAAAGGTATGTCAGCGCTTTCTGAAGAAAGGCTCGTCATATTCCCGACTCGTATGTCCTTCATGGACCGGCGTCCGGGAATGAAGTGCGAACTTTCTTTCCCGCCTGAAGGGCCCTCACCTAGGACATGTCGCTTTTCTCGAACTCCTCCCCGAGAAAATCCAGCAAGGTTCGTACCGACGGCAGCAGGCCGCGCCGCGACGGAAACACCGCGTGGACCACGCCGGTGCGCGGCGCCCAGTCCGGCAGCAGGTTCACCAGCCTGCCGTCGTTGAGGTCCTCGCACACCACCACGGCGGGCAGGTGCACCACGCCGGCGCCGGCCAATGCGGCCTGGCGCAGGGCGACCAGGTCGTCGGTGACCATGCGCGGCCGGTAGCGCACCTGGGCGCTGGCGCCCTTGGGGCCGTCGAGCTGCCAGTGATAGTCGCGTTGCACCGTGCCCCAGTGCAGCGTCGGCAGCGCCGCCACGTCCGCGGGCTTCGGCTTGGCCGGCAGGCGCTCGCGCCAGGACGGAGCGCCCACCACGCGCTGTCGGCTCTCGCCCAGCACCTTCATCACCAGATCGCTGCTTTCCAGCGGCGGAAAGCGCACCCGCAGAGCGATGTCGATGCCTTCCTGGATCAGGTCCACCTGGCGGTTGGTGCTCTGCACATGCAGTTCCACCAGCGGGTACTGCACCATGAAGCGCGCCAGCATCGGGCCGACCCAGAAATTCAGCAGCGCCGTGGGGCAGCTCAGGTTCACCACGCCGCGCGGCTCGGAGCGGTGCTGCTCGACGGCCTCGGTGGCCGCCGCCGCCTCCACCAGCATCGCCACGCAGTGGCGGTAGAACACCTGGCCGATCTCGGTCACCGAGAAGTGCCGGGTCGAGCGCTGGATCAGCCGTACGCCCAGGCGCTCTTCCAAAGCGGCGATACGCCGGCTGAGCTTCGACTTGGGCTCGTCCAGGGCGCGGCCGGCGGGGGTGAAGCCACCATGCTCCACCACCTGCGCGAAGTAATAGAGGTCGTTGAGATCGTCCATTTCGGTGTTCCTCTCATGGAACACTGATAGTAGTTTTTGCCGTCTACCGGGGCAATTGTTCCGCCCGTATCGTTGCCTCCATGCATCACAGGAGGCATCCCATGAAACAGATTCTCGGCATCTACAGCGCCGCCCGGCCGCACTGGGTCGGTGACGGCTTCCCGGTTCGCACGCTGTTTTCCTACGACAGCCTGGGCGAGCACCTCAGCCCCTTTTTGTTGCTCGACCATGCCGGCCCCCATGCATTCGGCCCCAGCACGGTGCGCCGTGGCGTCGGCCAGCACCCGCACCGCGGTTTCGAAACGGTGACGCTGGTTTACGAAGGCGAACTGGAACACCGCGACTCCAGCGGCGGTGGCGGCCGCATCGGTCCCGGCGACGTGCAGTGGATGACCGCCGGCGACGGCATCCTCCACGAGGAATACCACGCGCCGGACTTCGCCCGCCGCGGCGGCAACCTGCACATGGCCCAGCTCTGGGTGAACCTGCCGGCGCGCCACAAGCGCACCGCGCCGGCCTACCAGACGCTGCTCGCCGGCGACATCCCGCGCGTCGAACTGCCCGATGGCGCCGGCAGCCTGCGGGTGATCGCCGGGGACTACGCCGGCCACGCCGGCCCGGCCCACACGTTCAGCCCGCTGGATGTCTGGGACCTGCGCCTGCAGCCCGGCCGCCCGCTGGAACTGGCCGTCAAGGCCGGACGCAACACCGCCCTGGTGGTGCTGCGCGGCCACCTGCGACTGGGCAGCGGCGAAACGCTGCGCGAAGGCCAACTGGCGCTGTTCGACCGGCGCGGCGACAGCCTGCTGCTGGAAGCCGAGAGCGACGCCCTGGTGCTGCTGCTCAGCGGCGAGCCGCTGGACGAGCCCATCGTCGGCTACGGCCCCTTCGTGATGAACAGCGAAAGCGAAATCCAGCAGGCGATCGCCGACGTCCAGAACGGACGTTTCGGACAGATGACCCGCTGATGTCATACCCCGGACTCAGGCGTCGCCTAGTCTGGATGAACGCCCGCGCAGGAGGCGCGGGCTCTGCGGACAGGATGCCCCTTGTGGAGACCCCGAAATGAGCCACTTCAATCAGGTTGCCAACTTCAACGGCCAGCGCCCGGTCATCGACCCCGACGATACCGCCATGCTGCTCATCGACCACCAGAGCGGTCTGTTCCAGACGGTCAAGGACATGCCCATGACCGAGCTGCGCAACAACGCCATCACCCTGGCGCGAATCGCCACGCTGGCGAAGATCCCGGTGATCACCACCGCCTCGGTGCCGCAGGGCCCCAACGGCCCGCTGATTCCCGAGATCCACGAGGCTGCGCCCCCTGCGCGGTACGTGGCGCGCAAGGGCGAGATCAATGCCTGGGACAATCCGGAATTCGTCGCCGCGGTGCAAGCCACCGGGAAGAAGACCCTGGTCATCGCCGGCACCATCACCAGCGTGTGCATGGCCTTCCCGGCGATTGCCGCGGTCGACGCCGGCTACAAGGTATTCGCCGTGATCGACGCTTCCGGCACCTATTCCAAGGCGGCCCAGGAAATCACCCTGGCCCGTGTCGTCCAGGCCGGCGTGGTGCCCATGGACACCGCCGCCGTGGCTTCGGAGATCCAGCGCACCTGGAACCGCCCCGACGCCGCGCAGTGGGCCGAGGCCTACAGCCTGATCTTCCCGCACTACCGGCTGCTGATCGAAAGCTACACCAAGGCACAGCAGGTGGTGACCGAGCACGAGGTGCTGGACTCCCAGCGCTGAACCGCCCCTTGCCCGGCTCCGGCCGGGCCTTCACTGCAACGAGGAAACGCCATGAGCAAGCCCTACGTCCGTCTTGACAAGTCCCAGGCCGCCGTACTGCTGGTCGATCACCAGGCCGGTCTGCTCTCGCTGGTACGTGACATCGAACCGGACAAGTTCAAGAACAACGTCCTGGCCCTGGCCGACCTGGCCAAGTACTTCAAGCTGCCGACCATCCTCACCACCAGTTTCGAGAGCGGCCCCAACGGCCCGCTGGTGCCCGAGCTGAAAGACCTGTTCCCGGACGCGCCCTACATCGCCCGCCCCGGCAACATCAACGCCTGGGACAACGAGGACTTCGTCAAGGCGGTGAAGGCCACCGGCAAGAAACAGCTGATCATCGCCGGCGTGGTGACTGAAGTCTGCGTGGCGTTCCCGGCGCTGTCCGCGCTGGAGGAGGGCTTCGACGTGTTCGTGGTGGCCGATGCCTCGGGAACCTTCAACGACGTCACCCGCGATGCCGCCTGGCGCCGCATGGAAGCCGCCGGCGCACAGATGATGACCTGGTTCGGCGTGGCCTGTGAGCTGCACCGCGACTGGCGCAACGACATCGAAGGCCTGGCCGCGCTGTTCTCCAACCACATCCCCGATTACCGCAACCTGATTACCAGCTACAGCACGCTGACTGCCAAGAAGTAACGGCACGCGCCGGGCCGGCGCAGCCCTGCTGGCCCGGCGCGCTTCCGTTCGCGATCTCCCTGCGGCGGTCGCGGAGGTTGCCGGCGCAAGCCGGGGCACAGGCGCTCGTTCCCAAGCAACCGATTTGTCCCGGTCAACTCCGCGCCAGGGTTCGCCCCTCACCCCAGCCCTCTCCCACAGGGAGAGGGGGCAGACCGTGCCGGACAATCCTCCAGGGCATACCCAAGCACCGGCGTTGCGCTGTAGGAGCGGGCCACGCCCGCGACCGCGCCCATGGCGCGCTCCTACAGGTCAGCACCGGCGTTCTGGTTCGCGTAGGAGCAACTGTCTTTATCTGGAACCCCGTACCGGCTATTTCCCTCTCCCTAACCCTCTCCCTGAAGGGAGAGGGGACTGACCGGCATCAAGCGGAGCACTGAGCCAGCCAGCGACGCCGCACGGCTTCCGCTCTCTTCGGAGCGGGGCGCGCAGCCAGGGCGGGGGAGAGGGCTGAGGCCAGCGCAGGACTATCCGGGTAGGAGCGGACCTTGTCCGCGAAATCCACCACGCTGGCGCCGAGGATTCAGCTGTCAGCCGGGGCCTGCCCAAGCACTGGCGTTGCGCTGTAGGAGCGGGCCATGCCCGCGACCGCGCGCATGCGCGCTCCTGCAGGCCAGCACCGGCGTTCCGGTTCGCGAAGGGGAACAGTCTTTATCTGAAACCCCGAACCGGCCATTTCCCCTCTCCCTAACCTTCGCCGTCGGGCGATTGGCTGAAACCTTCGTGAGCCCTGTGCGTCCACCGCCATGCCCTGACCCAACCGCTGGAGGTGAGCATGAAAGGCCACGGTGAAATCACACAACGCCCCACGGTCGCCCCGGAGTGCTGGCCCGACCGGTCCGGCCCCGGCGACAAGCGCGGGTTGCCCGGCTATCCGCAGCGCCGGGGCCCGGCGGGCGGCTCGCGCAAGGTGGACCCGGAGCTGGGTTTCGACCCGGACTCGCCAGACCTCGCCGACCCGCAGATCGACCCGCCGCATCCGCCCCATGCCCCGCAGGACGGCCCGGACCCGCAAGGTAAGCGGCGCGTGCCGGGGGACAAGTACCCACCGTATTCGCGCTGACCCTTTCCGGCTGCCAGTTTGCAGGATGGGTTCAGCCGGTGGGTGATCAGCGGGGCGGCTCCCGCTGGCGCTTTTGTAGGATGGGTGGAGCGCAGCGATACCCATGCTGTCGGCGCACGGGCGTGATGGGTATCGCTGCGCTCCACGCCATCCTGCGTCGGGCTCAGCCGGTGAGTGATCAGCAGGCCTGCGGCAGCGCCGCGTACCGATGCCACGCACCCCTGCATGAACAATGGTTTTGCGCAGTCCGGTTCCACGCGAGGCCGGCGTAAAGCTTGCCCTGCCGGGCAGGGCGCGGGTTATCCTGCGGCCCTTCGTTGTCACGAGGTCGTCATGTCGTCCGCTTCCGCGCCTGCCCTGCAGCGAGCCGACCGGGATTCGCGCAACTCCGCCCAGGTGCTGAGCCTGTGCCTGCCCAGCGACGTGTTGCTGTACCTGCTGCTGCCGATGTACGCGGCGGACTTCGGCGTCACCCTGGTGGAAGCGGGCATCCTCCTGGCGGCCAACCGGCTGGTGCGCATCGTCGGCTACGGCTGGGTGGTGCGCTTCTACGGCCGCCACGGCGACCGCGCCGCCTGCAGCCTCGCGGCCTTCGCGGCGGCGGCCTGCGCCCTGGGCAACGCATTGCTTTCCGGCTTCGCCGCGCTGCTGGTGCTGCGCCTGGTCTGGGGCCTGTGCTTCGCCACCTTCAACCTCAGCACCCAGACCCTGGCCACCGCCGAGGCACAAGGGGCCGCACGGCGTGCCGGGCGCTCGCGGGCGACCCTTTCCATCGGCCCGATGCTGTTCCTGCCGCTGGGCGCGGTCATGGCCCAGGCGCTGGGGCCGCGCAGCATTTTCTTCGTCCTCTGCCTCAGTGCCCTGTGCGGGCTGTGGCGGGCCCGCGCGCTGCCCGACACAGGGCATCCCATCCCTGCGCACAGTGGCCGCCGTCTGCGCCTGCCGGACAGCATCGCCACCTGGTCGTTCATCGAAGGCGTGACCCTCGACGGTCTGTTCATCTTCGGCCTGTCGCTCTACGCGCAGACCCACCTGGGCGGCACCGGCGTGCTGGTGGCCGGCGTGCTGATGGCGGTGCGATACCTCAGCGAGATGCTCTTCAGCCCGTTCGGCGGGCGCCTGGCCGATCGCTTCGGCGCGCTGCGCATGCTGGTCATCCTGTCGCTGGCCACCTCGCTGGCGCTGCTGATGTTCGGCAGCTATTGGCTGTTCGTGGGGGCCTTCTTCGTCCTCGTGCTGCGCGCGCTGCAACTGCCGCTGGTGGTCACGCTGGTCGCGCAGCGCAACCCGCAGGGGCGCATCCAGGCGCTGGCGGGCAACGCGGTTTGGCGTGACATCGGCGCTGGGCTCGGGCCTATCCTGGCCGGCGTGCTGCTGCCGCAGGTGCCCGCGCTCTGGGCTTATGCGGGGGCGGCTGCGATACTGGCACTCAGCGCGCTGGGCTGCGCCTGGCGACGCTGAGTGATCCGGGACGAATCCCCATGGCAAGGAAGCAGGCAAGTGAAAGCAGTGTTCATCGGTATGACCGGGATTCTGGCGCTGGCTCAGGGCGCGCCCGCCCTGGCGGATAACCTCAACGGCAAGAATCTCTTTACCCAGCGCTGCGCCGTTTGCCACGGCGCGGACATCAAGGCCACCGGGCCGCTGGCCCGCAAGAGCAACCCGCCCACGCCCGACCTCACGACGCCCGCGTTCAGGAAACGGCTGAGTGATTATCCGGGCGTCATCGTGTCGTCGGTGGTGTTGCGCCCCAACGGCAGCCTGATCCCCAGGACCCTGCGCGAGAACGGCGTGAAGATACCGCCGCACGCCTGGAGCATCGATGACCTGCGCGATCTGAACCAGTACATGGTCGGCGTGATTTCGAAGAGCCGTTGAGGCGGCCGGTAAAGGCATGGAAACCGCGCGCGATGCCGGCGCCGAATGCGCGGATTGTTCAAGCGCGACGGACGGCGCTGCGGGAAAACTGGCCGCTCTTCCTGGATTGGAGCGGCCCCATGCGATACCTCTATGCCCCCGCGTTCTTCTTCGGCTTCATCGGCCTGGCCCTTTACCTGGTCGGTGAAGGCGTCTCGCTGATTGCCCTGCCGGCGCTGTTGCCGCTGGCGATCCTGCTGGCCTTTCTCGCCGAGCGACTGTGGCCCTATCGACCCGGCTGGAACGAGAGCCACGGCGATGGCGCCCGCGATCTGCTCCATGCGGTGGTCAACGAAACGTTGAACGCCCTCGGCATTGCCGCGGTTCCCCTGGTGACCCTGTGGCTGCCGCATCTCGACCTGTGGCCGACGGCATGGCCGCTGGCGCTGCAGCTGCTGGTGGCGCTGCTGATCGCCGACCTCGGCATCACCCTGGTGCACGTCGCCAGCCACCGTTCGCCGCTGTTGTGGCGCCTGCATGCGGTGCACCACAGCGTCACGCGGATGTATGGCTTCAACGGGCTGATGAAGCATCCGCTGCACCAGATGCTCGAAGCCCTGGGCGGCACGCTGCCGCTGCTGTTGCTGGGCATCCCGCTGGAGGTCGCGGCGTTGCTGGCGTTTGCCATCGCCATCCAGCTGCTGCTGCAGCACAGCAACGTCGATATGCGCATCGGCGCGCTGCGCTATCTGTTCGCCTGGGCGCCGCTGCATCGTCTGCATCACCTGAAATACGGCACGGCGGGGGACGTGAATTTCGCGCTGTTCTTCAGCGTCTGGGATCGCCTGCTGGGCACCGCGCTGCACCTGCCGGAGTATGCGCTGGCGGAGGATGACCTGGGCATTGGCGACCGCCCGGACTATCCCGTGGGGTACTTTGATCAGCTTGCCGAACCGTTCCGTCGCGCCGATGTGCTGCACCCGCCGGCGCCGTTGCCGCCGCAGCTACGCCGCGCGAGCGTCAAATGACGGGGAGCTGTCGAGCAAGACGTTTCTGCCAGTCGGCGCAGGGGCAAACGAACCTGTAGGAGCGAGCTTGCTCGCGAACCCGCCTCACGCAGGCGGCACAGGGTGCAATGCGTTCGCGAGCAAGCTCGCTCCTACGAAAAGCTCGCCATTCAGCCTCGATGTGGGGGGCGCCAGCGCTCGTGCCTACAGGTATCCCTCAGCTCAGCAACCGCAGCGTGAGCTGCCGCAGCGTCAGGTCGGCGCGTATGCCGAACTGCTTGCGCACGCTGCGGGAGAAGTGCGCGGAGTCGGCGAAGCCCGCGGCGATGGCGGCGTTTGTCAGGCTCTCGCCGGCCATGGCCAGCCGCAGCGCCTGGCGCAGTCGCTGCCAGAGCACCAGGCGGCGCACCGACAGGCCCAGGCTACCGCTGAACAGCCGTTCCAGCTGGCTCAGCGAGAGTGAGGCTTGCGCGGCCAGTTCGTGGGCGGGCAGGGCGCCATCGTCCAGCGCGCGAATGCGTTGCAGGGCTTTTTCCAGGCGCGGGTCGAGCTGGCGACGCGGCAGGTGGCGCAGGTCTTGCGTCAGGCGCGGCAGATCGGCGCCCGTGCTGCGGCAGAGGCGCTGCAGATCGGCCAGCTCGAAGGCCAGCGGCTCGGCGAACAGCGTCACGGTGTGCTGGCCGCCGTGGAGGATCGCGTGGCGCTGGTTGGAGGCGATCACCAGCAGCGCGGCCTGCTGCGGCTGGTCGTCGATCAGCGCCTTCACCTCGCCCTCACGGGCCATCAGCAACTGGTGCGCGTAATGGGCGTGGGCACGGGCGTGGCCGGTGGTACCGGCGACCAGGCAGAAATCCGCGCCGAGCCAGAGCTCGCCCTGCCAGGCCTGTTCAGTCGGCTGCATGGCGCGCCAGCCACTCTTCCCGCGTCAGCTCCCAGGTTTCCCGTGGCAGCACGCCGCTGACGAAGTGACCTTCGTCGCGGCCCACCAGGCGCATGCCCTCGCGTTCGGAAATGCGCCGCGAACCCTGGTTGGGTACAGCCTTGGGCACCCGCAGCGCCGGCTTTTCCAGCGTCAGGAACCAGAAGCGGTTGACCGCTTCGCAGGCCTCGCTCATGTAGCCGTGGCCCTGCCAGGCGGGCGCCAGCCAGAAACCGCGATGGTTGTCTGGCTGATCGAACAGCGAGACCGTGCCGATGGCGTCGTCCGGTTCGCTGGCGAGGCGGATCATCCAGTGCCACTCCTCGCCACGCGCCATGGCCGGCAGGACCACGTCACGCACGTAGGCCAGGGCGCCGTCGTCCGGGTAGGGCCAGGGCACGCGGCTGTCCAGGTAGCGCACCACCTCCCAGTGCGGGAACCGGCGCTGGATGACCTCGGCGTCGGTCAGCTCGATCGGCGTGAGCAGCAGGCGCGCGGTGCGCAAGGTGGGCGGAGGCGGGCAATCCATGGCAGGTTCCTCGGTGCGGTGCGCACAGTCTGCCGTCTCCCGCCGATGATTGACCAGCGCTTGCCGAACGCGCCGCGTGGCGAGCGGGGGTTCCCGCGGTGCTTCGCGAGGGAAGACGAATCAGCTGCGGCTGGTGCAGGCGATGGCGGCGCCTCAGCGCAGGATCACGCGCAGCAGTGAAACCGCCGCCGCGCCGAAGACCGGCGAGAACCAGATGCCGAACGTCTGCAGGACGAACTGGCGGAGGTAGGCGAGCAGGTTGGTCTCCACGGAGAGCCCGCCGAGGCTGTGTCGGCAGTACGCCAGGACGGCGAAGATGAAGCAGGCGCCGGCCAGCACGCCGATGGATCGCCACGCCAGGCCGCGCTCGCTGGCATAGGAGAGCAATGCGCCGCAGAGGATGCCGCTGAGGGCGACGAGGATTTCGAAGCCGAACTCCGGTTCGGCGAACCAGCGGTTGCCGTGCAGGCCGATGAGGTTGCCGATCTGCCAGCCGGCAAGGCTGCCCAGGGTCAGCGCCAGGGCGAGCCATGGGAGATAGCGCAAAACCTTGTGGGTCTGCATCGGGGTGTCCCCCTGTGTCCTCGGTGATGGCAAAAAACCAGTATAGCGAGCGTGCCGTCGCCCGCTGGTTCACCGATGGAAGGTCAGCCCGTTCACTTGCGCAGGATATAGACCCGCACGCCGTCCACGCCGGGGATCAGGTTGTAGTGGCGGATCTGCGAGAACCCGAGGCGCTGGAATTCGCGCTCCAGGGAACGGGCGTTGGCGAAGTCCGGGCCGCCGGGGTGGGGTTCGGGATCGCAGGGGCAGGACGCGGCGGTGCCGAGCGCCTGGCTGGAGTGGTCGACTCGGGCGAACAGGATGGCGCTGTCGCGGGTCACCGGAATCCATTGGTTGAGCAGGCGGATGTTCTGTCGGTTGCAGGCGGTGCGGGGGATTTCCGGCAGCAGCAGGCAGTCCACCGAGCCCTTGCGCAGCTCGGCGTTTTCCTCTGGGGCGGGCAGCTCCCGGATGCGCCGCTTCAGCGTCTCCGGCAACTTCTGGTGGGCCTGCGCCAACGCGTCGCCGGACGGGCAGGTCGCCACGATGACGCGGTTGCCGTGCTCCAGCAACACCGGCCAGGCGGCGCCGGGAGTCTGCGCCACCTCCAGCACCAGGATCGGCTCCTCGGCCATGCGCAGCGCCAGGCGCAGCAGGCGTTTCTCCCGCCATCGGCGAACTCGCTGGGCAATGCCATCGCCGAGCGACCTGCCGGCAAGGGCATCGCAGTCGCGATGGGGAGGGGTGGCCAAGAGGCGTTGGGGTTCGTTCATGGGGGCGGACTCGTCAGTTACCGCCATTGTCGGTTTGCGCGATCAAGGTCTCGTCAAGGGCGTGTGAAAAAGACGTCGTGACAGCCGATAGCGGACCCGCCGAACGTTGGCTGGCGGATTTCGCCCTTCTGTCTACGGGCTGTTTGAGCCGGGCAGGGAAAATCCGCTCCTTTGACGAATTCTTTTCCTTTGCCTTTGTACAGTGCTGCCGGCTGCCCGCTGCGGCACCTATCCGATTGCCTTGCTCCGCCCCAAAACGCACGACTACAAGGGACACCCCATGCAACTTTTCCGCTCGGCTGCGATGCGCTTCGTGGCGCTGGTCGCCTTGCTCTGGCTGATCGTCTTCTTCCTCACCCGATCGGTCCTGCTGTTCAGCCACCTGCCCGAGGTCGGCTCGGGCCACCTGGCGGTCTTCGCCATCGGTCTGCTGTATGACCTGAGCTTCCTCGTCTATGCCCTGTTGCCGATGGGCGTGGTGCTGTTGCTGATGCCCGCGCGGGTCTGGCGCAGCCCGACCTGGCGCTGGCTGCTGACGGCCACGCTGTTCGTCAGCGTCTACGTGATGCTTTTCACCGCGGTGGCCGAATGGCTGTTCTGGGACGAGTTCGGGGTGCGCTTCAACTTCATCGCGGTCGACTACTTGGTGTACTCGGACGAGGTGCTGAACAACATCCTCGAGTCCTATCCCATCGGCCTGCTGCTGAGCATCCTCGCCGCCGTGTCGCTGGTGGTGACCCTCGCGCTGGTCAAGGTGCTCGGCCGCCTGCGCGACGCCCCGAGCGTCTCCCTGCCGCGCCGCCTGCTGGGCTGCGTCGGCCTGGTGCTGCTGGCGCTGCTCGCCGGCCTGCTGGTGGACCAGGAAACCCCGCGTGGCCAGGGCGGCAACACCTATGCCCGCGAACTGGCGAGCAACGGGCCGTACCAGTTCTTCGCCGCCTTCCGCAACAACGAGCTGGACTACCCGCAGTTCTACGCCACGCTGCCGGCCGAGCAGGTGACCCAGCAGATCCGCGCCGAGCTGACCGAGCCCAACGCGCGCTTCACCGGCAGCGAGCCGATGGACATCCGCCGCCGCATCGCCAGCGCGGGCGAACCCAAGCGCTACAACATCGTCCTGGTGACCATCGAGAGCCTGAGCGCCAAGTACCTGGGCAGCAATGGCGACGGCCGCAACCTCACCCCCAACCTCGACGAGCTGCGCCGCAGCAGCCTCTACTTCAACAACTTCTACGCCACCGGCACCCGTACCGACCGTGGCCTGGAAGCCATCACCCTGTCGATCCCGCCCACGCCGGGGCGCTCCATCGTCAAGCGCGTCGGCCGCGAAAGCGGCTTCGCCAGCCTCGGCCAGCAGCTGAAGAACGTGGGCTACGACGCCGTGTTCCTCTATGGCGGGCGCGGCTACTTCGACAACATGAACGCCTTCTTCGGCGGCAACGGCTACCGCATCGTCGACCAGTCCAGCGTCCAGGAGTCGGACATCCACTTCAAGAACGCCTGGGGCATGAGCGACGAAGACCTCTACGCCCAGGCCATCAAGCTGGCGGACGAAGACCATGCGCGGCAGCAGCCGTTCCTGCTGCAACTCATGACCACCTCCAACCACCGCCCGTACACCTACCCGGACGGGCGCATCGACATTCCCTCGGGCAAGGGCCGCGAAGGCGCGGTGAAGTACACCGACTACGCCATCGGCCAGTTCCTCGCGGCGGCGAAGAGCAAGCCGTGGTTCGACAACACCCTGTTCGTGTTCGTCGCCGACCACACCGCGGGCAGCGCCGGCAAGGAAGACCTGCCGGTGGAGAACTACCAGATTCCGCTGTTCATCTACGCGCCCAAGCTGCTGCCGGCGGGGGAGCGCAGCGAACTGGCGAGCCAGCTGGACCTGGCGCCGAGCCTGCTGTCGATCCTCCACCTCGGCTACACCTCGACCTTCTACGGGCGCGACCTGATGGTGCCGAACGCGCTGCCGCCGCGGGTGGTGATCGGCAACTACCAGCACCTGGGCCTGTTCGACGGCCACGACCTGGCGATCCTCAGCCCGCGGGGCGAAGTGCGCCGGCATAACCAGGCGCTGGGCGCCAGCACCGAAGTGACGGCGAAGACCGACGACCCGCTGGTGCAGCGCGCGATCAGCTACTACCAGTCGGCGAGCTACGGCTTCACCCACCACCTGCTGGACTGGAAGCCCGCCGCGGCGCAATAGGCCCGGCAAGCGCCAGGTATCGCGCCGCGCGATACCTGGCAGCGCGAAATACGCTCATCGCGAGCGCAGCGCTTGGGTATAAGTCGCCCATGCGCTATCGACGTCTGGACCTCAACCTGCTGGTCGCCCTGGATGTGCTGCTCGACGAGGGCAGCGTCAGCCGGGCGGCGCAGCGCCTCAATCTCGGCCAGTCGGCCACCAGCGCCGCGCTGGGCCGGCTGCGCGAGCATTTCCAGGACCCGTTGCTGGTGCCGCTGGGCCGAGGCCTTGAGCTGACCGCGCTGGCGCGCCAGTTGGCGCCCAAGGTGCGCGAGGTGCTGAACCTGGCGGGGGAGGTGGTGGAGACGTCCGCCGACTTCGACCCGGCCCGCTGCGACCGGCGCTTCACCCTGGTGGCGTCGGACTATGTCGCGGCGACCCTGTTGCCCGCGGTCAGCCGCGAGCTGGCGCGACGAGCGCCCATGGCCTCGCTGGTGCTGCGCGACCTGCCGCTGCCGCGCGACGGCGATGTGGTGGCCGAGGCGCTGGAGTATCGGCGCAGCGACCTGGTGATCGTCCCGCAACGGCGAATCAACCCGCGCTACCCCCATGAAGCCCTGCTCGACGACGAGCTGTGCTGCCTCGTCTGCGCGGCTCACCCTGCGCACCCGGCATCGCTCAGCCTCGATGCCTATTGCGCGGCCGAGCACGTGGTGCGCGAGTTCACCGACGGCCAGAACCTGTCCCTGGATACCCAGCACCTGCGCGAGATCGGCATCGAACGGCGGGTGGCGGTGGCGGTGCAGAGCTTTTCCCTGATGGCCGAGTTCATCGTCGGCACGCCGCGCATCGCCACGCTGTTCCGCCGCCAGGCCGAGGCGCTGGCGCGGCGCTATCCGCTGCGGGTGGTGCCGGCGCCGCTCGAATTTCCTGCCGCGTCGCAGGTGCTGCAATGGCATCCGCAACAGGCTTTCGACCCGGCGCTGGCCTGGCTCCGCCAGGTGCTGGCGGCGCAGGCCGCGCTGCTCGATCAGGGCGCGCTGCCCGATCAGGATTGAGGGTCGCCCGTCTCGCCATGCAGGCCGAGTTCCGCGATGGCCAGCAGTGCGCAGCGTTCGTCGTTGTCCGAGGTGTCGCCGCTGACGCCGATGGCGCCCAGCAGCCGACCGTCCTCGTCACGCAGGAGAATGCCGCCGGCCACCGGGATCACCTCGCCGGCGGTGAGGCTGTTGATCGCATCGAAGAACGCCGGCATGGCCTGGGCGCGGCGCGCCAGTTCGCGGCCGCCGAACCCCATGCCCAGGCAGCCGCGGGCCTTGCCGGTGGCGATCTGCGGGCGCAGGAAGCTGGCCTGTTCGTCCCGCAGCACCGCCAGCGGGTGGCCGGCAACATCCAGCACGGCGGCGGCCAGCGGTCGCATGCCCAGGGTGCGGGCGTGGCGCAGGGTGGCGGCGGCGAGGTGCGCGGCCCGTTCGAAATCGAGTGGGTTCATGCTCACTGGCTCCATTTGCCCAACTGGGCGACGCGCTCGCGGGTGTAAAGGTCGGTCCACTTCAGCGAGTTGAAGTCCGACACCTGCTTGGGGTTGTACGCGGTGCGTTGCAGGCGCACCGGCTCGCCGGCCTTGTACACCGCCTGCAGGCGGCTGCGGTCCTGGAGGATACGGATGTCCTCCAGCGGCGAGCCGTCGAGGATCAGCAGGTCGGCCTGCTTGCCCGGCGCCAGCGTGCCCAGGGTGTCGCCGCGGGGCATCAGCCGCGCGCCGACGTTGGTGGCGGCGTAGAGGGCCTCGGCGGGCGTGAAGTCCAGTCGCCGAACCAGCAGCTCCAGCTCGCGGGCGTGCCATTCGCCGTAGGGCGTTACCGCGAAGCCGCTGTCGCTGCCGCAGGCGAAGGGGATGCCGGCGGCCTTGGCGCGCTTGAGCACCGGCGTGCCCAGCTCCAGCGTGCGCGCGCAGTATCCGGCGTAGCCGGTGCTGATGGCCGGGTCGTGGGGCTGGCAGAAGTCCACGGTGTTCTGCGGGAAGGTCATGGTCGGCGCGAGCACGCTGCCGGCGTCGAGCAGCGCCTCGATGCAGGCGTCGTCCATGTAGAAGGCGTGGAAGACCAGGTCGACGCCCGCCCGGGCCGCGTACATCACCGCCTCGCGGCCATAGGCATGGGTGGCCACGCGGCAACCCAGGCGGTGGGCTTCCTCGACCATCTCGCGGGTCTCCTCGGCGGTGAAGGCGGCGATGATCTCGCCATCGGGCCGGCGGTGGGTGCCGTCCATGGCGATCTTGATCAGGTCGACGCCGTCCTTGGCCTGCTTGCGGATCTCGGCGATGGCCTCGGTGCGGCTGGTGACCAGCGCGGCGGTGAAGAATTCCGGCGCGCCCACGCGGCTGGGAAACCAGTCGTTGAGGCTCTGCCGGTTGGTGATCACACGGCTGCTGGCGGCGATGCGCGGGCCTTCGAAGAGCCCGGCGTTGACCGTGTTGCGCACCGCGATGCTGAGCTGGCCGCTGTCGCCGGGGCAGACCATGGAGGTGACGCCGGCGGCCAGCACGTGCTGGGCGAAGAACAGCCCGCGCAGGGCGCGGAATTCGTCGCTGGTCCAGATATCGATGTCTTCCTCGCTCTGGGCGTTGCCGAAGGCCAGGTGGGTGTGCACGTCCACCAGGCCGGGCATGACGAAGTCGCCGTGGACTTCGCGATCGCCCGCGGCCGGACGCGGCGCCTCGCTCGTCGGGCCGACATGGCGGATCAGGCCATTGTCGATGATCAGCGTCTGCCGCTGGCGCGTTTCCAGGCCGGTGCCATCGAACAGGGTGGAGCAGTGCAGGTGCAGGGCGCCCATGGACGGACTCTCCTCGTCTTGTTGTTTGCCGGCAGGCTAGGGTGGCGCGGCGGCGGGGACCATCAGATGTTGTCGATGGGCAGGCATCGATGCTGTCGATAGGCGGGGACGCCGCGCGGTGCGTGGCGTTGCCGGTGCCGGTCCGACGGCGCCGGGGGGTATCGGGAGTGGCGATGCCTGGCATGGCGATCGGCGATTTTTCCCCGGCCGTGGGTGAGGCGAGGATGCGCCCGCTCAACAACCACCAAGGCCCAACAACCACTGAGGCCTCACAACCACCAAGGAAAGCCCCCATGAACGACATTCGTGATCTTTTGCTGAACCTGGAAGCCGAACGCCAGCGTGCGCTGGTCGAGGAGGATCATGCGCGGCTGGATGAGCTGTTCGCTGACGATCTGCTCTACGTGCACACCACCGGCCTTGTGCAGGACAAGGCGCAGTATCTCGATTATGCCCGTGCTGCCGTGCGCTACCTGGCGGTGGAGCGCGGCGAACTGAGGGTGCGCCTGTTCGGCGAAGGCCTGGCGCTGATGAGCGGGCCGCAATGCAACCTGCTGCAGAAGCGCGGCGGCGGCGAGCCGGTGCGTGCCGAGGGCTTTGCAACGCAGCTGTGGGTGAACGGCGAGAAGGGCTGGCGCATCGCGTCGTTCCACGGCACCCGCGCACCTGCCTGACCCGACCTGAATCTGCAGGAGCGGGCCATGCCCGCGATCCGCGGACATCGTCCGCGCCCGGAAGCGCTCGAATGCCTTGCCTGGCGCTGCTTCTGCCGGTCAGCCATCGCGGACGGAGTCCGCTCCTACGCCTATGGCCTGGGTGGCGTGGGGCGAAGGCGGGCTGCGTCTGCGATGGTTCGGTTCCAGGGCCGTCGCAGGCGTGGCCAGCTCCTACAGGGCAGCGTCGGCGCCAACTGCAGGAGCGGGCCATGCCCGCGATCCGCGGACATCCTCCGCGCCCGGAAGCGCTCGAATGCCTTGCCTGGCGCCGCTTCTGCCGGTCAGCCATCGCGGACGGAGTCCGCTCCTAAGCCTATGGCCTGGGTGGCGTGGGGCGAAGGCGGGCTGCGTCTGCGATGGTTCGGTGCCAGGGCCGTCGCAGGCGTGGCCAGCTCCTACAGGGCAGCGTCGGCGCCAATTGTAGGAGCGGGCCATGCCCGCGATCCGCGGACAGGGTCCGCGCGCTCGAATGCCTCGCCTGGCGCCGCTTCTGCCGGTCAGCCATCGCGGACGGAGTCCGCTCCTACGCCCATGGCCTGGGTGGCGTGGGGCGAAGGCGGGCTGCGTCCGTGATGGTTCGGTGCCAGGGCCGTCGCAGGCGTGGCCAGCTCCTACAGGGCAGCGTCGGCGCCAACTGTAGGAGCGGGCCATGCCCGCGATCGCGCCCATGGGGCGCTCCTGCAGGGGAGCGAGCAGCAAGAAAACGGCGCCGGTGGGCGCCGTGGGAGGGCGGGGCCGACACCCCGCGGGAGCAGCGCCGCTGGCAGCGGCGCAAGGGATGTCAGGCGGTACGGCCGCCCAGGGTTTCGGCGACCCAGTCGGCGATGTAGTGGCCGGCGTTGATGCTGTTGTCGAAGCTCGAATGCTGCACGCCGCCCTCGCGTTCGGTGAAGATCTTCAGCTCGCGCCTGGGGCTGTTCACCAGCTGTTCGTAGGTGCGGTGCGCCCATTTGAGCGGGATCTGCGAGTCCTTCTCGCCGTGGGTGACCAGGAAGGGCACGCGGATGCGGTCCAGCACGCCATCCAGGTGCACGTTCTCGGCGATCGCCATGAACTCGTCCATGTCCTTCGCCCCCCAGACCCACTGCACGTGCGCCCAGTAGTGCGGCACCGGGAAGTTGCCTTCCTTCTCCAGGCGGCGCTTCTGCACGTCGCGCCAGTCGTGGTTGGCGCCCCATACCACACCGCAGGCGAAGCGTGGCTCGAAGGCCACCGCGCGCGGGCAGTAGTAGCCGCCGAGGGACACGCCTTCCAGGCCGATGCGCTTGGGGTCGACGTCCACGCGGGTCTCCAGCCAGTCCACCACGCGGCTGGCCCAGTGCTCGCTGTCGTAGCGCGCGGTCAGGCCGTGCAGGCGCAGCGCCTCGCCGGTGCCGGGCTGGTCGATGATCAGCGAGGACACGCCGCGCCTGGCCAGCCAGGCCGGCAGGCCGACGCGGTATTTCATCTCCTTGGTCGAGTCCAGGCCGTTGACCTGCACCAGCAGCGGCGCCGGGCCGTCGACGCACTCGGCGCGCACCAGCAGGCCGGAGAGGTGCTTGCCCTCGTAGGGGATTTCCACCCGCTCGCAGTTTTCCTTCGCCAGGTCGATGCCACGGGCGAAGGTCTCGAGGAAGCGCCGGTACAGCGCCTCGCGGCCCGGCGCGCCGTGGGCCTGCAGGCGTTCGCAGGTGAGGTAGTAGGTGGCGGCGCGGTTGTACTTCTCGCCAGCGGAAAGGCGGCGGCCGGCGGCTTCGTCTTCCTCGGCGAGGCCGCAGAGCTTGTCGGCCATTGTCGCCCAGGTCTCGCGGAAGGCCCGGGTGCCGGCGGCATCGGGCTGCTGGGCGGCCTCCTGCAGCGGGGCGCACATTTCCTCGATCTCGCCCAGGCGGGCGCCCATCTCGATGGCTAGGTCCACCGAGAGATTCCAGACGTAATTGGTGGGGAAGTAACGGAACATTCTTCTTGTCCTTCTGCGGTCGTTGAGGCCGGCGCCCGGAAACAGCGGCAGGCACGCAGGGCGCGGTTCGCAGGGAAGGTACGCAGGCCGGGCGGGGCGCGGCCAATCGCGAGTGGGGATGCGAGGTATCGTGAAACGCGATGCCCCGGCGCCGTTGCGGCGGCCGGGGCGATGGCCGGCTCAGGCGGAGGCGCGCAGGGTGTCCGGCTGCTGGTCGACGCTCTGGATGAAGGCGCGGATGCGCTCGCGCAGCCAGCGGTGCATCGGGTCGCCCTCCATGCTGCGGTGCCAGAGCATGAACTCGCGCATCACCGGGATCTTCACCGGCGGCGGCAGGATGCGCAGCGGCAGGTAGTGGGCGTACAGCTCGGCGAGGCGGCGGTGCATGGTGGCCACGCGCTGGGTGCCCACCAGCAGTTGCGGCAGGGTGTTGAAGTCGTTGGTGATCACTTCCAGGCGGCGGTTGAAGCCGTACTGGCTCATGAACCAGTCCTCGATGCTCAGGTGCCGGTTGCGCCCGAAGCCCACCGAGATGTGGCCCATCTGCATGTACTGCTCCAGGGTCAGGGCGTCGCCCACCGCCGGGTTGTCGCGCCAGACCACGCAGACGTGGTCCTCCTCGAACAGCAGCTGCGCCGGATGGCCGTCGATGATGTAGCGCTCGGGCACGATCATCATGTCCACCTCGCCGCGCATCAGCAGCTCGGCGCTGTTGTCGCCGGGGCTGACCATCTCGAAGGTGATGTGGGGCGCCTCCTGGTGGATCTTCTGGATGACCTGGGCGAACAGCACGCTGATCAGGTAGTCCGAGGTCACCAGGCGGAAGTGGCGCTTGCTGGTGGATGGGTCGAACACCGGCTTGGCGGTGATCGAGGAGCGGATCGTCAGCAGCACTTCGCGCACCGGGGTGGCCAGTTCCAGGGCGTAGGGCGTGGGCTGCATCTTGCGCCCGACCTGCACCAGCAGTTCGTCCTCGAAGAAGGTGCGCAGGCGCCCCAGCACGCCGCTGGTGGCCGACTGGGTCATGTGCAGGCGTTCGGCGGCACGGGTGATGTTCTGCTCTTCGAGCAGCACATCCAGCGCCACCAGCAGGTTCAGGTCCAGGTGGTGAAAACGCATGGCGATGGCTCACGGTTCTTGTAGTTATTTTCGCGATACCTTCCCGCTGCATTCCCGCTACGTCAATACCACTTCGCCGCCGCTGTGCGGCTAACGCCCCGCGTCATGGGCCGCCGGGCAGGTATCGCGATTGCCGATGCCTCGCATCCCCACATGCGATTGGTCAGCGCGCCGGGCGTGCCCTCAACCTGCGCTCCAGTCGAGCGGCCGACGAGCCGCGGCGACCCACCACCGGCGACCCCCTGCCTGGCGCCGAATCATAATTTCAATGGAGTGGTAGCCATGAACATTCTTGGACTCGACGCGCTGGTGTTCGGCGTCGACGATATCCAGGCCTGTGCCGATTGCCTGCGTGACTACGGCCTCACGGCCGCCCAACTGGACGCCGACGGCGGCCGCTTCGAGGCCCTGGACGGCACCGCCATCGTCATCCGCCGTGGCGACGACCCGAGCCTGCCGCCGCCGCTCGGGCCGACCCCGTCGCTGCGCGAGACCGTCTACGGCGTGGCCTCGACCGCGGACCTGGAAGCCATCGCCGACGAACTGGGACGCGACCGCGCGGTGCATCGCGACGACAACGGCACGCTGCACACTGTCGATGACCTGGGCTTCGCCATTGCCTTCCAGGTCTCCTGGCGCCGCGCCTTCGAGGCCCCGGCCGACCTCACCAACGCCCCCGGCAGCGCGCCGCAGCGCCCGCTCAACCAGCTGGGCATCACACCGGACATGCCGGCGCTGCCGCGCACCCTGTCCCACGTCGTGTACTTCGTGCCCGACGCCGCCAAGGGCGAGGCCTTCTACCGCGACCGCCTGGGCTTCGTCACCACCGACCGCTTCGTCGGCGTCGGGCCCTTCATGCGCAGCGCCGGCATGGACGACCACCACTGCCTGTTCATGATCCAGACCCCGCCGCACATGCAGGGCTGCGAGCACTTCACCTTCCACCTGGGCAGCGGCACCGAGGTACTGCTGGCCGGCACGCGCTTCCAGCACAAGGGCTGGACCAGCTTCTGGGGCCCCGGCCGCCACCTGCTGGGTTCCAACTGGTTCTGGTACTTCAACAGCCCGCTGGGCTGCCACATCGAGTACGACGCCGACATGGACAAGCACGACGACGCCTGGGCCGAGCGCCAGGCGCCGATGTCGGCGGACAACTCGCAGCTGTTCCTCTTCACCTCGCGGGAGAAGTGGGCGCCGAGCGGCCCGCCGCCCAAGCAGGGCTGAGCCGTGGAGTGCGTGGCGCTGTGCCGGCTCGACGAGCTGGGCGAGGGGCAGTCGCGCGGCTTCGACCCGCAGGGCAGGGGCGCGGACAGCCTGTTCGCCCTCCGCCACCAGGGGCGGGTGCGCGTGTACCGCAACCGCTGCCCGCACCTGTCGGTGCCGCTGGAGTACCGCAAGGACCGCTTCCTCAGCGCCGACGGCCAGTGGGTCATCTGCTACGCCCACGGCGCGCGCTTCCGGCCGGAGGACGGCGCCTGCGTGCACGGCCCCTGCCGCGGCGAGGTGCTGCCGGCGCTGCAACACCGCGAAGCGGACGGCTGGCTGCTATTGCCGCTGGCGCAACTGCACGCCTGAGGTATCGCGCCGCGCGATAGGTCGCATCCGCGGACTCGATTAGTCAAAGCCCGGCACCGCCGGGAAGCTGTGCCACGGGCACACACAACGGCCGCCGCGCAGCGCGGGGCGGACAACAAGAACAAGACGTGAGAGATGCCATGAATACTGTGAGCAACGTGCTGATCGTCGGCGGCGGGATTGGTGGGCTGTGCGCCGCCATCGCCCTGCGCCGCAAGGGAATCGCGGTCGACCTGGTCGAGCTGAAGACGCAGTGGACGGTCTACGGCGTCGGCATCATCCAGCAGAGCAACGTGGTGCGCGAGATGCACCGCCTCGGCCTGCTCGACGCCTACCTGGACGCCGCCTACGCCTTCGAGGACGTCGCCATCTACACCACCCACGGTGAACAGCTGGCGCGCATTCCCGGCCAGCGCCTGGCCGGCCCGCAGTATCCGGCCAACGTCGGCATCTCCCGCCGCGCCCTGCACAAGGTGCTGAGCGAAACCGCCATCGAGCTGGGCACCCAGGTACGCCTGGGCACCTCGGTGGAAAGCCTGGAGCAGGACGCCAGCGGCGTCGACGTGCTCTTCAGCGATGGCAGCCAGGGCCGCTACGCGCTGGTGGCCGGCGCCGACGGCCTGTTCTCGCGGGTCCGTGGCCTGCTCTTCGGCGATAAATACCAGCCGCGTTTCACCGGCCAGTCGGTGTGGCGCCACAACTTCCCGCGCGCCGCCGGCATCGACCACCTGGCCAACTACCAGGGGCCGGCCGGCAACGCCGGGCTGGTGCCGCTGGCCGATGACCTGATGTACCTCTTCACCACCTCCCACGAACCGGGCAACCCCTGGATGGACCCGGCCAGCCTGGCTGACGGCCTGCGCGAGCGCCTGGCCGGTTTCGGCGGGCTGATCGGCGAGCTGCGCGGGCAGATCGGCGACAGCGCCGAGGTCGTCTACAAGCCGCTGGAAGCCGTGTTCGTCGATGAACCCTGGTACCGCGGCCGCGTGCTGCTGATCGGCGATGCCGCCCACGCCACCACGCCGCACCTGGGGCAGGGCGCCGGCATGGCCATCGAGGATGCCGTGGTGCTGGCCGAGGAACTGACCGCCGGCGGCGATCTCGACGACCAGCTGCGGCGCTTCATGGGCCGCCGCTTCGAACGCTGCAGATACATCAGCGAGATGTCCCTGCTGGCCGGCGAGAAGGAGATCCAGCGCGACCCGACCTTCGACCGCATCGGCCTGGTCAAGCAGATGCTGGAGGTCACCGCGCGCCCCATCTGATCCCGTGCCCGGCGCGCCCTGCCTTGACGGCGCGCCACGGCTCACCACCGCCAACACCGACGCACAAGAACAAGAAAGAGGAAACCCCGATGTTGACTCGCACGCGTGCAACCGCGCGGCCGCTGCCGCCGCTCAAGCCCCTCACCCTGGCGCTGTTCGCCCTGGCCGCCAGCCACGCCCAGGCCTTCGAATTCGACACCGGCAACCCCGACCTGCGGGCGCGCTGGGACAACACCCTGAAGTACAGCGCCGCCTGGCGCACCCAGGACCCCAGCAGCAAGCTCACCGAAGGCTCGACCGCGCTGAACCTGGACGATGGCGACCGCAACTTCGACAAGGGCCTGATCTCCAACCGCCTGGACCTGCTCTCCGAGCTGGACATCACCTACGGCAACGTCGGTGCGCGGGTCAGCGGCGCGGCCTGGTACGACGACGTCTACAACCGTGGCACCGACAACAACGACCCCAGCCGCGCCAACAGCTACTCGGTGGACTACGACGAGTTCACCGACGACACCCGCACCCTGCACGGGCGCAAGGGCGAGTTGCTGGATGCCTTCGTCTTCGGCAAGACCGAGATCGGCGAGATGCCGGTGTCCGGGCGCCTGGGCCGCTACGCCATGCAGTGGGGCGAGAGCCTGTTCTACGGCATGAACGGCATCGCCGGCGGCATGGCGCCGGTCGACGTGGTCAAGGGCCTGTCGGTGCCCAACACCCAGTTCAAGGAACTGATCCGCCCGGTGCAGCAGGTCTCCAGCCAGCTGCAGCTGACCCCGGACGTCTCCCTGGGCGCCTACTACCAGTTCGAGTGGGAAGCCAACCGCCTGCCGGCTGCCGGCAGCTACTTCTCCAATGACGACTTCTTCGGCGACGGCGGCGAGCGCATGTTCGTCGGCGCGCCGGTGATGCCTGGTGGCCAGCCGCTGGCCTTCTACCGCGGCAACGACAAGGAGGCCAAGGACTCGGGGCAGGGCGGCGTGCAACTGCGCTGGCGCACCGAGACGGTGGACTGGGGCGTCTACGCCATCCGCTTCCACGACAAGAGCCCGCAACTCAACGTGCGCCCGGACTTCGCCAACCTCAACCCGGTCACCGGCAAGGCCGGCGAGTACTACTGGGTCTATCCCGAGGGCATCGAGGCGCTGGGGGCGAGCTTCTCCACCACGCTGGGCAACTTCAACGTGGCGGGCGAGCTGTCCACCCGCTGGAACCAGCCGCTGGCCTCCACCAGCCAGCACGCGCTGGCGCCGGGCGAGGCGATCGACAACGACGATGACCCGGTCTACGCCACCGGCCGCACGCTGCACGCCAACTTCTCCTGGCTGGCGAGCCTGGAGCCGAACCTCGTCGCCGCCGAATCCAGCTTCCTCGGCGAGATCGCCTGGAACCGCGTGATGAGCGTGAGCCAGAACGCCGATGCCGTGGACCCCAACGCCGACCGCGACGCCACCAGCCTGCGCCTGGTGTTCGAACCGATGTACCGGCAGATCTACCCCGGCCTCGACCTCTCGGTGCCCATCGGCGCGAGCTACACCAACGGCGCGTCGGAAGCGCTGGGCACCGGCTTTGGCACCGACCACGGCGGCGACCTGAACATCGGCCTGAAGGGCAACTACCTCAACACCTGGAACCTGGGCCTGACCTACACGCATTACTACGGCCCGGAGAACACCTTCCTCGACGCCGACAACCACTACACCTACGAACAGTCGCTGAAAGACCGCGACTTCATCGCCTTCACCGTCAGCCGCACCTTCTGACCGAGGACTGCCCGATGAAACACAACAAGAAAGTCGTTTCCCTGCTCACCGCCCTGAGTGCCTCCCTGCTGTTTGCCCATGGCGCCTTCGGCGCGGTGTCCGCGGAGGAGGCGGGCAAGCTCAAGACCACGCTGACCCCGCTGGGCGGCGAGCGCGCCGGCAACGCCGACGGCAGCATCCCGGCCTGGACCGGCGGCTACACCCAGGTCGACCCGGCCTACCAGGACGGCGGCAAGCGCGGCGACCCCTTCGCCAGCGAGAAGCCGCAGTTGACCATCACCGCGCAGAACATGGCGCAGTACGCCGACAAGCTGGCACCCGGCATCCAGGCGATGCTGAAGAAGTACCCCGACAGCTACCGCCTGCAGGTCTACCCGACCCACCGCAGCGCCGCCGCGCCGCAGTCGGTGTACGACGCCACCTTCGCCAACGCCACCAGCGGCAAGCTGGTGGACGGCCCCGCCGGGCCGATGCCCGAGGGCGCCGCCGGGGGCATTCCGTTCCCGATTCCGGCCAATGGCGTGGAAGCCATGTGGAACCACCTGCTGCGCTGGCGCGGCGCTTCCTGGCACGCCAGCTTCAACCAGTACCTGACCACCGCGGACGGCAAGCACGTGCTGACCAACGACTCCCGCGCCGACCTGCAGATGCCCTGGTACCTGCCGGGCGGCACCGGCGACAAGGGCGTGTTCTGGTCGATCCGCATGACCAACGACGGCCCGCCGCTGCGCGCCGGCGAAGCCATCACCGGCCTGGAAAACCTCAACGCCGAGAAGGCCGCGGTGTGGACCTACCTGCCCGGTCAGCGCCGCGTGCGTCGCCTGCCCAATGCCTGCTGCGACACCCCGACGCCGGCCACCGCCGGAGTCATGAGCTTCGACGAGCTGTACGTGTTCAACGGCCGCGTCGACCGCTTCGACTGGAAGCTGGTGGGCAAGAAGGAGATGTACATCCCCTACAACGTCAACAAGGTCTTCACCGCCGAAAACGGCGAGGCGCTGCTCGATGCGCACCACCTGAAGTCCGACGCCATCCGCTGGGAGCTGCACCGCGTCTGGGTGGTGGAAGCGACCCTGAAGAACGGCCAGCGCCATGTCATGCCCAGGAGCACCTACTACCTCGACGAGGACACCTGGGCCGCCGTGCTCGGCGAGCGCTACGACGCCCGCAACCAGCTGGCCAAGGTGGTCTGGACGTCGCCGGTGGTACTGCCCGACCTGCCCGGCGTGGTGACCCTCACCAACGGCTTCTACGACCTGCTCTCCGGGGCCTGGTTCGCCGGCGACCTGTTCGCCGGCAAGAGCGAGCAGTACCGCATCGTGCCGCCCTACAAGGACTCGGTGTTCACCGCCGACGCCATGGCGGGCGAGGGCGTGCGCTGAGGGGCACCTGTAGGAGCGAGCCATGCTCGCGAACCCGCCGCGGCGCCACGGTCCCCGGCCCGCTCCGGCGCATGGCTGTTGTAGGAGCGAGCCATGCTCGCGATTCGCGGGCGTGGCCCGCTCCTACAGGACGAAACGCAGGCTGTAGGAGCGAGCTTGCTCGCGAACCCGCCGCGGCGCCATGGCCCCCCGGCCCGGCTCAGGCGCATGGCTGTTGTAGGAGCGAGCCATGCTCGCGATTCGCGGGCACGGCCCGCTCCTACAGGGAAGCTCCGTAGCGAAACCGTTGTAGCGATGACAAGAAAAAGAAGGTTGCGTGCGATGAAGAAGACTCTCTCCGCCTGCCTGTTGGCAGCCTGCTGCGCCGTGCCGGCGGCCCTTGCCGGTAACGGCCCGGATACCCTGGCGCAGCCCGCCGTGCACGGCCCGCAGGCCCTGCGCGCGGTGTTGCAGGATGTGGCCCGCGCCGGCGAGCGCCTGGTGGCGGTGGGCGAGCGTGGCGTGGTGCTGCTCTCCGACGACAACGGCGCCACCTGGCGACAGGCCACGGCGGTGCCGGTGAGTGTCGGCCTGACCGCCGTGCAGTTCATCGATGCGCAACAGGGCTGGGCCATCGGCCACGCCGGCGTGGTGCTGCACAGCGAGGACGGCGGCGAGCATTGGGCCTTGCAACTCGACGGCCGGCGCGCCGCGGACCTGGAACAGCAGGCCGCCGGGGCCTCCGGCGACACCGCGCGTATCGCCGCTGCACAGCGCCTGGTCGCTGATGGCGCCGACAAGCCGCTGCTGGCCCTGAGCTTCGCCGATGCTCGCCACGGCCTGGTGGTCGGCGCCTACGGCCTGGCGCTGAGCACGGCAGACGGCGGGCGCAGCTGGCAATCCGCGATGGAGCGCCTGCCGAATCGGCGCGGCCTGCACCTGTATGCCCTGGCCCGTCACGGCAGCGACCTGTATGTCGCCGGCGAGCAGGGCCTGCTGCTGCGCTCCCGCGATGACGGCGCCCACTTCGATGCCCTGCAGAGTCCCTACGACGGCAGCTACTTCGCCGCCGCCGTGCTGCCCGGCGGGCGCCTGCTGCTGGGCGGCCTGCGCGGCACCCTGTACGCCTCCGACGATGCCGGCGAAAGCTTCCAGCCGCTGGTCAACCCGATTCCCGCTTCGGTCAACGGCATCCGCGTGGCCGGCGACCACCTGCTGCTCGCCAACCAGGCCGGGATGCTGCTGCGCAGCGACCTGTCGCACTTCGCCGCGCAGCCGCTGCCGGTCTCCGACGGCCTGCCGCTGACCGCCGCCACCGTTACCGCCGATGGCGCCCTGGTCGCCGTCGGCATGGCCGGTGCGCGCCGCCTGGCGCCTTCCTCCCAACCTTCTCGCGCGGACTGAGCCATGCACGCCACCACTTCCCCTGCGCCGTCCAGCGGCCGCCTCGACGACTTCGACAGCACCTCCGGCTCGCTGCTGGAACGCGCGCTGTTCAACCACCGTGCGCTGGTCCTGCTGCTGTGCCTGGCGGCGACCTTGCTGCTGGGCTGGCAGGCCACCCGCCTGACGCTCAACGCCAGCTTCGAGAAGACGATCCCGCGCGAGCACCCCTTCATCCACCATTATCTGGAGCACCGCCAGGAGCTGGCCGGGCTGGGCAACGCCGTGCGCATCGCGGTGGCCAACCCGCGCGGCAGCCTTTACGACAAGGACTACCTGCACAGCCTGCAGCAGCTCAACGACGCGGTGTACCTGCTGCCCGGCGTCGACCGTGCGGCGATGAAGTCGCTGTGGACGCCCTCGACCCGCTGGACCGGCGTGACCGAGGACGGCCTGGAAGGCGGCCCGGTGATCCCCGACGGCTACGATGGCAGCGCCGCGAAACTTGAAGAACTCAAGCGCAACGTCGAGCGCTCCAACGAGATTGGCCAGTTGGTGGCTTTCGACCAGCGCTCGAGCATCGTCTACGTGCCGCTGCTGGAGAAGACCCCGGATGGCCAGGCGCTGGACTACAGCGCCTTCGCCCGGGAGCTGGAAAACCTGCGCGCGCGCTTCCAGGGGCAGGGCGTGGAGATCCACATCACCGGCTTCGCCAAGGTGGTGGGCGACCTGATCGACGGGCTGAAGCAGATCCTGCTGTTCTTCGCCGCCGCCATCGCCATCACAGCCGTGGTGCTCTACTGGTACACCCGCTGCGTGCGCAGCACCGCGCTGGTGGTGATCTGCTCGCTGGTGGCGGTGATCTGGCAGCTCGGCCTGCTGCCGCTGCTGGGCTACGAGCTGGACCCGTACTCGGTGCTGGTGCCGTTCCTGGTGTTCGCCATCGGCATGAGCCACGGCGCGCAGAAGATGAACGGTATCATGCAGGACATCGGCCGCGGCATGCATCGCCTGGTGGCGGCGCGCTTCACCTTCCGCCGGCTGTTCCTCGCCGGGCTCACCGCGCTGCTGTGCGACGCCGTGGGTTTCGCCGTGCTGATGATCATCCGTATCCAGGTGATCCAGGACCTGGCGGTGATTGCCAGCCTGGGCGTCGCGGTACTGATTTTCACCAACCTGATCCTGCTGCCGGTGCTGCTCTCCTACCTGGGCGTCAGCGCCCGCGCGGCGCGCCGCAGCCTGCGCGCCGAAGAGGCCGAGGCGAGCGGGGCGGACAAGCATGCGCTGTGGCGCTTCCTCGACCTGTTCACCCGGCGCCGCTGGGCCGCCGCCTGCATTGCCGTGGCCGCGCTGATGGCCGCTGGCGGCTACGCGGTGAGCCTGCACCTGAAGGTCGGCGACCTCGATGCCGGCGCTCCCGAGCTGCGCTCGGATTCGCGCTACAACCGCGACAACGCCTTCGTCACCGCCCACTACGGCGCCAGCAGCGACGTCTTCGCGGTGATGGTGCAGACCCCGCCCGGCGCCTGCTCGGCCTACGACACCCTCAAGCGCGTGGATGACCTGGACTGGCAACTGCGCGGCCTGCCGGGCGTGGACTCGACTAACTCGCTGGCGCTGCTCAACCGCCGCGTGCTGGTGGGCCTCTCCGAAGGCGGCCCGAAGTGGTACGAGCTGGTGAACAACCAGGCGACCCTGAACATGGTCACCGCCAACGCGCCCCGTGGCCTGTACAACGACGATTGCAGCCTGCTGACGCTCTACGCCTATCTCACCGACCACAAGGCCGACACCCTCGCGCAGGTCGTGGACAGCGTGCAGGCCTTCGCCCGCGACAACGACAGCGAACAGGCGACCTTCCTCCTCGCCGCCGGCAGCGCGGGCATCGAGGCGGCCACCAACCAGGTGGTCAAGCAGGCCAACCGCGACATGCTCTGGTGGGTCTACGGCGCGGTGATCCTGCTCTGCCTGGTGACCTTCCGCTCCTGGCGCGCGGTGCTCTGCGCGGTGCTGCCGCTGGTGCTGACCTCGATCCTCTGCGAGGCGCTGATGGTGGCGCTGGGCATCGGCGTGAAGGTCGCGACCCTGCCGGTGATCGCCCTGGGCGTGGGCATCGGCGTGGACTACGCGCTGTACGTCATGAGCATCGTGCTGGCGCAGCTGCGCCAGGGCGCCAGCCTGTCCGACGCGTATTACCGCGCGCTGCTGTTCACCGGCAAGGTGGTGATGCTTACCGGCGTGACCCTCGCCATCGGCGTCGGCACCTGGATCTTCTCGCCCATCAAGTTCCAGGCCGACATGGGCGTGCTGCTGGCCTTCATGTTCGTCTGGAACATGGTCGGCGCGCTGATCCTGCTGCCGGCTCTGGCGTATTTCCTATTGCCACAGCGCCAGGCCCGCGTGGAGGCGCAACCGACGGTGGCGGCGCACCACCTGCAGGAAGTCCACCACGACCGCGACTGCTGCCAGCAGCACGCCGCCACGCCCCTGGCCTGCGGCCAGGCTCGCTGAGTCCGCACAACGACAACAAGAGGACGACTCCATGCCCTGCCTGAAGACCCTGTGGCGCGAACTGCGCGCCGGCCTGATCCAGTACGGCGCCACCCATTGCCTGCTGGTGGAGGTGCGCAATGACCACTGAACGCCAAGCCTCCAGCGCACAAGCCCTGTTGCTGCTGTTCGGCAGCTGCCTGCCGGTGCTCGGCGCGGTGCTCATCGCGCCGGTGTTGCCGCGCATGCAGGCACATTTTGCCGACACCCCCGGCGCCGCCGTGCTGGTGCCGGTGGCGCTGACCCTGCCGGCGCTGGTGATCGCCTTCCTCGCGCCGCTGGCCGGCGTGCTGGCGGACCGAGTCGGCCGGCGCTCCCTGCTGCTGGCCAGCATGCTGCTCTACAGCCTGTGCGGGGTGCTGCCGCTGTGGCTGGACTCCCTCGGGCTGATCGTCGCCAGCCGCGCCGGCATCGGGCTGGCCGAGGCGGGGATCATGACCTGCTGCACCACGCTGATGGGCGACTACTTCGACGGCCAGCGCCGCGAGCGCCTGTTCGCCCTGCAGATGGTCGCCACCTCCTTGTCCGCGGCCTTGTTCATGGGAGTGGGCGGCGCGCTGGGGGAGAGCGGCTGGCGCACGCCGTTCACGCTCTACGCCGTGGGCGTGCTGTGCCTGCCGCTGATGGCTGCGCTGCTGTGGGAGCCGCAGGTGCGCCGCGTCGAGCAGGCGGCGCCGGGCGCTGGGGCATTCCCGTGGGCCGCGCTGGCGCCGTTGTACCTGCTCACCGTGCTGGCCGGCGTCAGCCTGTTCATCGTGCCGGTGCAGGCGGGCTACCTGCTGCAATTGCTGCACGTCGATGGCCCGCAGCAGATCGGCCTGACCATGGGCGCCAACCAGTTGGGCGTGCTCGCCGGCGCGCTGACCTTCCGCCTGCTCGCCAGCCTGCCGGCGCGCCGCCTGCTGGCGCTGGGCTTTGCCACGGCGGGGCTGGGCGGCGCGCTGATGGCGCTCTCACTCAGCCATGCGCCGGTGGTCCTCGCCGTGCTGCTGAACGGGGTCGGCGTCGGCCTGCTGTTGCCGACGCTGATCACCCAGGTGATGCAGCAGGTCGGTTTCGAGCAGCGTGGGCGCGCCACCGGCGGCTTCACCGCGGTGATCTTCGCCGGCGAGTTCGTCAGCCCGTTGCTGGTGCTGGCGCTCACCGGCGGGGTCGCCGAGCAACTGCCCCATGCCCTGTTGCGGGTGGCGGTGGTCCAGCTGGTGCTGGCGCCGCTGTGCCTGGTGCTGCTGCGCGGTCGCCGCGCGGCATCGGTGGCGGGGGCGCTATGAACGAACTGTTTTCCCTGGCCGGCAAGACCGCGCTGATCACCGGCGCCACCCGCGGCATCGGCCTGGCCATCGCCCGCGCATACGGCCGCGCCGGCGCGCGCCTGGCGATCAGCAGCGAGAGCGCCGAGGACTGTGCGCGAACCGTGCAGGCGCTGGCGCAGGAGGGTATCGATGCCGTCGCCGTGCCTGCGGACCTGCGTGATGGCCAGGCGGTGCAGGCCATGGCTCGGCAAGCCCTGGCGCATCTGGGCCGCGTCGATGCGCTGGTCTGCAACGCCGGGGTGGCGCCGCACATGGGGCCCCTGGGCACGGCCAGCGAGGCCGACTGGGAGCTGACCTTCACCGTCAACCTGCGCAGTGCGCTGTGGCTGACCACGGCGCTGCTGCCGTCCATGGCCGAACACGGCGGCGGCAGCGTCGTGCTGATGGCCAGCATCGCCGGGGTGCGCGGCAACAAGGGCCTGGGCCTGTACGGGCTGTCCAAGGCGGGCCTGGCGCAACTGGCGCGCAACCTGGCGGTGGAGTGGGGGCCGGCGAACATCCGCGTCAACGCCATCAGCCCCGGCGTGATCCACACCGACTTCGCCCGCCCGCTGACCGACAACCCCGAGGTGATGCAGCGCCGCCTCGCCCTCACGCCGCTGCGCCGGGTCGGCCGACCCGAGGAAGTGGCAGCCCTGGCCCTGCTGCTGGCAGCCCCCGGCGGCGCGTTCATCAGCGGACAGAACCTCATCGTCGACGGTGGCACGACCATCGGCGACGGCAATTGAAAGGAGACACCATGCAACAGCTTCCCCCCTTCAAACGTGTGGTCACCGGCCACGATGCCCAGGGCCACGCGGTGGTCGCCAGCTGCGGCCCGACGCCGAACAACTTCCCGCTCAAGGCTGTGCCCGGCACGCTGTTCTACGAGGTCTGGAACAGCCTCGGCAGCCCGGCGCCGCTGGACAACGGCGCCGACCCCACCGCGCAGCCGCTGCAGCTCAGCCCCGGCCCCCTGGGCAGCGTCATCCGCGTGGTGGACATCCCGCCGGACAGCGTGCAGAACCAGGTCAGCGATGAAGACGCCGCGGCGGTCTTCGCCGAAATCGGCCAATCCCATGCCGGCACCGGCAAGGCCGATTCGAAGCACAAGCTGATGCACCGCACCCAGACCCTGGACTACGGCATCGTCACCGAAGGCGAGGTCTGGCTGGTGCTGGACGACGGCGAGGTGCACTTGAAGCGCGGCGACATCGTGGTCCAGCGCGGCACCAACCACGCCTGGAGCAACCGCACCGAGCAGATGGCGCGGATGGTCTTCATCCTCCTCGACGGCCGTTACGCCGATGCGCTGAAGGAGCTGCTGCCATGAAGCTCGCCACCCTCGACGACGGCAGCCGCGACGGCCGCCTGCTGGTGGTGTCCCGCGATCTTTCCCGGGCGGTGGATGCCAGCGGTATCGCCGCCACCCTGCAGGCCGCGCTGGACAACTGGCCGCTGCTGGTGGATGACCTGCAGCGCCTGTACCAGCGGCTCAACGACCGCGCCGTGGCCGGTGCCTTCGAACTGGACCTGGCGCAGCTCGCAGCGCCCCTGCCGCGCGCCTGGCAATGGCTGGACGGCTCGTGCTTCCTCAGCCACGGCGAGCTGATGCAGAAGGCCTTCCAGCTGGAACCCATCGAAGGCGTCGAGCGCATCCCGCTGATCTACCAGGGCGCCGGCGACGACTTCCTCGGCCCGCGCGCGGACATCCCGTTGCCCAGCGAGGCCCACGGCATCGACTTCGAAGGCGAGTTCGCCGTGCTGCTCGACGAGGTGCCCATGGGCTGCCCGGCCGAGCGCGCGCTGGAGCACGTGCGCCTGGTGCTGCAGCTCAACGATGTGAGCCTGCGCGCACTGGCGCCACGGGAGATGAAGACCGGCTTCGGTTTCCTCCAGGCCAAGCCCGCCAGCAGCTTCGCCCCGGTGGCGGTGACCCCGGACGAGCTGGGCGACGCCTGGCGTGACGGCCGCGTGCACCTGCCGCTGACGGTGGAGTGGAATGGCGAATGGTTCGGTCACCCCCACGGTGGCGCCATGCACTTCGGCTTCCACGAGCTGATCGCCCACGCTGCCCTGACGCGCCGGCTCAGTGCCGGCACGCTGATCGGCTCGGGCACCGTGTCCAACGCCGATCGCTCTGTCGGCTCGGCCTGCATCGCCGAGCGCCGCGCCATCGAGACCATCGCCCACGGCGCGCCGCGCACCGGCTTCATGCGCTTCGGCGACCGCGTGCGCATGGAGGCGCGCGGCGAGCGGGGCGAGGTGCTCTTCGGCGCCATCGACCAGCGCGTGGTGCAAGGGGGCTGGCCATGCGCGTGATGGTCAGCGGGGCCAATGGCTTCGTCGGCCGCCTGCTGGTGCGCCGCCTGCTGGAGGCGGGCGAGCTGCGCGGGCGGCGCATCGAGGCGTTGCTGCTGCTGGACCAGTCCCTCGATGGCCTGCCGGACGATGCGCGCCTGCGCCGGCACTACGGCAGCGTCACCGACCCGGCCTTGCTGCGGCGGGTGCTGGCCGATGGCGTGGACGTGGTGTTCCACCTGGTGAGCGTGCCCGGTGGCGCCGCCGAGGCGCAGTACGAGCTGGGCTACCAGGTCAACCTGCAGGCCAGCCTGGAACTGCTGCACCAGCTGCGCCATACCGCTCGCCCGCCGGTGCTGGTGTACGCCAGCAGCGTGGCGGTGTACGGCGGCGGGCTGCCGGCGCGGATGGACGAGCAGCAGGCGGCGGCGCCGCAGCTGTCCTATGCGGCGCACAAGCGCATGGTGGAAATCGCCCTGCAGGACCTGGCCCGCCGTGGCGAAGTGGACGGCCGCGCCCTGCGCCTGCCCGGTATCGTCGCCCGCCCGTGCGAGCCCAACGGCCTGCGCTCGGCGTTCATGAGCGACCTGCTGCACGCCTGTGCGGCGGGGGAGAGCTACACCTGCCCGGTATCGCCGGCGGCCAGCGCCTGGTGGATGTCGGCGCGCTGCTGCGTGGACAACCTGGTGCATGCCGCCGAATTGAAGGACCCCGGCAGCCAGCGTGTCTGGCAGCTGCCGGTGCTGCAGCTGACCATCGCCCAGGTGCTCGACGGGCTGGCCGCCTGCTTCGGCGAGGCCAACCGCGCGCGCATCGCCTTCGACCCCGATCCGCAGCTGGAAGCGCTGTTCGGCGCCTATCCGCCCCTGCGCACGCCGCTCGCCCGCGAGCTGGGCTTCTGCCACGACGGTTCGGTGGCCGGCCTGCTGCGCAACGCCCTCGACCTGCCGCCGCGTCGCAATCGCGCGGCCGCCCGCAAAGGAATCTCCGCATGAGCCTCAACCAGCGCCGCCTGCTCGACCTCTCCGTGACCCTGGACAACAACCCCTACACCGACCCGCCGCCGCTGCTGCCCAGGATCGACTACATGGACCACCAGCAGGGCTGGCCGGAGATGGCCGCGATGTTCCCCGGCCTGCGCAAGCAGGACCTGCCCGGTGACGAATCCTGGGCCGCCGAGCGCCTGCAGATCACCACTCACAGCGGCACCCACATGGATGCGCCGTGGCATTACGCGTCCACCACCGATGGCGGCAAGCCGGCGTTCGGCATCGACGAACTGCCGCTGGAATGGTGCCTGCAACCGGGCGTCAGGCTGGACTTCCGCCACCTGCCGGACGGCCACGTGGTCACCGCCGCCGAGGTCGACGCGGAGCTGGCGCGCATCGGCCACGCCCTGCAGCCGCTGGACATCGTGCTGGTGAATACCCGTGCCGGCAGCCTGTTCGGCCAGCCGGGCTACCTGGAGGCGGGCATCGGCATGGGCCGCGAGGCCACGCTCTACCTGCTGGAGCGCGGCGTGCGGGTGGTGGGCACCGATGCCTGGAGCTGGGACGCGCCGTTCAAATACACTCGCGAGCGCTTCGCCGCCTCCGGCGATGCGTCGATCATCTGGGAAGGCCACAAGGCCGGGCGCGACATCGGCTACGGGCAGATGGAGAAGCTCGCTAACCTGGAGCAACTGCCCGACCACGGCTTCCTCGTCAGCTGCTTCCCCTACAAGATCCGCCACGCCTCCGCCGGTTTCGTGCGCGCCGTGGCGATCCTCGACCCGCTGCCGGCGACGGGCTGAAACGACCCTTTGTCGCCTCGCTTCTAATCGCCCGATCCAGCGTCTTTACTGGCACAGAGAGGCAGTCGCACAGCGAGGCGCGCGTGATGAACAGCCAAGAGGTGGCACCCGAAACCCGGGGTGTGACGGTGGAGCTGCTGTCCTCGGTCGACCTCGGTCCGGAGATCGATGGCATGGCCGGCCGACAGTTGCGCATGCGCCGGGTGACCATCGAGCCCGGCGGCGTGTTCGGGCCGGTGCATGACCACGTGGACCGGCCCGGCACGGTGTTCATCCTGCAGGGCACCATCACCGACCATCGCAACGGCATCGCCACCGACTACGGACCGGGGGTGGGCTGGCCGGAGGACCACGCCACCGTGCACTGGCTGGAGAACCGCGGCACGCTGACTGCCGTGGAGATTTCGGTGGATATCGTCCGCCTGGGATGACCGGCGATTCGACCTGACCCGTGCGCAAAGCCGCCTGGAGGCAAGCGATGGAGAACGTGGAGAAGGGCACCTGGCAGCGGGTGCTGGAACCGGTGGACCGCATTACCGAAGTGATCTTCGGGCTGCTGATGGCCATGACCTTCATCGGTTCGCTGAGCGTGGCGACCTCGGGCCGGGAAGAGGCGCGCACCATGCTGATCGCCGCGCTGGGCTGCAACCTGGCCTGGGGCCTGGCCGACGCGGTGATCTTCCTGATGCGCACCTGGACCGAGCGCACCCGCAGCCGCACGCTTCTGCAGCGACTGCAGGGCGGCGCCGACCCGCGCAACGGGCACTACCTCATCGCCGCCGCGCTGCCGCCGCGCATCGCCACGGCGGCCGGCGCGGAGGGGCTGGAAATGCTCCGCGTGCGCCTGCTGGGCACCGTGGGAACGCCGGTGCAGGCGCGGATCGGCTGGGCGGACCTGAAGGGCGCGCTGGCGACCTTCCTGCTGGTGGTGCTGGCGACCTTTCCGCTGGTGATTCCCTTCCTGCTGATCCCGCAGACCGGGCCGGCGATCCGCGCCTCGAACGCGGTGGCGCTGGTGATGCTGTTCCTCTCCGGCTGGATGCTCGCGCGCTACTCCGGCGGCTCCCCGTGGGCCGGCGGCCTGGCCCTGGCGGTGGTGGGCACGGCGCTGCTGTTCGCGATCATCGCGCTGGGTGGCTGAGCCAGCGCGACCCTGGCCGATGGGCGCGTTCACTCGGCCCGTTCGGCGTACCCGATGGCCATCGCCATGATCGCGATGCCGCCCAGCTGCAGCGGGCCGAGGTGCTGGCCGTAGACCAGCCAGTCGATGACGATGGCCACCGCCGGGTAGATGAACTGGTAGACGGCGATCCGGTCGGTGTTCAGCCGCGCCATGCCGGCGTAGAGCAGGGCGTAGGCCAGCCCCGTGTGCAGCAGCCCCAGCCCGGCCAGCCAGCCCCAGGCCGCGCCGAGCGGCGGCCAGCCGTGCAGGATGGGCCAGGCGAGCAGCACCAGCGTCCCCACCGCGCATTGCCACCAGGCCAGTATGCCCGCGGGCACCTGCTGCAGCGTGCGCGCCACCAGCGTCACGCACGCCGTGCACAAGGCGCCGACGAGACAGAAGCCCACGCCCCACCAGTAGCTCGCCGGGTAGGCCTGCTGCGCGCCGAACAGCGACAGGTGCTCGAGGATGCCGGTCGCCAGTACCAGGCCGAGCATGGCGATGGCCACGCAGACCATGCGCCGCCGGGCGATGGGCTCCTTCAGGCAGAGGCCGCCGAGCAACAGCACCCACAGGGGCTGGACGTGGAACAGCACCGTCGCCACGCCGGCCGAGGTGCGTTCGATGGCGGCGAAGAACAGACCCCAGGCCAACACCATCAGCGCGCCTGCGACCAGCACGGCGAGCAGCGTCTTGCGGGCAGGGAACAGGCTGCCCAGCTGGCGGCGGCAGATCGCCCAGAGGCTCAGGCCCAGCAGGCCGAAGGCGCAGCGGAACCAGGTGGCGGTCAGCGGATCGGCGCCGGACTGGTGCAGGAAGATGCCAATCGTGCCCAGCACCACGCTGCCCAGGACGAAGGGCAGCGTTCCGCCGGCGCGGGCGCTGGGCGTGGTGGTGCGGGGCAGGCTGGCGGCGGTTGCCGTCGATTCATGTGTGCTCATGGCGCCAGTGTGGGGCTGGCGGTTGAACACGAGAAGCGCATAATACTGGCAGGTAGTATTCGATAATCGAAAGTGGAAGAGGGCCGGCGTGACTCCCCATGACCTGCAACTGGACTGGTTGAAATGCTTCGTCAGCGTGGTCGATGCCGGCTCGCTGTCCAGCGCCGCCGGCGAGATTCATCGCTCGCAATCGGCGGTCAGCATGCAGTTGAAGAAGCTGGAAGGCGCCTTGGGTCGCCAACTGCTGGTGCGCGGCCCGCGCAGCCTGGAACTGACCGCCGATGGCCAGACCCTGCTGGGTTACGCGCGGCGCATGCTCGACCTGCAGGCGCAGGCCCAGGCCGCGTTCCATGGCGAAGCCCTCACCGGCAGGGTGCGCCTGGGGGTTCCCGATGACTATGCCGCGAAGTACCTCACGCCGGTGCTCAAGCGCTTCGCCCAGCGCTACGCCGGAGTGGAGGTCGAGCTGAACTGCGAGCAGTCCACCTCGCTGATCCCGCGGGTGGCCAGCGGCGATCTGGACCTGGCGCTGGTCTCCCGCGATCACGGGCGACGCGGCACGCTGTTGTTCCATGAACCCATGGTCTGGGTGGGCTCCCCGCATTTCGAACTGTGGCGCCGCGAACCGCTGCCCATCGCGGTCTACGAAGACACCAGCCTGGCGCGGCGCAGTGCGATCAACTGCCTGGCCCTGCAGGGGCGGGACTACAAGGTGGTGTACAACAGTTCCAGCCTGGCGGGACAGATCGCCGCCGTGGAAAGCGGCCTGGCGGTGGCGGTGCTGACCCAGTGCAGCGTGCCGGAACACTTCCAGGTGCTGGGCGCGGAGCACGGGCTAGGGCCGCTGGAGCCGATGCAGGTGGCCGTCTACCGCAGCCGTGCGTCGCAGGGCTCGCGGGCGGTCGACAGCTTGCGCAGCCTGCTGCTGCAGACCTTGCGGCAGGTGCCGGGCGAGTAGCGGCGCCGGCGGCCGATCAGCCCTGGCGCAATTGCCGTGGGCTGGCGTTGAGCAGGCGGCGCATCAGGCGGCGCAGGGCCGTGGCGTCCTGGTAGCCCACCTGCGCCGCGACGGCTTCCACCGAGCAGCCGCCGGCTTCGAGCAGCGCCCGCGCCTTGTTCACCTGCACCCGCTGGATCAGGTGCCGGGTGGAGTGCCCGGTGGCCTTGTGCACGTGGCGCGACAGGGTCCGCTCGGACATGCCGACGCTGGCCGCCAGCGCCCTCACGCCGGGCAGCGCCGGCAGCGCCGCTTCGATCAGTGCGGTCAGGCGCGAGACCAGGGCATTGTCCTGCACCAGCATGGCCGGGATGACGAAGGGCGATTGCAATCGGCGGCGGTCGAGCAGCAGGGCCTTGCCCACCGCGTCGGCGAGGTCCGGTGACAGGCGCCGGCGCAGCAGGTGCAGCATGAGATCGGTCTGCGCGAAGGCCGCGCCGGCGGTGGTCAGCGGGGGATCGGCCAGCACCATGAAATCCGGGTCTACCCGGCAGTGCGGCGCCATGGCCTGCAGGTGCGGCGCCAGCCACCAGGAGGTCGTCACCCGCCGCCCGTCCAGCAGCCCGGCTGCCTGCAGGAGGAACACCGCGGAACAGGACGCGGCGATTTCCCGGCCGCTGGCCAGGTGCGTGCGCAACGCCGCGAACAGGGGCGCCGCCCACGGCTCCCCGAGGCGCTGCGGGAGCAGGGCGGCGTCGCTCACGCCGATCCCGGGGATGACCCAGCAGGAATGGTCACCGGCGCTGTGCTCCAGCGCCTCGACGTGCAGCTGCAGTCCATGCCCCAGCGGCACGGCGCCGGGCTGTGGGCCGCAGACGCGCCAGCGTGGCGCAGCCAGGCCGCGGCGTTGCGCGACGGTGGCGGCGGTGGCGAGGATGTCCAGGGTGGCGGTCACGCTGGAGGCGAAGGCCCCCGGAACGACCAACAGGGTGAAATCATGCATTGTCCGATTATGCGCGAAAGAAGACGGATCGGTCACTGTCGCGCCCATGGCGGGAGCTGGCCCAATAGCGCCTCCTTTCATCGCCGAGTGATCCAACATGCCCAACATCCTGATCAAGGTCCCCACCGGAGCGTTCCCCGAGCCGCAGCGCGAGCGCCTGCTGGCGGCGGTCAGCGAGGCTGCCATCGCCTGCGAGCGGATCGGCCCCGACCCGCGCCAGCGCAGCCTGTGCTGGGTGCTCGTGGAGGAGGTGCGCGCAGCCGACTGGCTTTGCGGCGGCGGGAACCTGCATGCCCAGGCCATCCCCTGCATCGTCACGGTCAAGGTGCCGGCCGGCGTGCTCGACGAGCCGTTGCGCAGGGACTATGTGCAGTGCCTGCACCAGGCCATCGCGCAATGCGTGGAGCCTCAGGACGGGCGTCTGCTGATGACCTCGATACAGCTGGAGGAAGTCGCCGACGGGACCTGGGGCGCGAACGGCAGCCTCTGGCACCTGGCCGATTTCACCCGCGCGGCGGGGTATGGGCATCTGCTGGCGCGCGGCTGAAGCGGCGCGTCGAGTGGCCGGCCCTGAACGGCTGGCCGGTTCCCCGGCACTTCATGAACTGAAGTAGCGCCCGATCAGGGCCACGCCGCTGGCCAGCACCAACCACGTCACCAGCCGGATGAAGGCATCGCGGGACAGGCGCTGCGTCAGGCGGCGGCCCACCCACAAGCCCGCCGCCATCACCGGCAGCAGCACCAGCGCGAGCAGCAGCAACGCGCGGTCGGCATACACGCCCGCCAGCAGGAACAGCCCCAGGCGCACCACCGTGCTGCAACTGATCAACGCGCTCTGGGTGGCGCGGGCCTGCTCGGTGGAGGCCAGCCGGGCATTCAGGTACAGCGCGTAGAGAAACCCGCCGCTGCCGAACAGGGCGCCGAACAGCCCGCCCACCGTGCCCGCCGGCAGCGCCCATGCGGCGCCCAGGCGATCGGGCCGTACCTTCACGGCCAGGCTGTAGAGCGCATAGCTGGTGACGAACAGCCCCATCAGCAACAGCAGGACGTCGGATTTGAGCTGCAACAGGAACACCGCGCCCAGGGTGCAGCCCACGGCCATGCACGGCAGCAGCCGCAGCAGCTCATTGCGCGCCACCGCCTTGCGCGCCGGCAGCCAGTTGCCGAAGGCGGCGACGAAATCCAGCAGGACCAGCAGCGGGATGATCCGCGACAACGGCATGAAGTGGATCAGCACCGGCCCGGCGACCAGCGCCGTGCCGAAACCGGCGATGCCGAACACCACGTAGGCCGCCGCGATACCGGCCAGCACCAGCAACCAGTCGAGGGCGGAAAAGGGTAATAGCGCGACGGCGGAATCCAGCATGGCGAACCCGGAACGAAGGACGTGGGCAGAGGTTAGCCAAGACCCAGCCATGCTGACTAATATGGAAAATCGCCTTGACCCATCTCGAAACGAGATCGCACGCATGACCTCCGTTCGCCAGTTGCGTTACTTCGTCGACATTGCCGACTGCGGGAGCTTCACCGCCGCCGCCGATAACCTGTTCATCGCGCAGTCGGCCCTGAGCCGGCAGATCAAGGAGCTGGAGCAGCACCTGGGCACGCCGCTGTTCGAGCGCACCGCGCGCCAGCCCCGGCTGACCGCCGCCGGCCAGGCCTTCTACCAGCGCGCGCGCAAACTGCTGGCCGACCTCGACAAAGCCGAGCGCCTGGCCCAGGACATCGGCCGCGGCCAGCGCGGCAGTGTGCGTCTGAACCATTCCAGCACCGTGCCCCTGGCCGGCCTGCTGCTGGAGCGCATCGGCGCCTACCTGCGCGACAACGCCGACGTTTCGCTGGAGATCGCCCTGCAATCGTCCGAAGCCCAGCTGCAGGACATCGCCGAAGGCAATCTGGATGTGGGCCTGCTGCGGTTACCGGTGCTGCGCCAGCACGACGAGGTGGACGTTCACCCGCTGTTCGACGAGCCGCTGTACCTCGCCGTGGCAGCGCAACACCCGCGTGCGCAGGCGGCCAGCGTGCACCTGGCCGAGCTTCGCGACGAGCGCTTCATTTCCATTCCCCACGGCCAGCGCGGCGGCCTGAGTTACCAGTCCGCTGCCCTGTGCATGCAGGCCGGCTTCTTCCCCCGCGCCGCCCAGGTGGTGTCACGCAAGACCACGCAGCTGCAACTGATCCAGGCTGGCTTCGGCGTGGCGTTGTTGCCGGAAAGCATGCGGGCCCTGGCCCCGGGGGCGGTGGTCTTCGTGCCGCTGGCCGATGAGGGCTGCAGCACAACGGTGGCGCTGGCCTGCGGGCGCGGGCAGGGGGAAATGCTGCAGCGCTTCGTGGCGGCAGTGCGGGGGAGTGCGGGCGGCTGCGGCTCATCTGATCAGGAGCAGCCGGCAGGTTAGCGCACCGCTGCCGGGGGGGCAGGCCGCGTGTGCAGAAGCGGCAGAAGCAACGGTCTTCTTCTGTAAGTCCGTGCCTGTATTCCCCTCTCCCGTAAGGGAGAGGGGGGCCTGGATCCGGCTGAAGCCGTGCAGGACTATCCAGGAAGAAGCGCGTGGGCCCGGGCAGTGCAGGCGCGGGCCGGCCGCTCACGCAGAGGGGCGCGGCAGCGGCTCAGTCCTCGGCCGGCTGCACCGTCGCATCGGCAGCGGGGGTTGCCGCCTCAGCCTGCGCTTTCGACTTGGCTCGCAGGCGTCGCTCCTGGCTGCGCTGGCGCGCCGCCTGTTGCTTGGCGTGCAGTGCCTGGGCGGCGGTCACGGTGCCGGCGACCTGGCCGTTCAAGTCCAGGCGTGGCGCATTCTCCACCATGCAGCCCCAGTAACGCGCACCCTTGCACCAGGTGCCGATGCCCAGCTTGAGCTGTTCGCTGGTGAGGCCAAGCTGCTCCAGGTGCTGCTCGGCATCCTTGAGAATGCCTTCCTTGAGCGGAACCTTGGGCGCCGGATTGACCGGGAAGGCCAGGGGGAAGTGCTTCTGCAGTTTCCAGATCGCTTCCACCGCAGGGTCCTGGTCGCGAGGCTTTGCCTTTGGCGTGGACTTGCGTTGAGGGCGCTTTGCGTTGTCAGCCTTTGCCTGCTCTTTTTCAGCCCGGAGGCGGTCACGGAGCACCGCTAGTTGTTCAAAACCCATCGTTCAATTCACAGCTTCTTGGTTGATTGCCTGGCCCAAGGGTATTCGAAGTCGCCTTCTGGAGCACCTGAATCCGTGCAAATCCCTGCGGATTCTCTCGCTTCTCGATGGCCGGTTCGGCCGGCGACAGGCGCTGGCACGGGGCGGCATGCCGAAGAATCCGGCCACCGCGGCTTTCCTCATGGCGCATCGGTGAGGCCGGCGTGGCTCGTCAGCACCTGGCGCGCATCCCGGCGTACCGCCTGTGGCGGCACGCCGAAGCCGCGCAGGAAGGCTTCGCGCAGGTGGCGGCGGTCGCGGAAGCCCGTCTCCCGTGCCACCACGTCGAGGGAGTGGCGGCTCTGTTCGATCATCAGGCGGGCGGCCTCCAGCCGCAGCCCCTCGATGGCCTTGGCCGGCGACTGCCCGGTTTCGGCGGTGAACACGCGGGTGAACTGGCGCGGACTGAGGTGCGCCACCGCGGCCAGGTCTTCCACGCCCAGCGGCTGCTTGAGGTGCTGCCGGGCGTAGTTCAGGGAGCTCTGGATGCGGTCGGACTTGGGAGCGAGGTCGAGCATTTCGGAGTGCTGCGATTGGCCGCCGGATCGATGCTGGTGCATGACCAGCTTGTGCGCCACCGAGCGCGCGACGTCTGCGCCCAGGTCCTTCTCCACCATGCCGACGGCGAGGTCGAGGCCGGCGGTCATTCCGGCCGATGTCCAGAAGGGGCCATCGACGATGTAGATGCGATCCGCCTCCACCGTGACCTCCGGGTGACGGTTCTGCAGCGCCTGGGCGTAGGCCCAGTGCGTCGTGGCGCGGCGCCCGGCGAGCAATCCGGCCTCGGCAAGGACGAAACCGCCGGTGCAGATGCCGACGGTGCGGCGCGCCTGGTGGCCAGCCTTGCGGACGAAATCGAGCACGGCGGGGGCGGTTTCGCTCGCCACCGGATCGTTCACGCCCACCACTATCCAGGTGTCGGCCAGTCCCGGCGCCTGCAGCGCATGGGTGTCCATGGCAAGCCCGAGCGAGGAGCGCACGAGCCCGCCGGACGGCGAGTAGTAGCCGATGCTGTAGACGGGTTCGCCGGTGACCAGGTTGGCGAACTCGAAGACCGTCTGGGTGGCCAGGGAGAGCACTTGGAATCCGTCCGTGACCACATAACCGATGCGATGCATGAGGGCGTCTCGTATGTCCTGAATCACTACCTTATACGTCATTTGAGATACAGCCAAGCGGCGGCATGCTGATCTCCAGTTCCTCACCAACCCCTGGAGCATCGACATGACTCAATCCCGTCTCGGTACCGCACTGATCACTGGCGCTTCTTCCGGCATCGGCGCCATCTACGCGGAACGTCTGGCCCGTCGCGGCCACGACCTGATCCTGGTGGCCCGCAATCGCAGTCGCCTGGATGCCCTGGCCAAGCGCCTGAGCGACGAAACCGGGCGCTCCGTGGAAGTGCTCGTCGCCGACCTGGCCGACAGGGCGGACCTGGCGAAGGTCGAGGACGTCCTGCGATCCGACGCGAGTATTTCCCTGCTGGTGAACAACGCCGGCGTCGGTGCGACGCGACCGTTGCTCGAATCGAACGTCGATGCGCTGGAAGATCTGCTAACGCTCAACGTGAATGTGCTGACGCGCCTCACTTATGCCGCCGTGCCGGGCTTCGTGGCGCGGGGCGGCGGCACCCTGATCAACATTGCCTCCATCGTTGCCATCGCCCCGGAGGTGCTGAACGGTGTCTACGGCGGCTCCAAGGCATTCGTGCTCGCCTTCAGCCAATCGCTGCGCCATGAGCTTGCGGAGAAAAACGTCACGGTCCAGGTAGTGCTGCCGGGGGCGACCGCCACCGACTTCTGGGGCATCGCCGGCACGCCGCTGGAACACCTGCCGGGCGCCATCGTGATGTCGGCGGAGGACATGGTGGACGCCGCCCTGGCCGGCCTCGACCAGGGCGAGTTCGTCACCATTCCGGCGCTGCCGGAGATCGCCGATTTCAACCAGTACGAAGCCGCGCGCCAGCGCCTGCTCCCCAACCTGTCGCGCAGTGAACCAGCCGCGCGTTACCAGGGGTGAGGCGCCTGTAGGCGTGGTTGTCACCCGGCGAGGGGGCGAGGTGATCGTCGCTCCCTCGCCGCGCACCGTAACCCCCGAGTGGCCACTGCCGCCTGGCGGGGTGGTCGCCGGTGGGCAAGAAATCAACGTCGAACACGCGCTGCAGAGATTCACTGAATTGCCGCGGTTAAGCACACGGATATGTAAGTTAAGCTTACAAAGCCATTTAGGAGATATCGATATTTAAAGGATGATAATCGAGATAGTGTAAGTTTTTTATTGATTATCGGGCGGGTCAGCAGGGTCGATGCCGTCTTTCTATCCTTCCGGCAAAGACTCCTCTTTGATTCCATGTACACACTTCACTTCGCGCCCACGGCCAACGGATTCAAGATATTGATCATGCTTGAGGCCCTCGGTGTGCCTTTTCAGATTCAACGCGTGAATCTCTCTCTTGGTGAACAGCACCGACCGGAATTCGCGAGGCTGACTCCTTTTCAGAAGATTCCGGTGCTGGTGGATCATCGGCAGTCGGTAGCACTTCCAGAGTCAGGCGCGATCCTTCAGTACCTGGCCGAAACCCACGGCAGATTTTTGCCGCCGCCGGGTCCCGAGCGCTACGAAGTGCTGCAGTGGCTGGCGTGGCAGATCAGCAGTCTTGGCCCGATGGCGGGGCAGTGGCATCACTTCATGCATCGTGAAAACACGTCGGATGACTACGCGAAAGAGCGCTACCGAACAGAAACGTCCCGATTGTTCCACATCGTGGAGCAGGCGTTGGCGGGGCGGGACTTCATCTGCTCGGCGTATTCAATCGCCGACATGGCGATTTATCCCTGGCTAAGAATCCATGAACTGCTGGACATCGACCTTCAAGCGCTTCCCAGAGTACGGCGTTATCTGAAGCGGATTGGAGCACGAGAGGAGGTGGTCACCGCCTACTGGAGGGGCGCTGGACAGGGGAGCGCCGCGATGAGCGCTAGTAAATAACCATTGGGTGACTCATCGAGCTGCGAGAGGCTGCTACCGACCCATTGCAGACGTTCGCTGATGGAGAGGTCGTAGGTAGCCAAAGTTGGTGTGCTCTACCCGTTACACTGCACTTCATCCGTGAGCAACATTCGATGCTCCAACAGAACACAGGGTCTTATGCGCGGTGCAGGCCCCGGGCGTCACGCCAAAACAAGGTGTTCTCATACTGGAAGGACAGGATGAAGAACGATGAGCAAACGTCTGCAATAGACTCAGCTATTTTCTCCAACTCGCTCATCGATGACTCACCTTCTGGCTCTGGGCCTTTTATTCTGATGTAGCACCGCATGCTGACTTTAAAATCCAGCCCCCTTTTATCTTCGGCATACAGGGTGAAATCCGTATCTTCAGCGTCCGCGCTCAACCGCATCCCAGAAGCGAAGTGAGACTCTACCGTATCTCTTACACAATCGATTTCAATTGCGCCGCTCCTTTCCAATGCGGTGCATAGGGCCACAGTTGTCAACTGGTCATCGGCTTCTATGTGGAGATCGAGACCCATTCAATACCTCGCCTACGCTGCTAATCACGCTATAGTCTCAAGCATATCAGGGAGCCAGATCCGACCGGCAGCTTTGGATCTGTAGTGGCCTCTCTCCTGTGGCAGCAAGCGACCCAGAGTGGACATCAGAGTATTCAGAATCTTGAGTAGACTTGGTTCCTCCCTCATCCATTTCGAATGCAAATGAACAGCGAGTCTTCCCGAAGCAAGGCATACGTCCGTGCTCAGGCACACGGTGCCGGGCCACTGTCTGTTGAGGGCTATCAGCAGACTGTGGAGGTTTGCGGCCGTCTCCCCAGCGGCTGGCTGTTCCGCTACCGGATCGTTTGTAGCTTGGACATCCCTGCACATGAGCAGGAGTTGTTTGCCGGCGCTGCAGGTTGCCTAGTCGCTGATGATGGGCAGGTACATGATTTGTCGTACCCGATGTTCATGGACATGCTTCGCTCGCTGGAATAGCTCACGCGTCTGCTTCCGCGCTAGTGCAAGATGCTGCGTTGACTCATGCCATTCTGAATGCAGGGCAGCAATAGGCACTGGCCGTTATCGGCGCTCGGTACCTCGCGATCAATTGTTTTGAATCGCTCCACCGCGCGTTATGAGATTTCCAAATGAGTGAACAGATATCCAAACGCTGGGTTGAGGCAGGAATAGCCCTGGCAGGCGACTCAAAAACAGAAGTCAAATGTCCGGTGTGTGTAGCAGGAACGCTGATAGTGGCGGATATCCAAAGGGATGACGACTCCACCGAGTTTGAGCGCCTGATGACGTGCCCAGCCTGCGGGGTGAGAAACGCACTTAGATGCGCAGAGATAGTGATTGGAAGTAATCCGGCTCCTGTACTGCGGCTCTAAACGCGAGCGGACGAGATTCAGCTGAGGAGGAGCCCATGTATACGGTGATGGTTGTTACAGATCGTCCAGACTTCAGGTGTTTTCTGGATCTGCTGTATGGTCCTGGGCGAAATGTGGATACAGAGGGTGATTCGTACCCTGTGAACAGTCGCACTTGGACGTACCTGTATATGAAAGACAGAGAGAGCGATGCTCCTCCCATAGAGATTCAAGCCAGTGAGATAGATGAATCGCAGTTCTTCGTGCAATCCGAGTCGTCGAGACTCGAGGAGTTGGCTGCGTTGTACCTGTATCTGACTTGTGGAGAGACAATCTCTAGTTCGGCTCAGGCGCTTGATAAAGCCGTCATCGAGTCGCTGTGTGATAGATATGACGTCGAGCTTGGCCGAGCTCGTGATTCTATTTGGCACCTGTCGACAGATGACTTGCCCTATCCACATACGTGAACGAGAGGTTGTTGCAGCGCGGCGAGCGTCCGCTTCGGGCCCTAACCCGACTCTTCCGGGAACTGCACTAGCCCGTCGCCAGCGCATTACCTGTCGGTGCGAACCGTTCCGTCGTGTCCATCCGGACGTTGCGAAGCGCCGTGGTGGCCAGGTGTGTCGCATGGAGCTGCTCCGAGCGATAGCTGATCAGCATGGAGCGTCGTCGGGCACCGCTGGCGTTCAAGCTGCCTCCATGCACGAGGTCGACGTCGAACACCAGTATGTCTCCGGCGCGACCTTGCAGGTGCACGGCTCGGGACTCGTCGTTGAAGTCTTCAGGTGGCGCGTCCGGCTGGGGGCGATGGCTGCCGGGGATGATCCGTGTGGCGCCGTTGTGCGCGGCGAAATCGTCGAGAAAGACCAGGGCGTTCACCATGTCCCCCGGGCGCCGGGCGGAGAGATCGCGGTGCAGTTGCTGGTGCCCACCGCCCGGCAGGGGTTCCCGGCCTTCGGCCTGGGCGATGAAGAAGCGTTCGCCGATCAGTTCACCGACGACCGCCAGTAACGCAGGCAGGCGGCATGTCGCCTGTACCACAGGCGCCAGGTCGAGCTGCGCATGGCGCCAATCCTGCCCACGGGGAACGGGCCATTGGTCGGAAGGCAGGACGTTGGCATCGAAGATGGCGCGCAGCGCTTCCACCGTATCGGGCCCGATCGCGCTGCGCAGCATCGCGTAGCCGTTTGCATGGAGTTCGCGGCGGTCAGGCATGGTGTCCTTCTTGTCCTTGGTTGGCAGTCACCGGGTGGCGTCGGTCGCCGGCTCCGGTGGCGAATGCTTGCCCGCGAGCCGAGATGGTCGAGTGAATGAAGGAAATCTTAGGTAGCCAATTTCCGACAACGATCGACTCCCGTAGACTTTGACGATCTGCCAGGAGAAGAACAATGCATAAAGGGATTTGGCTGGGGTTGGGCGTGTTGCTGTGCATGGCAGGAGCGGTGCAGGCCGCCGAGCCCGCCCAGGACGACCCATTGCTGTCTAACCCGTCTTCTTCCAACGGGCATGCCGGGGATGTTCGCGGCATCCTGCGGGCGCGGGACCAGGCAATGCTGTCCAGCGAACTGGCCGGGCGCATCCTGGAGATGCCGTTCGCGGACGGGCAGTCCTTCCGCAAGGGCGATGTGCTGGTGCGTTTCGATTGCTCGGCCTACCAGGCCCAGCTCAACGCGGCCCAGGCCGGCGCCCGCGCGGCCAGCGAGCAACTGGGGCACAACCGTCAGTTGGCAGCGCTCAACTCGGTGGGGCGCTTCGAGGTCGCACTGGCCGAGGCCAAGCTTTCCGAAGCCCAGGCCCAGGTGCAGGTCTACAAGGTTCAGGTCGGCCGCTGCGTGGTCGCCGCACCCTTCGATGGCCAGGTGGTGCAGCGCAAGGCGCAACCCTTCGAAAGTGTGTCCGGTGGCGCGCCGCTGCTGGAGATCGTCGACAACCGCAGCCTGGAAATCCGCCTGCTGGTGCCGTCGCGCTGGGTGTCCCGACTGAAGGTGGGGCAGTCTTTCAGCTTCGTTCCCGATGAGACCGGCCAGCCGTTGACGGTGGAGATCAAGCGCCTGGGCGCGCGCATCGACGAGGGCAGCCAGATGCTGCCGTTGATTGCCTCGCTGCCGGCTGACACCAAGGGCCTTCTGGCGGGCATGAGCGGATCGGCCCGCTTTACGGAGATGCCATGAACGCACCGCAGGCCGGGCTGGCCGAGCGGGTCTTCGCGCAGTTTCTAGGGCTGGAACGCCAGGCCCGCGCGGCGCGGACGGTGGAGCAACTGGCCTATCACATCGTCAATGACGGCCAGACGCTGTTCGGCTATCGACACGCAGCGTTGCTGATCGCGGGCAAGGTCCGGGCACTCACCGGCATCAGCGTGGTGGAGCCCAATGCTCCCTTCGTGGCTTTCGTCGAACAGGCGTGCGCCCAATTGAGTGGGCTCGGCGCCCTCGACAAGCCGCAGCGCGTCGATTTCCAGAGCCTGGGCGCGCAGCAGCAGGCCGATTGGCAGGCGCTTTCCGCAGGCGACGTTTTCTGGCTGCCGCTGGCGGACCAGCAGGGAGCCCCCTTTGGCGGCCTCTGGCTCGCCCGCGAGCAGCCCTGGAGCGAAGCGGAACAGGCGTTGCTGGTGCAACTGGGGGATGCCTACGCGCATGCCTGGAAAGCCCTTCAGCCGCGCAAACCCTGGCGCGCGCGCTGGCCGCGGAAGAAGGTGGCGCTGATCGCCGCCGGGCTGTGCCTGCTGCTGCTCGTGCCCGTGCGTCAATCGGTGCTGGCACCGGCAGAAGTCGTCCCGCTGGATGGTCAGGTCATCGCCGCGCCGCTGGATGGCGTGATCCAGCAGGTGCTGGTCAAGCCTAACCAGGGTGTCAAGGCCGGTGACCTGCTGGTGCGTTTCGACGCCACCACGCTGCAGGCGCAGGCTGATGTGGCTGAGCGCTCCCTGGGCGTGGCCGAGGCCGAGCTCAAGGCCAATTCCCAACGCGCTTTCTCCGACGCCGAATCCGGTGCCCGGGTCGATCTGCTGGCGGCGCGCGTCGAGCAGAAGCGCGCCGAGCGTGACTATGCCCGCGACCTGTTGGCACGCGCCGAGGTCCGGGCGCCCCGTGACGGTATTGCGGTATTCGCCGATGCCGAGCGTTGGACCGGCAAGCCGGTGCAGACCGGCGAGCGCCTGATGGAACTGGCCGATCCCCGACAGGCCGAGCTGCGGATCGATCTGGCGGTGGCCAATGCCATCCGCCTGGCGCCGCAGGCGGAGGTGCAGCTGTTTCTGGACAGTGATCCGCTGAATCGCTATTCCGCGCGCCTGGCACGCAGCGCCTACGAGGCTCAGCCGGTCGCGGGCGGCCAACTGGCGTACCGCCTGGACGCACGTTTCGACGCGGCGCCGCCGCGGATCGGTTTGCGCGGCACCGCCAAGCTGTATGGCGAGCGAGCGCCGATCCTGCTCTACGTGCTGCGCCGGCCCCTGGCCGCGCTGCGCCAGACGGTGGGGTTCTAGATGCGTCTGCCGGCGCTGCGCGCCGACCTGCAATTATCGCCGGGCGCCGCCGCTCTGGATGGTTCTCCGCAATGGACGCTGGCCGATCCACTGCGCGGGCGCTACTTCAAACTGGGGGTGGCGGCAATGCGCCTGCTGCGCCATTGGACCCTGGGTGATCCGCAGCGGGTGCTGCAAGCGGCCAACGCCGAAGGCGGTGCGCACCTGGCCGAAGAGGATTTGCAGCAGTTGCTGACATTCCTCCGCCAGCAGGACCTGATCAGTCCCGCGGACGGTGAGCAGCGCGGCAGCTACGGGCAGAAGGCCGCGTTGCAACGCCACGGCTTGTGGAAGTCGCTGCTGCATCAGTATCTGTTCTTCCGTATCCCCTTGTGGCGGCCGGATGCCTTCCTCAATCGCGCCTGGCCCTGGTTGGCCCGCCACGGGCGGCTGCTGTTGCGGGTCGGCCTGCCGCTGACCCTCGGTCTCGGTCTGTTGCTGGTGGCGCGGGACTGGGATCGCTTCCTGTCGACCTTTCCGCACCTGTTCAGCGTTGGCGGCGCCCTGGCTTTCGGCGTCGCGCTGCTGTTCGCCAAGCTGTGCCACGAGTTCGGTCATGCGTTCATGGCCAAGCGCGCCGGATGCCGGGTACAGAGCATGGGCGTGGCCTTCATGGTGATGTTGCCGTTGTTCTACACCGACGTCAGCGATGCCTGGCGAGTGACCGACCGCCGCTCGCGCCTGCTGATCGGTGCCGGTGGCGTGCTGGCCGAGCTGACGCTGGCGTGCGTTGCGCTGCTGGCCTGGTCGTTGTTGCCGGACGGCCCGCTGCGCACCTCGGCCTTCCTGCTCGCCAGTGCGACCTGGGTCACCACGGTGCTGGTGAACCTCAATCCGTTCATGCGCTTCGACGGCTACTTCCTCCTCAGCGATCTGTGGGGCGTCGAGAATCTGCAGGGGCGCGCCTTCGCCCTGTGCCGCTGGCGCCTGCGCGAGGCATTGTTCGGTTATGCCGATCCGATGCCCGAGCCCTGGCCGGACGACTTGCGCCGGCGCCTGCTGCTGTGGGGGTACGGCTCCTGGCTGTGGCGCGCGGCGCTGTTCCTGGGCATTGCGCTGACGGTCTATCACCTGTTCTTCAAGGTGCTGGGCATCTTCCTGATGCTGGTGGAGCTGGTCTGGTTCATCGGCCTGCCGATCTGGCGCGAATGGCGTGAGTGGTGGCAGCGCCGCGATCAGGCGCAGCCTGCCCGGCTCTTGCTGGGGGGCGCCGGCCTGTCGGCCTTGCTGCTGGTGCTGCTGGTGCCCTGGCGCGGCAGCGTGGAAATCCCCGCGGTGCTGGAAGCCACCCGTGCGTCTGCACTTCATGCGCCCGTGGCGGCCCGGCTCAAACGGGTCATGGTGAGCGACGGGCAACCTGTGGTCGCGGGCGAGCTGCTGCTCGAACTGGAGTCTCCAGACCTTGACGCTCGGCAGAGCATTACCCGTCGCGACATCGACATCACCCAACTGCAGCTGCGCCGCCAGGCGGGCCGAAGCGAGACGGCCGCCGATGTCGGCGTGCTGGAACAGCGACTGGCCGAAGCCGTGGCCGAGTACCGCGGGTTGGCCGCGCAACGCGAGCGCCTGCAGATCCGCGCCCCTCACGCCGGGGTCGTGCGGGACCTGCCGGCGGAACTCGCTTCCGGCCTGTGGCTGTCACCGCGTCAGGTGCTGGCTCGGGTCGTGGAGCCGGGGGTTCGCCTGCGCGGATACGTCGCCGAGCAGGCGGTGTGGCGAGTCGAGCCCGGGGCCGTTGGCCGCTTCATCGCCGACGACCCGGCGCGCCCGGCGCTCGCGGTACGCCTGGAATCGGTGGATGCCACCGGGACGTCGCACCTTGACCTGGAGGCCTTGGCGTCCGACCGCCAGGGCCCGATCGCCGTGCAGCGTGACGACCAGGGGCGCGCCCAGCCCGTGCAGGGGCAATACGCGGTGCGGCTGAGTGCGGACCTGAAGTGGGAACTGCCGCAGCCGGTGCGCGGAGAGGTGTTGCTGGCGGCACGCGGTGAGTCGCCGCTGAGCGCCATCTGGCGGCGGCTGGCAGCCTTGGGCGTACGTGAAAGTGGCTTCTGAATTCCGCTTCCCGCCTTGCGCCCGGCTGCCGTTGCGTTTTCCGACGCAGGACCTGCAGGCCGCTGTGGCGGCGCTGCCGGCCAGCGCCTGGGTCACTCATTTCAATACGGCCTACCATAACGGAGGCTGGAGCGGTGTCAGCCTGCTGGCGCCGCAGGCGTCGAACCACGCGCTGTCCGCGGGGCAGGGGAACGACACGCGGCTGCCCTCTGCGACGCGCTGGTACGGCCCGTTCTGGCAGGCGCTGTTGCAGCGCCTCGAGATGCCTGTCGGTTGCGCCCGCCTGCTGCGCCTGGACGCGGGCAGCAGCATCCGCGAGCACTGCGACCCGGACCTGGGCGACCCCGACGGAGAGGTGCGTCTGCACATTCCCATTCTCACCGGGCCGGGCGTCGAGTTCCTGCTCGAGGGCCAGGTCGTGCCGATGGCGCCGGGGGAGTGCTGGTTCCTCGACCTGGCGCGGCCGCATCGGGTGGACAACGTCAGCGAGCAGGCGCGGGTGCATCTGGTGATCGATGCCCGGCGCAACGACTGGCTGCGTCGGCAGATCGCTGCGGGCCTGACGGACAGCCCGGCCTGCCAGCCGGCGCGTTCGACCCTCGCCTTTGCCGAGTTTCGTCGCCAGGTGGAGCGTCGCCCCGACCTCGTCGCAGCGCTGTGTGACCTCCAGGACCCCCGTGAATTCTGCGCTCGCGCGGTCGCCCTGGGCGACGGGATGGGGCTGCGTTTCCAGGACGACGACGTGCGGGCGGCGATGCGTCAGGGGCGTCGGGCATGGCTGGACCAGGGGAGTTACTGATGGCTGTCAGGCAAAGCCAAGGCGATTGGCGCGGCTGGCTGCCGATCCGGGTGTTCGTGGCCGGCGATCAGTGGCGCGTCGACTGGTGCTGGTTCGGCGATACGCCGTTGCGCGAACCCTTTTTCAGCGACAGCGTGCGTCGCGCGCTGCGCCTGCCGTTCAACCAGGCGATGCGCCGGGAAAGCTCTCTGGACGCCTTGGACCAATGGCGCGTGGCGAGCCCCGGCGTGGCGCCGAGCCTGTTCATTCACCATGCCTCGCGCTGTGGCTCGACGCTGCTGGCGCAACTGCTTGCCAGCGACGAAAAGAACATCGTGGTGTCCGAGGCGCCGGCACTGGACACGCTGCTGCGCGCCGGCCTGCAGGCTCCGGAGCTGGCCCTCGAAGTCGACGAAGGTCTGCGCGGATTGCTCAGCGCCTATGGTCAACGGCGCCTGGGCAGCGAGCAGGCGCTGGTGGTGAAGCTCGATGCCTGGAATGTTTTCCAGGCATCGATCCTGCGTCGGCTGTACCCGGCGACGCCGAGCCTGTTTGTCTATCGCGATCCACTGGAAATCGTCGTTTCGCACCTTCGCCAGCCTGGCATGCACATGGTGCCGGGGCTGCTCGGAGAAACCTCGCTGGAGGCGACCGGCGCGCCCGGTGGGGTCGACAGGGTGGCGCGGCACATCGGGCAGATTCTGCAGGGTGGGCTGCAGTTGTGCCGGGAGTACGGGGCGGTGCCGGTGAACTACAGCGAGTTGCCGGGCGCGGCCTGGCAGCGGCTGGCGAGCCTGTTGCGCGTGGAGGCGGTGGACCGCGGGCGCCTGCAGGAGGTGGCGTGTTCGGATGCCAAGCAGCCCGGCATGGCCTTCAGCCCGGATGGCGAGCGCAAGCGCGCCGCTGCGGACGATGCGGTGCGAATGGCGGTGAAGCGCTGGGCGGGGGCGCCCTATGAGGACCTGGAGGCTCTGCGCCTGGACATGGCATGAGGGCGGGGGCGGGCTGGCCCAATCAGATTCAGACCATCGGATGAGAAAAGACCGACCATCGGCCTTCGATCCGGTGGCAACTTGCCTTCACCATCAGGTAGGCTTGTGGCAAATTGCTTGCGTGATTTAATAACAAAAGGTGTAGGCAACTTCTTAGGTTGCCGTAGAAGGGATTCAGAGCACCATGACTTCACTCGCGTTGAGGTTTCGCCCCGCCGTGGACGCCGATCTGGCGTTCCTGCGTCGCCTCTATGCGAGCACACGCTCCGCCGAGCTGGCCCAGGTTGCCTGGGAACCGGCCGCCATCGACGCCTTTCTCGCCCAGCAATTCGACGCTCAGCACCAGTACTACCAGGCGCAGTTTCCCGACGCCGAGTTCCTGGTGATCGAGGCGGACGCCCAGTCCGTCGGTCGCGTCTATCTCCACTGGGGTAGCGCCCACCTGCAGATCATCGACCTCGCCCTGTTGCCCAGCCATTGCGGCCTGGGGATCGGCGGCCGCGTGCTCGGCCAGTTGCTCGAGCGCGCCGACGCCCAGGGCCTGAGCGTCGGCCTGCACGTGGAGCACTACAACCCGGCCCAGCGTCTCTATGCCCGCCACGGCTTCGCGGTGGTCGGCGAGAACGGCGTCTATCTCAAGCTGCGTCGACTGCCCGGTGCCCCGTCGCGGGCCAACGCGCCTGCCGCAGTCCTGTCGTGAGGAAAGGTCCCATGTATTCGATGCCCACCCAGCAAGACCTGCAGCAGGCGCAGGGAACCCTCTTCCAGTTGTGGGTCGCGCCGGACCAGGCGCTGGACGTCGAATTGATCGAGGTGCTCGTGGGGAATCCGATGAGCGCCGAGTACGAGAGCTTCAGTGCGGCGTTCGCCTTGCCCGCGCAATGGGACCTGCCCCAGGCGGTGTACCGCCTGTCCCCGCCCGGCGAAGAGGGTTGGCTCCTGCTGCTCACCCCTGTGCAGCCCACTGCCGACCGCCGCGCGGTCCTCCAGGCGGTCTTCCATACCCGCAAGGCGGCGTAGAAACCGATTCCGGCGGCCATGTCCTGGCCGTCATTTCCAGCGATTGGCATCAAGGAGAGGCAATACGTGGAACCATTTATCGGTGAGATCAAGATGTTCGGCGGCAACTTCGCGCCGCGCGGCTACGCATTCTGCCAGGGACAGATCCTGTCGATCGCACAGAACTCGGCGTTGTTCTCTCTGTTGGGCACGGTATACGGCGGCGATGGTCAGACCACCTTCCGTCTGCCCGACCTGAGAGGCCGTGTGCCTGTCGGCCAAGGCTCGGGAGGCGGCCTGTCGCCTGTCGTTCTGGGCGAAGTGGGGGGCGGCGAAAACGTCACCCTCACCCTCAACCAGATGCCGACTCACAACCATACGGTGACCTTCGCCGGGCAGGTGACGGCCACCGGCCAGGCGGCGATTCCTGCCACCGCCAGCGCAACCGCCACCACACAGGCCGCACCGGGCACAGGTACCGTGCTCGGCCCGATCGCCGCCGGTGGTCGTCCCGGTTCCCTGTACGCCACCAGTGCCGCGGAAACCACCCTCGCACCGTTCAACATCAGCTGCAGTGGCAACGTGCCGGCCGCGACTGTCGGCCTCAGTGGCGGCAGCCAGCCGGTCCCGGTCCGCAACCCGTACCTGGGCATCAACTTCATCATTGCGCTGGAGGGGGTCTTCCCGTCGCGCAACTGATCCGCCGGGCTGGCGGAGCAGGAAACACAGCGTGGAGCGGGCAACCCCGCTCCCGACCGGAAACCGTGGGGGTGGATCATGTGGTGGAGCAAGGCGAAGCGTGCAGTTGCAGCCAAGGTAGCGGTCAAGCCGGCCCTGGCGATGGCACTGGAACCGCGCATGCTGTTCGACGGCGCCGTAGCCGCCACCGTGGCCGAGGCGGCTGACGCCAAGCCCGCCGCCGACACCGCCGCGAAGGACGCCCAGGCGCACCCGGCGCAGGACAACAGCGCTCACCAGGGCAGCCAGGACGCACTTTCCGCCGTGCCCGCCGGCACCTCGGACCACCGCCAGGAAATCGTGTTCGTCGACGCCAGCGTGAAGGGTTACCAGCAACTGGTGGCAGGCCTCAAGCCGGGCACTGAAGTGGTGGTGCTCGATGGCGGCAAGGACGGTCTCCAGCAGATCGCCGATTACCTCAAGGATCGTTCCGGCGTCGATTCGATCCATATTCTCAGCCACGGCGACGTGGGCAAGGTCCAGCTGGGCAATACCTGGCTGGATGGCTCGGGCATCGCCCTGCGCAGCGACCTGCTCACCCGCATCGGCCAGGCACTGGACAAGAACGGCGACATCCTCCTGTACGGATGCCTGGTGGGCGCCGACGGCGCGGGTCGCTCCTTCGTCGACCAACTGGCCGATGCCACCGGCGCCGACGTTGCCGCCTCCAACGACATGACCGGCGCCACAGCGCTGGGCGGCAACTGGGTGCTGGAGGTCAGCCACGGTGCTGTCGAGACGGCGGCGCTCGATGTGGGCGATTTCCGCGGCCTGCTGGCTAGCTTCAATGACGACTTCAGCACCAATTCCGGACAAACCACCACGTTCACCCGGATGCTGGGCGGCGTCAGCTACACCTATACCTTCACCGCGGCCGGGGACGGTGGCGACACGGCGTGGGAAGGCGCCAATGGCGAGGCCGGCAGCGCATCGATCAACCTGCTGTCCACCGCGCTCAACACGTCCAACACCGAGGTGTTCACCATCGCCCGCAGCGATGGTGCCGATTTCACGTTCACCAGCATCTACCTGAACAATACCGACGGCGACACCATCACCGTCGCGGGATACCTCGATGGTGTACTTGTCGGAACCGCTCAGACCGTCCTCACGGGGGCTCAGAGGACGCTCAGCTTCGGTGGTATCCGCGTCGACCAGGTGCGTATCAGCAGCGCTGATTTCTACAACACCAACATCGACAGTTTCGCCGGCGACTCCGTCCCGCCGAGCCACGCACCGATGGTGACCGCCACCGCCGGCAACCCCAGCTTCACCGAGAACGGCACGGCCGTGGACCTGTTCAGCGGCGTTGTGGCCGCGAGCAACGATGCTGGCGAGACCTTCACCGGCATGACGCTGCGGGTGACCAACGTGAGCAACGGTGCCAGCGAAATCCTGAACATCGGCGGCGTCGACGTCGCGCTGAACAATGGCAACAGTGGTTCCATCGCCGGCATCGGCAACTACAGCGTGACGCTCTCCGGTGGTACCGCGCAGGTGGTTCTCAGCGGACTGTCGCGGGACAATACGCAGATGGCGCAACTGATCGACGCCATCACCTACCGCAACAGCAGCGATAACCCGGGTAACGCCACCCGCGCCGTGACCCTCCTGACGGTGACGGACAGCGGGCCGAACAACAACAGCGCGTCGCCGAGCATCACGTCGAACGTCGCCGTTCTCGCGGTGAATGATGCGCCGACGCTGAGCCCTGGCAACAGCACCGTCAGTTACACCGAGGGCGGCTCCGCGGTGCTGATGAGCACGCTGGTGGTGGCCGACGTCGACAGCCCGGCCCTGCAGGAGGCCACGGTCAGCATCAGCGATTTCCGCCCTGGCGATATCCTGTCGGTGGTCACATCTGCTGGCTTCTCCGCCAGCTACAACAGCGGCACCGGCGTGATGGTGGTCAGCGGCAGCGGCACGCCGGCCGAGCTGCAGGCCGTCTTGCGCTCGGTGAGCTATTCGTCTTCTTCGGACGATCCCACCTTCGGCGGTTCCGACCAGACGCGGCAGATCAACTTCAGCGTCAAGGACAGCGGCGGCCTGGCTTCCAACGTAGCCACCGCGCAGGTATCGCTGACCGCGGTGAACGACGCCCCGACTCTGTCCGGCGGCCCCTATACCTGGGCGGCTACCGACGAAGACACCAGCTCCCAGGCGGTCACGGTCAGCAGCCTGCTGGCTGGCGTCAGCTACGGCGACGGCGACGGCCCCAGCGCCGGTATCGCCCTGACGGCCAGCAGCGGCAACGGCGCCTGGCAATACTCCACCGACGGCGTGACCTGGACCGATGTCGGCGCGCTGTCCAGTTCCAGCGCGCTGCTGCTGGCGGGCGGTACGCAGCTTCGTTATGTACCCGATGGCGCCAACGGCGGGGCGGCCGCACTGACCTTCCGCGCCTGGGACCAGAGCGCTGGGACCGCCTCCATCAACGGCATTCGCTCCACCGCGGATACCAGCAGCAATGGCGGCAGCACGGCGTTCTCGACGGGGGTTGCGCAGGCAACGATCAGCGTCAGCAGCGTCAACGATGCGCCCCTGTTGACCCCTTCCAACCCGGCGCTCAACAGCATTCCCGACAGCGTTGTGAACCATGTCGGGCAGGCGGTTACCAGTCTCATCAACGGCCACGTCAGCGACGTGGACGCGGGCGCGGTGCAGGGCATTGCCATCACCGGGGTGGACCCGGGCGTTGCCGGCACCTGGCAGTACAGTCTGAACGCTGGTGCGAGCTGGCAGGACGTCGGTGCGGTTTCCACTGCCTCGGCGTTGCTACTGCGCAGCAACGACCGCGTGCGCTTCGTGCCCGATGGCGTCCACGGCACCTATGCCACCTTCACCTTCAAGGCCTGGGACCAGAGTGGCAGCACGGCCGGCCAGCAGGGCAGCAGGGTCGATGTTTCCAGCAGCGGCGGCAGCACGCCGTTCTCCGCGGCCATCGACACCGCCAGCATTACGGTCGTCGCGGTCAACGATCCTCCGCTGGTCACCAGCAGCGGGGGGAGTGCGGCTTTCGTCGAAGGGGAGAACGTGGCTTCCACCCCGGTGGTGGTCGATAGCGGTCTGACCGTGTCGGACAGCGATTCGCCACTGCTCTCCAGTGCTGCGGTGCGTATCTCCGGCAACTTCATCAGCGCCGAGGATGTGCTGGGTTTCCTCAATAATCCGGCCACCATGGGCGATATCAGTGGCAGCTACAACACCGCAACCGGCGTGCTGACGCTTTCCTCCGCCAGCGGCGCCAGCCTCGCACAATGGCAGGCCGCGCTGCGTTCGGTGACCTACAGCAACGGCTCGGAGACCCCGAACACTGCCACCCGCACCATCAGCTTCAGCGTGAACGACGGCGAGCTAGACAGCACGGCGGCCACGCGCACGGTGACGGTGACCGCCGTCAACGATGCTCCGCAACTCAGCCTGCCCGCTGTGATCAGCCTCGACGAGGACGTTTCCGGCGCCATTACCGGCATCAGCGTCTCCGACGTCGATGCGGGTGCCAGCAACGTGGAGGTCACCTTCACGCTTCCGGCGGGCAACGGCACCCTTTCAGCGGCGAGCAGCGGCGGCGTCGTCGCCACCGCGGCGGCGAACATCGTGATCCTCACCGGCCGAGTCGCCGACATCAACGCCTACCTCGCCGGGCAGAACCTGACCTACTCGCCGGCGGCGAACTTCAACGGCAACCTCACCTTGAGTGTCACCATCAGTGACCTGGGCAACAGCGGTGGGCCGGCGAGGACTGACAGCGGCACCCTGACATTGCAGGTCAATGCGGTGAACGATGCACCGAACGCCCCCGTGGTGCCGTTGTTCCCGGTGTTCGCCAGCGAGGATGTGCCGCTGGTGCTGAGTGGCATCAGCTTCAGCGATATCGATGCCGGGTCGGGCGTGGTCCAGGCGACCTTCGGCGTACCCGTCGGCAACGGAACCTTCAGCGCGTTTGCAGGCGCCGGCGTGACGCTGACGGGCTCGGGCACCAGCCAACTGGTGCTCAGCGGCACCCTGAGCGATATCAACGCCTTCGTCGCCAGCGGCGCGGTGAGCTACCTTTCCGCCGCCAATGCCTCGGGCACCGTCACCGTGACGGTGAGCCTCGATGACAACGGCAATACCGGTACTGGCGGCGCCAAGAATTCGTCGGCCACCTTCAACCTGGCCATCAGCGCGGTGAACGACGCCCCGGTGAACAGCATTCCCGCGACCCAGACCGTGCTGCGCGACGGCACCCTGGTCTTCAGCGCAGGGCAGGGCAATGCGATCTCCATCAGCGACGTGGATGCCGGTGGCGGCGTGATGCAGGTGACCCTCACCGCCCAGAACGGACTGATCTCGCTGGGCGGCATCAGCGGCCTGGTGTTTGTGGTGGGCTCCGGCACCGGCGACGCCACCATGACCTTCAGCGGCACCCTGGCCGATATCAACGCGGCCCTCAACGGCCTGACGTACCAGCCAACGGCGGGCTATTTCGGTACTGCGTCGCTGCAGATCGTCAGCAACGACCTGGGCCTGTCCGGGGCCGGCGGCGCCAAGAGCGACACCGACACCGTCCAGATTTCGGTCGAGCAGCCCAATCCCCGGGTTCTCGGCGTCGCCACCAGCTCGCCCGACGGCAGCTACAGGGTCGGCGATCAGATCCAGATCCAGGTCCAGTTCGACCAGAGCGTCTTCGTCGACACCAGCGGCGGTATACCGACTCTGCTGCTGGAGACCGGCGCTATCGATCGCAGCGCCATCTACGCCAGTGGCAGCGGCAGCAACACCCTCACGTTCCTCTATGTCGTGCAGGCCGGTGATCTGAGCGCCGACCTCAACTACGCGAGCACCAGCGCGCTGTCGCTCAATGGTTCGCAGATCCGCAACGGCACGAGCGACATGGCGTTTCTCACGCTGCCCGGCCTGGCCGACAGCGACAGCCTGGCGAGCCGTGCCGCCCTGGTCGTCGACGGCGTGGCGCCCACGGTCACCAGCGTCAGCGTGCCGGCCAATGGCACCTACGTGGCGGGGCAGAACCTCGACTTCGTCGTCAACTTCAGCGAGAACGTCACGGTGGACACCAGCGGCGGCATACCGCACCTCACCGTGACGCTGGACAACGGCGGCACTGCGCTCGCGCAGTACCTGAGCGGCAGCGGCACCAGCGCCCTGACGTTCCGCCTGGTGGTCGCCAACGGTCATCGCGATGGCGACGGCATCAGCCTCGGCTCGTCCATCCAGGCCAGCGGGGGCACCCTGCGCGATGCCGCCGGCAACGATCTCGTTCCCGTTCTGAACAGTGTGGGCAACACCAGCGGCGTGCTGGTCGATGCCGTGGCGCCCACGGTCAGCAGCGTCAGTGTGCCGGTGGGCGTTCCCTACAACGCCGGCGATACCCTGACCTTCGTGGTCAACACCAGCGAAGCCGTGCTGGTCAACGGTGCCCCGCGGTTGTCCCTGGATATCGGCGGCCACACGGTATTCGCCGACTTCGTCGCCGGTTCCGGCACGTCGACGCTCGTCTTCCAGTACACCGTCCAGGCTGGCGACAACGACGCCGACGGCATCAGCGTAAGCGGATTGTCGGCCAACGGCGCCACGCTGCGCGATGCCGTCGGCAACAGCATGGACCTGACGCTGAACAATGTCGGCTCGACCAGTGGTGTCATCGTCGACACCGTGGCGCCGATGCCCAGCGCCATCGTCACCCTGGATCCGACGCCGACCAATGCCGGCAGCGTGCGCTACACCGTGACCTTCAGCGAAGGCGTCAGTGGCGTCGACCTGAGCGACTTCACCCTGGTCGGCACCGGTACCGCTGCGGGTAGCCTGAGCGGCCTGCAGCAGATCGACGCGCGCACCTACCAGATCGCTGTCAGCGGCGTCTCGGGGACCGGCACCCTGGGGTTAAGCCTCAACGGCAGCGCCACCGGCATTGTCGACAGGGCGGGCAATGCCCTCAGCGGAGGACTGGCAGGCCCCGTGTACAGCGTCGACCGCGATGCACCCACCGTTACCGCGGTCAGCGTGCCTGCGGGCAGCCTCAACAACGCGGGCGATACCCTCGACTTCGTGGTGCAAACCAGCGAAGCCGTGGTGGTCGATGGCTCGCCGACGCTGGCCATCGACATGGGCGGACGCACTGTCTACGCCGACTACGTCAGCGGCTCGGGCAGCAACAGCCTGGTGTTCCGCTACACCGTCCAGGCCGGCGACAACGACGCCGACGGCATCCAGGTCAGCGGGCTTTCCGCCAACGGTGGTTCCCTGCGCGACGCCACCGGCAACGCGCTCGATACGTCCCTGAACGGCATCGGCGACAGCCATGGCGTCCTGGTGGATACCCGCGCGCCCACCGCCACCGGCGTCGTGCGGCTGGACCCGACGCCCACCGGCGCGAGCACGGTGAACTTCCGGGTGACCTTCGACGAGGACGTCAGCGGCGTCGATGCCGGCGACTTCTCCCTGCTCACCAGCAATTCCGCCAAGGGCAGCATTGTTTCCGTCGTGCAGCTGGACGCACGTACCTACCAAGTGACCGTTGGCAGCGTGAGCGGGCAGGGCAGCCTGGGCCTGGCGGTCAACGCCGGCGGAATCAGTGACGCGGCGGGCAATGCGTTGGCCAACGCCTTGCGCGGCGACAGCTATGTGATCGGCTCGCTGTCCGATGGCGATCCGCAGTTCCGCGTGGAGGCTCCGGTCGTGCCCGAGCCGCCGCGCGCGCCGCTGCAGCCGGCGGTACCGGTGGTGGGACAGCCGCTGACCAGCTCGCCGGTGATCCCGCCGTCGCTGTTCCAGCCTGAAGGCGTAGGCGGCCTGCCGCCGCTGGGGCAAATCTTCATCCAGAACGGCGCACCGTCGCAGAGCTTCATCGCCCAGGTATTTGGCGATTCCAGCGTTGGCGATGGCAGCGGCAAGGGCTTCCTCGGCTTCGGCGGCGGCGATGGCGGCGTCTTCGGCAGCAGTACGCTGGCGAGCATGTTCAGCCGCGACGGCTTCGACCAGAGCCAGCCGCTGAAAGCCTTCGAGCGCCGCGGCGCAGACATCGACCAGGGTATCCGCGGCATCTTCGGCGCGCCGAGCCTGGCGCAGCAACTGCAGCAGATCCACGAATCCGAACAACAACCCGTGCGCGAGCTGGCCTGGGCGCTGGGGCAAGTCGCCCATGGCCGCGACGCATCCTGATCACCACATCGCTCAGTAGAAGAAGCACAAGAACGAAGCCGTAACGAGGGGGACGGCCAGGGATGAAAAAACAAACGACCTTGCTAGGGATCAGCCTGTTGGCGCTTGCCGTGTCCGGCTGCGCCGTCACCACGCAACCCATCGATCGCAGCGTCAGCGAGCAGCGTGCCCGCGACGACCTGCGGGCGATGTTCAAGGATCAGGAGCCGCTCAGCGGCCCGCTGACCCTGCACGAAGCCATGGCCCGTGCGGTCAAGTACAACCTCGAGTCTCGCCTGAAGGTGATGGAGGAGGCGCTGTCGCGCCGGCAACTCGATCTCGCCACCTTCGACATGCTGCCGCGCATGGCGCTCGAGGCGGGTTACGCCGGGCGCAACAACCAGAGCGCTTCCAGCAGCCAGAGTGTGCTGACCAATACCCAGTCGCTGGAACCCTCTACCTCCCAGGACCGCGACCGCGACGTCGCCGACCTGACCATGGTGTGGAACGTGCTGGACTTCGGTGTCAGCTATGTCAGCGCCAAGCAGCAGGCCGACCAGCGCCTGATCGTCCAGGAGCGTCGGCGCAAGGTGGTGCAGACCATCATCCAGGACGTGCGCTCGGCGTACTGGCGCGCGGTCGCTGCGCAACGTCTCCTCGACCGTATCGATGCGCTGATGGCGCGGGTCGACGGCGCGCGCAAGGACAGCCAGCAGATGAGCCAGCAGCGTATCGGCGACCCGGTCCAGGCGCTGGGCTACCAGCGTGCCCTGATCGAGGCCAGCCGCCAGTTGGAGGAACAACGTCGCGCGCTGTCGCTGGCCAAGACCGAGCTGGCCACCCTGATCAACCTGCCGCTGGGCACCGAACTGACCCTGGCCGCGCCGGAAGGCTATGACGTGCCGGAGCTGAAGGTGGGCCTGGAGCAACTGGAACAGCAAGCCCTGGCCAGCCGCCCGGAACTGCGCGAGCAGGACTACCAGGCACGCATCAGCGCTGCGGAAACCCGCAAGGCCATGCTGCGCCTGCTGCCGGGCCTGGAATTCTCCGCCGGCGGGCACTACGACTCCAACAGCTTCCTGGTCAACAACCGCTGGGCCGACTACGGCGTGAAGGTCACCTGGAACCTGTTCAACGTGCTCTCGGCCCCGGCGGCCATCGATGTCGCCAAGGCCGGCGAGGACGTCAACGTGGCGCGTCGCCAGGCCATGTCCATGGCCATCCTGGCGCAGCTCTACGTGGCCAATGCCAACTACAACGAAGCGCGGCGTCAATTCGTCACGACGCAGGAGCTGGCCAGCCTGGACAACGAAATCGTCGGCCAACTGCGCAATCGCCGGCAGGCCCAGGGCATCGGTGAACTGGATCTGATCCAGGGTGAACTCAACGCGCTGCAGGCTGACCTTCGTCGAGACCTGGCCTACGCCGAACTGCGCAACAGCTACGGCCAGGTGTTCGCCTCCGCTGGCGTCGACCCTCTTCCGACCAACGCTCCCGACACCCGGCTGAGCACCCTCGCCAACGGCCTGGCCGAGAAGGAGCGCCAGCTCGATAGCGGCAAGGTGGAGTAGCAGCGGCGCATTCCGCCAGGCGCGTCAGTCTCCGGGGCCGTTGACGCGCCTGTTGCCTGTTCAGGGTCAGTACAGTGCGTCGGTTATGTCACGTCCGGTGGCTGCGTGCGCCCCAGGGCAGGCATTCAGCCGGCTATTTCCGGGTAGCGGCGAGGGTCTGCGGGCGGGTTGTCCGGTGTACCCAGCGCCAGGCGCCAGTAACCCACGTCGTGCCACTGGCCCAGCTTGAAACCGACCTGCGGGAAGGTGCCGATGTGCTGGAAGCCCAGGTGCTCATGGAGGCCAACGCTACCCGCGTTGGGCAGCGCGATGCCGGCATAGGCGGCGTTGAATCCCTGCTTGGCGAGTATGGGAAGCAGCGCGCTGTAGAGGCTGCGGCCAACCCCGGCGCGGCGCGCGCTCTCCGCGATGTAGACGGTCACATCCACTGCCCAGCGGTAGGCTGCACGCGCGCGGTGCTGGCTGGCGTAGGCGTAGCCAACCAGGCGGCCATCGCGCTCCGCGACAAGGTACGGGTAGCTCTGCCGGGTCGTGACGATGCGCTGCCGCATCTCCTCGACGGTCGGCGGTACCTCCTCGAAGGAGATCGCCGTGCCGGCCACGATAGGGGCGTAGATCGCCTGGATCGCTGCAGCGTCCTCGGGGCGGGCTTCTCGGATTTCGATTGTCATGATGACCTCAGATCGAGCGCTGGTTCATGCGGGCGGAAAGCTGCTCGGCTTTCGGAATAACGATCTACCAGAAACTCCTGGCGGTCACGCAGCAGGATGCGCGGCGTGTGCCCGCTGCTGCGGGTTGCCGCTGGCGGCAGGTCGAACAGCGAGAGGTCGGGGTTGGGCAGTGGCTCGGACAGGGTTCCTCCTGCTCAGAGCGCGCCGATACGATCCAGTTCGCGCCTGAGTTCGTCACGGCCGAGGGTGTCGAAGGGGAGGGCGAAGAAGGCCCGGCAGCGCTGCTCGATGCGCGCCAGCGTGGCACGGAAGGCGGCGTCGATGACGGCCTCGTCGCCGACCACATCGGACGGGTCTTCCAACCCCCAGTGGGATTTCAGCGCCGGGCCGAAGTACGCCGGGCAGGCTTCGCCGGCGGCCTTGTCGCAGACGGTGATGACGATGTCCGGCGGGGTGCCCTCGAAGGCGTCGTTACCCTTGCTGCTCAAGCCTGCGATGGAGATGCCGGCCTGCTGCAGGGTGGTGAGGCTGCGCGGCAGCACCTGGCCCCTGGGGAAGCTGCCGGAACTGACCGCCTCGAAGCCTTCCGGCGCCAGGTGGTTGAACAGCGCTTCGGAGAGGATGCTGCGGCAGCTGTTGGCCGTGCACATGAACAGGACTCGCATGGAGGTCTCCCTGGCTGAATGCGGACGTCAGAGGCTCAGGCGCAGCGCCAGGGCCGAAAGGGTGATCAGCAGGACGGGCAATGTCAGCAGGACGCCCACCCTGAAGTAGTAACCCCAGGTGATGCGCATGCCCTTGCGCTCCAGCACATGCAGCCAGAGCAGCGTGGCGAGGCTGCCGATGGGGGTGATCTTCGGGCCGAGGTCGCAGCCGATCACGTTGGCGTAGATCATCGCCTCGCGCACCAGCCCTTCCGCGCCGCTGGCCTGGATTGACAGGGCGCCGACCAGCACGCTGGGCATGTTGTTCATCACCGAGGACAGCAGCGCCGAGAGCAGGCCGGTGCCGATGGCGGCGCTCCACAAGCCCTGTTCGGCAAGACGGTCGAGCAGGTGGCTGAGGAAGTCCGTGAGGCCGGCGTTCTTCAGGCCGTACACCACCAGGTACATGCCCAGGGAGAAGATCACCACCTGCCAGGGCGCTTCGCGCAATACGCGGCGGGTGGAGATGCGGTGCCCGCGCGCGGCAACTGCGAACAGGATCGCCGCACAGGCGGCAGCCACCGCGCTCACCGGGATGCCCAGCGGCTCCAGGGCGAACAGACCGACCAGCAGTACCAGCAACGTCCACCAGCCGACGATGAAGGTGGCGCGGTCGTGGATGGCCGCCTTCGGTTCCTTCAGTGCATCGACTGCGTACTCGCTGGGGATATCGCGGCGGAAGAACAGGAACAGCACCAGCAGGGTGGCGGCGACGCTGGCGAGGTTGACCGGCAGCATCACCGCGGCGTACTCGGCGAAACCCAGGTCGAAGTAATCGGCGGAGACGATGTTCACCAGGTTGGAGACCACCAGCGGCAGGCTCGCGGTATCGGCAATGAAACCGGCGGCCATGACGAAGGCCAGTGTCGCGGCGGGGGAGAAGCGCAGGGCGAGCAGCATCGACATGACGATGGGGGTGAGGATCAGCGCCGCTCCATCGTTGGCGAACAGCGCCGAGACGGCGGCACCGAGCAGCACGCAGAAGGCGAACAGGCGACGACCGCTGCCATTCGCCCAGCGCGCCACGTGCAGCGCCGCCCACTCGAAGAAGCCGGCCTCATCCAGCAGCAGGCTGATGACGATGACGGCAATGAACGTGGCGGTGGCGTTCCACACAATCGCCCACACGGCCGGGATGTCGTGCAGCGAAACCGCGCCAGCAGCCAGGGCGATGATCGCGCCCAGTGCGGCACTCCAGCCGACGCCGAGGCCTCTCGGCTGCCAGATGACCAGTACCAGGGTGAAGACGAAGACAGCGACGGCGACCAGCATCGGAAACTCGCTCGGAAGGGATCAGCAGCAGGCGGCGTCACGGACGGGGCGACCGTCCATGTTCTGCAGGCGGAGGGTGTTGTCGGCCAGCCATTGCGCATTGGCCTGCAGGGTGAGCTGCAGCATCGCGTGTACCCAGGCGGGCAGGTCGGGGTTGAGGCGGTAATACACCCACTGGCCCTGGCGGCGATCCAGCAGCAGGCCACTGCCGCGCAGCTGGGCCAGGTGACGGCTGATCTTCGGCTGGCTGTCGTCCAGCGCACACATCAGCTCGCACACGCAGAGTTCGCCCAGGCTGGCGATGAGCAGGGTGGCGCGAGCCCGGGTCTCGTCGGCCAGGCTCTTGAAGACGTCGGGTGGGGTGATCATGGTCTGTACCGCACATATGGAAAACCGAATATACGGATTTCCATATGTACTGCGCAAGCGTTGCCGGATGCGGTCGGACGCTTCCGGCGATTCCTGTCGCGGGCTAAAGGCAACTGCCGTTCACGTCGATCCTCATTGATCAGTGCTCCGGCGGCCCTGCGAGATGTTGCGTAACAGCCCGTGTTCCCCGCGCCTGCGAAAATCACCCGCGCAGCAGATGCACCGCCAACCCCGCCAGGGCGCAGCCCAGCAGGACCTGGATGACGCCGCGCTTGAAGCGGAACAGGGCGATCGCCGCGGCCAGGGCGATGATCGCCGAGGGCCAGTCGAAGGCTCCGTCGAAGCCGTGCGGCCAGAGCACGTGGTAGCCGAAGAACAGCGCCAGGTTGAGGATCACCCCGACCACCGCGGCGGTGATGCCGGTCAGCGGTGCGGTGAACTTCAGTTCGTTGTGCGTCGACTCCACCAGCGGGCCGCCGGCGAGAATGAACAGGAACGAGGGCAGGAAGGTGAACCAGGTGACCAGGCTCGCCGCGACGGCGCCGGCGAGGAACGGATGTTCGCTGCCGAACATCGGGTGCACGTAGCCGCCGACGAAGCCGACGAAGGCCACCACCATGATCAGCGGGCCGGGCGTGGTCTCGCCCAGGGCGAGGCCGTCGATCATCTGCGTCGGCGTCAGCCAGCCATAGTGACCGACCGCGCCCTGGTACACGTAGGGCAGCACGGCATAGGCACCGCCGAAGGTGAGCAGCGCCGCCTTGGTGAAGAACCAGCCCATCTGCGTCAGCGTGCCGCTCCAGCCGAAGCTGGCGGTCAGCAGGCCCATGGGCAGCAGCCAGAGCGCGGCGCCGATCACCGCCAGGCGCAGCAGGTGGGCCCAGCGAAAGCGCGCGTGCACAGGCGTCGGCGTGTCGTCGTCGATCAGCGCCGGGCCGTAGCTGGCCTGCTTCGCGCCATGGCCGCCGCCGATGACGAACTTCTCCGGCAGCAGCCGTCCGCCGAGGTAGCCGATCACGCCGGCGGCCAGCACGATGAGAGGGAAGGGCACGTTGAGCGCGAAGATGGCGACGAAGGAGGCGGCCGCCACCGCCCACAGCCAGCCGTTCTTCAGCGCGCGCGAGCCGATGCGATGGGCCGCGTGCACGACGATGGCCGTCACCGCGGGCTTGATGCCATAGAAGATGCCGGCCACCACCGGGACCTCGCCGAAGACGAGATACACCCACGACAGGGCGATCAGGATGAACAGCGACGGCAGCACGAACAGCGCCCCGGCGATCACCCCGCCCCAGGTGCGGTGCATCAGCCAGCCGATGTAGGTGGCCAACTGCTGGGCTTCAGGCCCCGGCAGCAACATGCAGTAGTTGAGCGCATGCAGGAAGCGCCGCTCGCTGATCCAGCGGCGTCGCTCCACCAGTTCCTGGTGCATGATCGCGATCTGCCCCGCTGGCCCGCCGAAGCTGATGAAGCCCAGCTTCAGCCAGAACAGGAAGGCCTCGAACAGGCCGACGGGGGCTCTCGCCACGGGGGCGGAGTCGTGCAGGGTGGAGGCGTCAGTCATGGGTTTTCTCGTCGTCCGCGAACGCGATCAGAAGGCCATCGAAGAGGTTGTTGGTTGCCTGCAGGAGCAGGTCGTCATCGCTGATGCTTTCCCTCAGCCCCGCCAGTACGCGCTCGATGCCAGCGGCCTCGGCAGGCTGCAGCCCGCCGATGTCCAGGTAGTGCACGAGGGCGCCGATGCGTGTCAGCGCCGGGGATTCCAGCTGGAAGCTGGCCAGCAGGGTTTCGAAGGTGACGCGCTGGCCGACGTGGCTGAACGCGGCGCCCTCGAAGTCGAAGCCCAGCGCATCGGCGGGGCAGTCGGCCGGGGAGTCCAGCCAGAGGATCTGCGCCTGCGGGTCGATGAAGCGGCGGATGAGCCAGGCGCTGGCCAGGCGGTCGACCCACGGGCGCTTGCGCGTGGCCCAGCGGCGGCCCTGGTAGTCGCCGGGGGCGAGGGGTTCGATGGTCGCCTCATGGGGGCTGGGCTCGTCCGCGGACAGCGCGCGGCTGATGGCGGTTTCCAGCTCCTGGAGCGCGGCGTCGACCTGCTGCTTCGCCTCGCCGGGGAAGAAGTCGATCGCGCTGAGCTGGCCGAACGCCTTGCGCAGCTTGCGCGCCTGCCGCGCCACCCGCAGGGCGGTTTCGCCAGTCAGCTCGCCCCGGCACTGGGCGACGTCCTCACGCAGCCTGGCGTAGTCCTCGGTGCGATCGAACAGCGGCACGAAGCGCTCGTCCTCGCCCTTGACCTCCAGCAGATACGCCGTGCCGTTGATGGCGAGCACGTCCCGCTCGACTGCTTCGAGCGCCTCCCGGCCCGCGCCATGCTCGGGCAGCAGGTAGACGCCATCGCGCAGCACGGCCGAGCCGCACGCCTTGAGCGCGCGCCAGGCGCGCATGCGCTCGGTTGCGTTGGCGGTCGGCAGGCCGAGCACCAGGAGAAGCCAGTTTTTCATGTAGAGAGTCAAACAATATATGTAGTGAAAGTTACTATATTTCAGCCGCCAGGTTTTTCAACCGGCGGATTGGCGGCGCCCTGCGATGCGGCCCCTTTCCGGCTCTGCGGAACTGGCAGCAGGGCGCTCTGGCGCGGGCCTCGGAGGGTTATTACCTCATGCGATTAAAATATTTATGGTTATAAGAGGGTGGCGATACAGTAACGGCTACATCTAAGCCAGCCGGCAAGCAGGACCTATGAGCCAATCTCCCTGGGGCGCGACGCCCGTGCTGACCTTGCCGCAGGGCGAGAAGCAGCCGCTGTCCATTCGCGCCAAGGCGCTGGTGTTCGCCGATCCGCGCTCGCGCCAGTTGCTGGAGTTCCTTGATCGCGTCGGTCCCAGCGAGGTGCCGGTGCTGATCAATGGCGAAACCGGCACGGGCAAGGAGCTGGTGGCGCGCTACATCCACAGCGCCAGCGGGCGCAAGGGTGCGTTCGTCGCGGTGAACTGCGGCGCGATCAACGAGAACCTCGCCGAGAGCGAGCTGTTCGGCCACGAGGCCGGGGCCTTCTCCGGCGCCACCGGGCGCCGCGCCGGCTGGTTCGAGGAAGCCGATGGCGGCACCCTGTTCCTCGACGAGATCGGCGACCTGCCGATGCCGCTGCAGGTCAAGCTGCTGCGCGCCTTGCAGGAGCAGGAGATCGTCCGCGTCGGTTCGCGCAAGCCGATCAAGGTGGACATCCGCCTGGTCACCGCCACCAACGTCGACCTGGAGCAGGCGGTGGACGCCGGCAATTTCCGCCTCGACCTGTTCTACCGCATCAACGTCGCCCAGGCCCGCGTGCTGCCGTTGCGCGAGCGCCCGCTGGACATCATGCCGCTGGTGGAACACTTCCGCCGGCTCTATGCCCAGCGCCTGAAGATCGCCGAGCCGATGTTTTCCGAGGCCGCCGTCAGCGCGCTGCTGGACTACGCCTGGCCGGGCAACATCCGCGAGCTGGAGAACGTCGTGCACCTGGCCCTGCTGGTGGCGGGGGAGAAAGTGGTGCGCCCCGAGCACCTGAAGTTTTCCGCCGCGCTGTCGGGGCAGCGGATGGGCTCGGGCGCGCCGACCGGCTTGCCGCAGGAGATCATCCGCGACCAGTTGCAGCGCCTGTTCGACGTGCCGGGGGAGACCCTGCTGCACGACCTCGAGGACCTCATCGTCCGCGAGTCCTTCGCCCATTGCGGCTTCAACCAGCTGCGCACCGCCGCTCTGCTGGGCATCAGCCGCAACGCCATGCGCACGCTGCTGGTCAACCACGGCCTGCTCAAGGGCCGCGCCAAGGCCTGATCAGTCGCGGCGGCGCTGCCGGGCAGTGGCGGTGGCAGCGTCGCGGCGCAGCAGCGGCAGCAGTTCCTCGCCGAGGTGGATCGCCTCTTCCAGGTGCGGATAGCCGGAGAGGATGAAGGTCTCCACGCCCAGCTGGTGATACTCCTCGATGCGCTCGGCGACCTCCGCGTAGCTGCCCACCAGCGCCGTGCCCGCGCCGCCGCGCACCAGGCCGACACCGGCCCAGAGGTTCGGTGAAACCTCCAGGTCGCGCACGCCGTGCGCGCGGCCCTGGGTGAGGCTGATCTGCCGCGATTGCCCCACCGATTCGTAGGCTGCCAGCTGTTGCTGGGCCCGCTCGATGGCGTCGCGGGGAATCTCGTCGAGCAGGCGCCCGACGTGGGCCCAGGCCTGCCGTGAATCGGCGGCGGCGAACACATGCAGGCGCAGGCCGAAGCGCAGTTCACGGCCGTGAGCGGCAGCCAGTTCGCGCATGCGCAGGATGCGCTCGCGGATCATCGCCGGCGGCTCGCCCCACATCAGGTAAGTCTGCGCGTGGCTGGCGGCGATGCGCTCGGCGACGTCCGAGGCGCCGCCGAAGCAGATCGGCGGCAACGCCGCCTCCCGGGGAATCGGCACCGGGCTGCCGGTGCGGTAGTACCGTCCATGGTGCTCGCGTCCGCCCCAGGTGGCGCGGAATACGTCGAGGAATTCGGCGCTGCGGGCGTAGCGCTCGTCGTGTTCGAGGAAGTCGCCCAGGGCGCGCTGCTCGAAACGGCTGGAGCCGCTGACCAGGTGCAGCAACAGGCGGTTGTCGCTGAGCTGCTGGAGGGTGGCGGCCTTGTGCGCCGTGTAGGCGGGCAGCTCGACGCCGGGGCGCAGGGTCAACAGGAACTTCAGCCGGCGCACTTCCTGGACCATCAGCGCGACGATCAGCCAGGGGTCTTCGAAGCCGCTGGCGGTGGGCACCATGATGCCGTCGAAGGCCGCCTGCTCGGCGGCGCGCACCACCTGGCGCAGGTAGTCGAGGGTCGGAGCGCGTTCGCCCTGCTGGAACAGCCCGACCTTGGGCAGGCCGCTGCTGGTGAGGTGGTGGCCGTCACCGTTGGTGGGCAGGAACCAGTCGATCTCGATGGGCTTGCGTTTGGGTTCAGCGGCCAATCCGGGTGTCCTTTTCAGCTTCGGTGCGCAGCAGCGGCAGGACCCGTTCGCCGAAGCGCAGGACCTCGCGCACCGCGTTGGGCGCATGCAGGATGATCTGGTCGAGGCCGGCGCCGTGCAACTCGCGCAGGCGGCTGGCGACCTGGGCGTAGCTGCCCACCAGCACGGGCGATTCGTCGGCGGCGGGCAGCCACAGGTTGGGGTGGATCTCATGGCGTCGGGCGGGGTGCTCGGCGCGCTCGGCCAGCAACTCGACCACGGCCGCATCGCTGCGGCGCTTGCCCTTGCCGGGGGCGGCGAAGGGTTGCGCCTGGCGCGCGGCTTCATCCCAGGCCTGCTCTTCGCTGTCACGGGCGATGATGCCGAAGCTGGCGACATGGCCAAGGACACGGCCGGCGCCGCGCGCAGCCTGGTTCAGGCGGGCGATGGTATCGCCCAGTTGCGCGACACCGGTGGCCTGCACGACGCACAGGTCCGCGCGGCTGGCGATGCGTTCGGCGCCCAGGCTCTCGTCCAGCAGCAGGGGCGTGGGCGGCAGGTCGCGCAGGCCCAGGCCGGCGTTCTCCAGGTGGAAGTAGCGGCCGTTGTGGTCCAGCGGCGTGGCGGGGGCGTGCAGCAGGCGCTGCAGGATGTCGAGGAACTCGTCGATGCGTTCGTGGCGCTGGTCGCGGTTGAGCACCTCGCCGAAGGCCCGGCGCAGGCTGCCGCGATCGCTGTCGGGCAGGTGCAGGCGCACCCGTCCGGCGGACAGCGATTGCAGGCTCTGCAGCGTCGCCGCCAGCGCCGCGGGCAGCATGGCCTCCGCCGGCAGGCTGAGGGTCAGCCCGAGCCGGCGGGTGTGCGCGCAGAGCGCCGCGGCGACCATCAGGCTGTCCGGCTGGTTCGGCCCGCCGGGCAGGTAGAGGTCATCGAAACCGGCGTACTCCACGGCCTGGGCCAGTTGCACCCATTCCGCCGGCTGCGCCTGCCAGTCCAGCCCGCGGCGGGTGCTGCTGGCGCAGAGTTTCCAGGCGAAGCGCAGGCTCATCCGGCCACCGCGAGCGCCTGGCCGGCGGGCGTCCAGCCCAGCGCCGGGGCGATGTCCCGCGCCAGTTGCTCCAGGCGCCGCAGCACCTGGGCCTGGGTGGAGCTTTCCGACTGCACCACGGCGATGAAGTAGTCCGCGTAGGGCAGCAGCGACGGGTCGTTGCGCACGCTGGCGATCACCTCGTCGGGGTGGCCGTGGTGGACGTTGAGCAGGCGCAGGTGGCTTTCCAGGTCGGCGGCTTCGTCGATCAGCCCCTCGCGGATCAGCCGTGGCACGTGCAGTTCGATGTCCGGCGCCAGTTCCGCGCGGGACTGGTTCTTGTCCTGCGCGGGGAACACCGCGCACACCACGCCGATGCGCGGGCGCCGCGTATCGTCCTGCCAGGCGCCGAGGTAGGCATCGGCCAGGGGCTTCTGCACGGTGAGCGGATCGTGGGTGGCCGTGCCCAGCAGCAGGCCGTTACCTTGTTCGGCGGCGTACACCGCGCCAGCGGCGCTGCCGTGGGAATGCCAGAGTCGCTCGCGCAGCGCGGCGGCCGGCGGATGCAGGCGCAGCTGCGCCTCACCGGGCAGCGGCGCGCCGAGCAGGGCGGCCTGCAGGGCGCGCTGGGCCTGCTGGAAGTCGTCCTGGCGGCGCTGCGCATTGCGGCCGAAGGCGTTGAACATGTCCAGGTTGGCGCCGCCGCTGCCCAGGCCCAGCTGCAGGCGGCCGGCGGACAGCGCGTCGAGCACGGCGGCGTCTTCGGCCAGGCGCAAGGCATCCTCCAGTGGCAGGGTGATCACCGCCGTGCCCAGTTCGATGCGCCGGGTGCGCGCGGCGATGCTGGCGAACAGCAGCAGCGGCGAGGGCAACTGGCCGAAGCCGCCGCTCAGGTGGTGCTGGGCGATCCAGCCGCCGTCGAAGCCCAGCGCCTCGGCGAACTCGAACTGTTCCTGCAGGTCGCGGTAGACCTGGCGCGGGTCGCTGCCGAAGGCGTGGGTGAGAAAGCCGAGCTTGAACGGCTGTCGCGGTTTCAGGGCGTTCATGCCGGGATCTCCTGTGCAGGGGTGCGCTGCGGGCGTGGTTGCCAGCCTAACGCGGGGGCGATGTCGCGGGCGACGATTTCCAGATGACGCAGGGCTTCGGCAAAGCCGGTGGAGGTCGTCTGCACCTGGACGATCAACTGGTCATCGGCGCCCAGCGGCGCATCCGCGCGCAGCTGTTCGGCGATCTTCGCCGGGTCGCCATGGAGCACGCCGAGGGCGTCGAGCACCGCCTCGAAGCCCTGCGCCGGGTCGGCGTGGCCAATGCCGATGCGCCGCTGGCGTTCGACGTAGGTGAGGATGTCCTGGCGCAGGGTCGAACCCTGCGCCGCGGCATCGGCGCCGGGGAACACGGCACGCACCAGGGCGACGCGGGGTGTGCCGGAATGGTCGGGATTCCAGGCCTGGCGATAGCGCTCGATCACCTGCGAACGCGGTTCGGCGCCGGCGGTGGGGTTGGGCGCGAGGATCAACCCGTTGCCGCGCGCGGCGACCTGCTCGACGCGCGAGGTGGCTTCCCACAGGCGGCGGTCCAGCCCGTTGGCGGCCGGGCGCAACACGCGGCCGTCGGCATTCAGCGGCTCGCCGGCCAGCGCCTGGCGCAGGCGCTCCAGGCGCTGGTCGTACTGGGCGTGGCGACCTTCCAGGTTCTGGCCGAAGGCGGCGAAGCTGTCCGGGTCGAAGCCGGCGCCCAGGCCCAGTTGCAGGCGGCCCTGGCTGAGCAGGTCGAGCACCGAGGCGTCCTCGGCCAGGCGCAGGGCGTTTTCCTGGTTGAGCACGACGATGCCGGTGCCCAGCTGGATGTGCCGGGTGCGCTCGGCGGCCGCGCTGAGCAGCACCAGCGGCGAGGGCAGGCGGCCGTTCTCGCTGGCGAAATGGTGCTGGGCCAGCCAGCCGCTGTCGAAACCCAGTGCCTCGGCGGCCTCGAACAGCTCCAGGGTCTGCTGGTACAGGCGCGGCTCGAACTGCGGGGCATACACGCGGTTGAGAAAGCCCAGGCGGAAGGTGCGGTGCCGGGTGGGATGGCTCATGGTTGGCGCTCCTGGTCGATCTGCCCGAGCAGTGGCGTCAGCGCGGCGCCGAGGCCGTCGCTCGCGGCCGGCGCGCCCGGCAGGGCGTTGAACGGGCTGAGGGTGAGGTAGCCCTTGGCGACCCACACCGCTTCGTCCTCGGCGTTGCTCGCGTCCGCCGGTGGCGACCAGGCGAAGCCGATGCCCGGCTTGCCGGCCAGCTTCGCGTCGAGCTTGCCGAGGTCGTCGGTGTAGATGGCGTGGAAGGGCACGTAGCTGCCGATGCGGGTCAGGCGCGCGCCCTGGAGCTTTTCCAGCGGCGGCAGGTTGAGGTTCAGGCCGACGCCTTTGGGCAGCAGCGCGCCGTCGGCTTGTCGGTGCTGGGCCAGCGCGTCCACCAGGCGGGTGACGATGGCGGCGATGCGCGGGCTGTCCTGTTCCTTCAGGTCGGCGCTGACCGCCAGCGCGGGGACGCCGGCGAGCACCGCGACGCTGGCGGCGTTGAAGGTGCCCGAGGCGCTGTTGAGGGCGCCGAGGTTGTTGCCGGGGTTGGGCCCGACGATGACCAGGTCGGGGTGCGGCAGGACCTTCTCCAACCCCAGCAGCAGCGCCATGACCGGCGTGCCGCTGATGCGGATGTCCACCTGCTGGCCGGCACAGCTGGCGCTTTCGCACTGGCCCTTTTCGGTGGTGGTGAGGTAGTAGCTGTCCGGATAGGCCGGGTCGTCGTCGCGCCCGATTTGCGTCTCGCGGCCGAAGAAGAACGCGCCGCCGCGCGCGCTCTGGTCGCTGTAGGGCGCGGCGATGCGCACGGTGTGCCCGTCGGCCTTCAGCGCGGTGTACAGCGCACGGATGTTCGGGTGACGGTAGCCGTCGTCGTTGCTGAGCAGGATGTTCAGCGCGAACGCCGGCGGCGCCAGGGTGCAGCCGGCGGCCAGCAGCAGCGGCGCGAACCTCATGCCGCGCTCCCGGCGAAGCGGTTGGCCGGGCGCGCCAGGCCGAGGTTCTCGCGCAGGGTCGCGCCCTCGTATTCGCGGCGCAGCAGGCCGCGTTCCTGCAGCAGCGGCACCACCTCGTCGACGAACACCTCGATGCCGCCGGGCAGGTACGGGAAGAACACGTTGAAGCCGTCGCAGGCGCGGGCCTGGAACCAGGCGTCGAAGGTGTCCGCGATGTCCTCGGCGGTGCCGATCACCGGGTTGCCGCCGGCCAGGCGCAGGTACAGCTGGCGGATCGTCAGGCCCTCGTTGCGCGCCAGCTCCAGCACCTTGTCGCGGCGGCTGCCGCGCTGGCCGACCGGGGTGTCCGGCAGCGGGCCGTCGAGGTCGTGGGCGGAGAGGTCGATGTCCTCGCCGAGGGTATCGGCCAGCAGGCGCAGGCCGAGCACCGGGTCCACCAGGCTCTGGAATTCCTCGAACAGCTCGCGGGCTTCTTCGCGGGTGCGGCCGATGAAGGGAGTGATGCCGGGGAGGATCTTGATGCCGTCCGGATCACGGCCCAGCGCGGCGGCGCGCTGCTTCACGTCGGTGTAGAAGGCCTGGGCGGCGGGGATGGTCTCGGCCATGGCGAAGATCACTTCCGCCACGCGCGCGGCCAGCGCCTTGCCGGCATCCGAGGCGCCGGCCTGCACCAGCACCGGGTGGCCCTGGGGCGGGCGCGCCACGTTGAGCGGGCCGCGCACCGAGAAGTACTCGCCCTTGTGGTCGAGCACATGCAGCTTGGCCGGGTCGAAGTACTGCCCGCTGGCCTTGTCGCGCAGGAAGGCGTCGTCTTCCCAGCTGTCCCACAGGCCCTTGACCACGTCGTGGAATTCCTCGGCGCGGCGGTAGCGTTCGGCGTGGTCGATGTGCGCTTCGCGGCCGAAGTTCCAGGCCTCGTCGGAGACCACCGAGGTCACCAGGTTCCAGGCGGCGCGGCCCTTGGACAGGTAGTCCAGCGAGGCGAACTTGCGGGCGATGTGGTACGGCTCGTTGTAGCTGGTGGTGGCGGTGGCGATCAGGCCGATGCGGCTGGTGACGGCGGCAAGCGCGGCCATCAGGGTCAGCGGCTCGAAGTGCTCGCCGCGCGCGGTGCGGCTCAGGGCATCGAGGTGGTGGCCCCAGAGGGCGACCACGTCGGCGACGAACAGCGCATCGAAACGGCCGCGTTCGGCGGTCTGCGCGACCTGCCTGAAGTAGTCGAAGTCCAGGCTGGCGTCGGCCTGGGCCTTGGGGTGGCGCCAGGCGGCGACGTGGTGGCCGCTGTTGGCGAGGAAGGCGCCGAGCTTGAGCTGGTCGGTACGGCGGGTCATGTCGTGTCTCCCGTTCGGGCGGGCGCCGTCGGGGCGCCCGCTGGCTTGCGCCGGGTCAGAAGTTGTAGGCCAGGCCCGTGTACCAGTAGCCGCCGGTGGTGCCGTAGGGCGAGAAGTTGCCGTACGGGAAGGCGCCGGAGGTGCTGGGCAGGTGGGTGCGGTCGGGGTAGACGTTGAACAGGTTGTTCGCCCCGGCGGTGAGCGTCAGGCTGCGGGTCAGGTGGTAGTCGACGTTGAGGTCGGTGATCCACTGCGGGTCGAAGGTGCGGTCGTAGACCTCGGCCGTGCCGTACTGGGTGTACTCCCCGTAGCGGGTCAGGTTCAGGCTCACGTCGAACTGGCCGATGCTCCAGTCGGCGCCCAGCAGCAGGCGTGATTCGGGCTGGCCGTGCTTGAGGTTGCCCTGGCGCTGGCGGTCGTAGCCGCCGTCCGGGCCGAGGGCGGACTGGGCCACGGAGGAGGCGTGGATCTTGTCGATCTGGGTCGTGTTCCAGTTGAAGCCGGCGTTGTAGCGGATGCTGCCGTAGGCGCCCAGCTCCTGGCGGAAGTCGCCGACGATGTCGACGCCGCGGGTGGTGGTGTCCAGCGCGTTGGTGAAGTAGGTGACGTACTGGTTGGGGTTGAGCCCGGCGTCGGCGAGGATGTCCTGGATGGCCGGCGTGCCGCCCAGGTAGCCGGTCTGGGCGATGCGGTCGCGGATCTTGATCTGGTAGGCGTCGATGGTCAGGCTGCTGGCCGGGGTCGGCTGCAGGGTCAGGCCGATGCTGTAGTTGGTGGATTTCTCCGGCTTGAGGGTGGAGGCGCCCAAGGCCTTGGCCACGTCCGAATCCACCGCCACGTTGCGGTAGTCGATCAGGTTGCCGTTGACGCTGCTCTGCGAGGTCGAGCTGTAGATCTGCTGGGCCAGGGAGGGCGCGCGGAACCCGGTGCTGGCGGTGCCGCGCACGGCCAGGATCGGGGTCAGCTGGTAGCGGGTGGAGAGCTTGCCGTTGGTGGTCACGCCCGAGCCGTCGTTGTAGTGCTCGTAGCGCCCGGCGAGGTCGACGTGCCACTTGTCGGTGAAGTCCTGGCCGATCTCGCCGTAGCCGGCGTAGCTGGTGCGGCCCTTGGAGGCGGCGTCCGCCGGGGTGGTGCCGGCGCCGGAGATGGTGCCGGGGGCGATCAGCGCGCCGTTGGCGCCGTACTGGTAGTCGCCGTAGCCGTAGGAGGCGTACTCGCCCTTGCCGATCTTGTAGTTCTCGTAGCGGTGTTCCAGGCCCCAGGAAATCTGCGTGGGCTTGGCCAGGCCGAGGTCGAAGGCGCGGGTCAGGTCGAGGTTGCTGGTCCACTGGCTGAAGGTCTTCACGCCGGTGTCGACGTTGGTCGGCGAGTCCGGCCCGTAGCTGAGGTTGTAGGTGTCGGTCAGCGTGGCGCGGGCATGGTCCTGGCCATAGGTGGTGGACAGGTCGTAGTCCCAGCCGGCCGCCTCGCCCTTGCCGCCGAAGGCGAACTGGAAGTCGTTCTCGATGAACCGCAGGTTGTCCTCGATGCCTTCGGGGTACGGCGTGGGGATGCCGTTGAAGCTGGCCGGCTGGTGGAACGCCAGCGGCTTGGACGATTCGCGGTTGGTGTAGGTGGAAAAGGAGTACAGGGTCAGCGCGTCGTTCACCGGCAGCTCGGCGTTGTAGCCGAGGCTGAAGTTCTCCACCTTCGGCAGGCCGGTGCCGTAGTAGGTGTGCTCCAGGCTGGTGTGGCCGGCGGAGTCGGTGTAGGGCGCGTTGTCGGAGCGGTCGGAGACGTTCTGGTGCTTGTAGTCCAGGGCGAAATTGACGAAGCCCTCGTTGCCCAGTTCGAAGCCGATGTTGCCGCTCTGGCGCGCGGTCTCGCCGTCGCCGTTCTCGTAGTTCTGCCCGTAGGTGGTGGCCAGCCGGCCGCCGTGGTCGGTCTGCTTGAGCACCACGTTGATCACCCCGCCGATGGCGTCGGAGCCGTACTGGGCGGAGGCGCCATCACGCAGCACTTCGACGTGGTCCACCAGGGCGGTGGGGATCATGTCCAGGTCCACCGGCTGCGAGCCGGAGTTCAGGTAGGTGCCGTTGTTGAGCAGGGCGCTGTTGTGCCGGCGCTTGCCGTTGACCAGCACCAGCACCTGGTCGCCGTTGAGGCCGCGCAGGCTGATCGGGCGCACCACCGAGGTGGAGCCGAAGCCGGAGGAGGCCGGCAGGTTCAGCGAGGGCAGCACGCGGCTCAGGGCGCGGGTCAGGTCGCCCTGGCCGGTGGCTTCCAGCTGCTTGCTGGAGATCACGTCCACCGGCGCCGGGCTGTCGGCCAGGGTGCGGGCCTGGCCGCGGTTGCCGACCACCACCACGGTGCTCAGGCGGTTGTCGGCGGTGGTCTTGCTGCTATCGACATCGGCATCGGCGGCGAGCGCCGGCAGGGCCTGGCCGATGGCGAGGAACAGAAGGCTGTGGGTGAACAGCGTGCGGGCGGTCGATGCGCTCCGGGCACGGGTGACTCGGTTCATGGTTACGCTCCAAGGTTTGCTCCCGGCTGGCGCCCGTCTGGGTGGCCGCTGCGGGTTATCGTGTCGACGGCATCGGGGCCGCGTTGGCGAACGGCTTGTTGCTGGGAGGGACTGGTCGCGTTCAGTCGGAAGGCAGGCTCAAGCTCATGGCGCTGACAAGGCAAGCGCTGTGCCAGCCCGGAAAGGCCTTGTGTTTCATGGGCTTGCACGGGCTAGCGGAAATTCCCTGCTGGGTTTGCAGCAGCGCGGTGCCAGGCTGTTGCTTTTCTCCCAGCCGGTGGCGAGGGGGCCGTGCGCGAGGGGGCAATGCTGCATTTGCAGCAACCGGCGTGCGTGCGGGCTCGGCCGCCCGGCTGCGCACTGGCACAGGCCTTGCTCGGAGGCTGCTTTCCCTTGCTGCCTGGAGAGACGCATGCCAAGACCTGGCCCGCGCAACCTGATCACCGATATCCCCGGCCTGCTGGTCGGCCACGCCACCGATGAGCGCGTGCGCACCGGGGTCACCGTGTTGCGCCCGGACGGCGTGTGGACCGCCAGCGTCGACATTCGCGGCGGCGGCCCGGGCGGGCGCGAATCCGCCGCGCTGGAGCCGCAGAACATGGTGGGGCGGCTGCATGCGCTGGTGTTTTCCGGCGGCTCGGTGTTCGGCCTCGGCGCGGCGGATGGGGTGAGCGCGGAGCTCTCTGCGCGCGATGTCGGCCTGCACCTGAAGGCCGGCGCGCCGGCCATTCCCATCGTGCCGGCAGCCGTGTTGCACGACCTCGCCAATGGCGGCGACAAGGCCTGGGGCATCGACCCGCCGTATCGCGAGCTGGGCCGCGAGGCGCTGGCCAACCTGGATGTGGAGTTCGCCCTCGGCGCGGTGGGCGCCGGGCGCGGCGCCATGGCCGGCGTGCTGCCGGGCGGGCTGGGTTCGGCCTCGCTGGATTTGGGCGACGGCCTGGTGGTGGGCGCGCTGGTGGTGGCCAATCCCATCGGCAGCGTCTACATGCCCGACGGCGAAACCTTCTGGGCCTGGCCCTGGGAGCAGAGCGGCGAATTCGGCGGACGCGTGCCGACCCAGCGCATGGATTGCAGCGAGCCGATGCCGGAGCTGTCGCGGCTGGACTCCATGGGGCGCCTGCAGGCCGGCGCCAACACCACGCTGGCGGTGGTGGCGTGCAACGCGCGGCTGACCACGGCCGAGTGCAAGCGCCTGGCGATCATGGCCCAGGACGGCATCGCCCGCGCGGTGCGCCCGGCGCACCTGCCGTTCGATGGCGACAGCCTGTTCGCCATGGCTTCCGGCGCGGTCGAACTGGTGGACGGCCAGCGCCGCCAGGTGGAGCTGTCGCGCATCGGCTCGGCCGCCGCCGATTGCGTGGCGCGGGCGATTGCGCGGGGTGTGTACCTGGCCCGCACCCGGTAGGACCGAGGGGGACGCCCAGTCCTTGCTCGCGAACAGGCCAGTCGCGGTGTCAAGCGCTTCGCGAGCAAGCTCGCTCCTACAGGTCAACGCCGGCGCTGCAGGGGCAGAGCGTAGGAGCGGACCTTGTCCGCGAAATCCGTCGCGGCGGCACTGTCACGTTTCGGCATGCACCGGGCATGGCGCCCGTTCCGTTTGGGGCGCTCATCCTTGAATGCTGGCGTGAAGGGTGAGACTTCGCGGACAAGGTCCGCTCCTACCTGGAAATGTCGGCGTACTCCTACTGCAGGGAGGTTCGCGAGCCAGCTCGCTCCTGCACGATCAACAGCCCCTCACCCTCACCCTAACCCTCTCCCGCGAGCGGGAGAGGGGACCGTTCGGCGCAGGATGAAACCGTGACGTCAGGCGGCTCGGACTGCTCCCTCTCCCTGAGGGAGAGGGCTGGGGTGAGGGGGATGCATCGGCACGGACTTTCAGATGACGACAGTTGCTCCAACCCGGAAATGTCGGCGCTCTCCTGCTGCAGGGCGGTTCGCGAGCAAGCTCGCTCCTACACGATCAACAGCCGCTCACCCTGACTCTCTCCCGCGAGCGGGAGAGGGGACTGGGCGGTGCAGGATGAAACCCCACCACCCGCCGGCACGATCTGCCCCCTCTCCCTCGGGGAGAGGGCTGGGGTGAGGGGAACGCGCAAACACAGATCTATCCGGTGGCAACAGCGGCTCCCACAGCGGATTTCAGCGGGCGCTCAGATACGGATTCTCCGCCAGCGCACGCTTCACCCGGCGGGCGGCGCGGGCGGCTTCCTGGGGCAGGCCGAGGGCGGTGTAGACCCGCTCGAGATGGCGGTTGCCCGGCACGTCCTGGGCGTCGTAGCGGCGGCGCAGTTCCAGCGTCTGTTGCGCCGCCAGCCAGTGCCCGGCGCGCAGTTGCGCGTCCAGCTCGATGAGCGCGAAGAGGTCGCGCTGGGCATGGCTGCCGCCGATCTCGCCCAGGCGCGGCAAGGCCTGGCCCAGGCGTCGTGCGGCCAGCGCATAGTCTCCACGGGCATGGGCGTACAGGCCTTCGGCGGCGGGCAGGGTGACCTCGGCCCAGGCGGCGCGGCTGAACTCTGGCGCCTGCCGCGCCTGGTGCCTGAGCGCATCGAGCAGTTCGCCGGCTTCGTCCTGCCCGGCGCGAGCCAGGCCGTAGAGGTACTGCAGGCTGAGGAAGGGCTGCACGACATCCGCCCGGCGTTCGCGCAGGTAGGGCAGCAGGGCCTCCCAGCGCGGGCCGACGTCGATGCCGGCGAACTCCAGGCGGGCCAGCAGCGAAACCGCACCGATCTGGTCCTGGGAGTACTCGGGGAAGATGCCCCAGACGTGCCGGTCGTAGATCTCCAGCACGCGCTGCTGGTGGCCGCGCGCCAGGTGGAACAGCGCCAGGTGCCACCAGTTGTGGGTGTACATGAAGGAGTTGAGCCCCTGCCAGCCGGCGCTGGCCTCTTCGAGGAACTGCGTGCCTTCCTCGATGCGGCCGCGGGTCAGCAGCACGTGGGCGAGGGCGTGTTGCGCCCAGGGTTCGCTCGGCAGCAGTTGCAGGGCGTAGCGCGCGGTGGCTTCGGCTTCCTCCAGCAGGTGGCACTGTTCGTAGGCGAAGGCCAGCATGCCGTAGGCCTGGGGTACATCCTCGGCCCCTTTCACGGCTTTCAGGGCGATGCGCAGCATGGCCGGCGCGTTGCCGCGGTTGAATTCGAAATACTGGTTGAGCTTGGCCGCCAGCAGGTCGCGTGGGTGCTCGTCGAGCAACAGCTCGCTCAGGCGCAGCGCCTCGGGCAGGTCGTCCGCGCTCCAGGCCGCGAGCAGCGTGGTATAGCGTTCGGCGCGGGGAATGCCGGGGCCGGCCGCCCAGGCCCGCTGCAGGTAGCGCGCGGCGAGGCTGGGTGCCTGCGGCGATTCGGCGAACATCATCAGCAGACCGGCGAAGGCGTTGGCCAGTACCGAGGCCGGGTCGGCCTCGGCGCCGGCGAGGATGTTTTCCGCGCGGGTCTGGTAGGCCAGCACGCCGCCGGTGAAGTCATCGATGGCCTGGCGGGTATCTGCGCGCTCGCTGTCGATGGGGTTGCCGAGATAGTCCTGGGTCATGCGCTGCCGCTCCACGTAGAAGATGCAGACTAGTCGCAAACCCTGTGCCAGTCGCCCTGGTCGCGCGCTCCGGTTCGCCACAGCGCCTGCTTTTCGTAGGACCGAGGGGGCGCCTAGTCTTGCTCGCGAACAGCATCATGCCACCGCCTAGAAAGCCCAGAGCACCCCCGCATGCGCTGCTCATCCGGCCAGGTTGCTGCTTTTCAGGCAATGCGCCGCCCGCACTGTGTGATTTGCACCAGCGGCCCTTCGCAGGCGTGCCGCAAAGCCCGCAGCGAAGGGCCTGCGGGCCCATGGCACAGCGCTTGCTCAAGCCCCTGCAAAGCCGATTCGCGGCGCTGATCCTGCAGGAGCTTCCATGTCCAGTCCCACCTTCCGCCGCGCGCCCCGACGCCCTCGCCATGCCCGGCTGCTCGCCGGCCTGCTGGCGGCCGGCCTGGCCATGGCGGGCGCCGCCGTGGCGGAGCCGACCCGCGGCGGCCAGCTCGACCTGGTGGCGCAACCGGAGCCGCCGTCGCTGTCCCACGCGGTGGTCAGCCACGTCGCCACCCAGTACGTCGGCGGCAAGATCCTCGAAGGGCTGATCACCTTCGACACCCACCTGAAGCCGCAACCGGTGCTGGCCCGCCGCTGGACGGTGTCGGCGGACGGCCTGACCTACACCTTCGAGCTGCAACCGGGCGTGAAATGGCACGACGGCCAGCCCTTCAGCGCCGACGACGTGGTGTTCAGCTTCCAGGACTTCTATCCGGAGGTGGACAAGCGCATGGCGAGTCTCTTCGCCGAGTACGTGGCCAGCGTGCAGGCCAAGGGTGCCGACCAGGTGGTGTTCCAGTTGAAGAAGCCCTTCTCGCCGCTGCTGTCGGCGCTGGGCAGCGGCCTGCGGCCCATCGTGCCCAAGCACCTGTATGCCGGCACCGACTACCGCAGCAACCCGTACAACCTCAAGCCGGTGGGCACCGGGCCGTTCGTCTTCCAGGAGTGGAAGCGCGGCGCCTACATCCGCCTGGCGCGCAACCCGGATTACTGGCACCAGGGCCTGCCGTACCTGGACGGCATCGTCTACCACGTCATCCCCGACGCCGCCGCCCGCGCCGCGGCCTTCGAGCGCGGCGAGGTGCAGGTGCTGCGCAGCGGCGACGCCGACTACGCCGACCTCAAGCGCCTGTCGCAGCTGCCGGGCGTCGAGGCCTCGGAGAAGGGCTACGAGCTGTACCCAGGGCTGGCTTTCCTGCAGATCAACACCCGCAAGCCGGGCCTGGACAACCCCAAGGTGCGCCAGGCGATCCTCTATTCGCTGAACCGCCAGTTCATCGTCGACAACATCTTCTTCGGCACCGGCCGCGTGGCAGCCGGGCCGTTCCTCGGCGCGTTCCACGATCCGAAGCTGCCGCAGTACGGCTATGACCCGGCCAGGGCCAAGGCGCTGATCGCCGAATCCGGCGTGGACGTCAGCACGCTGCGGGTGCGCCTGCTCAATGGCGAGAAGGGCGGCGCCTGGGAGCGCCTGGCCGAGTACACCAAGCAGGCGCTGCAGCCGCTGGGCATCAAGGTGCAGGTGGCCACCTCCGACGCCGCCACCTGGTACCAGCGCGCCAGCGACTGGGACTTCGACCTGACTTACAATTTCATCTTCCAGGTTGGCGACCCGTACCTGACCACGGCCTACCTGTACCGCACCGACTACCTCCTCAAGACCTCGCCGTTTGCCAACATCACCGGCTACAGCGACGCCGCCGCCGACGCGCTCTGGCAGCGCGTCGCCAACACGCCCGAGGGCCCGCAGCGCCAGGCCGTGTATGGCGAACTGGAGCGCAAGCTCAACGATGACCTGCCGATCGCGCCGATCTTCGAGATGCGCTTCCCCACGCTCTACCAGCAGCGCGTGCACAACCTGATCCGCAGCGCCACCAGCCTCAACGACAGCTACGCCGAGGTCTACCTGGAGCCTGCCAAGCAATGAATGTGCTGCTGTACGCCGGCGCGCGCCTGGGGCGTGCGCTGGCCCTGATCGTCGCGGTGCTGGTGGGCGCCTTCCTGCTGCTGCGCCTGGCACCGGGCGACCCGGCGCTGCTGATGGCGGGGGAGGCGGGCAGCGACGATGCCGACTACATCGCCCGGCTGCGCGGCCAGATGGGCCTGGACCTGCCGCTGCCGGTGCAGCTGTGGCGCTACCTCGCGCAGATCGCCCACCTCGACCTGGGCTACTCCTACCGCAACCAGGAAGGCGTCTGGCAACTGATCGCCGAGCGCCTGCCCGCCACGCTGCTGCTGATGGGCTCGGCCTTTGCCGTGTCGCTCACCCTCGGCGTGACTCTGGGCGTGCTCGCCGCGCGCAGCCAGCAGGGCAGTGGCCGGCTGGACCGCTTCATCGGCCGCGCCGTCTGGGTGTTGTTCGCCACGCCACCCTTCTGGCTGGCGCTGCTGCTGGTGCTGCTGTTCTCCGTGCAGCTGGGCTGGCTGCCGGCGTTCGGCATGCAGAGCGTCGGCGCCGACCTGAGCGGCTGGGCCTGGTGGGCGGACCGCCTCGGCCACCTGCTGCTGCCGTGCCTGTCGCTGAGCTTCCTGTCGCTGGCGATGTACGTGCACCTGACGCGCAGCGCCATGCTCGACATCCTGCCCCAGGAACACGTGCGCCTGGCCCGCGCCAAGGGGCTGGGCGAGGGGCGCATCCTGCTGGACCACGTGCTGCGCAATGCGCTGGTGCCGGTGGTGACCTTCGCCGGCCTGCAGCTCGGCCAACTGGCCAGCGGCGCCCTGCTGATCGAGGTGGTCTATGCCTGGCCGGGCATCGGCCGGCTGCTCTACGACGCGCTCAGCCAGCGCGACTATGCGTTGCTGCTGGGCGTGTTCCTGGTGATCTCCTGCCTGGTGGTGGCGTTCAACTTCCTCGCCGACCTGCTGTGCCGCCTGCTGGACCCGCGCATCGGCGCGGCGGGGGAGGTGCGATGAGCCTGCGTCGCGCGTTTGCCCGGCCCGGCGCGCTGCTCGCCGCCGGCTTCCTGGTCCTGCTGGCCGCCTCGGCGCTGCTGGCGCCCTGGCTGTGCTCGGCTTCGCCCTGGGAGATGCTGGCGCGGCCGCTGGTGCCGCCGTTCAGCGATGCCAGCCACTGGCTGGGCACCGACATGCTCGGCCGTGACATCGCCACCGGCTTGCTCTATGGCGCGCGCACCTCGCTGACCGTGGGGCTGCTGGCGACCCTGGCGACCCTGCTGCCGGCGCTGCTGATCGGCGCCACCGCCGGCTATTTCGGCGGCTGGGTCGATGAGTTGCTGATGCGCATCGCCGAGTGCTTCCAGATTATCCCGCAGCTCGTGCTGGCGGTGGTGCTGGTGGCGCTGATGGAACCCTCGGTGGGCTCGGTGGTGCTGGCCCTGGCGCTGGTGGCCTGGCCGCCGGTGGCGCGCCTGGTGCGCAGCGAATTCCTCAGCCTGCGCCAGCGCGAGTTCGTCCAGGCGGCGCTGGTGCTGGGCGAGCGGCCGGTGCGCATCGTCTTCGTGCAGATCCTGCCCAACGCGCTGTCGCCGCTGCTGGTCAGCCTCACCTTCATCCTCGCCGCCGCCATCCTCACCGAAGCCGCGCTGGCCTTCCTCGGCCTGGGCGACCCGGAGGCGATGAGCTGGGGCTACATGATCAATGCCTCGCGCAACCTGCTGCGCGAGGCGCCGTCGATGAGCCTGCTGCCGGGCGTGGCGATCCTGCTCACGGTGCTCTCGGTGCAGCGCGTCGGCGAGGCGCTGCGCGAAGCGGTGCAGACAACCGGCAGCCAGGGAGGCCGCCCATGAGCGAGAAACTGCTGGAAGTACGCGACCTGCGCATCGACCTGCCGGCCGGCGGCGACCGTGCCTGCGCGGTGAACGGGTTGTCCGTCGACCTATCGGCCGGCGAAGTGCTCTGCGTGGTCGGCGAATCCGGCTCGGGCAAGTCGATGCTGGCCAACGCCATCCTGCGCCTGCTGCCGGCGCATCTGACGCCGGTGGCCGGCAGCATCCGCTTTCGCGGCGAGGACCTGGCCGGGCGCAGCGAGGCCGGCATGCGCGAGCTGCGTGGCAAGGACATCGCCATGGTGTTCCAGGAGCCCATGAGCGCGCTCAACCCGTTGATGAGCATCGGCCGGCAGGTCGACGAGAGCCTGCGCGCCCACGGCGTGGCATCGCCGGCCAAGCGCCGCGAGCGGGTGCTCGACCTGCTCGGCTACGTCGGCCTGCCGGAGCCGCAGAGCCTCTACCACGCCTATCCCTTCCAGCTCTCCGGCGGCCAGCGCCAGCGGGTGGTGATCGCCATCGCCCTGGCGCTGGAGCCGGCCCTGCTGATCGCCGACGAACCGACCTCGGCGCTGGACGTCAGCACCCAGGCCCAGGTGCTCGACCTGCTGCGGCGCATCCGCCGCGAGAAGGGCATGGCGGTGCTGCTGATCACCCATGACTTCGCCGTGGTGGAGGCCATCGCCGACCGCGTGCTGGTGATGCAAAAGGGCCGCGCGGTGGAGCAGGGCGCGTTGCGCCAGGTGCTGGACGCGCCGCAGCATCCCTACACGCGCCAGCTGCTGGCGGCGCTCGCACCCGGCCAGCGCCGCCCACGGCGCTTCGAGGCGGACGTCGCGCCGCTGCTGGAGGTGAGCGGCCTGCACAAGCACTACGACAGTCGCCAGGGCCTGTGGCGCCGGCGCCGCGTCACCGCGCTGGCCGATGCCTCGTTCAACCTGCGCCCCGGCGAATGCCTGGGCATCGTCGGCGAATCCGGTTCGGGCAAGACCACCCTTGGGCGGGCGCTGGTGCGCCTGTTGCGCCCGGACGGCGGGCAGATCCTGCTGCGTGGCACGGACCTGGCGTCCCTCTCGCAGCGTCGGTTGCGCCCGCTGCGCCAGCAGGTGCAGATGGTCTTCCAGGACCCCTTCGCCTCGCTCAACCCGCGCCAGCGCGTTGGCCGGCAGATCATGGCCGGGCCGCTGGCCCATGGGGTTTCCGCCAGCGAGGCGGAGCGCCGCGCGCGGGAGCTGCTGCAGCAGGTCGGCCTGCCCGACGCCGCCTTCGAGCGCTACCCGCGGGACTTCTCCGGCGGGCAGCGGCAGCGCATCGGCATCGCCCGCGCCCTGGCCTTGCAGCCCAAGGTGCTGGTGGCAGACGAATGCGTGTCGGCGCTGGATGCCCTGGTGCAGCAGCAGGTGCTGGAACTGCTGGAACGGCTGCAGCGCGACCTGGGCCTGAGCCTGGTGTTCATCACCCACGACCTGCAGGTGGCGGCGCGCCTGTGCGACCGCATCGCGGTGATGCAGGGCGGGCGCATCGTCGAACTGGGCGAGGCGCAACAGGTGCTGCGCGCGCCGCGCCACGACTACACGCGCCGGCTGCTCGCCGCGCATCCGCTGCGCGACGTGGAGGAGCCCGCATGACGGCGCCACGGCAGATGGCGCTGGGCGCATTCCTCATGGCCACCGGGCATCACCTGGCGGGCTGGCGACACCCCGGCGCGCACGCCGCTGGCGGGCTGGACGTGGAGCACTACCGGGCGCTGGCGCGCACCGCCGAGCGCGGCTGCTTCGATGCGATCTTCCTCTCCGACACCCTGGCCATGCTGCCGGGGCGCCTGGACGCGCTGAGCCGCATGGCGCGCACCGAGCACTTCGAGCCGCTGACGCTGCTGGCGCATCTGGCGGTCAGCACCCGGCACATCGGGCTGGTGGCCACCGTCACCTCCTCGTACAACGACGCGGCGAACGTGGCGGACACCTTCGCCACCCTGGAATCCCTCAGCGGCGGCCGCAGCGGCTGGAACCTGGTGACCTCGAGCAACGCCGAGGAGGCCGGCAACTTCGGCCGCGACCGCCACTACGAGCACGCCTGCCGCTACCGCATGGCCGAGGACTTCCTCCAGCGCGTGCGCGAGCGCTGGGCGGCCCGCGGCGTGGCGCCGGTGCAGGTGCTGGCCGGCGCGTCGGAAGCCGGCCGGGAACTGGCGGCGCGGCAGGCGGAGGTGCTGTTCACCGCGCAGCCGGAACTGGCCGGCGCCCAGGCGTTCTACCGCGATATCAAGCAGCGGGTGGCGCGCCACGGCCGCAACCCGGACGCGCTGAAGGTGATGCCCGGGGTGCTGCCGATCCTCGGCGCCAGCCGCGCGCAGGCCGACGAGCACCGCGCCCAGTTGCAGGAGCTGGTGCAGCCGGTGGTGGGGCTGTCGCTGCTGTCGGACGTGGCCGGCGGCTTCGACCTGTCGCCATGGCCGCTGGACGGCCCGCTGCCGGAACTGCCGCCCACCGAGTCCGGCGTCAGTCGCCAGCACCTGTTGCTGGACCTGGCGCGGCGCGAGGGCCTGAGCATTCGCCAGCTGTACCAGCGGATCGCCGCCGCGCGCGGCCATCGCGTGGTCGCCGGCACCGCCGCGGACATCGCCGACCAGTTGCAGGCGTGGTTCGAGTCCGGTGCGGCGGACGGTTTCAACATCATGCCGCCGTACCTGCCCGGCGGCCTCGACGATTTCGTTGCCCAGGTGGTGCCGCAGTTGCAGCAGCGCGGTGTGTTTCGCCGGCGCTACAGCGGCACCACGCTGCGTGATCACCTGGGCCTGGCCCATTCGAAGGAGGTTGCCCTGCATGGCTGAACACTGGACCCAGGAATTGCCCCGCGTACGCGGCGAGCCGATCGAAATCCGCCCCGGCCGGCGCATCAGCCTGGCGTACAGCCAGGGGCACAGCCACCCGCACACCGTGGTGTTCTTCGCCCACGGCGGTGGCGGCAACAAGGACCAGTGGCGCGAGCAGTGGCGCGAACTGCAGGCCGCCGGCTACAGCCTGGTGGCCTGGGACCTGCTGGGCCACGGCGCCAGCGACAAGCCCCGGCGCGCGGCGGACTACGCCTGGGACGAACTGGTGGCCGACCAGGTGGCGGTGCTGCGGCGCCATGCCGGCGAGCGCAACATCCTCGCCGCGCATTCGTTCGGCACCGGGCTGAGCATCAGCAGCCTGCTCCGGCTGCAGGCCGAAGGGCAGGGGCAACTGATCGACGCGGCGCTGCTGCTGGGCACCCAGCTCGCGCGGCCGCTGGGACGCGGCGGGCTGCTGTCGCTGCCGGCGTGGCTGCTGGAGTGGCTGCGGCCGGTCCTGGCGAAGGGCTTTCGCGAGCGCGCCTGGCACGCGGACGCCGACCCGGAGCTGGTGGACTACGAGGAGCGCCTGACGCGCCACAACCGCCTGGACGTGTTCAAGGCGCTGGTCAGCCAGGCGTCCTGGCTGCCGGAGGGGGAACTGGAGCGCCTGCTGCTGCCGGTGCGGATCGTCTCCGGCGACAGCGACGGCCTGACGCCGGCCGAGCGCGCCCGGGCGCTGCACGAGCGGCTGCCCAATTCGCAGTTCGAGGTGCTGGAGAGCTGCGGTCACCAGCTGATGCTGGAAAAGCCCCAGGCCATCAACCGGCACCTGCGCGAGTTGCTGGCGAGCTGAGGCGAAGGGCGACTGTCTGGCTCGCCCGCCCGCGAACGGGCAGGCGAGCGCTGGCGCATCAGATCACGTAGAAACCGTGGGTGCCGTCGCGGCCCAGTTGCTCCACCAGGCCGAACTCCCAGTCGAGGTAGCCCTGCATGGCCTCGCGCGGGTTGTCGGTGCCTTCGTAGGGGCGGCGGTAGCGGTCGATGCGCGGCGCCGCCAGCAGGCTTTCGCCTTCCTCGGTCGGCTGGCCGGCGGCCACCCAGGCGCTGGTGCCGCCCTCGAGCAGGAACACCGGCTTGTCGGTCAGCGCCGCCACGTCCGGCACCGCGAAGCGCGCCAGCAGGCTGGTACCGCAGGTGAGCACGTAGCGGTCGGCGTCACCCAGCGTGGCCAGTGCCTGGCGCAGTTGGCTGCGCAGGGCCCAGGCGGCGCCGGGGATGTGGCGCTTCACGTAGTTGGCGCTGGCGGTGAAGTCGAGCACGGCGGTGCCCGGCGCCCGCAGCCAGTCGGCCAGGGTCTGCGGGGTGATGGTCTCGGCCTGCGGCTTCGCCGGCAGCGGGGCGCTCCAGGCGCCTGTCTCGCTGAAATCGGCAGCTCCTGCGCCGTCGAGCACCGCCACTTCCCAACCCATCTGCGCGAGCCAGGAGGCGCTCATGTTGGCGCGCACGCCATCGTCGTCCACCAGCACCAGGCGCGCACCGCGCACGCTGGCGACGTGGTCGGTTTCCTGCACCAGCTGGCCGCCGGGGGTGGAGCGCGAGCCCGGCAGGTGGCCGGCTTCGTACTCCTCCGGGGTGCGCACGTCGAACAGGTAGGTGGTGCGGGCGGCGTCGGCCTGCCACTGGCGCAGGCCGGCGCGGTCGATGCGCGCCACCTGCGCCCGGTCGGCCACGGCACGGGCGCGCAGGGCGGCGGCCTGGCGGGTGTCGGCCGACACCTCGGCGAAGCGCCGCGCCTGGCCATGCTCCAGCTGTTGCCCGGCGAGGGTCCAGCCGATGGTGCCGTTACGCAGCGCCGAGACCGGGTTGGGGATGCCGGCATTCACCAGCGACTGCGTGCCGATGATGCTGCGGGTACGCCCGGCGCAGTTGACGATGACGCGGGTGGCCGGGTCCGGCGCCAGTTCGGCCACGCGTAGCACCAGTTCGGCGCCCGGCACGCTGATGCCGCCGGGGATGCTCATGGTCTGGTATTCGTCGAAGCGGCGGGCGTCCAGCACCACCACGTCGGCCTGCTGGTCGAGCAGCGCTTTCACTTCCTCCGCCGCGAGCGACGGCGTGTGGCGCTCGGCTTCCACCAGCTCGCCGAAGGATTTGCTCGGCACGTTGACGTCCTTGAACAGCTCGCCGCCGGCCGCGCGCCAGCCGGCGAGGCCGCCTTCGAGCAGGGCGACGTTGCTGTAGCCCAGGGCGAGCAGGCGTTGCGCGGCGACCTCAGCCAGGCCCTCGCCATCGTCATAGACGGTGATCGGCGTGTCGCGGCGCGGCACGCGGGCGTAGACCTCCAGCTCCAGCTTGGACAGCGGGATGTTGGCGGCGAACAGCGGGTGCTCCTGGGCGAACGGGTCTTCCTCGCGCACATCCAGCAGCGCCAATTCCTGGCGGGCGAGGAGGGCGGCGCGGATGTCGTGGAAGGAGCGGCGGGTGATCTGACTCATGCGGGGTTCTCTTTCGACAGGTCCCAGATATTGGGCAACTGGCTGTTGGAATAGCCGGAGATGAAGGGTTTCTCTTCACCGTCGGCGCTGAATACGGCACGTCGCACCGCGCCGATGTTGGCGCCGTAGACGTGGATGCTGATGGAGGCGCGGTCGCTGAAGGCATTGCTCACCTGATGGATGTCGCCGATGCACGGCGATACCGCTTCCACCTCGCCCGGCTCCAGGCGATGCGCCTCGCCGGCCGCCTGCAGGCTGCCGTCCGCGGCGAAGGCGAAGGGCTGCGAATACTCGGCGCCGCGCAGCATGCCGATCAGGCCCCAGACGCGGTGGTCGTGCACCGGCGTGCGCTGGCCCGGGCCCCAGACGAAGCTGACCACGGAAAAGCGCTGCCGCGAGTCGGCGTGCAGCAGGTATTGCTGGTAGCGCTGCGGATCGGGACGGGCGTAGTCCTCGGGCAGCCAGTCGTCGTGGCGCACCAGGTCGGCCAGCAGCGGGGTCGCCTGGGCGAGCAGCGCGGCTTCGTCGGGTTGGCTGTCGATGAGGGCCGCGAGGTCGCCGATGAACTGGCGCAGGCGGTCGAGGCGCAGAGGGGCTGGCATGCGCAAAGATTCACTCCGGTCGGGTTTGGCGCTACGGTATCAAACGGTTTTTTATTCCTGAAATGCATTTTGAATCTAAGCTAATATGCGAGAAATGCAATTGGTGCCCGTTTCATGAAGATCGATGACATCGACGCCTTCGTCGCCGTGATCCGCAACGCCTCCCTCAGCCAGGCCGCCGAAAGCCTCGGCTTGACGCAGTCGGCCATCACCCGCCGGGTGCAGAGCCTGGAGGAGTCCCTGGCGGTGGAATTGCTCGACCGCAACACCAAGCCGCTCAAGCCCACCGCCGCCGGGCGCCGGGTGTTCGAGCAGTGCCTGCGGGTGCTGCGCGAGGTGGACGGCCTGCGCGAGCTGGTGGCCAGCGACAGCGCCCCCAGCGGCGTGCTGCGCCTGGGCGTGCCGCAGAGCATCGGCGAAGTCGTGCTGCTCGACGCCCTGCGCCGCCTGGCCGAGGAGTACCCGGAGCTGCGCGCGCAGGTCAGCAGCGGTTGGGGCAGCCACCTGCTGGCGCGGCTGGAGAATGCCGAGCTGGACGCGGCGGTGGTGCTGTTCCCGCCGAGCAAGGTGTTCCCCGATGACCTGGGCGCCACGCCGCTGGGCCGCATCGAACTGTGCGTGGTGGCGGCGAAAGACAGCGACGTGCAGGCCCGCCGCCTGCTCGATTGCTACCAGCAGGGCTGGGTGCTCAACCCGGACGGGTGCGGGTTTCGCGCCGGCCTGCAGCGCGCCCTGGCCGACCAGGGCCTGGGGCTGCAACTGAACCTGGAAACCTTCGGCAGCGAACTGCAGCTCGGGCTGGTGGCGGAGGGCCGCGGCCTGGGCCTGGTGCCCGCGCCGGCCCTGGGGCGCAGCCGTTATCGCGAGCAGTTGCGGGTGTTGCAGCTGGAGGACTTCCAGCCGCTGATCCAGCTCTGGCTGGTGCGCCCGCGCCTGCTCGGCAACCTGGAAACCCCGGCGCAGCTGTTCGGCGCGGCGGTGGCCAGCGGGCTGGATATTTCGCCGGCCTGAATCCGCCCATCACCTCGCGGCGGATAATGCTGGGCGCGTTGTGCGCCCGACGCCGCGACGATCCTCGCGAACCGCCCGCGCTCGGTGTGTGGCCGGATGCGCCGTGGCGGCCCTGTTCGCGAGCAAGGACTAGGCGTCCCCCTCGGTCCTACGAAAAGCCCCTTAGGCGCGTGCAGGTGTGCAGGAGCGGACTCCGTCCGCGAGGGTGTCCGGCGCGATGCGAACCCATCGCGGACAAAGTCCGCTCCTACGCCAAGGAGAAGGGCGCGGCGATCCGCACGTAGGGCGGATAACCCGGAACGGGTTATCCGCCGATTGCCTTGTGGCGGATAACGCTGGTGCGTTATGCGCCCTACGGGGCTGACGCCACAGTTTCAGCCGGCACCGATCCAGTCCCCTCTCCCTTCAGGGAGAGGGTTAGGGAGAGGGAAACACAGGCACGGACCGAAGACAGTTGCTCCTACGCCAAGGTGAAAGACGTGGCGATCCGCACGTAGGGCGCATAGCCCGGAACGGGTTATCCGCCGATTTCCTGTGGCGGATAACGCTGGTGCGTTATGCGCCCTACGGTCTGCGGTCAGGTGACGCCGCGGGTTGGGCTTGTAGGAGCGAGCTTGCTCGCGAACTCCGTTCGCTCGCTGGTTCACCCGGATGGTGTCGTCGCGGCCCCGTTCGCGAGCAAGCTCGCTCCTACAAACAGCGAAAAACTCGGCGCGCAAGTTGGTGGCATCAAAATATGCGCAATTAGCATATTAGGATATGACAAAAATGAATTTCCATCATGAAGAACTTGCCTATAGCTTCTAAGAACGACGCCACACAGGGCGTTTTTCTTATAACGCAAGCCGCCGGTGCGATGCCGCGGCCAGGCGAGGGCAACACAGTGAGCGTGGAAATTCTCGGCATGATCACCGCCACCCCGAGTTCCGAGGTGGATCAGCCGTTGGGGGAGGCGGTGGATGCCGGGTTCGTCCGGCGGTTCGCCCAGGCCCATGAGGACGCCGGCTTCGACCGCGTGCTGGTGGGCTATTTCAGCAATGCCGCCGAGGGCGCGGTGGTCAGCTCCTTCGTCGCCGCCGCTACGAGCCGGCTGGGCATCCTGCTGGCCTACCGGCCGGGCGTGATCGCACCGCCGCTGGCCGCCCGCCAGCTCGCCACCCTCGACCAGTTCAGTGATGGCCGCCTGGCCCTCAACGTGGTCAGCGGTGGCAACGACGAAGACCTGGCGCGCGACGGCGACTACCTCGACCACGACCGCCGCTACGCCCGCACCGACGAATACCTGCAGGCCCTGCGGCAGATCTGGACCGCCGAGTCCCCGGTGGATTTCAGCGGCGAGTTCTACCGCTTCCAGGGCGCCTCGCCCGCGGTGCGCCCACGGCAGAAGCCGCACATCCCGATCTACTTCAGCGGCTCTTCGGACGCCGCCATCGAGGTCGCCGCGCGGCACGCCGACACCTACATGCTCTGGGGCGAGCCGCTGGCGGCCGTCGACGGGCACATCCGCCGTGTGCGCGCCGCCGCCCAGGCGCAGGGGCGCGACCCGCGCTTCTCGGTGTCCTTCCGGCCCATCGTCGCGGACACCGAAGAGGCGGCCTGGAAGCGCGCCGCCGACATCCTCGAACAGGTGCGCGAGAACCGCACGCGCCTGGGCCTGCCGCTCAACGACCACCAGCCGGAGAACGTCGGCTCCCAGCGCCTGCTGGCCGCTGCCCAGCAGGGCGACGTGCTCGACACCCGCCTGTGGACCGGCGTGGCCCGCCTCACCGGCGCGCGCTGGAACTCCACCGCCCTTGTCGGCACGCCCGAACAGGTCGCCGCCGCGCTGGGCGAGTACTACCGCCTGGGCGTTTCCACCTTCCTGATCCGTGGCTTCGACCCGCTCGGCGATGCCGTGCGCTACGGCCAGGGCCTGATTCCCGCCATCCATGAACAGATCGCCCGCCTGCCGCAACTGCGGCGCGCCGGCTGAGGAGCCTTTCGATGAACCTGAAGCAACGCCTGCGCGCCACGATCGCCGCGCTGATCCTGGGCGCGCCGCTGGCCCAGGCCGCCGACCTGCCGACCCTGCGGGTGGGCGACCAGAACTACTACAACGTGCGTGCCTCGATGGAGGCGTCCGGCGTGCTCGAAGGCGCGCCCTATACCGTCGACTGGAAGCACTTCCAGTCCGCCGCGCCGGTGGCCGAGGGCCTGCAGGCCGGCGCGCTGGACCTGGGTTTTCTCGGTGACTCGGGGTTCATCTTCCTCGCCGCCAAGGGCGCGCCGGTGAAGCTCATCGGCATCTCCCGGCAGAACCCCGATACCATCGCGCTGCTGGTGCCCAAGGACTCGCCGGTGAAGACCATCGCCGACCTCAAGGGCAAGAAGGTCGCCTACTGGCCTGGCGCCTGGAGCCAGCAGCTGACCCTGCGCGCGCTGGAAAAGGCCGGCCTGCCCAGCGACTACGTGGAGTTCGTCAAGCTGATGCCCATCGACGCCGCCGCCGCGTTGCCGCGGGGCAGCATCGACGCCTTCCCGGTGTGGGAGCCGTATATCTCGCAGCAGATCGTGTTCTCCGGCGCGCGCCCGATCCTTACCGCCCGCAACCTGATGCCGGGGCTGTCGAGCATCGCCGCCAACGCCGACTCCATCGAGCCCAAGCGCGCGCAGATCGCCGACTTCCTCGGCCGCCTGCAGAAGGCCCGTGCCTGGGTCGAGGCGCACAAGGAGCAGTACGCGGACATCTGGGCGAAAAAGGCCAACCTCGACCAGTCCGTCTCGCGTCACTGGATCGGCCAGGCGGCGATGAGCGTCGGCCCGGTGGACCCCAAGGCGGCCGCCGATTACCAAAGCACCGCCGACTTCCTCCTGCAGACCGGGGCACTGCCCAAGGCCTTCGATACCTCCAGCGTGATCGACACCTCGTTCGCCGGCTCCTTCCACTAACGGGCGAATTCACCCGCCATCAGCGACCCGCGCGCAGGGGGCATGGCCCCTCCTGCCGCGGGTTGCATGCTGGCCGGGCGCTGCCGACGCCGGCATTAGTTAAGAACCAGAAATTATTTATTCGTTGTTTTTTATAGCTGTAACCTCAGTCGACCGGACCACCGGAGTCATCTCGCCTTACCTGACCAGTCCTGTGGTCCGCCCTCGCTCAGCGAGCGGCCACTCCGTCTCCGAGGAGCCGTATCCATGTCCCGCCCCCTGTTCCTGCGCCGTTTCGCCATTGGCCTGAGCGCCTCCGTCGCCTTGTTCGGTGCCCTGACCGCGCAGGCCGAAGAGACCCTGCGCATCGGCTTCCAGAAATCCTCCACGCTGCTCACCGTCGTCAAGGCGCAGGGCAGCCTGGAGCGCGAGCTGGGCAAGCAGGGCATCAAGGTCACCTGGCATGAATTCCCCAGCGGCCTGCCGCTGCTGGAATCGCTCAACGTGGGCAACGTCGACCTGTCCGCCGACGTCGCCGATACCGTCCCGGTGTTCGCCCAGGCCGCCGGCGCGCAACTGACCTACTTCGCCCGCGAAACCCCGTCGCCCACGGCGCAGTCGATCCTCGTCCCGCAGGATTCGCCGCTGAAGTCGCTGGCCGACCTCAAGGGCAAGCGCGTGGCCGTGACCAAGGCCGCCGGCAGCCACTACCTGCTGATCGCCGCGCTGCAGAAGGCCGGGCTGAAGTTTTCCGATATCCAGCCGGCGTACCTGACGCCCGCCGACGGCCGCGCCGCCTTCGAGAACCACAAGGTCGATGCCTGGGTGACCTGGGACCCGTACGTCGCCAGCGCCCAGCGCCAGCAGAACGCCCGCGTGCTCGCCGACGGGAAAGGCCTGGCCAGCTACCAGCGTTATTACCTGGCCTCCACCGCCTACGCCAAGGCGCACCCGGAGGTGCTCAAGCAGGTCTTCGCGCAGCTGCAGAAAACCGGCCGCTGGGTGAAGGAACACCCGACCGACGCCGCCAAGGTACTCGGCCCGCTGTGGGGCAACCTGGACGTCGCCACCGTCGAGCAGGCCAACGCCCGCCGCAGCTACGACGTGCAGCCGGTGCGCGCCGACGGCCTCGACGAGCAGCAGCGCATCGCCGACGCCTTCTTCGCCGAAGGCCTGCTGCCCAAGCCGGTGGATGCCCGCGCGGTGCCGGTGTGGCAGCCGGACGTGGCGAGCAACTGACCTCTTTTTTGACCGAGCCTTCGATCGAGCCATCCTCCGGCAGTCCCGCGTGACGACTGCCGGAGGAATCCTTCCCGGGGCCCGCTAGCGGGCCGCCCGTCCGTACCCCTGGGTCACCCGGTCGATCACCACGGCCAGCGCGACGATCGCCAGGCCCGCCTCCACGCCGCGCCCGACATCCAGGGTCTGGATGCCCACCAGCACATCCTCGCCCAGGCCGCGCGCGCCGATCATCGAGGCGACCACCACCATCGACAGCGCCATCATCACCGTCTGGTTCAGCCCGGCCATCAGGCTCGGCAGCGCCAGCGGCAGCTCCACGTGGCGCAGCCGCTGCCAGCGGCTGGCGCCCAGGCAGCGCGCGGCTTCGCGCACCGACGGGTCGACCTGGCGCAGGCCCAGGTCGGTGAGGCGCACCAGCGGCGGCAGGGCGTAGATCAGCGTGGCGAAGATCGCCGGCACCTTGCCCAGGCCGAAGAGCATCAGCACCGGGATCAGGTAGACGAAGCTGGGCAGCGTCTGCATGACGTCCAGCAGCGGCATCAGTACGCGGCGGGCGAGGGGCCGGTACGCCAGCAGCACGCCCAGTGGCACGCCGATGAGCACGCACAGGCCGGTGGCCACCAGCACCAGGGCGCAGGTCTGCAACAGCTTGTCCCAGAGCCCGACCACGCCGATCAGGAACAGCAGCGCCACCAGCAGCAGGGCGCGCTTCCAGCTGCGCCCGGCGTGCCAGGCGAGCAGCCCGAGCAGCGTGAGCAGCAGCCACCAGGGCGGCAGGCGCAGCAGGTTCTCCAGCAGCGTGACCAGTTGCAGCAGGCTGTCGGACAGCTGTCGCAACTGGTCGCCGTAGTTCAGTACCAGGCTGTCCACCCACTGGTTCACCGGCGCGGCGATGGAGTGGTGCAGCCCCTGGGGAAAGCTCGAACTCACAGCGCGGCCTCGACCTTGCTGCGCACCTCGTCGCTGACCCAGGGGTGCCAGACCTGCGGGTTGGCCCGGAGGAAGTCACGGGCGGCTTCGCGCGGCGGCTGGCGCGTCTCGCTCATCTTCGCCAGGGAGGCGTTGAGCAGACCGATGGGGAAGTCGACCTTCTCGAACACCGCGACCAGCTCCGGGTAGTCCCGGTGGAAGGCGGCCGAGACGCCCACCGACAGCCGCGCCGGCATCGAACGGGTGCCGCGCGGGTTGGGATTCTTCGCATCGCTCAGGGTCTTCCAGGCCTCGGCGTCGAATGGCGGTTCTTCCAGGCGCACCAGCTTGTAGCGGCCCATCAGCGGGGTGGGCGACCAGTAGTAGAACAGCACTGGCTTGCCACGGCGGATCGACGAGGCGATCTCGGCGTCCAGAGCCGCGCCGGAGCCGGTGCGGAAGTTCGTGAAGCTGTCCGTCAGGCCGTAGGCCTTGAGCTTCTGCGAGTTGACGATTTCCGAGGTCCAGCCGGTGGGGCTGTTGAGGAAGCGGCCCTTGTCCGGCGCTTCGGGATCGCGGAACACCTCGTGGTAGCGCGGCAGGTCGGCCACCGAGCGCAGGTCCGGCGCCAGGGGCGCGATACCGCGCGCGGCGTCGCCCTTGATCACGTATTCGGGCACCCACCAGCCTTCGTCGGCGTGCTTCACCGTGTCGCCCAGGCCGAACACCTTGCCCTCCGCCTGCGCCTTGACCCAGGCGGGGCTGCGCCCGGCCCATTCCTCGCCGATGACCTGGACGTCGTTGCGCGCCAGGGCCGCTTCCAGGCTGACGGTGCTGCCGGGCAGGGTGTCGGTGGGATAGCCGTAGCCCTGTTCCACCAGCACGCGCAGCACCTCGGTGATCAGGCTGCCGCTTTCCCAGGTGAGTTCGCCGAAATGAATGGGGGCTCTCTCGTCGGCGGCCTGGGCCCCGGCGGCCAGCAGGCCGAGGGCGAGGGCGGCGCCGCCGAACCAGCGTTTGAACGATTGCATGCAGGGTTTCCTCGTGCAGGTGATGGTGCGGGCGTGCCAGGGCACGCCCGTTGCGGTCAGAAGTCGTAGGTGAGCTTGGTGTAGTAGAAGGTGCCTTCCGGCGCGGCCGGCGACAGGTAGCTGTATTGCTGGGCCGGGGTCTGGCGCAGCTGGTCGTTGTACTTGTCCGGGCGGCTGTCGAAGAGGTTGTTGGCGCCCACCGAGACCTTCAGGCTGCGGTTGAACGCGTAGTTCAGGTCGAGGTCGGTGACCCACTGCGCGGAGAAGGTCTGGTCGTACTGCGACGCGCTGGCGTCGGCGGCGTACTTGCGGTAGCGGCCGAAGCGGGTCTCGTAGAGGCTGAAGGTCCAGGGGCCGATGCTGTGCACGGCGCCGAGCACCAGCTTGTCCTCGGGGTAGCCGTGTTCCAGGTAGCCCTCGGATTCGCGGGTGACGGTGACGAAGCCGTTGGGGTTCTCGTGGATCTTCTGCACCCGCGTGCGGGTCTTGGTGTAGCCGGCGGAGAGCGCCAGGTTGCCGTAGGCGCCCAGCTCCAGGTTGTACTTGCCGACCACATCCACGCCGCGGGTGCGGGTGTCGGCGGCGTTGGTCATGAACTGCGCCCAGCTGTACTGGCCGTAGCCCGCCTCGGTGAGGATGCGCTCGGCCTCGGGGCCGAAGATGCCGCCGCTGTAGAGGATGCGGTCGCGGATATCGATCTGGTAGGCGTCCACGGTCAGCGACGCCTGCTCGCTGGGCCGCCACACCACGCCCAGGGAGTAGTTGTCGGACTTCTCCGGCTTGAGTGGCTGTGCGCCGAGGGCGCGCGCCGCCGGGTTGTCCACCGGCAGCATGCGGGTCAGCACCGGGTTGCCGTCAGCGCCGACGTTGGTGGTGGTGGTCCAGGAGGTGCCGATCTGCCCGAGGGTGGGCGCGCGGTAGGCGTTGTTGATGGTGGCGCGCAGGCCCAGTTGCGGGGTCAGTTCGTAGCGCGCGGAGAGCTTGCCGGTGGTGGTGTCGCCGAAGTCCGAGTAGTGCTCGGTACGGGCGGCGAGGCCGAACTGGAAGCGCTCGGTCAGCTGGTTCTCCAGGCCCAGGTACAGGCCGCGGACCTGGCGGGTATAGGTGGCGGCGTCGTCCGGGGTCAGCCCCGAGGCCTGCACTGCGCCGACCTGCACGCCATCGATGCCGCCGAAGGAGTAGGAGGCGAAGTCGCCGTCCTCCAGGCGATAGCGCTCGTCGCGCCAGGCCAGGCCGGCGGACAGCGTCAGCGGCTTGAACGCCCAGTCCACGGGGACGTCGCGGCTGTAGTCGAAGTTGAGGTTGGTCTGCTCGTTGGTCAGCGTGGCGACGTCGAAGCTGGTCGGGCTGGCCACGCCGTAGCTCGGGTTGACGGTGTCCGAGGCACGCTCGGTGTGCTTGTCGCGGCCATAGGTGGCGGACAGGTCGAAGCGCCCGAGGGCTTCGTCGTCGTAGCGCGAGCCTAAGGTCAGCGAGGCGTCCTCGTAGTGGTAGCGGTACTGCGGGATGGTGCCGTTGGGGTAGATCTCCGGCACGTTGTTGGGGCTGCTGGCGAGCAGCGGCGGCGTGTTGTTGTACGAGGTGTCGCGGCCGAAGGTGCCGAAGCTGTAGAGGCGCCAGGCGTCGCTCAGGCCGACTTCGCCGTTGGCCGCCAGGTTGAACTTCTCCCGGCTCGCGCCGCCCCAGCGCGGGTCCTGCCGCTGGCCGTCGGCGTAGTACGTTTCGCCGATGTCGTCGGGCTTGTTGTTCAGCCCGTTGAAGCTCAGGGTGAGGAAGCCGTCCCCGGGCAGCGCCAGGCCGTACCAGCCGTCGGCGGACTTGCCGAAGCCGTCGCCCTGGCTGTACTTGCCCAGTTGCGCGTTGGCCTGGCCGCCGCTGTCGCGCTCTTTCAGGACGATGTTGATGACTCCGGCGATGGCGTCGGAACCGTACTGCGCCGACGCGCCGTCGCGCAGCACTTCGACGTGGTCGATGGCGCTGATGGGGATCATGTCCAGGTCAACCGATTGCGCGCCGATGAAGGGCACGCCGCCGGAGATGTTCACCACCGCCGAGGCGTGTCGGCGCTTGCCGTTGACCAGCACCAGGGTCTGGTCCGGCGACAGCCCGCGCAGCGATGCGCCCTTGGGGTCCTGGCCGCGGGTGGCGCTCTGGTTCTGCGGGAAGTTGAACGAGGGCAGCAACTGGAACAGCGCCTGGTTGAGGCTGGTGGCGCCGGTCTGCACCAGCTCGCTGGCGTCGATCACGTCCACCGGCGCGCTGCTGGTCAGCGCGGTGGCGTCCTGGCGGCGGGTGCCGATGGCGACCACGCGGTCCAGCGTCGGCACGGCCGATTCCGCCGCCGCGCCGCTGGCCCGTTGAGCGCCGCCCGCCGCCTTGCGGATGACGAAGGCGCCGTCCTCGCTGACCTGCAGCTGCAGGCCGGTGCCGCGCAGCGCCGCGTCCACCGCCTGTTGCGCGGAGTAGGTGCCGTCGACCGCCGCCGAGGAATAGCGGCCCACGTCCGGGGTGAAGGAAATCACCTGGCCGCTCTGCCGGCTGATCGACAGCAGCACTTCATCCAGCGGCCCCGCGGCGATGTGGTAGGCCTGCGACGGCCCGGCGGCCAGCGCCGAGCCGAGGAACAGGGTGGCGAGCGAACCCAGGGCGAAGGCCCCGGCCTTGCGAGTGAACTTCAAATGACGCGACATGACTCCCCCAGAGGATGCGCCGCAAAGGGCGGCGCTTACGTCATCTCTGTGCAACGGCCCGCGGGAACCTTGCAGATCGATTGGTTATGTCGTTAGAACCGCACCGGCAGTGCGCGCTGTCAGGCCGGCCCGACGCTGACCCACAGGTCCGTGCGCCGCGCGACGCGGATCGGCAGGGTGCGGGCGAGGGCGTCCAGCGCCTGGTCGCTGTCGTCCAGGCGGAACAGCCCGCTGACGCGCAGCCCTGCCACTGCCGGATCGACGCGCAGCACGCCGCTGCGGTAGGCGCGCAGTGCATCGAGTACCTCCGCCAGGGGCTGGTTGCGCACCTCCAGCAGGCCGTCCACCCAGGCGCCTTCGCCACCCAGCAGGGGCGTGGGCCGGGCGAAGGCGTAGCGGTCGAAACTCACCTGCTGGCGGCGCGGCAGTTGCAGGCGCTCGCCGGCCAGGGTGGCCAGGTCCAGCGCGCCGTCCAGCGCCAGGGCGGTGCAGTGCTCTTCGCCGAGGCGCATCTGCAGCCGGCCGCCCTGGCTGAGCACCTGGCCGAAGGGGCTGGTGACCAGCATCGGACGGCGGTCGCCGGCCACCCGCAGCTGGATTTCCCCGCGCCGCAAACGCAGCACGCGGCGCTGGTCGGTGAAGTCGATGTCCACGGCGCTGCGTGCGTTGAGCACCAGCTCGCTGCCGTCGTCGAGGCTGACGCGCTGGCGCCGGCCGGTGGCGGTGTGCAGGTCGGCGCTCAGCTCGTCCAGGGGCAGTTGCCGCTGGGCGAGCAAGCCGGCGCCAAGCATCACGCCCGCGCCGACCAGCGCGCCACGCAGCAGACGCCGGCGGCTGGCCCCGGCGGCGCTGAGGGTGCGCTGCAATTGCTCGCCGCGCACCCCCTGGGCCTGGGCCACGCGGAAGGCGCCGAGGGTCTGCTCCAGCCGCTCGCAGAGCTGCTGGTGACGCGGGTCGCGTTCGCGCCAGGCGCTGAAGGCTTCCCAGTCTTCGCGGCTGGCCTGGCCCGAGCGCAGCAGCACCAGCCAGCGGGTGGCCTGCTCGATCAGCAGGGCCTGGTGTTCTTCCGGGCTCATGACAGGCTGGCCTTGAGGCAGCGTTGCAGGGCCCGGGTCATGTAGTCGCTCACCGAGCGCTGGGAGATGCCCAGGGTGCGGGCGATTTCCGGGTAGGTCAGGCCGTCGATCTGCGACAGCAGGAAGGTCGCCTTGACCTTGGCCGGCAGGCCGTCGAGCAACTGGTCGATGCGTTGCAGCGCCTCCAGCAGTTCGGCGATCTGCTCCGGCGAACGCTCGTCGGCGGCCTCGGGGTCGAGACTCTGCAGGTAGGCGCGCTCCAGGTCGCGGCGCCGCCAGAGCTGGAACAGCAGGCGGCGGGCGATGGTGGTGAGCAGCGCGCGGGGCTCGCGGATCGGCGCCAGTACGGGGCTTGCCAGCAGCTGGACGAAGGTTTCCGCCGCCAGGTCCTCGGCGCTGGCGCCGGACTCCAGGTGCCGGCGCAGGCGACCTTGCAGCCAGTCGTAATGCTGGCGGAACAGCAGGCCAACATACTGGCCATGGGAATTGTCAGCACCGGACATGACGGCTCCAGAAGCGTGAGTGATGCGGGGGAGTCCGGTGTTCCGGTGGAGGCATCCTAGCAAGGCGTCTTATTCTTTAAAAATAGCTTTGTAATAGATATTTATAACCAAAATACGGAGCTGCGCAGGGGCCTTCACTGGCCGGGATGCAGCGCCGCCAGGCCCCGCTCGGCCGCCTCGCGCTCGTAGTCCAGCAGCACCTCGTAGTCCGCCTCGGCAGTCGGCAGGACGCGGCGAATGCGCAGCGCGGCGCGCACCTCGGGCTGCTGCTCCAGGGCCAGGTTCAGGGCCTCGCGGATCTCCCTCACCTGCGCCTCGCCGGCGCCGGTGATGTAGGGCAGGGCTGGGCTCGGCGCGCTGCGTTGCAGCAGGCGGACGCCGCTGGTTTCGCCGGGCGAATGCAGGGCCAGATAGGCGAAGGTGACGCTGTCGATCGCGACCAGGTCGACGCGGCCTTCGCGCAGCCACGCCAGGCTCTGGCGATGGCTGCCGCTCCAGTGCAGTTCGCCGAAGTAGCGGCTGCCGCGCTGCCAGGGAGCCAGGGCGTGGCGCAGCAGGTTCATGCCGGTGTTGGAGTCGGGGTTGTTGGCCGCGCCGCGGCAGCCGCGCAGGGCGTCGAGGTGGTCGCGCGGGTCGTCTTCGCGCACCAGCAGCAGGCTGCAATGCTCGCCGCCGGCGCTGTGCGGCAGGTCGAAGTCCGGACGGCCGACCAGCCGCACCCGGCCGCGCAGGGCGGTCATCAGGGGATAGCCGCAGGTCTGGGTGAAGAGCAGCTGCGGGTTCAGGAACAGGGCGTGCAGATCATCGCCCGGCCAGGGCTCGCGGTGCACGCCAAGCAGCGCCAGGGTGCGCGCGATCCAGGCGTCGCTGGCCTCGCGGACGACATCCGGGGCCGTGTACATCGGCAGTTCGGCCAGGGCCAGGGTCATGCGCTCGGCTCCGTTGTGGCGAAAGGGTGGCGGGGGCTGTCCACCGGCCGCACGGCATGGCGGCGGATCAGTTCACCGTAGCCGCGCACGAGGAAGCCGCCACTGCGTTGCAGCCAGTAGTCGCGGTGCGCGAGGTACAGCTGCGGCAGGCGATACCAGGGTGCCCAGGGCAGGTCGTGGTGGACCAGGTGCAGGTTGAGGTTGAGGAACAGCCAGCGCCACGGCCAGCCCGCTTCGTTGAGCACGCTGCGTTGCTCCGGCGCGGCGGCGGGGCGGTGCTCGTAGAAGGAGCGCAGCATGCCCAGGGCCAGTGCCGGCACGCTGACCCAGACAAGGTAGTGCAGCGCCGAGATCGCGCTGAAGTGCGCCACGAAGACCAGCAGCGCCGCGCACAGCGCGCCATGGATCGACCACATCCGCCAGGCCTGGCGATCACCGAATCGCAGCTTGCGGCCTTCTTCGATGGCGAGGCCGCACAGGGCGATGGGCGCGCCGATCAGCAGCCGCCCCAGCAGCGTCTTGTCCGCCCAGCGCAGCACGCGCGCCGGCGCGGGCAAGCGGTGCCAGCCGGCGTGGCCGATGTAGCGGCTTTCCGGGTCGATGCCCGGCAGCGTCAGGTGCTCGTCGCGGTGGTGCGCCAGGTGGCTGTCGCGGTACAGCGGGTAGGGGTACCACAGTGCGTAGGGCATGAAGCCCAGCAGGGCATTCAGCCGCGGCAGGCGCGTCGGGTGGCCGTGCATCAGCTCGTGCTGCACCGACATCCACAGCGCCACCAGGGGAACCAGCAGGGCCGTGGTCGGCCACACGCCGAGCCAGGGACTGGCCAGCAGCAGCGCGAACCAGCCGGCCTGGACGCCGATCAGCAGCAGCCAGGTGGGCCATTCGCCTGATCCCAGGCGGTCGCGTTCCAGGGCGGCGCGCAGAGGGGCCCAATCGGGCGCCGGCAGTGCGTCGGCAAGCGGGGCAGATGGCATGGCAGCTCCAGACAGTTCAGAGGGCTCGGACAGAGGTCCGCTGACGTATCTGTGGCGCGAGGCGGGGAAATCTTGCAGATCATTCGGGCATAAGGTTATGCCCGGGTGGGCAGCCTAGTTCGCCGCCCGGCGGAAGGCGCCCGGCTGCTGCCCGGTGGCCTTGTGGAAGGCGCGGGTGAACGCGGCGATGGACTGGTAGCCGACCGCCGCCGCGACTTCCGCCACACTCTGGTCGGCCTTCAGCAGACGGCACGCCTGGCCCATGCGCAGGGCCAGCAGCACCTGGCCGGGCGACTGTCCGCAGGTTTCGTTGAAGCGCTTGAAAAAGGCCGAGCGCGACAGCCCGGCGCAGGCCGCCATGTCTTCCAGGGTCCAGGGCAATTGCGGCTGCTGGATCATCTGCTCCAGCAGGCCGGCGAACTGCGGCTGGCGGGCGAGGGCGACCAGCCCGCCGAGGGACGGGTTGGCCACCACCTGCTGGCGCAGCACATAGAGGAACAGCAGGTGGCTCAGGCGTTCGAGCATCTGCTGCGACGGCGCGGGCTGCCGCCGGCACTCCTCCAGGATCAGCTCGAACAGGCTGCGCGCGGCGCGCTGGGACGGCTCCCCGGCGCGCAGCACGAGGAAGGCGGGCAGGGCGTCGATGATCAGCGCCGACAGCCCCGAATCGAAATGGAAGAACCCGCAGACCAGGCCCACGCCGTCCTCGGCCTGCCACTCCAGCGCGGTCATGCTCTGGCGCGGCTGGCAGGCCGCGTCTTCGGCGCTGGCTTCGCTGGAGAGCCGATACGGCACGTCACGCAGGATGAACACCGCGTCGCCGCTATCCAGCCGGCACGGCGGCTCGTTGTCCAGGTGCAGCCAGCAGTGCCCCTGCACCACCAGGTGGAAGCTCGCCCGCGCCAGCCCGTGGGTGGAGGCGTGCCAGCCGCCGCAATAGCGGCCCACATGGAACAGGCTGGCGCTCAGTTCAAGGCTGTCTAATAACCAATCAACCAGGGGGCTGGACGAAATCATCTAATGGAAAGACTCATGAGCAAGTGATAGCGACTTTAGAATATTGAATGGATTTCTTATTACCAACAGACTTTTTCGACACCCCATTTCAACGGAGTCGAACCATGTCCCGCCTGCCCATCCAGACCCTCGACAGCGCGCCTGAAGCCGCCAAACCCTTCCTCGAGAACGCCCTCAAGGGCTCCGGCTTCATCCCCAACCTGCTGGGCGTGCTGGCCAACGCGCCGGCCGCGCTGGAAACCTACGTGACCGTCTCTGGCCTCAACGGCAAGTCCGACCTGGGCCTGGCGGAGCGCGAGGTGGTGCAGTTGATCGCCGCCACCACCCACGGCTGCGACTTCTGCGTCGCCGGGCATACCGCGGTGGCCTACAACAAGGCCAAGCTGCCTGAGGAAGTGATAGCCGCCCTGCGCGAACAGCGCGAACTCCCCGATGCCCGCCTGGAAGCCCTGGCCGCCTTCGCCCGCGAGGCCATCGCCACCCGTGGCGCGGTCAGCGACGCGAGCCTGGCGGCCTTCCGCGCCGCCGGTTTCAGTGATGGCAACGCCCTGGAAGTGCTGCTGGGCATCAGCCTGGCGACCCTGTGCAACTTCGCCAACGTGCTGGCGCAGACGCCGCTGAACCCGGAGCTGGGCCGCTACCGCTGGGAAAAGGCCACCGCCTGATTTCGTGTGACCGGGCGGCCCGCGCCGCCCCTGCAAGGAGAGCGACATGCTCGACCCGACCCTGAGCCGCTGGCTCGACGAGCACGCCGAGGGCCTCGACCTCGGCCATACCGATCCGCAGAGCGTACTGCCGCAACTCGCCGCTGCCGGCCTGTTCGCCATTGGCGTGCCGGCCGAGCGCGGTGGCAGCGGCGGTGACCTGCTCGATGCGATCGATGCCATCGCCGACGTCGCCAGCCATTCCCTGACCGCCGCCTTCGTCTTCTGGGGCCAGCGCGCCTTCATCGAATACCTGCTGCAGAGCCCCAATCGCGAACTGGGCGACCGCCTGCTGGGCGAATTGCTCGATGGCAGCCTGGCCGGCGCCACGGGCCTTTCCAATGCCATGAAGTTCCTCTCCGGCATCGAGAACCTGCAGGTGGCCGCCACGCCCGCCGGCGATGGCTGGACGCTGGACGGCCGCCTGCACTGGGTCACCAACCTGCGCAAGGGCCGCTTCGTGGTGGCGGCCGCCATCGAGCGGCCGGGCGCGGCGCCGCTGGTGGCGGCCATCGCTTCCGACAGCGCCGGCCTGACCCGCTCGGACGATCTGCAACTGCTCGGCCTGCAATCGAGCAACACCGCGGCGCTGGATTTCTCCGCCGTCGCGCTGCCTCGCGAATGGCTGCTGCACGAGGATGCCCGACAGTACCTGCCGGCCGTGCGCCCGGCGTTTCTCGGCCTGCAATGCGCGATGACCATCGGCCTCACCCGCAAGGCCCTGGAAGCCGTGCGCAACCACCTGAGCGACCGTCGCTCGGTGCTGCGTGAGGAAGAACAGCGCCTGAGCGCCGAACTTGACGAACGCGTCGCGCAGCTGCGCGACGGGCTGCACAGTGGTGCCTTCCTCGGCGAGCCGGCGAGGCTGTTCCGACTGCGCATCGGCCTGGCCGAGGGTGCGGCAGCGGCCGTGCAGCTGGAGCTGCAGGCCAGCGGCGGCAAGGCCTACCTCAGCGAGTACGGCGCGGCGTTCGCCCGGCGCTGGCGCGAGTCGGCCTTCGTGCCCATCGTCACGCCCAGCCTGGTGCAGCTGCGCGCCGAACTGCAGAAGCAGGCGCGCGCATGAGCGAGGTAATCCTGCAGGCCAGCGACGTTGCCCTGGGCTACCGCGGCGACAGTGGCTGGCGGAGCGTGCTCGAAGGCTTCGCGCTGGCGCTGGCGCCGGGGGAGGTGGCGTCCATCCTCGGCCCCAGCGGCGTCGGCAAGTCCAGCCTGCTGCGCGTGCTCGCCGGGTTGCAGAAACCTGCCGCCGGCCGGGTGCAGTTGCTCGGCCAGCCCATCGACGGCCCGCACCCGCGCGTTGCCGTGGCCTTCCAGGACCCGAGCCTGCTGCCCTGGCTGAGCCTGGTGAAGAACGTCGCCTTTGGCCTCGACTTCGCCCGCCAGCCGACACTCGACAAGGCCACGCTGCAGCAGCGCGTGGACGATGCCATCGCCGCCGTCGGCCTGAACCATGCGCGCGATTTCATGCCCGCGCAGCTCTCCGGCGGCATGGCCCAGCGCACGGCGCTGGCGCGCTGCCTGGCGCGGCAACCGCAGGTGCTGCTGCTCGACGAACCCTTCGGCGCGCTGGACGAAGTCACCCGCGCCGACATGCAACAACTGCTGCTCGGCGTGATCCACCAGCGGCGCACCGCCGCCGTGCTGATCACCCACGACATCGACGAAGCCCTGCTGCTTTCCGACCGCATCCTGCTACTGGGCGACACCCCGGCGCGGACGTTGGGCGAGTGGCGCATCGACCTGCCGCAACCCCGTGCGGAGCTGGTCGAGGAACTGGGCGCGCTGCGGGTCGAGATCCTCCTAACCCTACGGCGGGCAAGCCGCACCCACGCAAATATCCCTTCTGCGCAGGAGCCTGCCCATGTGCCTGGACGACCCCACACACTCCCGACGTGACATCCTCAAACTCGCCGCGCTGCTGTCCGCCGCCGGCGCACTGCCACTGCTGTCCAGCCTGCAGGCGCGCGCCGCCAGCGAACCGGACGCCCCGGTGCGCATCGGCTACCTGCCGATCACCGACGCCACGCCGCTGCTGGTGGCCCATGCCAACGGCCTGTTCGACGCCGAGGGCATCAAGGCCGAACGCCCGGTACTGCTGCGCAGCTGGGCGCAGGTGATCGAGGCGTTCATCTCCGGGCAGGTCAACGTCATCCACCTGCTGTCGCCAATGACCATCTGGGCGCGCTACGGCAGCAAGGTGCCGGCCAAGGTGGTGGCCTGGAACCACGTCGGCGGCTCGGGCCTGACCGTGGCGCCGGACATCAGCGACGTGAAGCAGCTGGGCGGCAAGACGCTGGCGATCCCGTTCTGGTACTCGATCCACAACGTGGTGCTGCAATCGCTGCTGCGCGACAACGGCCTGCAGGCCGTGAGCAAGCCGGCCAACGCCGCGCTGGCCGCCAACGAGGTCAACCTGGTGGTGCTGCCGCCGTCGGACATGCCGCCGGCGCTGGCGTCCAGGCGCATCGCCGGGTACATCGTCGCCGAGCCGTTCAACGCCCTGGCGGAAAACCTCAAGGTCGGGCGCATCCAGCGCTTCACTGGCGACGTCTGGCGCAACCATGCGTGCTGCGTGGTGTTCATGCACGAGCACGACCTGAACAACCGGCCGGAGTGGTCGCAGAAGGTGGTCAACGCCATCGTCAAGGCGCAGCTGTGGACCCGCGACAACCGCGCCGAAGCGGCCAGGCTGCTGTCCAAGGAGGGCGAGAACCGCTACACGCCCCATGCGCCGGACGTGCTCGGCCGCGTGCTGGCCCCGGCGGCCGGCGAGCGCCAGCAGTACCTGGCCGACGGGGCGATCCGCCATGCCGACTGGCACGAGGAGCGCATCGACTTCCAGCCGTATCCGTTCCCCAGCTACACCGAGGAACTGGTGCGCCGCCTGAAGGACACGCTGATCCAGGGCGACAAAGGCTTCCTCGCCGCGCTGGAACCTTCGCAGGTGGCGAAGGACCTGGTGGACGACCGCTTCGTGCGCCAGGCGCTGGCCGGCGTCGGCGGCCTGGGCGCCTTCGGTTACCCGGACAGCTTCGAACGCCGCGAGGAGATCACCACGTGACACCGGTTGTGCTTTCCACGCGCCGCCATTGGGCGTTGGGCGTCGCCGGGCTGCTCGCGCTGCTCGGCCTGTGGTGGCTCGGCGTGCGGTGGTTCGGCGGCGACGGCCTGGGGCAGTTGTTCTCGCCCCGGGCCACTTTCACCAGCCTGGGCGAGCTGCTGGTGCGCCCGGAGCTGTACGAACACGTGCTGGTGAGCCTGAAGCGGGTGCTGCTCGGCCTGCTCCTGGCGCTCGCCGTGGGCGTGCCGCTGGGCTTGCTGGTGGGGGCGTCGCGCCAACTGGAGGCGGCCACCACGCCGGCGTTCCAGTTCCTGCGGATGATCTCGCCGCTGTCGTGGATGCCCATCGCGGTGATGCTGATGGGCGTGGGCGACTCGCCGATCTACTTCCTGCTGGCCTTCGCCGCCGTCTGGCCGATCCTGCTCAATACCGCCGCCGGGGTGCGCCAGCTCGACCCGCGCTGGCTGCAGTTGTCCAGGAGCCTGAGCGCCACGCCGTACGAGACGCTGCGCAAGGTCATCCTCCCCGGCGTCCTCGGCCACGTGCTGACCGGCGTGCGGCTCGCCATCGGCATCCTCTGGATCGTCCTGGTGCCCTGCGAAATGCTCGGCGTCAGCGCCGGGCTCGGCTACTACATCCTCGACACGCGGGATCGCCTGGCCTACTCGGAGCTGATGGCCATGGTGCTGCTGATCGGCGTGCTGGGCTTCGCGCTGGATGCGCTGGCACGTAGCCTGTACCGGCGACGGGGGTAGCCCTCGCCGTTTGCCCGGAGGGCAGCGCATGGCCGTGCGGCAGGCGCGTTGCCCAAGGCTCAGGCCAGGCCCTGGAGTCGGCCGCTGACCTGGGTGTGGGTCCTGCCGCCGACCCACACCTGGCCGGTGCTGTCGCGCGATACGTGGACGCGTCCGTGCAGGCCGAGCCGGGTTCCCTGGGCGGCGACATAGTCCCCCTCGACCACGCCGCTGGAGAACAGCCACTGGGCCAGGGAGGCGTTGAGGCTTCCGGTCACGGGGTCTTCGACGATGGTGCCCAGGTGATTGTTGAAGAACGCCCGAACCTCGATCGCCGCCTCGCCAGCCGAATGCGGCCCGACCACGCCGATGTCGATCCTGCGCGGCCAGCTGCGTTGCGGGGCCAGCGCCAACACCTTATCCGCCGACGCCAGGCGGATGCCCAGCCAGCCGGGGCCATTGTCGACCCAGGCGGCATCGACGATATCGCCCGGCGCTATCCCCAGGAAGGCAATCGCTTCGCTCAACTCTGCCGGCGAGGGCGGCCCGCTGCGCATGAGCGGTGGCGCGGCAAAGTAGAGCAGGCCGGGCTCACGGCGAATGGTCACCAGGCCAACGCCGCACTCCTGGACGATCTCCGTCGCTTTGCTCGCCGCGCGCCCGGTGGAAAGCCAGGCATGGCAACTGCCCAGGGTGGGGTGCCCGGCAAAGGGCAGCTCCCTGTCCAGCGAGAATATCCGCACCCGGTAGTCCGCCTCCGGATGGGTGGGCGGCAGCAGGAACGTGGTCTCGGACAGGTTGAGCCAGCGCGCCAGGCGCTGCATTTCCGCGGTTGAGAGCCCATCGGCGCCGAGCACGACCGCCAGCGGATTGCCGGACAGCGGCCGGCTGCCAAACACGTCGATCATCTGGAATTCATGGGACACGACAGCGCTCCTGGCTTGGGTGAGTGTTGGATGGCGGCTCAAACGGGCGCGACCAGAAGCTTCACCCCGGCGACGGTGAACAGCGTGGCGAAGAGCCCCTGGATCCAGCGGCCGAGCCTGGCGTAGACAGCGATCATCCGGGCGGTGGAGAACAGCAGGGCGTAGCCGCCGAATATGCCGATGCCGAGCAGGGCACAGCCGCCGATGATGGTCGCCAGGGTGCCGCTGGGAGCGCCTTGCTGCAGGCCCAGCGACATGATCGCCACCCAGGACATGATCGCCTTGGGGTTGCTGATGTGCATGAGCACGCCCTGGCGGTACAGGGGCAGGTAGCGCGGTGGCGTGCGTGCCGCCTCGGTGCGGGCGAGCGCCAGGATCGGCTGCAGGGCGGACCTGCCGGCACGCGCCGCCAGGTAGAGCAGGTAGAGGCCGCCCACCACCTTGATGACGATGAGCGCCTCGGCAAAGGTGGCCAGCAGGGTGGAGAGACCGGTTGCCGCCAGCCCTGCCCAGGTGAGCGAGCCCGTCATGACCCCGCTCGCGAGGGCGAGGGCGGGGAGGCGGCCGTCGCGCATGGCCGTGGCCATGATCGCCATGTTGCTCGGCCCCGGACTGGCCGCCGCCAGGAAGTAGGAGCCGAAGGCGAGGGCGATGGTGCTGTTGAACATCGAGCACTCCAGTGCCCGCGGTGGCGTCGGGCTGTGGCGAAACGGTTGAATGTCGCCAGTCACCCTAATGCACGTTACACTTTTGATCTATTTAAATAGTGTCACGCTACACTATTCCTCACTCGGGACGCTCCGCATGCTGCTTCAATCGCCCTGGACACCGCGCCTCGCGGAACTCGACGCAAGCGCCGCCGAGCGGCTGGTACGGGCACTGGCCGACGACATCGTCGAGGGGCGCCTGCAGGGCGGCGACCGCCTGCCGGCCCATCGCGATCTCGCCTGGCAGCTGGGGATCGGCCTGGGCACGGTGACGAAGGCCTATGCGGCCCTGGAGCGTCGGGGGTTGGTGCGCAGCGTCAAGGGCCGCGGCATGTTCGTGGCGATCCGTCAGGCCCATGAGGACCGGGTGATCGATCTGTCCTCCAACGTGCCGCCGGCGATGCTGTCGGCACGTCTGCTGGCGCGCACCCTGGCCGGCGTCGCACGGACGATCGACGCCGATCACCTCAATCTCTACTCGCCACCCGCCGGCCATCTGGAGCATCGGCGCCTGTTGGCCCGCTGGCTCCAGTCGCTGGGTATCGAGGTCGACCCCGAGAATCTGGCGCTGACCAGCAACGCCCGCCAGGCGATTTCACTGGCCTTTGATCTGGCCTGCGGGCCTGGCGGGGTGGTTCTGACCGAGCGGGTCACCTACCCCGGCGCCATCGCACTGGCGCGGCGCAAGGGCTACCGGATGCAGGGCGTCGCGATGGACGCCGAGGGCATGTTGCCGGAGGCGCTCGCCCAGGCGCTGGAACGTGTCGCGGGCGGCACCAGCACCGCGGTGTACCTCACGCCGACACTGCATAACCCCACCACCGCCACCATGGGCCTGGCGCGCCGGCGGGCGATTGTCGAGGTGTGTCGGCAGTCGGGAGCCTGGATCATCGAGGACGGCGTCTACGCGCTGGGGCCGTCCACCGCGCCGGCGCTGGTGACGCTGGCGCCTGAGCGTGTGCTGCATGTCAATGGCTTGTCCAAGTCCATCGGCCCCGGCTTGCGCATCGGCCTGCTCGCTCTGCCCGCGGCGATGACCGACCTGGTCCGGGACCTCCTGCAGGACATCCCGATGGCGCCGTCGCCGCTGTCCTGTGCCGTGGTCGAGGAGTGGTTGTCCAGCGGCGTCATCGCCTCCATCCCGCAGGACCTGCGCCACGAAGCGCGCCGGCGGTCGAGCCTGGCGGTTTCGCTGCTCGGCGCGGCCGAGCTCGTCGCGCACCCGGACGCCTATCACCTGTGGCTGCCGATGCCCCGCGAGGCTGCCGATCAGCTGGCCGCGGCGGCCGCCTCGGTGGGCATCCGGGTGACGCCGCCCGAATCGGTCATGGTGGACCCGGGCGACCCGGCGTCAGGCATTCGCCTGTGTCTGGGCGGCCCGTCGCTGGAAGAGGTGAGGGAAGGGCTGGCGCTTCTGGGGAGACTCATCAACGGCAGCCCGCCCTCGGCCCCGTGAAGGGGCGTCCAGGCGGCACGCCCCTGTGCCGCCTGGTCTTCCGACGTCAGCCGGCGAGGAAGGCGCGGTGCTGCGCCTCGTCCTGCTGGGCCTGGCGCTCCAGGCCGATGAAGCGCATCACGCGCTCGCCGCAGTCGCCGTTGCGGATGCGCGCCGGCGCGGCATCGACCTGCACCTGGCCGTGTTCCATGAAGATCACCCGGTCGGAAATCGACAGGGCGAAATCCATCTCGTGGGTGACGATCACCATGGTCATGCCTTCCTTCGCCAGGTCGCGGATCACGTTGAGCACATCGCCCACCAGCTCCGGGTCCAGCGCCGAGGTCGGCTCGTCGAACAGCATGATCGCCGGCGCCATGGCCAGCGCGCGGGCAATGGCCACGCGCTGTTGCTGGCCGCCGGAGAGCTGGTGCGGGTACTTGTTGGCGTGGGCCAGCAGGCCGACCTTGTCCAGCAGCGCGAGGGCCTTCTGCTCGCAGATGTCGCGCCCGGCCAGGCCATGGAAGCGCGGCGCCAGGGTGACGTTGTCGAGGATGGTGCGGTGCGGGAACAGGTTGAAGTTCTGGAACACCATGCCGATGTGCTGCACCCCGTCGCGCAGGCGCGCCGGGTCGGGCTTGCCGGCTTCGATGTAGGGCTTGCCGAATAGCGCGGTGGCGCCGCCGTCGATGCCTTCCAGGCCGTTGACGGTGCGGATCAGCGAGGTCTTGCCGGAGCCGGACGGGCCGATGATCGACACCACTTCGCCGTTGCCCACGCTCAGGTCGACGCCCTTGAGCACTTCGTGAGAGCCGTAGCGCTTGCGGATGCCCTTGAGTTGCAGCGCGGGCGGGGCACCGGCCGGGACGGCCTCGCGGCTGGCCACCGGGGTGGCCGGAAGGCTCCTGCGCAGGCTGTCCAGGTGCTCGTCGGAAAGGGTTTCCGGCTTGCGCGCGTTGAGGTCCAGGCGGTGCTCGAGGTACTGCAGGCCCCAGCCGAACAGGGTGACGATCAGCACGTAGTAGATGGCGACCGCCGAGAGGGTTTCCATCACCAGGAAGTTCTGCGCATAGAGGCGCTCGCCGACCTGCAGCAGCTCGGTGAGGGAGATCACCGAGACCAGCGAGGTCAGCTTGACCACGGTGACGTACTCGTTGATCAGCGTCGGCAGCGAGATGCGGAACGCCTGCGGAATGACGATCAGCCGCTGGATGCCGATGCTGCCCATGGCCAGGGCGCGGCCGGCTTCCTTCTGGCCCTTGGCGACGGAGATCAGGCCGCCGCGATGGATCTCGGCCATGTACGCCGCTTCGGTCAGCACCAGGGCGAGCAGGCCGGAAATGAACGGGTTGGACAGCAGGGCTCCGCTGGCCGGGAACAGCTGCGGCAGGTTGTAGACGAAGACCACCAGCACCAGCAGCGGCACGCTGCGGAAGAACCAGATGTATAGCCCCGTCGGCACGCGCAGCCAGCGCGAGCCGGAGAGCTTGGCGCAGGCGAGGAAGAAGCCCAGGACCATGCCGATCAGCCAGGTCAGGGCGCTCAGCTCGATCACCGTGACGCAGGCCTTCCAGAAATCCGGCAAGGAGAAGAGGGAGAAGAAGTAGGACCAGTCGAACTGCATGGGCACCTCGGCGAGCGGGGTCTGGCGCGAGGCCAGCCCCGTCTTTCATGTTGCGTTAACGCGGAATCACTCGGTCGCCGGGGCTTCTTCGAGAGCGTACTTCTTCAGCAGGGCAGCGAATTCGCCGCTGTCCTTGGTCTTCTGGAAGGCGGTCTTGAGTGCGTCGTACAGCTCCTGGTTGCCCTTCTTCACGTACATGCCCAGGGTCTGCTTGTAGATCAGCTCGCTGGAGCTGACGACCACGCGGCCCTTGGAGCGCTCGGCGATCATGTGTGCGGCGCCGGAGATCTCCACCTGGGCCTGGACGTTCTTCGACAGCAGCGCCTGGGTCACTTCCGGGGCGGACGGGTATTCGCTCACGCTGATGGCGCCCTTGCCATTGGGAACGCAGTAGGTCTTGGACAGCTCCTCGAACTTCGGCACCCAGGTGGTGCCTTTCTCCAGGCCGATCTTCTTGCCGCACAGGTCTTCGGGCTTGGCCGGGCGCTCGGCGCTGTCGGCCGGCACCATGATGGCGGCGCCCGTCTGCGCGTAGGGGATGGCCAGGGCCTGGGCGGTACGCTCGGGGGTGACGTACATGCCGGAGATCACCGCATCGAAGTGGCCGGCGTTCAGGCCCAGGATCAGCCCGGAGAACTTGGTGTTGACGAAGCTCGTCGTAAGGCCCATGTGCTTGGCCAGCAGCTCCGCCAGCTCGGGGTCCGAGCCGACCACCTTGTCGCCGTCATAGGACTCGAAGGGCGGGTAGGTGATTTCCATGCCGACCTTGAACTGCCCCGGCGTGGCGGTCAGGGCGGCGCTGGCGGTCTGCAGGGTGCCCAGGAGGGCTGCGCCGACGACAGCGGCGGCCAGGAGGGTGCGGGTGGTTTTCATGGTGATTGCTCCAGTCTAGGGTTGCGCGCGGCTTCAGGAAGGCTGCGTCTGTTTTTTCAGGTGGCCGAAGCTGGACGGCTTGCGCGCCCGCTCTGGCAGTGCCAGCTCACCGTCGGCGACCTTGCGGCGCAGGTAGCTGTAGGTCTGCAGCGCCTGGCTCCACATGTGCTCGCCGATGGCGATGGTTTCGTAGTCCTGGCTGCCGTTGTCGAACTGCGGCAGCGGGCGGATCTGCGTGTGGTAGTCGCAGGCGTAGAACAGCGGGAATGAGTAGCGCTCCTCGCGCACCGTGCGCACGCGGTGGGCGGTGGCGACGAAGGCGCCGTTGGTCATCACCTCCAGCATGTCGCCGATGTTCACCACGAAGGCACCCGGCACTGGCGGCGCGTCGATCCACTCGCCGTCTTCGTTCATCACTTCCAGGCCCGGCTGGGTGGCATGCAGGATGGTGAAGCACTCGTAGTCGGTGTGGGCGCCGATGCCCGGTGCATCCTGCGCCTCGCCATCGAAGGGGTAGTGGATCAGCCGCAGTTTCGACGGCGGCCGGCTCACCAGTGGGTCGAAGTAGCCTTCCTCCAGGCCCAGCGCCAGGGCGAAGCCGTCGAACAGCTTGCGGCCGAGGGCGAACACCGCCTGGTAGTAGGCGCTGACCTGCTGCTGGAAGCCGGGCACGTCCGGCCAGCGGTTGGGCCCCAGCAACGGCGTGCCGGCCAGCACCAGCGGATCGTCGGCGGGCACTTCGAAGCCGACGTCGAAGGCTTCCTTGTGGTCCGGCTTGCCCTTGGAATAGACCTCTTCGCCTTCCGGGACGAAGCCCTTGTGGCTTTCCGAGACGCCGATGTAGTGGCGCATCTTGGCCTCCAGCGGCTGGGCGAAATAGTCCCGCGCGGCCGCTTGCAGGCCTTCGATCAGCGCAGGGTCCAGGCCGTGGTTGCGGATGTAGAGAAAGCCCACTTCGCGGGCTGCCTTGCCCAGTTCGGCCGCCACCGCCTGGCGCTCGTCCAGGCGCTCGCTGAACAGCCCGCCGATGTCGATGACGGGAATGGAGGTGAAGGCCCTGCTTGCTTGCTCCTGCATGTTCGATGGCTCCGGTTCGGATTCAGGATTGGAGGAAGCGCTGGAAGTGGCGACGCTCTTCGTCGGCGATCCAGCGGTTCAGCGCCCACAGATCGGCGATCGGGGCATTGGTGAAGGGCAGGTGATGCAAGTAGCCGTCCGGGCCGAATTCCGGCGTCAGGGTGGTGATCTGCTGGCCGCGAGCCTGCTGGGCGCGCCACACGGCTTCCCAGTGCTTCTGGTGGAAGGCCAGTGCGTTGGCGTATTCCGGCGCGCCGGGGTGCGGCACCTGCGGCCCCTGGTCGTAGCCGACGCGGGCCTGGATGTGCTGCACGCGCTCGACGAAGGGCGCGAGGTCGTCGGCGGGGTCGTCGAGCAGGCGCTCGCAGACCACCACCCAATGGCTGATGTCGGTGGTGAAGCGCAACTGCGGCACCTGGCGAATCAGCTCCAGGGTGACCCAGGGGCTGTACAGCGAGCGGGCGCGATGAATCTCGAAGAGGCAGGTCAGCTCCTGCGCGGCGGCCAGCTCCAGGGCGCGGCCGAAGAAGTCGACCTGCGCGGCCAGCGGCCAGCGGTCGTTGCCGGCCAGGGTGTTGACCAGGCGCGGCGACAGCTCGGCGGCGCCGCCCAGCTTGCGCTGCAGGTCGTCCAGGTGCACCTGCGGGCTGGCCGACTGGTCGGGCAGCACGTCATGGGCCGTGAACAGGGTGGCGATGTAGGGCACGCCCTCGGCGGCCAGCAGCCGTGCGTACTCGGCACGCAGGGCCGGATCCTGGGGCACGCGCGCTTCCAGGCCGTCGAAACCGGCCTCGCGCAGTTCGGCGATGGCCTGCGGCCAGCCATGGGTGTAGCCCCACAGGGTGCGGAAGATCTCGAGTCGCATGAACGAACTCCGGACAGGGTGAACCGCGCCGTCGGGCACGGCGAAGGATTCGGCTGGAGGTTCAGCGCACGGGCGCGGCGACTGAGAACGTCAGGCGGCGAAACGAATCGGCGGACGTGGGGGAGGGTGTCGAAGGGGAGAACTGCACACGCGTGGACATGGTGGTATTCCTCTGACAGACCGCTGCTGCGCGGGCCTGTACTCGCCGATTGTTGTTGTGCGCCTGGCGTGTTGTCGCCGGCTTTGGCAGTAAGGAACAACAGCGCGGCCGGAGCTTTTCAGGCGCTCCGGTCCGCGTAGACCAAGACCTCTGCGGCTTGGTGTGAATGCAGTTGTCGCAGCTTGATGCGATGGAAAAAATAGTCCGGCGCAAATAATTACTTCAGATTTTTCGAAAGTAATTCTTCCTTGAAAGCAGGAGGCACACGCACCGTCGAAGGCCCTGCCGGTGACGCCATCGCGTCGTCGTCGCAGTTGGCCTCAGGCGGCCGGCGGCTCGGCCGCCTGGCGCAACAGCCAGTCCATCAGTTCGCGCAATTGCGGCGAGGTCTCGCGGCGTTCGGGGTAGACCAGGTAGTAGGCCGCCCCGGTGCGCACCTTCAGCTCGAAGGGTGCGACCAGGCGCCCGGCGCGAAGATCGTCGCCGATCAGCGCCCAGTCGCCCATCGCCACGCCGGCGCCCTGGGTAGCCACCGACACGGCCAGGTCGAGGGTATCGAAGTGCTGCCCCTTGCCCATGTTGCTGACCCGTGTGCCGGCCGCGGACAGCCACGCCTCCCAGTCGCGCTGGTCGCGGGTCGGGTGCAGCAGCATGTGGCGCTCCAGGTCCTCCAGCGCGCCCAGGGGCAGGGGGCCGTCGAGCAGTTGCGGGGCGCACACCGGGGTCAGTTGCTCGTCGAACAGCCGGTGGCAGGCGGGGCCTTCCTTCTTCTGCAGGCTGTAGACCACGGCGGCATCGAACTCCTCGCTGCGAAAATCCACCGAGTGCTGCACGGTGGTGGTCAGCTCCACCGGCACGTCGGGTCGCTCGGCCTGCCATTGCAACAGCCGCGGCAACAGCCAGCGCATGATGCAGGTCGGCGCCTTGAGCTGCAGCGCGTCGCGCTTGCCGCCGACTTCCTCCACCGCTTCTTCGATCAAGGCGAACACCTGCTGGATGCGCGGCAGCAGATCGCGACCCTGGGGCGTGAGGGTCAGGCCACGCGCCTGGCGCTGGAACAACGGATAGCCCAGATGCCCCTCCAGGCCGGCGATCTGCCGGCTCACCGCACCCTGGGTGATATGCAGCAGACCGGCCGCACGGGTGAAGTTGCAGCATTGCGCGGTGATCAGAAAGGTGTGCAGGGCGGGCAGGGGCGGTAGGCGCTTCATCGTGGCTCAGGCATGAGGTGAAGACATGCCTAGTATGACAAATTTTGGTTTGTCAGCGCCCTCGGCCGGCAGGTCCAATGCCGACTCCCTGCACGCGCCTCGCCTCTTCATGCCTGGCCTGGGTTTCCCTGCGGAAACACCCGACGGCGCGCCAGAACGACGATCAACAATAAGGATGAAGTCCATGGCCACATGCGGCGAAGTACTGGTGAAATTGCTCGAGGGCTACGGCGTCGAGCAGGTGTTCGGCATCCCCGGCGTGCACACCGTGGAGCTCTATCGCGGGCTCGCCCGCTCGACGATCCGCCACGTCACGCCGCGCCACGAACAGGGCGCCGGCTTCATGGCCGACGGCTACGCGCGCACCAGTGGCAAGCCGGGCGTGTGCTTCATCATCACCGGCCCGGGCATGACCAACATCGCCACGGCCATGGCCCAGGCCTACGCGGACTCGATTCCCATGCTGGTGATCTCCAGCGTGCAGGCGCGCAGCCAGCTCGGCGGCGGCCGCGGCAAGCTGCACGAGCTGCCGTCGCAGAGCAGCCTGGTGGCCGGTTGCAGCGCCTTCTCCCACACATTGATGTCGGCCGCCGAACTGCCGGCGGTGCTGGCCCGCGCCTTCGCCTTGTTCCAGGCCGGGCGGCCGCGCCCGGTGCACATCGAGATTCCCCTCGACGTGCTGGTGGAGGACGCCGACGCGCTGCTGTCGAGCCAGCCGGTTCGTGTCGCCCGCGCCGGCGCCGCACCGACGGCAGTGGCCGAGATGGCCGGCCTGCTGGCCAGCGCGCGGCGCCCGTTGATCCTCGCCGGCGGCGGCGCCGTCGACGCCGGGGCGGCCCTGCAGCGGCTAGCCGAGCGCCTGCAGGCGCCGGTGGCGCTGACGATCAACGCCAAGGGCCTACTGCCCTCGAAGCATCCGCTGCTGATCGGCTCGACGCAGTCCACCGACGCCGCCCGCGAGCTGGTCAACGAGGCCGACGTGGTGCTCGCGGTCGGCACCGAACTGGGCGAAACCGACTACGACGTGACCTTCGCCGGTGGCTTCAAGATTCCTGGCGCACTGCTGCGCATTGACATCGACCCCGACCAGACCGTGCGCAACTACCCGCCGCGCGCCGCCCTGGTGGCCGACGCCGGGCTGGCGCTGGAAGCCCTGCTGGAGGCGCTGGAAGACCAGAGCCTCGCGACCGATGCAGCGCAGTGGGGCAGCCGCCGCGCCGCCCGGGTGCGCGAAGGCGTGCTGGCGACCCTGGACGACAACCTGCGCGCCCAGACCCGCTTCCTGCAGGTGGCGCTGGAGGAGTTGCCCGACGCGGTACTGGTGGGCGACTCCACGCAACCGGTGTACACCGGCAACCTGACCCTGGACCTGGAGAAGCCGCGCCGCTGGTTCAACTCCTCCACCGGCTACGGCACCCTCGGCTATGCGCTGCCGGCGGCCATCGGCGCCTGGCTGGGCGACGACACGCGACGCCCGGTGCTGTGCCTGATCGGCGACGGCGGCCTGCAGTTCACCCTGCCGGAACTGGCCAGCGCGGTGGAGGCGCACGTCCCGCTGATCGTTCTGCTGTGGAACAACCACGGCTACGAGGAAATCAAGCGCTACATGGTCAACCGCGACATCGAGCCGGTGGGCGTCGACATCTACACCCCCGACTTCGTCGGCGCGGCCCGGGCGCTGGGCTGCAAGGCCCATCGAGCGAGCGACGAGGCCGCCCTGCGCGCTGCGTTGCGCGAAGCCAGCGCCAGCTCGCTGCCGACCCTGATCGAGATCGACCAGGCGACCTGGCTGAACAGCCAGCGCTGATCCGTCCCTTTCCCTGACGCACCCGGGCGGCAGGGATTTTTCCGGGGAGCATTTCCCCTCACGCGCCGGACTCCCGGCGCGTCTTTTTTTCTCGAACCGCTCTAGTGCGGGCCTTCCGGAGAAGGTCTGCGGCCTGCTCATGGGCGCACGCCAGCCATGCATGCAGGACATGGCTTCGATGACATTTTTTCGATTGTTGGCACTCCGCCGAGGTCGCAGGATGACCCCGCCGAACAGCCTGCTACCCCCCGGATTCCGGGGCCGCCAGGCGGATCCGGCAGGCGGGGGCGACAGCCCCGACCTCCCGCCAGATACCCGTGACCTTCCTAAACAAAAGCGATAAGAGCAAAGGAGTCCCCGATGGGCGAGCGTGATTTCAGCAGAAGGCAATTCATCAAAACGGTCGGCGCGGCCTCGGTAGCCGCGGCTGCCCTGTCCATGCCGTTCATCCGGGCCAGCGCCAGCGACAACCGCTTCCAGGGCAAGACCCTGCGGCTGCTCACCTGGTCCGACGACACCGGCCTTGCGGCGCTGCGCAACATCGCCGCCACCTTCGAGGCCAAGACCGGCGCCAAGGTGATCGCCGACCGCACCGGCAGCACCTCGGAAATGGTCGCCAAGCTCAAGGCCGGCGGCGACCGCCCGCAGTACGACGTCATCACCCTGGCCGGCGTCGGCGCCGAGGGTCTGGCCAGCGCCGGGCTGCTGGAGAAACCCGACCTCAACCGCCTGCCCAATCTCAAGGACGTACCGGCCAAGTACCAGACCGGCGCCGACGGCCACGGCATCGGTTACCTGCTGTGGTGCAACAGCCTGGTGTACAGCACCCGCACGGTGAAGGATGTGCCCGACAGCTACGCGGCGCTCTGGGACGAGGACTACGCCGGGCGCCTGTTCCTGCCGCCGCCGAACTGGACCGAGGCCATGGACCTGATCATCATCGCCGCCAAGCTGGCCGGCGGTGACGAACACAATATCGAGCCGGGCTTCAAGAAACTCGAAGAGCTCAAGGACCGGGTGATGACCCTGGGCGAGAACCCCAACCAGATCGCCGAGCTGTTCCGCACCGGCTCGCTGGATATCGGCGGCCTCTATGCGCCGGCGTTCTTCCCCAAGCAGATCCGCGATCCCAACTACGGCCTGGGCGCCACCTTCGGCATGAAGGAAGGCTTCTACACCGACCTGATGCTCTCGGTGCTGCCCAAGAACCGTCCGGGCGACGTCGACCTGGCCCACGCGTTCATCGACCACTCCCTGGACCCCCACGTGCAGGGCAAGATGGCCGAGGACATCTTCAACGGCCCGGTCAACGCCAAGGCGATCATTTCCGCCGAGGCGCGCAAGAGCCCGTACATCCTCACCCCCGAGCAGATCGCAGAGAAGGCGATCATGCACGACAACGCCTTCCTCGCCACCGTTCACGACCAGTGGATCCGCCGCTACACGGAAATCTTCTCTTCCTGATGCAGCCGTGGCCGCCACGGCGGTCATGAACAGTCGCGCGCAGGCTGCCAGCCCCGCCTGCGCGCGACGCGGACATTCTCCGTTCTGACGAGACACGCACTATGCAATCGAGCAATCCGACCCGCCCGGTCGGCGTGGCGCCCGTGCGCCCGGCCCGGGCGATTTCACCGACGGCGCGTGCCTGGCTTTTCCTCACGCCGTCGCTGTGCTTCCTCATCGTGCTCATCGCCGCCAGCCTGCTGGTGGTGCGCATGAGCGTCGGCGAGAAGGGCGCCGAATGGTCCGGCTTCAGCCTGGCCAGCTATGCCCAGCTGCTGCAGCCGTACTACCTCAAGTCGCTGTTGCTGACGCTGCGCCTGGCCTTCGTCAGCGCACTGATCGCCGTGCTGCTGGCGATCCCCGTCGGCTACAGCATGTCGCGCCTGCAATCGCCGTTGCTGCGGCGGATCTTCCTCGCCGCCGTGCTGCTGCCGCTGCTGGTCAACCTGCTGCTGCAAAGCTATGGCTGGCTGGTGATCCTCGGCCCCGCGGGCATGCTCAACAAGGCCCTGCTGGCCCTGGGCCTGATCAAGCGCCCGGTGATGCTGCTGTACAACCAGAACGGCGTGCTCATGGGGCTGGTGCAGACTGCCTTCCCGCTCGCCGTGCTGCCCATCGCCAGCGCCATGCGCGGCATCTCGCGCAGCTACGAGGAGGCCGCGGCGACCCTGGGCGCCAGCCGCTTCCAGGTGTTCCGCCAGGTGGTGCTGCCGATGAGCCTGCCGGGCATCCTCACCGGCGCCACCCTGGTGTTCGCCTACAACGCCAGCAGCTTCGTGGTGCCGCTGCTGCTGGGCGGCCGCCGCGTGCCGATGCTCGCGGTGATGGTCCATGACCAGATCGCCCCGCTGATGAACTGGCCGGCCGCCTCCGCCGCCGGCGTGGTGCTGATCGTCACCACCCTCGCCATCATGACCCTGTCGGAAGTCGTCACCGGCCGCCGCCGGCGCATCCTGGAGGCCTCGCAATGACCCGCCGCCAACCCACCTTGCCGGGCGACACCGGGCGCTTCGCCCTGATGCTCTCCGGCGTCATCCTGCTGCTCGCCGTATTGCCGATCCTGAGCATGATCGTGATGTCCTTCAGCGGCGCCGCGAACCTCGACTTTCCGCCCAGCAGCTACAGCCTGCAGTGGTACCGCGCGGCCTGGCAGACCTTCGTCTCGCCCGATGCCAGCGACGTGCTCAGCCTGGGCAAGGCGCTGACCACCAGCCTGCTGGTGTCCTGCCTGACCATGGTCCTCGCCACCCTGGTCGCGGTCCCCGCCGCCTACGCGCTGACCCGTTGCGAGTTCCGCGGCAAGGCCGTCGCCCTGCAACTGATGTCGCTGCCGCTGGTGTTCCCCATGGTCGTGCTGGGCCTGGCGCTGCTGCTGGTGTTCGACAGCCTGCCGCTGCACCTGGACACCTCGCGCCTGGTCATCGCCCACGTGATCCTCGCGTTGCCGTTCGTGGTGAAGAACTGCACGGCGGCGATGGTCGCCATCGGCAGCGAGGTGGAGGAGGCCGCACAGATGCTCGGCGCCGCGCCGCTGCGCGCCATCGTCGACGTGGTCGTGCCGCTGATGCGCTCGGGCATTCTTGCCGGGATGCTGCTGGCCTTCATCGTCTCGTTCAACGAATTCACCGTGACCTACTTCCTCTACAACATCGACGTGATGACCGTGCCGATCTGGATGTACAGCCGCACCGTGTCCTCGCTGGATCCCACCGTTTTCTCGTTCGCCGTGCTGATCGTGCTGATCGACTTCGTCCTCATCTGGGCGCTGGAGAAGCTGGTTGGCGAAGGTGGCGTGTCGTTCTGATTCGAGGTGAAACATGAATGGACTGAAACTGCATAACGTCGAGAAACACTACGGCAGCGCCTGCGCCGTGAAAGACGTGAATCTGCACCTGCCGCAGGGCAAGCTGGTCTGCTTCCTCGGCCCCTCCGGCTGCGGCAAGACCACGCTGCTGCGCATGATCGCCGGCCTGGAAAGCCTCAGCGGCGGCGAGATCCTCCTGGACGGCGAAGACATCAGCCGCATCCCGGCGCACCAGCGCAACTTCGGCATGGTGTTCCAGTCGCTGGCGCTGTTCCCGCACATGACCGTCGGCGAGAACATCGCCTATCCGCTGAAGCTGCGCGGCGTCGGCAAGGCCGACCAGCAGGCGCGCGTCGCCGAGCTGCTGCAGATGATCCAGCTGCAGCAGATGGTCGACCGGCCGGTGGCCAAGCTGTCCGGCGGCCAGCGCCAGCGCGTGGCGATTGCCCGCGCCATCGCCTCGCACCCCAAGCTGCTGCTGCTCGACGAACCGCTGTCGGCGCTGGACGCCAAGCTGCGCGAGTCGATGCAGGTGGAGATCCGCCAGCTGCAGCAACGCCTGAACATCACCACCATCATGGTCACCCACGACCAGCGCGAGGCCATGACCATGGCCGATGTCGTGGTGGTACTGGGTGAACATCGCATCCAGCAGGTGGGCACGCCGATCGAGATCTACCGCAACCCGGCCAACGCCTTCGTCGCCGACTTCATCGGCTCGGGCAACATCTTCCCGGCCACCGTGCTGGGCCAGGGTCGGGTCGAATTGCCGGGCGGCGCGGCGTTGCGCGCCAGCCATTGCCCCAGCATCCAGCCGGGCGCCAGCGTGCGCATGCTGGTGCGCCCGGAGGACCTGCAACTCTCGACACCGCAGGCACCGGCGGCGAATCGCCTGGATGGAACCGTGACCTTCATCCGCGACATCGGCGCCACCGTCGAGACGACCGTCCAGTGCTCCGGCATCTCGCTGACCGCCCTCAGCATGCCCTGCCACGACATGGGGCTGCGCGTGGGGCAGGCCGTGTCAGTGACCATCCCCGAGCAAGCCTGCCGCGTCCTGGGCGTATGACGCCATCGCGCCGGCGGCCGTAGGGCTGCCGGCGCATTTCCTTGGCGGGAACTCTTCCTGGAAACGATAGTGTCTGGGGTTGAGTTGGGGGAGGCGGGGGCGCTGGTGGGGAAGGTAGCTGCCGACCCATAGGGGTCAGTCGATAGATGTTACGAAGCGGGTATCAATACCGAGACAAGGTGAGGGCTGCGAGTTGATGAGTACGGCTGCTTCATCTCCGTTGTTCAGAAAGACTAGGTAGTCACCGGTCTCAAAAGAAACTCTAAATCCGACAAGCCGAGGCTCCTGCTCAGTCGCAGTATCGAGCACCCCCTCGACGTCGCGAACGATCGCTCCCTCCAGATGATCCGCCGATAAGCTAGCAAGGAGGCTTTCTCTCTTCCAAGCGCAAGAAGCGTTGGGCTCTATCTCGAAGGAGACAGGCGTATCAAGCGGTAATGAGTCCGCTCCAACGCTCTCGCCATCACTCAAGAGGTACATGGATAAAACCTCACCTTCGCCGAAGCACCACTCAAGAAAGCCCACGTAACCTGGGTCTTTCTCGCCATTGAAATAGTATTGGTCATGCCACAGCGCGCTCAGTTGTTTGCCCATAAGCAAGCGGGCGTCGCGTAGATCTCGCGCGGCTCTGTGGAATGAAAACGAAAGGCGGCCAGACATCAGGTTGCTCTCGTGTGGCAGATTGACAATAGATACTACACAGGCCCCAGAACATCCGCTTCTGGCCGTTTGCTGCATCCCTGCACAGTCCCACGACGCTATCGAGTCAGACGCATGTTCTCCAGTTCCTCCAAGGCAATCAGCAACTCACCCGCGGATTGGGGCTGGTGCAGGTCTACACCGGTTTTGCTTTGCACCAGTTCAATGATCGCATCCCGTGTGAGCCCGAGCTTTCGGGACACCAGAAGGGCGCATGAACGCGCGTGGGAAGCGCGGTGCGAGAAGGGTTGAGATTCATCCAGCAGCATCCGTCTGTGCGAGTTGAACGACATATCCTTCCCTTGCAAAAAATGGCGAGTCACGATGCGATAGTGGGAGTTTTCCACTCAAAGCGGACAGGGGCACTGGTTGCGCAGAAACGTTTACTGCTCCAGCGGCCATTTGCTCATTCCTTCTTTTCCAAACTCCCTAATATCTTGCTCCAAGCTACGCGACATTTGCTCCAGCACTGAGCGAGACTCCGTAGTTCCGATACGTGCAAGCGCAAAGGCGCATTTGCGCCGGAACTCCTTAAGGTTTCCCCATTGCACCAGACTGGGAAACGAGATTGTTACGGCCTTCGCAATCGCAGGTACTGCTGAAGGATTACCAAGAAGACCGAGTTCGAACACAATGTCCTCGTGCCTGTCATGTCGGTGATCCAGCAGCAGGCGGTTGAGCAATGACAAGCGATTGGCGCCCTCGGGTAGCCTATCCAGCCCTTCAAGAAGCTCCTTTATTTCGGAATGCTCGGAGTCGTTGTTAACCTTCATCGCAGAAACCTTTCGAGCGTTTTGACCCGCTCCAATCGTACCAATACCTAGTATCTGTTTCTGGCCGGTTGTTGCCTCTGACGAGAGGCCGCTACCGACCCATAGCGGACGCCTAATGAGTGCTTTCAGATCAATGCCGTAAGATATGATTTCTATTTTCGCGTGTATGGAAGGGCAGGAAAATGGAGGGATTTTCAAACCTGTTATGGCAATGGTACGGCGCTGAGCAGGAGGCGAAAATTGCCGCAATTTCCAGGCTCGTTGGTGCGCTTGAGTTTCTTGCAGCAGACGCAGCGGTGCAGAGAGATATTGTTCCTGATTGCCCCATATGTGAGGCATGGTCGTCGCACATGTTGCTGGTTCATGATGCGATCAGTATCTGTGGAGCTGCTTTGCCCGATGAGATCAGGATTCAACTCGATCGAGTCTGGGAGCTATGCTCCGCGATAAACGAGTTAAACCTTCCTTGCCATGATCGAGATGTCTTTGCGCAGCAGCCATGGCAGCCGTTACGTGCGGCGGCCAGTTACATGCTTCTCCGGATGGGGGTGGTAGAAGTAAAAACATGTCTGGCCGAGTTGTCCCCGTGATTTTTCGGTGTATTGGGGGATGATTGTGCGTTTTGACATCCGCTTCTGCCCGGGTACCGAGTCAGTGGGGGCTTGCGGCAGTGAACCTGGCAAAGCGTGGGCGCTCACCATCCATAGTCATCCATGATGTTCTTGAACTGATTTGCCAGCTTCACTCGACATTCTGACTCGTGTGCACTGGACCAAGCCCCGCCATAGGTGTCGCTCATGGAGCGGCAGAAATCGGCGCGGAACCGTTCCCAATGATCTTTTGCCGATGCAAGCCGGCTGGCCGAGTCTTTTTTTGGCTCCTGCTCAGCTTCTTTCATGAGTTGTTTGTATCTCTTATCCATATCCTCATTGGACTTTTTCCAGGCTGGATAGCTTTCGTTGGCGTACTCAACCATGGCGGGTTCTGCTGTCGAGTAAAGATGTAGCGTTGCGACCAAGAGCAGCGGTATTCGGCGAACCGCTGCCGAGAAAGTGGGGCCAGTCGAGAAGCGACTAGCGCGAGCGCGTGGTGCAGGCATCTTTGTTCATCCTTGAGCGGCGGGCCTGGCATTGAGCATAGATGAGAGTCCGCTAATGGCCGTCTGCTGCCTCTGGCGAGAGGCAACTACCTACCCAAAGCTGCCCTTCGCAGACGACAGCCCCAGGCCAGAAGTGGACGGAGCGAAGGCTCCACTCATCTTCTTGGCCTGGTACGACGTGGGGGCAGCTACTGCGCTGCCATATGTAGCTCCAGTGCATCACTTGCACGCCGCGAAGCGTCGGCGCTGACGTGTTCGCCCAGCACTTGGCCCAGCTGGCGAAGTTGCTGTGGCGTAACACCCGTGTTCAGCGCGATGCGTATATGCGCCTGCAGTTGCGGCGTCACGCCTTCCAGCGCAGAAAGCATCGCGACAGTGGCGATTTCCCGGCTTTGCCAATCCAGATTGTCGCGTTCGAAGATGTCGCCAAAGAGGTGAGCGCGCAGGTATTGATTGGCGACCGGAGCAAAGTCGAATAACGCCCCCTCGACAGGTCCACCGGACAATCTGGTTTGGTTTGCAGTGCCCACCGCCAGCAACTCATCCCCTTTGGGAATCGATTTGCTGGGTTCGCGCCCCGGTTGGTCCACGATTCCTTGTTGCTTGCGAGCCTGTACCACCTTCATCAACTCGCCCAGGGCATTCAGGCTGCGGGGGAAACCCGCGTAGGCGTACAACTGCACCAGTACCTCGCGTGCTTCGCTGATGGTCAGTCCGGCATCCAGTCCCCGATTAATCGCACGGTTCAGGCCTGGGATATCGCCCGCTGCCGCGAGGGCTGCGATGGGAATGATGCTTTCCTGGCGATTGTCGAGCGTCTCGCCAGGGAGGGTTGGTTGGTCGTGCTCAGCCATGTAGTGGTTCTCCTGTACTGCTAATGTCGGTGTCGTGACGCCCAGCGCGGCAGCCAGGCCCAGAGCAATCCCAAGAATGCGGGCAGTCCCGCGCAGATTAGTCAGCCCGCTCAGCGTCGTATCACTGCTCATCGGTGACCTTCTCCATCCGTTCCAGATTCTTTCCACGCCTAGCTACGATCAAACTGGCTTTCGGTGAACGGGTCGGCGCGGCCACCGTGCAGGGCGATCCGAGCCAGGCCTGCATCGATCTCCTGCAACTCGTCGGCGGTCAGTTGGACACTTGATGCCCCGACGTTTTCGATCAGGTGCGGGTATTGCGTGGTGCCAGGGATCGGTACGATCCACGGTCGCTGCGCCATGACCCAGGCGAGGGCGAACTGAGCGGAGGTAGTGTTCTTGCGCCGAGCCCAGTCCCGTGCGAAATATAGAAGCGGCATGTTGGCTGCCAGGGCGTCGGGCTGGAAACGCGGCAGGTTATGCCGGCGATCAGTCTTGTCGAAACGCTGGCTTGGGTTGACTGCACCGGCAAGAAAGCTCCGAGCAGTTGGACAGTAGGGAACAAAGCCAATTCCCAGCTCCTCCAGCGTCGGGAAAATCCGACTTTCCGGCTCCCGCCACCACATGGCGTATTCGCTCTGAACGGCAGTGACAGGGAGCACTGCGTGGGCTCGGCGGATGGTAGTGGCACTGGCCTCTGAAAGGCCCCAGTGCGTAACCTTGCCCGCTTGGATCAGCTCCTTCACCGTACCCGCTACGTCCTCGATCGGCACGCTGGGATCGGGGCGATGCTGGTATAGAAGATCGATTCGGTCCGTCTTCAGGCGTTTCAACGAACCGTCTACGGCACGGCGGATATGCTCAGGGCGGCTATTGAGTGTTGTGGGTCGACCTTCCTCGACGCCGAAGCCGAACTTGGTAGCGATCACCACCTGGTCGCGGATGGGGCCCAAGGCTTCGCCGACGAACTCTTCACTCAGGTAGGGGCCGTAGACCTCGGCGGTATCGAAGAACGTGACCCCCTGTTCAAAAGCGGCGCGGATGAGCGAAACCATCGCTTTGCGGTCGCGCGGACCTCCGCCGTAGTAGCCCACCATCGGCAGGCATCCAAGCCCCATGCTGGAGACTTCCAGCGAGCCGAGTCTGCGCGTGCCCATGATTTGCTCCTCAACGGGAACTCCAACTGATGGCGCGCTGCCGCCCCCGGAACTTATCGTTTGTGCTAAGGCATTTTCAGGCCTCCAGAGCGCGCTTGCCGCCAGCAGCAAGCTGGTTCCAGTAACGATGAAATGGCGACGATCCATGGACACCGAATCGTCAGAGGAGTACGTGCCGGAAATGTTTTCACTCATAAGCTGAAAGGTTCCAGTGGCATGTGGGATGGAAAAAGGGCTACCAGGCGTACGCCTGGGGCGCCTCTCCGCCGGGGCCCGGCCAGATTTCTTCCAGGCAACGCACGGTGTCTTCTGACAGCGTGATCGTCGTCGCACGCAGCGCGTCCTGAAGTTGCTCCACGGTGCGGGGGCCGATCAGCGGGGCGGTGACGACGGGGTTGCGCAGCAGCCAGGCCAGTGCGATATCCGCGGGAGCCTCGCCCAGGTCCTCACAGAGGCTTTCGAAGGCTTCCAACTGCCCCCGATGTTGTTCGATGAGGCTCATGAATGCGGGTCTTGCGCGCCGGCCGCCGGTGGCCTTTTTCAGAACACCGCCCAGCAGGCCGCCGGCAAGAGGGCTCCACGGAATTAGGCCGAGCCCGAAATGTCTGCAGGCGGGAATCACCTCCAGCTCCACCGTCCGGGCTGCCAGGTTGTAGAGGCTTTGCTCTGCCACCAGCCCAAGGAAGTTGCGGGCACTAGCCATCGACTGCGCTGTCGCAATATCCCAGCCAGCAAAATTGCTGCTGCCGACATAGAGGACCTTGCCCTGCTGGACGAGAATCTCCATGGCCTGCCAGATCTCTTCCCAGGGCGTGTGACGGTCGATGTGGTGCATCTGGTAAACATCGATGTGGTCCGTCTTCAGCCGACGTAGGCTGTCCTCGCATGCTTTACGGATGTGGTAGGCCGACAACCGCCGATCGTTCGGCCCCGGCCCCATGGGCTGATAGAGCTTGGTGGCCAGGACGATGCGATCACGTCGGCCTTCCTGTTCAAGCCAGCGGCCGATGATCTTTTCGGAAAGGCCAGAGCCTTGCGGGATGTTCGGTGATTGTTCCGTCCCGTAGACGTCTGCCGTATCGATGAAGTTGATGCCTGCCGCGACCGCTTCGTCGAGGATGAGATGGCTCGTCGTCTCGTCGGTGACGTCGCCGAAATTCATGGTGCCCAGGCACAGGCGGCTGACCTTGAGACCTGTTCGGCCGAGATGCGTGTAGTCCATGCACTTGCTCCGTGACGTGATGGCGCCTGTCGGGCGGATTGCTCCGTTCGGCGCAGGTGACCAACGATAGCGCGCATCAGGGGGCTGAATTAGCGGGTTGCTCTTGCACGGACTTGTGAGAAATTCTCATGAGCAGACGTTGAAATGAGGCGGTTTAATGGTCACCGACTCACGGGCTTTGCCCGGCTGGATCCGGACCGAAAAATTGTCAGAGCGAATATCCTGATTGGAGCGCCAAGCTAGACACCCTCGATTTGGAAGGCCTTTATGCAAACCCATCGTGCTGATGTTGCCGATCTGATCTACTTCCGGGCCATTGCCCGCCACCGCAGCTTCAGCCGCGCGGCTATCGAGATTGGCGTCAGCGCATCGGCACTGAGCCACGCGTTGAAGGGGCTGGAAAGCAGGCTTGGGGTCCGACTGCTCAACCGGACGACCAAGAGCGTTACGCTGACAACGGCAGGGGAGGCGCTCATCGAAGCGATCGGTCAGCCGCTCGAAGCTATCGATGAAGCGTTGGAAACGCTCAACCGGTTTCGCGACACCCCTAGCGGACGGATTCGAATCAATGCAGCTGTCGAGGCGGCCAATCTGCTCCTTGCGCCGATCCTGCCCGGCTTCATGGACCGCTACCCCGACGTCGAACTCGATATCGTGGCCAGCAATCGCCTGGTTGACGTGACCGACGCGGGTTTTGATGCTGGCATTCGGTATGGCGGCACGGTGCCTGAGGATATGGTGGCGCGGAGGCTGTCGGCCGACATCCGTTGGGTGATTGCGGCTTCTCCCGAATATCTGGAGCGCAATGGCTCCCCTGAGCACCCGGACGATCTGCTCAACCATCGCTGCATCAGCAACCGTCTGGGCGATGACCGGGTTTATCGATGGGAGTTGGAGCGCGATGGAGAGGCGCTGCAGATCGCCGTGCCGACCTCCGTGACAGTCGATCATGCGGAGACCGGGTTGGTCGCCGTGCTGGGTGGTGCAGGCTTGATGTATTTCCCGGAGCCTTTGGTTGCGCCCTATGTGAACGCTGGGCGGCTTCGTCTGGTGCTGACTGAATGGGCCCCGCAAGAAGAGGGATTCCACATCTATTATTCAAGTCGCCGGCAACTGCCGACGGGGCTGAAGCTTCTGATCGAATACATTCGGGAAATCAAGCCGCTTGGCTATTAAATGCGCGCCTGCGCGACCCATCCTCCGTTGTAGACGGAAGATTCAAGCATGACCCGTTGTCCTCGTTGGGAAAAACGAGGCTGGAAGCAGATTATGTCGAGTCTATTCTTCGAGCGCCGCAGCGCAGCCATCTTTTTACTCGTCGTTTTGGTCGCGCTGCTACCGTTGGGTGATCTTTATGCGCAGGAGCCAAAAATGCTCGTCAGGATCTCTGAAATCGAGATATTCAATCAGCATCTGGAAGAATATCAGCGCATCTTGAACGAAGAGGCCGAAGCCTCCATGCGCCTAGAGCCCGGGGTTCTTTGCATTTTTCCGACCGCACAAAAGGACAATCCGACGCTCATCAGGATTCTGGAAGTTTATGCGAGCCACGATGCTTACGATGCGCATATAAAATCGCCCCATTTCCAGAAATATAAGAGCTCGACGTTGGCGATGGTGAAGTCGTTACGTCTGGTGGACATGGAAGCTATGAATGCAGAAGCGATGCCGCTGATCTTCAAGAAAATGAGCGAACGACCGTCCGCGCCGAACACTGTCCAGCCTTGAAGAGTTAATTGCTTTGCGTTTGATCGGTGCCTCAGGCAAGGGGCCGCCGAGTGGACTCCGAGCTCGTAATTGCCTGAAGAATAGACGTCCGCTTCTGGCCGATTGCAGCCCAAGAAAAGACTGCAATCCGCCGGGTACTGCAGCAGCCAAGCCGAGAAGATGGGAGCACCGTGGGTGAATCCCGCTCCCACGATGTGATGGAGCTCCCCGAGAAGTCGGCCTGCAGACCTTCCATGAACAGGTGATGGTCGTCACTCGCTCCGAAGCCGGGCGTGTGGTCCGCGAGTGATTGCCAGCGCACGATCAGGGTGAAGTGCCGTGGCGTTTCGATTCCCTGGCCAGCAGGTGCCCGCTAGCCTTTGCTCGGCGGAGCAGAGAGGCGACCTCGGCGAAGGCCTGCTTGAGGCGATCGATGTGCTGCGCATGAACGGCGCCCACGTGCGGTCGCAGTTGCCTCGGTATTTACCGATGTGGCAATGCGCGCAAGCTCGCAGCCAGCGTGGAAAAAACGTCATGGTTGGGGGAGGGCAGAAGGGAACGATCGAGCCAACCGCCGTTCAGCCCGAGCTGAGCTTGCTGCGTTTGACCATCCCCAGGAGGGTGTGCCGCAGCTCTTCTTTTGCATGCTCCGCCGTGATGTCTCCCACCACCGCGGCATCCGACAACGCGTCGGCGGCGCCCAGCAGCGCCCAGAGACTGGCGCTCGATAGACCCGGCGCCCCGGTGAAGGGTGCAAATATCTCCGCACATTTTTTGATGAGCGCCTTCTGGTACTGGCGCTTGACGACCGCCAGCTCCGGCGAGCCGCTCAGGGCAGCCAGGACGCCCTGGATCTCGCGACCCTGCGTCAGCACGCAGTCGACATACGCAGCGGCGAAGACGCGCGCCTTGTCCGCCAGGGTCTGCTTGGCGCCTTCGATGGCGGCATCGAACAGCGCTGTTTGCCGGATGTCGTAGTCTTCGTACAAGGCCGCGAGCAGGCCGTTGCGCGTGCCGAAGTGGTCGTATACGACGGGCTTGGTGATGCCGGCGACATCGGCCAGGCGCCCCAGCGTGAGGGCGTCCGTCCCCTCATCGCTGATCAGCGCCCAGGACGCATCCAGCAATTGGCGAGTGCGTGCCTCTCGGGTCAGGCGTCGACGCGAAGGCACAGGCGTAGGTGAGGTCATGCAGGGGATTGTCCCACTCTGCCTCAGTGCTGGGAAGCCGACACGTTAGCGCCTATTCCGAATGCGGTGTCCAGGTGAGCGGCCGGATAGCCTTCATCCGATGCGAGGAGAAACGTGGAGCTGTGCACGCGGGCGCCGCAGTAATCGAATATCCCGTGGTCGATCTGGGTCTTCATGGCAGGCGCGTAGCCGTGGCGCGTGAAGGTGCCTTCATCGGCTCCCCCCACCGCAACCAGGTGGACATTCAGACGTTGCAGCTTCTTCACCACCTTGCCGTTGCCGCTGTCCTCGTAGGCCCAGCCGATCGAAAACACACGATCGATCCAGCCCTTGAGCAGGGCAGGGAATGACCACCAGTAGATCGGGTAGACGATCACCAAGGCATCAGCGCGATCCAGGCGCTCCTGTTCGAACGCCACATCGGCGGGAACGCCTCCCTGGCCGGTGAAGAGCGCCTGATCCGCCTGGTTGAAGCGCGGATCGAAGCCTTCGGCCGCCAGGTCGGCGATCTCCGTGGTGTGCTGCGAGTTCGCAGCGGCGATGCCCTGCGCGACGTGTTGGGCGATGGCGTGCGTCAAGGAATGGGGGTTGGGGTGGGCGACGACAATCAGGCTGTGCATGGTGGAAGCTCCAGTGACGTGGCGAGCGGCCGTGAGGCCTCAGGTGAGAGCGAGTTGCTACTTACCGAAAGTAACTTACCATTGGTAACTTGTCGAGCGTCACGGAAAGCGGCTCAGCACGAAGTGATGTCGCCCAAGGGCAATCAGAGTGTTCTCGGCTGCCGGGTGACGAGGCGCACCAGCGCGCGTGCCACCTCACGGAATAGTCGGCCGGCGAAACTGAAATCACGCACACCGGTTTCATCGACATAGTCTTGCCAGTGTTGCTTCAGCGCTTGCAGCCGTGCGGGTTCCGCTTGCGCCAGATCGTGGATCTCGCCGGGGTCGCGGGTCAGGTCGTAGAGCTGCCAGCGCCCGGGGCCATCCGGCTTGGGGATGTACAACGCCTTCCAGTTGCCCTGGCGAATGGCGCGGGCGCGGAACAGTTCCCAGCCGGTGGTTTCGTCGGCGGCGTGCGGCGCCTGCGACTTGCCCTGGAGATAGCTCAGCAGCGAGCGGCCACGGATCGGCAGTATTTCGCGGCCCTGATAGTGGCTGACTGGGTGGGCGGTTCCGGCCAGCTCCAGCAGTGTCGGTACGATGTCCATCACGGTGGCGAAGTCGTGGCTGATGTCGCCTTGCCGATGCAAGCCTGGCCAGGTGATGAATGCGGGTACGCGAATCCCTCCCTGGCTGGTGAACAGCTTGTACTGGCGCGACGGCGCAGTGGCCGCCTGCGCCCAGCGCGGCCCGTACCAGACATAGGAGTTGGCGCGGCCGATATTCTCGACACGGTTGTCGTAGTGCTTGCCAATGAAGCGCTGGGCGCGTTTGCCGACGATGGGCAGCGCTTCGAGCGCGGCGCCCTCGGCACCGTTGTCCGAAAGAAAGATGACCAGGGTGTTTTCCAGCTCGCCCGTCGCGCGCAGATGGCTGACGACGCGGCCGACGTTCCAGTCCAGTCGTTCCACCATCGCCGCGTAGACTTCCATCGCTTTTGCGGATTGCCGCCTGCCGTCGTCGTCCAGCTCCTGCCAGTTCGGGGTGTCGGCGATGACAGGATGGGCCTCGACGTCCTCGCCGATCAGGCCCAGTTCCTTCAGGCGTCGCAGGCGCTGCTCGCGCAACGCATCCGGGCCGCTGTCGTAGCGCCCCTGGTATCGGTCGATCAGTTCGTCCGGCGCCTGCAGCGGGAAATGCGGAGCGGAGAAGGGCAGGTAGGCGAAGAAGGGGCAGTTGTCGTCCGGCTGGCGTTCGCGCAGATAGTCGAGCAGGCGGTCGGTGAAGGCATCGGACGAGTAGAAGCCCTCGGGCAGCGCCGTCAGCGGCTCGAGCCCCTCCCGGTAGGTGCCTTCTACGGTGTGCAGCAGGCGCGGCATCTTGTGCGCGGGCACCTCGGGCGACCAGCCATAGTGGTTGTGCGCGGCGCCTTCCAGGATGAAGGACCGCTCGAAGCCACGGGCCGCCGCCGAGGTCTCTGCGGTGCGCCCCAGGTGCCACTTCCCCGAGATCAGCGTGCGGTAGCCGGCGTCGCGCAACAGTTCGGCGAGGGTGACCACCCGCTGGTTCAGGTGACCTTCGTAGCCTGGGTGCTGGCGGATGGTTTCGTCGCTGAACTCCGCCATGGCCCCGATGCCGGCCAGGTGATGATCCGTGCCGGTGAGCAACATCGCGCGGGTGGGTGAGCAGGCGGATGCGGCGTGGAAATCGGTCAGGCGCAGGCCGGCGAAGGCCAGTTCGTCGAGGTGGGGCGTGTGGATCTCGCCGCCGAAGGCGCCGAGGTCGGAAAACCCCAGGTCATCGGCAACGATCAGCAGGAAGTTCGGGCGTTTGCTCATGGCGACTCGCGAAGAAAAGGGGATGGCCGGTGCTGGTGGGAAGCACATTAAGACCATTGCCGTACCGGCATGCCATTGCCTTCGGAGAATACTTTTCATGCCTTTGCGGCATGGCAACTGCGCTCAAACCGGGGGCCTGCCGATGGTTTTCTTCGGAGGGCGAAAGCCGATTCGCGGCGCGCGGCGGATCACCTTGTGCTGCAGCGCAACCGAAGGTGTCGCGATGGGTTGGACGTTGACCGCCGTTGCGACTACTCGACCTTCTGACACGCCCCGAGCGCCATGCCCTTGTGCTGAGCGGCGTGTTTAAGACAGGGTGACGGCGAGCGCGGTGCGCCCACCGTGACTTCTTCGCGAGATGGCGGTGGCGGGAAAGGACGCAGCCTCAGGAGCCTGCCACTAACGTCGCACTTGCGTCCTATGGCGCTCATCGCCCAGGTCAGATGACCTCCTGCTCCCGCAGGCTTGTGGCGCTCGACAGTGTGAAGCGGGCGATGTCGTCCTTGCGCAGGAATGCCACGCCCGGGTGCTGCTTGGCGTAGCCCAGGAACTCGTCCCACACCCGCGCCATCTGCGGCGTACCGCTGATACGGTCGTGTGCACTCAAGGACATCATCCGGCGACGGTTGCCCGCTTCCTCGTAGAGCTGGTCGAATTCCCCACGGATCTGTGCGAGGAACTGCTGCGGCGAGTAGTTGCGCCCCTCGACGAGGAGGATATCGTTATTGCGTAGGGTATAGGGCACCACCACGAAATCCTTGCCGTTGACCGACTCGATGAAGGGTTCGTCACGGCTGAGGTCGTCGATGTGATAGAGGTAGCCCAGCTCCTGCAACAACGACAAGGTGTTCGGCCCGCGCCGCAGCCAGTTGCAGTTGTAGCCCAGCGGACGTTGGCCAGTGACCTCTTCCACCATGTCCCGCGCGGCGATCAGGAAGGCGCGTTCTTCCTCCCGCGCCATGCCGTACTGCGCGCTCCAGCGCGGGCCATGGCCGGACGCTTCGTGCCCACGGCGGACGATCTCCCGCGCCAGTTCCGGGTGCTTTCGCGCCGCCTCGCCAATCATGTGTGAGGTGACCTTCACGCCGTGCTTGTCCCACACATCCAGCAGGCGTGGGATGCCCTCGCGGTAGCCATAGGCGAACCAGCTGTTCGCCGCCGCGTCGGCCTGCACGCTGGCGGGTAACTCGACCGCCGGGAACGGGCTGTCGGTGCCCTTGAGCGGCTGGCCGCCCGCCTCGAACTGCATCGAGATGGAAATCACCAAGCGGATATCGTCGGGCCAGAAGCCGCTCCTGCCCGACCGGGCCGAAGTGCCCCGCGGCGTGGCCGCACCCGCCACCGGAATTAGCGCAGCGCCTGCTGCCAGGGCGCCGACGCCGCCCAGGAAGGTGCGCCGGTTGAGGCCGGAAGTCATATCGTCCATACGTTCTCCTCAGCCCTTGATGGCGCCAAGCTGGCGCAGCAGGGTCAGGTTGTCTTCGAGGTGCCAGTTGTCGGCGATGCGGCCATCGACCACGCGGTAGATGTCGGTGGCGATGAAGTCCACCGCCTGGCCGTGGCCCTGGAGCTGCTCGAACCTGCCGCTGAAATGGCCACGGAAGCGCAGGTGCACGACCACGCGATCGCCGGCGACGAGCAACTGCTCGATGCGGCAATCAAGATCGGGAATTGCCGTGCGCATGACCTGGGAAGCCTGCAGCGGACCATCGAGACCTTGCTGGCGCCCCGCCGGCAGGGTGCGGTCGGTGAAGTTCCGGGCCAGCGCGGCGCGCGCCAGGGCAGGCTCCGAGGTACTCCAGAACGTGGCGTAGCGCCGCGCTGCCAACACCTGCGCGTCGCGCTGGGCGGCCGGCAGCGACGTGTCGGCGATGATCTGGGCGGGCTCGACGAGAGCGGTTTCAGCCTGCGCGTGCAGGACAGGTCCGCAAAGCAGGGCGAGGCTGGCGACGGCGAGACAGGGGATTTTCATGGCGGCTTCTCAAGGGTGGTTGGGACGCGGCCATTCTCTGTTGCCAGGATCATTGGAAATAGGCTATCTGGGTCGATGCATTCTTTCTGAAAAGCGAATAATCATCATGCTGGATAACCTCCCCGCCTTGGTCGCCTTCGACAGCATCGTTCGCACTGGCAGCCTCAGCGCGGCTGCCCGCGAGCTCGATCTGTCGCTCGCCGTGGTGAGCAAGCGCCTCGCGCAACTGGAGGCCAGCCTCGACGTGCGCTTGCTGCAACGCACCACCCGGCGGCAGACGCTGACCGACGAAGGCGTGCTGTTCCATGCCAGCGTGGTGCGCATCCTCGCCGAGCTGGAAAGCGCCGAGGCAACGCTCGGCCAACGCCGGCGGGTAGTCGGCGGGTTGTTACGCCTGGGTGCGCCGGTGGACTTCGGACGGCGCTGGATTGCGCCGATCGCCGCGGATTTCCAGCGCCTGCATCCGCAGCTTGAGGTGCAACTGGAGCTCAGCGACTCGGTGGCGAACCTGTTGCACGAGGGCCTCGACCTCGCCATTCGCGTGGGCAGCCTGCCTGACTCGTCGCTGATCGCCCGGCCACTGGCCGACAACTACCGGGTGCTCTGCGCCGCCCCGCGCTACTTGCACGAACACGGCGAGCCGCGCCATCCGGCCGAACTGGCCAGCCACCGGTGCCTGCTCAACAGCGGCCAAGCGGGCGGCGAATGGCGATTCAGCGGGCCGGATGGCGAAGGGGTTTCGGTGAAGGTGCGCGGTTCGCTGGTCAGCAACGACGGCGGCGTGGTGCAGGCCTGGGCGCTGGACGGCATGGGCATCGCCCTGAAGTCGATATGGGACGTGGGCGATGCGTTGGCGTCGGGCGAGCTTTGTCGCATCCTGCCCGACTACCGCGCCCGCGAGGCGCCGCTGCACGCGGTCTATCCCCATGCCGCGCACCTGGCGCCGCGGGTCAGGGAGTTCGTCGGGTATCTGCGTGAGCGACTGGTCAGCGCCTGGCGCTGGGACGCACAGAGCAGCTGACCTGACCACGGTCGCCCATCGAGCCGACCGCATCCGCCATCCACGTTGAAGGGCCCCCGACACTTGCTTAGGCGCCGCTTGAATGGCGGGGGCTCAGTTCACTGGCAGCGGATGACGGTGAATCGTGCTCCGGATAGGGCAGGTTCCGGAGCACGCTTGCGCGTCAGGCGTGAAGCAACACATCGAGCCTGCCCTGATGATCGAGACTGGCCAGGTCATCGAAACCGCCGACGTGCACATCGCCCACAAAAATCTGCGGGACCGTCCTGCGCCGGGATCGCTGCAGCATGTCCGCCAGATGCCGGGGCGACGCCTCGACATCGATTTCGACGGGCGTGACCCCTTTGCTCGCGAGCAGGCGCTTGGCATTCACGCAGTAGGGGCAGTGTTGGGTGGTGTAGATCGTCACCGGGTTCATGGTGGTGTCCTCTTCAGTGGGCCGACGGAGGAAAGTCGATGTCGGTCGTGGCGACGTTGTTCAGGTAGTTGGTCAGGGTCAACAACGTGACCTGGGCCACCACCTCCACGATCTTGCTGTCGCTCAGGCCGGCTTCGCGCGCCGCTGCGATCTGCTCGTCGCGCAACTGGCCGCGGCTTTCGGTGATCTGGCGCGCCAATGCGGCGACCGCACTGAGTGTGCCCTGACGGGCCTGGCTGATGGCCTCGTCGCTCAGGCCCGCCTTGGCGCCGAAGTAGCTGTGTGCGGCCAGGCAGTAGTCGCAGCCATTGATTTGCGACGTGGCGAGGGCAACCACTTCACGCTCGGCGGCGCTCAGCGAGCTTTTACCCAGGGCCTGGGCAAGGCCCAGGTAGCCGTTGAGTGCGGCCGGGGAGTGGGCCAGCGTCCCGAATGCGTTGGGGATGAAGCCGAGGCCTTTCCGGACGCCTTCGAGGGCCGCGCGTGAGGCAGCGGGGGCTTGGTCCAGCGAGAGAGCGGCAATGCGAGTCATGGTGATTCTCCAGTAGGTTGACCAACGGGTTTGTCGATCAGGTGTGGAGTTCATACTAGGGAGGCAGGCTTTCCTTTCGGCTTCAGATCGTCGAAGTTATGCAACAGATCGTCTAAACCTGAGCGCGCCATGGACCGACTGTCGACACTGCTCAAACACTTCAACCTGCACGCTTCCACGTTCCACCAGGGCGGGTTCTGCGGCACCGCCAGCCTCCAGGGGCAACACAGCGTCGGCCACGCGCATCTGCTGCGCTCGGGACGCCTGAGCGTCAAGGACAAGCGCGGCCAGCTCACCGAGCTGACGGAGCCCAGCCTGATCCTGGCCGTGCGCCCGCAGGAACATCAACTGGTGGCGAGCGAGGCCGATGCCGCCGAGCTGGTGTGCGCCACGCTGCAATTCGACGGCGGCGCCAACAATCCGCTGACCCTGGCGTTGCCGGATTTCATCATCAAGCCGCTGCGTGAACTGAATGGCCTGGATGGCACCCTCGACTGGCTGTTCAAGGAAGCCTTCGGTGACGAGTGCGGGCGGGACGTCGTCCTCAATCGCCTGTTCGAGCTGATGGTGATCCAACTGCTGCGCCACCTGCTCGCCAGCCGCAGCATCGCCTCCGGGATGATGGCAGGGTTGGCCAACGCTCAGCTGTCCCGCGCGCTCGTGGGGATGCACAACGAACCGCAGCGCAATTGGTCCGTGGCGGAACTGGCGGATCGTTCGGGCATGTCGCGGGCGAGCTTTGCCGCGCATTTTCGCCAGACCGTGGGCGTCACGCCGGCGGACTACCTGGCGAACTGGCGCATCAGCCTGACGCAGAAGCGTCTGCGCGAAGGCCGCCCCATCGCCCTGATTGCCGACGAGGTCGGATATGAAAGCCCGTCTGCGCTGGCCCGCACCTTCCGCCGCAAGGTCGGCGCAAGTCCCAAGCAATGGCTGCAGCAGAATGCGGGATAAGGCCCCGTCGACAGCGTGCTCGTTGCGGCACGCAGACCGGGAGCCAGGTGATCTGCTAGTCGTCGGCCAGGCTGGGCACGCTGGGCTGTTGTGCGTCGGTGCGTCGGTGCGAACGGCGAAAGTCATGCAGACCCCGCGGGCTGTAACTACGCTTAGGTCGCAATCAACGAAGTCGCTGGGCTGCAATGCCAAACAGCGCGAAATCGTCAAACCGCATAGCCCTCATGGCCGATGAGTAAGGAAACCGCGTGCTGCTGCGCTACGTGCTGATGCTGTTGCTGTTATTGGGCTGTAGTTCCTCGGTGGCCGCCACGTCAGGAGCCAAGCCCGGGCTGGCCAAGGATCGTGAGGGATACGCCGATGCAGCCAGTTGCATGGGCTGTCACAAGGAGCAGTCCGAGCAGTGGCAGGCGTCCGATCACGCATGGGCGATGCGCGACGCGACGGCGGGCAATGTCCTGGGCAACTTCGCCAACCAGAGTTTCGAGGAGGCCGGCGTCAGCGCCCGGTTTTATGAGAAGGGAGGGCGTTACTACGTCCGTACCGAAGGACGCGACGGCAAACCCGGTGACTTCCCGATCCAGTACACCTTTGGCCATTACCCGCTGCAGCAGTACCTCGTGGCATTCCCCAATGGTCATCTGCAGGCGCTGACCATTGCCTGGGACAGCCGGCCGAAAGAAGCCGGTGGGCAGCGCTGGTTCTCGCTCTATCCCGGGCAACGCTTCGCGCCGGATGATGCATTGCACTGGACCGGCCGCTTCCAGAACTGGAACGCCATGTGCGCCGATTGCCACTCGACCCGCCTGATGAAGCACTACGACGACAAGACCGATGCCTTCGCCACCACCTGGCAGGAGAAGACGGTCGGTTGCCAGGGCTGCCACGGCCCCGCCCAGGCGCATGTCGACTGGGCGAAGCAGAACAAGAGCCCAATCAAGACCTATGCCTCGGCGAAGGACATCGGCCTGCCGTTCGATTTCAAGTCCCTGGGTAGCAAGGAGCTGGTGGGCCAATGCGCCTTCTGCCATAGCCGCCGGCAGACGCTTGGCGTGGGCCAGCAGCCAGGGCACCCGCAGTTGGATGCGTCGTTGCCGGCGACCTTGCGCTCAGGGTTGTACCACGCGGACGGGCAGATCGATGGAGAAGTCTACGAGTTCGGCTCCTTCAGCCAGAGCAAGATGTACGCGGCCGGAGTGGCCTGCACGGATTGCCACAATCCGCACACCGGCAAGGTACGCATCGAAGGTAATGGCCTGTGTATGCAGTGCCACAACGCCAACCCGCCGGTGGCGCGTTTCCCCAGTCTGCAGGCGAAGAGTTACGACAGCCCTGAACACCATCATCACCCGGCGGGATCGCCTGGGGCCCAGTGCGTCAACTGCCACATGGCCAGCAAGACGTACATGGTGGTCGACCCGCGTCGCGATCATGATTTTCGTCTGCCGCGTCCTGACCTGGCCGAGCAGACGGGGGCTCCCGATGCCTGCACGGCCTGCCACCGCGACCAGAAGCCGGCCTGGGCGGCCAAGGCTATCGACGGCTGGTTTGCCTCGCCGAAGCGACCGAAGCACTATGGCGAGTCTTTCCATGCTGCACGCATGGGTGATCCCGCTTCGGTGAGCCTGCTGGGCGCGGTGATCGCCGATATCGGCAGCGCGCCTATTGTGCGGGCGACGGCAGCGCAGCGCCTGGCCGAACTGGGTCAGCCCGGGCTGACGACCCTGCGCTGGGCGCTCAACGATGACAGCGCGCTGGTTCGTGCCTACGCGATTCCCGGCTTCGCCCGCCTGCCGCCTGATGCCCGTGTCAGGCTGCTGCTTCCCCAGCTGGACGACAGCGCGCTGGCTGTCCGCGATGAGGCCGTCAAGGCGTTGGCCGACGTGCCGATCGAATCCATCCCCGCCGAGCGTCGCGCGGCGTTTTCCAGTCAACTGGCGGACTACGAGAAGCGTCTGCGCGGGAATGCCGACCTGCCCGGCGGGCGGCTGAACCTCGCGGTCTTCCTGCAGCGTCGCGGGGAGAGTGCGCAGGCCATCGAGCAATACCAACAGGCCTTGCGCCTGGACGCGCATTTCATCCCGGCGCGGGTCAACCTGGTGACGCTCTACAGCGGCTCCGAGCAGAGCAGCAAGGCGGAGCAGCTACTGCGTGAGGGGCTCTCCCTGGAAGGGTTGCCAGCCAGTGACCACGGCAATCTCGCCTACATGCTTGCGCTGTTGCTGGTGGAGCACGGCAACCCGGAGGAGGGCGTTAAATGGATGTCCACGGCGGCCGACGAGCTGCCGGGCAACGCCCGCGTTCGCTACAACCAGGGCCTGTTGCTGGCGCAGTTGCGGCGACCGGACGAGGCGGCGAGCGCATTGACCAAGGGACTGGAAAGCTCGCCCGATGACCCGGACCTGCTCTATGCGCTGATCTACCTGCATACCTCGGCTGGCCAGCTGGAGCAGGCCAGGGGCTATGTGCGGCGTTTGCAACAGGTTGCGCCGAACGACCCGCGTCTCGTACCGATCAACCGGCAGTGGGGTAACCCGGCGCAATGAGGGTTCAGCGGGGCGCGGATTTGAACCGAGGCTGCGATTGCAGGCGATGCTCGATGGGCGTCATGCCGAACCAGCGATGGTGGGCGCGGCAGAAGGACGTCGTCCGCCGATACCCCAGCTCCGCGGAAATCTGCGCAACGGTCAAGCCGGTTTCGCGCAGTAGCTGGGCTGCCTGCTGCCGGCGGATGCCATCGACGCGATCCTCGAAGTCCACTCCGCTGCTGGCCAGGCGTCGTTGCAGCGTTCGGGAGTTCATGCCCAACAGGTGCGCCACTGCCTCGAGCGAACAGCGACTCTTGGGCAGTAGCGCCTGGATATGGCGCTGTAGCTGAAGGAAGAGATTGTCCCCCGGCGTGCAGTGGGCATCCAGGTAAAACCTGACGATTTCATGCAGGGTGGCATCGGCCTGGTTGCAGGGTTGTTTGAGGTCCGAGGGGCGCAATACCAGGGCGTTGTGATCCTGGGCGAAGCTCACCGGGCAGTTGAAGTAGCGCTGGTAGGCTGCCAGATCCCCCAGCGGCTGATGCCGGAACAGGACCGCCTGCGGGCTGAACGACGCGCCGAGCAGTTCTGCAATCATCAGACGGCCATGCAGCACGGACTTTTCGACGATCTGCGGTATCTGCGTGCTGCAGGGCAGGGCGTTGTCGAAGTACAGCAGCGCGCGCCCGTTGCGCTGTTCCAGTCGGTAGTGAATCGATGGGCTATAGAGCCCCATGTAGCGCAATACCGCGACCAGGGCTTCGCCGACGGTTGCAGCCGTGCGGGCAAGGTGCTGGAGCGGGCCCAGCAAGGTCGAGCCTTGCCGGGTGGCCAGTTCCAGGCCAAGCGCGGGCATCTGCAAGGCATCTGCGCTGCCTTCGAAGATCTGCACCAGGCTCTTGTAGGAAAGGGTTTTCTCGTAGTCGCCGACCACATCCAGGCTGACCCGGTGCGGGGAAAGATGGTCGCGCAGTGACGCGCCTCGCTCGGCGAGCAGTTCGCCGAACTGCAGGAAGGCGGTTCCGCGGATGCTGTCCATGGCTGTCCCCGCAGCAGGGTGGTGCGAAACGGGCGCCCGTTACGGCGCCCTGTCCGTTACTTGTGCTTGAGCTGCTCGAAGGACTTGAGCATGTCCCGCGCCCAGCCATCGAGCACCGCCTTGGCGTCATTGGCGGACATGACCTGGGAGGAATTCTCCAGTTCGGTGCCGGCCCCCTTGCGCACCACTTCGGCGACCACGCTGCCGTCGCTCCCGCTGAGGAACGCGGCCTCGGTGGCGATGCTGGTGTCCTGGTCGCGAATCCCCGTGGCGGTGCTGACGCCGGCGGCGATCAGCGCGATGGGGATTACTTCATAGGGTTGCAGGCCTTTGGTCGAGGCGCTGACGGCGGTGATCGCCGGGCGCACGATCAGCACGCCCGGGCCGGGGCCGCTGGCCAGGGGCAATGCCTTGGCAAACTGGGTTTGCAGCGCCTGGTCATAGTATTTCGTGATGCCGTCCAGGGTGCTCTGGGGAATCTTCTGGGTGGGCTGCGGCTGCGGGTACAACTGGCTCGGTTCGACGTACACGCTGGTGAACTGGCTGACGTCGATGCCCGGTTTGATCCAGCGCATCACCGCGGCTCCCGAGGGCGACTTTTCTTCCTTGAGCACGCTGTAGTCCTTGAGGAAGCCCGAGTACTGTTCAGGCTCCACGTACTTGCTTGCACAGCCAGACAGCATCAGGGATGCCAGGCACAGCGAGACCGCTAACGACTTCAACTGCATGGAGTTGCTCCTTGTGTTCGAGACGGCGGGTAGGTTGGCTTATGGAATTTCTGCTCCGGCGCTAGAAGCGCCAGGTGACGCCCGCACCCAGTACGTGCAGCGCGGCATCCTTGTAGGTACCTGACAAGGTGTTTCCGGATCGTGACTTGGTCTGTTCGACATCCAGGTCGCCCAGCCACATGAGCGTGTAGGCGGCATGTACGTCCATGCCGTCACCCAGGTCGTAGTTGACACCCGTGGCCAGGCGCCAGATGGCCCCGGCGGGGTTGTCCACGGTGCGATCGCTGTCGTCGACCATGGCGCTGTCGTAGCCCACGCCCATGCTCCAGCGCAGTCGAGGGGTGGACTGGTATTGCGCGCCCACCGAGGCGTGCCAGGAGTCCTTGTACTGGCGGTCCACCGTGGTACTGGTTCCGGCGTTGTCGGTGTCCACTTCGACGCCGATCTTCCCGAAGTCGCTCCAGTCCTGCCAGCCCAGGCTCCCCAGCAGCGTCCATTGCGCGTCCAGCTCGTGGGCCACGCTGAACAGCACGGTCTGCGGGATATTCATGTCCAGCTCCAACTGATCGACGCTGGTACGACGCAGGGCCGCGTTGAGCAGGGGATTGGTGATGTTCTTGAGCTGCGGGCGATCCTCGAATTCGAACTTCACCTTGCTGGTATACGCAAGCCCCAGGCGTGTCTGGGCAGTGAGGTGGTAAAGCAGGCCGATGTTGAAGCCGGCGGCCACGTCGGTGTCCTTGTAGCGCAGTTGGCCATCCGGGCGATCCACCAGACCCAGCACGCTGTTGTTCACGGCCACCTCGGTGCGGTAGTAGCCATAGACGATGCGCGGGCCGATGCCGATGGACAGGTCGTCGGTGAACTTGTGCGCGAGGGTCGGCTGGAAGGAGACGCCGATCAGCGTGGACTCCTGGGTGAAATAGCGGCCAGCCCAGTCATCGTCATAGTCCACGGCCAAGCCGAAATTGCCGTAGGTGCCAAAGCCGATGGCGCTGCGCTCATCGATTTGGTGGCTGATGAAGAAGCTGGCGCCAGGCAGGTATTCCAGTGCATTGCCGCCTTCGTTGCCGCTGAACTGGTTGTCTGCATCGCGGGAGAATTGATAGTGGCCGAAGATCACCTGGCCATTGAGATTCACCTGGGTGCCCTTGAGCTCGGTGATGCCGGCGGGATTGCTCATCAACACGCTCGGGTCCCGCGCCAGGGCCGCGGCGCCGGCGTTGGCCAGCCCGTTGCCTTCCTGGCCGGCTTCATAGATCAGCAGGTCGGCGGCGCGAGCCTCGGCTCCTGCCAGCGCAAGAGCAGATAACGTGAGGGCTGTCGCGAGGGGGCAATAGCGTGATGCAGGCTTCCTGTGCATGGGCTTCCTCTGCCAAAGCGTGTGGGCGCTCGCGTGAAATCGCGTTCCACCATGGCGCTGTCCCCCGGCACCGCTGAACTCCCCGAGGCTTGCGCGGTGACGTAGACCAGCCTAGATGCTGCCTGCCGTTGTGCAACCGCGGTGCTGTCGTTCTCGCTGTCGTCCTGTTCATTTCACGACAAGTGCCATCATGGCGCGGCGTTTCACAGAAGCTACAGTTACCTCGCAGGCCGTGGCACGGCAGTGTGCGGGGTAGATCCAGCACGCCTACGGCAGGGAAACCGAAACGACGGAACAAGGAACAAGCCGTGTCCATCCGAGAACAGATTTCAGGTCTGGAAGCTGCCGTGTCGGCGCAGGTTCTGGGCCAGCGGGAGACCGTCCGGCATATTTTGCTGGGGCTCCTGGCCAATGGTCACGTCCTCCTGGAAAGTCTCCCCGGCCTTGCCAAGACCCGCACCGTGAAGGCGCTGGCAACGCATCTGGATGCGCGCATGAGCCGCGTGCAGTTCACGCCCGACCTGTTGCCATCGGACATCACCGGCGCCGAAATCCTCCAGCAGACCGAGCAGGGCAACCAGCTCAAATTCCAGCCGGGGCCGCTGTTCGGCAACGTCATCCTCGCCGACGAGATCAACCGCGCACCGGCCAAGGTGCAGGCGGCGTTGCTCGAAGCCATGGAGGAACGCCAGATCACCGTGGCCGGGCAGACCCACCGCATGCCGGGGCTGTTCATGGTGCTGGCGACGCAGAACCCCATCGAGCAGGAAGGCACCTATCCGCTGCCCGAGGCGCAGATGGACCGCTTCCTGATGAAGCTGCTGATCGACTACCCACGGGTCGAGGACGAATCCCGCGTACTGCAACTGGTGCGCGCCGAGGAGCGCAGCCAGCAGTCCGGCGGGGCGCGCGAGGCCATCACGCCGCTCGCGCAGGACGCCGTGTTCGCCGCGCGCCAGGAGGTGGGCGACGTGCATGTGTCCGAGGCCATCGACCGCTACCTCATCGACCTGATCCACGCCACGCGCCGTCCCGCCGATTACGACGCGGACCTCGCCCGCTGGCTGAAGGTCGGTGCCAGCCCGCGTGGCGGCATCAGCCTGGACCGAGTGTCCCGCGCCCACGCCTGGATGGCCGGCAACGACTACGTAACGCCCGACGACGTGCGCGCCGTCGTGCACCCCGTCCTGCGCCATCGCCTGCTGCTGTCCTATGACGCCGTTGCCGATGGCGTCGGGGCCGATCAGGTGATTGACCGGCTGCTCGACACAGTGGCGATCCCGGCCTGAGGAGATGCCCATGACCGATGCGCAGCCGGTAGCCGATGGGCATGTCTATGCGTCCCTGCAGCAGCTGATGCTGCTGGAGCATCGCGTGCGCGGCCTGAGCTTTCTGTCGCGGCAACCGTTGTCCAGCGTGCTCTCCGGCAGCCATGCGGCGCGTCTGCGCGGACGTGGGCTGAGCTTCGACGAGCTGCGCCAGTACAACCCCGGCGACGACCTGCGGCACCTCGACTGGCGTGCCTCGCTGCGCTACGGCAAGCCCTTCGTGCGCAGCTACACCGAGGAGCGCGACCGGCCGACCCTGCTGCTGGTGGACCAGCGCATGAGCATGTACTTCGGCTCCCGGCTCAGCTTCAAGTCGGTGCTCGCCGCGGAACTGGCTGCCCTCGGCGGCTGGATGGCGCTGCAGGCCGGCGACCGGGTCGGCGGCCTGGTGTTCGGCGACCACGACATCGAGTACGTCCGCCCCCTGCGCAGTCGGGCGCGGGTGGAGGCGCTGTGTGCGGCCGTAATCCGGCGCAACCGCTCGCTGCATGCCACGCGCAGCGACGAAGGCTCGCCCGGGCAACTCGACCGTGTGTTGCGCCAGTGCCTGGGCGTGGCCGGCCACGACAGCCTGGTGGTGATCATCAGCGACTTTGCCGGTGTGACCGAACAGACGCTGCAACTGCTGCGGCAGCTGAGCGCGCACAACGACGTGCTGGCCCTGCAGGTCTTCGATCCCATTGCCCTGAAGCTGCCCGACAAGGGACGGGTGACCGTTACCCAGGGCGAGCTGCAGGTGGAGTTGGAAGTCGGCCGGCGCCAGGTCCACCGGCCATTGGGCGAGTTTCTTTCCGGGCGGCTTAAGGACGTGGCGACCCTGCTGCGTCGCAGCCAGGTGCCGCTGATGATTTTCAGCAGCGGGCGCGACAGCCTGGAGCAGTTGCGTGGCGAGCTGGGACGGCTGGCGCGATGAGCGTGCCGAGCATCGATCAACTCCAGGAGCTGCCGCCGCCGCCTTCGTCGGTCAGCTATTGGCCGCAGACCTGGGCCTGGGTGTGGCTCGCAATCGTCCTGCTGCTGCTCTTGGCGGCATGGGGATTCTGGCGTTACCGGAAATGGCAACGTGATCGCTACCGGCGCGAAGCACTGGCCCTGCTCGATGAACTGGGCGTCGGCGCACGGGACCCTGCCCATCGATTGGCCGCGCTGCGCCAGGTGCCGGTTGTGGTCAAGCGTGTGGCCCTGTCGATGCCCGATGGCGCGGCGGCTGCGCCCCTGAGCGGCGCCGACTGGCAGGCTTTTCTCCAGGCGCGCAGCCCGGCAGCGCTGCCGGCTGATCTGGGGCGGCAGCTGACGCTGCTGGCGTACGCGCCTGACGCCAGGGTGGCGAGCATGGACGAGCAGGAAGTGCACGACCTGCTGTCGGCCTGCCGGCGATGGATCGAGGTGCACCGTGTGGCAGCTTGAGTACCCCTGGGTGCTGCTCCTGCTGCCCTTGCCCTGGCTGGCCTGGCGCTACCTGCCGGCCTACCGCGAGTCGCGTAGTGCGCTGCGGGTGCCGTTCTTCGCCGCCATGAGCCACGCGGTGGGCCAGGAGCCTACCCGCGGTGGTGGCGCGGGCGGTCGCTGGCAGCTGCCGCTGAATCTACTGGTGTGGGCATTGCTGCTGATGGCTTGCGCGCGCCCGATGCTGGTGGAGAAACCCATCCAGCGCGTGCAGCCGATCCGCGACCTGATGCTGGCCATCGACATCTCGCAGTCCATGGAGACCAGCGACTACCGCGATGCCGCCGGCAACCGGGTGGACCGCCTGAGCATCGTCAAGGGGGTGGTGCGCGACTTCATCGGCCAACGCAAGGATGACCGTATCGGCCTGATCGTCTTCGGCACCGGCGCCTTCGCCCAGTCGCCGCCGACCCTGGATCACGCCAGCCTGTTGATGTTGCTGGACGAGGTGGGCATCGGCATGGCCGGGCCCAATACCGCGCTGGGCGACGCCATCGGCCTGACCCTCAAGCTGGTGGAGAGCACGCCGGAACAGCAAAAGGTGCTGATCCTGCTCACCGACGGCAACGACACCGGCAGCGCCATCACGCCGAGTCATGCGGCGGTCATGGCCCGCGAGCGGGGCGTGGTGGTGCACACCATCGGCATCGGCGACCCTGAGGCCAGTGGCGAATCGAAAGTGGACCTGCAGACCCTGCGCGATATTGCTCGGACCACTGGCGGGCGCTTCTTCCGGGCGGGTGACCGCGAGGCGCTGCGGGAGGTCTACGCGACGCTGGACAGGATCACCGCGCACCAGGTGAAAACCCTCAGCCACCAGCCCAAGCGCGACCTGTTCTGGCTACCGCTGGGCGCTGCGCTTGCGTTGTTGCTGGTGGCGCATGGTCTGGCGGCCATCGCCGGCCGGCTGGCGGTGCCCGGCGCGGCGCAGGGCGGCCAGGAGGCGGAGGGCCGATGAACATCGATCTCAGCGCCTTCCATTTCCTCCGCCCGGGGTGGCTGCTGCTTCTGCTGCCGGGCCTTTTGCTGCCGTGGCTGTGGCGCCGCCGTCACGACCTGGCGCGGCGCCTGGACGGGATTATCGCCCCCCACCTGCTGCAGCACCTGGTGATCACCCCGGTCGACCAGCACCGCGTGCGCCCAGCGCAACTGCTGGGCGCCATCCTGGTGATGGGGGGCGTGGCCGCTGCCGGGCCGACCTGGAAGCAGGATCGCCCGGCCTTCCTGGAGAACCGCGCGCCGCTGATCCTGGCGCTGGACCTCTCGCCTTCGATGGCCGCCAGCGATGTACCGCCTTCACGCATCGAGGCGGCCAAGCACAGGCTGCACGACCTCATTGCCCGCCGGGCGGGCAGCCCCACTGCACTGATCGCCTACGCCGGCAGCGCGCACCTGGTGCTGCCCGCGACCGAGGACGCAGCGCTGCTCGACAGCTTCCTTCAGGCACTGGCGCCGGGGCTTATCCAGCGCAGCGGCAAGGATGCGCTGGGCGCTATCGGGATCGCCAAGCGACTGCTGGATGCCGAGCAGTCGCCGGGCACCCTGGTGCTACTGACCGATGGCGCCGACAAGGACCAATTCGACGCGATCGACAAGGCCCTGCGCGGCAGCGATCTGCAGGTACTGGTCTTGGCGGTCGGCAGCCAGGATGGCGGGCTGCTTGCCGGTGGCCAGCAGGATGCGGCGGGGCGCCCCTTGCTAGCCACCTTCGATGCCGAAAGCCTGAAGGGACTGGCGGACGCTGCGGACGCGCCACTGGGCAGCCTGACCTTGAGCGATGACGATCTGGACTGGATCGAGCTGCATGCCCAGCAGCATTTCGAGGCCGCCCAGGGCGATGAACAGCAACTGCACTGGCAGGACGCCGGCTACTGGTTGTGCTGGCCCTTGCTGCTGCTCGCCCTGCTGAGCCTGCGAAAGGGCTGGAAGGTCCACTGGCTGGGCGCGCTGCTGCTCGCCGCCAGCCTCGTTAGTGCGCCGCAGCCGGCGCGCGCCGGGGCGCTGGCCGATGCCTTCTTCACTGCCGATCAGCAGGGGCGCTGGGCGTTCGAGCACGGGCACTACGCGCAGGCAGCCGCGCAGTTCCGTGATCCGTTCTGGAAGGGCGTGGCTGCCTACCATGCAGCGGATTACCCCTTGGCCCTGGCCAGCTTCGCCCGGCTGGATTCGGCGCAGGCGTACTTCTATCTGGGCAATACCTATGTGCGCCTGTCGAAGTTCGACCAGGCCATCGGCGCCTATCGCCAGGCGCTGGCGCGGCAGCCGGAGTTCCCGCAGGCCACGGCAAACCTGGCATTGGCGCTGGCCTTGCAGAAAGATCGCGAGGACCAGCAAGAGGCCGGCCCGCCCGATGAGAAGCCCGACCAGGAAGTCTTCGACAACACCGCAGGCAAGGGCAAGGATGTGCCGCGCAACGACGCCCAGGCCGAGTCGGACGAGCAGTGGCTGGACAACCTGAGCACCTCGCCGGCGCAGTTCCTGCGCCGCAAGTTCAGTCTGCAGGATGCCGCAGCAGGAGCCGGCTCATGAGACGCGCCCTGATGTTGCTGTTGCTCTGCCTGCCGTTGTTCGGGCTGGCTGACGAGCCCGAGGTGAAGGTCCGTACCCGGTTGTTGCCCAGCGACAGCGTGATGGTCGGCGGTACGCTCCATCTCCAGGTCGATCTGCTGGTGGACACCTGGTTCAGCCAGCCGCCGCAGTTGCCGCCGCTCAAGCTGTCCGGCGCGGTGGTCTCCGAGCCGGCCAGCGAGGCCACGCACCTCACCGAGAAGGTCGACGGCAAGACCTTCTTCGGCCTGCGCTTCTACTACCAGATCACTCCACAGTCGGCACGCGGCTTCGACATCCCACCGCTGGATATCCGGGTGCTGCCGGGGCAGGGCAGTGGTCCGGTGCAGGTGCACAGCCAGCCGCTGCATTTCACCGCCAGCCAGCCCGCCGGCGTCGCTGCGGACGCGGCACAACGGCTGGTGGCGAGCAGGGTCAACGTCAGCCAAAAGCTCACGGCCTCGCACGATCCGCTGCGCGTGGGGGATAGCGTGACGCGCACAGTGCATATCCGCGCCGAGGACGCCCAGGCCATGCTGATCCCCGCGCCGGTATTTGCCGACGTCGAGGGACTGCGGCGCTATGTGCAATCGCCCACCGTGCAGCCGCTGAGCGACGGCCGTGGCGGCGTGTTGGGCGGCGAACGCATGGATGCGGTGACCTACGTGATCAGCCGGCCCGGCGACTTCCAGCTTCCCGCCATCGAGGTGCACTGGTGGGCGGCTGACAGCGGCACGCAGCAAACGGTGTCGATCCCGAGCCTCACTCTGTCCGCCACCCAGGCGGCGGTTTATGACGCGCCATTTTCAATCAGCGACGATCTGCGCGAGCTCGGGCGCAAGGCGCAGGTGCGCATCGCCAGTCACTGGCTGGCGCTGGCCGCCGCGCTGGTGCTGCTGGCGGCACTCGCCTATGCCGTGCGTGCCTGGGGCGGAGCAGTGCGCGCCGTTATCGTGAGCGCTGCCAGGCGTCGTCGCCAGGCTTGGCGCGCATCGCCGGCTTACGCCTGGCGCCAGGTCCGTGGCCAGCTCAAGGACGACTCACCACAGCTGGGCGCGCTGTATATCTGGCTTCGTCGGACAACCGGTTGTCGTGAAATGAGTACGGCAATTTTTGAGCGTTCCGTCAAATCCGGCAAACCTTTGCTAGCGTTTCTCAGGGCGCGCTACGAGCGCTCGGCCGGGCAGCCGGTCGGGGGGGTAAAACCCGTGATACGGGCATTGCCGCACCTTCGCCGGGAAATGGACCAGAGCAAGCCGGCCAGCGTGCCTGCCCATGCCCTCAAACCGCTGAATCCGTGATCCAGGGATGTGACATGCATTCGAACCTCGCTCAACCGATAGTCCGCTGGATGCTCCTGTTGCTCGTGGGCATACCGCTCTTGGCACAGGCTGCGGACGAACTGCCGTCGTGGAACAACGGAGCCTCGCGCGAGGCGATCATCGCCTTCGTGAAGGCGGTGACCGAGGAGGGCGGCAAGGACTTCGTGCCGCCGGCCGAGCGCATCGCCGTGTTCGACAACGACGGCACGCTGTGGAGCGAGCAACCGATGTATTTCCAGGTGCTGTTTGCCCTTGACGAGGTGAAGCGGCAGGCGCCGCAGCATCCGGAATGGAAGCAGAAGCAACCGTTCAAGGCGGTGCTCGAAGACGATCACAAGGCCCTGGCCGACAGTGGCATGCGGGGCATTCTGACGATAGTCGCCGCCACCCATTCAGGTGTGAGCACCGACGAGTTCATCGCCAATGCGCGCCGCTGGCTGGCCAGCGCCAGGCATCCACGCAGCCACAAGCCGTACACCGAGATGGTGTTCCAGCCGATGCTGGAGCTGCTGGGCTACCTGCGCGCCAACGGCTTCAAGACGTACATCGTCTCCGGCGGAGAAGTGGCGTTCATGCGCGCCTTCGCCGAAGAGGTCTATGGCATTCCGCCCGAGCAGGTGATCGGCACCACCCTGGGCAGTCGCTTCGAGGATCGCGACGGTCAGCTTTCCATCCAGCGTCTTTCCAAGCTGGTGCACAACGACGACGGCCCCGGCAAGCCGGAGAGCATCGACAGCATCATCGGCCGCCGGCCCATCCTGGCGTTCGGCAACTCCGACGGCGACCTGCAGATGCTGCAGTGGACCGCTGCCGGCAAGGGCCTGCGCTTCGCCGGGCTGGTGCACCACACCGACGACAAGCGCGAGTGGGCCTACGACCGGGAGAGCAAGGTCGGGCGCCTGGACAAGGCGCTCGACATGGCGAAGAACAAGGACTGGGTGGTAGTGGACATGGCAAGGGAGTGGAAGCGGATCTATCCGTTCGACCAGTAAGACACCAACAAGCAACACCGCAGGGACACGGGGATTTCCAGCCAGGCAGTCGGCATCTCCAGTGAACGTAGTCGTGGCATACGACCAGTAACTGGAATGGAGAAACACCAATGAAGCGCACGGGAAGATGGATATCGCAGTTCGCCCTCGCGGCGACGGCGATAGTGGGGTGCTCGGTCGCCACTGCGGCGGACAAGCCGAACATCCTGGTGATATTCGGCGACGATATCGGTCAGACCAACATCAGTGCCTACGCGTTCGGCGTGGTCGGCTACCAGACGCCGAACATCGACCGCATCGCCAAGGAGGGCATGATGTTCACCGACTACTACGCGGAGAACAGCTGCACCGCCGGCCGCTCGACCTTCATCACCGGGCAGTCGATCCTGCGCACCGGTCTCTCGAAGGTGGGCATGCCGGGCGTACCGGTGGGCCTGCAGGACCGTGACGTGACCATCGCCCAGGCACTCAAGGCTCACGGTTACGCCACCGGGCAGTTCGGCAAGAACCACTTGGGTGACCGCGACGAGTACCTGCCGACCAAGCACGGCTTCGACGAGTTCTTCGGCAACCTGTATCACCTCAATGCCGAGGAGGAGCCGGAGCGCCCGTACTGGCCCAAGGATGACGAAGCCTTCATCAAGGCCGCCTCGCCGCGCGGGGTGATCCATTCCACCGCCGACGGCAAGATCGAGGACACCGGCGCCCTGACCAGCAAGCGCATGGAGACCATCGACGACGACACCACCCAGGCCGCGATCAACTTCATGGACAAGCAGGTCAAGGCCGACAAACCCTTCTTCGTCTGGATGAACACCACGCGCATGCACGCCTTCACCCATGTGCGTGATTCGATGAAGGGCCAGAGCGGCATGGCCGGCAACGACTATGCCGATGGCATGCTCGAGCACGACGGCGACGTCGGCAAGCTGCTCAAGGCGGTGGATGACCTGAAGATCGCCGACAACACCATCGTCATCTACACCACCGACAACGGGCCGAACCAGTGGTCCTGGCCGGATGCGGCGACTACGCCGTTCCGCAACGAGAAGAACTCCAACTGGGAGGGCGCCTACCGGGTGCCGGCGATGATTCGCTGGCCGAACCATGTGAAGCCAGGCTCCGTCTCCACCCAGATGTTCTCCGGGCTGGACTGGTTCCCCACCTTGCTGGCCGCCATTGGCGACACCGATATCAAGGAGCGCCTGCTCAAGGGGGCGGATATCGGCGGTAAGAACTTCAAGGTGCACCTCGACGGGTACAACCAGCTGGACTATCTGACTGGCAAGACCGACAAGAGTGCACGCCGCGAGTTCTACTACTTCAACGATGAGGCCGAGTTGGTGGGGATGCGCTTCGACGACTGGAAGATCGTCTGGTGCGAGCAGCGCGCCCCTGGCGGCTTGCAGGTCTGGAGCGAGCCCTTCACCTGCCTGCGCGTACCCAAGCTGTTCAACCTGCGCATGGACCCCTACGAGCGGGCGGACGTCGTCTCCGACCAGTACTACGACTGGCTGACCAAGAACGACTACCTGCTCTTCCAGGGTACGCGCAAGGCCGCGGCCTTCCTGCAGACCTTCGTCGATTATCCGCCGAGCCAACGCCCGGCCAGCTTCAGCATCGACCAGATCCGCAAGGACGTGGATGCGAAGATCGAAGCGAAGATGAAGCAGGGCGCCAAGTAGTGAGCGATAACCAGGGCGCCCGGATCGGGGCGCCCGACTTCTCCCCCGCGATGGCCTGGCTGTCGCGGGGGCTTCACTGTCACACAAGGTTGATTCGATGCCTCCAGCGGTCAGCTCGTCCCCGATGAACTCCCGTCGCGCCACCCCGACCCAGTCGCGTTCGCAGTCCCGGCTGGCCGCCAGGGTGCCGGCACTGCTGTTGTTCGCCTCGGGCGGGTCGGCGCTGGTGTTTCAGGTGTTGTGGGTCAAGCAACTGTCCCTGGTGGTGGGAGTGGAGGTGTACGCCGTCACCACCGCCATCAGTGCCTTCTTCGCCGGGCTGGCCTTGGGCGGCCTGGCCTTCGGCCGACTTGCGGACCGCCTGGGGCGGCCACTGCGGCTGTATGCCGGCCTTGAGTTCCTGGTGGCGCTGCTGGGCGTCGCCGCTACCGTTGCGCTGGCCCATGTCGCCAGCGCCTTCGCGTTCCTGGAAGAAGCGTTCGGCGCCCTGGCCTGGGTGCTTCCATTCGGGCTGGTTGGCGTGCCGGCGTTCTTCATGGGCGGCACGCTGCCGGTGCTGGTGCGCGCGCTGGAGCCCGCCGAAGGACAGATGGGTCGCGCCGGTGGGGGCCTGTATGCGGCCAACACGGCGGGCGCCATCGCCGGCACGCTGCTGGTTGCCTTCGTGTTGTTGCCCTGGTTGGGCGTGCTGGGCAGCGCCTGCGCCGCGGCTGTGTTCAACCTCTTCGCCGCCGCCGGGGCGCTGCTGATCCGCCAACAGGCGGCACGGTCCATCGTCCACGACGCACCTACAGCCAGCCCGCGCAGCCGTGCGGCACGCCTGGCCATCGCGTTGTATTGCCTTGCCGGTGGCGTGGCACTGGGGTACGAGGTGGTCTGGACGCAGTCCATCGTCCAGTTCATGAGCACCCGCACCTTCGCCTTCGCCGTGGTCCTCGCCACCTATCTCTGCGGCCTGGTGCTGGGGAGCGCCCTGTACGCCCGGCGCGCCGACCGCATCCGCGATCCCTGGGGGCTGTTCGGCCTGCTCATCGCCGCCGCCGGGCTCCTCGCCATCGCGCAGATCGCCGGTTTGGGCGACTGGTTGATCGGCCTGCAGACCCGCGCCGAATGGCTGGTCCTGCAGGCTGGCGGCAGTGACCTGGCGGGCATGTGCGCACGCTTCGCGGTCGCGGCGCTGTGCGTGGTGTTCCTGCCGACGACCCTGCTGGGCGCAGCGTTCCCCATCGCCCTGCGCCTGTCGGTGGACCACGACCACGTTGGCCGCGACGTCGGCGTCGTGGTGGCGCTCAACACCCTGGGCGGCATTGTCGGGGTCATGCTCACCGGCTTCGTGCTTATCCCCGGCCTGGGGCTGGTGCGTACGCTGGCCGTGCTCGGCACGCTGGCCGCGGTCATCGGCCTGCTGGCCGTCTGGCGCGGCGAGGGGGTGAGTCGGAAGCTGCGCATCGGCGTCGCCGCCGTGGCGGTGCTCGCCGTGGCCATCGGCGCTCTGACGCCGCCGCAGCACCTGGCCGAGCTGATGCCGGGCGCGCGCAACGGGCGGATCGGCTTCTATGCCGAAGGCCGGGGCGGCACGGTGGCGGTCATCGAGCAGGGCAGGGGCGACAATCGCTTCAACCGCCTGTATATCCAGGGCGTCTCCAATACCGGCGACGCGATGCCCTCGCTGCGCTACATGCGCCTGCAGGCGCTGCTGCCGTTGCTGATCCATAACGGCGAGCCGCGCTCCGCGCTGGTGATCGGCTTCGGCACAGGGATCACCGCCGGCTCCATGCTGCGCTACAACGCCCTGCAACACCCGGTGGTGGCCGAGTTGCTGCCCGAAGTGCTGGCCGCCGCGCCGAGCTTCAAGGGCAACTTCGACGCCATCCACGATCCGCGCCTGGACATCCGCCTGCGCGATGGCCGCCGCGAACTGCTGCGCAGCGCCGAGCGCTACGACATGATCACCCTGGAACCGCCGCCGCCTTCGGCCGCCGGGGTGGTCAACCTGTACTCCCGTGATTTCTACCAGCTCGCCGCCTCGCGGCTGGAGGAGGGCGGCGTGGTCGCCCAGTGGCTGCCATTGCCGACGCAGAACGATGAGGAAAGCCGTTCGCTGGTGCGAAGCTTCATCGACGTCTTCCCCTACGCCACGCTGTGGACCACGGAATTTCACGAGATGCTGCTGGTGGGCTCGCTACAGCCGCTGCGCCTGGATGTGACGACCATCCGCCAGCGCTTCGAACAACCGCAGGTCGCGGCTGCGTTGGGGGAGGTCGGGGTCGACTCAGTCGAAGCGCTGCTGGCCACCTGGGTCACCGACCGGGCGGGGCTGGAACGTTACGCAGGCGATGCGCTGCCGGTGACCGACGATCACCCGCGCATCGAGTACGCGCCCTGGGTCCGCCAAAGGGAAATCGCCCGCGTGCTGCCAACCCTGCTTGCCCTTCGCACGGCGCCTCCGCTGGAGAACGCGCTGCCGTCGGTCCAGGCCTCGGTCAACGACTACTGGCTGCGTCTGCGGCGCTTCTACGACCTCAGCCTGCATGCCTACCGCGGCGACCGCCAGGCCTGGGCCCGCGATGCCCGGCAGGTGGCGCTGGATGACGGTGACAATCCCTATTACCGCTGGTTCCTGGGCGCGCCTTGAGCGTCCGCAAATGGCTGATTCTGCCCCCTGTGAGAGGCAGCTGCCGCCCCGGAGCGGCCGTTCTGTCGCCTGCCCATAGCGCGAGCGGCGTCATTGCCTCACTGACTGGCAATCACGACCGCGGCGCGCCTTCTGCCCTTGCGCGCATTGATCAGGGGCACGCACTGCTGGTCGTCCCGGTAGATCACTTCGCATTCGTAACACTGGATGCACTCGCGGTAGTTGATGCGTCCGTCCGGCTCGATCGCGCCGATGCCGCAGCGGCGCGTGCAGAGCTGGCAGGGACTGCCGCACTCGGCGCGACGCGGCAGCCAGCGCAGCAGGTGAAAGTGGCCCAGCACCGCGAAGCAGGCACCCAGCGGGCACAGGTAGCGGCAGAAGAACTTGTGCACGAACAGCCCGGCGAGCAGAAGCGCCGACGCATAGAGCACGAACGGCCAGTCCCGCACGAAGCCGAGGGTGATCGCGGTCTTGAAGGGCTCCACCTCGGCGGCGCGCTCGGCCCCACTGATCGACCAGAAACTGGTCGCGACCAGCCCGGCCAGGATCAGGTATTTGAGGCCCTGGAGCCTGCGGTGCAGGCGGAACGGAATGCGCCGCTGGCGGATCTTCAACACGCGCGCCAGTTCTGCCGACAGTTCCTGCAGTACGCCGAACGGGCAGAGCCAACCACAGAAGTAGCCGCGCCCCCAGAGCACCAGCGTGAGCAGCACGTAGCACCAGAGGATGCAGATCACCGGGTCGAGCAGCAGCACCGATGCGCTGACGTCGCCCGCCATCACCTGCAGGATGGCGAAGACGTTGGTGATCGATAACTGCCCCTGGGTGATGTAGCCAATGAAGATCAGTGTGTAGAGCAGGTACCCCCAGCGGATCAGCCGGAAGCGGCGGGCGTTCTGCGTCACCCGGCGGTGCGCCAGGATGATGGTCGTCAGCAGCGCCAGGCCCAGCAGCAACACCGCGATGCGGCCGAGATTCTCCTGCCATATCTGCAGCCACAGGGGCGCCTTGGGCTCGTCATGGCTCGCCTCGATGCTGAACAGGCGCGCGGGCAGCCGGTACTCCTGGCCGAAGCGACGAATCTCGTCGGGTCGCAGATACCCTTGCGGGCGGGCCACCACCAGCGACAGGGTCCAGCCCGACGCCGGGTCGAGGCCGGCGCCGGCCTTCACGCGGAACAGCACGAACTCGTTGAAGCGGGGCATGCCGGCATGCGGCAGCGAGTCGAGCTCGTCCTGCTCCAGGGCGTTGAAGAAGTCCATGTCGCGCAGCTCGATCTGCACACCGCCCTGATCCAGCGCGAGTCGGTCCGAAGGCGTGCCGCGGGTGAAGTCATCGCCCAGCACGGAGTAGGGGCCCTGGTTCATCACCGCGATCACCTGATCGCCCGGCTCAAGGTTCTCCATCAGGCGCTGGTCGAGCCGATCGCCAAGCAGATAGCGGCCGATGGTCGGCACATTCAGGTAGGCGAACTGCAGGTTGGCGAAATACGCCCCGGCCTCGTATCGGTGCGGGATCGGGGTGTCGCCGGCATTGCCCTTGAAGGCCGCCTCCACGCTTGCTTCCGGGATTTGCACCGACCCCACCCAGTGCTGTTCGAGCAGTTGCTGCCAGTCCGTCGTTTCGAGCAGATCCTCGCGCACCCGCGCCGGCGGTTTGCGTCTGGCGATGATGCCGGTCTCCTGTGCCACCTGCAGGGCCGATTGGATGACCGTCTCGTTCAGCACCACCGCCGACACCGTGGCCTTGCTGATGCCATCGATATAGACGTTGCTGCCGCTATGCTTGTCGTGCACGGCGGCGCTGGTGAGTTTGATCGAGTGGCGCAGGTCCAGCCCCAGGTACTGGCGGGTGAATTCGTGCATCGGCCCGGTTCCCAGCCCGTGCAGGAAGATCGGTTCATGTTGTTCGAGCACCTGCACGCCGCGGAACCGACCCTCACGATCGATACCCACCAGCAACTGGAACGGGGCACCGGAGAAGCCGGGCAGCTGCACGTAGTCGCCGGACAGGAAGGCATAACCCACCAGCTCCGTGACCTGGTACACGGGCCACACGCGGGGATGTTCGAGCTGCGGCATGATGTCGGTCGCTTCCGGGAAGATCGACTGGATCAGCGCCGGGAGGTCCTGCTCCGCACCTTCGATGTCGCTGGCCCCGGCGAGGCCGGAGACCAGCACTATCCACACCAGCGCCAGCAATGACGTCCTGAGTGACTTGAACATTCGTCATGTCTCGGTTTGTCGTTCCGGATCGATCGATCCTGACACCAAGCCGAGACGCTGACCAAGGGTCGATAGTCGTGGTCGGACTGCTACTTTCGAGCGAGGCGTGGGCCACCAACAGTCGGCCAGTTTTGCTCGCCACCACGCGAGCAAAACTGGCCTAGAACAGGTGCCTGCCGAGGGGGGCCTCCATCCACATAGAGCGTCTGCCCGGTGATGAAGGCACTGCGCTCATCCAGCAGGAAGGCCACTGCCGGCGCCACCTGCTGCGGTTGCCCCAGCCTGCGTGGCCGATGCCGATCACACGGCCCGGTCGGGCGCCGATGCGTAGAGCACCAGCAGTGCGGCCAGGCCAAGGCTCAGGGCGATGCCCAGCAGCGCGGCGATAAAGCCGTGGGCGAGCGAGGCCGGGTTGAGGGCCGGCGCGGCGACGGCATAGAACAGGCCGCCGAGCAACGCCACACCAAGGGCGGCGCTGATCTGCAAAGCCGAGTTGACCAGGCCGGAAACCATGCCGGAGCTACCGGCTGGGGCGCGGTCGATCACGCTGCGGATCAGGGTGGGCAACGCCCAGCCCTGGCCAAACCCCAGCAGGCCGACGCCCAGGACCAGCGGCACCAGCGCAGGGCGCTCACCCGCCGAGGCGCCGCCCACCGCTGCGCTCAGGACCAGGCAGCCCAGCACCTCCAGCAGCATTCCCAGCGCCGGCACCCAGCGGCCGACACAGCGGATGGCCAGGGGAGTGGTCAGCGGGCCGATCAGAAAGCCCACGCCAAAGGGCACGAACATCAGGCCGGTGGCCACCGGTGTCGCGCCCAGAGCACCTTGCAGGTACACCGAAAAGGTCAGGAAGAACGCCGATACCACGTAGAAAAACAGCGCGCTGAGCAGGCCCGCCAGCACGCGCGGCGACCGCGCCAGCCGAGGGCTGAGCAGCGGTGTGCCGCCGCGCCGCTCAAGGGCCGCTTCATGACGCCAGAAGCCCACGGCGACCAGGGGCGCGCCCAGCAGCATCAGGCACAGCCACCACGGCCAGCCCAGTTCGCGGCCCTGTACCAGCGGCACCACCAGCAACCCCAGCGTCAGGGCGCAGAGCAGTACGCCGAGGCGATCCAGCGACGCCGGCGTCGCGCTGCGGGTGTCCGGCAAGAAGGGCATGCCAACGAGGAAAACGGCGGCCACGATGGGAAGATTGATCAGAAAGATCGCCCGCCACTGCAGCCCGAACAGGTCGGCCGCAATCAGCACGCCGCCCAGGACCTGGGCGAGCACGGCGGCAAAGCCCAGTGCCGCTCCATAGACCGCCAGCGCCCGTGAGCGCTCCTGCTCGGGAAACAGGGCATGGATGGATGCCAACCCCTGCGGCGCCATGGCGGCGGCGCTCAGCCCCTGCAGCACCCGCCCCACGATCAGCACCGCTGGCGAGGCCGCCAGCCCACAGATCAGCGACGCCATCCCGAAGCCTGCCATGCCCGCCAGAAACACCCGCCGCCGGCCGAACAGGTCGCCCAGGCGCCCACCCGTAATCAGAAACACCGCATAGGTGGCCGCATAGCCGGAGATCACCCACTCGATCTGCGCCGGCGTCGCCTGCAGCCCCTGGGCCATGGACGGCAGGGCGACATTGACGATGAAGAAATCCAGCGGCGGCAGGAACGCACCGGCCAGCAGGACGGCAAAAGCCAGCCAGCGTCGCGACGACGGGGCAGTGGCTGTGGCGGCGATGGAAAGGGTCATGGCAACACCTCCGGGAAACGACACGTGGCCGCCAGGTTCGAACAGCCCCTGGCCGGGTCAGAGCAACGCTACGTACACTATTGAACGGTGTGGAATTGGCCTGGCGACGCTGCCAGGCTGGACTGAGCGCAGTTTGAAAGCCGGAAGGCGTGGGCGGGACTGCCATCGCTGCACATTGCGCGTTCATTTTTGTAAGGGGGTGGCGGGGTGGATTGGGATGACTTGCGGTTTTTCCTGGCGATCGCCCGTGCCGGCTCCCTGGGCGCGGCGGCCAGGCAGCTGGGTGTCAGCCACCCCACCGTGGGCAGGCGATTGCAGGCGCTGGAGCAGGCCAGCGGCCAGGCATTTTTCCGGCGCACCAGCCAGGGCCTGGTGCCGACCGCGATGGGCGAGGGCATCCTCAACCTTGCCGAGGAAATGGAGAGCAGCGCCCTGGCCATTGCCCGGCGCATCGATGGCAGCGAGCAGCCCGAAGGCATCCTGCGCATCTCGTCCGCCGACTGGTTTGCCGGCTACGTGCTGGCGCCGGTGTTGAGCGAGCTGGTGCGCCGCTACCCGGCCGTGGTGCCCGAGGTGATGGCCGGGCAGCGCCTATCGGACCTCACCCGCCGCGAAGCGGATATCGCCTTTCGCATCGTGCCCTTCGACCAGCCGGACATCGTGCAGCGCCGGCTGATGATCATGCCCTACGGCCTGTACACCAGCGCCGCCGTGCCCTTCGAGCCGGGACGGGATGGCGCGGGCTGCAAGCTGATCCTGATGAATACCGCACAGGCCTACTACCCCGATGTGCTGTGGCTGCAGCGCATGCTGCCCGCCGCGCCCACGGTGTTCACCAGCAGCAGCCGCACCGTGCAGGCGCAGATGTGCGCGCGGGGTTTGGGGGTGGCGGTTCTGCCGCGTTCGCTGGGCGACCAGCTGCCGGCCCTGACCCGCATCGAACTGAGCGAAGCGCCGCCCTCGCGGGATATCTGGATGGGCTACCACCAGGACATGCGGCGCCTGGACCGCCTGCGCGCGCTGGCAGAACTGGCCGGCGACATGCTCGGCAGCGATTGAGCCGCGCCCCCGCGGCGATCCGCCGGGCGAGCCACATTCATCGCCCTTATCCCTGCCCACCGCGCCGTGAATAAGCCTCGGGCCTTGTTGACCTTGAAGCTAACTTTAACCTTAGGGTTCCGCACAGACACCGCCCCCTGATTCGGTGTGCAGACGCTGTTCCCCCACGCAGGGGGGCAGCCCACGACGCGGAGACCCTCGATATGAAACTCGCTTCACTTGCTCTTGCTTCCGGCCTTCTCCTGGGCGCAGCCGTTGTGCCGTCCTGGGCTTCCGAGCCCGCCGAGCCGACCACTGCCCAGGCCACCACGACCATCGCCGGGCAAGTGATTCCTGTCGTGGCGGGCGGGTTGTACGCCCGCTACCACTCCAATCCGCCGCTCTCGGTGATCGCCCAGGAAGCCCCGCAAATCGACCTGAGCTGGTTCAGGACGCTGACCAAAACCCGGGTCGACATGGGCTTCGAATCCTATTCGCCGAATTTCTACTACAACAACAGTCGGGTCACGGCGGTTTTCACGGCCGACCTGGACAGGCTCCGGGCGCTGATGCCGGCCAAGGTGCTGGAGCAGGTGCAACCGCTGCAGATCTGGCCGGGGCGCGGTGTGGTCGCGCTGACGGCCTACGCCTATCACTACTGCGACAACGACAGTTACAACGAGATCGCCCTGTCGATCGTCACCAACAAGCCGGGCGCCAGCAACCTGGGTCCCATCAGCCTGATCAGCCAGTCGATGAGCAAGGACCTGTGGGGGTACGTATTGAAACTGCCGGTGAACACCGAACTGGCCAGGGTGCGCGGCGTGGTGGGCTACAACCTGCCCAAGTGGCTGACCCCTATCGACTACCGTGAGACTGACACCTCGGTGGTCGTGAGCATCAGCGATAGCCAGACCGGCAAGGTCGACGTGACCCTGGAGACGGCAAAGCTCGACGACCTGTCCCAGGACGTGGAGCTGGTCACCAACAGCTTCACCAACCTCGACCACAAGGCCGAGCTCAGCTACGGCTACGCCGTTTCCCGGCAGTTGCGCCACGCCTCCACGACGCGCTCGGACGCCGTCAAGCTGACCTTGGGCGACGGCAGTCTGTCGACCTATATCCAGTCGCTGAAGCTGGGTTCGCTGCTGAAGTACGAGTACGTGCCGCAGTTCCAGAGTGCGCTGTATGCGCCGGCGCCGCTGCAAACGATGCTGGTGCGCGAGTGAGCGGGGCCGGCCCGGCCGAATGAGGAGAACGCATGCAGACCATCTTGGGCGCCACCGGCCAGATTGCGGTGGAACTGGCGCGGGAGCTGAACCGTGCCTACACGACCGACCTGCGCCTGGTGAGCCGCAACCCCCGCAAGGTCAACGATGCCGACGCCCTGGTGACGGCCGACCTGCTCGATGCCGGCCAGACCGCCAGGGCGGTGGAGGGCAGCCGCATCGTCTACTTCACGGCGGGCCTGCCGCCCGATACGCAGCTGTGGGAGGAGCAGTTCCCGACCATGCTGAGGAATGCCCTGGAGGCGACCCGGGCAGCGAAGGCCAGGTTCGTCTACTTCGACAATACCTACATGTACCCGCAGGATGATCGCCTGTTGACGGAGGCCACCGAGTTCGCCCCCGTTGGGCGCAAGGGCAGGGTGCGTGCGGCGATGGCATCGATGGTGCTGGAGGAGATGGCGCGGGGCGAGATCCCCGTGCTCATCGGTCGCGCGCCGGAATTCTACGGTCCCGGCAAGACGCAGAGCATTACCAACACCCTGGTCATCGACCGGATCAACGCCGGCCAGACGGCCCGCGTACCGGTGCGCGACGACACCCGCCGCACGCTCATCTGGACGCCGGATGCCAGCCGTGCGCTGGCGGCGCTGGGCAATGCGGCGGACGCCTTCGGGCAGACCTGGCACCTGCCCTGCGACGACGCTCGCCTGACCTACCGGGAGCTCGTCGCGCTGGCCTGCGAACAGGTCGGCCGTGAACCGTCCCATCAGGTGCTCGGCAAGTGGACGTTGGTGGCCTTGGGCCTCGTCTCCCGCCAGGTACGTGAACTTCGCGAGCTGCTGCCGCGCTATGCCCACGACAACCTGTTCGACTCGGGCAAGTTCAAGCAGCGCTTCCCGCAGTTCCAGGTGACCACCTATCGCCAAGGGCTCGAGCAGATGTTGGCCGAGTCCCGCCGCAATCACGTTTGAAAGGGAGGCCGCCATGCCCCGTCGTATTCTCCATGTCGTCTCCAACGTGGCTCACTTCGATAACCCCGCCGAGCCCACCGGGCTGTGGCTATCGGAGCTGTCGCACGCCTACGATCTTTTCGCTGCCCAGGGCTACGAGCAGCAGCTGGTCAGCCCCAAGGGCGGGGAAGTCCCGCTGGAGCCCCGCTCCCTGAAATGGCCGAACGCCGATGCATCGGCCAAGGGCTGGTTGGCCGACCCGGCCCGCATGGCGCTGCTCGCCAACACGGCTTCGCCGGAGGCGCTCCACGGCAAGGATTTCGATGCCATCTACTTCACCGGCGGCCATGCCGTGATGTACGACTACCCCGATGACGCGGGCCTGCAGCGACTCACCCGCGAGGTCTACGAGCACGGCGGCGTCGTCGCCTCCGTCTGCCACGGCTACTGCGGCCTCCTGAACACCCGCCTGTCTGACGGCGCGTTGCTCGTCGCAGGGCGACGCGTCACCGGCTTTACCTGGATGGAGGAGATCCTGGCCGGCGTGGCCAAGCAGGTGCCCTACAACGCCGAGGACGAAATGAAACGACGTGGCGCCCGGTTCGAAAAAGCGCTGGTGCCCTTCACGCCCAAGGCGGTGGTCGACGGGCGCCTGGTGACGGGGCAGAACCCCCAGTCCGCCAAGGTCACGGCCAAACGGGTCATTTCGGTTTTGAGCGCCTGACGCCAGCCGACGTGCTGGCCGTGGGGCCATGATTGAAGGTTCGGTTGCCGGTCAACCCGAGGTAACCGAACAGCGTGGCGTCCATGCCCCTTCGAAGGCGTGAACGCTGCCGTTGCCTTCGCGTGGCGCCTTCAGCGCAGCCGAATCCGCACGATGTTGACCGAGAGCAGCGGCAGGTCCGTGTTGCCCACGTAGCTCCTGATCCAGCGCTGGGTCCGCTCGACGTCCACGCACGCGCCGGCGGCGAACAGCTGGATCGAACCCTGCGAAATCCGGTACGGACCGCAGCGGGCGCAGACCACCCGCAGCAGGTGGCCGGCTGGAAAGCAGGTGGCCGGCGCTCTGCAGACGTAACACTCCATCACGCTTCTCCCACGGTTCGGTACGCCCGCTGGCGTCGCCTGCCAACGCGGGCAGAGCGCAGCCTGCCCACGTATCGCCGGCGACGCCGGATCAGCGAATCCCGGCATTGCGAAGGGCGGTCGGCGTGTAGTCGACGCTGCTCGCCTTCACGCCGAATTCCACCTGGGACTTTTCCTGGTTCGTCAGGCCTGACACCAGGTAGCGGCCATTGATGAGGTCGTAGATCGCTTCCACGCCCAGCCAGGGGATCTGCTTGTCGTACAGCGGCGTCATGAAGCTTTCGCCGACGCGCCAGAGGGTGCCACGGCCGTCGTAATGGTCGACGAGCACGGCCTGCCAGGTGTCCTCGTCGAGGAACAGCACGCGGCGTGCGTAGATGTGCCGCTCGCCGGCGCGCAGGGTGCCTTCCACTTGCCAGACGCGGTGCTTCTCGTAGCGCACCAGGTCCTGGTTGAGGTGGCCGGGCTTGATCAGGTCGTCGTAGCGGTGGGTGGTGGAGTCGAGCGCGAAGGTGTTGTACGGCACGTAGATTTCCTTCTTGCCCAGCAGCTTCCACTCGTAGCGGTCCGGCGCTCCGTTGAACATGTCCAGGTTGTCCGCCACGCGCAGGCCGTCCGAGGCCGGGTAGGGGCCGTCGTAGGCGATCTGCGGGGCGCGCCGCACGCGTCGCTGGCCGGCGTTGTAGATCCAGGCCATGCGCGGCTCGCGGACCTGGTCGAGGGTCTCGTGGACCAGCACCACATCGCCCGCCAGGCGCGCGGGCGCAGTGACCAGTTGCTTGAAGTAGAAGAGGACGTTGTTGTCCTTGTCCGGGCTGTAGTCGGTGAGCTGGTCGCGGTAGCTGAACTGCTGCTGGAAGTAGGTGGGCGTGTAGGTGCCGTTGGCGGTGGGCGTCGCCTGCACGTGCAGGCGCTGGGCGCTGCCGCCCCGGTAGCGGGTGATGTGGTTCCACAGGGCCTCGATGCCACTCTGCGGGATGGGGAAGGGGATCGCCGTCTGGAAGTCCTTCAGGCCGTTGCCGCCCTCCGCGAGGCTGGCGCGCCGCGCATTGCCGGCCACCGCCTGCAGCACGCTGGCGGGGTAGGTCGCCGAACGGTGCGTGGGGTAGACGGTGAGGTGGTAGTCCGGGTAGCGCTGGAGCATCGCCTGCTGGCCGGGGGTGAGGTTCGCCGCGTACTGCGCCCTGTTCTGTGCGGTGATGGTGAACAGCGGCTTGTCGGCGGCGAAGGGGTCGCTCAGGCGGCCGTCGGCGCCGCGGCTACCGGCGTTGGTGGGCAGGCCGCCGTCCCAGGCGGGGATGCTGCCGTCGGCGTTGCCGGCGCGTTCCGCGCCCAGGGGGGTGAGGCTGCTGCCCAGTTTCGCCGCTTCGGACTCCGGAACGGCGGCCTGCAGGCTGAAGGGCAGGGCGAGGAGCAGCAGGGATGCGCACGCAAGTTTCTGGTTCATGGGTTTTCTCCGCTTAGAACGACACGCCAAGGCTCAGGGCCACGAAGTCCCGGTCGGTGTTCACGTTGTAATCGCCACCGAAGAAGTTCGTGTAGGAAAGGCTCATGTTGTAGGTGTTGAGGTAGGTGCCATCGACGCCGACGCTGATCGCCCGCGCGCCCTGGTTGAACCCCGGCTCCGGGGCGTAGCCGTGGACGTCGTGGGACCAGGCCAGGTTGGGGCGCACGGTGGCGCCGTCGATGAGGTCGGCGTACTCCCAGATGGCGCGCGCCTGGTAACCCCAGGCGTTGCTGGTGACGAAGCCGGAATCGTTGCAGTACTGCGGCGTCGCGCTGTTGCCGGTACACAGGCTGTTGTCCGGGTACAGCGCCCCCTGGCCGAACACCGGGCTGCGGCCGTAGCGCAGTTCATCCTTCCCGCCCAGGCCGCCGACGTGGGTCAGGCCGACCTCGCCGATCAGGGTCAGGCGGTCGGCGCCCATCACCTGGTCGAAGAAGTGCGTGGCGGTGACCTGCGCCTGGGTCACCTCCTTGCGCCGATAGCCCTTGAGGATCGCGTCGTTGGCTGGGGCTGGCGCATCGCCGTACACCGGGGTGAGCGCGGGGATGCCCAGGGTGGCGGTGACCACGTCCACCGGGTTGATCTGTACCGGCATGTTCGGCCGGTAGCTGATCTCCCCGGCCAGGGTGGTGCCGGTGGGCAGGCTGGTGCTGAAGCTCAGGCCATAGAGCTGGATATCCTCGGGGTAGTCGGCGAAGTATTGCGCGCTGCCCAGGCGGTAGGCCTGGGTGAGCTGCTGGCCGGCGCTGCTGCCCATTACCGCGCCGCAGAGACCGTTGGGCAGGCCGAGGTTGCCGCACAGCTGCGGGGCGAAGCCGAGGTCGGCGATGTGCGGCCCGCCGCGTACGCTGAGGTAGGGTTGGCGGCTGTGGTAGTTGATGAAGTATCCGGCGAATTCGCTGTCCAGCTCCGGGGCGAACCAGCGCAGCGCCGTCCCCCACTGGCCGCCGTCGCGCGCCTCGCGGTCCTTGCCGCGGGGAATGACGATGCCCTCGTCGGTGAGGTTCACCCCCAGCGGCGCGAGCGCCTGCACGGCCAGCGCGTTCTGGTTGATCACCGGGCCCGCCGCCAGGCCGTTGCAGCCGTCGGCCATGACATCGGTGGTGGAGAAGAAGGTGCCGCAGTTGTCGATCACCGTCTTCTGCCACTGCAACTGGTAGAAGGCCTCGGCGGAGAGGTGATCGCTGAAGTTCTGCGAGACGTAGAACATGTTCACCGGGATCAGGCCTTCCTTGATCTCCGACCCTGGCCGGCGGAAGGCCGCGACGTCGATGGGGTTGATGGCATTGATGCCGCCCTGGATGAAGGTGCTCTCGCCCCAGCTCACCACCTGCTTGCCCAGGCGCACGGTGCCGGGCAGGTCGCCGATGCTGTAGTTGTGGTAGAGGAAGGCATCGAGGAACTCGGCGCCGGACGCCTTGGCGCCTTCCTCGCGGCCGTGGTCGTCGATGTTTCGGAAGTGCAGGTCGTCGTCCTTGAGCTTGAAGTCGTACCAGTACTTGCCGCGGACGAAGGCGCCGCTGTCGCCGTACTTCAGCTCCAGGTCGTGGATGCCCTTGAACACCTTGGAGAAGGTCTCGCCTTCGCGGAAGTTGCGCTTGCCGTCGTCGGAGCTTGCGCTGTGCAGCAGGCCGGCGTCGGCGTTGCGCATGGCCCAGCTGGCGCCGACCGACAGGCTGGAGTCGAACTGTCCCTCGATCTCGCCGAGGGAGAAAGTGAACGCCTGCGCGCCGGCGCCGTACAGGGCCAGAGCGATGGCGGCGGGTAACGCGAGAAGACGCAAGGCGGGTAATCTGCGGTTCATCTGACACGACCTCTTGTTGTTGTTCTGTCGTCTGCCGGCCCTTTTTCGGGCACAGCGGGTCCCCGCTGGCCCGCGTGGCGCAGGCCAGTTGCTGAAGGTGGTGGCGTGGAGGCGCTAGAGGCTCAGGTCGAGGGCATCCTCCCCGAGCGTGATCTCGCCCGAATACTCATCGGCCATGCCGCTGACGAACAGGCGCCGGGTGAGGACGTTGTCCGGGGCGGGAATCAGGTGGGTGAGCACCAGGTGACGCACGCCCGCTCGCTGGACCAGGCGCGCCAGTTCGAGCGTGTCGGCGTGGTAGTCGAGCACCCGCAGCGCCTGCTCGCCGCGAACTGGCTGGCCGGTGCGGGCGAGGGCGGCGGCGCCCTGGTGGATCAGCTGCGTATTGATCGCCTCGTGCACCACCAGGTCGGCGTCCTGCAGGGCATCGAGGTAGCGCTCGCTGACGCGGGTATCGCCGCTGATGAAGAGCTTCTTGCCCTGGTAGCGCAGCACATAGCCATAGGCCGGTTCCACGGGGCGATGGTCGACCCGGTAGGCGTCGATGGTGACCCCGGCCTGGTCGTAGACGCGCACCGATTCCGTGCCCTCGGCAATCTCCACCCGGCGAGGCTCGGCGAAGGCCAGCTGGCGCGGCGTCGTCGGCAGGGCGTGGGCGCTGCGGTAGGTGGCGTCCGCGGCATAGGCCATGGCCAGTCCCTCGACGACCTGCTCGACACCGGGTGGGCCGTAGACCAGGAAGGGAGTTTGCCGGCCATTGATCCAGCTGTGGTTGATCAGCGCGCCGAGGCCGTTGAAGTGGTCCGAATGCCAATGGGTGATGAACACCTGGGAAAGCGCCTCGACCGGCACATGGCTGCGCTCCAGGTTGCGCATGGCGTTCTCGCCGGCGTCGAAGAGGAACAGCCGGCCCCCGGCGGCGACCAGGGTGCAGGCCAGCCCACGGGTGGCATTCACCTGCGGCGAGCCGGTGCCGCAGAGAATCACGCGCAGGCCTGAGCCGGCCTGCAGCAGGGACCGGTCGGTCTGGTCGCGCACCATCGCATCCAGCGCGGCCTGCTGGATGCGTTCGCAGCCGGGCAGGGCGAGGACGAGCAGCAGGGCAAGGGCTCGTGGCAATCGGGTTCGCATGGCACTTCCTTCGTCTTATTGTTGTTTCGGGTGCGAGCGTTGTGCGTGTGGCGCCAGGGGTCAGCCGTGCCAGTCCACCGCGAAGCTGTAGCGTCCCAGTGCGCGGGCCAGCGCCTCGCGTCCGGCACCGGCACGCACCTGCGCCACCAGCCCGCGGCGAGCGTCCTGCACCACCTCCACGGCGACGCCGGGCAGGCCCTGGTTGTCCGCTTCCTGGTGGATCACGCGGGCGATTTCCCGCTGTTGCAGGGCCGGCTTGAAGATCTTGCCCACCGGCGTGACGGGCAGGGCGTCGAGGATCTCGATGCGCTTGGGCACCGCGGCTCGCTCGCTGATCCGCTGGTTGGCAAAGGCCAGCAGCTCGCTGCCCTCGGCGCGCTGGCCGGCGGCGAGCTGCACGTAGGCCACCGGTATCTCGCCGGCGTGCGGGTCCGGGCTGCCGACGGCCGCAACCAGCGCCACCGCCGGATGCGCCTGGAGCGCCTCCTCGATCTGTTTCGGGTCGATGTTGTGCCCGCCGCGGATGATCAGTTCCTTCTTGCGCCCGGTGAGCCAGAAGTAGCCGTCGGCGTCCTGTCGTCCCAGGTCGCCGGTGTTCAGCCAGCGCTGCCCGTCGATGTCGATCCACAGGCCCTTGTTGTGGTTCTCGTCCAGGTAGCCCAGGAACACGTTCGGGCCGTGGATGGCAATCACGCCGACTTCGTCGGCCTCGGCGTCACGCAGGTACGCGCCCTGGTCGTCGAGGATCACCGCGCGCATGCCCTGGTAGGCCAGGCGCAGGCCGATGGAGCCGATGGGGCGCTCGCCGGCGGGCGGGTTGCTCGACGACACGCAGGCGCCCTCGGTGAGCCCGTAGCCCTCCAGGATGCGCACGCCCACCCTGCGCTCGAACTCGCGGAACAGCTCCACCGGCATCGGTGCCGCACCGCACAACGCATACTGCAGGCTGGACAGGTCGTGGCCCGCCGTGGGCTGTTGCAGCAGGGCGGAATAGACCGTCGGCACGCCGGAGAAGAACTGGATTCCGAAGTGCTCGACCATGGCCCAGAAGTTCGCGATCACCCCGTCGCCGCGGTACCCCTGGGGCGTGCCGATGATCACCCGGTCGCCGTGGGTCCAGGGCATCAGGCCGGTGACCAGCTGGCCGTTGACGTGGAACAGCGGCAGGCCGCAGAAGATCACCTGCCCGGCCTCGCGCGGCTGCAGGTTGGCGGCCATGGCCCAGGCGTTGAAGACTTCCGAGCCGTGGCTGCGGCGGGCGATCTTCGGCAGGCCCGTGGTGCCGCCGGTGCAGAAGTAGGAGGAGGGTTCCTCGGCGCGAATCTGCCGGCCGCTCTTCAGCCGCTCGGCGCTTTCGCGGCGCATCAGCTGGCGCAGGTCGTGAAGTTGCAGGCGCTTGTGCCGGCTGCGCTCGCGCCGTGCCATCCAGCGCAGCGCGAGACCCGGCAGGGTGCCCACATAGGGCGCCATGCTCACCCAGACCACGTCGCGCACGCTGGGCAGGCCATCGAGCTGGCTGGCGAGCTTCGGCCACAGGTCGCTGCCCGGCGTCGGCGCCAGGGTCACCACGATGCGCGCGTTGGCGGCGCGCAGCAGGTCGGCGATCTGCGGTGCTTCCAGCAGCGGGTTGATCGCCAGCACGACGCCGGCCGCCTCGCCGCCCCAGATGACGAAGTGGGTTTCCGGCAGGTTCGGCAACAGGAAGGCGACCACGTCCCTGGCACCGAGGCCCAGGCTGTGGAAGGCGTTGGCGGCGCGGGTGATGTCGGCGAACAGCTCGGCGTAGGTCCAGTCGTGGGTGTGGCGGAAGTGCTTCGCCTCGAGGAAGAAGCTCAGCGCCGTCGAGCGGCCGTGTTCGCTGGCGCAGCGGCGCAGCGCCTCGTAGGTGCTGGCCGGCAGCCCGCGCTGCGCCAGCGGCACGCCCTCGAGCGCCTGGATGTCGGCGAGGTCCTTCACGGCCATCAGGCTTGCTCCACCACGCGGTTGCGCTGCACACCCAGGTCGATCACGCCGTCGGCGCTGCGGATGCTGGCTTCGACCACGTCGCCTGCCTTGAGGTATTGGCTGCGACCTTCCTGGGCCTTCATGAAGGCCTGCCACTTGACCCGTTCCGGCAGCAGCGCGGCGATGCGCTGCTTGGCCGGCGACGGAATCGACAGCGCACAGCCGGCCGGGGTGCCGGTGGCGATCAGGTCGCCGGCGGCGAAGTCCTGCACGCCGGAGAGTTCGCTCAGGGTCGCCGCCGGGCCGTGCACCAGGTTGGCGGTGCTGTCGTCCTGGCGCACCTGGCCGTTCACCGTCAGGCGCAGGCGCAGGTCCTTGAGGTAGTGCATGTCCGCCTGGCCCAGCAGGCACAGGTACGGCCCCACCGGGCCGAAGGTGCGGAAGCTCTTGCCCTTGTAGAACTGCATCTGCGGGATCTGGATATCCCGCGCGGAGTAGTCGTTGACGATGACCACGCCGGCGATGAACTCGTGCAGGTTGGCGTCGGTCACCGCGACCTTGCCGGTGATCTCGCGGCGCAGCACCAGGCCCAGTTCGATTTCGTAATCGAGGAAGCGCACCTGGCGCGGTTTGATCAGGTCGCTGTCGGCGGCCACGATGCAGCTCTGCGCCTTGGTGAAGATCATGTTGAAGTGCTTGGCGTCCGGGTCCATGCCCGACTCGATCATGTGCTGCCGATAGTTGGCGCCCTGGCAGACGAACTGCTGGTCGCGGGTGATCGGCGAGAGCAGCGTCACCTCGTCGAGGGCCAGTTCGCCGCCCTGCAGCTTGGCAAGTTCCTCGACGCGGGCCTGGCGGATCAGCTCGCCGGTGCTGGCGAAGCGGCCCGGAATGAGGCTGATGCGCCCCTGGCGGAGTACGCCCCAGTGGCGTTCGTTCTGGTGTTCGAAGTGGACTACGTGGACGGGCATGGAAGCGACTCCTGGTACAGCGGTTGGCCGCGTGGGCGCGGCGATTGTCGTTATCGGGCGAGCGGCGCCTGGGCGGGCCAGCAGCGCCCCGGCCATGAGCAGGGCGGCGCGGGCGAGCAGACGGCGGCGGTGCACGCTGGCGGCCCTAGCCGAACATCCGCGCCAGCGTGACCAGCTTGCGCAGCGTGAGGTCGGGGCTGTGGCGCAGGTTGTGCAGCAAGGCGCGCAGGTTGCGCAGGTTCATCGGCGGCTTGGTGAAGCTCCTGGGCATGCGCTGGCCCCACTGCGCCATGGCGTCGGGGCTGACCGCGTGCAGCCCGGTGGGGCGCTCGGCGGTGAACAGGTCGCCATCGCAGTAGTGCTCGTGCTTGTCGCCCCAGGGGTCCTGCCAGTAATCGAAGATCTGGCTGCCGAGGATGTGCCGGCCCATGCCCCAGGCATGCCTCCAGCCGCGTTCGCGCAGCACCCGCTGGCCCATGCCCACGGCGTCGGCATCGACCACCTCGTAGGCGCTGTGGCTGTACGCGGCCATGAAGCCCTGGGCGAGGGCGAGGGTGTGGTGGTCGGCCGGCGTGTCGCCCAGGTCCAGGCGCAGGAAGGCCACGGCCGGGGAGCCGTCCGGCAGCACCTGCACGTCGCTGGGGATGAAGCCGAAATGCTCGGTGTACCAGGCGCAGGTGGCCTGGTAGTCCGCCACTTCCAGCACCACGTGGCCGAGCTTGATGATGTCCGGCGGCGCCACCGGCGGGCGTTGGGTAGCGTTGATGCGCAGCGCCTCGTCGACCTGGTTCAGCGGCAACGCCGGGCGGTGCACCAGCGCGCTGGCCGGCTGCTGGCCATGGATCGCCTCGACGACGAAGCCGGAAGGGTCGCGCAGGGTCACGCTCTCGCCGCCTCCTGGCGACTCCAGAGCCCGGATCGGCGAGGCGCCCGGCAGGCCTGCCAGGCGTTGCAGGTCCTCGCGGCTTTCCACCGCCAGGCCCAGGCCGACGAAGCGCGCCTGCGCCGCCTGCTGCACCCGATAGCAGTAGGGCGCCGGGCCGGTGCCGCGCAGGTACAGGCAGTCGGCATCGCGGCGCGCGAGCGTCAGGCCGAAGTCGCCGAGAAAGCGTTTGGCCTGCTCCAGGTCCGGGCGCTCGAAGATCAGGTGGGCCAGCGCGCGAGCCCTGACCGTCGGCCGCGGATGGCGCGCCGGTTGCGGCGTCGCCAGGGCAGTGGTGCGAGGGGCGGAGGTGGGCTGACGGCTCATGTTTGTTGTTCTCCGTGGCTTTCGTCAGGCAAGGCTTCGCCATCGCCCCTGAGAAGGAGCGTTGGCAGGTTCGGTTGGATCAGTCCGCTGGCGGCAGCATCGGTAGCTCGCCGGTGGACAGGCTGCGCGCTTCCTCCGGCGCCACGCCGAGGCCGCGCAGGATCAGTTCCGCTGCGTCGCTGCCGGCCTGGCGCCAGGTCCGGTGGCCCTCCAGGACCAGGAACATGGAGCTGAGCACGGTGCCGGCGATCATCGAGATCACCGACGGCAGCTGCTCCTGGCGGAAGCTGTAGCGGCCGTTGGCGAGCCCGCTGAGCAGGTCGGCGGTGGGCGGGCCGAACCACATGCCGCGCAGCGAATCCTCGCTCATCGAGAAGCGGCTGATGAAGGCGCCCCAGTGCGGTTCCTCATGGGCCCGGCGGATGAAGAAGCGGATGCCGTTGGCCAGGCGCAGGGCGGGATCGGCGGTTTCGCCGAAGCTCTTCACCACGCGCTGGTGCATTTCCACCGAGAGGTGGCTGGCCACGTGCTGGAAGAGGTCATCGATGGACTGCAGGTTGTTGTAGACGGTGCCCCGGGCCACGCCGGCTTCCTGTGCGAGGTCGCTGATGTTCACCTGGCTGGCGCCCTTCTCGGCGAACAGGCGCAGGGCGGCCTGGTGGATGCGGCGTTGTACGGGGTTGAGGGTTTCCATGAAGAGATGGCTCCAGGGTCAAGCGTGGGGTGATTGAACACGTGCGTTCAAAATAAGTCAACAGGGTGCATGCGAGGTCAATTTGCCTGCCTTTTTCCCGGTTCTCCCCGTTCTACGGGCCTTTCCAGCCCGCGCGCGCTGTCCGGGAAAGGCTCTGCGCGGCGGGTTTGGCCCAGCCGATAGATTAAAAATTGATCTCCAGTTGACCGAATTGAACACTAGTGTTCAAAATGATTCGGCAATGTCTTCCACTGGAGCAAGCAATGCAACCGTCCACCACAACAAGAACGACAACCTGTGACGTGATCATCGTCGGCCTCGGTCCCACCGGGGCGGTGCTGGCCAACCTGCTGGGCCGCTATGGCTGGTCGGTGGTCGGCCTGGAGCGCGACGAGGACCTTTACTACGCCCCGCGTGCCGTGCATTTCGATGACGAAATCATGCGCATCTTCCAGTTCGCCGGCCTGGCCGACGACATCGGCCGCACCAGCGAGTCGTTCACCGACATGGAGATCATCCTGCGCCCCGGACGCAAGCCGGTGACACGCTCGCGCATCGGCAGCCAGGATCGCCGCTACGGCCATCCCGGCGCCTGGTGGTTCCACCAGCCGACCCTGGAGCGGCACTTCCACGACGGTCTCAAGCGCTATCCCAACGTCACCCCGGTGTATGGCTGCCGCGTCACCGGCGTCGAGCAGGACGCCGAAGGCGTGCGCGCCACGGCCGTGCAGCGCGATGGCAGCGAGCGGGTGTTCCAGGCGCGCTACCTGATCGGCTGCGATGGCGGCAAGAGCTTCGTCCGCCGCGAAGCCGGGCTGCGCCTGGAGTCGGCGGACTTCGACGAGGCCTGGGTGGTGGTGGATACCAAGACCCGTTCCGGGCAGAAGGACGCCTTGCTGCCAGCCAACCATTCCCAGGTGTGCAACCCGGCCCAGCCGGTCACCTACGTGCCGATGGCCGGCCCGTACTACGAGTGGCAGTTCATGGTCACCGGCGGCAAATCCGAGCGCGAGGCCACCGACCCTGCGCTGGTGCGCGAACAGCTGCGCGACTTCGTCGATCTCGACAAGATCGAGATCACCCGCATCGCCTACTACAAGTTCCACGGCCTGTGGGCCAACGACTGGCGCAATGGCCGGATCATCCTGGCCGGCGACTCGGCGCACCAGATGCCGCCATTCCTCGGCCAGGGCATGTGCTCGGGCGTCCGTGACGCCCACAGCCTGTGCTGGCGCCTGGACCTGGTGCTGCGCGGGACGGCGCGGCCGGCGCTGTTCGACGATTACGTGGCCGAGCGTTCGGCCCATGTGCGCGAGATCATCAACGGCGCCATGTTCCTGGGCAACGTCATCCAGACCCGCCATCGTGGCGTGGCCTTCCTGCGCGACTGGCTGCTGTTCCGCATCGCCGGGCTGGTGCCGTTCGCCAACAAGGCGTTCACCGACAAGGCCAATCGCAAGAAGCCGCTGGCCGCCGGTTTCTGCGGTTGGGGGCACCGGCTGTCCGGTCACCTGGCGCTGCAGCCGAAGGTGACGCGAGGCGAGGAGGGCGAGCGGGTGCTGCTCGACGAAGCCCTGGGCCACGGCTTTGCCGTGCTGGCCCGGCGCGGTCGCCTGGCCAGCCACGGCGCTGTGCTGGAGCGACTGGCGCAGCAGGTGGACCTGCGCGTGCTGGAGTTCGCCGAGGACCCGGACGGCCCGGTACTGGGCGACCCCACCGGCGCGTTGCAGGACTGGTTCGATGGCGCCGGCATGGACTTCGTGCTGATCCGCCCTGACCGCTACGTTTTCGATGCAGGCCGCGCCGACCAGTTCGATCGCGTCGCCGCGCGCTTCCTCGCCGGCCTGTCGCTGGTGCACCACAGCAACCAACTTCAAGGAGTGGCGGCATGATCGACGTCCCTGTACTCATCAGTGGCGCCGGCCCGGTCGGCCTGACCCTGGCGCTGGCGTTGAGCCGCCTGGGCGTGCGTTCGGTGCTGCTGAACGACCGCAAGGAGACCACCCGCCATCCCAAGCTGGACGTGGTGAACTGCCGCTCGATGGAGATCTTCCGCCAGCTCGGCCTGGCCGAGCGCATCCGTGCCGCGGGCAACCCGCTCACGGCCAACCAGTATTCCGCCATGGCGGCCTCGGCCAGCGGTCCGTTCTACACGGTCATGGCCGACCGGCACCTGATCTACCAGCCGGTGCAGCAGGCACAAGCAATCATCCGCGCCTGCCGCGATGGCAGCCTGCCGCTGGAGTCGATGCAGCGCATCGCGCAGATGCACCTGGAACCGGTGCTGATGGCCGAGGTGGAGGCCGACCCCAACATCGAGCTGCGCATGGGCTGGCGCCTGTACGGCTTCGAACAGGGCTCCACCGGCGTGGTGGCCATGGCCCATGAGGTGGATAACGGCGAGGCGCAGCAGTTCTTCGCCCAGTACCTGATCGGCTGCGACGGCCCCAACAGCCGCGTGCGTAATTTCCTCAACATCGATTACGACGGCACCCGCGACCTGGTCGGTGAACTCTTCATCATCCACCTGCGGTCGGACGAGATCGCCGGGCTGTTCCCCGGCAACCAGCCGTACTGGCACACCTGGCTGACCCGTCCGGGCTTCGCCGGGCTGCTGGTTTCGCCCGATGCCAGCCGCAACGACTATGTGCTGCACCGGCCCTTCGCACCGCGTCCGGGCGAGTCGCTGGAAAGCGTGATCGACGCGGCGCTGGGGGTGAAGCTCAACTACCAGATCGTCCAGTCCGGGCCATGGCGTCCGCAGTTCCTGGTGGCTCGCTCATTCGGCCGGCAGCGCGTGTTCATCGCCGGCGATGCCACGCACCAGTTCATGCCCACCGGCGGCCTGGGCATGAATACCGGCGTCGCCGAAGCGCACAACCTGGCCTGGAAGCTCGCCGCCTGCCTGGCCGGCTGGGGCGGGCCGAAACTGCTGGAGAGCTACGAGGCCGAGCGCCTGCCCGTCGCCCGGCGCAACCGTGACCACGTGAAGAAGTGCGCGGCGGCGACTTTCGAGGCGCAGATGCACAGCACCGATGCGTTGCTCCTCGACGGGCCGGCGGGCGAATCGGCGCGCCGGGCCATCGGTGCGGAGTTCGAGCGCAAGGTCTCGCGGTTGTACGAATCCCTGGGCATCGAGATCGGCTATCGCTACCACGGCTCGCCGGTGATCGAAGCCGACCACGCGAGCGAGCCCGCCTACGATGAGATTCGCTACACGCCCACCACCTGGTCCGGTGCGCGCCTGCCCAGTGCGTTTCGTGACGACGGCACGGCGGTGTTCGACCAGTTGCCGATGGATCGCTTCACCCTCCTGGCGTTCAACGCCGACGCCGACGATTACGCGCCGCTGCAGGCGGCCGCCGACGAATGCCGCGTGCCGCTGGCGGTGCTGCCGCTGCACGAGCGCCACCTGGCCGCGCTGTACGAGCGGCGTTTCGTCCTGGTGCGCCCGGACCAGCATGTGTGCTGGCGCGGCGACAGCCTGCCGATGGATTGCCATTCGCTGTTCAACCGCCTGCGTGGAGCCCGCTGACATGAGCGCCTTCTTCGATTCCCTGAAACTGCGGCTGCTGATGCTGGCCTCGATCCCCCTGCTGCGCCGTGCCGAGCGCCGTTCGGCGCGCTTCAAGGAACTGCTGCACGAGGAATCCTTCGTGCTGCAGGTACTCTCCGCCGACGGCGTCGGCGGCTACTACCAGCTGCGCGGCGGCGTGCTCAGCCTGCATCGCGGCGTGCATCGGCGGCCGGACTTCACCCAGCACTGGCGCAGCAGCGGCGATGCCTTGCGGGTCATGCTCAGTCGCGACGAAACGGACATGCTGCGCGCCGTCGAGGCCGGCCAGTGCCGGCTGCAGGGCCGTTTCGCGGTGGCCCTGTGGTTCAACGAAGCCATGAAGATCGCGCGGACCGCCTAGGCCCGCCCCCGGATCAGCACAAGGACAACCACCATGACGATCCAGCACGGACGAATCGACGTGCACCACCACATCATCCCGCCGGCCTTCGTCGACACCATGGCGAAGAAGGGGCTGACCATGGTCGCCGGCGCGCCACTGCCGACCTGGACGCCGCAGAAGTCCATCGAGGTGATGGACCTCAACGGCATCCAGACCGCCATCACCTCGCTGTCGGCGCCGGGCGTGCATTTCGGCGGCGGGGTGGAGCAGGCGCGCGAGCTGGCCATGCGCTGCAACGATTTCGCCGCGCAGATGCGCAGCGACCATCCCGGCCGATTCGGCAACTTCGCCGTGCTGCCGACACCCTTCACGGAGGCCGCCTGCCGCGAAGCGGTCCGCGCGCTGGACGAACTCGCGGCCGACGGCGTGGTGCTGCTGGGCAGTACCGACGGCGTGTTCCTCGGCGATGCGCGCTTCGACGAGCTGATGGCCGAGCTGGACCGCCGGGCGGCCATCGTCTTCGTCCACCCGAACATGCACGAGAGCAGCGAGAAGCTCGGCATCGCCGCACCGGGTTTTCTCGTCGAGTTCCTCTGCGACACCACCCGCGCGGCGGTCAACCTGATCCTCACCGGCACCCTGGAGAAGTACCCGCGCATCCGCTGGATCCTGGCCCACGGCGGCGGTTTCCTGCCCTACGTGGCCTGGCGCGTGTCGCTGGCCAATGCCCTGCCGCAGTTCCAGGACAAGGCGCCGCAAGGAGTGATGAACTACCTCCAGCGCTTCTATTACGACACCGCACTGTCGCCCTCGCGCTATTCCATGGCGGCGCTGAAGGAGCTGGTAGCGCCGTCGCAGATTCTCTTCGGCAGCGATTTCCCCTTCGCCCCGGCGCCGGTCACGACCCTGACCTGCCAGACCCTGGAAGCCAACCCGTTGTGGTCGGCGGAGCAGCGCTACGGCATCAATCGCGGCCATGCCCTGCGCCTCTTCCCGCAGTACCGCGAGGCGCAGGAGCAGGTGGTCGCGGCGCCGGTCTTTCGGGGCGAATCCTTCGGCAGCCGGCTCAAGCGCAGGCTGACCCGGCCGCTGGGCGCCTACGTCGAGCGGGTACGCAGCCGTTGACCCAGGCCGTCACCACCTGCAACGCCCAGCCACCGAATCCGAAGGATTGAACCCATGAGCACCCTGTTCGAACCCTTGCACCTGCCCAACGGCCAGGTGATCCCCAACCGCATCGCCAAGGCCGCGATGGAAGAGAACCTGGCCGATGCCGACCATGCGCCGGGGGAGTCGCTGACCCGTCTCTATCGCCGCTGGGCGGAGGGCGGCGCGGGGCTGATCATCACCGGCAACGTGATGGTCGATCGCCGCGCGCTGACCGGGCCGGCTGGCGTGGTCCTGGAAAACGACCGGCTGCTGCGCCGCTTCAGCGCCTGGGCCGAGGTGTGCCGCAGCCACGGAGCCCAGGCCTGGATGCAGATCAATCATCCGGGCCGTCAGCTGATGGCGGCGCTGGGGCAGCCGGCGCTGGGGCCGTCAGCCATCGCCGTGGACATACCGGGCCTGAAGAACCTGTTCGCCCAACCGCGGGCGCTCGCCGAGGCGGAAATCACCGGGCTGATTCAGCGCTACGTGGAGGCCGCCCGGCTGGCCGAGCGAGCCGGCTTCACCGGCGTGCAGGTGCATGCCGCGCATGGCTACCTGTTCAGCCAGTTCCTCTCGCCGCTGAGCAATCGGCGTGACGACCAATGGGGCGGCAGCCTCGACAACCGCGCGCGCATCCTGCTGCGCACGGTGGAGGCGATCAGGGCCCAGGTGGCCCCGACCTTCTGCGTGGCGGTGAAGCTCAACTCGGCGGATTTCCAGCGCGGCGGCTTCGAGGCGCACGACGCCGAGGCGGTGGTGCGCATGCTCAACGAGCGCTCCGTCGACCTGGTGGAGATCTCCGGCGGCAGCTACGAGAGCCCGGCGATGCAGGGGCAGACGCGGGACGGCAGTACCCTGGCGCGCGAGGCGTACTTCCTCGAGTTCGCCGAGCGCATCGCCGCGGCGGCCGCCATGCCGGTGATGGTCACCGGCGGCATTCGCCGACGCGAGGTGGCGGAGCAGGTGCTCCAGGGGCCGGTCTCGATGGTGGGCATGGCCACCGCGCTGGCGGTCGACCCTGCGTTGCCGCGGCGCTGGCGCAATGGCGAAGGGGCGTCGATCGAGCCGATCCGGGTGCCGTGGAAGAACAAGGCATTTGCCTCCGCCGCCACGCAGTCGATCGTCAAGAAGCAACTGACACTGCTCAGCCAGGGCCGACCGACGAACCCGCGCATCTCGCCGTTGCTGGCGCTGATCGGCAACCAGCTCAAGACGAGCCGGCAGTCGCGCCGCTATCGACGCTGGGTGGTCCAGCCCTGAAGCGTCAGTCGCCCTGCGGCAGGGGCAGGGCGGCGATCTTCTTCGCCTTTGCCGCTGTCGCGCCGAGGGCGAGGAGGATCATCTCGGTGACCCGCACGTCGTGGTCAGGAATCGCCCGGCCATCCAGGGTCGCGCGCATGGCGCCGGTGGCGGCGGACACCACCAGGTCCAGCGCGATGCCTTCGTCGGTATAGCGGAGCGTTCCTTCCGCGAGCCCCGCGCGCAGGTCGTTGAGCACATACCCGGCGAGCTTGGAATGCATGGCGCGGTCGAAGTGGATCACCCGCACCAGGGCGCTGGCCCATTGCGGGTCCGCCTGGGCCTGGCGAATGAACATCCGCACACCGATGGCCAGGCGCTGGGCGCCGCTGGAGACGCCCTCGCTGAGTTCCGTGATGGTCTCGGAAAACTCGCTGGCCAGCGCCAGGCCGACCGCCTCGGCCAACTCCTCGCGCGTGCGGAAGTAGTTGTAGATGGTGCCCGTCGACACCTCCGCCTCGGTGGCCAGTTCCTGCAGCGCCGTGGCCGCCACATCCTGCCGGGAGAACAGGCGCAGTGCCGCGTCCAGCAGGCCCTGGCGCGTGCGCGCACGCTTCTTGTGGCCACGCGTCAACGGCTCGACGGGAGACTCTGGGCGGGGCGAAGCAGGGCGATCGGTCATGGGGCGAACCTGGCAGCGGAACTGCGCCGATAATAAGGGAAGCCCGCTGCCATGGGGTACTGCTTCAGGCGCGCAGCAGCGCCTGGCAGCGCTGCAACAGGTCGTCGGCGCGGTGGGCCGGCGCCTGGTGCATGATGATGCGGTCCGGGCGCACCACCGCGAGGGTCGGCGCGGCCCAGGCGCCCAGCAGGTTGCCGTCCAGTTCCTCGGCGAATTCCGCAGCGCCGCCGCTGCGTTCCAGCCCGATCTGCAGGAAGCCGCCGCCCATTGCCTCCCACTGCTGCTGTTGGTGCGTGTCCAGCCAGCTGCGCGGGTTCGTGCCCAGGCCCACCAGTTGCAGGCGGTCGCCCAGCAGGTCATCGCTCAGGCAGACCCGGCCCTGGTGGCGCACCCAGCCCTGCGGGAAGAGGGCGCCGTTGGCTGGGCCCTTGCGGCGTTTGTCCGGCGTGAACAGGCCACGCTTGAAGCGGTTCTTCGGCTTGATGTCGAGGTCCTCGAAATGCCGGCGCGCGGCCGGGATCAGGCGCAGCGCCTTCATCAGGCCGTGGATCGTGGCGGCTGCCCAGGCGTTGCCGGGCATCACCAGGCGGCCCATGAGCTTGGCCAGCGCGATCATCTCGCGGGCGTGAGGGCGACGTTCCTCATCGTAGGTGTCGAGAATCGCCTGCGACGCCCGGCCCTGGAGCACCCAGCTCAGCTTCCATGCCAGGTTGGCGGCATCGCGCAGACCAGCCACCAGGCCCTGGCCAACGAAGGGCGGGGTGATGTGCGCGGCATCGCCGATCAGGAAGACCCGGCCCTTCTGGAAGGAGTCGCAGCAGCGCGCGTGGAACCGGTACACGGCCTTGCGTTCGATGTGCAGCTGGCCCGCGGGAATCCAGGGCTGCAGGAGCTGGCTGATGCGCTCGTCGCTTTCCATCTCGGCGCGGGTTTCGCCCCGCTGCAGCATGAACTCCCAGCGCTCGCGGCCGCCTGGTGCGGGCATGTGCGGTGTGGGGCGACGGTGATCGCAGAGAAACTCGACGTGGTCGATCGCCTGGCCGTGGCGGGAACCGGCATCGACGATCAGCCAGTCCTCGGCGTAGCTCTGTCCTTCGAAGTCCTGGCCAATGAGCGTGCGGACCTTCGAGCTGGCGCCATCGGCCCCGACCAGGTACGCGGCACGGACCTGGTGGACCTGGCCGCTGTCGTCTTCCAGCGAGGCGGACACGCCCGTCCCGTCCTGCACCAGGTCCCGCAGCGTCAGGCCGCCCTGGAACTGCACGTTGGCGTAATGCGCGGCCTGCTTGCGCATCGCCTGCTCCAGGTCCGGCTGATAGAAGGTCACCAGCTTTGGGTGGCCGTCGATCCGGCCGCGGGTGTTGGCCTGGCCGAATTGCCCCACCAGCGGGCAGTGCATTTTTACCTGGCCGATGGTCAGGGTATCGAAGGCGTCTTCCGCCAGGCCGGCGAGCTGCAGGATGCGCAGCGCCTCGTTGTCCAGCGCGATGGCGCGCGGCATCAGCAGGACGTCATGGACCTTGTCCACGACCAGGGCATTGACGCCGTAGCGGCCGAGCAGCGCGGCGAGTGTCGCGCCGACCGGGCCGTTGCCAATGACCAGGACATCAATCGAGCAGGGCAGTTGCTTGTTGTTGTTATGCATGGGGCGGGTCCTGAAACGGAGTGGGGCGGGCCGGGGAGGTCCCGTTTCGGACTCTATCAAAATTGACGAATGTTTCAATATTGGGTGTTGTGTCACAAATACGGCGTCTGCGGCCGAATCCTCCCCGCCGCCTCCCTCCTGCCATTTTGAGCCCGACGATGTGATTTCCCCGGTTCGACCTGCGTCAAGGAATCTGCCCCGCGCCGTTGTCTGGGGACTGATAACAGGGCCTGCCATGCAAACGCTGTTGAACGAGATTCTCGAAGAAGTACGCCCCTTGATCGGCAAGGGCAAAGTGGCCGACTACATCCCCGCGCTGGCGGACGTGCCGGCCCAGCAGTTGGGCATTGCCGTCTATGGCAACGACGGCAGTTATTACTGCGCCGGCGACGCGCTGGTGCCGTTCTCGGTGCAGAGTATTTCCAAGGTGTTCAGCCTGGTTCAGGCGATCGGCCATTCCGGGGAAGCGATCTGGGAGCGTCTGGGCCATGAGCCCTCGGGCCAGCCGTTCAACTCCCTGGTGCAGCTGGAGTTCGAACGCGGGCGTCCGCGCAATCCGTTCATCAATGCCGGTGCGCTGGTGATCTGCGATATCAACCAGTCGCGCTTTGCCGCCCCCATCCTGTCGATGCGCGATTTCGTCCGCCGCCTGTCGGGCAATCCCCACGTGACGATGGATGCCCGTGTCGCCGATTCGGAGTACCAGTTCCGCGCGCGCAACGCCGCCATGGCGTACCTGATGCAGTCCTTCGGTAACTTCCACAACGAGGTCGAGACAGTGCTGCGCAGCTATTTCAGCTACTGCGCGCTGCAGATGACCTGCCTCGACCTGGCCCGGGCGTTCTGTTTCCTGGCCAACGACGGGTTCTGCAAGCACAGCGGCGAGCAGATCCTGACCCGGCGCCAGACCCAGCAGGTCAACTCGATCATGGCCACCAGCGGGCTGTACGACGAAGCGGGCAACTTCGCCTACCGCGTGGGGCTGCCCGGCAAGAGCGGCGTCGGCGGCGGGATCGTGGCCGTCGTACCCGGCCAGTTCAGCGTCTGCGTGTGGTCGCCGGAGCTGAATGCGGCGGGCAACTCCCTCGCCGGCATGGCGGCGCTCGAACTGCTCAGCTCGCGGATCGGCTGGTCGGTGTTCTGACGCCGGGCAGGCGTGCGGCCGGCGATTCGTCGGGCACTGACTACCGGGCCCGCTGCGGAGGCGGTTCGACGCAGTTGCCGCAGCAAGCAGCTGGTCGTGTCGCCCTCGACCGATCCGCCAGGATATGGTTGTATCGTGCAACTAATTAGGCGGGGGAAATGCCATGACGATCGATCCATCCGTGGTGGAGCAGGTTCGCGCCGCGTCGCGCACCATGGTCCGCGAGCTGGGGTTCATGCGCACGACCCTGGCGGGTACCGATTACTCGCCCTCCGCCGTCCACACCCTGCTGGAGTTGAGCGCCCGCGGTACGCTGAGCGCCGCGCAGCTCGTGCAGGTTCTCGGGCTGGAAAAATCCAGCGTCAGCCGCCTGGTGGCGAAGCTCGTTCGCTCCGGTGAGGTGCAAGAGACCGCGTCGGATGACGATGCGCGAACCAAGCGACTCAGCCTGACGGCCCAGGGAACGCGTACGGTCGGCGCCATCCATGCCTACGGTCAGCGGCAGGTGACGACCGCGCTGACAGCGTTGGACGGCGCGCAACAGCGTTCCATCGCGCAGGGGCTGGAGGCCTACGCGCAGGCCCTGAGGGCACAGCGCCTCGGCGCGGAACCGCCGGCCGGTTCGGTCATCCGGGTGTCGTCGGGGTATCGTCCCGGGCTGATCGGGCGCGTGACGGAAATGCACGCCAGCTTCTACTCGCGGCATTCCGGCTTCGGGCAGTTCTTCGAAAGCCAGGTGGCAACCGGCATCGCAGCCTTCGCCGGGCGCCTGAACCAGCCACGCAATGGCATCTGGGTGGCCGAGCAGGGTCCGCGAATAGTCGGCTCGGTCGCCATCGATGGCGAGGACCTGGGCAACGGCGAGGCGCACCTGCGCTGGTTCATCCTCGACGAGCACTGTCGGGGCCAGGGCGTGGGGCGCCGCCTGCTGGAGGAGGCCATGGCCTTCTGCGCCGAGCAGGGCTTCTCCGCCGTCCAGCTCTGGACATTCAAGGGCCTGGATGCGGCGCGCCGGCTCTACGAGTCGTTCGGCTTCGAGCTGACCCGCGAAGCGCAGGGCGACCAATGGGGCACGAGCGTCACGGAGCAGCAGTTCACGCGCGATCTCACCCGTCGCAGCTGACGAAAGACCGGGGCTTGTCGCTGCCTCCGTGACTGTCTTCCTTGTGGCTGGATATCAGGCAGCTTCGATGGCTGCGGTAACGATCACCTCTACCCGCAACCGAGGGTCTGCCAGTTTCGCTTCGCCGCAGGCCCGCGCCGGAGCGTGGCCGGCGGGCACCCAGGCATCCCACACGGCGTTCATCTCGGCGAAGTCGGCCATGTCGGCGAGCCAGATGATGGTCTGCAAGAGGTGCTGGCGCGTGGTGCCGGCTTCATCGAGCAGGGCGTCGACGTGCGCCAGTGCGGTGCGGGTCTGCTCCGCCACCGATTGGTGCACCTCGCCGACCTGGCCGGCGAGGTAAACGGTGTCGCGGTGGATGACGATCTGGCTCATGCGTGGGCCGGTCTGCTTGCGCTGGATACTCATGGGTGGAACTCCTTGGGTCAGAAGCGTCGTGCGGAAAAACTGTCGAGCCAGTCCGGCGCCCTGCCATCGAGGATCTGGGCGACCAGTTGCCCGGTGGCGCCAGCAAGGGTGAGGCCGAGATGCTGGTGGCCGAAGGCGTGAATCAGCCGTGGCTCATTGGGGGAAGCGCCGATCACCGGCAGCGAGTCCGGCAGCGACGGCCGGAAGCCCAGCCAGCGCCGCGCCACCGGAGCGCGCAGGCCGAGCACGCGGCGCACCCGCTGTTCCAGGTAGTCGAAGCGCTGCGGGTTGGCCGCGTCGCGGATCGAGCCCAGTTCCACGGTGCCGGCCACGCGCAGGCGGCCGGCCATGGGGGTCATGTAGAAGGCGCTTTCCACCGGGCAGCAGGGGCGCTCGAGCAGGGTGTCGTCGAGGTCGAACTCCAGGTGGTAGCCCCGTTCGGTGTCCAGCGGGATGCGGTCGCCCACCTGGCGGGCGAGGGCGGCGGACCAGGCGCCGCCACAGAGCACCACGCGATCGGCGAGCAGGCGCTGGCCATCCGCGCAATCCAGTTGCAGACCGTTGCGCTGCCGGCTGAGCCGCTCCACCGCATTGAAGTGGAGGGCGCCCTCGGCCAGCAGCGGAGCGGCCAGGTCCTCGAAGAAGCGTTGTGGATCGTCCAGGTGCGACGACTCGGGGAACAGGATGCCGCCCACGCTCTTGCCCGCCAGCGCCGGTTCAAGTGCCTCAAGCTCCTCGCGGCCCAGGCGTTGCTGGGGAATGCCAAATCGCTCGCGCAGGGCGTAACCGGCATCCGCGGCGCGCAGGCTGTCCTGGCTGGCATAGGCGTAGATGCAGCCCTTGTGGCGCAGATGCCGGTTGGCAGCGGGCGCCTCGTCCAGCAGTGGCGCGTAACCCTCGTAGGTGTGCTGCAGCAGTTGGGCGAGGGCGGTGGCGTTGCGTTGGAAGTTCTGCGGTCGGCACTGGTCGAGGAAGCGCAGCAGCCAGGGCATCAGCCGCGGCAGGCGCGACCAGCGGATGACGAAGGGCGAGTCAGGTGAAAACAGCAGGCGCGGAATGTCCTTGAGCAGGCCCGGTTGCGCGATGGGCATGCAGCCGTAGGGTGCGAAGGTGCCGGCATTGCCGTAGGAGGCGCCGGCGGCGACCGCGTCGCGCTCCAGCACAATCACTTGATAGCCCTGGCGGCGCAGCCAGAGGGCGGTGGCGACGCCCACCGCTCCGGCGCCGACGACGGCAACTTCACAACGTTCCGGCAATTTCATCGAGGTTTCAGACCCTGTCGTGCATGTGGAGATGGCCTTGCTGCGCGAGACGGGCGATGACGTCCAGGGCCTGGACCAGCTGCTCGCGCGACTTGGCCGCGGAAAGATTGATGCGCACCGCGTTGGGTGACTGGTCCTGGCGCAGGCTGAAGGCACCGCCGGGCAGCACGCCGACGCCCTGTTCCTGGCAGAGACGGGCAAAGCGCGAGGCATTCCAGGGCTCGGGCAGGTGCAGCCAGGCGTGGGTGCCGACGTCGCTGGCCTGGTAGCGCAGGCCCTTCAGGTGCTCGGCCAGCAGCGCCTGGCGGGCGCGCAGTTCCTCGCGCTGGTGGGCGATCAGCTCGTCGCTGACACGCTCTTCGATCAACCGGGTAGCAATCAGCGCGTTCAGCGGCGAGGTGCTCCAGCAGTCGATGCGCAAGGTAGCGGCGATGTTCTGCACCTGGGCGGGCGGTGCCACCACAAAGCCCATGCGCAGGCCGGGAGCGATGCACTTGGAAAGCGCGGTGACGTAGAACGTGCGCTGCGGACGGTGGGTGATAAAGGTGTCGTCGCGGTGTTCGAGCAACGCACGGTAGACGTCGTCTTCGATCAGCCAGAGGTCGTCGTGAGGCTCCATCACCGCCAGCAACTCCGCGCGACGTTGCGCATCGAGGGTGATGGCGGTGGGGTTGTGGATCGACGGCACGAGGAACAGCAGGCGCGGTGCGTGGGTTGCGATGGCCTCGCTGAGGGCCTGCGGACTCATGCCGCGCGCGTCGCCGTCCACGCCCACCAGGTTCAGGCCCAGCGAGCGGCACAGGGCATTGATGCCCTGGTAAGTGATGCTATCGGCCAGCACGGTGTCGCCGGCCGCCGTCATCGCGCGCAGGATGCAGGCAATGCCGTGCTGCGCGCCTTCGGTGACGACCAGGTTGCCGGCCTCGGCGGGGACGTCCAGCGTCCGCAGCCAGTGCGCTGCCGCCTCGCGCGCCCAGGGCATGCCCTCGGAAGGGTGATAGTCCTTCATGCCGCTGAAGCGTGGGTCGTTGCCAAGACGCGGCAGCAGGGCGACCAGCGCCTTGTTGTAGGCGTCGGTGGCGGGGCGGTTGACGCTCAGGTCGATCAACCCCGGCGCATCGCTGGGCGCGGACTGGAACTGCACCGCAGGCTGGCGCGGATGGGCGACCTGGGTGCCACGGCCCGGGCGGCTTTCGATCAGCCCCTGCTCCTGCAGCACAGCCATGGCGCGGGTCACGGTGGTGATGTTGATGCCCAGCTCGCTGGCCAGTTCGCGGTGCGGCGGCAACCGCTCACCCGGCTGCAGGGCGCCGCTGCGGATCGCCTCGGTCAGGGCGCCGGCCAGCTGCGCATAGAGCGTCTCGGCGCCGTCGCGCTGCAGCAGGGCGTCGGTCTTGAGGGCAGTCAGAAGGGTTTCGAATGGGCTCATGGCCTGAGGGGTTCCTTGTACTTATCCTGCAGTTAACCGGATAAAAACATCACTTGTCATGCATTTTTATCCATGACAATCCATGTTGACAAGCAATATATCGCTTGTTAGCTTCGAATTGTATTGCTTGTCATGCATTACAAAAACAACGCACCTTATGGCAGGAATTCGACATGACAGAACAGCCGCTCCATCGCCGCGTGCCCGCTCCCGTCAGGGCGCCAGCGCGCTTCCTGAACTCGGCGGGTACCGGTGGGCGCCCAGAGTATCCAGCGTCGCTCTACACTCCATCAACCATTGTCTCGGCTGACGAGTCCTGGTTGTTCGCCGATACAACCCACCCGGAGGTGCACCCATGAGCCGGCCACTGAAGCTCGACGCCCCGCGCGAGCGCCGCCTGAGCGGTGCATTGCGCCAGCGCCACATCACCATGATCTCGCTGGGCGGCATCATCGGCGCGGGATTGTTCGTCGGCAGCAGCGCCACCATCGGCGCCATCGGCCCGGCAGCCTTCCTGAGTTATCTCGCCGCCGGCATCGTGGTGATGCTGGTGATGCGCATGCTGGGCGAGATGGCGGTGGCGATTCCCGGCGTCGGCTCCTTCACCGAGTACGCCCGCCTGGGCCTGGGCAACTGGGTGGGCTTCACCAGCGGTTGGTTGTACTGGTACTTCTGGGTGATTGTCGTGGCGGTGGAGGCGGTGGTCGGCGCCGACATCCTCAAGCAGTGGATCCCGCTGCCGGCCTGGGCCATCGGCCTGAGCCTGCTGGCGATCATGACCGCCATCAATTGCCTGTCGGTGAAGTCCTACGGCGAATTCGAGTACTGGTTCGCCTCGCTCAAGGTGTTCGCCATCATCGTCTTCATCGGCCTGGGCTGCGCCTACCTGTTCGGCTGGGCGCCGAGCACCAGCGCGCTGCTGGGCAACCTGGTCAACGACCGCGGCTTCATGCCCTATGGCATCGGCGCGGTGCTGGCTGGCGTACCGACGGTGATTTTCGCCGTGGGCGGCGCGGAGATCGCCACCATCGCCGCGGCCGAGTCGGATGATCCGTCCAAGAGCGTCGCCGCCATGACGCGCTCGGTGATCTTCCGGGTGATCGCCTTCTACGTCGCGTCGATCCTGCTGATCGTCTGCATCGTGCCCTGGGGCAGCATCGTACCGGGGCATTCTCCCTTCGTTGCGGCCATGGAAGTGATGAAGGTGCCGGGCGCGACCCTGATCATGCAGGGCGTGGTGCTGGTGGCGGTGCTCTCGGCGCTCAACTCCGGGCTCTATGTGTCCTCGCGCATCCTCTTCGGCCTCAGCGAGCGCGGCGATGCGCCGGCCTCGCTGTCGCAACTGACCGGCCGCAAGGTCCCGCGCATGGCAGTGCTGCTCAGCAGCGTGATCGGCTATATCGCCATCGCCGCCGCCATTGCCTCGCCACAGGGGGTGTTCCTGTTCCTGGTGAACGCGTCGGGGGCGATCATGCTGTTCGTCTACCTGGCGATCGCCGTCGCCCAGGTGCGTCTGCGTCGCCAGCTGGAGCGCGAAGCGCCGCAGCGCCTGACGCTGCGCATGTGGTTGTTCCCGGGGTTGTCCTACGCGGTGATCGCCTCGATCGTCGGGGTGCTGTTGGCCATGGCCTTCCAGGATGATCTGCGCATCCAGCTGCTGGCCAGCCTGGTGAGCCTGGCGGTGGTCTCGGCGGCGCATTTGCTGGTGCGTCGGCGACGTTCGCGCCTGAAGGTCAGCGAGTCGCGCGTGGCGGTAGGGCGCGGCTGATGAGACGAAGAACCCCGGCTTGTTCCGGGGTTTTTCGTTCAATGAGGCGGTCGCCTTCGGTCGTCATGTGGCACTCCCTGAAGGTCTGGTGAAAGTCCGCTCAGGGCTTCGGCGCAGCGCTGTCGGCGCACGCCGCCTCATTCCAGCCGCGCCGGCAAGGTGATGTCGACCACCGCGCGGCTGCCTTCGTTGCAGAACCCCACCCGGCCGCCGAAGCTTTCGCACAGCGCCTTGACGATGGGCAGCCCCAGGCCCCAGCCCTTGGTGTCGCTGCGGGTGGAGATGAAGTAGGGCGTGGCGAGGTTGTTCAGCACCTCCACCGGGAAGCTGCCGGTGTTGCTGACGCGCAGGCAGATGTGCTGCTCCTGGCGGGACAGCGCGAGGCAGATGGGCTGCTCCGGCGCGCCATGCTTGGCGGCGTTGCCCACCAGGTTCTCGAGGATGCGCAGGAAGGCGGTGGTATCCCAGATCACTTCGCCCAGCGCGCCGTCGATCTGCAGCGCCAGCGGGTTGCTGACCTGCAGGCCGAGGGTGGCGATGGCGTCGTGCATCCAGGCGCCCAGGTCGGTCGCCTCGCCGCGCAGCTGGATGCCGCCGCCGACGCTGACATGGGAGATGTCCAGCAGGTTGGCGACCATGTTGTCGACGCGGCGCAGGTTGTCCTCGACGATCTTCAGCAATTCGTCGGTGCGCCGGGTGGGGCTGCGCAGCATCAGCCCGGTGGCCATGGTGGCGGCGGCGAGCGGCGAGCGCAGGTCGTGGCTGAAGGAGCGCATGAAGCGCTCGAGCATGATCTTCTCCGTGCTGATCTGCTCGGTACGCGCCTCGGCCCAGTCGCGCTGGCGCTCGACCCGCTGCAGCCGGGTGCTGCTCTTGAGCAGGCTGCCGATGGTGGCGATCAGCTCGTCGGGGTTGATCGGGTGGGTCAGGTAGGCGCGGGCGCCGACGTTCAGGCCGGTGGCCTTGTCCTTGCCGCTGACGAAGGTGGCCGAGATGTTGATGATCGCCGGCAGGCGTTTGGGCCCCAGGCGTTTCTCGGCCCGCTGGATCAGCTCGAAGCCGGTCATGTCCGGCAGGTTGATGTCCAGGATGACCACGTCCACGCCTTGCAGGATCAGCTCCAGGCCTTCGGCGCCGGTGGCCGCTTCCAGCACTTCGTATTGCGATCCGCCGGCGACGATCTTGCGCAGGATGTAGCGGTTGGCTTCGAGGTCGTCGATGACCAGGACCTTCTTAGCGCCCATGGTGGTGCTCCTCCATCAGGCGCGACACCTCGCGCAGGACCTGTTCGCCATAATCGGTGGCCGACTTCTGTACGATGGCCCGCGAATGGCGCGCCAGGTGCTGGCGGGCGGCGTCGTCCAAAGGCTTGGCGGTGTTGATCACCACGCGGGCGTGCAGGCCCCAGTCCATGTTGTCGAGCAGGTCCTCGCCGGCGATGTCCGGCAGGTCCAGGTCGAGGAAGATCAGGTCGGGGCGCACCTCGTAGAGCATCTCGATGCTGGCGGCGCCGTTGCACGCCTCGTGGACCGAGGCCTGGTAGGGGCTCAGCAGTTTGTTCAGCAGGTAGCGGTCCGCCTCGCTGTCATCCACCACCAGCACGTTGATGCCGCTCAGATCCAGCGGTGCATCGCTGGCGGTCGCCTCGTCGTGCCGGCGGCGCAGGCGCAGCAGGAAGCGGCTGCCGCGGCCGGGGCTGCTGTCCAGGCTGATGGAGCCGTGCAGCAGGCTCGCCAGGCGTTGCGCCAGCGGCAGGCCCAGGCCGGTGCCCTGTACCTTGGCAAGTTCCGGGTTGCGGATGCGCAGGAATTCCTCGAAGACCTTGCCCTGGTTTTCCGGGGCGATGCCGATGCCGGTGTCCTCGACGAGGAACTCGACCGTCTCGTCGTCGGGCAGGTAGGTGCGCACGCTGACGCGCCCCTGCGGCGTGTACTTGAAGGCGTTGTCGATCAGGTTGCGCATCACCTGGAACAGCAGGTGCCGGTCGGTCTGCAGGGCGACGTCGCTGGCGGGCGCCGCGACCTGCCACTGCAACTGCGGGTAACGCAGCGCGATGGCGCCGGCGCACTGGCGCAGCTGCTCGGTGAACTCGGCCAGGGTGAAGTGCGAGGGCGAGATCTCGCTGCGGCCGGACTCGGCCTTGGACAGGTCGAGCAGTTCATTGACCAGCCCCGACAGTTCGGCGGCGGCCTCGCTGATGAAGCCCACCTGGCGCTGCTGCTCGGGGTTGAGCGGGCCGTCGTGGCCGTTGAGCAGCAGCTTGCTGATGTTCTCGACGATATTGATCGGCGTGCGGATCTCGTGGGTCATGTTGGCGAAGAAGCGGCTCTTGGAGGCGCTCGCCTCGCGCACTTCCTCGTTGGCTTTCTCCAGCTCCGAATAGAGCGCCACCACGCCCTTGTTGGTGTTCTCCAGTTCGAGGTTGATGGCTTCGAGCTCCCGCTGCTTGTCCTGCAGTTCGCCGGCGGTGAGCAGCAGTTCGCTGCCGCTCAGTTGCAGCTCGACGAAGGGGTCGGCGGCGCCGCTGTGCTGCAGTTGCTGGCGGATGCTCTGGATGCGCGCCGGGGTGGGCGTGGCGCGGGCGCCGGTAATGTACTTGCAGGCGCGGATGCGCGTGCCCTCGGCGCCGGTGCGCAGGTCGAACTCGTCCATCAGCCGCCGGGCGCCGCGCAGCCCCAGGCCCATGCCGGTGTGGGAGACATAGCTGCCGTCGAGGATGCGCTCGATGTCGGCGATGCCCGGCCCGTTGTCCAGGGCTTCCAGGCACAGGCGCTCCAGCAGGCCCTGCGCGTTGCTGCTGATGTCGAAATGAAAGAGCCCTTCGCCGGCGTACTGGTAGGTGTTGCGCGCCAGTTCGGACACGGCGGTGGCGAAGCGGATCTGCTCGAGGTGCGGCAGCTCCAGCCAGCTGGCGATCTGCCGCGCGCTCTGGCGACAGGTCACCACGTCGATTTCCTCGCGGATGCGGACGGTGGCGATGCGAAAGTGGTCAGGCATGTTTGAGCACCACCAGGGTTGCGTCGTCGTTGTGCCGACGGAAGTCGCGCTGCAGAACGCCCGCGATCACCGCGGGATGGCGGGAGGCAAGGCCCGGATAGGCGCCCAGGTTGAAACGCGTGCCGATGCCATCGGAGGCCATCAGCAGCACGGTGGACGGCGACCAGGGGTAGCTGAAGCTCTTGATCCGGCCGATCCGGTACCCCACCGTGCCGTTGCCCGACACCATGCTGCGGCTGCGTCCGTCATCGAGCACGCCGAGGATGTTGCCCATGGCGCAGAAGCGCACCTCCGCCTGTTGCGGCAGGACTTCGGCCAGCGCCACGGCGCCGCCACGGGTGGAAGCCAGAGCATGGTGCATACGTTCGAGCAGCGTTTCCTGTGGCAGGTTCAGATCATGTTGCAGGAATATCTCCCGCGCCCGCGTCGCGACGAGGCTGGCGGCGTGGCCATGGCCCAGGCCGTCGCAGACCATCAGGCGGTTGCCCTTGCGCGCCCAGGCGTCGCCGCAGCTTTCTTCGCCGGGGTAGGGCGTACTGATGCCGGCGACCTGTAGCGGGTCGTTGCGCTCGTGCAGGTCGAAGCCGGCGAACAGCACCGTGCCCTGGCCGGGCACGGAATAGAGGTCGAAGGTGTCGGCCTGCCGCCGGATCGCGCCAAGACCTGCGCCCATGGTGCCGGCGGTGGAAAAGCTGTCGCTCAGGCAGCGCGCCACGTCCTGCATGCCCGGCCCGCGGTCCACGGCGAGCAGTTGCAGGTGGTCGTCATCCTGGAAATAGAGCATCTCCCCGCCGCTGGCGTGCAACACCAGGTTGCGCGCCATCTCCTGCACCACCAGGGTCAGGCGGTCGAGCAGCGCCTGGCCGACGCCGGCGTCGCGCGCCAGGTTGACCGCCGCGCGGCGCGCGGCGTCGACATGCGCGCTGTGCGATACCGCGAGATTGAACTGTAGCGCCGCGTCGTTCATTTCCACTTCCATAGTTCGATGGTCGTACCTGTCCCTGGTTCGCTCTGGATGGCGAACTGATCCACCAGCCGGCGCGACCCGCTGAGCCCCAGGCCCAGGCCGTTGCCCGTGGTGTAGCCGTCCACCAGCGCCTGTTCGATGTTGGCGATGCCCGGCCCCTGGTCGCTGATCACCAGGCGGACCGCCGCGCGGCCGTCGCGCTGGGTGATTTCCACCACGCATTGCCCGCCGCCGCCGTAGAGCAGGGCGTTACGCGCGATCTCGCTGGCGGCGGTGACGATCTTGGTCTGCGAGACCAGCCCCAGCCGTATCTGCTCGGCCGCCTGGCGGACCTTCTGGCGGATGACCACGATGTCAGTTTCCTGTTTCAGAGGGAGCGTTTGTGTCGTCGTCACTCTCCGGCCCCCCGTCGTCGTCCTCTTCATCCAGGCTGTTTTCCAGCCAGCGCATGCCTTTCTCGATGTTCAGCGCGGTGGCGATGCCTTCCAGGGAGAGGCCCAGCTCTACCAGGGTGATGGCCACCGCCGGCTGCATGCCCACCACGATCACCTTGGCATCGAGAATCCGCGACACGTTGGCGATGTGCGAGAGCATCCGGCCGATGAAGGAGTCGACGATTTCCAGCGCCGAAATGTCGATGAGCACGCCGCGCGCCTTGTGCCGGACGATCTGCTCGGTGAGGTCTTCCTGCAGGTCCATGGCCAGTTGGTCATGCATGTCCACCTGGATGCTCAGCAGCAGGTAGCGGCCCATCTTGAGGATCGGAATACGATCTACCATCGGGGTGTCCTCAGTGGGCCTTGGCCGGGCTGACCATGCGCACGCCCAGTTGCTTGAGCGCCAGCTTGAACGCATCCGCCAGGGAGGCCTTGGTCACCACGTCGCCGAGCTCCACGCCCAGGTGCACGATGGTCGCCGCGATCTGCGGGCGGATGCCGCTGATGATGCAACGCGCGCCCATCAGCTTGGCGGCGGTGATGGTCTTGAGCAGGTGCTGGGCGACCATGGTGTCCACGGTCGGCACGCCGGTGATGTCGATGATCGCCAGGTCCGACTCGGTCTCGACGATCTTCTGCAGCAGCGACTCCATGACGATCTGCGTGCGGTTGCTGTCCAGCGCGCCGATCAGCGGCACCGCCAGTACCCCGTCCCAGAGTTCAACCACCGGCGTGGACAGCTCCAGCAGGCTTTCCTGCTGTTCGCGGATCACCGCCTCGCGGCCGGTCATGAAATATTCCAGGCTGAACAGGCCGAGCTGGTCGATCAGCTTGCTGATCTGCCACACCGCCTCGATGGACGTATCGGGCTGCTGCTGCTGCAGCAGGGTGAACAGCGGCTCCTTCAGGGAGAAGATGAAGGTCGCCGTCTCCGACGGGCTGAAGCCCTGCCGCGCCTGGGCCAGGGACAGGCGTTCGAGCTGGGATTTCAGCGGCTTCCAGGCCGGCGAGTCGAAGTCCCGCGCGCCCTGGGCCAGCGCCATGGTGAAGGTCTTGAGCAGTTCCTGGGAGTTCTGCTGCACCGTGCGCTCGTCGATCAGGTCCAGCCGCAGCCCTACGGCGCGCTGCGCTTCCAGCCACTGTGCGAGGAGCTGTTGTTCGTTGTGTTTGAAGAGTTCTGCAAGCGAAGTGTCGGTCATGTGCGGGCGTCCTGTTGGTGAAATGGCGAAACGGCATCGCGGAACCGACTCATGGGAAAACGCCGAAGTTCAGATTATTTGCACGAAGGTGCTTGCTTCATCGCTCGTTCGGCGGGCCCGGTACCTCCCAGACGCCGCCGTCGCCCACCACGAAAATCCGCTGGTCGGCGTCAGGCTGCCAGGTCATGGCGCCGGTGAAATGGCCGAAGGAGGGCAGCAGGCTCAGCCCGTCGCCGATCACGAAGCAGGGCAGGCGCACCTGTTGCCGGCCGCGCCCGCGCAGGACGAATGCCGGGTGCAGGTGCCCGGCCAGCACATGATGGCCGGGACAGCGGGCGGGCTCGTGTTGCAGTGCGAAGGGGCCCAGCAGCAGCGGCTCCGCCACCACCTCGATGGCCAGCTCTCCGGGCGGGTCGCCCGCGTGCCGGTCGTGGTTGCCGCGCACCAGCGTGATGGCCAGCGACGGATGCCGGCTGCGCCACTCGGTCAGGCTGGCGAGGGTGTGCTCGGTGCGACCCTCGCGGCTGTGCAGGAAGTCGCCGAGGAAGATCAGCCGCCGGCACGGCAGGCGCGCCAGCAGGGCGTCCAACCGCTGCAGGTTGCCAGCGGTGGTGCCACCGGGTACCGGCTGGCCCAGTGCGCGGTAGCTGGCCGCCTTGCCGAAATGGATGTCGGCGACCATCAGGACCTGCTGCTGCGGCCACCAGATCGCCTTTTCCGCCAGCAGCCAGAGCTCGTGGCCGGCGACCTGCACGGCCCGGGAGGACGGATGCAGCGTGCTCATCGCTCAGGCCGCTGCCGGGGTGGCCGCGGCCGGCCATCCTTGGTGTGCCGGGGCCGGCGCGGCCGGGGCGGGCGGTGCTCGTTGTCCACGCTCAGCGGCACGCTCGGGTCGCCGACATAGGCACCGGGACCGGCGGCCTGTTCGAGGTCGGCGACCATCCGGCGGATGCGGTCGGCGAGCTTCTCCGAGCTCAGGCTTTCGCGGAAGCGCTCGACCAGCAACGGGAAGGCGAACGGCGTGGCGCGCCTGACGGCATGCAGATCCAGGCGCAGCGACTGCATGCGCTGCAGGGTCTGTTGCAGGCGCTGCACGTCCAGTTCCTGGCGCAGCACTTCCTGCTGGGCCTGCACCAGCAGCAGGTTGTCCGGGTCGTACTGCTTGAACACCTCGAAGAACAGGCCGCTGGAGGCCTGCAACTGGCGCGCGCTTTTCGGCGCTCCCGGGTAGCCGGTGAACACCAGCCCGGCGATCCGCGCGATCTCGCGGAAGCGCCGCCGCGCCAGCTCGCCGGCATTCAGGCTGGCGAGCACCTCCGGCAGCAGGTCCGTGCTGTCGAACAGCGCCGGCGTCAGGGCGCTGGCGAAATCCACCGGGCTGGCGCACAGCAGCTCCAGGCCGTAGTCGTTGACCGCGAGGGAGAAGCTCAGCGGCTTGTCGCGGGCCAGCCGCCAGGCGAGCAGGCTGGCCAACCCCAGGTGCACCGAGCGGCCGGCGAACGGGTAGAGGAACAGGTGCCAGCCTTCGCGGGACTTCAGGGTTTCGGCCAGCAAGGTGGCTTTGCCCGGCAGCGCCGACCAGGCCTTCTGGGTGTCGAGCAGCGGCCGCAGCAGGCGCATCTCGGCGCTGGCGTAGCGGCCCTGGTCCGCCGCGTCGAGTTGCTCCAGCATGGCATCGGCCAGCTCGCCGGAGAGCGGCATGCGCCCGCCGTTCCAGCGCGGGATGGCGGCCTTGCGGCCGGTGGCGCGGCGCACGTAGACGGTCATGTTGTCCACCTCCACCAGCTCCAGCGTGCGGCCGGCGAAGAGGAAGGTGTCGCCGGGGCGCAGGCGGGCGATGAAGCCTTCCTCGATGCTGCCCAGCGAGCCGCCGCCGGCCTTGCCCCAGAAGCGCACCGTCACGCTGGCGTCGCTGACGATGGTGCCGATGCTCATGCGGTGGCGCCGCGCCAGGCGCGCATCGGGCACCTGCCAGAGGCCGTCGGCGTCGGGCTCGGCGCGGCGGTAATCGGGGTAGGCGGTGAGCGAATGGCCGCCGTGGCGGATGAAGGCCAGCGCCCACTGCCATTCGCCGTCGCTCAGTGCTCGGTAGGACCAGGCGCTGCGCACCTCGGCGAGCATCGCCTCGGCGTGGAAGCCGCCGCCCAGGGCCATGCTCACCAGGTGCTGGACCAGCACGTCGAGCGGGCGCTCCGGGGCCAGCCGCGCCTCGACCTTGCCCTCGGCCACCGCCGCGCGGGCGGCGGCGGCCTCCAGCAGCTCCAGGCTGTGGGTCGGCACCAGGGTCGCCCGCGAGGCGCGCCCCGGCGCGTGGCCGGAGCGCCCGGCGCGCTGCATCAGGCGCGCCACGCCCTTGGCCGAGCCGATCTGCAGCACGCGCTCCACCGGCAGGAAGTCCACGCCCAGGTCCAGGCTGGAGGTGCACACCACCGCCTTGAGCTGGCCCTGCTTGAGCGCCAGTTCGACCCAGTCGCGCACCTCCCGCGACAGCGAGCCGTGGTGCAGAGCGAGCAGCCCGGCCCAGTCGGGGCGCGCGTCCAGCAACGCCTGGTACCAGGTTTCCGCCTGGGAGCGGGTGTTGGTGAACACCAGCGTGGTGGCGCTGCCGTCCAGCTCGTCGACCACCTGCGGCAGCATGCGCAGGCCCAGGTGCCCGGCCCAGGGGAAGCGCTCGATGCCCGGCGGCAGCAGCGTGTCGATGCGCAGGTCCTTGGCGGTCTTGCCTTGCACCAGGCGCCCGCTGGGCATCAGCACCTCGCGGGCGTGGGCCAGGTTGCCGAGGGTGGCGGACAACCCCCACACCTGTAGTTCCGGCCGCCAGCGGCGCAGGCGGGCGAGGGCGAGCTGCAGCTGCACGCCGCGCTTGTTGCCCAGCAGTTCGTGCCATTCGTCCACCACCAGCAGGCGCAGGTGGGCGAAGGCTTCGTGTGCGTCGGCGCGGGTCAGCAGCAGGGTCAGGCTCTCGGGCGTGGTGATCAGAGCACTGGGCAGGCGGCGATCCTGGCGGGCGCGGGCGGCGCTGTCGGTGTCGCCGGTGCGCACGCCGACGCTCCAGTCGATTGCCAGGTCGTCCAGCGGCGCTTGCAGGGCACGGGCGGTGTCGGCGGCCAGCGCGCGCATGGGGGTGATCCACAGCAGCGTCAGCGGCGCCACGGCGGGCTTGCGCGGGCGGCTTGCCCCGCCGGCCGGCTCCGCCTGGGCGAAGCGGTCCAGCGCGGCGAACCACACCGCATAGGTCTTGCCGGCGCCGGTGGAGGCATGCAGCAGCCCCGACTCGCCGGCCGCGACGGCGCGCCAGACCTCCTTCTGGAAGGCGAAGGGCTTCCAGCCGCGCGCGGCGAACCACTGGGCGGACGGGCGCGGCGCCATCAGAGCAGCCCCTGCAGGGTGGCCAGGGTGTCGGCGTCCTCCACCGACTTGTCGGTGCGCCAGCGCAGCATCCGCGGGAAGCGCACCGCGACGCCGCTCTTGTGGCGCTTCGACAGGGAGATGCCTTCGAAGCCCAGCTCGAACACCAGCGTGGGGGTGACGCTGCGCACCGGGCCGAACTTCTCCACCGTGGTCTTGCGGATGATCGCGTCGACCTTGCGCATCTCCTCGTCGGTCAGCCCGGAATAGGCCTTGGCGAAGGGCACCAGGACGCGCTCGCCGGGCGCGGAGTCGTCCCACACGGCGAAGGTGTAGTCGCTGTAGAGGCTGGCGCGGCGGCCATGGCCGCGCTGGGCGTAGATCAGCACGGCGTCGACGCTGAACGGGTCGATCTTCCACTTCCACCACAGGCCCAGGTCGCGGGTGCGGCCTACGCCGTAGAGGGAGTCGCGGCGCTTGAGCATCATGCCCTCGACCCCCAGCTGCCGCGACGCCTCGCGCTGGCGGGCGAGGTCCTGCCAGTCGGCGCCGTCCAGTCGCGGGGACAGGTGCAGGTGGCTGTCGCCGACCTCCGCCACCAGCTGCTCCAGGCGCGCGCGGCGCTCATCCTGGGGGCGACTGCGCCAGTCCTCGCCGCGCCACTCCAGCAGGTCGTAGGCCAGCAGGGCGGCGGGGACCTCGTCCAGCAGTTTCCTGCTCAGGGTCTTGCGGCCGATGCGTTGCTGCAGCAGGGCGAAGGGCTGGATGCCGAAGGTCGAGCCGCTGTCCGGGGCAGGCTCCTTCCACACCACCAGTTCGCCATCGAGCACGGTGCCGTCGGGCAGGGCGGCGGCCAGCGCGTCCAGTTCGGGGAAGCGCTCGGTGATCAGCTCCTCGCCGCGAGACCAGAGCCAGGCGCGGCCGTCGCGCTTGACCAGTTGGGCGCGGATGCCGTCCCACTTCCATTCCACCAGCCAGTCCTGCGCCGGGCCGAGCAGCGCGTCGAAGCGCTCCACCGGCTCCTGCAGCGGATGGGCGAGGAAGAACGGGTAGGGCTGGCCGCCGCGTTGCGCGTGCTCCTCGCCGGACTCGGCGGCGATCAGCGCCAGGTAGCGTTGCGCCGTGGGCCGGTGCGACAGGTCGGTGTAGCCGACCATGCGCTGCGCCACACGCTTGGCGTCGACGCCCGCCAGCGCGGCGAGGGCGCGGGTCACCAGCAGCTTGGAGACGCCGACGCGGAAGGCGCCAGTGAGCAGCTTGATGCTGACCATCAGGCTCTGCCGATCCAGGCGCGCCCACAGGAGTTGCAGGCGTTCGGCCAGTTCCTCCGGCGGCAGGCCACGCAGCGGCAGCAGTTGCTCCAGCCACCAGTCCAGGCCTTCTTCGGAGGCCTGGGTGGATTCGGGCAGCAGCAGCGAGATGGTTTCCGCCAGGTCGCCCACGGCCTGGTAGCTCTCCTCGAAGAGCCAGTCCGGCAGGCCCGACAGGCGCGTCGCCAGTTCGCGCAGCAGGCGCGTCGGCACCACCTGCCGGGGCCGGCCGCCGGCGAGGAAGTACGCGGCCCAGGCGGCGTCCTGCGGCGGGGCGCTGGCGAAATAGTCCTGCAGGGCGGCCAGCTTGGCGTTGCTGGAGGTCGTGGCATCGAGCCGGGCGTAGAGTTCGGCGAAGGCTTTCATGGCGCGGCCTGCTCCAGGGTGTCGTCCTCTTCGCCGTATTCGGTCTGGAAGGCGCGGGCGTCGAGGCCCTTCTCGGCCAGGTAGCGGACCAGCACGTTGACCTGGCCGTGGGTGACCATCACCCGCTCGGCGCCGCTCTGCTCGATGGCCCACAGCAGGCCCGGCCAGTCGGCGTGGTCGGAGAGCACGAAGCCGCGGTCGACACCGCGCCGCCGGCGCGCCCCGCGCAGCAGCATCCAGCCGCTGGCGAAGGCGTCGCTGTAATCGCCGAAGCGGCGCATCCAGGTGCTGCCGCCGGCCGAGGGCGGCGCGAGGATCAGTGCCTGGCGCAGCCGCGGATCGTTGCGCGCGATCTCGGTGGCGAACGCCGTGGGCGGGATGCGCACCCCAGCGGCGCGGTAGACCTGGTTCAACGGCTCGACCGCGCCGTGCACGAGGATCGGGCCGATGCTGGCGTCGATGCCATGGAGGATGCGCTGGGCCTTGCCGAAGGCATAGGCGAACAGCACGCTGGCACGGCCGGCGGCGGCATTGCCGCGCCACCAGGTGTCGATGTCGGCGAACAGCTGCGCCTGGGGTTGCCAGCGGTAGATCGGCAGGCCGAAGGTCGACTCGGTGATGAAGGTGTGGCAGCGCACCGGCTCGAAGGCTGCGCAGGTGCCGTCCGGCTCGACCTTGTAGTCCCCGGAGGCGACCCACACCTGGCCACCGTATTCCAGGCGTACCTGCGCCGAGCCGAGCACATGGCCGGCGGGGTGGAAGCTCAGCGTCACGCCGTGGTGGTTCAGGCGCTCGCCATAGGGCAGGGTCTGCAGGTCGATGTCCTGGCCCAGCCGCGAGCGCAGGATGCCTTCGCCCGGAGCCGCCGCCAGGTAGTGGCGATTGCCCCAGCGCGCGTGGTCGCCATGGGCATGGGTGATCACCGCCCGGTCCACCGGGCGCCACGGGTCGAGGTAGAAATCGCCGGGCGGGCAGTACAGGCCCTCGGGGCGGGCGATGACCAGATCCATGCGGGCACCTTGGGCGACGAAAGGTTAATGCTGAGAGCGCCGCTGGCCAGCCGAGGTTCCTTGTTTCGCACCCGGTCGACGCCTGCCGGGCACGGGGGGGGGCGGCACAGCGGCGGGGTTAGCGCTTCAAGGCGCGGCCGAGGGCCCTGAGCAGTTCGTTGAACGAATAGGGTTTCTTCAACAGCTCGAAGCCGTGGTGGGCCTCGCCAGCGAAGGCCTGGCTGTAGCCGCTGGTGAGCACCAGCGGCAGGTCGGGCCAGCGCTCGCCGATGATCCGCGCCAGCTCGATGCCGGTCATGCCGGGCATGACGATGTCCGACAGCACCAGGTCGATCTGCTCGCGACGCTCCTCCAGTATGCTCAGCGCCACGCCGGCGTCGCTGGCCAGGCACGCCTGGTAGCCCATGTCGTCCAGCAGGCGCACGGTGAATTCGCCGACCTGGGGATTGTCTTCCACCACCAGGATGCGCCCCTTGGACGGTTGCACCAGAACCGTCGTCGGGTCGGCCTGGCTGGTGGCCGGGGCGCCGACCCGGGGCAGGGTGAAGAGAAAGGTGCTGCCCCGGCCCGGTTCGCTGGTCACGCTCACGTCGCCGCCGGACTGACGCACGAAGCCGTAGACCTGGGACAGGCCGAGCCCCGTGCCCTTGCCGACTTCCTTGGTGGTGAAGAAGGGTTCGAAGACCCGCTCGATATCCTCCGGCGCGATGCCGTGGCCTTCGTCCGTGACCGCGATGCAGACCTGCTCGACGCTGCCGGCGCCGCCATGTTGCGAGGGCGCCGTGGTCGCTTCCTCGAGGCTGATGGTGACCACGCCGTCGCCGTGCATGGCGTCGCGGGCATTGATGACCAGGTTCACCAGCGCGGTTTCGAACTGGTTCAGGTCCGCCTCGACGAAGTACTCGCCCGGCGGCGTGCGCACCACGATGCGAGTCCTGGGGCCCACCGTCCTGCGCAGCATGTCGGCGATCTGCTCGACGCGCTCGCCGACGGCGAACACCGCTGGCTTGAGCGCTTGCCGGCGGGCGAAGGCGAGCAGCTGGGCGGTCAGCGTGGCGGCGCGATCGGCGGTGTCGAGGATGGCATCGAGGTAGCGCTGCTGCTTGTCGGCGGGCAATGCCTTGCGCCGCAGGAGTTCCGCCGAGTTGCGGATGATCGTCAGCAGGTTGTTGAAATCGTGGGCGACGCCCCCGGTCAGTTGGCCGATGGCCTCGAGCTTCTGCATCTGCCGGACCTGCGCCTCGGCCGCCTGCAGGTCGCGGGAGCTGGCCTGGACCTTGACCTCCAGGCGCTCGTTGAAGGTGCGCAGGGTCGATTCGGCGTTGTGCCGCTCGTGCACATCCAGGGAGATGCCGTACCAGCGCAGGATGTCCCCGGTTTCCTCGTCCACGTAGGGGTTGGCCCTGGCCATGAACCAGCGGTAGTTGCCATCGCGGCCGCGCAGGCGGTGTTCGGCCTCGAAGACGCAGCCGCTGCTGCGTGCCTGGTCGAAGGCGGCCAGGGTGCTTTCCAGGTCCTCGGGGTGGATGCATGCGGCGGCGAACAGCCGGAGGTTTTCCGGCTCGCCGGCGCTGCCGAAGTACTCGCTCCAGCGCTGGTTGAAGAACACCAGGCGGCCCTCTGTGTCGGTCACCCAGACCAACTGCGGCGCAGTGTCGGCGATGGCCTTGAAGCCTGCTTCGCTTTCGCGCAGGCGTGTCACCGCGTTGTGCTTCTGGGTGACATCGGAGGCGGCGCCGAACCATTCCACGACGTTGCCGGCCGCATCGAGGATCGGCACCGCCCGCGACAGCGTCCAGCCGAGGCTGCCATCGGAGAAGCGCACCCGGTGTTCCAGCTCGAAGGTGGAGCGCTCGGCTATGGCCTTTGCAATGGCGCGCAGCACGCGGGCGCGGTCCTCCGGCTCGATGTACTTCTCGATCCAGTTCAGGTTCGGTTGCGCGGTGTCTTCGAGAAACCCCTGGCCGGTCAGCTCGCGCATTTCCTGCCAGTCCGGGCTCATGCGGTAGATCGCCGTGCTGGTGGTAGTCACCAGCGCGCGGAAGCGTACCTCGCTGTCGTGGACACTGGCGCCGGTGTCGTCGGGAAGGCGGAAGTCCACGCGGGGCGGGGCCTCCAGATTAGTCTTGGGCATGCTGATGTCCTTGCGATCTCATCGTGCCAGCAGGTGCGGGCGGACCGTTTCAAGGATGTTCAGCGTAGTTCGCTCCGCGCGGCCAGGCAGCGGCAGGTTACGAATGGATGCCGCTGCCTGCCGTGCCCCGCCTCAGCGCACCCGTTCGCGGCTCTGTACCGCCAGTTCCAGGGCCTTCTGCATGTCCAGTCGGGCGGAGCGGCCAACGTCCCGGTCATCGAGCCGGTAGTTGCGCTCCGACGGCAGGATGGGCGCGGTGAGGTCCTCGGCGTCCGTCGGTTCGAAGTCGTAGTTGTCGCCGATGCTCAGGGCGCTGCGGCGCAGCAGCATGCGCAACTGCTCGGGCTGCAGGTGCGGGTTGATCGACAGCATCGCCGCCAGCAGCCCGGCGACCATCGGCGTGGCGTAGGAAGTGCCGCAATGCACCGCGCCCGCGGCGCCGGGCTCGCGCACCGACGCATGGGTACAGGCCGACGCGGTGATGTCGACCCGCATGTCGATGTTCGACGAGCGTCGCTTGACGGCGAAACCCGGGTCGTCCACCGCCAGGCCGGCCTGCTGGCTGCGCTGGTGGCCGCCGACGACGATCAGCTGTTCGGTGATGAAGGAGGAGGGCAGGCGGTATTCGTCGGTGCCGGAAAAGGACGAGCCATTGCCCGCCGAATTCACCACTACCACGTCGGGGTGCTCTTGGCGCAGCCAGAGGAAGAACTCTTCCAGCAACTCTTCGTAGCCGCCCATGGCGATGCCCGAGCGCAGCAGCGAATCCACCTCGTCGCCCTCGACGTTCCGGGCGCCGACCCGGTGGATGCCCCAGCTCCAGTTCAGCACCCGCACGCCGTCTTCCACCAGGTTCACCGAGGCGGCGATATTGGCGGTGATACCGGCGTCGGAGTTGCGCTCGACGATGACCTCGAAGCCGCCGCCGGCCCGCTCCAGCGCCCGCAGGAAGCCGGTGTTGCCGCCATCGTCCCAGCCCGCGGCGAGAATGCCGGCCACGGTGGTGCCGTGCTGGTCGGGCCGTTCGGCGTCGCGGGCGTAGACGCAGACGCGGGGCGGCGCGCAGGCACCGGAGAAGCCGGCGAAATCTGCCGTGTCGAAGTCGACGTCACGCTCGATCAGGCCGATGCGCACCGGTTGCGGGCGAATCGGCGCCTGGCTGGCGGGGATGCGTCGCTGGTAGTAGTTCACCGCGTCGAGGAAACGGTTGGCGGCCCATTCATCGGAGTCCTGGGCGGGCTTTTCCGGCTCGCGGCGGGCCGGCGCTTCCTCGCTCCTTTGCGCCGCCGACTCCTCGACCACCACGGCGTCCACGCTGGTTTCGCTGCCCAGGCGCAGGACGAGGGCGTCGCGCTGCACCAGGTCCTTGGCCGGCAAGCGCAGCTGGTAGAGATTCAAGGGGGCGATGCTGCCCACCACCTCGGCGCCATACTTGTGCGCCAGCCGCTGCGCTTCGCGCAGGCCGTCGTGGTTTTCCTCGATCAGCAGGCTGGCCAGGTCCACGTAGGTGGTCAGGCCGTCCTGGTTCGTCGCCACCTCGTCCGGGCCCGCCGCCAGCACGTGGCTGTTGCGCAGGGTCAGCCAGGCGGCGTTGCTCGCGCGGGAGCCATCTTCCAGCCAGAGCGGGCCGCTGCGCTGCCGGGCGCTGTTCAGGCGGATGCGCAGCTGGTCGGCGTCGCGGCGGATGTCCTGGTCCGCCAGCGGGCGGCCGTCGAGCAGGACGCGCGGCAGGGCCGCGCCGAGGCCGCGCACCGTCAGGCACCAGTCCTGCTGCTGTGCATCCAGCAGGTCGCCGCAGCGCTTGAGCGATGCCAGGCGCAGGGGTTCCTCGGCGCTGGCGGGGAGGCTGGCGAGCAGTGTCGGCAGCAGCGTGGCGAGCAGAAAAGGGCGTAATCGCATGGCCGGCATTCCGTGGCGGGATTCCTGCGTTTCGGACTGCCGGGCGCGCCGATTCGTTCAGGACGAATGCGCCGCCGGCTGTCTCGGCGCGCCATGGCAGCGGGGCTGGAGCAGCGGCGGGAAACTGGACTATGTTTTTTCTGCCCACTCGATAGGCGGCCTGCTGGCCGTTCTGCTCAGGGCATGACTGTGAGGTGAGCAAGCCATCGAGGTTAGCCGTGAACGACTCGGACAAAGAGCTGAAGGAAGCAGCAGTCGCTGCCTTTCTCTTGCTGGTGCCGGCGCTGGCCCAGGAAATCGAACGCACCATCCCGTTGGGATCGACTCCCGCTGAACGGCATCTGCACCGCCAGCGCAAAGGCTGGGCGGAGCTGTGCGAGTCCGCGCAGCGGACGGACATCGACCCGCTGGAATTCGCCCGCCAGGTGGTGGTGCTCTACCAGCAGGAGCGGCGAAGGTCACGGCTCAATTGAGGACGCGGCGGGCAACCCGTCGTCATTTCGCCTGAACATTTGCCCGGGCCCTGATTCATAGCGGAATACGGCCTGGCCGGTGGACCTGCCGGCCAGCAACCTGCCTGTCATCGATGAGGCGCGCAATGAATCTGGAAACGCTGGACCTGGCGCGGCTGCAGTTCGCCTTCACCGTGTCCTTTCACATCCTCTTCCCGGCCATCACCATCGGCCTGGCCAGCTACCTCGCCGTGCTCGAAGGCCTGTGGCTGCGCAGCAAGGAGGAGGTCTACCGCGACCTCTATCACTTCTGGTCGAAGATCTTCGCGGTGAACTTCGGCATGGGCGTGGTCTCGGGGCTGGTGATGGCGTACCAGTTCGGTACCAACTGGAGCGGTTTCTCCGCCTTCGCCGGGAGCATCACCGGGCCACTGCTGACCTACGAGGTGCTCACCGCGTTCTTCCTCGAGGCGGGTTTTCTCGGCGTGATGCTGTTCGGCTGGCACAAGGTCGGGCCGGGGCTGCACTTCTTCGCCACGCTGATGGTGGCCATCGGTACGCTGGTGTCGACCTTCTGGATCCTTGCCTCCAACAGCTGGATGCACACGCCGCAGGGCCACGAGATCGTCGATGGCCGGGTGGTCCCGGCCGACTGGCTGGCGGTGATCTTCAATCCGTCGTTTCCCTACCGCCTGGTGCACATGAGCATCGCGGCGTTCCTCGCCACGGCGTTCTTCGTCGGCGCCTCCGGCGCCTGGCACCTGCTGCGCGGCCGCAACACGCCGGCGGTGCGCACGATGTTCTCCATGGCGATGTGGATGGCGCTGCTGGTGGCGCCGGTGCAACTGCTGGTGGGCGATGCCCATGGCCTGAACACGCTGCAGCACCAGCCCGCGAAGATCGCCGCCATCGAAGGGCACTGGGACAACGCCGAGGGCGGGCCGACACCGCTGATCCTGGTGGGCTGGCCCGACATGCAGCGCGAGGAGACCCGCTTCAAGGTGGAGGTGCCGGTGCTGGGCAGCCTGATCCTGCGGCACAGCACCACCGAGGCGATCCCGGCGCTGAAGGAGTTCGCCGCGCAGGACCGGCCCAACTCCACGGTGATCTTCTGGACTTTCCGCCTGATGGTCGGGCTGGGCCTGCTGATGATCGTCGTCGGCCTGTGCAGCCTCTGGCTGCGCTGGCGCGGGCGGTTGTACGACAGCCGGCCGTTCCTGCACCTGGTGCTGTGGATGGGGCCGTCCGGCCTGGTGGCGCTGCTGGCGGGCTGGGTGACCACGGAGATGGGCCGCCAGCCCTGGGTGGTCTATGGGCTGATGCGTACCCGCGACGCGGTTGCGCCACACGGCGCGGCGCAGCTCACCCTCACATTGCTGTTGTTCGTGGTGGTGTATTTCACCGTGTTCGGCGTGGGCTTCGCCTACCTGCTGCGCCTGGTGCGCAAGGGCCCGCAGACCGCCGAGGGCAGGGCGCCGGCCCAGGGCGGCGCGGGCCAGCAGAGCACGGCCGCGCGGCCGCTGTCGGCTGCGGGCGATCCGGACAACGACACCTCAACCGACAACAGGGGGAGCTGAACCATGGGCATCGACCTTCCGCTGATCTGGGCCGTGATCATCATCTTCAGCGTGATGATGTACGTGGTGATGGACGGCTTCGACCTGGGGATCGGCATCCTCTATCCGTTCTTCCCCGACACCGCCGACCGCGACGTGATGATGAACACCGTCGCGCCGGTGTGGGACGGCAACGAGACCTGGCTAGTGCTGGGCGGCGCCGGGCTGTTCGGCGCCTTTCCGCTGGCCTATTCGGTGGTGCTGCCGGCGCTCTACCTGCCGCTGATCATCATGCTGGTGGGTCTGGTCTTCCGTGGGGTGGCGTTCGAGTTCCGCTTCAAGGCGCGGGCACAGAAGCGTCACCTGTGGGACCTGTCCTTCATCGTCGGCTCGGTGGTGGCGACCTTCTGCCAGGGTGTGGTGCTGGGCACCTTCATCGATGGCCTGGAGGTGCGCGACGGCCGTTTCGCCGGCGGCTCGTTCGAGTGGCTGGCCGCCTTCCCGCTGTTCTGTGGCGCGGGGCTGGTGATCGCCTACGCCTTGCTCGGCTGCACCTGGCTGATCCTCAAGACCGAAGGCCCGCTGCAGGCGCGCATGCACGACCTGGCGCGGCCGCTGGCGCTGGTTCTGCTGGCGGTGATCGGCATCGTCAGCCTGTGGACGCCGCTGACCCACCCGGCTATCGCCGCGCGCTGGTTCAGCGTGCCGAACGTGTTCTGGCTGTCGCCCGTGCCGGTGCTCGTGCTGCTGTGCTTCTGGCGGCTGCTGCGCTCGGTGGCCAACGACGACAACGCGCGACCTTTCGTGCTCACCCTGGCGCTGATCTTCCTCGGCTATGCGGGCCTGGGCATCAGCCTCTGGCCGCACATCGTGCCGCCCTCGGTGACCCTCTGGGAGGCCTCCGCGCCGCCGCAGAGCCAGGGCTTCATGCTGGTGGGCGCGCTGTTCATCATCCCCTTCATCCTCGGCTACACCGCCTGGAGCTACTACGTGTTCCGCGGCAAGACCACGGTCGACAGCGGCTATCACTGAAACGCCAGCGCTGGGCCGCAGGGAAAGGCGGGGCCCGCAGGCCCCGTGGTGATGACGTAGGCATCAGGCGGACTCGTCGTGCGGGTCGTCACCGGACAGCAGATTGCCGTGCCCCAGGCCCACATCCTGCTCCGGCGTCACGCCGAAGCGGCTCCAGACGCGCTCATGGAAGTAGAACGCGACGGTATTGCAGGCCGGCTCGACCAGGGCGATCAACCCGCCGGTCAGCGCCGAGCCGGTCAGCAGGTAGGCGACGCAGAAGGCGATGGAGAAGTGCAGGACCGCGAAGGTGCAGGTCTTGAGCAGGGGCGCCGGCTTCTTCGCGGGGCTACAGCACGCCGTGAACAGGCGTGAATTCATCGCTTGGCCTCGTCCGCGTCGACGTGGTCGCGCGCCAGGTACGCGCGGGTGATTTCCGGCAGGTGCTCGCGCAGCCAGTCGGCCATGGCGACCTCCTGCGGCAGGATCTGTTTCAGCGCCGCCTCGGTGGCGCTGTCGCCCACTTCCTGGGCGGCGGCGATCAGCACGGTGTAGGCGGCGATTTCCATGTTCTCGAACACGTAGCCACTCATGGCGCCTTTCACCACCTCGTCGCTCACCGTCATGCCGCCGACCGCCTGCCCGAACGCCATGAGCTTGCCGCCCAGGTCCTTGAGCGTTGACGGGCTGCTGCCCAGGCGCTCCAGGCAGCCTTCGATCAGGCGCTGCTGCCCGCGGGTTTCCTCCAGGTGCTGGTCGATGCGGGTTTTCAGCTGCGGGTAATGCTCCAGCCGGCCGGACTGCGCCTCGAGCATCTTCTCGGCCTGCTGCTCCATGGCGTGGGCGTCGCGCAGCCAGTCCAGCAGGTTGTCTTTTTTGCTTGTCATGGTGAGGTTCTCCTCGGGTGGGTTGTGCCTGCTGTGAGTGGCACGAAATCACCTCGTTCAGTTTTCCTCGCCGATGGCCAGGTAAGCGCAACGCCAAGCGCAGCGGGCGTTTGCGAGAAGTTATGAACTATCGTCGCCGGGATTTTTCCACCCATCGGGCGCCAGGAAAGGTCCCCGTTTCGCCTACCCAGGGAAGCCCGCAAGACGACTGGAGGAATCATCCATGTTCGTGCACAACAAGCGACTGCAATACACGGTCAGGGTGGCAGCGCCCGACCCTGGCCTTGCCAACCTGCTGCTGGAGCAGTTCGGCGGCCCGCAGGGAGAACTCGCCGCCGCGATGCGCTACTTCACGCAAGGCCTGGCCGAGTGCGACCCCGGCCGCAAGGACCTGCTGATGGACATCGCCACGGAGGAGCTGAGCCACCTGGAGATCATCGGCTCCATCGTCGGCATGCTGAACAAGGGCGCCAAGGGTCGCCTGGCCGAAGGCGTGGACCAGGAAACCGAGCTGTACCGCTCCCTCACCGGGGCCGGCAACGACTCGCACATCACCTCGATCCTCTATGGCGGCGGGCCGGCGCTGGTGAATTCCGGCGGCGTGCCCTGGACGGCGGCGTACATCGACACCATCGGCGAGCCCACGGCGGACCTGCGCTCGAACATCGCCGCCGAGGCGCGGGCGAAGATGATCTACGAGCGCCTGATCAACGTCACCGACGACCCCGGCATCAAGGATGCGCTGACCTTCCTGATGACCCGCGAGCTGGCTCACCAGCAGTCCTTCGAGAAGGCGCTGCATGCCATCCAGCCGAACTTCCCGCAGGGCAAGTTGCCGGGGATGGCGGAGTTCACCAACCGCTACTTCAACCTGTCGCAGGGGGAGGGCGACACGCGAGGGCCATGGAACGAAGGCGACGACTGGGAGTACATCGAGTCGCCGGAACCTGCCGTGGACGGCGGCGATGGCAGCGCCACGGTGCAGCTGTCGGAGGAGGACAGCGAACTGCTCCAGCAGATGCAGGATCGCACCCGCTCGGACCCCATGGCCGACCCCGTCACCGGTGCCGACCTGGGGTCGGGGCTGGTGCCCAAGCAACCCTGAGCCAAGGCGGCCGACTGGTTTCCAGCGGCCGCCTGCGGAGATGACCATGTCCCCTGAACGCAACCCGACGCCGGCGCCACGCTCGGCGGAACGTCCGCAGCCGCGGAAGATGCCCGACCGCGAAGACCAATCCACCACGCCGCAGCGGCCCTTCGATGTGTCGCGGCCGCTGTCGCGCAACCTGTTGCATCCGGGCTAGCCGCCCGGTGCACCGGCTGCGCATCCCTTCACCCGGGCCGCCCACGGGCGGCCCCGCACCGCGAGGCACCCCCATGACCACGCCCGCCTATGTCATCAGCTACATTCTCGACAACCAGCCCATGAGCACGGTGCTGCATCAGGAGGAGCTGACCCTGGACGATGCACGGCGCTACGTGCAGTCCCTGCACAGCACGCTGGACCCGTCGCGCATCACCGATATCCAGCTCAGCCGTAACCAGCGCAGCCAGGAGCGCGACACCACGCCGGGGCACTATCGTCAGCCGTGAATGTGTCAGCCGTGAAAGGCGCAGCGGGCGGCTTGTCGTCCGCTGCCTGAAAGATTCCGTCGCCGCATGGGCCAACCCGCCGCCATGATGCCGGGCAGACCCACGCGACGACGGAAACCTCTTGATCAGCTCGTCGTCCCGGGGCCGGGGGCGCGGCTGACCCTGTGATTCCGTTGCAGCGCTACTGCGGGTGGCGCAGCAGCCATTGGCGCACGGCCTCGGTGGAGACGCCGACCGCATGCACGGCCTCGCGCAGGCGCTGCTCGCTGACACCGAAGGCCTCGGCCCAGTAACGCCGCTCGTAGTCTTCGTTGAGGTTGATCCGCGACGCGTCGGCGGGGCCGCGAATGTCGGGGTTGTCCATGGTGGTGACCTCCTGAAGGCAGGCGAAACGGGGTGTCGCTACCGGCGCGTCGGGCTCGCTTCTGCGCTAGCCAACGCTACTGGAGCAATGCAGCAAGGGGCAGGCCAACCCGGGGGCGCCGCAAACCCCCATCGCGTCGTTCGCCTGCAGGGACATTTGCACGCTGGGGCGCTGTACGCCGTGCATTCTGCGACGCTGGAAAACCCAAGCGAGGCGGCTAGCTCGAGGGTTTCGGCGATCCGTTCGTCGTCCTCTGGCAATCGGTTTGAACATCGGCGCCGGCCGTTTTTCAGACCCCCTGTAAGGCATCGAATTCTCGACCTTGCATCATCATTCACTGCCCAACGAGGTACTGAAAATGACGACCAACAAAAACCCCGGCAACTTTGCAAACGACAAGGAAAAGGCCAGCGAAGCAGGGAAGAAGGGTGGCCAGAACAGCGGCGGCAACTTCGCCAACGACCGTGAGAAGGCGTCCGAAGCCGGCCGCAAAGGTGGCCAGCACAGCCACGGTGGCGGCCGCAGCTAACGCTGTGCGCTGACCTCTGGGCCGGGCGTGCGCCCGGCTGCAGAGGTGCTCGCGGTGGTGCCCGGCTTGCGGCCGGGTCATCACCGCTGGCGTTTTGCTCCAGTGCGCCGTGCCAGCGATTCACTCCATGCCCAACTGCCGGCGCATCTTCGCGGTGATGGTCTGCCGGGTCTTGCCGTAGCCCGCCCAGGGGTCTTCCCCGAGTTCGTCCAGGCGCTGCACGACGTTGCGCAGCGTCCATTGAGCCGCCCCCTTGATCTGCTGAACCTCCTCCCGACCGATCGGCACCGACACCGGCAGGTGCTCCCGCGCCCTGACGGCGTAGGCGCAGGCGGTCGTCGCCCCCTGGCTGTTGCGCAGGTAGTCGATGAAGATCCGCCCGATGCGATTCTTCGGCCCGGAAACCGCGGAGAAACGCTCCGGCATCAGCCGCGCCATGTGCTGCACGATGCGCTTGCTGAAGGCCTTGACGCTCTCCCAGTCATCCTTGGGCCGCAGCGGCACGACGATGTGGATGCCCTTGCCGCCGCTGGTCTTGAGGAACGCGGTCAGGCCCAGTTCGTCGAGCAGCGCGAGGGTCAGCTGGGTGGCCTCGACCATGGTCTTCCACGGCAGCGCCGGGTCCGGGTCGAGATCGAGGATGAAGCGATCCGGCCGCGCCAGGTCGGCCGCCGTGGCGTTCCAGGTGTGCAGTTCCAGCGCGCTCATCTGCACCGCGCCGATCAATGCCTCGAGGTGATTGATCAGCATCACCGGTTGCCCCGCATGCTCCTTGCCGAGGCTCTCGATGCCGGGGATGGCCAGGCTGGCGGGGTTCTTCTGGAAGAACAGCTCGCCGGCGATGCCTTCGGGCGCGCGCACCAACGCCACCGGGCGCTGCGCGAGGTGCGGCAGCAACCAGGGCGCGATCGCGGCGTAGTATTCGGCCAGCTGCATCTTGGTCGTGCCGCTGCTGGCGTCGATGACGCGGCCGGCGTGGGTGATGCGGATCTGCTCCGCGGCCGGCGCCGCTTGCCTGGGCGGGTCGGCGGTCTTCGCCCGGCGGGCGGGCCGCGCCGGTCGTTCAGGGACGATGGCGCTGGCCGGCTTGTCGTCCCGCAGGCCATGGAACACCGAATGGCGGATGATGCCGTCGCGGGTCATCTGCGCGTAGGCGACCTCGGCGAGCAACTGTGGCCGCAGCCACTGCACGCCCCGGGCATCCACGCCGGTGGGCGGGTTGACCACCGGTGGCCGTTTGACCTGGAGCGGTTTCAACTGCTCGTGGATGCGGCGCAGCGAGTGCTCGTTGAAGCCGGTACCGACCTTGCCGGCGTAGCGCAGTTCGCCGCTGTCGGCGTCGTGCAGGGCCAGCAGCAGGGCGCCGAAGGCCGCGCGGCTGCCGCGCGGGGCGGAGAAACCCACCACCACGAATTCCTGGCGGTGCTGGCACTTGAGCTTGATCCAGTCGTCGCTGCGGCGTGACAGGTACAGGCTGCCGGCGCGCTTGCCGATCAGCCCTTCCAGGCGCATCTGGCAGGCGCTGTGGAGGATGGCCTGGGCGGATTCGTCGAAATCCTCGGAGAAGCGCAGCGCTTCGTCCTGGTTGTTCTGCAGTACGGCGCGCAGGGCGGCGCGCCGTTGTTCGAGGGCGACCCGGCGCAGGTCCATGCCGTTGAGGTGCATCAGGTCGAAGAGGTAGTAGACGATGCTGTCGCTGCGGTTGGCGTCGAAGGCGTTCTGCAGGGCCTGGAAATCCGGGCGGCCATCTTCGCCGGGCACCACCACTTCGCCGTCCAGCCAGGCGTTGTCCAGCCCCAGCGCTTCCAGGGCGCGAACCTGACCGGGCATGCGCTCGGTCCAGTCGTGGCCGTTGCGGGTGAACAGGCGCACCGTGCCGGCCTCCACGCGGGCGAGGATGCGGTAGCCGTCGAACTTGATTTCATAGCGCCAGTCGCCGTCCGGCGCCGATTCCACGAGGCTCGCCAGTTCGGGCTTGATCAGCGCGGGCAGCTCGCCCTTGCGCGCGCCCTGCAGGGGCTGCGCCGCGTTTTTTCGACGCGTAGGGGGCACGGCCGGGGCGCTCGCCGTGCCCGCTTCCGCCGTCTTCCGCCGACGCCGTGGCACGATGGTGCGCTCGCTCAGCACACTGTCGGGCAGCGCCTTGACGATGTCGTAGTCGGCTTCGTCGCGGGCGGCGGCGTCCTGGCTCTTGATCAGGAACCATTGCTCCTTGGCGCCGGCCATGTGGGTGCGCACCAGGTTCCACACGCCGCTGAGCTTTTCCCCCTGCAGCTCGAACTTCAGGCGGCCCTTGCGATAGGCCGCCGCCGCATCGCCGATGGGCAGCCAGATGCCGCGATCCCAGACGATGACATCGCCGGCGCCGTAGTGGCCTTCGGGGATGTGCCCCTCGAAGGCGGCGTAGTCCAGCGGATGGTCCTCGACGTGGACGGCCAGGCGCTTCACCTTCGGGTCCAGGCAGGGGCCTTTGGGAATCGCCCAGCTCTTCAGGGTCCCGTCCAGTTCCAGGCGGAAGTCATAGTGCAGCCGCGTGGCGTCGTGCTTCTGCACGCAGAACTGCAGGGCATGTTCGAGGGGTTTGCCGGAGCGCCTGCCGCTGGGCTCCGGCGTGGCGTCGAAGTCACGCTTGCGGTTGTACTCCTGCAGCGACTTCTTCATCCGCGAGCGACCGCATCAGGGCGAGATCGGATCGCTGGCGGGAAACGTCTCTTCCAGGGCGTGGTCGATGCGCGACTCGGAAACCGACGCGTCGGCGATGCCGGGTGACGGCGCCACCGCAGCGGCGGCCGGGTGGTCCTGCTGGGACAGCACCTCGGGATCGGCCGGCGTGATCGCCGCCTTCATCGCACAGTGCCCGGTGAACCCGCGCTTGGCGGCCAGTACGCCGGCGGCCGCGCCCATCCAGCCGCTGATGCCGCCGCGGCGAATACCCATGCCGATGGCCGCCAGGCCCAGTGCGATCGAGGTGGCTCGTTCGAAGCCGCTCAGGTTTTGCTCTGCCATGTCGTTCTCCAGTGTGCTTGGGCTTTGAAGCTTGGAAACTCTGAAGTTTGGAAGCCTCGGGCACGGGAGCGTTCAACCCGTTTGCAGGGTGCGGATGGATGGCAGGGCGGGTGGCGATGAAGGGAGCGAGCGGCGTGGGTCAGTGAATCGTCGGCACGCGCTGTTTCACCAGCTCCTGGGCCTGCCAGGTCATCTGGTCGAGCAGGCGGTCGCGCTTCTTCTCCGCCTCGCGCATGGCCTTGCTGCCGTTCTGCTTGACCAGGTAGGTGTGGATCTGTCGCACCTCCTTGGACTGGTAGATCGGCGCCAGGTCCTGCACCGCGACCAGGCCATCGGAGCGGTGGTCGCGGGTGTTCAGCAGGACGTGCGGACCCTGCGCCGCCAGCACGCGGAAGCCCAGCGCCTCGAACACCGGCACCTTGCCCGCGGCGCAGGCCAGCTCGGCGTGGGGGCGGTGCTCGGTCATCCTGCGCAGCAGGGCGCGGGCGATGCCCTGGCGGCGGTGGCTGGCCTGAACGGCGAGGTAGGCCAGGGTGCAGGCCTCGGCGTCATCCGCGCTGGGCAGGTAGAGGGCGAAGCCCAGGACGCGGGACGGGTCTTCATCGTCCAGCGCGAGGATCAGCCGCGCGCCGCTCGGCGAGGCGCCGTCCATGGCCTGCAGGTAAAGGTGCACCTCGTAGCCGATCACGTACTGGTACAACTGGAACAGCGGATTGCTCGGCGTCAGGGGCACCGGGCTGACGTCGCTGAAGTAGTCCACCACCATCTGCAGCACCTGGCTCTTCAGGGATTCGGGGGGCGACGTGTCGAGGGTGGCAAGGGTGAACATCTACGGCGGGCTCCGGGCTTGTCGATCCGGGCGGATCGACGCGGTCGCCATTGTAACCGCTGCGGGGGCGCGAAGGATTCCAGCACCACCCGACGCACGTACCTTGTTTTCCCGCCATCGGGGTCAATGCTCTACCGGGCTGCCAGCCATCCCGGCGGCGCCGCCGTCGGTGAGAGGCGGTCGGCAGGCCGATGCGGAGTTTCCCGGCGCTTGATATGCATCAACGGGCATTCGCCTCGGCCGAGCACACTGGATCGAATCGGCCCGGGGGCGAGCACGCGCTGTCAGCTGTGCCGCCCCCGGCCAGGTTCATCCATGGCGCACCCCAAGCAAGGAGAAAGAACGATGGCAATGATGAAAGCGGCGATCTTCGTGGAACCGGGCCGCATCGAACTGACGGACAAACCCATCCCGGAAATCGGCCCCAACGACGCGCTGATCCGCATCACCACCACCACCATCTGCGGCACCGACGTGCACATCCTCAAGGGCGAGTACCCGGTGGCCAAGGGGCTGACCGTCGGCCACGAACCGGTCGGCGTGATCGAGAAGCTCGGCAGCGCCGTGAAGGGCTACCGCGAAGGCCAGCGGGTGATCGCCGGGGCGATCTGCCCGAACTTCAACTCCTACGCCGCGCAGGATGGCGTGCCGTCCCAGGATGGCAGCTACCTGATCGAGAGCGGCCGCTGCGCCTGCCATGGCTACAAGGCCACCGCCGGCTGGCGCTTCGGCAACCTGATCGACGGTACCCAGGCCGAGTACGTGCTGGTGCCGGATGCCGAGGGCAACCTCGCGCCGATTCCCGACAGCCTGACCGACGAGCAGGTGCTGATGTGCCCGGACATCATGTCCACCGGCTTCAAGGGCGCGGAGAACGCCAACATCCGCATCGGCGACACCGTGGTCGTCTTCGCCCAGGGCCCCATCGGCCTGTGCGCCACCGCCGGCGCCCGCCTGCTGGGCGCTTCGACCATCATCGCGGTGGATGGCAACGCGCACCGGCTGGACATCTCCCGCAGCATGGGCGCCGACGTCACGCTGGACTTCACCCAGTGCGACGTGGTGGAGGCGGTGATGAAGCTCACCGGCGGCCGTGGCGCCGATTCGTCCATCGAATGCCTGGGCCTGCCGATTACCTTCGAGCAGGCGATGAAGGTGCTCAAGCCCGGCGGCACGCTGTCGAGCCTGGGCGTGTACTCCAGCGACGTGAAGATACCGCTGGCCGCCTTCGCCGCCGGCCTGGGCGATCACAAGATCAACACGGCACTCTGCCCCGGCGGCAAGGAGCGCATGCGCCGGCTGATGAGCATCATCGAGTCGAACCGCGCCGACTTCGGCTCGCTGGTCACGCACCACTATGCGCTGGACAACATCGTCGAGGCCTACGACCTGTTCGCCCACCAGCGCGACGGGGTACTGAAGGTCGCCATCAAGCCGTAAGGCGGGGAGGGGACGGCCGCCTGCCTGCGGCGGTTGTCCCCGTGCTGAATTCAATGGGGGCCCGGCATGGGCCCCGCGCATCCTCTCGGTAGTCAGGCAAGAAAACCCCGGGGCATCCAGCCCATGACGCCCGCTATGCAGGGAGCGCTCCCTCCGGCCGACCGTTCGCCAGCGGCCTGATCGCTCGACTGCCCGCAACACATACCCTGGGCTGCTCGGTCGGGGCGGCCCCGTGTGCTGAATCGTTGCAGACAGATTTTTTACATCCGTTGTTATAACGTTACTGCGGTTTATGTCTGATACCCGCCGTCCGTCGAGTGACGACGCGCGACGGCGGGTGCTTCCCGGAGTGTTCATGCGAGTCGATCTAGACACCGAGGCTCCCGACCTGGATGGGTTGCCGCGTTTCCAGCGCGCCAGGATCCACACGCGCCGGCTGGTCCTGATCAGCTACCTGGCGATGGCCATCGTGATCCTGTTCGCGGTGGTCCAGGGGCTGGTCGGGGTGTTCAGCCCCGATTCCCATTGGCTCGTTCTGCTGGCCGTCAACGCTGCCGCACTGCTCCTGCTGGCCGCCACGGCACAGTCCGCCTGGCAGGTGGCAAGCTGGCGCGTGGCGGCGATGGGGCAGGAGCCCACGCCGCTGTTCTTCTGGCGCCGTGCCGCCAGCGAAACGGTCGACCCCGAGTCGCTCAGCGTGGTCGAGCGCTGGTTCGCGCAGATCGCCGGGGCCTGCCGGCGGCACCTGCACGGCCTTGGCGCCGAGACGCCCTGGCTGATCGGTCTGGCGGGCCTGGCGCTGCTCATGGTCAGGAGCGCCTGGCGCCTCGACCTGCCGTTGCCGCAGGCGGCAGGCCAGGTGACCTGGGTTGCGATTGGCGTGCTGGCGGTATTGGCGTTCGGCCTGGTCGTGGTCGAGCGCCACCTGAGCGCGGAAAGCACGACGACCTGGCCCGAGGCCGGCGCACTGGCGGCCATGCTGAGGTTGGTCATCGCCGTGCAGGTGCTGACCATCGTCTGCCTGGCGTGCGTCGATGGCGAGCGGCTGTGGCCCGCGCGCATGGCGGTGTTGATCGGGGTGCTGCCTGCGGTGGCGGCCATCGAACTGCTGTCGCGGGCGGTCCTGGCGATGTTCCGCCCCTCGCGCCCGCGCGAGGAGCCGGCGCTGGTGGCGCGCAGCCTGGTGGGCGATCTCCTGCAATGGCCGCCCCGGCCGTTGGCGATGCTGCAGAGTGAACTGCACGAGCGACTGGGCATCGACCTGCGCCAGGTATGGGCCTTCGCGTTCATGCGCCGGGCGTTTCTGCCGGTGCTGGCGCTGGTGGCGCTGGTCGGTTGGCTGCTCACGGGCATCGTCGAGGTGCCCATGGGCAATCGCGGTGTGTACGAGCGCTTCGGCAAGCCGGTGGCGGTCTATCAGCCGGGCCTGCACGTCGGCCTGCCATGGCCGTTGGGCAAGGTGCTGAGCGTGGACAACAGTGTCGTCCACGAACTGGCGACCTCGGGCGAGGGCGTGGCGGAGCCGCTGGCCCCGGCCGAAGGCGCCGCGCCGGCGTCCGCCAATCGCCTGTGGGATGCCACCCACCTGAGCGAGAATTCCCAGGTCATCGCCGGCACCGACGGCGGTCGCCAGGGCTTCCAGATCGTCAACATGGACGTGCGCTTCATCTACCGCATCGGCCTGAGCGACGCGGCGGCGCTGGCGGCGACCTACCACAGCGCCGACGTGGCGCAATTGCTGCGCAGCGTCGCCAACCGCGTGCTCGTCCACGATTTCGCCGGCCGTTCGCTGGATGGCCTGCTCGGCGCAGAGCGGGAAGCGCTTGGCCGCGACATCGGCCGCGCGGTGCAGGCTGACCTGGACCGCATGGACAGTGGCGTGGAGCTGCTGGCCACCTCCGTGGAGGCCATCCATCCGCCGGCCGGTGCGGCGAATGCCTACCACGCCGTGCAGGCCGCGCAGATCACCGCCCAGGCGCTGATTGCCCGTGATCGCGGGCTGGCCGCGCAGCAGCTCGACCAGGCCCGCCTGACCGCCACGTCGCTGACCGACAAGGCCACGGCCGGCGCCCATGAAACCGCAACCGCCGCCAGCACCGCCGCCCTGCGCTTCGATGCCGAGCGCACGGCGTGGCAGCACGCAGGCCAGGCGTTCATCCTCGAACAGTACCTGGGCCGCTTGTCCCAGGGGCTGGCGGGGGCGAACAGTCTGATCATCGATCACCGCCTGGCGGCCAGCCAGGCCCCGACCCTGGACCTGCGCAGCTACACCGCGCCGGTCGACCCTACGCCGTCCAATCCCGCAGCGGGACGCCCGCAGGAGCGTAACCATTGAGTTCCCATACCTCGCACGGCCATGACCATCACGATCATGACCACGACCACCACGGTCATGACCACCACGACCACGACCACGACCACGACCACCACGAACAGGGTGGCGCCCATGAGCAGGCGCGCCCGGTCTGGGTGCGTCTTGGCGTGGCGCTGCTGCTCGTCCTGGTGATGGCCGCGACGGCGTGCTTCGTCCAGGTCCGCGTTGGCGAAGCCACGGTGATCACGCGTTTCGGCAATCCTTCCCGCGTGCTGATCGAGCCCGGGCTGGCCTGGCGCTGGCCGGTGCCGTTCGAGACCGCGGTGCCGGTCGACCTGCGCCTGCGCACGACGTCCAGCGGCCTGCAGGATGTGGGCACGCGCGATGGCCTGCGGATCATCGTGCAGGCCTACATCGCCTGGCAGGTGGCGCCGGACGCGCCGAGCATCCAGTTGTTCATGCGCGCCGTCCAGAACCAGCCCGACGAGGCCGCCCGCCAGATCCGGACCCTGGTGGGGTCGGCGCTGGAAACCACCGCCAGTGGATTCGAACTGGCGGACCTGGTCAACGTCGATGCCAGCCGGGTGCGGATCGATGCCTTCGAGCAGCGCCTGCGCGAACAGATCGAGAAGCAGCTGATCAACACCTACGGGGTGCGCGTGGTGCAGGTGGGAATCGAGCGCCTCACCCTGCCCAAGGTCACCCTCGACGCCACCGTCGACCGCATGCGGGCCGAACGCGAGACCATCGCCACCGAACGCACCGCCGAAGGCAAGCGCAAGGCTGCCGAGATCCAGTCGGCTGCCGAGCGCGACGCGAGGATTCTGGAGGCCGACGCCAACGTCAAGGCGGCGCAGATCCAGGCCCAGTCCCAGGTCCAGGCGGCGGAGATCTATGGCAAGGCCTATGCCGGTGCCCCCGAGCTCTACACCTTGCTGCGCTCGCTCGACACCCTGAGTTCGGTGATCAACCCCGGCACCCGTCTGGTGCTGCGGACCGATGCGGCACCGTTCCGGGCCCTCGTCGATGGCCCAGCGCTGCCTGCCGGAGCAGCCCATGAGCAGCACTGATCAGCGGTCGAGCCGGCAGCCGGATGGCCCCTGGCTGCAGGCCGGACGCATCGGCTTCCTCGCGCTGTACGCCGTGACGCTGCTGGCGGCGGTCGGCTGGCTGTTCGGCAATGTGCGTCAGGTGGGGCCTGAAAGCCGCGCGGTCGTGCTGCGACTGGGCGCGGAGCAGCGTATCCAGAATGCCGGCCTGTTGCTCGCCTGGCCGCAGCCGTTCGAGCAGGTGGTCATGCTGCCCTCGGCGGGGCGGGTGACCGAACGCCGGGTGGAACTGCTGCTGCGCTCGGATCTTGCGCAGAAGTCTGACCGCGACGGCTCGCTGGCCAGCGATGCGACGGCGGGCTCGGGCTATCTGCTGACCGGCGATTCGGGCGCCGTGCAACTGGATGTGCGGGTGTTCTACACGGTGAACGACCCCTACGCCTTCACCCGCCAGGGCCAGCACGTGGAGCCTGCCCTGGACCGCCTGGTGGAGCGCAACGCCGTGCAGATCTGCGCGTCGCGCGACATGGACGCCATTCTCGTCGCGCGTCCCGAACTGGTCGGCGGTGACGCGCAGCTGGCCGCGCACCGCGAGCAACTGCGTGGCGACCTGCAGCAGGGCATCAATGCCAGCCTGGCGCGCCTGCGCTCGTCCGGGGTCAGCCTCGGCATCGAGGTCGTGCGGGTCGATGTGCAGTCGTCCTTGCCCCTGTCCGCGGTCAGCGCCTTCAACGCGGTGCTCACCGCCAGCCAGCAGGCGGAGCAGGCCGTGGCGAAGGCCCGTAACGAGGCTGCGCGGCAGATGCAGCAGGCCACCCAGGCGGCCGATCGCACGGTGCAGGTGGCGCAGGCGCAGGCGAGCGAACGGCTGTCCCGCGCCCAGGCCGAGACCGCCACCATCGTCGGCCTGACGCAGCAGCAGGACCCGCAGCTGTTGCTGCGCCTCTACCGGGAGCGGGTGCCGGCGATCCTTGCCCGCGCGGGCTCGGTCACCACCGTCGACAAGGAAGACGCCGGGCGCATGATCCTGCCGGGGCCCACGCCATGACCCGCGCATCCTGCCGACCTGTTTCGACCCACCTTCACAGCGGGAGCTGCTCGCGATGAGTACTCATCACAGCCATGGCGACCATCATCACCACGGCCATGCGCACCTGACCTCCGGCTTGCTGACGCAGGCCGAGCGACGCACGGCCGCACGCCAGTTGAGCCTGGCGATGCTGGCCCTGGGGCTCCTGAGCCTCGGGCTGGTCTGGCGCTGGCTGGTGCCGACGCAGGAGGGCGTGAGCCAGTTGCTGCTGGGCATCGCCTCGCTGCTGGTGGCCATCCCAGTCTTGCGCTCGGCCTGGTACAGCCTGATGAAACCCAGCCTGCACGGCCTCACCGACCAGCTCATCGGCCTGGCCATGCTGGGCGCCTGGGCCACCGGCGACCTGGCTACCGCGGCGCTGCTGCCGATCATCATGATCTTCGGCCACATCCTCGAGGAGCGCAGTGTGCTGGGCTCGCAGGAGGCCATCGCGGCGCTCGGGCAGTTGACCCGCAGCCAGGCGCGGCTGATCGATGCCGGCGGCCAGGTGCGCGAAGTCGATAACGCCAGCCTCAAGCCGGGTGACCAGGTCGAGGTCCGCGCGGGCGACCGCGTGCCAGCCGACGGCCGCGTCCTCGAGGGGCAGGCGAGCCTCGACACCGCGCCCATCACGGGCGAGGCGGTGCCGCGGGAAGTGTCTCCCGGCATGGATATCCATGGTGGCTCGATCAACCTGGACGGCCTGCTGCGGGTGGAGATCACCCGTGTCGGCGACGACTCCACCCTGGGCAAAGTGATTGCGCTGATGCAGCGGGCCGAGCAGGCCAAGCCGCCGATCACCCGTCTGCTCGAACGCCACGCCGGCCGTTACCTGCTGCTGGTGCTGCTGATCGCCGCGGTGACCTGGTTCGTGACCAGCGATGCCCAGGCCATGCTCGCCGTGCTGGTGGCCGCCTGCCCGTGCGCCCTGGTGCTGTCCGCGCCGGCGACGGCAGTGGCGGGCATTGCCGTCGCCGCCCGGCATGGCATCCTGATCCGCGGTTCCGCCTTCCTAGAGGAATTGGCCGACCTGTCGTCGCTGGTGATCGACAAGACCGGCACGCTGACCTACGGCGACCTGCGCCTGCACAGCGTGATCGACACCGCGCAGGCTACTTCGCGGGCCGACATCCTGACGCTTGCCGCCAGCCTGGGCGCTGCCAGCAGCCACCCGGTCAGCCGCGCACTGTCGGCGCTGGTGGCGCACGACCAGCACCTGCCACTGGAGGATATCCATGAGCGCCAGGGGTTCGGCGTGGTGGCCCGCACGGCTGCCGGCGAGGCAGCGCTGGGGCGTCCGGAGCTGTTCCGCCAGCTCGGTCTGAATGTGCCTGCGGTCCCCGAGCACGATGGCCCGATTGCCGGCCTGGCGCTGAACGGACAGTTTCTCGCCTGGCTGCTGCTGGCCGACAACGTGCGTGCGGAGTCCGCCGAGGCCATGCAGCAATTGCGCGAACTCGGCCTGCAGCGGCAGTTGCTGCTGACCGGCGACCGCCGCCGGGTGGCCGACGCCATTGCGGCGCAGGTCGGCATCACGCGGGTGGTGGCCGAGGCGCTGCCCGAAGACAAGATGCGCCAGGTCAACGAGGAGCTTGAGGCCGGTTTCCGTCCCCTGGTCGTAGGGGATGGCATCAACGATTCGCTGGCGCTCAAGGCCGGTGTCGTGGGGGTGGCGATGGGCGCCGGCGGTGCCGACATCGCCCTGGCGGCGGCGGATATCGTGCTGATCAACGGCGACCTGCGGCGCCTGGGCACCTGCATCCGCCTCAGCCGCCAGTGCCGCCGTACGCTCCAGGTGAACGTGCTGATCGGCCTGGGCTGGACCCTGGCTATCGTCGTCGCCGCAGCGTTCGGCCTGCTGGGCGCGGCGGGGGCAATGATCGCGGCGCTGTTGCACAACCTCAGCACGCTGCTGGTGCTGACCAACGCCGGGCGCCTGTTGCGCTATGACGAGAGGCTCGTGGAACACCGCGCCCCATTGGCGGCGCAGCCGGCGTAGCGGCTCGACGCTTCGCTGAATGGCCCGCAGGCAAGCCGTCTACGGGGCGTTCAGCGGGGTGGCGGGCAGCAGGTCGATCCCGCACCAATCCATGCAATCGGTGGAGGGCCGCCCGCTGGCCTCGTTCAGGGCTCCTCCCGCCGGATCGGCGTCCTCGCCGCCTCGCGCAGGCTATCGAGGAGGTCGAGCACGGCGCTGTCCGGGTGCGTTTCGTCGCGCCAGCACATGCCGATCGAGCCTTCCGCCTCCAGGGCGAAATCCAGGCGGCGCAGCAGCCCGCGGCCGTGGAAGTGCTCGGCCACGCGCCCTGAGGCAATCGACAGCATGTCGCTGTTCTGCATCAGCCACAGGTTGCCCATCAGCGAGGAGGACTCCACCCGGCAGGGCAACGGCTTGAGGCCGGCGTTGCTCAGCGCCGCGTCGAGGCGGTTGCGGATCGGCGTGGCCGGTGGCCAGAGCACCCAGTCGTACTGGTACAGGTCCTGCCAGGTCAGGCCGCGGCGTTCGAGCAGGGGGTGGCCGGGGCGGGCCACCACCTGCATGGGTTCGCGGAACAGCATTTCGCTGTTGAGTGTCTGGCTGGGCTGGTAGTTGTCCACGCGGCCGACCACGACGTCCAGCTGCCCCAGCTGCAGGCGCTCCAGCAGCACGTTCATGGTGCTTTCCTGCAGCGAGACGTGGGCGTTGGGATGCTTGCGCAGGAAGTAGAGAACCGCGTCCGGCACCAGGCTGGGCGCCGAGGCGGGCGAGGTGCCGATCGCCACGCTCGGCGTATTGCCTTCGCGCAGGGCATCGAGATTGTTCTGCGCGCGCTCCATCTCGCTGAGGATGCGCCGCGCGTGGTTGACCAGCAGCGTGCCTTCGGCGGTGGGCCGCAGGCCGCGTGCGTGTCGCTCGAAGAGCGCCGCGCCGGCGTCTTCCTCCAGCTCCTTGAGCCACTTCGACATGCCCGGCTGGGTGGTGTGGGCCTGCCGCGCGGTGTCGCTCAGGCTGCCGGTTTCGGCCAGGTTCACCAGCAGTTGCAGATGGCGTGGGCGCAGGCGGCGGGTCCAGTGCATGGGGCAGGGTTCCTATATTTGAAAGTATATGGAGCCATCTGAAAATATCATTTTTCGGGTATGCCTTGCGGGCGTTTAATCGGGGCAACCAGGGGACGCTGCCCGAGTGTGCGAACCCCTACTGCAACTTCACAGCCCGCACAGGTGAAGAGATGAATAACGACAACAACATCCGCAACGCCCGCGCCGATTTCTACCAGCGCATCGACTCCCAGGACCTCTTCCCGCTCTGGGAGCAACTGCACAACCTGGTCACGCCCACCCCCGTGACGCCCTGTGTTCCGGCGCTGTGGCGCTACCGCGAGCTGCGCCCGTACCTGATGGAGGCGGGGCAGCTGATCAGCGCGGAGGAGGCCGTGCGCCGCGTGCTGGTGCTGGAGAACCCGGCCATCCGAGGCCAGGCGGCCATCACCCAGAGCCTGTACGCCGGCCTGCAACTGATCCTGCCCGGGGAGATCGCCCCCAGCCACCGGCATAGCCAGTCGGCGCTGCGTTTCGTGGTCGAAGGGCAGGGGGCCTACACCGCGGTGGATGGCGAGCGCACCACCATGCATCCGGGCGATTTCATCATCACCCCGTCCTGGACCTGGCACGACCACGGCAACCGCACCGAGGCCGAAGGCGGCGAGCCGGTGGTCTGGCTGGATGGCCTGGACATCCCCATCGTGCGCTTCTTCGGCGCCGGTTTCGCCGAGAACTACCCGGTGCCGGTCCAGCCGATCTCCCGTGCCGAAGGCAACGCGCTGGCCCGCTACGGCGCCAACATGCTGCCGGTGCGACACGAAGTCCGCGGCGTCACCTCGCCGATCTTCAGCTACCCCTACGAGCGCACCCGTGAGGCGCTGGCCAGCCTCGAACGGCAGGGCGATATCGACCCGTGGGACGGCGTGAAGCTGCGCTACGTCAACCCGGCCACCGGCGGCTGGGCGATGCCGACCATCGGCACCTTCATGCAGCTGCTGCCCCGTGGCTTCTCCGGCAAGACCTCGCGCGCCACCGACGCCACCGTGTACTCGGTAGTGGAAGGCCGCGGCCGGGCGATCATCGACGGGCAGGTGTTCGCCTTCGAACCCAGGGACACCTTCGTGGTGCCCAGCTGGGCCGCGGTGAGCCTGCAGGCGGACGAGGAGTGCGTGCTGTTCAGTTACTCCGACCGGCCTGTCCAGGAAGCCCTGGGCCTGCTGCGCGAAGCCCGCGACAACCACTGAAGGAAGACCCTGCCATGACCTACGTATTCCAACCCGCCGCGCCGACCAGCCTGGCCATCGCCGGCAGCGACGCGCGCTTCCCGGTTCGCCGCGTCTACTGCGTGGGCCGCAACTACGCCGCGCATGCCCGCGAGATGGGGTTCGACCCGGACCGCGAACCGCCGTTCTTCTTCTGCAAGCCGGCCGATGCGGTGGTGCCGGTGGCCGACGGGCAGACATTGGAGCTGGCATACCCGGCCCAAACCACCAATTACCACTACGAGATCGAGCTGGTCGCGGCGATCGGCAAGCCCGGCAGCAACATCCCGCTGGAGCAGGCCAACGAGCATGTCTGGGGCTACGCGGTGGGCCTGGACATGACCCGCCGCGACCTGCAGATGAAAATGCGCGAAATGGGCCGCCCCTGGGAGATCGGCAAGGCGTTCGACGCCTCCGCGCCCATCGGCCCGCTGCATCCGAGCAGCCAGGTCGGCCACCCGGCGCAGGCGGGCATCTGGCTGCAGGTCAACGGCAACGACAGGCAGCGCAGCGACATCGACAAGCTGATCTGGTCGGTCCCGGAAACCATCGCCTACCTGTCGCGCTTCTTCGAACTGCAGCCGGGCGACTTGATCATGACCGGCACCCCCGAAGGCGTCGGCCCGGTGGTGGCGGGCGACCTGATGCTGGGCGGCGTCGATGGCCTGGGCGAGCTGAGCGTCCGGGTCATCTGACCGCAGCGGGCCGGCGTTGCCGGCCCCTTCCTCTTTCTTCTGACGTGGCCCGCGCCCTGGCGCTGGCCCGGAGGATTCGTTCGTGTCCACACACAAGAACAATACGGTGGATGTACAGGCGTTCATCGATGGTCACCGCGTCGCTGGCTTCCAGTGGCGAATCCTGCTGCTGTGCTTCCTGGTCACCGCCATCGACGGGCTGGATACCGCTGCCATCGGTTTCATCGCGCCGGCCCTGCGCGAAGAATGGCACCTCACGCCCACGGATCTCGGCCCGGTGCTTGGCGCCGCGCTTATCGGCCTGATGCTCGGCGCGTTCATCGCCGGCCCGCTCGCCGACCGTTTCGGCCGCAAGTGCGTGCTGATTTTGTCGGTCGCCTGCTTCGGTGTCTTCAGCCTGGCGGCCGCCTTCGCCCCTGACCTCCACAGCCTGGCCTTGCTGCGTCTGCTCACTGGCCTGGGCCTGGGCGGGGCCATGCCGAATGCCATCACCCTGACCTCCGAGTACTGTCCGCAGCGCCGGCGCTCACTGATGGTCACGGCGATGTTCTGCGGTTTCACCCTGGGTTCGGCCCTGGGCGGGCTGGTGGCCGCGCACATGGTGCCGACCTGGGGCTGGCGCAGCGTGCTGGTGCTGGGCGGGGTCTTGCCGCTGGCGTTGCTGCCGCTGCTGGGCCTGATGCTGCCCGAATCGGTTCGCTACCTCGTGCGCCGCAACCCGAACGACGCGCTGGCCAGCACCATCCTCCAGCGCATCGCGCCACTGCCGGCGGGCGTGCAGGGCTTTCACATCGACGAGCCGGACTCCCAGCACTCGCCGGTGCGGCAGATCCTCGCGGCGCCGCTGCGTCGCGGCACCCTCACGCTCTGGCTGACCTTCTTCATGAGCCTGCTGATCATCTACGGCATGACCAACTGGCTGCCGCTGCTGATCAAGGACACCGGCCTGACCCTGAGCCAGGCTGCGCTGATCAGTGCGCTGTTCCAGATCGGCGGCACCCTGGGCGCCGTTTGCCTGGGCGCGGCGATGGATCGCTTCAACCCACACCATGTGCTGGTGGCGGCTTACCTGGCGGGCGCGGGGTTCCTCTTCGCCATCGGCCAATGCCATGCCGACTACCGCCTGCTCGGGCTGAGCGTGCTGGGCATGGGCTTCTGCGTGAGCGGTTCGCAGGTCGGCGCCAACGCCCTCGCGGCGGCCTTCTACCCCACCGGCAGCCGCGCCACCGGCGTCAGCTGGGCCCATGGCGTGGGGCGTATCGGCTCGGTCTTCGGCACCTTCGGCGGTGCGTACGTGCTCGGCTTCGGGCTGTCCTTCCAGGCGCTGTTCGCCCTGCTGATGCTGCCCGCCTTCGTCGCCGCCGTGGCGATCTTCCTCAAGGGCGCGGGGCGGCCCGCCGCCCTGCACGCCAAGACCCAAGCCACCTACTGATCCTGCGGAAAGCCAGCCATGCAACTCTATAGCTTCTTCAACAGTTCCACGTCCTACCGGGTGCGCATCGCCCTGGCGCTCAAGGGGCTGGACGCGCACTACCATGGCGTCAACCTGCGCGCCGGCGAGCAGCGCACCAGCCAGCATCGCGAGCTCAGCCCGATTGGCGGCGTGCCGGTGCTGGTGGACGACAATGGCGTCAGCCTGACCCAGTCCCTGGCGATCATCGACTACCTCGATGCCCGTTATCCGCACGCGCCGCTGCTGCCCAACGAGCCGGTGCTGCGTGCGCGGGTACTGGAGGCTGCCCTGCTGGTCGCCTGCGATATCCATCCGCTGAACAACGTGCGCGTGCTGGGCTATCTGCAGCGGGTGCTGGAGGTCAGCGGCGAGGAAAAGGACCGCTGGTACGCGCACTGGGTGGCCGAGGGGCTCTCGGCCCTGGAGGACCTCTTGCAGCGCCACGGCACCGGTCCTTACTGCTTTGGCGACACCCCGACCCTGGCCGACTGCTGCCTGGTGCCCCAGGTCGCCAACGCCCTGCGCATGGGCTGCGACCTGGACGGCTACCCGCGCATCCTCGCGGTGTATCGCCACTGCCTGGCCCAGGAAGCCTTCCAGCGCGCCGCGCCCGAGCGCCAGCCTGACTTCATCCAATAAGAACAACGGTCCGCCCGGCGCGGACCCCGATCCATTCCCGTGGAGATCCGAATCATGACTGCCCAACAACAATCGATCATCATCGTCGGCGGCGGCATCGGTGGCCTCGCCGCTGCCCAGGCACTCACCGCGCAAGGCATCCAGGTGCTGCTGCTGGAACAGGCGGAGCAGATCGGCGAGATCGGCGCCGGCATCCAGCTCGGCCCGAACGCCTACTCCGCCCTCGACGCCCTGGGCGCCGGCGAGGCGGCGCGCAATCGCTCGGTGTTCACCGACCACCTGATCATGATGGATGCCATCGACGCCCACGAAGTGGGGCGGATGGAAGTGGGCGAGAAGTTCCGCCAGCGATTCGGCAATCCCTACGGCGTCATTCACCGCGCCGACATCCACCTGTCGATCTTCGAGGCGGTGCAGAAGAACCCGCTGATCCGCTTCCAGACCTCCACCCAGATCACCGCCATGGAGATGGACGACCGCGGCGTGACCCTCACCGACAGCCGTGGCAATCGCTACCAGGCCGATGCGGTGATCGGCTGCGACGGCGGCAAGTCGCTGGTGCGCGGCAAGCTGGTGGGCGATGCGGCGCGCGTGACCGGCCACGTCGTCTACCGCGCCGTGGTGGACGTGGAGAACATGCCGGAGGACCTGCGGGTCAATGCCCCCATGCTCTGGGCGGGCCCGCGTTGCCACCTGGTGCATTACCCGCTGCGCGGCGGCAAGCAGTACAACCTGGTGGTGACCTTCCACAGCCGCCACGAGGAACAGTGGGGCGTCACCGATGGCAGCAAGGAAGAAGTGCTGTCCTACTTCGAAGGCATCCACGAACGCCCGCGGCGCATGCTCGACCGACCGACCTCGTGGCGCCGCTGGGCCACCGCTGACCGCGACCCGGTGGAGCGCTGGGGCGAGGGCCGCGCCACCATCCTCGGCGACGCCGCGCACCCGATGACCCAGTACCTGGCCCAGGGCGCGTGCATGGCACTGGAGGATGCGGTGGTGCTCGGGCAGGCCGTGAAGGCGTGCGACCGCGACCTGGAAGCGGCCTTCCGCCTCTACGAATCGATCCGTATCCCGCGGACCGCGCGGGTGGTGTGGTCGGCGCGGGAGATGGGCCGGCTCTACCACGCCAAGGGCGTCGAGCGCCTGGTGCGCAACCAGCTCTGGGCCGGCCGCAGCCAGGACCAGTTCTATGACGCCGTGCAGTGGCTGTACGGCTGGAACATCAACAACTGCATGAATCGCTGAGCCGCACGCCGCCTCCGGCACCTGCCGGAGGCGGCGCTGTCACGGACATTTCCGCGAACCACCCTGGGTACAACAATGACAAATGCCCTGACTTTCGCTCTGCCGGGCGGGCTGGCGCTCGCCTGTGGCCTGCTGAGCGGCGGCAGTGCCGCCGCCAGTTTCCTCGACGACTCCAGCGCCACGCTGCAGGCCCGCAACTACTACTTCAGCCGCGACTACTCGGACATCGTCGGGCCGAACAGGCAATCCAAAGCCGAGGAGTGGGCCCAGGGCTTCATCCTCAATTTCGCCTCGGGCTATACGCCGGGGCCGGTCGGCTTCGGCGTCGACGCCATCGGCCTGCTCGGCCTGAAGCTCGACAGCAGCCCGGATCGCACCAACACCGGCCTGCTGCCGGTGGGCGACGATGGCCGCGCACCCGGCAACTACAGCCGCCTGGGCCTGGCCGCCAAGGCGCGGCTGTCGAACACCGAGCTGAAGTTCGGCGAACTGCAGCCCAATCTGCCGGTGCTCGCTTTCAGCGACATTCGCCTGCTGCCACCGAGCTTCCAGGGCACCGCGCTGACCTCCCGCGAGATCGACGGCCTGACGCTGCAGGCCGGCCACCTGACCTCGACGCACCTGCGCAACGAAGGCGGCGACGAGAAGATGATCGCCATGCTCAGCTACCAGCCGCAGCGGCAGGCGCAGAGCGATGCCTTCAACTACGCCGGCGGCGACTACGACTTCAACGCCGGCAGGACCCGTGTCAGTGCCTGGTACGGCCAACTCGAAGACATCTACCAGCAGCGCTTCCTCGGCCTGAAGCACAGCCAGCCCGTCGGCGGCGACTGGGTGCTGGGCGCCAACCTCGGCTTATACGATGCCAGCGAAAGCGGCGCGCACCTGCTGGGTAACATCGATAACCGCGCGTTCTTCTCGCTGTTATCCGCCAAGCACGGCGGCCATACCGTGTTCCTCGGTTACCAGGGGATGTACGGCGATAGCGCCTTCCCGCGGGTCTTCGCCAACATCGCGCCGCTGGGCAACGAGGTGCCGACCTACGAGTTCGCCTCCACCGACGAGCGTTCCTGGCAGGTGCGCTACGACTACGACTTCGCCGCCCTCGGCCTGCCCGGGCTGGTCAGCACCCTGCGCTACATCGACGGCGACAACGTCGATACCGGCAAGGGCTACGAAGGGCGGGACCGCGAGCGCGACATCGACCTCGGCTACACCGTGCAGAGCGGGCCGCTGGCGGGGCTCAACGTGCGCGTGCGCAATGCCATGGCGCGTTCGAACTACCGCACCGACGTCGACGAGAACCGGCTGGTATTCAACTACACCTGGACGCTGTTCTAGCGGTTGACCAACAACGGTCCGGCGGCCCGCCTGCACCTGCCCGATGCAGGCGGGCCGTGCACACGACAGCACCGCGTGCACCCCGCGTGACGCCATTCGAGCGGCTGCGCATTTCGCCTGTCGATGCAACCCGGCCCGGTGACGACTACAGTTTCCAGTCGAGGACGCCACTGGCGCGTGCGCCAGGCAACGGAAGTCCGCTCAGCGGCGAAGGGAATCCGAACCTTTGGCCAGAATGAAGATTCCCTCGCCGTGCATTCTTGCGAAAGCCCACTCCACTCGTCATCCCGAGCAGTCACCTCTGACGTTGGAGAACCGGCATGCCGAAGAAAATCATCATCTCCTTTGACGGGACCTGGAACACGCCGGACGCGAAGTCCGAGGTCAAGGGCAGTAAAAGCACCAACGTGTGGAAGCTACATGCCGCCATTCTTCCCACCGACAGCAACGGTACGACCCAGGACAAGTGGTACGACAAGGGCGTCGGCACGGCGTGGTACGACCGGCTGGCCGGCGGTGCGTTCGGCGTCGGGCTGTCGGAGAACATCCTCGATGGCTATCGACAGCTGGTCACGGCCTACGAGGCCGGCGACGAGGTCTACCTGTTCGGCTTCAGCCGTGGGGCCTACACGGCGCGCAGCCTGGTGGGGCTGATCCGCAACGCAGGGCTGCTCAAGCCCGAGCACATCGACCTGGCGAACGAGGCCTACAACCTCTATCGCACCCGCGACGAGGGCGCCGATTCCGAGCGCGCCAAGCTGTTCCGGGAGAGCTTTTCCCGCGTCATCTCCATCCACATGCTGGGCATCTGGGACACGGTGGGTGCCCTGGGCGTGCCGCTGGAGTCGTTCGACTGGTTCAACAAGTCCTACTACGAATTCCACGACACCGAACTCAGCTCCATCGTCCACAACGCCTTCCATGCGCTGGCCATCGACGAGTGGCGCAAGAACTACCAGTGCACGCTGTGGGACCCCAGGAGCAAGCCCAACCAGCGGGTGGAGCAGGTCTGGTTCGCCGGCGCCCACGCCAATGTCGGCGGCGGCTATGCCGACAACAGCCTGTCGGATATCGCCCTGGTGTGGATGATCAACAAGGCCATCGAGTGCGGCCTGGCGGTCGATACCCGCAAGACGCCGAGCCTGCCCACCACGGCGCAGCCGATCACCAACTCCTACAAGGCATTTCTCGGCGGCGCCTACAGCCAGTTCACCCAGCCGTACTACCGGGAGATCGGCGAAACCGCCTTCGGCCAGGAGTCCATCGACGCCAGCGTGGAAGAACGCCTCAAGCACGACGCCCAGTACAAGCCCAAGAACACCGTGGGCGGCCACCTCACTGGCAACTTCATCCCGCAGGGCAGGATCAGGTGAGGGCGCTGGAAAGAGCGGGGCAGTTCCTCAGCGCTTCACGCAGACGAACAGCGCATTGCCCGAGGTGCCGGCCCAGGGGGTGATGCGCTCGTAGTCGTGCTCGAAGGCGTGCACCTCGAAGAGCGGCTCCAGCAGTTGCCGCAGCTCGGCGAAGGTCAGCGCGACCATGGGGTGTTCGTCTTCCCAGGCCTGGGTTTCTCCGGCGGTGGTCTTCTCGATGCTCAGGCGCAGCGCCTGGCGCTCGCCCTCGCCGCTGTAGTACCAGCCCGAGCCGAAGGTGAACTGGCTGCCGTCGTGTTCCACGCCGTGGCGCACGAAGGAGCGGTTGTCGATCAGCCCCTTGTCGACGCTGTTGAAGCAGAACACGCCGCCCTGCGCCAGGGCGGCGTGCACGCTCGCCAGGCACGCCTGCAGTTGCTCCACGCCGGGGTTGTAGTGGATCGAGTAGAGGAAGCAGGTGATCAGGTCCAGCGGCTCGCCGACCTGGAAGCTCGCCATGTCCTGACGGCTGAAGTGCGCCTGCGGGCAGCGCTGCCGGGCGATGTCCAGCATCGGCTGGTTGATGTCCAGGCCGGCGCTCCGGTAGCCCGCGTCGAGGAAGTGGCGCACGTGCGGCCCGGTCCCGCAGGCCAGGTCCAGATGCCGGCGGCCCTGGTTGCCGAACAACTGGTGCAGGCGGCCCACGCAGTGGCTCTGCGCCGGGTAGTCGATATCGGCGCACATCAGGTCGTAGTAAGAGGACAGGTCGGTGTACAGCGCGTTGGAGGACATAGGCAGCCAGGGCAAGGGTTCGCCGAAGGTTTCGGCGCGGCATGGTACACCAGCCCGGCGTGCTTGCCGCTGAAATCGGACTGGCGTGCGGGGCGGGGCCGGGCTGGGCTCAGCACGGCCATTTTTTTCATTGGCGGCGAAGATATTTTTACTAATTTTCCTCGGCGACGCGCTGAAGCACCATGCGGCCCGATTCGAACAAAAGGTCCTTCGAGACGGCCAGCAGGAGTGCCCAGGTGCAAGCATTCAACCCGTGGCGGCGGTGTCGTGCCGCGTCGATCGTCATCGGCGAAACGCCCGACGCCGCGCCGGAATCCGCCGCGCGCGAGAACGCGCCGTCGGCGCAACGCCAGCCGGTGATGCCGCCCCGCCGAGCCTGCCCGCTCGCCGCGAACGACCCACGCTGAATCCCTTGCGCAGCGGCTGCCCGACGCCCAGCCCCGGCGCGAATCGCCGGGCACCCACCGCTGCGCAGGAAGCCTCGACCGGCATCACGCCGTTCCAGTCCAACGAGCGCCCGGCGCTCGCAGCCCCATGAGTCAGCCATGAAAAAAACAACAAGTGCTACCGATACCTCCTTGCCTGCCCATCAGCCCCACGGCTCGTCCTCACGGTCCTTCCGCAAGTCGCTGGGCATCCCGGCGCTGGTCCTGTTCGGCCTGGCCTACATGGTGCCGCTGGCGGTCTTCACCACCTACGGCCTGGTCACCCGCATGAGCCAGGGCCACCTGCCGGCGGCCTACCTGTTCACCCTCGCCGCCATGTTGCTGACCGCCTACAGCTACGGGCGCATGGTGCAGGCGCACCCGTATTCCGGTTCGGTCTACAGCTACACGCGCAAGACCTTCGGCGCGGCATTCGGCTTCCTTGCCGGCTGGACGCTGCTGCTGGACTACATCTTCCTGCCGCTCCTGAGCTACCTGCTGATCGGCATCTACATGGCCGACTACTTCCCGTCCGTGCCATTGTCGGTGTGGATCCTTGGCTCCATCGTGCTGGTGACGCTGCTCAACCTGGTCGGCATCGAATCCATCACGCGGGTCAACTGGGTGCTGATCGTCGCGCAGATGGTCTTCGTGGTGGTGTTCATCGCCCTGTCGCTGAGCCACCTGGGTGCCCAGCCTGCGCCGGCGCCGCTGGTCCAGCCGTTCTATGACGAGCACTTCAGCCTGCCGCTGGTGATGTCCGGCGCGGCGGTGCTGTGCCTGTCCTTCCTCGGTTTCGACGCCGTGTCGACCATGGCCGAGGAGACCCCGGAGCCGCGCCGGCAGATTCCCGCGGCGATCATGCTGGTGACCCTGATCGGCGGGGTGCTGTTCATCGTCGTGGCCTACTTCGGCCAACTGGTGTTCCCCGAATGGCAGGCCCTCTCCGATGCCGATTCCGCGGCGCTGGACGTGCTGCGCCGGATAGGCGGCGAGTGGCTGGTGACCTTCTTCACCGCCACCTACGTGGCCGGCTGCTTCGCCTCGGCGATGGTGTCGCAGGCCAGCGTGTCCCGCGTGCTGTTCGCCATGGGCCGCGATGGGGCGATTCCCCGGGTGTTCGGCAAGCTGGTGACGAAGAAGCGCGTGCCGGCCACGGCGATCCTGCTGATCAGCCTGCTGTCGCTGATCGCCCTGTTCGTCACCCTGGACACCGTCGCCAACATGATCAGCTTCGGCGCGCTGTTCGCCTTCTCCGCGGTGAACCTGGCGGTGGTCAAGCATTACCTGGTGGACCTGCGCCTCACCGGCAAGGGCAACTACCTGCGCTACGGCGCGCTGCCGGCGGTGGGCTTCCTCAGCACCATCTGGCTGTGGTCGAGCCTGTCGGGGATGTCCTTCCTGATCGGCTTCGGCTGGATGTGCCTGGGCTTCGTCTGCCTGCTCAGCGCGACGCGGATGTTCCAGGTGCCGCTGCCGGAACTGAACATGGCCGAGTGATCCGCGCCTGCGACGAGCACGGCGCACGGGCATAACCTGCGTCGATGCTCATAGGCAGAGAGCATTACTGCGCGGCGCCGCGTTGATGCATCCTGCCGGCCGCCCATGACCCAGGAAGCGGCCGGAGTCGCCATGCATGCATCGTCGTACTTTTCCCAGAGCTACGCCCAGGCGCGCCGCCTGTTCCTCGAGACCTGCGCGAGCGCCGGCCTGCGGGTGGAATCCCACGTCCACCCGCTGACCGGCCGCGACGGCGAGACGCTGGCGCTCGATGTCGCCCGCGAAGGCCCGCCGGACGCGCAGCGCCTGCTGATCGTCAGCAGCGCTTGCCACGGTGTGGAAGGTTTCTGCGGGTCGGCCGTGCAGAGCGCCTTGCTGGCCGATGCCCACTGGCGCGAGCACGCTCGGCGCAACGGCTGCGCGGTGCTCTACCTGCACGCCGCCAACCCTTACGGCTTCTCCTGGTGGCGGCGCTGGACCCAGGAGAACGTGGACCTCAACCGCAACTTCCGCGACTTCACCCAGGCAGCGCCGGCGAACCCGGGCTACGCACGCCTGCACGGGGTGCTGGCGCCGCGGCGCTGGCCCAATCCGCTGGGCCGCCTGCGCCTGTTGGCCTATGCGGCGCGCCATGGCCGCTGGGCGTTGCAGCAGGCGATCTCCTCCGGCCAGGCCAGCCATCCCGACGGCCTGTTCTTCTGCGGCACGCAGCCAACCTGGAGCAACCGCACCGTGCGCGAGGTGCTGCGCCAGCATGGCCGGCAATGCCGCGAAATCGCCTGGATCGACGTGCACACCGGCCTCGGCCCGTGCGGTTATGGCGAGTACATCTACTCGGGTGACCCGCGTCCGCACGCGCTGCGCCGTGCCCGCGCCTGGTGGGGCGATGAGGTGCGTTCCACGGAGGAGGGCAACAGCGTGTCGGTGAAGCTCAGCGGCAAGCTGGTGCATGCGGCGTTCGACGAATGCCCGCAGGCGCTGCTGATCTCCATGAGCCTGGAGTTCGGCACCGTGCCCGGCCCGCAGGTCCTCGAAGCCCTGCGCGCGGACCAATGGCTGCAGCGCACGGCGGATGTGCCGGCGCCCACGGTGCGGCGGATCAAGCAGCAGCTGCGCGATGCCTTCTACGTCGATACGGACGCCTGGAAGCAGGCGGTGCTGTCCCGTGCGCGAGACGCCGCCTGGCGCGCGGTGGAAGGGCTGGCCAGCGAGATCCCGGCGCAGCTGCGCTGACCCCGGCTCAGCCTTCGAGCTGCGTGCGCTGCTCCTCGAACCAGTCGAGCACCGCCTGGCAGGCCGGGTGGGCGGCGCCGCTGTCCCGCAGCCAGAGGGCATAGCGGCCTCCGGTTTTCAGTGCCTCGCCAAAGGGCACGATGAGGTCGCCGCGTTGCAGGGCGTCGTGGGCCAGCATGCGGTCGGTCATCGCCACGCCCAGTCCGCGGGCAGCGGCGTCCAGGGCGAGGTCGTCGAGGTTGAACAGCATGTGCTTGAACTGCGTCGGCGGCGGGGCGGCCTGGGCGCGCAGCCACTGCGGCCATTCCAGGCGGCCGGTGGAAGCGTGGATCAGCGCGTGGCGGGCGAGTTCCTCCAGGGAGCGTGGCGGCGCCTGGCCGTCTTCCAGGCGCGGGGCGCACACCGGGATCAGGTACTCGTCGTACAGCGGCGTCAGGGCGCGGCCCTGTGGGTCGCTGCCGCTGGGCAGGTAGAGCACGTAGGCGTCGCAGTCGCCGCCATCGTCCACCACGTCGCCGCCCACCGTCTCGATGGACAGGCACAGCTCCGGGTGCCGCGAGTAGAACGAACTCAGGCGCGGCAGCAGCCAGCGCACCGCCATCGAGACGAAGATGCGGATGCGGAACGGCCGATCCGCCGACGCCGGGGCCAGGCGCTCCTCCAGGCGCAGCAGCTGCTGGAGCATCCCGTCCGCCACCGCGTACACCTCGCGGCCGGCATCGGTCAGCGCCACCTTGCGGCTGGTGCGGTCGAACAGCGCCACGCGGTAGTACTCCTCCAGTTGCTGGATTTGCCGGCTGATGGCGCTCTGGGTCAGGTGCAGCTGCTGCGCGGCGGCGGTGAAGCTGCCGGCGTCGGCAACCTGCACCAGCGCTTGCAGCGCCTGCAGGGAGGGAACACGCAGCAGTTTGTCCATGACGACCCCGTTCGTGATCTATGCGTTTTGCGAATGCAAGGATGAAAAATGAGCGTTGGCGCGCCCTGCGCAACAGCCCGAAGATTGCGGGTATGACGCGCCGACGGGGCGATTCCCAGGATACGCCCGGCGCATGGAGTGTGAAGGAGTATCGGGTCATGAACAATCGCTGCGGCGGGATCGTCGCCTCCGGACTGCCCATGGGCACCCAACTGCGGCCGCGGGTGGCGAAACGCCAATGAGTCAGCCTACGGATTCGCGCCGCCACGCGCTGGTGGTGGGTGCCGGCGTGGTCGGCCTGGCCACCGCGCTGCAACTGCAACGCCACGACTTCCGCGTGACCCTGCTGGACCGCAACCCGCCGGGCCTGGCCACGTCGTTCGGCAATGCCTGCACCTTCGCCACCTACTCGGTGGAGCCGGTGGCGACCCCCGGCATCTGGCGCAAGGCGCCGGGCATGCTGCTGCGCCCGGACAGCCCGCTGGCGATCCGCCCGGGCTACCTGCCGCGCATCGCGCCCTGGCTGTGGCGGTTCCTCCTGGCCTCGCGGCGGGACCGCGTCGACGCCATCGGCCATCACCTCAACACCTTGCTGCGCCCCTGCCTGGACGCCTGGCAGGGGCTGTTCGACGCGGCCGGCGCCAACGACCTGATCCGCCATGACGGCTCGCTGTACATTTTCGAGCAACACGAGCGCGGCGACGCCCAGGCCATGGTGGATTACCACTGGCGTTTCGAGGTGCCGATCCGCTTCGTCGAAGGCGCCGAGCTGCGCGCGCTGGAACCGGCGCTCAACGCCCGCGCCAGCTGCGCCGTGGAGCTGCCCGGAGTCAGCCGCACGCTCGACCCCTATGCGCTGAGCCTGCGCCTGTTCGAGCGCTTCCTCGCCGTGGGCGGCGAGTTTCGCCGCAGCGAACTGCTGGGCCTGGAACCGGCCGGACAGGGCAGGGATGCGGTCAGCGCGCAACTGGCAAGCGGCGAGACGCTGGCCACCGACCGCGTGGCGCTGTGCACCGGCGCCTGGTCGCGCGCCCTCGTGGACCAGTTGGGCGATGCCGTGCCGCAGGACACCGAGCGCGGCTACCACGTGCTTTTCGGTCACGCCGGGCAGGTGCTCAACCGCCCGGTGTGCTGGGGCGCCGGCGGCTTCTACATGACGCCCATGGCGCAGGGCCTGCGCGTGGCCGGCACGGTGGAGTTCGCCGGGCTGGACGCATTGCCGAGCCCGGCGCGCTACCGCTACCTGACCCGTGGCGCACGGCGATTCCTGCGCCTGCAGCACGAGCCGGTCTCGCCGTGGATGGGCTTCCGCTCCTCGGTGCCCGACAGCATGCCGGTGCTCGGCCCGTCCCGGCGCCTGCCGCAGGTGTTCTACAACTTCGGCCACGGCCACGTGGGCCTGACCCTCGCGGCCATCACCGGCCGCCTGCTCGCCGAGCAGGCCAGCGGCACCGACACCTGCGTGCCGGTGACGCCGTTCCTCGCCCGCCGCTTCCGTGCGCGCTGAGCGCCCAACCACGACCGAAACAGGACCTCAAACATGCCCCAGCTGACTCTTGCCGCCCCTCGCAGCCATGCCATGCGCAGCGTCGGGCTGATGCTGCTGTCGATGTTCTGCTTCGCCGTGGTGGATGCGCTGGCCAAGGTGGTGGCGCTGAAGTACCCCGCCAACGAGGTGACCTTCTTCCGCATGGCCTTCGGCGTGCTGCCGGCGTTTCTCCTCTGCCTGCGCGGTCGCCCCCTGGCGCAGCGCTGGCGGCAGCTGGACGTGCGCGGCCAGAGCATCCGCGCGCTAACGCTGCTGGGTGCCTCGGCGCTGTTCTTCGCCGGGCTGCCCTACGTGGCGCTCAGCGAGGCGATCTCCATCGCCTATTCCGAGGCCCTGCTGGTGATCGTGCTGGCGCCGTTGTTGCTGGGCGAACGCCTGCTGCCGCGCAACGCGCTGGCGGCCGTGCTGGGGTTCGTCGGCGTGCTGATGGTGGTCAAGCCGGACAGTCCCGACGCCAGCCTGGTCGGCCCCACGCTGCTGCTGGCCAGCGCGTTCTTCGGCGCGCTGTCGATGATCCAGATTCGCCGCATCCGCGAGACCGACGATTCCACCACCACGGTGCTGTACTTCACCGTGGTCGGCACTCTGGTCACCGGTGCCACGCTGCCGTTCTCCTGGCAGACGCCGAGCCTGCCGGACCTCGGCTTCATGCTGGCCGTCGGGCTGCTCGCGACCCTCGGCCAGCTGCTGTTCACCATCGCCGTGCGCCGCGCCCATGCCGCCACGCTGGCGCCATACACCTACACCAGCATCATCTGGGCGAGCCTGTTCGGCTACGTGATCTGGGGCGAGGTGCTCGGCGTGCTGTCGCTGCTGGGCATCCTGCTGATCGTCGGCAGCGCCGTGGTGGTGGCGGTGCTGGAGCAGCCGGCAGAAGGGGCGGTGGTGTGATGGGTGAGGGCAAATCACCACGCGGGAGTTGTAGGAGTAGGTGTCTTTGTGCCGGTTCACTTCGTGCCAGCTTTTGCCCTCACCCTAACCCTCTCCCTGAGGGAGAGGGTTAGGGTGAGGGCAGGGCCGAGCGCTGGAGTATCACTGTAGGAGCGGACTTTGTCCGCGAGGCTTCCACCGTTCTGCGCACCCATCGAGGGCGGAATCGGCTCTGCAGCCAAGGCCCCGCCACGACTACCGGTCAGAATCCGGCCGGCGAGTCTGGTACCATGCCGCGCCGGTATGCCAGCTGACGCTGATCCGCCTGTCACCGGGCGACGCGCCGGCCTCTTTTTCCGTCTGCTGCAAACAGGCCGCATCGTCCGGAAAGCTCCCCTGCACGGCAGGGCAACACGCTTTCCGCAGGGGCGATGGGGACCTTCTGGAATCCCGATGCACGATCCGATCAAACTCAAGGACCACCAGCAGGAGTCGACGCTGGTCAACCGCCGCCTGATCGCCTGCGGCGCGCTGGTGGCCCTGATGAGCGTGACCCTGGTGGCGAGGATGTACTTCCTCCAGGTCACCGACTACGCGACCAACGCCACCGTCTCCGAGAACAACCGCATCCACGTGCTGCCGATCCCCCCGGAACGCGGGCTGATCTTCGACCGCAACGGCAAGGTGCTCGCCGAGAACCTGCCGAGCTTCAACCTCACCCTGACCCGCGAGCGCACCGGCAATTCCCAGGCGGTGCTCGACCAGGTCACGGAGATCCTCCACCTCAGTCCCGAGCAGCGCCTGCAGTGCGACAAGGCCCTGAAGAAGAGCCGCCATCCCTTCGAGCCGGTCACCCTGCTGCATGACCTGAGCGAAGAGCAGATCGCCCTCATCGAGGTCAACCGCTTCAAGCTGCCGGGGATCGACGTGGACGCCGAGTTCGTCCGCCACTACCCCTACGGCGAGCACTTCGCCCACTCGGTCGGTTTCGTCGGGCGGATCAACGAGCGCGAGGCCGCGCGCCTGGACAGCACCGAGTACCGCGGCACCGAGTACGTCGGCAAGACCGGCATCGAGCACTTCTACGAGCCGCAGCTGCACGGCCACGTGGGTTACGAGGAAGTCGAAACCAACGCCCAGGGCCGTGTCATGCGCGTGCTGAAGAAGGTACCGCCGGTGGCCGGCGAGAACATCGTGCTGGGCCTGGACGTGGACCTGCAGATCGCCGCCGAGAAGGCCCTGGGCGATCGCCGCGGCTCCGTGGTGGCGCTGGATCCGAACAGCGGCCAGGTGCTGGCGATGGTCAGCAACCCGAGCTTCGACCCGAACCTGTTCGTCAACGGCATCAGCTCGGCGCAGTACGCGCAGCTGCGCGACTCCATCGACCGGCCGCTGTTCAACCGGGCGCTGCGCGGGTTGTATTCGCCGGGCTCGACCATCAAGCCGGTGGTGGCCATCGCCGGGCTGGATACCGGCACCATCACGCCGTCCACGCGGGTCTTCGATCCGGGCTATTTCGAGCTGCCCAACTACGACCACAAGTACCGCAACTGGAACCACAGCGGCGACGGCTGGGTGGACCTGGACACGGCCATCAAGCGCTCCAACGACACCTACTTCTACGACGTCGCGCACAAGCTCGGCATCGACCGCATGCACGACTACCTGACGCGCTTCGGGCTGGGCAGCAAGGTCTCCATCGACATGGCCGAGGAAGCCCCCGGGCTGATGCCCTCGCGCGAATGGAAGCGCGCCACCCGGCGCCAGGCCTGGTTCCCCGGCGAGACGGTGATCCTCGGTATCGGCCAGGGCTACATGCAGGTGACGCCGCTGCAGCTCGCCGAAGCCACCTCGCTGATCGCCAGCAAGGGCGCCTGGCACCGCCCGCGCCTGGCGGAATCGGTGGGCGGCGCGGACGTCGTCGATAGCCACCCGATGCCCGACATCCGCCTGAGCAACCCCCGCGACTGGGACGCGGTGAACTACGGCATGCAACTGGTCATGCACGATCCGGGCGGCGGCGCGCGGGCCGCGGGGCAGGGCGCGCAGTACCGCATCGCCGGCAAGAGCGGCACCGCGCAGATCGTCGGCATCCGCCAGGGCGAGCGCTACGACCGCCTGAAGACCAAGGAGCGCCACCGCGACAACGCCCTGTTCGTCGGCTTCGCCCCGGCGGCCGAACCCTCCATCGTGGTTTCTGTGACCATCGAGAACGGCGAGGCCGGCGGCCGCGTCGCAGGCCCGGTGGTGCGCGAGATCATGGACGCGTGGCTGCTCGACGGGAACGGCAAGCTCAAGCCGCAGTACGCCGTGCCGGCCGACACGGCATCGGGCAAGCACGCCTGAGGCCGCCGCTCCCGGCCCGGCGTGCGGGCAGGGAGCGGTGTGGTCCGCTAGGGCTGGGCCACCGCCTCGGTGAGCGCCGCCCGCACCAGCACGTGCAACTCCCCGTCCGGATGTTCGTCGAGCCAGGCCTTCAGCTCGCGGCGCATGGCCGGGGTCCAGAAGTTATGCAGGTGCTGCTGCACGCCGTGGACCGCCAGGGCGTGGTCCGATTCGGTGGAGAAGTACTGGCCGATCTGGTTGGCCATCTTGATCAGGTTCTCGATGCTCATCGACGGACCTCGGCTTTCTCTTCGTGGCGGCGTTCCTTGAGCAGGCGCCGTTGTTCGTCGCTGAATGCCTGGTAGCGCTTCTGCCATTCCGACGGCTGGAACACGCGCACCACTTCCACCGCGGTGACCTTGTATTCCGGGCAGTTGGTGGCCCAGTCGGAATTGTCGGTGGTGATCACGTTGGCACCCGATTCGGGGAAGTGGAAGGTCGTGTAGACCACCCCCGGCGCCACGCGCTCGCTGACCTTGGCGCGCAGCACCGTCTGCCCGGCGCGGCTGCCGATGCCGACCCAGTCGCCCTCGCCGATGCCACGGCTTTCGGCGTCGCTGGGATGGATTTCCAGGCGGTCCTCTTCGTGCCAGGCGACGTTGTCGGTGCGCCGGGTCTGCGCGCCGACGTTGTACTGGCTGAGGATGCGCCCGGTGGTGAGCAGCAGCGGATAGCGCGCGTTGACCTTCTCCTCGGTGGGCACGTAGCCGGTGAGCATGAAGCGCCCCTTGCCGCGCACGAACTGCTCGATGTGCATGGTCGGCGTGCCGTCGGGCGCGGCATCGTTGCACGGCCATTGCAGGCTGCCGTGGCGGTCCAGCTCGGCGTAGCTGACGCGGGTGAAGCTCGGCGTGAGGCGGGCGATCTCGTCCATGATCTGCGACGGGTGGCTGTAGTTCATCGGGTAGCCCAGGGCGTTGGCCAGGGCCACGGTGGCCTCCCAGTCGGCCTTGCCGCCGAGGGGCTCCATCACCTTGCGCACGCGGGAGATGCGCCGCTCGGCGTTGGTGAAGGTGCCGTCCTTCTCGAGGAAGGAGCTGCCCGGCAGGAACACGTGGGCGAACTTGGCGGTTTCGTTGAGGAAGATGTCCTGCACCACCACGCACTCCATGGCGGACAGGGCGGCGGTGACGTGCTGGGTGTTGGGGTCGCTCTGGGCGATGTCCTCGCCCTGGCAGTACAGCGCCTTGAAGCTGCCGCCCAGCGCCGCTTCGAACATGTTGGGGATGCGCAGGCCGGGGTCGGGCTGCAGGGTCACGCCCCAGGCCTGTTCGAACTGGTGGCGCACGGTCTCGTTGGAGATGTGCCGGTAGCCGGGCAGTTCGTGGGGGAAGGAGCCCATGTCGCAGGAGCCCTGCACGTTGTTCTGCCCGCGCAGCGGGTTCACCCCGACACCTTCGCGGCCGACGTTGCCGGTGGCCATGGCGAGGTTGGCGATACCCATCACGGCGGTGCTGCCCTGGCTGTGTTCGGTGACACCCAGGCCGTAGTAGATCGCCGCGTTGCCGCCGGTAGCGTAGAGGCGCGCGGCGGCGCGGATCTCTTCGGCGGGCACGCCGCACACCGGGCCGAGCACTTCCGGGGCGTTCTCCGGCAGGCTGACGAAGTCGCGCCAGCGGGCGAAGTCGGCCGCTTCGCAGCGGGCGTCGACGAAGTCCTGCTTGACCAGGCCTTCGGTGACGATGACGTGGGCCAGCGCGTTGAGCATGGCGACGTTGGTGCCGGGGCGCAGTTGCAGGTGCAGCTCGGCGCGGGCGTGGGGCGAATCGACCAGGTCGATGCGCCGCGGGTCGATGACGATCAGCTGCGCGCCCTGGCGCAGGCGGCGCTTGAGCTGCGAGCCGAACACCGGGTGCGCGTCGGTGGGGTTGGCGCCGATCACCAGCACCACGTCGGACTGCATCACCGAGTCGAAGCTCTGGGTGCCGGCGGATTCGCCCAGGGTCTGCTTCAGGCCATAGCCGGTGGGCGAGTGGCAGACCCGCGCGCACGTATCGACGTTGTTGTTGCCGAACGCCGCGCGCACCAGTTTCTGCACCAGGTAGGTTTCCTCGTTGGTGCAGCGGCTGGAGGTGATGCCGCCGATGGAGTCGCGCCCGTACTGGAGCTGGATGCGGCGGAATTCGCTGGCGGCGTAGGAGACGGCCTCGTCCCAGCTGACCTCCTGCCAGGGGTCGCTGATGTGCTTGCGGATCATCGGCGTGGTGATGCGGTCCGGGTGGGTCGCATAACCCCAGGCGAAGCGGCCCTTGACGCAGGAGTGGCCGTGGTTGGCCTGGCCGTTCTTGTCCGGAACCATGCGCACCAGCTGGTTGCCCTTCATCTCCGCGCGGAAGGAGCAGCCCACGCCGCAGTAGGCGCAGGTGGTGATGACGGCGCGCTCCGGCTGGCCGATCTCGACCACGCTCTTTTCCATCAGCGTGGCGGTGGGGCAGGCCTGCACGCAGGCGCCGCAGGAGACGCATTCGGAGTCGAGGAAGTTGTCGCCGCCGGCCGCCGCCACGCGGGACTCGAAGCCGCGCCCGGCGATGGTCAGGGCGAAGGTGCCCTGGGTTTCCTCGCAGGCGCGCACGCAGCGGTTGCAGACGATGCACTTGCTCGGGTCGTAGTCGAAGTAGGGGTTGGAGACGTCCTTCGCATCGCTCAGGTGGTTGGCGCCGTCATAGCCGTAGCGCACCTCGCGCAGGCCGACCTGGCCGGCGACCGTCTGCAGCTCGCAATTGCCGTTGGCCGAGCAGGTCAGGCAGTCCAGCGGGTGGTCGGAGATGTACAGCTCCATGACGTTGCGGCGCAGGTCTGCCAGCTTCGAGGTCTGCGTGCGCACCACCATGCCTTCGCTGACCGGCGTGGTGCAGGAGGCCGGGTAGCCGCGCATGCCGTCGATTTCCACCAGGCACATGCGGCACGAACCGAAGGCCTCCAGGCTGTCGGTGGCGCAGAGTTTGGGAATGGTGGTGCCGAGCATCGCGGCGGCGCGCATCACCGAGGTACCGGCGGGCACGCTGATGGTACGGCCGTCGATGCTCAGGCTGACCTGCACGTCGCTGTCACGGGCGGGCGTGCCGAAGTCGATGTCGCTGCTGCCAGCGGACGTGGAGGGATCGAAATAGTTGATCACTGGTCGGCCTCCGAAGTCGCCAGACCGAAGTCGGCGGGGAAGTGCTTGAGGGCGCTGGCCACGGGGAAGGCGGTCATGCCGCCGAGGGCGCAGAGCGAGCCGTATTGCATCGTGTCGCAAAGGTCTGTCAGCAGCCGCGCCTGTTCTTCGCGGGCGCCGATATCGGTGGCGGCGATCAGCCGGTCCACCACCTCCACGCCGCGGGTCGAGCCGATGCGGCAGGGCGTGCACTTGCCACAGGATTCCTCGGCGCAGAACTGCAGGGCGAAACGCGCCATGCGCGCCATGTCCAGGCTGTCGTCGGCCACCACCACGCCGCCGTGGCCGAGCATGGCGCCGACGGCGGCGAAGGCTTCGTAGTCCAGCGGGGTGTCGAATTGCGACGGCGGCACCCAGGCGCCCAGCGGGCCGCCGACCTGTGCGGCCTTGAGGGGGCGGCCGCTGGCGGTGCCGCCGCCGTAGCTTTCCACCAGCTCGCGCAGGGTCAGGCCGAAGGCGCGTTCCACCAGCCCGCCATGGCGGACGTTGCCGGCCAGCTGGAAGGGCATGGTGCCCAGCGAGCGGCCCATGCCGAAGTCGCGATAGAACGGCGCACCCTTGGCCAGGATGACCGGCACCGACGCCAGGGTGAGTACGTTGTGCACCAGCGTCGGCTGGCCGAACAGGCCTTGCAGCGCCGGCAGTGGCGGCTTGGCGCGGACCACGCCGCGCTTGCCCTCCAGCGAATCCAGCAGGGCGGTTTCCTCGCCGCAGATGTAGGCACCCGCGCCGACCCGGACCTCCAGCTCGAAGGTGCGGCCGCTGCCGCAGAGGTCTTCACCGAGGTAGCCGGCGTCGCGGGCGATCTTCAGCGCCTGGTTGAGCACGGCAATGGCGTCGGGGTATTCCGAGCGCACATAGACGTAGCCCTGGGTGGCGCCGACGGCAAGGCCGGCGATGGCCATGCCTTCGATCAGCAGGAAGGGGTCGCCCTCCATCAGCATGCGGTCGGCGAAGGTGCCGGAATCGCCTTCGTCGGCATTGCACACCACGTATTTCTGCACCGCCCGGGCGTCGCGGACGGTGCGCCACTTGATGCCGGCGGGGAAGGCCGCGCCGCCGCGGCCGCGCAAGCCGGAGTCGAGCACCGCGGCAACGACCTCGGCGCCGTCCAGGCCGAGGGCGCGGGCGAGGCCGTCGAAGCCGCCATGGGCGCGGTAGTCGTCCAGCGACAGTGGCCGGGTGATGCCGGCGCGGGCGAACAGCAGGCGCTGCTGGGTCTTCAGGTAAGGGATGTCTTCCACCGGTCCCAGGGCCAGCGGATGGCTGGCGGGGTCGCCGGCAAGGGCGTCCAGCAGGGACGGCACCTCATCGACCGTCAGCGGGCCGAAGCCGAGCCGGCCGGTGTCGCTGTCCAGCTCCAGCAGCGGCTCCAGCCAATACAGGCCACGGGAACTGGTGCGGCGGATTTCCATGGGTAGCTGGCGGCGCTCGGCTTCCGCCACCAGGGCGTCGGTCACCTCGTCGGCGCCCACCGCGCAGGCGACCGAGTCGCAGGGGATGAACAGCTTCAGCATGCGGCGTCCTCCTGGCAAGCGTTCACCAGTTGGCGCAGGCGGTCGGCAGTGAGGCGGGCGTGCACGCGGCCGTCCAGTTCCAGCGCCGGCGAGCAGGCACAGGCGCCCAGGCAGTACACCGGGCGCAGGGTGATGCGGCCGTCGGCGCTGGTGCCGTGGTCGTCCAGGCCCAGTTGTTCGCGCAGTTGCGCGGCCAGGGCCTCGGCGCCACGGCTCTGGCACGACTCGGCGCGGCACAGGCGCAGCGTATGGCGGGCCGGGGGCGCGGTGCGGAAGTCGTGGTAGAAGCTGATCACCCCGCGCACCTCGGCGACGCTGAGGTTCAGGGCATGGGCGATGTCCGGCAGGGCGTCGTCGGGGATGTAGCCGACGCCGTCCTGGATGGCGTGCAGCACCGGCAGCAGGGCGCCGGGCGTGGCCTTGAGACGTTCCAGAATATCGTGGATCAGGGGCAGGTGAAGCGAATCATCAGGCATGCAGCGCACCTCGACATCGCGGGCGCCACCCTGGGCGGCGTCCCGGAATCCTTCGGCGGCGGCGTCCCGGCCACGTCACGGCTGGCGTGGCGGTTCGGAGCGCCATCGTTCTTATTGTTGCCGTCCGGCCAGGCATCTGCGCGCGCCTGGTCCTCGACAGGAGGAAAGATTGCCACCCCCACCGATTAGGGATAGCACTCGAACGACCCTTCGCGTCCTGAAACCGACAGAGGACCGCAACGGCCACCTTGGCCGCTCAAAGCCCCCTTGTTGGCCGGTAATGCCCTCAGGCGGGCGCGGCGTCCGACGTAATCTGCTGGTTACCCGTGACAACAAGACTCCGCGCCGTCGCCGCGCGGCAAGAAAAGGGGAGCCCATGCACAAACCCGCAATCGCGTTGTGGCTGCTGGCCCTGGCCGGCCTGCTCGGTGGCTGTGGCGAGGATGCCGCGCCGCCGCCGCGCAACGCCGCCGCCCTCGCGCCCAGCGACCCCGCCCTGGCGAAGATCTACGACAGCAGCTGCAAGCTGTGCCATGCCAACCCGGCCTCCGGCGCACCGCAGGCCGGCGACGTGAAGGCCTGGCAACCGCGCGTCGCCCAGGGCGCCGACAGCCTGCTGGACCACAGCATCAACGGCTTCAAGGGGATGCCGCCAATGGGGATGTGCATGCAGTGTTCGGAGGATGAATTCCTCGCGCTGATTGCCTTCATGTCCGGCCAGTCGATCCGGTAAGCGGGGTAACGTCGATGCCAATCCATCTCACCCGCCGCCAACTCCTGCACCGTGCCGCCGTGGCCGGTGCATTCACGGCCCTGTCGCGCACGGCGCTGGGGGCCGAGCTGACACGCACGCCCCGGCTGATTCCCTGGCGCAACTGGTCCGGCGGGCAAAGCTGCCTGCCGGCCGCGCGCCTGGCGCCGCAGAGCCTGGACGAACTGGTGCAGGTCATCCGCCGGGCCGAAGGCAAGGTGCGCCCGGTGGGCTCGGCGCACTCCTTCAGCGCGCTGGTGCCCACCGATGGCACGCTGGTTTCGCTGGCGTACTTCAACGGCCTGCTCGGCCATGACGCCGCCACGCTGCAGGCGGAATTCGCCGCCGGCACGCCGATGTCGCTGATGGGCGCCGCGCTGAAGGACATCGGCCAGGCGCTGCCGAACATGTCCGACATCGACTACCAGACCCTGGCCGGGGCGATCTCCACCTCGACCCATGGCACGGGCGTGGGCTTCGGCTCCTATTCCTCCCGCGTGGTCGGCCTGCAACTGGTGACCGCCAGCGGCGAGGTGCTGGACTGCGACGCCCAGCGCCATCCCGAGGTGTTCAACGCCGCGCGGGTATCGCTGGGCGCCTTCGGCGTCGCCACTCGCGTACGCCTGCAGAACCGCGCGGCGTTTCGCCTGCACGAGCGGCAGTGGGTCGCCCGCACCGAAGAGTTGCTGGAGGACGTGGAGAAGAACACCCGCGACAACCAGCACTGGGAAATGCAGGTCATGACCCACTCCGACTACGCGCTGTCCATCGCCCTGAACGAAACCCAGGACCCGGCCACGCCGCCGCTGGACCCGGCCGAGGAGGGCGGCAACCAGTTCGTCAGCATCATCGAGGGCCTGGACAAGTACGGCAGCGACTTCCCCGCCGCGCGGCGCTTTCTGCTCAACAGCCTGCGCCACGTCGCCAGCTTCGATGACCGGGTCGGGGACTCCTACGACATCTTCGCCAACGTGCGTAACGTGCGCTTCAACGAGATGGAATATTCGGTCCCGGCCGAACATGGCCCGGCCTGCCTGCGCGAGATTCTCGCGCTGATCAACGACAAGGACCTGCGCACCTGGTTCCCCATCGAGTACCGCTACGTGAAGGCCGACGACATCCCCCTGAGCATGTTCGAGGGCCGCGACAGCTGCTCGATCTCGATCCACCAGCACTACAGCATGGATCACCACAACTTCTTCGCCGCCGTCGAGCCGATCTTCTGGAAGTACGCCGGGCGCCCGCACTGGGGCAAGCTGCACACCCTCAACGCCCGCACCCTGCAACCGCTGTACCCGCGCTGGAGGGAGTTCACCGAGGTGCGCCGCGAACTGGACCCGCAGGGCAAGTTCCTCAACGCCCACCTGTCGTCGATCCTCGGCGTGGCCTGACAAGGAAGCACAGAGCATGAAACGACGCACGTTCATCGTTGGCGCGGCAGGCACGGGCGTGTTGCTCGCCGGTTTCGGCGCCTGGCTGCGCCCGGGCGACCATGGCGCCCCGTACGACGACTACTTCGCCCGGCTCAACCGCGAGCTGCGCGAGCACGGGCCGATGCGCCCGGTGATGCTGATCGACCTCGACCGCCTGGACCACAACGTCGACGTGGTGATGCAGTCGGTGGCCCGCACCGGCAAGCACCTGCGCGTGGTGGAGAAGTCCCTGCCGTCGCCGCAGTTGCTCGACTACATCGCCAGGCGTGCCGGCACCCGGCGGATGATGTCGTTCCACCAGCCGTTCCTCAACCACGATGCCGAGCGCTTCCCCGATGCCGATCTGCTGCTGGGCAAGCCGCTGCCGGTGGGCTCGGCGCAGCAGTTCTACGAGAACCTGCGCGGCCCGTTCGATCCGACCCGCCAACTGCAATGGCTGCTCGATACGCCCGAGCGCCTGCAGCAATACCTGGCGTTGGCCCAGGGGCGTAACACCCGGCTGCGGATCAATATCGAACTGGACGTCGGCCTGCACCGCGGCGGGGTGGCCGACCACGACACCCTGGACCGGATGCTCCGGATCATCGGCGCCAACCCGCAGCACCTGGAGTTCGCCGGCTTCATGGGCTACGACCCCTTCGTGGGCATGGGCGTGCCCGAGGTCCTGGCCTCCTCGGACGAGCTGTTCGCCAGGGTGATGACGCTCTACGACGGCTTCGTCGATTACGCCCGCGCCCGCCATGCGCCGCTGTGGAACCCGGGGCTGACGCTCAACACCGCTGGCAGCCCGAGCTACCGGATGCATGAGCGCGAGCGCACCAGCACCGAGGTGTCGGTGGGCTCGGCGCTGGTCAAGCCGACCCATTACGACCTGCCCTCGCTGGTGGAGCACCAGCCTGCAGCCTTCATCGCCACGCCGGTGATCAAGAGCACCGGCCCGGTGCGGATTCCGGCGCTGGACGACCGGTCGAAAATGCTTTCCTGGTGGGACCCGAACCTGCGCGAGACCTTCTTCGTCTACGGCGGCAACTGGATGGCCGAACCCGAATCGCCCCGGGGCCTGCAGTTCAACGGCCTGTACGGGCGCAGCTCGAACCAGGAGATGGTCAACGGCTCCAGCGCCGTGGGCCTGGCGGTGGACGACCAGGTGTTCCTGCGCCCCACCCAGTCCGAGTCGATCCTGCTGCAGTTCGGCGATCTGCTGGCGGTGCGCGGGGGCCGTATCGTCGAGCAGTGGCCGGTCTACAGCTGAGCGGCCCTGTGCCGGGGCACTGACGCGGGGGCCGTCGGCGGCCTGCGGGTCGCTCTGGCGCGGGGCCTGGCGTCGTGGTTGAAATATTCTGTTACGCCCGCTCTTGGCGGGCCTGCGAACGCGTTATGATGCGGCCATCGCGTGCCTGCCACATAACAACAACCGCGGGCGCCCCCGATCGAGAGCAGCCTACATGCCCAGCACAAGCATCGATGCGCCATTCGACCAGGCGCTGGTTTCGCCTTTTCTCCTGCAGACTCTCGCCGAGGTCGCCAGCGACCAGGGCGTAAGCGGCGAACGCCTGTGCCGTGGGCTGGGCTTCACCGTCGAGGAACTGCAGGACCCGGCGCAGCGCGTCTCGTACCGGCAGACGGTGGCGATGATCCAGCGTGCGCTGGCGGCGATTCCCGACCGCGGCCTGGGCCTGTGGGTCGGGCACCGCAACGTGCTCGGCACCCTCGGCCTGCTGGGGCACGTGCTCTCCCTGTGCCGGACCCTGCGCGACGCCTTCGAGGTCGGCCGGCGCTTCCAGCACACCACCGGCGGCATCGCCCTGTGCAGCCTGGTGGAGGGGCCGCAGGAAAGCTTCATCGAGGTCGAGTGCCGGCTGCCCTACGCGGACATCCAGGTGTTCGCCGTGGAGGAGTTCTTCGCCAGCCTGCTCGTCTACAACCGCAGCCTGATCGGCCCGCAGTTCCAGCCGCTGCGCTTCGAGTTCACCCATGCCGCGCCGGTCTACGAGGCCGAGTACCGGCGTCTGCTCGGGCCCGATCTGCGGTTCGGCTGCCTGCACAACCGCGTGGCCATCGCCAGCCACTGGCTGGACGTGCAACTGCCCAGCCACCACCCGGTCGCCTTGCGCCAGGCGCTCAACCTGCTGGAGATGGAAGCCGCCCAGGTGCAGCACAAGACCGACCTGCTGGATGCGGTGGAGCGCGCCATCGCCCGCGACCTGGCCCACGGCAGCCCGATCGACAAGGTCGCCGGCGAGCTGAACATGAGCAGCCGCACCCTGCGCCGTCGCCTGAGCGAGCACGGCATGACCTTCGACGCCTTGCAGGAACAGGTGCGCCGCGCCCGCGCCATGAGCCTGCTGAACAACCCGGAGATGCCCATCGAGCGCATCGCCGAGGCGCTGGGCTACAGCGACGTGCGCGGTTTCCGCCGGGCCTTCAAACGCTGGACCGGGCGAAGCCCGTCCGCCTGTCGCGAGGACGGCGCGGCCTTGGCCCAGTGAGCCGCGACGGCGCGCATCCATTGACGCGGCACAAGGGTGTTTCCCTGTTCGGCGGTTAAGGTCGTACTGCCCAATCAACGAGGAGCACATCATGTACGAGCACGTACTGGCCGCCGTGGACGGCAGCGACGTTTCCTTCCGCGCCCTGGCCGAAAGCGCGCGGCTGGTCCGCATGAGCGGCGGCGAACTGCACGTCATCACCATCGTCGACCGCCCGCTGGGGCACATGCCGTATTACGCCAAGTACTACGATGCCGAGGCGCTCTACGCCGCCGCCCTCAAGGCCGCCGACGAGATTCTGGACAAGGCGCGCAACGTGGTCGCCGAGTACGCCGTGCCCGCCACCTACCAGCGGGTCAGCCTGGAAACCACCGGGGAGGAAGTGGCCGACCGCATCGAGGCCGAGGCCGAGGCGGTCAAGGCCGACGCCATCGTCATGGGCACCCATAGCCGCCGCGGCGTTCACCGGCTGATGCTGGGCAGCGTGGCCGAAGGGGTTCTGCATTCCAGCAGGCGCCCGGTGCTGCTGGTGCGCGATCACTGACCTGCGCAGTCGGCTGCGTGGCGCCCTTGGCGCACAGCCGCAGCCGGCAGTGCCTTTCGTCGAACCACCCCGCGCGGCCGGCGGCAGGCCGGCGGGAAATCGGCTGTACTGGATAATCCCGATCCCTGCGTTGCAGGAGGTAATGCCATGCGCCGTTCCCTCTTCACTGCGATTCTGGCGGCGAGCTTCCTCGTCGCCTCGGCCGGTACCACCTGGGCGACGGAGCAGGGCAACCAGCGTCGCCAGGCGCGCGACGTGCGCCAGGAGACCCGCCAGGACGCCCGCCAGACCAAGCAGGACTGCCGCGCCGCCGACCAGCAGTACAACGCCCAGTGCCGCCAGGACAAACGCCAGACCAAGCAACAGGGGCGCGAGACCGCGCGCGACATCAAGTACTGATGCGCCAGGGCGCGACGCGCCGCACGGCGGATAGCCGGGCAACTGCTACGCTCGGAGCGACAGCGCTGCCGTGAGGTAACGGCTTTTCCTGCCGCCTGCCTGAACCCGTTTGCCAACACCCTGATGCAAGGAGTCGCCTGATGAGTGTGTCCCGTTGGATCTGCCTGTCCCTCGCCGCTGGCGTGCTGGTCGGCTGCCAAAGCCAGAAGAACGATGAGCTGAGCTACCAGTACGACAGCACCGAATCGGTCGCCAAGGGCGTGCCCGGCGGCGCGATGACCGAGACGGAGGAGATGCAGGCCAGCGTTACCGCCGTCGACCGCGACAAGCGCACCTTCACCCTCACGGATGACCACGGCAACAGCCGTACCCTCCAGGCCCCGCCGGAAATGCGCAACTTCGACCAACTCAAGGTCGGCGACAGGGTCCGCGCCATCGTCGCGCTGGAGCGCCTCGTCTACCTGCGCGAACCGGGCCAGACCGCCGGCAACGGCGCGGCCGGCCTGCTGGCTACTGCGCAGCCGGGCAACAAGCCGGGCATGCTCGCCGCCGATTCGGTGGAGATCACCGCCACGGTCAAATCCCTGGACACCGCCACGCGCACCGCGACCCTGCAGTTCGCCGACGGCAGCCAGCACACCGTCAAGGTCCGTCCGGACGTGGTGATGAAGCCCGAATACGTCGGCCGCCAATTGGTAATGCGGGTGACCTCGGCCGTGGCGGTCAACGTGCAGCCGCAGTAGCGCATCCGTCTGCGCCTGGGCCTGACCCGGCGCGCTGGCAACCTGGCGCGCTCGCCGGGTTTTTGAAGTTGTGCGGGAGTGGTTGCTGTTAGGCATGCCCTGGGATGCGCGGATAACGTCTGTCCCGGCGCAAGCGAAATGTAGGAGCGGGCCATGTCCGCGATCGCGCGCATGGCGCGCTCCTACAGGGAGAGGAGCGGGGCAGAGCGCTCGCCCCGCTACGATGTTTCCGCTCCGCTCTGTCACTCCGGTTCACGCGGCGCGCACCGACGTCAGCGGCCGCACGCCTCCAGGCAACGCCGTGCCCGCTGCTGGTCCGGCGAATCGAAGCCCTCGCTGAAGCGTCGATACACCGGCGCCAGCAACTGCCGCGCCGGGGCCAGCTTGCCTTGTGCGCTCCACAGCTGCGCCAGGCTGGTTGCCGCGCGCAGCTCCCAGGCCAGCGCGCCTTGTTCCTGCGCCAGCGCCAGCGCCCGGGTAAGCAGGGTTTCGGCGCCGAGCAGGGATTCGCGGTCGCCGCGCTCGGCCAGCGCCACGGCCTGGTTGCGCAGGATTTCCGCGGCGCACCAGCCAGCCGCGCCGGTTCGTGCGCGCATCAGCTGGGCCTGGTCCACGGGCAGCGCTCGGCCACCGAGGGTCTGCACGATGTCGCGCACCAGGCCGACGGCGGGGGCCGTGGCGCCGGCCGATTCGTCGAAGCCCATGGCCCAGGCATAGTGCCGCGCCCAGTCGGTGAACAGCGGCACGCGGTGACGCTCGGCGACGTCGATCATCTGCCCCACGCGCTGGCGCGCCTTGCCGAATTCGCCGTTGTAGAAGGCGATGACGCAGCCGGCGACCGCGAGGCTGTAGGCGATGGAGGCGCTGTGGTCCATCTCGCAGGCCAGTTCGAGGGCGTTGGCGGCCATGCGCTCGGCCTGCTCCGGCAACCCGCGCAGCCACAGCGTGCGCGCCTGGGCGGCGAGGGAGGCGACCTGCTGGTCGTACTGCACGCCCAGGCAGGGCGCGAAGCGGTTGGCCTGGCGCTGTTGGCGCAGGCGCTGCAGCACCTCGTCGCCGACGGCCTGGGCCTGCAACTGGTCGCCCGAGTAATGCAGCGCCAGTACCTTCAGGCGCAGGGCGCTGGTGTCCAACAGGTCGCCGTGGCCGCTGCTGAGCGCATCGAAATATCGGCTCTGCTCGGCCGCCTTCTGGTACTGGCCGGACCACAGCAGCACCGCCAGGCCTCCGGACAGCGCAGTGAGTTCGCCGTTGACGTCGCCGATTTGCTGCGCCAGGAAGCGGGCGTTCTGGAAGGCTTCGTCAGCCTGGCGGTTGCGCACATCGTGGTAGGTGGTGTTGCCCAGCGCCAGCTCCAGGCGCATGGCCAGTGGCAGCGACGAGGCGGACTCGGCGCTGAGCAGGCCGAGCGCGGCGCTCACATACGGGCCGTACTCGTGCAGCAGCGACAACTCCTGCCACAGCGGCGACGAGCAGGCGGCCAGGTGGATCGCCCGGGTGTGGCGAACCTCGGCGTCCAGGCCCCAGTCGAGGGCGGCGCGGACGTCCGCCAGCCAGGGCGCATGGTGCTGCAGCCAGCCCTGGGAGGCTGAGCGTTCCCACTCGTTCTGCGCAGCCTCCATGATGTTTTGGCAGAGTTGCAGATGGCGTTCGCGGGCGTCGTGCAGTTCACCGGCGGCCTCGAGCTTCTCCAGCGCGTAGAGGCGCGTCGGTTCGAGCAGGCGGTAGGTGACATCGTCGCCGCGGATCTCTGTCGTCAGCAACGATTTGGCGGCCAGGTGGTTCACCAGCACGAACGCTCCGGCGACGTCCGCCGGCTGCCCGAGCACGGCAGCGACGGAGTCGAGCGAGAAGCTGCCGCGGAACACGCTGAGTCGGCGCAGGCAGGATCGTTCCGCCGGGTGCAGCAGCGTGTAGCTCCAGTCGAGCATCGCGCGCAGGTGTTCATGGCGCTTGGGCGATGCCTCTGCCTGCAACGGCAGGTCCAGGTACCCACCCTGCAGCAGTGCATCGATGCTGCCGTCGGCCTGGCCCAGATGCCCGGCGGCCAGTTCCAGGGCCAGGGGGATGCCCTCCAGGCGGCGACAGATCTCGCCGACCCGCGGCAGGTCCTCGGGGCGGAACTCGAAATCGTCGTGGCTTTCGCGGGTGCGCTCGATGAGCAGCGCCACGGCGGGGTAGGCAAGGGCATCCTCGACGCTGCCCACCTGCGCCGGCGGGCAGCCCAGCGGCCGCAGCGGCAGGATGTGCTCGCCGGTGGCGCGCAGGCTTTCCCGGCTGGTGGCGATGATGTGGAGGTGCGGCGCGTGGCGCAGCAGGCACTCCACCAGGTGCGCGGCAGCCTCGATCAGGTGCTCGCAGTTGTCGATGACCAGCAGCATCTGCCGGTCAGCGACCTGGCGGCAGATGCGCTCCAGCGATTCGCCCGCCAGCCCCGGAATGCCCAAGGCGCCGGCGAGGGTGCTGTTCAATGGGCGCGGGTCCTGCAGTTGGGTGAGGTCGAGCAGGCGGATGCCGTGGGGGTAGCGGCCGATGGAACGCTCCGCGGCCTGCAGGGCGAGGCTGGTCTTGCCGATGCCGCCGCAGCCCACCAGGCTGATGCAGCGGCTGCGCGGCAACTCGGCCAGCAGCCGTTGCAGCTCCGCCTCGCGGCCGAGCAGGCGAGTGCGCCGGGGCGGCAGGTTGTGGTCCGCCGCCTGGCCGCCATCGGGCATCGGCGCCGACTGCGCTGAGCGGGTGATCGGCTCGACGAAGCTGTAGCCGCGCAACGCCACGGTGACGATGTAGCGCCGACCGTTCTGGCCGTCGCCCAAGGCCTTGCGCAGGGCGGTCATGTGGACGCGCAGGTTGCCCTCGTCGACGTCCTGTCCGGGCCAGGCGCGGGCCAACAACTCACGTTTGCTGACCACCTGGCCGGCGCGCTCCAGCAAGGCCAGCAGGATATCCAGCGCGCGCTGGCCAAGGCGCAGCGGGCGGCCGGCGTCATGGATCACGCGGGATGCGGGGTAGATCTGGTAGGGACCGAAGTGAAGCACGGTCTCGGCCGCCGCGATGGGCTCGGGAATCATCGTCAGGTTCGTTTTCGCACGCTGGGGGCAGGTTCCGCGCCGCCCGGGTGACAGCCCCGGTGGCATGTCCATCGACTCTCTGGTCGATTGGCTTGTCGTCATTGAACAGGAATCAGGGTAATCGACGGCACGGTGTTGGGCCACCCTGCGCCTGGCGGGGCTGCGTCGGTGGCGAGCTTAATAACGATTAACGCCCAAGGCCCTGCGGCATTGCCGACCGACGCCGCGCCTTCGCGCTGCAAGCCACGCCTGGCAAGGCGTGGCGGTTCTCCGCAAGGGGTTATCGCTTCGCCGCGTATGCCGGGGGACGTGCTGCTCGTGGTCGCCCGATCGGTGTTTTCCCCGCTGCCGGGTTAATGCGGTTTAACCAGCTTTAACTCGCCGGCACACCTGCACCCACGAAAAATGGCGGCAGACCGCAGGGGAGGGACGAGCATGCTGCACAGACTTATCGGCCAGATTCCAGGGGCGGCCCCCAAGCGCGACCTGGCTCCCTGGCAGAAGGAGCGCGCCCAGGGCCTGCTGCTCAAGCACCTGGATACGGGCATCTCGGTGAGCGAACTGGCCGCGGCCTGCGCGCTGTCGCGCAGCGACTTCACCCGAAAGTTCAAGGTCACCACCGGCCATTCGCCCCAGGCCTGGATGCGACTCCAGCGGGTGGAAAAGGCCAAGCAGCTGATGCGCGAGTCGACCTTCGCCCTGGCGGAGATCGGCCTGCAATGCGGCTTCTGCGACCAGGCGCATTTCTGCCGGATCTTCTACCGCATCGAGGGCATCACCCCCCTGGGCTGGCAGCGACGCTTCTTCGACGAGACAGGCGAATCCACCTGGCGACACGCCGGATAGTTCTTCCTGCCATACCGTGTTGTGATCGTTCTGAAAATGGAACGCTAGAGGCAATTTTTGCCGTCTGGTGGAGCAAGGGTGTCGAAATTAATCTTTGTTCCATGCAGTGACGCACTGCACGACGAGTCCAAACCTTCCGGCCCGGCCGGCACCCACTGAAAGCAAATCGAGGATTTCACCATGACCAACGCCACCTACAACCGCCTGGACAAAGACAACGCCGCCGTACTGCTGGTCGACCACCAGGCCGGCCTGCTCTCGCTGGTGCGCGACATCGATCCGGACAAGTTCAAGAACAACGTGCTGGCCCTGGGCGACCTGGCCAAGTTCTTCAACCTGCCGACCATCCTCACCACCAGCTTCGAAACCGGCCCCAACGGCCCGCTGGTGCCCGAGCTGAAAGCGCAGTTCCCGGACGCGCCGTACATTGCCCGCCCTGGCCAGATCAACGCCTGGGACAACGAAGACTTCGTCAAGGCAGTGAAGGCCACCGGCAAGAAGCAACTGATCATCGCTGGCGTGGTAACCGAGGTGTGCGTGGCGTTCCCGGCGCTGGCGGCTCTGGCCGAAGGGTTCGATGTGTTCGTGGTGGCGGATGCCTCTGGCACCTTCAACGAGATGACCCGCGACGCCGCCTGGCGCCGCATGGAAGCGGCCGGCGCGCAGCTGATGACCTGGTTCGGCGTGGCCTGTGAACTGCACCGCGACTGGCGCAACGACATCGAAGGCCTGGCCGCGCTGTGCTCCAACCACATCCCGGACTACCGCAACCTGATCACCAGCTACAACGCGCTGACCGCTGGCAAATAAGCGTCTGCCGAAATGAAAACCGGAGCCTCGAAAGGGGCTCCGGTTTTTTGCTTTTCGTAGGAGCGAGCTTGCTCGCGAACCCGTCGTGCAGCGCCTGGCCTATCGCGGACGGAGTCCGCTCCTACGCAGGCAGCGGGCCGCGCCCGCGATCCGTCGGCAGGGCCGACGTCGCGCGGGGCAATCAGCGGGTGAAATCCTCCGCGCTGTGCCGTTCCGGCAAGGCGTCGTCGCCCCAGGTACGGTTGACCCGGCGGCCACGCTGTACGGCCGGGCGAGCGCCGATTTCGTCGGTCCAGCGGCGGACATGGGTGTAGCTCTCCACGTCGAGGAACTCCGCCGCCTCATAGGCCTGGTTGTTCAGCAGTGCGCCGTACCAGGACCAGATCGCCATGTCGGCGATGCTGTATTCGTCGCCGGCGATGTAGCGGTTCTCGGCCAATTGCCGGTCGAGCACGTCGAGCTGGCGCTTGACCTCCATGGCGTAGCGGTTGATCGGGTACTCGTACTTCTCCGGCGCGTAGGCGTAGAAATGGCCGAAGCCGCCGCCCAGGAAGGGCGCGCTGCCCATCTGCCAGAACAGCCAGTTCAGCGTCTCGGTGCGCTTGGCCAGGTCCTTGGGCAGGAAGTGGCCGAACTTCTCCGCGATGTACACCAGGATCGAGCCGGATTCGAAGATGCGCAGCGCAGGCTCGACGCTGGTGTCCAGCAGGGCGGGGATCTTCGAGTTCGGATTGATCTCGACGAAGCCGCTGCCGAACTGGTCGCCGTCGCTGATCCTGATCGGCCAGGCGTCGTACTCGGCGGCGCTCACACCCAGCTCTAGCAGTTCCTCGAGCAGGATGGTGACCTTCACGCCGTTGGGCGTTGCCAGCGAATACAGTTGCAGCGGGTGCTTGCCGCGCGGCAGCTGCTTGTCGTGGGTCGGGCCGGCGATGGGGCGGTTGATGCTGGCGAAGGCGCCGCCGTTGCTCTTGTCCCATGTCCAGACGCGGGGTGGAGTGTAGGTATCGTTCGCCATCTCGTGTTCTCACCTAGTGGGTTGAATGCCATGGATGCTAACCGCCGGACCGGCGCCGCGTCAGCCGTTTTCCCAGCGGCTGTTGCTGGGCGGACAGTGGCCTGTGCCATGAGCGGACGGTTGTTAGCATATGCATAAACGATATTAAAAATAAGTTGATGCATGATTTGAGATTATAAAAGAATCGCCGCTCAGTCCAACGGCGAAGCTCTGATACGGCGCTTTCGCACCTGCCGCGTTTCGAGAGCCCCATGTCCGCCCAGTCCGCCGCCACCGCATTCTTCCGCCTCGAGGGCGTCGGCAAGTCCTTTGCCGAAAACCGCGTGCTGATTGATCTCGACCTGGAGATTCGTTCCGGCGAAGTCCTTGCCCTGCTCGGCGCCAACGGTGCGGGGAAGTCGACGCTGGTGAAGATCATCGCCGGCTCCCATGGCCACGATACCGGGCGTTTGTCCATCGATGGCGAGGAGGTCCGTTTCACCTCGCCCCAGGACGCCCGCCGCCATGGCATAGTCGCGGTGCACCAGCAGGTGGAGCAGGGCGTGGTGCCCGGGCTGAGCGTCGCGGAAAACCTCCTGCTGGACGAACTCTGCGGCGCCTCCGGTTCGCTGTTATTCCGTCCGCGAGAAGCGCTCGAGCGCGCTGCTGAAATCGCTGCCGGCCTGGAGCTGCAGTTGCCGCTGCAGGCTCCCATCGAAACCCTCGGTACCGCCGAACGGCAACTGGTGATCCTGTCCCGCGCGCTCGCACTGAATCCGCGCCTGCTGATTCTCGACGAACCCACCGCATCGTTGTCGACTGCCGAGGCGGAGCGTCTGTTCCATCTCGTTGACCGCCTGCGCGAGCGTGGCGTGGCGATCCTTTACATCTCCCATCGGCTGTCGGACCTGCAGCGCCTGGCGGACCGAGCGCTGGTGCTGCGCGATGGCCGCCTGGTGGGCGAGTTTTCCGCGCCGCTGGATCTTTCCGCCGCCGTGGAGTCCATGCTCGGCGCCGCGCTGGACGAGGTGCAGTTGCAGCCGCTGCAGCGCGGCGTGTGCGTGCTGTCCCTGCGCGACTGGCAGCTTGAAGAACACAGCGCCAGCTTCGACCTGGACCTGCACGCAGGCGAGGTGGTCGCGTTGACCGGCCTGCTTGGCGCCGGCAAGAGCGAGATCGCCGAGGTGCTGTTCGGCCTGCGCCGGCACCACGCCGGCTCGATCCGCCTCGATGGCCGCGACTGGCTGCCCCGCACGCCACGCGAAGCGATTGCCGCCGGCGTGTTCTTTGCCGCCGAGGACCGCGCGCGCAACTCGCGGGTGCCGGGCTTCTCGGTGCGCGCCAGCATGACGTTGCCGTTCCTGCGCCACTTCAGCCGCTTCGGCTTCATCGACCGCCGCCGCGAGCGAACCCAGGTTGCCGAGCAGATCGACGCGCTCGGCATCAAGGGGCCCGGCATCGAAGCCCCGCTGGAACTGCTTTCCGGCGGCAACCAGCAGAAGGTGATTCTCGCCCGCTGGCTGCTGGGGCAGGGCCGCGTGCTGATCCTCGACGAACCCTTCCAGGGCGTTGACGTGCGCGCCCGCCGCGACATCGGCCAGCGCATCCGTGCCAGTGCCGCCGGCCGCGCCACGCTGGTGATCTGCAGCGACCCGGACGAAGCCCTGGAAATCGCCGACCGCATCCTCGTCGTGCGCGATGGCGCGGTGGTTGCCGAACTGCCCCGGCACGACCTGCAACGCAGCGAGATCGTCGCCCATCTCACCCCGCCCCATCCCGCGCGCGAAGAAACTTCGCATGTCTGAAAAAGGAGCCGTGCGTGTCTAGAACTGCCGTGGGCAGCCCGGCGACCTCGCCCGTCGCCCGCTTGCTCGACTTCCTCATCCACTACGCGCTGCTGTTGCTGTTGGCCTTGCTGGTGCTGGTGTTCGCCCTGCTGGAGCCGGCCTTCCTGCGGGTCGGCAACCTGTTTCTGGTGCTGCAATCGGTGTCCATCGTCGCGCTGCTCGCCCTGGGCGTGACCCTGAGCATGGCCGTGGGCGGGCTGGACCTGTCCATCGGCGCGGTCGCCGCGCTGAGCCTGATGACCGCCAGCTACGTCATGGTGGTGCTGGACTGGGGGCCGCTGGCGGCGATCCTCATCAGCCTGGGCCTTGGCACCCTGGTCGGGTTGCTCAACGGCTGGCTGATCGTGCGCATGCGCGTGCCGGACATCCTCGCCACCCTGGGCAGCATGTTCCTGGTGGTCGGCGTGCAACTCATTCCCACCGGTGGCCGTTCCATCGCCGTCGGCATGACCCTGCCCAATGGCGACGAAGCGCCGGGGGCTTTCGCCGGCTGGTTCCTCGCCCTGGGCCGCGCCCAGCTGTGGGACCGCGTCCCGGTGCCCGTGGTCATCATGCTCGGCTGCGCGCTGCTGGTCTGGCTGTTCCTCGAGCGCACGCGGCCGGGGCGGCTGTTCTATGCCATCGGCGGCAACGAGCAGGCTGCGCGCCTGGCCGGTGCGGCGGTGGAGCGCTACAAGCTGCTGGCCTACGTGCTCTCGGCGCTGCTCGCTTCGTTGGGCGGGTTACTGCTGGCGGCGCGCCTGGGGCGCGGCGACGTGAGCTCCGGCAACGGTCTGGTGCTCGATGCCCTCGGCGCCGCGCTGATCGGCTTCGCGGTGCTCGGTGCGCAGAAGCCCAACGCCTTCGGCACCCTGGTCGGCGCGGTGCTGGTGGCGACCCTGCTCAACGGCCTGACCATGCTCAACGCGCCGTACTACGCCCAGGATTTCGTCAAGGGCGCGGTGCTGGTCTCTGCCCTGATGTTCACCTTCGGTCTGGCCCGGCGCGGGCGCTGATCACTACTTTTTCGGAGATTCAACGGATGACATTCACCCCCGCCAAATCCCTGCGCGCGCTGTTCGCCGCCGGCCTGTTGCTGTCCGGCGCCGCCAGCGCCGTAGCCGCCGGGCTGCCCGGCGCCCCCGCACCCTTCGACAAGGGCGGCGTGCAGATCGCCCTGGTCGGCTACCTGTTCTCCGGCGACTTCCCCGAGGCCTACCTGCGCGGCGTCGAGAAACAGGCCAACGCCCTGGATGTGAAGCTGCGCGTGTTCGACGCCCGGCAACAGGCGGCCACCCAGCGCGAGATGCTGGAGCAGGCCATCGACCTGGGCGTGGATGGCATCATCGTCCAGCTCGGCCTCGCCGAGACCCTCAAGGACTCCATCGACAAGGCGCTGGCCAAGGGTATCAAGGTGGTTACCTTCGACGTCGACGTGAACGACCCGCGCATCACCCGCGTCGAGCAGGATCACCGCGAGCTGGCGCGCCTGGCGCTCAAGCAGGTGCTGCAGGACAACGGCACCGCCTTCGAGGCCGGCTACGTGTACATCGACGGCTTCACGCCCATGGAGCGCCGCGATGAAATCTGGCGCCAGGTGAAGGCCGAGAACCCCGGCATCGTCGAGAAGGCGCGCTTCGGCACGCTCAATGCGCCGATCGCCAACTCGGTGGCCGACCAGGCCAGTGCCGTGCTGCGCGCCAACCCAGGCATCACCGTGTTCTTCGCGCCCTTCGACGAGTTCGCCAAGGGCGTGAAGATCGCCGTGGACGAAGCCGGGCGGGGCAAGCAGGTGAAGATCTACAGCGCCGATATTTCCACCGCCGACATCCAGATCATGAAGGAGGAGGGCAGCGCCTGGAGCGCCACCGCCGCGGTCAACCCGGAAGTGGCGGGCGCCATCAGCGTGCGCAGCCTGGCGCTGCGCATCGCCGGGGAGAATCCGGGCGAGCAGGTGCTGGTGCCGCCGACGTTGATTACCCGCCAGCAACTGCTGGACCTGGACGTGAAGAACGTCCGCGACCTGGCGCGCAAGGTGCCGGCCTTCGGCGAGGCGCAGAAGGTGGCGCAGGCACCGTGGATCCCGCTGGCCAACTGAGGACGCTGCAATGGCCGCGAACAGCACGCACGACAAAGCCCGGCGCCTGAAGAAGGCCCGCTCGCCGGCCGGCGACCCGCGTCATGGCGAGCGCCTGCCGCCGGGGCAGGTGCTGACCGAGCGCTTCCCGATCCTCCATGAAGGCGAGGTCCCGCAATACGACCGCGCGACGTGGCGCCTGCGCCTCTCCGGGCTGTTGTCGCAAGAGCCGGCGCAGGCGCTGGAGCTGAGCCTGGACGACCTGCTGGCGCTGCCGCAGCGCGAGCTGGTCTGCGATATCCATTGCGTCACGCGCTGGTCCAAGTTCGACACCGCCTGGCGCGGCGTGCACCTGGCCGACCTGTTCGCGCACTACGGCGTGGCGCCGGCCGGGCAGTTCGTCATGGCCTACGCCGACCACGACTACGAGACCAACCTGCCGCTGCCGGACCTGCTGCGCCCGGACAGCCTGCTCGCCACGCACTATGCCGGCGCGCCGCTGACCCCGGTGCATGGCTGGCCGTTGCGGCTGGTGGTGGCCGGGCGCTACTTCTGGAAGAGCGCGAAATGGCTGCGCGAGTTGCAGTTCAGCGACAGCGACCGCCCGGGATTCTGGGAGCGTAACGGCTTCCACAATGAGGCGGACCCGTTCCGCGAGGAGCGTTTTTCCGGCGAGGCGCTGGCTATCCCCGAGGACGAATGGACCCGCAAGGCGTTCGATTGAACGCCGCGCTGTTGCTGCAGAAACAGTAGCCACTGTTGCGCTGGAAACACTGGTAACCGGTTATAACCAAAGCATTTTTTATTCGTTTAAAAGCATTCTGCCACTAGCTAGGATGACGCCTTCCCCATCTGGTCAAGGATGACCGGCGATACCGAGACGCCGCGCCTTTTCGCTCATCACGAAGAGAGACCGGCCCCGACACCTGGAGCGCTTTCCCGAGCACTGTTTTCACCCGCCTGAGGGGAACAGTCGCTCGCGGTTTCCGGACTTCCGACACCAACCGCTCGAGCCCATCAGAAGAAACCATCAGCGGAGTTCCGGACTCGCCGCCAACGGCGAGTGGCGCTCTTTAAGCGAGACAGGAGTACGTCGCGTGTTATCCCGTTCCCTCATTGCCGTTGCGGTGGCCGCTGCCATCGCCCAGTCCGCCGCGCACGCCGACGACAGTTCGTCGGCCCCCGAAGCCACCACCAAGCTGGAGACCGTGCTGGTCACCGGCACCCGCGGCAACAACCGCACGCTGCTGGATTCGCCGGTGCCGGTGGACGTGCTCACCGCCGACGACCTCAAGTCCACCGGCGCCGTCGGCGGCGAACTGGGCCAGGCCCTGGCGACGCTGCTGCCGTCCTTCAACTTCCCGCGCCAGTCCAACTCCGGCGGCGCCGACCATGTGCGCGCCGCGCAGCTGCGCGGCATGAGCCCGGACCAGGTGCTGGTGCTGATCAACGGCAAGCGCCAGCACACCTCCGCGCTGGTCAACGACTCCTCGAAGATCGGCCGCGGCACCGCCCCGGTGGACTTCAACTCGATCCCCATCAGCGCCATCAAGCGCATCGAAGTGCTGCGCGACGGCGCCGGCGCGCAGTACGGCTCCGACGCCATCGCCGGGGTGATCAACATCATCCTCGACGACGCCCCGGAAGGCGGCGAAGTGACCACCAGCTACGGCGCCTACCACACCCACCAGGACGCCATCGACAAGACCACCACCGACGGGCAGAACTCCTATACTGCCGCCAAGGCCGGTACGCGCCTGGGCGAGGATGGCTTCATCCGCGGCGGCGCCGAGTTCATCAACCGCGAGCCGACCAACCGCGCCGGCTACGACGGCTTCGCCGATACCCCCGGGCAGCGCAACTACGTGATGGGCGATGGTCTGGCCCGCGACGTTAACGCCTGGTTCAACGGCGACCTCGCCCTGGGCGGCGGCAAGCTTTACTCCTTCGGCCTGTACAACGAGCGTCACACCACCGGCGCGGAGTTCTACCGCTACCCGGACGAGCACCCGGAGATCTACCCCAACGGCTACCTGCCGCAATCCCTGGGCGACAACACCGACCTCTCCGCCACCCTTGGCTACAAGGGCCTGATCGCCGACACCTGGGACTACGACGCCAGCGTCACCCACGGTCGCAACCGCTTCGAATCCTCCACCCGGCGCACCCTCAACCCGTCCCTGGGCGACGACACGCCGACCCGCTTCGACACCGGCGACTACGAGCTGCGCCAGAGCGTCGCCAACCTCGACCTCAGCCGCGAGCTGAGCCTGGCCGGGCGGCCCTTCGTCCTGGCCCTGGGGGGCGAATACCGCTACGAGAACTACATCACCACCGCCGGCGACCCGGCGTCGTACTACGGCGTCGGCGCGGATGGCGCCAGCGGCCTGCGGCCGAGCGAAGAGGTGGACATCGACCGCAACGTCTTCGGCACCTACGTGGACCTCTCGGGCGACCTCACCGACCAGTTCTTCGTCGATGCTGCCGCGCGCTGGGAGCGCTACGACGATGCCGGCAGCAAGCTCACCGGCAAGCTCAGCGGACGCTACCAGCTGACCCCGGTGCTGGCGTTGCGCGGCGCGGCGTCCACCAACTTCCGCGCGCCGTCGCTGGCCCAGGTGGGCTTCCAGAACACCACCAGCAACTTCGGCGACGGCGGCACGCTTACCGACATTCGCGTGCTCTCGGTGAACGACCCGATCGCCCGCGCGCTGGGCGCCGAGAAGCTCGACCCGGAAACCGCGAAGAACTTCAGCCTGGGCCTGACCGCGCAACTGAACGATCGCTTCGACCTGTCCTTCGACGTGTTCCGCATCGACGTCGACGACCGCATCACCCTGTCCCAGCGCATCGGCAGCGACGCCATGGAGCAGTTCATCCAGGACAACTTCGGCGTGGCCGGCGTGCATGACGTGAACTTCTTCACCAACGCCGCCGACACCCGCACCGACGGCGCCGAGCTGGTGCTCAACTACCACCAGCCCTTCGTCGGCGGGCAACTGGGCGTGACCACCGCGTACACCTACAACCACACCAAGGTGCGCAGCACCAAGGGCACTCCGCAGCAGCTCTCCGACCTGGGCATTGGCGAAGACGCGCTGGTGGGCGTGGAAGAGCGCAACACCCTAACCGACGCCGCGCCCAAGGATCGCTTCATCCTCACCACCACCTGGAGCGATGCGCAGTGGAACCTGCTCGGCCGCCTGACCCGGCAGGGCGAGACCACCCGCGTGTTCGACTTCGGCGATGGCTACCACCCGGAGCAGACCTACGGCGCGGTGTGGCAGCTGGATGCCGAGGTGGCCTACAAGTTCACCCCGCAGTTCAGCCTGGCGGTGGGCGGCAACAACCTCACCGACAACTATCCGGAACGCTCCAGCTCCGAGATCAACTACGGCGGCAACCTGCCGTACGACGTGCTCTCGCCGATCGGCTCCAACGGTGCCTACTACTACGCCCGCGCGAGCTATTCGTTCTGATCGCTGTCGTTGCAACCGGGCCGCACGGCGGCCCGGCTACCTTTGCGGAGCCGACTCATGGCTGACAACTTCGCCGCTGACAAGCCGGCCGGCCCGCGCCGGCACCTGGGCGCGGTCCACGCGCTGCTGCTGACGCTGGGCATGGTGATCACCAGTGACATCCTGAAAACCGCGCCCACCGTGGCGCTCAACGTCGGGCAGGAATACTTCTACGGGGTGTGGGTGCTTGGCGGCCTGCTGTCCATGGTCGGTGCGCTGTGCTACGTGGAGATGGCCTCGGCCTTCGCCCATCCCGGCGGCGACTACCACTTCCTCGAACGTGCCTATGGCCAGCGGGTGGGCTTCCTCTTTGCCTGGTCGCGCTTCGCCATCCTGCACACCGGCTGGATCGCCTTGATGGCCTTCCTCTTCGCCGACCATTTCAGCGCCCTGCTTGGCCTCGGCCAGCTCGGCAACGTGCTGCTGGCGGGCGCGCTGGTCGCCGCACTGGTGGCGCTCAACCTGATCGGCTGGCGGGTCAGCCTCGGCACCCAGGCCGGCCTGGTCGCCCTGGTGGCCACCGGTTTCCTCGGCATCGTCGGTGCCGGGCTGTGGCTGGAGTGGCGCGGCTTCGTGCCGCTCCCCGTGGCGCCGGTGGAGCCGGAGCAGGTGGGCGTCGCCGGTTTCTCCGCCGCGCTGATCTACGTGTTCCTCGCCTTCGGCGGCTGGAGCGATGCCGCGACCCTGTCGGCGGAGCTGCGTGACAACCGCCGGGGCATCTTCACCGCCATGCTCGGTGCGCTGACCGCCTTGCTACTGATCTACCTGGCGCTGAACTGGGCCTTCATCCGCGGCCTGGGCTTCGACGGCCTGGCCGCCAGCGGCGCGCCGGCGCTGGAGCTGCTGGGGTTGGCCTTTGGCGCACCGGGCATCGGCCTGATCATGGCGGTGGTGGTGGTGTCCGCCGTCGCCAGCATCAACTCCACGCTGATCGTCGGCAGTCGCACCACCTTTGCTGCCGCGCGCGACGTTCCCGCCCTCGGCGTGCTCGGCCGCTGGGACGTGCGCCACGGCGTGCCGCGCGCCGCGTTGCTGGCCGAAGGCGTGGTGGCGCTGCTGCTGATCGCGGTCGGCGGCTGGAGCGGCCACGGCTTCAACACCATGGTCGAATACATGACCCCGGTGTACTGGCTGTTCCTCAGCCTGAGCAGCATGGCGCTGATCGTCCTGCGCCGCCGCCACCCGGACGTGCCCCGGCCGATCCGCGTGCCGCTCTACCCATGGCTGCCGCTGGGCTTCCTCGCGGTGTGCCTGTACATGCTGTATTCCAGCGTCGCCTATGTGGGTTGGGGCGCGCTGCTGGGCGTGGCGGTGCTGGCGCTCGGCGCCGTGCTGCAGCTGATTCTGCGACCGCGGGCGGTGCCTGTCGAAGGCTGGACGGAGGAGGGCGCCTGATGCGCGCGAAAACGCTCTGGCGCAACGGCGCCGTGGCCGTGTTGCTGGCGGCCCTGGTCGCGCTGTGGCTGAACGAGGAGGCGGCCAGTGCCAGCGGTGAAGCCGGCAGCCGGCGCATGCTGCGTACCGAGTTGTACCTGGAGGCGGTGGAACTGTCGCAGTGGGAGGACTTCCTTGCCCGCGAGGTGACGCCGCGCTTCCCCGATGGCCTCAGCTGGCTCGACCTGCATGGCCAGTGGCGCGGGCCCAGCGGCGGGCCGGAGAAGCTGCCGTCGCGCCTGCTCATCCTCATCCACGCCGACAACCCCTACACCCGCCAGGCGCTGGCGCAGATCGGCGCGGACTTCAAGAAACGCTTCGGCACAGCAGTGCTGCAGGTCAGCAGCCCGGTTCGCGCCCGCGACCCGGACTGGACGCCGCAGCGCCTGGATAACCCTCAGCTGTCGCGCTGAAGCCCCGCCTCGATCAGGTCGAGCATGTAGCGCGGCAGGGCGAACGCGGCCTGGTGCACCTCGGGCGTGTAGTAACGGGTCACCAGGGCGCTTTTCGCGAAGCGCTGGCGCAGCGTATCCAGATCGGTGCGCCGCACTTTCTCGCTGTTGGAGGCCCAGCCGAAGGCCATGCTGCCACCGATGTAGGTCGGCACCGCGGCATGGAAGAAGCCCCAGTCGGCGAAGTTGTCCGCCAGCCGCCGCGCCGTGCCGCCCAGTTCCTCCGGCTGGAGGAAGGGCACGCCGTTCTGCGTGGCGAGGATACCGCCGGTGCCCAGGCGCTGTTGGCAATTGCGGTAGAAGGCGTCGCTGAACAGGCTGGCCGCCGGGCCGCCCGGGTCGGTGGAATCGCAGAGGATCAGGTCGAAGGTCTCGCGGCTCTGCGCCAGGTACTCCAGGCCATCGGCGTAGATCAGCGTGAGGCGTGGGTCGTCCAGCGCGCCGGCCGAGTGCAGCGGCAGCAGGTCGCGGCACAGCGCGACCACCTGCGGGTCGATCTCCACCGCGACGATCTCCTCGATGCCGGCATGGCGGACGATTTCCCGCAGGATGCCACCGTCGCCCACGCCGATCACCAGCACGCGGCGCACCGCGCCATGGGCGAGGATCGGCACATGGGCGAGCATCTCGTGGTAGACGAACTCGTCGGCCTCGGTGGTCTGCACCACGCCGTCCAGCGTCAGCACGCGGCCGAATCGGCGGTTGCGGAATACCTGTACTTCCTGCTGGCCGGTGTGGCCCTGGTAGATCGGCTCGTCGACGGTCAGCGCCTGCGCGTAACCGTCATGCAGCGACTCGCGGAACATCAGAACGAAACCTGCGCCGGTTGCGACAGCCGCAGCACGGAAAGGTCGCCGGTGATGCGCTTCCACGCCAGGCGGATCGCCTCGATGTCCTTGCCGCGCGCCGCGCTGTCTTCGTGCAGGATCACGATCACCTTGGTGCTCAGCCGCTCCGGCGTCGGTGCGCCGTGGTCGCGCCACTGGCCGTAGGCGTCGTAGGCGGTGAAGCCGTCCGGGAAACGCGGCGTCACTTCCTGATCGAGGAACTGCCGCCAGCGTTGCTCGCTGATCCTGTCCTTGCCGTTCTCCTGGCCCAGCGCGAAATACAGCTCGGTGCGCAGCCATTGCGCCTGCGCCGGCCGGGTGGGGTCGCCCTGGAGGGTCGAACTGCTGGGATCGGTGGTATGGACGGACGGAGCGGGCGGGGTGGCGCAGCCGAACAGCGCCAGGGCGAGGCTGGCGGCGAGCAGATGGCGGAGCATGGGACTTCCTTGCGGTGATGAGAGTTGAACCAGATCGCCACTATAGAAGGGGCTTTGTTATTTCCTTAAATATTAAAAACGCATTCTCATATGCCCGTTTCTATTCGGTGTGCGGTCGCATCCGGCCGCTCTAGGGCGTGGTTCCCGGGCGGAATGAAAGTTTTTGCGAACTGGTTAGATTCAATATTCACAACGGTTCTTTGCTAAGCATCGGATGAGATATCCATAGTGTCGTTAACGACTTTGGCGATGATCGTTTCGGCGCTGTAACGTCATTAAGGAAAGGATGGCGGACAGCGAACTCGTCATTGAGCGAAAGTTGCGAGGGGAGGCGCCAGAAGTCGCCGCTCCTCCGCCATCTTGTCCCGTCGCTGCGACTTCCTAGAATCGGCCCCATTCGCAGCACTTCATTCCAATCGATTCAGGGAGCCCCACCATGATGAACGCCATGCAGATGCCGATGAACACCAACGCCATGATGCCGATGATGGGCATGCCCATGATGATGGCGACCATGGAATGCGAGATGCTCGACGACGGCATGATGTGCAAGATGAAGCCGGCCATGGGCATGGAAATGGCCATGTTCCGCAACAGCGCCGAGATGATGGCGATGATGATGAACTGCGGCATGCCGATGATGATGCACTGCGGCAACATGATGATGATGGGCATGTCCCAGTCCGCCATGGCCATGATGCCGATGATGGGCATGATGAACCCGATGATGCAGATGCCGATGATGGGCATGAACATGGGTATGCCGACCATGAAGTGCATGATGGAATGCTCCATGCAGGGCGACATGATGATGTGCAAGATGATGCCGATGCAGGGCATGAACATGGAGATGTTCAAGAACTGCTGCATGCTGATGAACAAGATGATGGAGTGCGGCATGCCGATGATGATGAGCTGCAACGGCATGCCGATGATGTGCTGCACCTGCTGATCGCGGCGCGCTGAACACAAAAGGCCCGGTGGGTTACCCCACCGGGCCTTTTTCATGTCAGTTTTCTTGCGGCGTTCGACTCAGTCCAACCGCTCCGCGTACGTCGTCACCAGGTACGCCACCGCTTCGCTGTCCGCCGGGTTGCGGTAGCTGTGCGGCTGGTCGGCGTAGAACAGGATGGAGTCGCCGGTGCCGAGGAGGAAGCGTTCTTCGTTGACGCTGATTTCCAGCACGCCCTGGGCGACTACCAGGTTTTCCTGGGTGCCGGGCGCGTGGCCGGTGGACTGTTCGGTGGCCAGGCCCTTCAGGCGCAGTTCGTAGAATTCCACCTGGCGCGAGACGTCGAAGGGGAACAGCGCGCGGCTGACGAAGGCGCCATCGCCGCTGACCAGGCGTTTGCTGTCGCGGGCAGGCAGCACCGCCACGCCGTCGAAGGCGCGGTCGTCGAGGAAGGCGGCGACCGAGACCTTCAGGCCCTGGGCGATCTTGCAGAGCACCTTGATCGACGGCACGCTGCGGCCGGACTCGATCTGCGCGAGCATGGTGCGGCTCACGCCGCAGAGGCGGGCGAGGCCGTCGAGGGACAGGTTGCGCTTGGCGCGCAGGCGCAGCAGGTTGCTGGCCACGCGCTCGCCGATGGGGTCTTCGGGAGTGCCGGGAGTCGTGTCGAACTCCACGGCCGGCAGCTCCGTGGAAAGCGACAGGCCCATGGCTCAGGCCTCGCGGCGGCCGCTGTCGCGGCTCTGCTGGACGATCTGGAAGGCATCGTAGCCGGCGCGCTGGGCATACAGCATCCACATCAGCTCGGCCTGGCGGCGTGCCTGACGGCGCGTGCGGTGGCGGGCGAGGTCGATGATGTTGTCGGTGCGGTCCATGGCGGCTCCAGAAGGCTTGCAGACAAGCCGGTTGCGGTGAAGTTGGAGCTACCTTAGCTGCGATCCTGTTAGAACCAGAAATACTGAATTAGCATTTGGTAATTACTTATTCAGCTATAACGGCCGTGACGGGAAGTCCGCCTGCACGGCCACGGACACCGCGTCCGGCCGCCAGAATTCCTGGTCGAATTCCACCAGCAATCCATCCTCGGCGTAGTTGAGCCGTTCCAGCACGAGGTTGCTCGCGCCGGAGGCGAGTTGCAGCAGCTCGGCGTGGTCGTCGTTCACCGTGCCCAGGCGCAGGTTCAGCGTGCAGCGCGTCTGCACCTTGCCGAAGCGTTCGCGCAGCACGGTGGTCAGCGAGCGATCCAGGCGCGCATCGAGCAGGTCCGGGCACCAGCTGGCGAGCAGGGTGTTGATTTCCACCAGCACCGGGCGGCCGTCGATCAGGCGCCGGCGGTGCAGACGGAAGACCGGCTCGTCCGGGGACGGCAGGTTCATCCGCGCCGCGAGCCAGGCACCGGCCCGGCGGCGCTCGGCGCTCAGGCATTCGGTGAGCGGCTCGCGGCCCTGCAGGCGCACGTAGTCCATGAAGCTGACCAGACGCGTCGGGTCATAGTCGATACGCGGCGGGCTGAGGTACCAGCCGCGGCGGTTCTCGCGGTAGATCAGCCCCTCGGTTTCCAGCTGTTGCAGGGCCTGGCGCAGGGTGACGCGGGTGCAGTCGAAGCGCTCGGCGAGGTCGCGCTCGGGCGGCAGCTTCTGTCCGGCGAGGAAGCGCCTCTGGGCGATGTCCGCGGCCAGTTGGTCGCGGATGCGCGCGTAGTGCGGCGGGATGGCCTGGTAGAGCATGGCGACCCTCAGGAATGGCCGGCGGCGAGAGCCGGCGGTTCGTCATGCAGTTCGCGCTGCCAGGCCAGCAGGCCGTAGATCGCCAGTACCACGAAGCCGGCGTAGAGCCCGGCGGTGAGGTACAGCGCCTTGTAGAGGAACACCCCGGTGTAGACGACGTCGAGGATGATCCACAGCCACCAGCTGGCGACGTACTTGCGCGCGGCCCAGAAGCTCGCCACCAGGCTGAAGGCGGTCAGCGCCGCGTCCAGCCAGGGCAGGGCGGCGTCGGTATGGGTGTGCATCGCCCAGCCCAGGGCGAGTGCGCCGACGGCGCCGGCCAGGCAGCTGGAGAGGGCGGTGGCCAGCGGCAGGCGTTCGACGCGCACCTTGCCGTGGTCGCTGCCGCCCTGGCTCCATTGCCACCAGCCGTAGAACTGCAGCACGACGAAGACCAGTTGCAGGAGCATGTCGGAATACAGCTTCACGCTGAAGAAGATCCAGGCGTACAGCAGCACCGCCACCACGTTCACCGGCCAGCACCAGCGGATGCGCCGGGCGGTGAGCCAGACGCCGAGCACATTGACGATCACCGCGACGATTTCCAGAGCAGACATTCGCACTTACCTCAGAAGTTGACGCTCGCCGTCAGGCGAGCCGTGCGCGGCGCACCCTGGAACAGGTAGCCGTCGCCGAAATATTCACCGACATCGCGCCAGTAGCGCTTGTCGAACAGGTTGTCGACGCTCAGCCGCAGCGTGGTCGGGTAGTCCCCGAGCCGCGTGCTGAAGCGCGCGCCGGCGTCATACACGGTGTAGCCGCCGACCTCCACCGCGCCGTCGCGGTCGGCGTACTTGGCCCCGCTGTAGCGCACCGTGCCGAGCAGCGAGAGCCCCGGCACGTCGGCCAGTGCGTAGTCGGCCTGCAGGCTCGCGCGCAGGTGCGGAACGTTGATCGCCTGGTGGCCCTCGTAGTCGTCCGTGCCGCTGTTGACGACGCGCGAGCGGATGGCCGCGACGCTGCCGCTCAGTTGCAGCGCGGAGGTTACCCGGCCACTGGCGGACAACTCCAGCCCGCTGTTCTTCTGCTGGCCCTGCTGCACGTAGGTGAAGGTGCCGTCGCCGTTGGGGCGGGCGAACTGGTAGGCCTGGTGGATCTGGAACAGCGCCGCGCTCCAGTCGAAGCCGGCCAGCTCCTGCTTGATGCCGAACTCGACCTGGCGCGAGGAGGTGGGCGCCAGGGTATCGCCGGCGTTGCTGGCGAACCAGGGCGCCTCGCCGCCCAGGGACAGGCCCTTGCTGTAGCTGCCGTAGATCGAGATGTCCTCGCGCGGCTTGAAGATCAGCGCGCCGTTGGGCAGGAACTCCGAGCGGCGGGTATGGCGGGTGGTGTCGCCATCGCTGTCGAAGGTGCGTTCGTCCAGGCGCACCTGGCGGCCGCCGAGCACCAGCTGCCATTGCTCGTTCAGGCTGATGCGGTCGCTGGCGAACAGGCCGTACTGGCGGCTGTCGAGGTGGCGATAGCTGTGGCCGGGCTCGCCCTCGGCGGGCGCCACGGCGCCGATGCCGGTGTAGATGTTGCCGGTGCCGACCCACTCGTTGAGCTCCGGGCGGCTGTCCAGCACGCGGCGGAACGCCGAGGTGCCGACCGTCAGCTCGTGGCGCAGCCAGCCGGTGGCGAACTGGCCGTGCAGCGCGGCTTCCAGTTCGTCGTTGCGGCGGGTGTCATCGGGGCTGCGGAAGTCGTAGAGGTCGTAGTCGCCCTCGGGACTGAAGTAGTTCGGCACGGCCGAGTCGGCACAGCTGGCGGCGCCATAGCAGCCCCAGGGGAAGGCGCTGTAGTCGTCGATCACCACCTTGCTGCGCGAGGCGCTGAGGGTGCCGGTCCAGGCATCGTCGAAGCGGTACTCGAAGCGCGTGTTGAGGTTCAGCGATTCGATGCGCACCGGGTCGGCCCAGCTCTGGTAGCCGAGGCGGTCGTGCGGGTCGATGCCGTGGGGCAGTTCGCTGCCGCCGAGCAGCTGGTAGCCCGGCGCCGAGGGCTGGCGGCGGTTCTGGTATTCGGCGTCGAACTGCCAGAGCGCATTGGGCGAGAGGTTCCAGTCCAGGGCCAGGGAAGCGAAGTCGCGCTTGCCGTCAGTGTGGTCGATGTAGGAGCGCAGGTCCTCGTGGGCGAGGTTCACCCGCACGCCCACGGTCTGCTCGCCGTCCAGCCAGGCGCCGACGTCGGTGGCCAGGTAGCGGCCGCCCTCGTCGTCGGTGCCGAGGGTCACCGAGCGCACGTCCTGGGGGCGCTTGGTGACGTAGTTGATCACCCCGCCGGGTTCGGACACGCCGCTCTGCAGGCCGGACAGCCCCTTGAGCACCTCGACCTGTTCCTTGTTCTCCAGCGCCACGTTCTGCTCGCCGGTGATGGTGCGGCCGTTGATCTTGTAGCTGCTGGCGGCGTTGAGCGAATAACCGCGGATCTCGAAGTTCTCGTAGTAGCCCACCGGCGCATAGGCCTCGCCGGTGGAGGCGTCGTTCTTCAGCACGTCGCTGAGCAGGCGCGCCTGCTGGTCCTTGAGCAGCGCCTGGTTGAACACCGAGATGGCGGCGGGCGTGTCCAGCAGCGGCGCCTCGCCGAAGCCGCCGACCGAGGCGCGGTTGCTGGCGTAGCTCTGCGTGTCATGGCCGATCACCGTGACGGTGTCCAGGGTGGTGGCTTCCTCGGCCTGGCCGGGGCCGCTGGCCAGCAGCACGGCCAGGGTCAGCAGGCTGAGGGGAAATCGCGTGCGCGCGGGGCGCGGCAGGTACTGCATGGAACGCTCCTGAAAATCGCCGGGGCGTGCGCCGGGAATGCACGGGGCAAAGCCCCTCCCGCGCGAAACGGATGGCCGTGGATGTGAGACGTGATTGCCCGCGGGCGGGCTGTCAGGCCGGAGCTGCTCCGGTGGTCAATGGCAGGGCAGGCTCTGCGGCCCACTCCTGCAGCGAGCCGTCGTAGATCGCGACCCGCGTTTCCCCGGCCAGCGTCAGTGCCAGGGCAAGAGCGGCAGCGGAGATACCGCCGCCGCAGTACAGCAGCAAGGGCGGCTCGGCCTGACGCAGCCCGGCGAGGGCCTGGTCCAGGGCTGCACCGCGGCGGTAGCGGCCGTCGTCGTCGAACAGTGTGCGTGCCGGCAGGTTGCGGCTGCCGGGGATGTGCCCGCGGCGGGCATAACGGGTAATGGCGCTGCCATCGAAGAGGGCCGCGGACAGGGCGCAGACGAGCGTGCCGGCCGCGGCACCGGCCACGACGTTCTCGACGTGCCGGCGGTCGATCCAGAAGCCGTCGCGGTACTGTGCCGGGGTCGACAGTGCGCCGCGTCGCGCCGCGGGCAGGTCCGCGCGCTCCAGCGGGTGGCCCGCGGCGATCCAGGCGCGCAGCCCGCCGTCGAGCACCCTTGCGTCGAGGCCCAGGCTGCGCAGCATCCACCACAGGCGCGCGGCCCAGAAACCGTCGCTGCCGTCGTAGATCACGATCTGTGAGCCATCCTCGATCCCCAGCGCTTGCAGGGCATCCAGCGCCTGCTCCGCGTCCGGCAGGGCGAAGCTGAAGGTCGCCCCGCTAGCCGCCAGGTCGACCAGCAGGTCGGCATGGCGCGCACCGCGAATGTGCCCGGCGAGCCAACCGGCGTGGCCGCTGGTGACGCGGTAGTCGCCGTCGAACTCGGGCGCGGCCAGTTCGACGCTGGCGTCCAGCAGGCGCAGTCGCGGGTCGTCCAGCGTGGTGGCGAGTTCTTCGGGGCTGATCAGGATGTCGGTCATATCAAGCCACCTTCGCGGCCAACTGGCGCACATGATTCAGCAGACGCTGGCCTTCGCTGTCCAGGAACCAGCGCGTGTGGCCGATCAGGTAGTTGTCGTAGGCCAGCGAGGCGCTGTCGGCCTGGCCGAGGATGCCGTGGAAGTAGATGACCTCGGACAGGGCGAAATCCGCATGCACCAGCGGCAGCAGTGCGGCCAGTGCGAGCAGGTCGTCGCGGCCCAGCGGGCGCACGCTGGCGTAACCGGCCAGCAGCGCGTCCAGGGCATCGAGATCGGCCACGGCGCTGCGGCCCTGGTCCAGTTCCAGCCAGGGCACCAGGTTGCGTTCGATGGCGGTGGCCAGGTCGAACAGCGCGAAGCTGCGGTCGCTCAGGCCGAAGTCGAGCACCGCAGCCACCTGCGCCTGCGGGCCGTCTTCGCTCCACAGCAGGTTGGAGGCGTGCCAGTCGTTGTGGGTCCAGAGCGACGGCTGGCGCTGCAGGTAGGGCAGCAGCGTGCGTTGCAGCGGCAGGTGCAGCTCGGCCAGGGTCTGCTTCCATGGGCGCGCCTGCAGGTAGTCGGCGAGGGCGGGCGCCTGGGGGAAGGTCGCCTCGATGGCGGCCAGCGGGTCCGCCGCGCCGAACAGGTTCAGGTTGCTCAGCAGCACACCTGCGCTGCGCGAGGGGGCATCGAAGCCTTCGGCGGCGCGGTGCAGTGTGGCCAGCGCGGCGCCGGCGGCGAAGGCGTGGGCGTTGTGCTGGAACGGCGTCCAGGACAGCGCGTCGCGGTACAGGTCCAGCCCCTCGGCCTTCTCGTGTACCTCGTAGGTCCAGCCGTCGCGGGCGATGGCGCTGCGGCCGGCGCCATCGCGCAGCACGCGGGCCACCGGGGCGCCGCGGCGGGCCAGGTGATCGAGGAAGGCGTGTTCTTCCGCCAGCCAGGCCGCCGTGCGCACGCTGGGGTGGTGGCGCTTGACGAACAGCGGGCCGCTGTCGGTCGCCACCAGCGCGGCGGCGGAGAACGGGCGCGGGCTGTGCCAGAGCAGGCGTGCCTCGCCGCCCACCTGGGGGAAGCCCGCCAGCAGGGTGGCCACTTCCGCCTCGGTCAGGGCCGGCCAGTCGGGCTCCACCGGTTCCAGGCCCATGCCGTGGCTCAGGCGTTTCGTCATGCTGGGGTCTCCACTTGCCAGGCATTGCTGGTGGCGCCGCGCCAGATTTCCGGGTCGCGCAGCACACCATAGTCATGCAGCCACTGGGCGTAGGGCTGCAGCAGTTCCTCGCGCTGTTCGCCCCAGCGGCCTTCGTGCAGCCAGCTGGGCGCGATGCGCCGCAGGGATTTTGCCAGCATCTCGTGGGGGAAGTACGGAATGGTGCGTTCGTAGACGGGCAACGCGGCTTCCGGCTCCGCCGCGGCGGCGAGGAATCCCCGCGCGGTGACGGCGAGGAAGCGTCGGGCGACGTCCGCGTTGGCATCGAGCCAATCCTCGCGGGCGCCCAGCAGGTAGCTGTGATAGGGCGGTGCGCCGATCTCGTCCACCGGCAGGACCACGCGGCGTTCCTCGGCGATGGGGCTGGGCAGCAGCGCCTCCCAGGCCCAGTAGCCGCCGAAGCTGGCGTCGGCGAGGCCGGCGGCCAGGTCCTCGGGGCGCAGCTCGCGGAAGCCCGCATCGACCAGCTCGACCGCGTCGGGGTCGCCACCATCGCGGGACACCAGGTGGCGCACCATGGCCAGGCCACGCGGGGTGGGGTTGAGCGCCAGGCGTTTGCCCTGCAGATCACGGGGGCGGCGAATGCCGCTGTCGGTGAGGGTCTGGATCGACTCCAGGCCGCGATGGTTGATCGCCGCCACGCCGATCAGCGGCTGGCCCAGCTCGCGGCGCACCAGCAGGCGGTTGCTGGGGAATACGCCAAACGCAGCGGCGCCGCGTGCCAGGTGGTCCAGGGTGTCGCCGTGGTAGGGGTCGTGCACCACCAGTTCCACGTCCAGCCCCGCATCGCGGTACCAGCCGCGTTCACGGGCGAGGTAGAAACCGGCCGAATTGGGCCAGGGGTGGAAGTATTCGAGCATGACCCGCAAGGCAAACATGAAACCTTTCTCCGAAACGGCCAACGGCCGGCAACTGCGATGGAGCGTATTGAAGGGGAGAGTATTTGGTATATACCAATATGAATTTAACTGGTTTTTATAACTGGAAGGAATAGAAGGCCGGCTCCTCCCGAGGGTGAATGGGGAGCGGTTATGAGTCCATGCGATTTCGGTATTTAGCGCGCTGGATGGCGCTGGATAGAGTGGCGACCCCTTACTATCGCTTCGGTTTCCCATGACTGACACCCGTCAGCAACTCACCCGGCAGATCATCGAGGCCGGACGTTTCCTTTATGGCCGCGGCTGGTCGCCGGCTACCAGCAGCAACTACTCGGCGCGCCTGGCCGCCGACCGCGCGTTGCTCACCGTCTCCGGCAAGCACAAGGGCCAGCTCGGCGAGGACGACCTGCTGGAGACCGACCTGGCCGGCAACAGCCTGGAGCCGGGCAAGAAGCCGTCGGCGGAAACCCTGCTGCACACCCAGCTCTACGCCTGGCGTGGCGAGATCGGCGCGGTACTGCACACCCATTCGGTCAACGCCACCGTACTGTCGCGTCTGACGGTGGGCGACCGCCTGGAGCTGGAAGGCTACGAACTGCAGAAGGCCTTCGCCGGCGTCACCACCCACGAAGACCGCGTCACCGTGCCGATCTTCGACAACGACCAGGACATCGCCCGCCTGGCCGCCCAGGTGCAGCCCTGGCTGGATGCGCATCCGGATTGCCCCGGTTACCTGATCCGCGGCCACGGCCTGTACACCTGGGGCCCGCGCATGAGCGATGCGCTGCGCCAGGTGGAGGCGTTCGAATTTCTCTTCGCCTGCGAGCTTGCGCTGCTGAGCCTGGGCGGCCGGCGGGATTAGGAGGCTCCGACCGCGGCGCGGCGGAAGGCCACCACGCGGTTGCGCCCGCCGTTCTTGGCCTGGTACAGCGCACTGTCCGCCGATTGCAGCAGCTCGGCCCAGTCGCTCGGGCTGAACTGCGACGTGCTGGCCACGCCGATGCTCAGGGTCAGCACGCCCAGGGGCCCGTGTTCGTGCGGCACCCCCAGGGCCTGCAGGCCTGCGCGGATCTGCTCGGCCAGGGCCTGGGCGTCGGCTTCCCCGCTGTCGCCCAGCAGCACCACGAATTCCTCGCCGCCGAAGCGTGCCGCGCAATCGGCGGGGCGCCGCGAATGTTCAGCGATCACCCGGGCCACGGTTTTGAGCGCCGCGTCGCCGGCGGGGTGGCCGTAGTGGTCGTTGTAGGCCTTGAACTTGTCGATATCCATCAGCATCACCGCCAGCGGCGCGCCGCTGCGCTGGTAGCGCGCCCATTCGTGGCCGGCGCGCAGGTCGAAGGCGCGGCGGTTGTTCAGGCCGGTCAGCGGGTCGGTGCTGGCGGCCAGGCGCAGCTCGGCCTCCTGGCGATCGCGTTCGCGCATCTGGCGCAGGGCGATGAGCGCCAGGCCGAGCACCGCGGCGACCAGGGAGACCCCCAGCAGGCCGATCAGGCTGGCGCGCCAGTACCAGTCCTCGTAGATCTCGCGGGAGGGCAGGGCGACGCTGAATACCAGCGGGTAGCCTTCCACCGGACGGAAGTCGTGCCAGCGTTCCAGCCCGTCGTTGTTGGTATCGAAGAAGTTCTCCGCACCGTTGCCCAGGTAACGCTGGAAGGATTCGTTCAGGGTCGCGGTGGGTTCGCTCTCGGGCCAGTGGGCCAGCAGCGTACCGTCGCGCATGTGCAGGCTGACCGTGCCGCCCTCGCCCAGGTTGAGGCCGCTGAACAGTTCGCTGAAGTAGGCCAGTTCGAGGTTCGCGCCGACCACGCCGGCGAAACTCCCGTCCTCGCGTTCCAGGCGACGGCTCAGGGCGATGCTGTTGCGGGCATTGTTGGAGTAGGGGATGTACGGGTGGCTGAGATAGGGCGCGTCGCTGCGCGAGACCCGTAGCGCCTGGAAATACTCGCGGCCGGAGAGGTCGATGCGTGCGGGCACTTCCTTGCCGAAGCTGTAGGTCGCGACGCCGTCGGCATTGGTCAGGAACACCGAGCCCATGCCGCGGGTGGGCGCGGTGTAGGCCCTGAGCAGCAGGTTGCGGGTGTCCATCGACAGCCCGCGGATCTCCGGCTGGGCATGGACGTGGGCTATTGCCTGCAGGGTCATGTCGTAGAGATCGAGGTTGCGCTGGATGTCGCGCTGTACCAGCAGGGCGATGTTGTGGCCGTTGGCGCTGGCGACCTCGAAGGCGTCGTGACGCATTTCCAGAATGGCCCAGGCGGACAGCACGCCAATGGCGCCGGTCAGGCCCAGGCTGGCGAGGAGAACGGTAGTCGAACGGCGGATCGGCATGCCGGTATCCATACGAAGGCAGGTGGAGGCGGGCGCACATCGGTGCGCGCCTCAAGGCATATAGCATCTATCGGGCGGGTTGTCCGGCAGGAGCGGTTGTGCAGACGCGGAGGATGTCCGCGATAACCGTCGGTGCGATGCACACCGCGCGCCGACGGAGTCCGCTCCTGCACGAAAGGTCATGGCAGGCCTCCCCCAACCCCTTCGGAGCGGGGCGCGTAGCCAGGGTCAGGGAGAGGGACAATCGTCGGCAAGGAGTTTCAGGTAAACACCGTCGCTCCTGCGGCTTCCCCACACCGCCGGGCAAAAAAAATGCTGCCTGGAACAGGCAGCATTCATAGGTCACGCACCTTTGGTGACTGAGTCCAGCTTGCCGGCGCGAGATTAAGCTTTGATGAAGGCCCACGCCGAGGTCTGTTGCACCCGCCGGCCTTGACATCGCTCTCGGCCGGCTCTCAGCCCAGCCGGTCGCCATTGGCAACCGTGCGGTCCATCAATCGGATGCTGTCCCGGCCGCCGCGCTTGGACTCATAGAGCGTCGCATCGCCTTGCTCGATCAGCGCCGCGAGGCTGGCTGGCGGCTGGTCGAACAGGTCGGCGCCAATGCTCAGCGTCACCGCTTGCGGCGTGGCGAAGCTCTGCGCGGCCAGGGCATGGAATTGCTCGCGCAGCGTGCCGGCCAGCGCCATCACCTGTTCACTGGCGACGCCGCCCAGCAGGATGACGAACTCGTCACCGCCCAGGCGCGCCGCCACCGCCCGCTCCGGCAGCGCGGCCCGGATCATCTCGCTCAGCGCCACCAGCAGGCGGTCGCCGGCGGTGTGGCCGTGCAGGTCGTTGACCTGCTTGAAGTTGTCGATATCGATCAGCAGCAGGGCGCCGGGGCGCTCCGGGGAGACGTCCTCGAACACGCGTGGCGCGCGGACTTCCAGCGCGCGGCGGTTGTACAGGGCGGTCAGCGGGTCGCGGGCGGCAAGGCGGGCGATTCGCTTCTCGCGGCGGTAACGCTCGGTGCCGGTCATCGACAGGGCAATCAGCATGATCGCCATCGCGCCCTCGACCAGGGAGATCTGGATGATCTCGCCACGAAAGGCTGCCAGGTCGATCAGCGTACCGGGAATGATCGCTGTCGCGCCCTTGGCCAGGTAAAAGACGCCGTGCACCAGCATCACGTAGCGCAACTGCACGGCGCCTACGCTGAGGGACTTGCCGTGGGGGCGCAGCAGGAAGCTGGCGCGCAGGGAGAGCAGGGCGACCAGCCAGGAGTTGGCCAGCAGCATCAGCCTGGACCACAGCGGGCCGCCCTCGGGCAACGCCAGCAGTGCCATCCAGGTCAGCGGCAGCAGCAGCCAGCCGCGCGACAGCCGGGTGTCGGTGAACTTCGCCACGCCGTAGAGGAAGAACCAGTGGGCCAGCACCAGCAGGCCATTGGCGAACCAGACGCCTACTACCAGGTAGCCGCCCATGCGCAGCAGCGCGAGGGTCGAGCCAAGGGAAATGGTGGCGAAGCCGGCGCTCCAGAACAGCAGCGAGCGTTCGCGCACGCTGCGCCACTCGATGGCCAGGTACAGCGCTGCGGCCGCAGCAAGGGCGACCGAGATGGTCAACATGGTGGGTGGATCGAGGGCCATTTTTGAAACCGTACTGCACCAACGGCGAAAGCGCGATTGTAAGCGCCCTGGGCGGCTTTCCGGTATGCCAGGCAGCCGCTGCCGGTCGGGTAAGCCGTTGTCCCGGTGCGCCTGGGCGGCGCGTCTGCCGCTTTGGTCGGGTTGCGCGGGCCGCCAATGGCCACCAGACTGCCGGGCTCATGTGACTGTCGGAGGGGGCTGGGAGGCCCAAGACCATGGAAAAGCTGCCGCGCCGGCGCTGGAGTCCGCTCTGGTTGCTGATCGTCATCGCCAGTTACCTGATCGCCATCCTGTTCACCGTGGCCCTGGCCGGGCTCGGCTGGATCCTGTTCTCCGGCGGGCTGGACCTGACCGTGGTGAAGGAACGCCGCTACCTGCTGTTGGGGAGCGGCGGGCTGATGCTCGCCGTGGCGGCCTATATCCTGCTGATGTCGATTCCCACGAGCCTGCTCTCCACGGTGCGCCGCCAGCGGCCTTGAGCACGCTACAGGAGTGAACTTGCGCGCAATGAAAAGCGGCACGCCTTGTGTCGCGCCACATTAAATCCTAGGAAAAAACGCCCGACCTTTCCCTCAGGCATCCCGGAATCGGTTGATTCCCCCTCGATAACCAAACCTGCACGCTCGTCCAAATAAGCGTTTGCAGGCACTGGTTCGGTCTTCTGGCCCACCTCCTGCGCTCACCCATCGCACAAGGAGGTCGGGGCATCATGCAGTTCGAAACGCCGCTGTTTTTCGATCACAACCGACACAAAATCCAGATTCAGGACTTCGATGGTCTGCTGGACATCGTCTCATTCCACGGGGAAGAAGGCCTCAGCCAGCCGTACCGCTACACCATCGAGTTGACCTGTTCGCAGCACGACATTCCCGCCGACCGCTTACTGGGCAAGGAAGCCCGCTTCAGTCTTCACCCGCCTCCCACGCCGGTGCCCTACATCGGCATGCCGGTACCCGCCAGCGAACCGCTGCGCACCCTGTATGGCGTGATTACCGGCTACCGCCGCCTGGCGGCGTCCGCCGATGAAACCCGCTATGAGGTCACCTTGCAGCCTCGCCTGGCCCTGCTGGACAGGGGACGGCAATACCGGGTCTACCTGCAGAAATCCGTTCCCGAAATCGTCGAGAGCGTCTTTCGCAGCGAGCGGCATCATTGGGCTGGGCAGGATTTCTTCTTCCAGCTGACCCGCGAATACCCAACTAGGGAACAAACGCTCCAGATTGGCGAGTCGGACCTCGCCTTCGTCAACCGCCTGCTCGCCGAGGTCGGCATCTGGTATCGCTTCACAGCCAACGAGAAATTGCGCATCGACGTCGTCGAGCTGCACGACGACCAAAGGGCCTACGAACGCGGCGTCAGCCTGCCTTACCAACCCCAGTCCGGCACCAGCAGCGACGGCCACGATGCCGTCTGGCAATTGCAGTCCAGCCATGGCGTTGTCGAGCAAAACGTCCACTTCCTGTCCTACGACTATCGTGACGCCAATGCCTGGCTCCAGGGCGAAGTCGACCAGTCCCGTGGCGACCCGACCACCTATGGCGAGGCATACCATTACGGCGAAAACTATGGCGTGCTGGGAAATGCGTACGCGCAGGACGAAAACCTGCAAAGCGAGTCGGGCTTCTTCTACGGCCGCCTGCGCCATGAACGCTACCTCAACCAGCAGACCCGTCTCGGCGGCATCACCAGCAGCGCCGCCCTCGCACCCGGCCAAGTCCTCAAGGTCGACGGCGCGCCGCAGGCCTTCGCACCCGGCGCGGTCATCACCCGCGTGGTCACCCGCGCCGCGCGTGACAGCAGCTTCATCGCCAGCTTCGATGGCATACCCTATTCCGAAACCGTCTGCTTCCGCCCGCCACTTCTGCCCAAACCGATCATCGCCGGCACCATTCCCGCCCGCGTTACCAGCTCGCAACCCAACGACCTGTACAGCCACATCGACATGCAGGGCCGCTACAAGGTTCGCTTCCTCTTCGACCGCGAGGCGGCCAGTTGGGGTGACGGCCAGGAGAGCGCCTGGCTGCGCCTTGCCCGGCCCTATGGCGGAGACGCCCATGGTCTGCACCTGCCACTGATCCAGGGCACCGAAGTGGCCATCGCGTTCGAGCAAGGGGATATCGACAAGGCGTTCATCGCTTTTGCACTCCACGACAGCCGCCACACGGATGTCATTACCCTGCGCGAATACAAGCGCAACAGGTTGAGAACACCCGCCGACAACGAGCTGAGAATCGAGGATAACCGCGGGCGCGAGCACGTCCATTTGCGCAGCCCCCACAGCGGGCAAAGCCAGCTCAACCTGGGCCATCTGGTCACCGGCGAAATGCCGGCGCGACGCCGCGGCGCTGGCTTCGAACTGCGCACTGATGCCCACGGTGCTCTGCGCGCTGGCAAAGGCCTGCTCATCAGCACTGACGAGCAAACCAACGGGCTGGGCGAGCAGCTCGACATGCAGCCCGCCGAAAGCCTACTCAAAGGTGCCGTGCAGCAGATGCGCGAGCGCGCCGAGGTTGCCCAAGCGCACCACAACCTGAAACCCGATACCAAGAGCCTCGCCGCCTTCCGTGAGGCCGCCAGCCAGCTCAGCCAACCCGCCATGCTCCTCAGTGCCCCGCGCGGCATCGGCGTGCTCAGCCCGCAAAGCCTCCTGCTCGCCAGCAGCAAGGCCCTGTACCTGCAAAGCGCTGGCGAGGTGAACCTCGCCAGCAACGGGCGCATGGCCGCCCACAGCCAGCAGGCCATCTCCCTGCTGGCGCAGCAGGAAGGCATGCGACTGGTCTCCGGCAAGGGCCCGCTGGAGGTGGAATCCCACGCTGACACCCTCGCGCTCACCGCCCTGAAGGACATCACCCTGCAATCGGTAGAAGGGCACCTGCAGATCACCGCCAAAAAAGGCATCACCCTCGCCAGCGGCGGCGCCTACATCCACCTCTCGCCCGAGGGCGAAATCCAGATCCACGGCCCCACGCTGCTCAGCCTCAAGGGCCGCCACCGCTGGCAAGTGCCCACCCGGCAGAACTTCCCGCTGCCCGAGTTGCCCAGCTCCGTGTGCAAGGAGTGCTTGAAGCGCGCCCGTGAAATGCAGGAAGGCTTCGCCAACCGCGAGGCCAGCGCATGAGCCAGCCCAACATTGCCCAGTGGCTCACCCTGCTCGAAGCCGGCTGCGCCGACGTGCCCATCACCTGGCTTGACCTCATCGTGGACCAGGCCGGGGGGCGGCCGCTGCTGGCCAGCACCCGCAGCGTGGAGCCGGCCCTGGCCTGCCAGTCGCTGTTCAGCGGCCTGCCGGAGGAGGGTGCCGAAGACCTCGCCCCGCTGTTGGTTCGTATCGACCTCCAGCAGCCCATCCACCGCCAGTGGTTGCACGGCTTGCTGCAGGAGTGCGCCGGCAATGCGCAACTGCTCGTGCTGGCCTGCACCTGGCCCTTCGACGTGCTCGCCAGTTACCTCGGCCGCTGCCTGGAGGCCTGCAACGGCGGCCAGCTCGGCCTGCTGCGCTACTACGATCCGCGCGTGTTCCCGGTGCTCTTCAGCCAGGTGCTGCAGCCCGAGCAGCAACGCGAACTGCTGCGCCCAGCGGTGTTCTGGAGCTGGCTCGACCGCGACGGCCAGCCCCAGCACCTGCCCGGCCTGGGCGAGGAGGAAGAGGGCGCCGCCGACTTCCAGCGGCTCGAACTCAGCGATGCCCAGCGCGAAACCCTCGGCTGCGCCAGCGAAGCCGGCCGCTTGCTCGACACGCTGAAGGATGACCTGCCCGCCGGCGCCTTGGCCGAGCAGAGCTTCAATGCCTGCTACGCCGCGCTGCTCGCCGCCACCGAGGCGGGCGTGATTGTCGATAGCCAGCGCGAAGCCTTCGCCCGCGCAAAGCTGCCCTTTGCCACTCCCTTATTGCCTACCGCCAGTACGCAAGGAAATGGAAGCCATGCCTGAGCTGATTCCGCCTACCTCATTCGTCGCCGTGCTCGGCGGCCTGCTCGCCAGCCTGCTGGTGCCGCCCGCCCAGGCCACCAGCACCATCTATGGCATCAACCACACCCACTGGGCGATCAACCATTTCAGCGTCGATGGACGTTCGGCCATCGACATCATCGGCCCCTATCAGGGCGGGGGTGGCGGCTGCTGTTATGCGCCGCCCAAGCAATGGACACCGGGGATGACGGTGCGGGTGGATTGGGAGACGGGAGTAGGTAGTTCTGAAGGCTTCCCAGGCTTTGCTGATGAAGCTAAGTACGAAGCATGGGAGCGAAATATCGAGGCCCAAAAGCGTCAGCACAGCAAATTAGTCGCTGTTCCTGACTACACCGGCCAAAAAGTCTGCGGCATCAGCGTGCACTTCCTGCCCTGCGACCAGGTGCAGGTAACCACCTCCTGCTACCCCTACGGCACCCCGCAGTACCCGATCAAAACCCCGCTGCAATTGCCGGAGCCCAAGTCATGTCCGAAGTGAAGCCAGAGAAGGCGCCGCCGCCCGTCAAGCCGTTTTACTATCCGCCGCAGTTTCCGGTGGCTGGCTTCCTTCCCCGCAACCCGCGCCAGGTGCTGGATAACCTCGAGCGCCAGCGCAACTGGGAGCGCGACTACCACGACGCCCTGGCTGTGGCTGCCGGCAAGCCCGTGCCGCCCCCGTGCAGCAAGACCATGCATATCAGCCTGTTCTTCGATGGCACCGGCAACAACCTGAACAACGACCTGTACCTGTCGGCTATTCCGCACCCTACTAACATCGCCCGGCTGTTCCGCGCCAGCATCGGCGCCGGCTATGCCGGCGGTACCGCCCATGCCGCCAGCAAGGCCCAGGGCCTCACCGATGCCAGCGGCATAGGCCACGACCAGTACTGCAAGTACTACATGCCCGGTGTCGGCACGCCCTTCCCGGAAATCGGCGACCTGGACTACAGCACCCCGGGCCTGGCCCTGGCCCGCTATGGCGAGGAACGCATTAACTGGGGCCTGCTGATGATCATCGATGCCCTGCGCCGCATGGTCGGCCTGCCCAGCCTGGATGCGCCGGCAACCAGGGACCTTGTAAGGGGAATGACCACGAACTACCTCGCCTTGGGTTTCGGCGGCGAAGGCCAGCGCCGGCGTGTCTTCCAGGCCGAGCTGAACAAGCCCGAGCTGGCCAAGCCGCTGCTCGCCGCGCTGACCAGCACCGGCAACAGCGCCTCGCGGCTGCTGGGCATCAAGCTCTACGTCTATGGCTTCTCCCGCGGCGCGGCGGCGGCGCGGGCGTTTGTCTATTGGCTGTCCAAGCTGTTGCACCACCCCGGCAAGGACGAGGCCGGCAAGGAGCGGCCCGCCGAGCACTGCCTGATGCTCGGTGAGCAGAAGCTGCCGCTGAGCGTGGAATACCTCGGCCTGCTGGACACCGTGGCCTCGGTGGGCGTGGTGCACCTGGTGCCGATTGCCGAGGGCCATATGGGCTGGGCCAGCGGCAACCAGGAGTTGCCCAGCGAGGCCATGTACGGCGGCTGGATCAAGCGCTGCCTGCACATCGTCGCCGCCCACGAGCAGCGCCTGTGCTTCCCGCTGGATTCGATCCGCCGCACCAATGGTGAGTACCCGTCCTGTGCGGTGGAAGTGCTGCATCCGGGCGTGCACTCGGACCAGGGCGGGGGTTATCCGCCGCAAGATCAAGGGAAGGGATACAGCGAGGGAAATAGCAAAGGGGATAGCCTGCTATTGTCGCAGATCGCATTACACAGCATGTACGCTGATGCGTTTGCCCGAGGTGCTCCCTTGAAGGTGCCGAAGGATGTGTTGCCAGCTAAACTGCGCAGCGATCAATGGCGGGAGATGGAGCCTCAGGCAGTTCGAGAGTTTCGCGTGTCTCCGGAACTCATCGACCGCTTCAACGCCTGGCGCCAACTCACCCTTGGCCTGCACGCCGAGCCCCAGCCGCTACCGCCAGCGCTGGCCGATCACTATACGCCGACTGTCGCATCGACCAGCCTGGAGCGCGCCTTGCAGGACCAGATGGGCTGGATCACCGCCTGGCGCATCGACCGCTATGCCTTCATGTCCATGGAGGGCAAGCCGTTCTACGAAATGGCCACCGACACTGAAAGTGGCGAGCTGGAGAAACGGCAGGCCAAGGCTCGCCGCAAGGAGAAGCAGAAGGAGGTCGAGGCGCGCCGCCGCGAGCAACTGGATAACGAGAAGGACCCCGATCGCCCGAGCCAGCCGCTGGAACCCGGCCCCAAGGACTTCGACCCGGACATGGGCAAGACCCAGCTACGCGAAGGCGCCAAGGAGTTCGGCGAGGACTATCGAGGCACCCGCCGTACCCCCACCGGCACCTATGAAATGGTGGTCAATAGCGTGCCGTTAGAGATGTTCTACCTGATCAACAGCGACGACGAGCTGGCCGAATACCTGCGCATGAAGGAGCTGGGCCGCCAGCGCGTCAAGGAGCTGTTCCCGCCGCCGCCGGGGCGGGTCAACCACCAGAACGAAAAAGACCGTGGCCCGGTGGATGAAAGCCAGAACGAGCATCTGCTCACCGGCCAGGTGCGCGCGCTGTTCGACAACCAGGTGCACGACTCCCGCGCCTGGTTCCTCTACACCGCCCTGGACGGCCAGCGCGAACCGTGGAACGGCTACTTCCGCGAGCGCATGGTGTATTTCGGCGATGCGCAGAACAAGAAGCTCTCCCTGCTCAGCATCGCCGGCGGCATCGTCGGCGCCTCGGCGATCGTGGGTGGGGTGATCTACGTCGTCAGCCAGAAGAGCCTGAAGGACAAGCTGGACGCTCTGAGCCTGCTGAACAAGGTCGACCCGAAGTGGATGGCCGACAAGATCTCCATCCTCGACAAGGCCACCGGCCTGCCGGTGCCCATGCTGCCCGACGCCGCCGCCCTGCAGGCGCCCACCAGCCAGCTTGGCGCCCTGGCCAAGCAGCAGCGCACGGCCATTACCGCCATGCGCGTCGCCCAGGCGCAGCAGGCCATTGCCGCGCGTTGGCCGGCCTACGAGTCGACGCTGGGGGAGGTGCGCGATGCCCTGGTGTGAAGTGGCTACTTTTCCTGCAAGGAGTTCCCTGATGCGGATGCTCGTTCGGCGCCACCTTCGGCGCGCCGCCCTCGGCCTGCTGCTGACCCCGGCGGCCCAGGCCACCAGCACCATCTACGGGGTCAACCACACCCATTGGGCAATCAACCATTTCAGCGTGGATGGCCGCTCGGCGGTGGACATCATCGGCGCCTACCAGGGCGGGGGGGGGGCTTGTTGCTACGCACCGCCTAAGCAATGGACGCCGGGGTTGACGGTGCGGATTGATTGGGAAACCGGTGTCGCCGGTACGAAAGGATTTCCTGGTTTTGCAAATTGGGAAAAGTACCTTGCGTGGCAGGAAAAGATGGAAGCACAAACACGCCAACACAGCCAAGTGGTCCCTATTCCCGACTACACGGGGCAAAAAGTCTGCGGCCTCAGCGTGCACTTCCTCCCCTGCGACCAGGTACAGGTGACTACCTCCTGCTACCCCTACGGCACGCCGCAGTACCCGATCAAGCTGCCGCTGAAGCTGCCTGAGCCGAAGTCCTGTCCGGCCAGCGGCAGTGTGCAGGGGGCCAGGCGATGAAGCCGGTGATTCGCCAGGGCGACACCCTGCGTCCCCACGGCGGCCAGGTGCTGGAAGGGCACTACGATTGCCTGGGCCTGCCCATTGCCTGCCAGGGCGATGCGGTGCGCTGCAATCAGCACGGTATGACGCGCATCGCCGAAGGCAGCCAGGCCTGGGTCAACGACCGCCCTGTGGCGCTGGAGGGGCACCGCTGCGCCTGTGGCTGCGCGCTGTTGAGTTCCACGCCGGACTTCCTGGTAGACCCATGAGGCCCGAGCCGCAGTTCCGGCCCTTCCCGCTGGCCCGCGCGCCGCTCTATACGCGCTGGTGGATCGCGGGCGCGGTGCTGATGGCCCTGGTGGGCGGTGGCGGGGTGATGCTGCGGCCATTCATCGAGCCACGCCTGGCGGCGCTGCTCGGTGCCTGCCTGTTGCTGGTCTGGATGCTGCTGTTGCTAGCGCGCACGCTGTATTACCGGTTGAACCAGCACTTGGCCCAGGCATACCGCGAGGAGGTCGAGCGGCAGCAGCAGCGTTGGTGGACGTGGCATCGTCAGCCGGTGGCGCTGATCGAGGCCGTGCTGATCGGCCCCATGGGTAGCAGCTTCGCGCAATGGCGGCGGGTATTGGCCGGCAAGGAGGCGCCGCCCGTACCCAGTCAGGAGGGCGCAGGTGCAGCCTTGCGCCTGCTGCAGGTGTTCGGCGGCGAGGCCGCCGAGCGCGAACGGCAACTGGCGCAGTTGCTGGTGCAGGCCTGGCGCCAGCAACAGCCGGAGGAGGTGGTGATGCAGCCCCTGCGCTGTTACTGGCAAGGCTCGCCCAGCGCCTGGGAGGCCTTTGCCGGGCAACTGGCGCTGGACTTCCCCGACGTGCAGTTGCCGGCGCAGCCGGAACCCTGGCAGGGGCTGGCCAGCATCACGGCGATTATCGATTGCCTGCACGGCGCTGCCGAGGACGCCCGCGTGCTCTGCGCCGGTTGCCAGTCCACGGTGGCTACCGCGGGTGCCGCGCTGCCCGCGGGTGAGGCGGCGGTGCTGTGGTTGCTGGGCACATCGGGGGATGTGCGCTTTGCCCGCGGGGAATGGCTCAGCGCCGGGGCCGAAGAGCCGGCGGCGGTAGCGCGGCGGGCGCAACGGCAAAGCGGCCTGGAGGAGGCGCCGGAAGCCTGCGTGAGCTTTTCGCCGCCCGAGGAGCTGGCACTGGAGGGCCTTGAGTGGAACCTCCCACACCATCGGCAGGATGCGCACTTTGGTGAGCTGCAAGGCTTGCAGGCCATGGTGACGCAGACGCTGGCCGCCTGTTTCGCACGGCAACACGGGAAGCCCTGCGCCTGGCTGGCCAGGGACCCGCAGCATGACTTGGCGATGGGAATCGTGAGCGCTGATGAAACAACGAGCTGAAACCCCGAAAGCGTTTGCCTGGAGCACGCTTTTGTTGATGGCGGCACTGGTGGCGTTGCTGGTGCTCGGCGGCGCGGTAGCCTGGTGGTTGTGGAGCGGCGCGCGCCCGCTCGACCGCGCCGTACTGGAGGACTACCTGAAGTTGGCACTGGTGAGCTGGGTGGTGCTGTTCAGCGTGTTCGCGCTGGCGTGGCTACTGGTGCAAAAGGGTGTGCGCCGATTGGTGCAGGACGTTCCCGTGGTGCCGTCGGTTGCCCGATCGAACAAGCCGGACGCGCAACCGGCATGGGCGGAGGTGCGCCGGCATTTGCGGGACAACTACGGTTACTTCTGGCGCCGCCACGTGCGGGTGCTGCTGGTGGTGGGTGAGCCGGACGAGATCACCGCCACCGCTCCTGGCTTGGGGGAAGAACAGCGCTGGCTGGAGGGGCAGGGCACGCTGTTGCTGTGGGGCGGTAGCCTGCAAGGCGAGTGGCAATGCGACTGGCCGACGAACCTGCGCAAGCTTTGCGGACGGCAGCCACTGGATGGCGTGGTGTGGGCACTGACCGCAGAACAGCGCGACGAATGCCTTGGCCACGGGGTGGGCCGTCTGCGCACCCTGGCGCAAACGCTGCGCTGGCAGACGCCGCTGTACCTGTGGCAAGTGGCCCCGCTTGGCTGGCCGCAGGAAGCGCTCGGGCGCCAGGCGGTGGGCTGCTTGTTGGCGCGTGGGGCGTCGGCGGGGCAGATCGAGCAGTCTTTACGTGCACTGGTCACGCCGCTGCGCGAGCGTGGCCTGGAGCAGATGGCCGGGAACCGCGCGCAGGATTTCCTGCTGCGCCTGTCGCGAGACCTGCAAGCCCACGGCATTCATCAGTGGCGTGATGCGTTGGCTCTCTTGATGCCCAGCTTCGCCCGCGGTGTGCCCTTGCGCGGCCTGCTGTTCGCGGCCCCGCAGGAACCCGTCGCAGAGGCTCAGGGCAAGAACTGGTGGCCGCCGCCAGCGTGGGAGTCCATCCGCCACGATGAGCAGGGACGAGGTCGTACCCTGGGCTGGACCTGGCTGCGTGGCACCTATGCCGCCGTGCTTGGCCTGGCCGGCCTGTGCCTCCTCGCGTTGCTGCTGTCGTTCGCCAGCAACCGCGCGCAGATCGCCACGGTGCAAGCGACGCTGGCGATGGTGAGCCAGCCGGGCGACCGGGGTGCGCAACTCATCGCGCTGAACGAGCTGACCCGCGAGCTGGGACGGCTGGAGTACCAGCGGGTGCACGGTGTGCCGTGGTATCAGCGTGTGGGCCTGAGCCAGAACGACGCTTTGCTGGCATCACTCTGGCCACGCTATGCCCAGGCCAACAACGCTTTGCTGCGTGACCCGGCGGCAACCAGCCTGCGCGCGCAACTCGGCGAGCTGGTGGCTCTGCCACCGGAAAGCCCTGAACGTGCGGAGCGGGCCGGCAAGGCCTATGAGCAGCTCAAGGCCTACTTGATGATGGCCCGTCCGGAGAAGGTAGACGCCACCTTCCTGACCCGCGCGCTGGTGCAGAACGAGCCAGTGCCACTTGAGGTCTCCCCGGGGCTCTGGCAGGGATTGGCGCCGGGCTTGTGGGGCTTCTATGCGCACAATCTGGCGGCGCATCCGCAATGGCGCATCGACGTCAACATGGCGTTAGTCAACCAGACCCGGCAGCTGCTGCTGGGTCAACTGGGGCGGCGTAATGGCGAGACGGCCCTGTATAACCGGCTGATCGAAGAGGCGGACAATCACTACGCCGCGATGGGGCTCTCAGAGATGGTCGGTGAGACCGATCCGTCGGCGCTCTTCGACACCCCGCAGAGCGTGCCCGGCGTGTATACCCGCCAGGCCTGGGAGGGCCACGTGCGCGAGGCGATCAAAAGCATCGCCAAGACTCGCCGCGAGGAAATCGACTGGGTGCTCAGCGACCAGCAGACAAACGTGGCCAGCGAACTGACACCAGAGGTGCTGGAGGCTCGCCTGACCGCGCGCTATTTCCAGAACTTCGGTGATGCCTGGCTGCGCTTTCTCAACAGCATTCGCTGGCGCCGCGCGCAGAACCTGGCGGACGTGATCGATCAGTTGACCCTGATGGGCGACGTGCGTCAGTCGCCGCTGATCGCGCTGATGAATACGCTGGCCTATCAAGGGCAGACCGAGGTCAAGGGCGAAGCGCTGACCGATTCGCTGATCAAGACCGCGCAGGACCTGTTGCACCAGGAGGCGAAGCCCGCCATCGACCAGCGCAGCAACGAGCCGCGAGGACCACTCAGCGATACCTTCGAGCCCTTGCTGGCGCTGATGGGTAAAGTACCGGCCGCCAGTGGCGCCAACGGTGTCGACGCGCTGAGCCTGCAAACCTTCCTTACGCGCGTCAGCCGGGTGCGGCTGAAGTTGCAACAGATCACCAACGCCAGTGACCCGCAGGCGATGACGCAGGCATTGGCGCAGACGGTGTTCCAGGGCCGCAGCGACGAGGTGACCGGCACCCTGGACTACGGCGCGCTGATTGCTGCCAGCCTGGGATCAGCCTGGAGCGGTTTCGGCCAAAGCCTGTTCGTCGAGCCGTTGAACCGCGCCTGGGAATCCGTGCTGCAGCCTTCGGCGGCAAGTCTTAATCACCTCTGGCAGTTTGCAATCGTCGATAACTGGGATCGTGCCTTCGATGGCCGTTATCCATTCTCGGCCACCGACAGCGATGCGTCGCTGCCGATGCTCGGGCAGATGATCCGTGCCGACAGTGGGCGCATCGAGCAATTCCTCACCCGTGAGCTGGGCGGTGTGTTGCGCAAGCAAGGCAACCGCTGGCTGCCGGACAGCACTCACGCCCAGGGGTTGCGCTTCAACCCCGAGTTCCTGGCTGCGGTGAACCAGCTCAGCGAACTGGCGGACATTCTCTACACCGACGGTGGCATGGGTCTGTCGTTTGCCTTGCAGGCCAAACCGGTGCGCAAGGTGGTGCAGACCAACCTGGTGCTCGATGGTGTGACCCTTGAGTACTTCAACCAGATGGAGAGCTGGCACCAGTTCACCTGGCCGGGCGGCACCGATCACCCGGGTGCCTCGCTGAGCTGGACCAGCCTCAGGGGTGGGGCGTGGCTGTTTGGCGACTATTCCGGGGTGTGGGGGCTGTTCCGTCTCCTGGAGCAGGCCACGGTCACGCCGCTGGACGATAGCGATACGCGATTTGAGCTGGTGCTCACCACAAGGGATCACCTGCCGCTGACCTGGCACTTGCAAACCGAGCTGGGACGCGGCCCGCTGGCTGTGCTGCAGTTGCGTAACTTCAAGCTGCCGGCGGAGGTTTTCCTGATGGCCTCGACCGACCCGCCACCCTTGGCGACGGATTGATCAGGCACCAATGCTGGAGATTTCCATGCAGATGAGTAGCGCAATTCAGTACGCGTTGCAGCGGTTGCAGTTCACCTGCCTGGATGAGTGGGCGGGCAATAACCATTCACATCGCTTCCAGTGCGGCCAGGGGCATGTGTTCCGTTACACGCCCACCGGCCTGCTTAGCTGCCCAAGCTGCCCACGCTGCCGCGAGCTGGAGCGAGTTCTCCGGCTCAAGCACAAGGTGGAACAGAGCGGCAGCGAGTGGCTGGATGAACAGTGGGTCAGCAGCACGGCGCTACATCGCTTTCGCTGTCGGCAGGACCCCAGCCATGAATGGCAGCGCACTTATGCTGACGCCCTACGCAGCCCTGGCTGCAGTCGCTGCCATGTCAATACGGGGCGGTACCGGATGGCCCAGGATGGCTTGCAGCGACTGCAGGCCCATGCCCATTCCCGAGGAGGTGAGTGCTTGGCTACGGTTTACCTGGGGTCGCAGCATAAATACCCATTTCGTTGTGCCCAAGGACATACCTGGCAATCACTGGCCACGCAGGTGCTTAGAGGCAGCTGGTGCCCTAAGTGTCAAATCGAGAGCCTTCGGCTTGGGATCGAGAATGCCCGTCAGCTTGCGGAGCAGAACCACGGCCGGTTTCTTTCCGACGAGTACCGAAATAGCCGCACAATCTATGATTGGATATGCGCAAAAGGGCATAAATGGCGGGCAAGTTGCGGAAATGTCAAGCGGGGCAGTTGGTGCCCCGTTTGCGCGAACATGGCTCGCACCAAGCCCGGTTCTGCCGCCTGGATGCGGTACAGGACGCACCAGTCGCGCGACGAGTGAGGTGCCCGCCATGGGGCGCGGTTCAGCCCGTCATTGCGAGTCGCCAATGCGCCGTGTGTCGGCAACCGGTGTACGACCATGAAGATTTCTCCTGCGCAGGAGATCTTTGTTGATCCCGCTCAGGAGGGGCGTAGCGTGAGCGGAGTATCGTGCGGCGGCGACTCGCAGCGACAGACTGCCAGCGCCTCAGGAGCCCCGTGTCATGCCCGAATCGATGAGTTTCAACCGTGCGCTGGTGGAGAAGTACGACCGTCCCGGCCCGCGCTATACCTCCTATCCCACCGCGCCGCAGTTCCATGGCGCCTTCGCCGCCGACGATTACCGCGCGGCTGCCCAGCGCAGCAACCAGGGCGCGGCCAAGCCGCTCTCGGTGTACATCCATATCCCGTTCTGCAAGAGCCTCTGCTACTACTGCGCCTGCAACAAGATCATCACTCAGAAGACTCACCGCGCCGTGGAGTACCTGGACTACCTGAAACGCGAGATTGCTCTGCAGGCCGCGCTGTTCGATGGCTCGCGCATGCTCACCCAACTGCACCTGGGGGGCGGCACGCCGACCTACCTGACCAGCGAGCAACTGGGCAACGTGATGAACTGCCTGCGTGAGCATTTCAGCCTCGATGAAAGCGATGCCCACGAGTTCTCCATCGAAGTCGACCCGCGCACCATCAGCCGCGAACGCATCGCCGAGCTGCGCGCCCAGGGGTTCAACCGCCTGAGTTTCGGTGTGCAGGATTTCGACGAGCAGGTGCAGTCAGCGGTCAATCGCGTGCAGAGCGAGCAGCAGGTGTTCGACCTGGTGCAGGCCGCTCGTGACGCGCGGTTCAAGTCGGTCTCGGTCGACCTGATCTATGGCCTGCCGTTGCAGACCGTGGCGAGCTTCGACACCACCCTGGGCAAGATCATCGCCCTGCGCCCCGACCGCATCGCCGCCTACAGCTACGCCCACCTGCCCGAACGGGTGCGCGCGCAGCGGCTGATCCGCCGCGAGGACATGCCACCGCCGGAGCGCAAGCTGGAACTGCTGGAGCTGACCATCCAGCGCGTGACCGCCGCCGGCTACGTCTACATCGGCATGGACCACTTCGCCCTGCCGGGCGATGAACTCACCGTCGCCCGCAACAACGGCACCCTGCAGCGCAACTTCCAGGGTTACTCGACCCACGCCGACTGCGACCTGATCGCCCTGGGCGTGTCGTCCATCAGCAAGGTCGGCGATACCTACGGGCAGAACGTGAAGGAGCTGTCGCAGTACTACGCACGGCTCGACGAGGGCCTGCTGCCGGTGCACAAGGGCTACCGCCTGAGCGACGACGACCGCCTGCGCCGTGACGTGATCAGCGCCCTGATGTGCCACGGCCGGGTGGACTACGCCCCGCTGGAGCAGCGCCACGGGATTCGCTTTGCCGAGTACTTCGACGGCTCGCTGCGGCAGTTGCAGGAGCAGGTCGGCGACGGCCTGATCGAACTGCACGACGATGCGCTGGTGCTGCTGCCCCAGGGCCAGCTGATGATGCGCAGCGTGGCGATGGCCTTCGATGCCTACCTGGGCGGGGCGCAGCAGGAGCGGTTCTCGCGCACTATCTGAGGCTGTCTGCTCCGCTGGAACGGCCCGCCGCAGGGTGGGCTGTTCTGTTTTTCAGCCTTTGCTGAATGCACCCGCATGGTCCGCACTTGCAGAACCCGCGAAATCGACACGGACATCGCAGGCGCTGTAGCCAGCTCAGCCATTGGCTGCGGGGCGCCGGTCACTGCTGCCGGGTCTTGATCCCGGCGATCCTCTCGCGCATGTCCTCGCTGGCGCCGGGGCCCGCGGCCACCTCGCAATCCTCCCAGGGCACCACCGTTCCCGTTTCGATGTCGACCATCATCGGTTGAACGGTCCTGCCCGATGTTTTCTCGACGACCCGCACGCTGTCTTCGCGGCCGGCGAAGTGCTTATTGCCCCAGGCGATCAGGGCGAAGATGACGCCGATGAGGTCACGCCCACGTTGGGTGGGAACGTACTCGTGGCGCAACGGCTTGGTGCTGTAGGCGCGGCGTTCCAGCAACCCGGCGTCGACCAGGGCGTTGAGCCGGCGGGTCAGCATGTTGGGGGCGATGGCGAGGCTCTTGGAGAACTCGTCGAATCGGCGCAGGCCCTGCAGCGCATCGCGCATGATCAGCAGGCTCCACCATTCGCCCACGTGTTCCAGGCTCAGCGCCACGGGGCATTCGGCGTTCAACAGTGTCTTGCGCTGCATCGGGTTCGCTCGCTCCTGTCTGGGAAAAAATGAAGACGTCATGTTACTTTCATTATGATAGTAACGTCTTTCTTCCAGATCGTACCAAACCGAGAGAGGAGTGAGGTCTTCATGAGAAAGCGCATCGTCGTAACGGGTATGGGCGCGGTCACGCCGCTGGGATGCGGTGTGGATCGGGTCTGGGAGCGTTTGCTGGCCGGCCGATCGGGGATCCGGGAGCTGCCGGCAGAGTTGATTGGCGATTTGTCGGTGCGCATTGGCGGCCAGGTACCCGGTCTGGAAGAGGACCCGCACGGCGGTTTCGACCCGGATCGTGTGCTGCCGCAGAAGGAGCAGCGCAAGGTCGATCGCTTCATCCTGTTCGCCCTGGCGGCGGCGGAGGAGGCGCTGGAGCAAGCCGGCTGGCAACCGCAGTCGCCCCGGCAGCAGGAACGTACCGCCACGATCATCGCCTCGGGCATCGGCGGCTTCCCGGCTATCGCCGAAGCCGTGCGTACCACGGACAGCAAGGGCCCGCGCCGGCTCTCGCCCTTCACCATTCCTTCGTTCCTGTGCAACCTGGCTGCCGGTCAGGTATCCATCCGTCATCGTCTGAAAGGGCCGTTGGGCGCGCCGGTGACGGCCTGTGCAGCCGGCGTCCAGGCGATTGGCGATGCGGCGCGGATGATCCAGGCTGGCGAGGTCGATGTCGCGCTGTGCGGTGGAGCGGAAGCCGCCATCCACCGCGTCAGCCTCGCCGGGTTCGCCGCCGCGCGGACCCTGGCCAGCGAATTCAACGACCGCCCCGAAACCGCTTCCCGACCATTCGATGCCGCGCGGGAAGGCTTCGTCATGAGCGAGGGGGCCGGGTTGCTGGTCATCGAAGAACTCGAGCATGCCCTGGCGCGTGGGGCGACGCCGCTGGCAGAGCTGGTGGGCTATGGCACCAGTGCCGACGCCCATCACATCACCTCCGGGCCGGAGGACGGCGAGGGCGCGCAACGAGCCATGAGAGCGGCACTGCAACAGGCCGGCATCACACCGGAGCAGGTGGGGCACCTGAACGCTCACGCCACCTCCACTCCGGTGGGCGACAGGGCCGAGTTGGCGGCCATCCGGTCGGTGTTCGAGGGCGTGGCGTCGCCGGTCATCAGCGCCACCAAATCCTCTACGGGGCACCTGCTGGGGGCGGCGGGCGGGATCGAGGCGATCTTCACCGTGCTGGCATTGCGGGACCAGGTGGCGCCCGCGACGCTCAACCTGACCCAGGCGGACCCGTTGGCGGAAGGGCTCGACATCGCGGCCGGGGCACCGCGTGCGCTGGATACCGACTTTGCGCTCTCCAACGGTTTTGGCTTTGGCGGCGTCAACGCCAGCGTGCTGTTCCGGCGCTGGGCCGAATAAGCGGCAGCCCGGCGCGCGAGGCTTGCTTTCGGGCCCGGAGAACGCCGGGCCGTTCTGCGGCGCCTCAGCGGGGGCGCCTGCTCCGCTTCGCCGTGCCTCGGCTTTCGCGCATCAGCCGGCCCAGCCCATAGGCCACGCCGGCCCCGAGCAGTCCGCCGATCACGGTGGCGATGACTTGTGCCAGCAGGCCTAGGGCGCTTTCGAGGCTCATCGTCCGCAGGAAGGTGCCGAGCTCCGGCCACAACGCCAGCCATAGGCCGACGAATGCCAGCACCAGGTCGTACCAGCGCGCGCTGACCCCGGCCGGGCGATAGCTGCGCACGAAGAGGATGAAGGCGCTGAAGGCCAGCGCCAGGAGCAGGGTGCCCAGGCACTGGCTGAGCGCATCGGGGCCGGACATGGCGCTCACGCCTCGCTGCGACGCAGACGCAGGCACTGGCCGCTGTGCAGGCCCAGTTGCATCTCATCCAGCAGCGCCTCGGCATAGGAGAGGGCGAGTGCCGTGTCCTGCGTGGCGGCGTCACCGGCGCGGCTGAAGTCGTCGATGCGCAGGCCCTCGGGCAGTGGCGGTGCCTCTACCAGCGTCCAGTCCAGCCCGCTGACCTCCAGGCTGCGGGCGAGGCCGGCGCCGAGCTGTTCCTGGTCGGCGTCGCTGGGCTCCACCAGCCAGCCCCAGTGGCCTACCAGGAGCAGGCGAGGCACCTCCGCCCGCAGGCAACCATCAATCAACGCGCCACATTGCGGTGGCAGGTCGCGCGTCGGGCGCTCGGTGAGCATGGCGCACACCACGTCGAGCCCCGACACCGCTTCGCTGACCGTGATCGAGGATTCCAGGCTGCCCAGCTTGCAGCGCAGGCCGGGGCGGGCGCGCAGGCGGTTGAGGTCGTCCAGCAGCACGGTGACTTCATGCTGGCGCTGCAGGGCGCCGGCAATCAGCGCCTGGGCGAAGCTGTTCGAGGGGGCGAACAACCCCAGTTTGAGGGTGGGGGTTTCCAGGTTATGCATGGGGGCTCCTCGGGCGGATGCGACCTATGCATATCGAAGGAGCCGCGCGCCGAGGGTTCCGTCCGATTGCGCCAGCGGCGTCAGGCGCTGTCGGTGGTGGCCTGGTAGCTGCTCGGGGCCACGCCCAGGCTGCGGCGGAACATGCTGGAGAAGGCGCTCGGGCTGTCGTAGCCCAGTTCCAGCGCCACGCGCGTGACTGGTGCGCCGGCGGCGAGGCGGGTGACGGCGGCGAGCAGGCACGCCTGCTGGCGCCAGGCGCCGAAGGACAGGCCAGTCTGCTGGCGGAACAGCCGGCTGAAGGTGCGGGCGCTGCAGTGCAGTTCGGCGGCCCAGCGATCCGCCGTGACGCCGATGTTCGGCTGACGCAGGAACGCCCGGCACAGCTCGGCCAGCTTCGGCTGCGCCGGCAGCGGGGCGAACAGCGGCAGGCTCGGCGCCCGGCGCAGCTCGTGCAGCAACAGGCGGATCAGGTCGCCGTCGCGGCCGTTTTCGTCATGCAGCGCCGGTACCTCGACGCTGGCCAGCAGCAGGTGGTGCAGCAGCGGCGAGACGGTCAGCGCCTGGCAAAGGTGGGTATCGCGCACCGGCAGCTGTGGGTCGATGTACAGGCTGCGGGTGCTGACCCCGCGCATCAGCACGCGGTGCTGTTTGCCGGCGGGAATCCACACACCGCTGTAGGGCGGAATCACCCAGGCGCCGTCCTCGGTTTCCACTTCCATCAGCCCGCTCATGCCATAGAGGAACTGCGCGCGGCGGTGCGCGTGGGGCTTGAGCAGCGTACCCAGGGGGTAGTCGGTGCCGATGGCCAGCACGGCGCGGTCGACATCGTCGACGCTGGCGAGGGGGATGTTGAGCATGGTGGCGGTTCTGGCTGAGTCGCGACGATTATTCGGCAATCGGCTCGAAATGGCCAATCTTTGCCGCGCCAGGAGATTTCCCGCCGTCCCCGGCGGCCGGCGCTTCCACTTCATCGAGCTGGACGGCTACGAGCCGGCGGTGTGGTCGCGCAGCAGCAGCCGTCTGTCCGCTCGCCCGGCCGGCCGCCATGGTTGCCGGAACTGTCGCCCGCTCGCTCGGGTCAGGACAACAGTGGGGGTCGCGCCGTGCGCCCCATCCATGGTGTGCAGAGCAGAAACAGGCCATCCGCGGCCGGGGGGAAAATCGCATGCAGCAGTCAGTCGAGCCGGAGTTCATGGCGCCCAGTGAATACCTGACGTCCACGGGCATCGCCGTGTTGATGTCGCCGCGTTACATCGCGCCGGGCAAGGTGGGCGAAGTGTTGCTGTCGTTGGCGAAGGTGCCGGCCGGCGTCTCGCCGCTGGACGTGGTGATCGGCCCGTGGGAATCCCACGAGGAAGCCTTCCAGGCCTCCCACGATGCCGCCGAGCGCTGGGTCGAGCGTCTCGACGAAGGCGACTGAGCGCTTCCAGCTCCCCATTCCGGCACGTGAGAAATCGCCAGGACGCAGGCGGCGACCGGGGCCCTGGGTGGCAGTGGTGACGGCCTTCACCGCCGCTACCCGGAGCGCCTGCGACGGTGGGGTAATGCGGGATCGCGAACCGTGTTCCATCCGGATGTTCTGGGCGTGTCGAATGGGGTTCGCGAGCACGCTCGCTCCTACAGGCCGGCTTCTGGAGTTACGCGGCGCGCCTGAGCCAGCGCAGCAGTGCCGCGCCGATCTCCACGGTGCGCGAGCGCGACGGGCAACCCGGCGTCGACAGCAACTGCGGCAGCAGGAAGCCCACTTCCGCCTCGTTCGGCCCGCAGAAGGCCGGTGCCGCTGACTCGACGAATTCCTCGTCCCACTGCGGGAAGCGCTTGCTCCCGCTTTCGAATGCGTTCAGCGCATTCATCATTGATTCGCTCCCTAGAGGTCCAGCACCAGCGGTTGCACGCCGCCGTCGTCCTGCGCCGGGATGGCGCAGCAGATCAATGCGCTGCCGGCTTCGGGCAGTTCCGCCGGCGGGTTGGGGTAGTGCACCTGGCCGCTGACGATCTTCGTCCTGCAGGTGCCGCAGGAGCCGCCGCGGCAGCTGAAATCGGGCGCAAGGCCGCGGGCTTCGGCCAGTTCCAGCAGCGTGCCGCTTTCGGGCTTCCAGCGGGCTTCCTTGGCCGAGCCGGCGAAGTACACCGGCACCGGTTCGGTGGCGGGGGGCGGCTGCACCCAGGTCGGCGCGGAGCCGTCACCCCGGCGCTTGAGTGTCGAGGGGCCGAAGGTTTCGGCATGGATGCGCCCGTCGGCGACGTTCAGCCCGCGCAGGCCGTCATAGATCGCCTGGGTGAATTCACCGGGACCGCAGACGTAGAAGTCGTAGTCGTCCAGCGGCAGCCGCGTCCTGATCGCCTCGATGTCCAGGCGCCCCTGCTGTTCGAAGTCAACGCCGAGCACGGCGCTGTCCTCCGGGCGGCTGAGCGCGCGGTGGATTTGCAGGTGCGGCGCGCGCTGGCGCAGTTCGGCGATCTCCCGTTGGAACGGCAACTGGCCCAGCGTCCGGGCGGACTGGAACAGATGAACCCGCCGGGCCGGTCCCGCTGCCAGTTCGCGCAGCATCGAGAGCAGCGGCGTGATGCCCACCCCGGCGCCGATCAGTACCACCGGGCGTGCGCTGCCGCGCTTGAGGGTGAAGCTGCCCATGGGCGCGCGCACCTGCAGGTGGTCGCCCACCCGGACCTGCTCATGCAGGTGGCGCGACGCCGGGCCCTGGGCCTTGACGCTGATGCGCAGCTCGCCATCCGACGGCGCGCTGGACAGGCTGTAGGTGCGGATCAGCGGTTGCTCGCCAGTGGCCAGGCGTATGGGCAGGTGTTGCCCCGGTGCGAAGTCCACGGCAACGCCGGTTGGCGGTTGCAGGTAGAAGGACCGGATGTCCTCGCTCTCACGCTCCACACGCAGCACCTGCCAGTCCTGCCATTGCTGGCGCTGCTCGCGCTCGCGCAACGTGGCGTCGGCTTCGGCCCAGGTGCCGGTCATCAGGCTGGTGGGCGAGTATTCGCGGAAGCTCCAGCGCAGCGCCAGGGCGCTGCGGCGCAGGACGGCGTGCTGCACCTCCAGCGTCCACAGGCGCTCGGCGCCTTCGAAGGCGGTCAGCAGTGGGCTGTCGAAGAGAATCTCGGTGCGGCCATGGACCTGCAGCACGTCGCCGCTCTCGAAGTCGACGAACAACATCCCGGCCTGCGGATTGGCCTGCAGGTTGCCGAGGGTGTTGAAGTGCAGGTTGCCGGCGTAGTCGGGGATGGTCAGCCGATTGCCCTCGACCCGCACGAAACCTGGGCGGCCGCCGCGATGGGAAACGTCCACCGAGCGTTCGCCGTCCTCGTGCTGCACGTAGCTGGCGACGAAGAAGGTGTCGGCGTTGCCGATGATCGCCGCCAGTTCATCGTTCAGTGCCTTGAAGTCCTGGCGTGGGGCACGCTGGCTGTAGCGCTGCTCGTCGCGGCTCCACTCGCGCTTCTGGATGTACTGCGGGCAATTGCCGAAGGAGTGCTCGACAGCCACCGCCAGCCGGCCGCCATCCACTTCGCGGAGGATGCCGTTCATGCGGTTGCGCCGGCGGGTGTGCAGTTCGATGCCCAGCAGGCCGATGGGGTTGCCGGCTTGCAGGCCGCTGGCGGCCGGGTCCTGGCTGTCGGGCACGCTGTCCAGCAGCAGGCTTTTCGGGTCCGGCGAGGTGACGAAGCCTTCCGCGCCTTCGAGCAGGGTCGCCCAGGGCCGCCCCTGGTCATCCACGGCGCCGGCGATGATGAAGGGCAACTGGTGATAGAACTCGCGGTGCTGGTCGGGCATGTAGTCGCGGATGACCTTCTGGCCGTGGACTTCCATGCGCTCGGCGACGCCGACGCGCTCCTGGACGGCCTTCTCGCCGGCGTGCCAGGGGGAGGTGCGGTGTTTGGGCAACTGGAACATGGCGCTCACCTCGCGACGAGAGGGCTGCCGGGTCACCCCGGCAGCACGGGTTGCATCAGGCTTGCAGGCCGATGGTGGTGCGCTGCATCGGCACGAAGTGCGGCAGGGCTTCCACGCGGGCCAGCCAGGCGCGCAGGTTGGGGTAATCCTGCAGGGAAACATTGCCCTCCGGCGCATGGGAAATGTAGGAGTAGTTGGACACGTCGGCGATGGTCGCCTCCTGGCCGGCCAGGAAGGGGGTCTTCGCCAGTTCGCGTTCCATCACCTGGAACAGGGTGTGGGCGCGGGTGATGACTTCCTGCGGATTGAACGCCGCGCCGAACACGGTGATCAGCCGTGCGGCAGCGGGGCCGAAGGCGACCTGCCCGGCGGCCACCGAGAGCCAGCGTTGCACACGGGCGGCGCCGACCGGGTCCTCCGGCAGCCAGCGGCCGTTGCCGTACTTCTTCGCCAGGTACACCAGGATGGCGTTGGAGTCGGCAACGATGACGCCGTCGTCGTCGATCACCGGCACCTGGCCGAAGGGGTTCAGGGCGAGGAAGTCCGGATGTTTGTGGGCGCCCTTGGCGAGGTCGACGGAGATCAGTTCGGCGGGCAGCTGCAGCAGCGAGAGCATCAGCTCGACGCGGTGGGCGTGGCCGGACAGCGGGTGGCGGAAGAGTTTGATGGGGTGGGACATGACGGTGATTCCTTGTCGTGAGTGGGGAGGCAGCGCGAGAGGGCCGGGGTGGGTTGCTCGAGCTGATGGACGCATGCTGCGCCCGTTGGCCGGCGCGCAGAATCGCCAGGGCGGGCAATCCAGCGTTTCAGAATGCGGAAGAATGGGTTGGAGGCTGCCGGTGTGGGCCGCGAACCCTATGGGCGCCGGCTCTGCCAGCGGGTCGCGGGCGTGGCCCGCTCCTACAGGGGAATGGCGGGGTGGGGCCTGTAGGAGCTGGCCATGCCTGCGACGGCCCGGGCGGCGGGGTCCAGGTTTACCCACGCAACGCCGGGTGCGCCCGCAGGCGCGGCACGACAAAATCGAGGAAGCTGCGCACCCGCGCCGCCGCGCGACGGCCTTCGCGGTAGATCAGCTGCACGGGCGAAGTAGGAGCGAGCTTGCTCGCGAACTCATGGGCGCCGGCGTTACCGGTGGGGCGCGCGGATGGCGCCGGCTCTGCTGGCGGGTCGCGGGCGTGGCCCGCTCCTACAGGGGAATGGCGGGGTGGGGCCTGTAGGAGCTGGCCATGCCTGCGACGGCCCGAGCGGCGGGGTTCAGGTTTACCCGCGCAGCGCCGGGTGCGCCCGCAGGCGCGGCACGACAAAGTCGAGGAAGCTGCGCACCCGCGCCGCCGCGCGACGGCCTTCGCGGTAGATCAGCTGCACGGGCAAACCCGGCGCTGCATAGTCCTGCAACACCAGCTGCAGGCGCCCGCTGCTCAGTTCGCCATGGGCCTCGTGGCTCATGCAGCGGGTGAGCCCCAGCCCCAGGCTGGCGGCGCGGATCGCTCCGTGGGTGGTACTGCAGGTCAGGCGCGGCGCAAGGCGCACCGAGCGTGGCGCGCCCTGGTGGCGGAAGCGCCATTCGCTGACCGCGCCCTGGCTGCCGGCAACGATGATGCGGTGCGCCTTGAGGTCCTCCGGCGCCAGCGGCACGCCATGGCGTGCGAGGTAGCCGGGCGCTGCGCAGACCACCGGGCGCACGCTGCCCACCGGCAGGGCGAAGCCGGAGGAGTCGGGCAGCGCGCCGATCACCAGGGCGACATCGATGCCGTCCTCCAGCAGGCGCGGCAGGTCTTCCCGGTGGTGGCTGACCACGCGCACATCCGGAAAGGCGGCCAGGTAGTCCAGCGCGATGGGGGCGAAGATGCGGTCGCCCATCAGCAGCGGCAGCGTCAGGTTCAACTGCCCGGCGGGGTGCGCCTGCAGGCCGCCGAGCGAGCCTTCGACCTCCTCGATGCCGGCGAGAATCTGCCGGCAGCTGGCGGCGAAGGTCTCGCCGCTGGCGCTCAACGCCACCCCGCGTGGGCCGCGCTGCAGCAGCTCGCCGTGCAGGCGCGCCTCCAGCGCGGCGACCAGGCGCATCGCCGTTGCGGTGGACAGCCCAAGCAGCCGCGCACCCCCGGCCAGGCTACCGGCGCGGGCGACAGCGTCGAACGCTTGCATTTCCCGGTAGCGGCTCACCGGTTGGCGACCTGCAGGGCGGTATCGGCGCGCAGGCGTTCCGCGCAATGGGCGACGAAGCTGCGCACCTTGGCCGGCAGCCGGGCACCGTCCTGGTAGAGCAGGTGGATCGGCAGCGGCGCCGTGGAGAAATCAGCGAGGACGATCTCCAGCTCGCCCCGTGCCACCGCCTCGGCAGCCTGGTAGGACAGCACGCGGGTAAAGCCGCCGCCCAGGCGCGCGGCATGGAGCGCGGCGTTGTTCGAGCTGACCACGAAGCGCGACGGCGGGCGCAGCGTCAGCGGTCCTTCCGGGGTGATGAACTGCCAATGGGTCATCAGCACGCTGGTGGCGGCCATGACGATCGGCGCGTCGAGCAGCTCGTTGGGGTGCTGCGGGCGGCCGTGGCGGTCGAGGAAGTCAGGGGCGGCGCAGACCACCGGGCGGATTTCGCCGACCTTCAGCGCGGTCAGGCTGCCTTCGGGCAACTGGCCGATGCGCACGGCAACGTCGATGCCTTCGTCGAGCATGTTCACCACGCGGTCCACCAGCACCGCGTTGACCGTGACCTCGGTGTGGGCCTCCAGGTAGCTGGCGATCAGCGGGATGAGGTACAGCTCGCCGAACAGCACCGGGGCAGTCACCGTGAGGTTGCCGCGCGGGCGCAAGGCACTGCCCGAGGCCAGCTCCTCGGCGTCCTGCAGCTCCTGCAGGATGCGCCGGCAATCCTCCACGTAGCGCTGGCCGGCGTCGGTGAGCCGCACGCTGCGGGTGCTGCGCGCCAGCAACAGGGTGCCCAGGCGCTGCTCCAGCGCGGCGATGGCGCGGGTCACGCTGGGCGGCGACAGGCCCAGTTGCTTGGCGCCGGCGGCAAAGCTGCCGGCTTCGGCCACCGCCAGCAGCACCGTCATTTCCTGAAACCTGTCCATGGGTCACCGTTGTCGCCTTGAGCGGATCGCCAGACTGTAGAGGGAAGCCGCGCAGGAATGAAGTGCCGCGGCGTGCAGGCGACATCGGCGTGCTTGCCAGCGCCGTGCGGCTTGACCCCGCCCGGCCTCTGCGGCACAAGCGCAGCAGGCGCCCGCCGCGGGGCCGCCACCGCCAAGAGCCTTCCTCCATGACCCGCAAGTCCACGGCCGCCCCGCTGGCCGCTGCCCACAACCCACGGCTGGGCATCGCCCTGTGCCTGCTGTCGATGCTCATCTTCGCCTGCCAGGACGGCATCACCAAGGTGCTGGTCCGCCACCTGCCGGTAGCCGAGCTGGTGATGGTGCGCTACTGGGTATTCGTGCTCTTCGCGCTCATCGTCTGCCGCTCCCGCGGCGGCGTGCGGGCGGCCAGCCGCAGCGCCAGCCCGTGGCAACAGGTGGTCCGCGCCGTGCTGGGGGTGGGCGAGATCGCACTCTTCGGCCTGGCCCTGCGCTACCTCGGGCTGGCCGAAACCCACGCGCTCTACGCCGTCTTCCCGTTGATGACGCTGGGCCTGGCGCGTGCGTTCCTCGGCGAGCGAATGGCCGGGCGGCAGTGGCTGGCGGCCGCAGTGGGATTCGCTGGCACGTTGTTCATCCTGCGCCCCGGCCTGGGCGTGTTCCAGCCCGCGGCGCTGATCCCGCTGGCGGCGGCGCTGACTTTCGCCTTCTTCAACATCCTCTCGCGACGCATCGGCCAGACCGATTCCTTCGCCACCACCACGCTGTACATGGCCGTGGTCGGCGCCGTCGCAGCCACCGGCGCCGGGCTGCCCGCGTGGGTGATGCCCACGCCCCGCGAGGCCGTGCTGATGTCCATCGTCGCAGTCTCCGGAGTGATCGCCCAACTGCTGCTGATCCAGGCGCTGAAGTACGCCCAGGCCTCCACGCTGCAGCCGTTCAACTACTCGCTGCTGGCCTTCGCCACGTTGATTGGTGTCATCGTCTTCGGCGAGGCGCCGGGTCTCTGGAGCCTCACCGGCGCGTTGCTGATCCTGCTGGCGGGGTTGTATTCGATCAGGCCGAAGACGCTGTAAGCGCGGATGCCTGTACGTCATGCGGGGGGACGGAGCTATCGCGGACGGGGGCCGCTCCTACGCCCGCCGGGCAGCGTAGGAGCGAGCTCGTGAACGGCGACGGTGGGCAGGCATGGCCACGGAGCACGGTGCGCCTGTAGGAGCGGGCCATGCCCGCGAACGGCGGACACGGTCCGCCGTTGACCAAGGGCGCCGCAGTCCCGATAGACACCATGGTGCAATGTCCCTCAGCGCGCAGGCCGTGGTGTCATTCCCGCCACGGGCAACCCGGCCACCGCTCCGAGAGCCCCGCAGCCCGAGCGCGCGCCGCACGCTCATCCCCCAAGGCGAACCCGTCGAATCGCGAGGTCTCCCATGCTCCTTCCCCTGTGCACCTGGTCCGAAATCGAGCAGTTTCTTGGTCGCAGCCGGACCATCGTCATACCCATCGGCTCCAACGAGCAGCACGGTCCCATCGGCCTGTTGGGTACGGACTGGATGTGCCCTGAAATCATCGCCCACGAAGCGCAGAAATCGGCCGATATCCTCATCGCGCCGACGTTCAATATTGGCATGGCGCAACACCACCTGGGCTTCCCCGGCACCATTACGCTGCGCCCCTCGACCTTCATCGCCGCCATCTGCGACTGGGTGAATTCCCTGGCCGCCCATGGTTTCGAGAAGATCCTGTTCCTCAATGGCCATGGCGGCAACGTGGCGTCCATCGAGGCGGCGTTCTCCGAACTCTACGCCCAGGCCAGCTTCGCCCGGCGCCCGGCGGGGTTCGCCCTGAAGCTGTGCAACTGGTGGGACCTGGAAGGTGTCGGCGAGCTGGCCAACCGGCAGTTCCCCAAGGGCCACGGTATTCACGCCACGCCGTCGGAGATCGCCGTCACCCAGTGGGCCTACCCGCAGCACATCAAGTCGGCCGAATACTCGCCGGCGATCGCCAACTGGGGGCCGATTCGCGAGGCGGCGGATTTTCGCGCGCGCCATCCGGACGGCCGCATGGGCTCCGATCCCGGCCTCGCCACGCCGGAAAAGGGGCGCGAACTGGTGATGCTGGCCGCCCAGGGACTGGTGCAGGCGGTCGAGGCCTTCAGCGGTGAACTGTCGCCGTTCTGAGTGCTACCGCCGCAGCGTTGCCCTTCACGAAACCCGAGCCTCGCTCGGGTTTTTTGTGCGCTGCCGGTAGCCCCTGGGGGCCAGCTAACAAGAGCTAACAGCAGATAACTGGCCCGATTGCACGCTCCTTGCCACGCTGGCAGCCGGGAGTCATTGGCTAACCAGGGAGGCCTCCATGACCCAGCATGACGGCTGCATGAATCTGGCGGGGCGGCGCAGCAATGCGGAGTTCGGTGCGTTGCTCCTTGGCACCGGCGAGCCGGCGGGCATCGCCTCGCGACAGCTGTATATGGCGGTGCTGCCGCTGCTCGTCGCCTTCTTCGAGGGCCAGGTGCAGGCCGGACGCATCGGCCAACCGGCCATGGGCGATCTGGTTCGCGCCACCTTGCGCCAGGTTGAGCGGCAGCGCGCAGCCTTCGACCCGGCTGTTCCCTTCCGTGCCTGGCTGCTGGAGCTGGCCCGCCAGGAACTGGGCGCCTACCGCAGTGCGCTGCACGCCGAGGCTCCGCCTGCGAGTCCGGCGAATACGCCCGCGCGACGCAGGCGCACCGCCGCCGCGCACTGATTTCACGCTGTCAGGATGTGGTACCGATGCAGTCGATCGAGAAGGTTCTCTACACCGCCCGCGTGCGCACCCGAGGTGGCCGCGATGGCGAAGCACGCAGTAACGACGGTCGCTTGCAGCTTCGCCTGACGCCGCCCGGGGCGCCAGGGCAGGGCAGTAACCCCGAGCAGTTGTTCGCCGCGGGGTGGTCCGCCTGTTTCATCGGCGCGCTGCGCCACGCGGCCCATGCGCGCAAGCTGGATTTCCCTCCGGATGCAGCGGTGGACGCCGAGGTGGACCTGATGCATGGCGAGCACGGCTTCTTCCTGCGCGCGCATCTGGCCATCGAACTGCCTGGGCTGGAAGCGGAACTGGCGCAGTGCCTGGTGGACGCGGCGCGGCACAGCTGTCCCTATTCGAAAGCGCTGCGCGGCAACATTGCCGTTACCCTGAGCCTGCGATGAGCCCGGTCGCCGCCGATTTAGCGTGACAGCGCGCATAAAAGGCCGCGCGCAACGCTTGATCGCGCGCTCGAAACTCCTATCCTGCTAGGACTTGCGGGCCAGCCTCGCGCCCACTCCCACTTCCGGAAGAAACGCCCCGTGGAGTCTGCAGCGGACGATCTGTCCCCCTCGGCGATAGCGTCGATCGAATTCGGCCCGTTCCGGGTCATACCCGGCAAGCGCCTGCTCACCCGTGATGCCCAGCCGATGGACATCGGCGGACGCGCCTTCGACCTGCTCCTGGCCCTGCTGGAAAAGCCCGGCCGGGTGCTCTCCAAGCGCGAACTGCTCAAACGGGTGTGGCCCGACATGGTGGTGGAAGAGGGCAGCCTGCGCTTTCACATGAACGGGCTGCGCCGCGCCCTGGGCGATGGCGAGCATGGCGCGCGCTACATCGCCACCCAGGTCGGTGTTGGCTATGCCTTCGTCGCGCCGGTGAGCCGCGCGGACGATGCGGCGCCGGCGGTGTTGCCGGCGTTGCCCGTGGCCGATGGTGTCGGCAGCCTGCCGCCGCGAGTGAAGCTGATCGGCCGTGAGGCCGACGTGCAGATGATCCTGCAGCGCCTGCGCGAGCCGCGCCTGCTCACCATCGTCGGCACCGGCGGGGTGGGCAAGACCAGCCTGGTCGTCGAAGTCGGTCATCGTCTGCTTGCCGAGCGCCGGCATACCGTGCGCTTCATCGACCTGGCCCAGGTGGAGGACGAGCATCTGGTCGCCTCGGCGCTGGCCGCCGCGCTGGGGGTGCCCGTGCAGGCCGAAGACCCGCTGGCGGTGCTTCTGGCGTACCTCAAGGGCCAGGATCTGCTGCTGCTCGTCGACAACTGCGAACATGTGGTCGACGTGGTGTCCGCGCTGGCCGAGCGCATCCGCGACGTCGCTCCCGGCGTCGGCCTGCTCGCCACCAGCCGCGAACCGCTGCGAGCGCGGGACGAAGAGGCACACTGGCTTGGCCCGCTGGAGTTTCCCGAGCAGCCGCACGGCCTGCCCGTCGAGACAGTGCTGGCGTACCCTGCCGTGCGGCTGTTCGTCGAGCGCGCCGAGGCTGCCAACGCGGCGCTGCAATGGCAGGATGGCGACCCCGCCCTGATCGCCGACATGTGCCGGCGCCTGGGTGGCATGGCCTTGCCCATCGAGCTGGCGGCGGTGCGGGTGGCGCTCCACGGCGTGAAGGCCACCCATGCACTGCTGGGTGAGCGTTTTTCCCTGGGCTGGTCCGGCCGCCGCACGGCGCAGCCGCGCCACCAGACGCTGCGCGCCATGCTGGACTGGAGTTACGGGCTGCTCGCCGAGAACGAGCGTCTGGTGTTCGATCGCCTGTCGGTCTTTGTCGGGCCCTTCTCCCAGGAGGCGGCTGCGCAGGTCGTCGCGGATGGGCGTATCGATGGGTTGGAGGCTGCCGCCATCCTCGATGAACTGACGTCCAAGGGGTTGGTGGCCGTAGACCGCAGCGAGGCCGCGACGGCGTATCGCCTGCTGGAGATGACCCGCGCCTTCGCCCGTGAAAAGGCTGCTTGCCATGGCTTTGATGAGGCGCACGCCCTGGCCTTCCGTCACGCCGCCTATTACCTGTGGTTGCTGGAGCAACTGGGCAGCGTGCCGGAGGTGATCTACGAGGGCTGCGCACGGCTGGCCAACCAGCTGGGCAACGTGCGCAGCGCGCTGGAGTGGAGCTTCGGCCCCCAGGGCGACCCCGGTTTGGCGCTGCCGCTGGCGGCTGCCAGTGCGCCGTTGTTCCTGCATTATTCGCTGCAGGTGGAATGCCGCACCTGGTGCGCGCGGGCCACGCAGTTGCTGGAACTGGGCTATTTCGGCACCCCCACCGAAATGGAGCTGCAATCGGCCCTCGGGCTGGTGCTGATGTTCACCCGCGGCAACAGCGAGGCGGCCGGCAAGGCACTGCTGCGCGCCCTGGAAATCGCCGTGGCGCTCGCTGACCACTGGGCCGAATTGCGCGTGCTGGGGCGCCTGCAGATCTTCTACGAACGCATCGGTGACTTCGCCTCGTCGCTGGCCTGGGCGGAGCGCGCGGTGGTGGTCGGCGACACCCTGGGCGAACCGGAAGCGGTGGCGGTGGCCGCCTCGCTGGCAGGCATCTCCCATCACCTGCTGGGCGATCAGCAGCGGGCGCGCGAGGAGCTGGAAAAGTCCCTGCGCAACAGCTTGCCCTCGGAGCGCAGCCGCACATTGCACTATGGTTTCGACCACCACAACCGCACTGGCCTGGCCCTGGCCCGCACGCTCTGGCTGCTGGGCTGCGCGGACCAGTCGCGGCGCTGGGCGGACCAGGTGGAGGCCGAGGCGGCGGAACTCAACCATCCCGCGACCCATTGCATCGCCCTGGTGTGGACGCTGTGCATCCACATCTGGACGGGTGAGCTGGACAAGGCCGAACGCAGCCTGGCGACCTTCAGCCGCATTGCCGAGGCCAATGCCTTTGCGCCGTATCAGGCTGCCACCCCGGGGTTCCAGGCGGCCATCGCCATTCGCCGTGAGCAGCCTGGCGATGCGGTGCGCCAGTTGGAGGAGAGCCTCACGCGCCTGCACGGCATGCGCTACGAGTTGCTGACCACGTCCTTCGAGATTGCCCTCGCCGAGGGCCTCATCCTCGCTGGTGAACACCGCCGCGCGCTGGGTGTTGCGCGGCGCTGCATCGCCCATTGCCGAGGCAGTGGCGATGCCTATGCGTTGCCGGAGCTGATGCGCATCGAGGCGCAGATCATCGGCGCCTTGGGCGAGGAGGGCGATGAGGCGGTGGGGGAGCTGCTGCAGGCTTCGCTGGCGATGGCGCGCGAACAGGGCGCCAGGGCCTGGATGCTGCGTTCGAGCCTGGCCCTCGCGCGGCTGCGCACGAGACAGGGCGAGGACGTCGCGGCGCTGGCGTTGCTGGACGCCTGCCGGCTCGAGGAAGGCTTCGACACGCTGGACGTGCGTTTGCTGGAGGAACGGCGGCGCGCCCTGGGCGCCACCTGAGTCGCGCTCAGCGGCTCTCGGCGGGTGTGATCGCCAGCAGCGCGGCCATGTTCACCAGGTCCGGCAGGGTGCGCGCCTGCATCTTGCGCATGACCCGGCCGCGGTGCGCCTTTACGGTAATCTCGCTGATGCCCAGGTCGGCTGCGACCTGCTTGTTCAGGCGCCCGGCCACCACCATTTCCAGCACTTCCCGCTCGCGGCTGGTGAGCAGCGCATAGGCCTGGCGCACGGCCTCGAGCCGGCTTTGCTGGCCGAGCGCGGCGCGGCTTTGCTGCAGCGCGTCGGCAATGGCGTGCAACAGGGTGTCGCTGTCGAACGGCTTGGTGAGGAATTCCACCGCGCCGGCCTTCATTGCGCGCACGGTCAATGGCACGTCGCCGTAGCCGGTGATGAAGATGATCGGCATCGCCGGGCGCGCGCCGGCGACGCTGCGTTGCAGGTCGAGGCCGTTGAGGTCCGGCAGGTTGACGTCCAGCACCAGGCAGCTGGGCGCGGCGCCGGCCGGCTCGTCGAGGAAGGCTCTGGCAGCGTCGAACAGCACTGGCCGCCAGCCGGCCGAGCGGATCAGCAGTTCCAGTGATTCACGCACCGAGATGTCGTCGTCGACAACGTAGACGATGGGCGTCGGCTCTTGCATCGGCAGGCGTTCCGTTCGCTGGGCTGCGCCGGGATTGGCGGGAGAGTGATGCAACATGCCATGTCCTCCGAGTGGCGTCGACCGGGCTGTCAGCTGACCGGCAGGGCGGCGCTGAGTGCCTTGAGCAGTTCCGCTTCGCTGAACGGTTTGAGCAGGCAGTCCACCGCCCCCTGGGCGATCAGCCGCGGGCGGGTGCCCGCGTCGCTGTGGGCGGTGATGAAGATGATCGGCACGGCCATCGCGCGCCGTGTCAGTTCCTTTTGCAACTGCGGACCGCTCATGCCCGGCATCGACACGTCGAGGATCAGGCAGCGGGTGCGCTGCAGCGCGTCCGACGCGAGGAAGTCTTCGGCGCTGGAAAACGCGCAGACCTGGAAGCCGAACTCGCGTAGCAGGTCCGGCAGGGATTCGCGCACCGATTCGTCGTCATCGACCACCGACACGAGCAGGGGCGTGGCCATCAGCGGATCTCCGTCGGTTGGTCGGGGGTGGGCTGCGCATGGGGGAGCGCGAAGATGAAGGTGGCGCCCGGTCCGTCGTGGGTGGTGGCCCAGATGCGGCCGGCGTGGTGCTCGACGATGGAGCGGCTGACCCACAGACCGATGCCCATGCCCGACTGCTTGGTGCTGAAGAAGGCGTCGAACAGGCGGCCGGCGTCCGCTGGCGCGAAGCCCGCGCCGTTGTCGCGCACGGCGAGGAAGATGCTCGCGTCGGGATCGAGACCGCTGCTGATGCGCAACTGCCGGGGGCGGTCATGCACGTCACCCAGCGCATCGATGGCGTTGAGGATGAGGTTGAGGATCACCTGCTGCAGTTGCACGCGGTCACCGCTCACGGCGGGCAGGTCTGCCTGCAGCGTCGGCAGCACGGTCACGCCGTGGCGCTGCAGTTCGTTGTGCAGCATGGCGATCACTTCCCGCGCCGCTTCGTTGAGGTCGAGCGGTTCGCTGACCGCCTCGTGGCGGGCGAACAGGGCACGCAGGCGCTTGATCACGTCCGCCGCGCGGTTGCCGTCGCGGATGGTGCGCCGGGCGGTTTCCCGCGCGCCTTCCAGGTTGGGCGTGGGCGCACCGAGCATCCGCAGGCAGGTACTGGCGTTGGTGATGATACCGGCCAGCGGCTGGTTGACCTCGTGGGCGATGGACGCGGTCAGCGCGCCGAGACTGGCGACGCGGGCGACATGGGCGAGCTCGGCGCGGGTGCGGTGCAGGGTCTCCTCGGCGAGGCGGCGCTGGGTCACGTCCTGCGCGGTGGCGATGTACAGCAGCGCACCGTCGGTGTCGCGGGTGGCCTGGGCTACCAGGTGCACATGGCGTATGGCGCCGCCGGGAAGCACCAGCCGATGCTCGTGGGCGAAGTCGCAGCCGTCGCGGCACTGGCGCTGGAGCAGCGCTCGCACCGTGGCGCGGTCGTCCGGGTGGATACGCGAGAAGATCAGTTCGAAGCTTGGCGTCAGCCCCGGCTGCAGGTCGAGCAGCCGGTAGATCTCCTCCGACCAGGCGATCTCGTCGTTGTCCACGCGCCAGGAAAAGGTACCGGTGAGGCTGATGCGCTGGGCCTTGGCCAGGAACGCCTCGCTCTGGCGCAGGGCGGCCTCGCTGCGGGCGCGGTCGATGGCGATGCTGGCGAGATGGGTGAATTGCGCGATCAGCGCGCGCTGGCTTTCATCCGGCAGCTCCGGCCGGGCGAAGTAGACCGAGAGGATGCCGCTGACCTCGCCGGTGGTGGACACCACCGGGGTCGCCGCCAGCGCATGGACATCGCCGCCACGCACCTGCTGGCGCCAGGCGGGCCAGCGGGTTTCCGCGTTCAGGTTGGCAATCAGCACGCTGGCGTTTTCCACGGCCGCCTGAGCCTGGGGGCTGCTATGGGCATCCACCGGGAGGCCGTTGGCGCCGCCGTAGAAGGAGGCCGGCAGATGCGGCGCGGCACCAGGCTGCAGGCGCGTGGCGGCTTCCGCCACGTGCCCCTGGCGCGGAGCGACGAGGGTGATGGCGCAGCGGCAGTCTTCCAGGTTGCTCTCCACCAGGTCGCACAGGGCATCGAGCACCTGGGGCAGCGCACAGCCGCCGGCCATCAGCCCGAGCAGGCGCTTCTCGCCAGCCAGCAGCAGTTCGGCGCGCTTGCGCTCATGGATATCAGTGTTGCCGCCGTACCATTTCAGCACGCGCCCGGCCGCGTCGAGCTGCGGCACCGCGCGGATCAGGAACCAGCGGTAGCTGCCGTCGAAGCGCCGCAGGCGGGCCTCGAACTCGCCGGCGCTACCGGAGTCCAGCAGGCCCTGCCAGTAGGCACCCAGTGCCGGCGCGTCCTCGGGGTGCAGGGCGCTCATCCAGCCGACGCCGGCAGCGCTTTGCGCGCTCATGCCGGTGTAGTCGAACCAGCGCTGGTTCAGGAATTCCACGCTGCCATCCGGGGCGGTGCGCCAGACGAAGCCCGGCACGGCGTCGATCAGTGTGCGCAGGCGGTCTTCGGACGCCCGGACCTCGTCCAGTGCGCGGGCCAGCGACTCCCGTGCCTGGGCGATCAGCGCCTGGTCACGCTTCTGTTCGTCGATGTCCACCTTGAGCACGAACCAGCGCTGGATGCGTCCTGCGGCGTCGCGGTGGGGCAGGGCGCGTACATGGAACCAGCGGTAGATGCCGTCCGCGCCGCGCACCCGGTGCTGGACGTTGTACGGCTCGCCGCTGGCGACGGCGTGCTGCCACGCCTTCAGCGCCTGGGGCAGGTCGTCGGGGTGGAGCGTGCTGGAGCCGGTCCAGCCGCGCAGCTCCTCGAGGCTGGCGCCGAGGTAATCGCTGTTGTGGCGATTGACGCATTCCAGCTCGCCGTCGGGCGTCATCAGCGAGATCAGGCCGGGAATGCTGTCGATGATTTCCTGGGTGATGGCAGCCGGCGCGGCGGTTGGCAGGTCGTCGATATCGATGTTCTGGCCGCACCAGCCAACCAGGGCGCCATCGTCGTCGGTGAGTGCGCGGGCGCGCAGCAGGAAGCGCCGGTACACCCCGTCGTGCCGGCGCAGGCGCGCCTGCAGGTCGTGGGGCGTGCCGGACTGGCGGATGGCACTCCAGCCCTGCTGCACCGCGGGCAGGTCCGCAGGGTGCACCAGCGCCTGCCAGATGTCCTCTCCATGGGCATCCAGGTCCCGGCCGGCATAGCGGCGCCAGGCCTGGTTGACGCTCTCCAGGCGGCCGTCGGCGTGGGCGGTCCAGGCCATGTCGGGCAGCTTGTCGACGACTTCGTTGTGCATACCGGTCCTCTCCCGGCGCTAGCCGTGGGGCGAGCATGCGCCCAGGCGGCGGGGGTTGCCAATGATACCTAGGTGTCGGCTGCGGCACTGCACGCGTTCGCGCGCGAGCCCCGATACCAAGGTATCGACCGACACCATGGTGCAATCGCGGCACCCCGCCGGCTTTGTTGAGATCGCTGCAGGTCGCCGATCCGTCGGCCAGTGAACCAGGGAGATCGACCATGCCAGCCGCCTCATCATCGCCCCACCTCCGTCGTCGTTTCAGTCGTACGCTCATGGCCTCCGCCGTGGGGCTGTTCCTGCTCGGCGACGGCCAGCATCACCTGCTGCAACAGGCGTTCGCCGCGAGTGCCAGCAGCACCGCCAACGCCGATGACAGCGTGCGGCCGTTCCGCATCCAGGTGCCGCAGGAGCAGCTGGACGACCTGCGTCGGCGCATCGCCGCCACACGCTGGCCGGACCGCGAGACGGTCAACGACGCCTCGCAGGGCATCCAGCTGGAGAGGGTCCGTGCGCTGGTGGGTTACTGGGGCAAGGACTATGACTGGCGCCGTGCAGAAGCCAGGCTCAATGCGCTGCCGCAGTTCATCACCCGCATTGACGGCGTGGACATCCAGTTCATCCACGTACGCTCGAAAGAGCCGCACGCCATGCCGCTGATCCTCACCCATGGGTGGCCAGGCTCGCCGCTGGAGTTCCTCAAGACCATCGGCCCGCTGACCGACCCGGTCGCCTATGGCGGCCGTGCCGAAGACGCCTTCGACGTGGTGATCCCGGCGATTCCCGGCCACGGGTTCTCCGGCAAGCCCACCACTACCGGCTGGGGCCCGGACCGGGTGGCCCGCGCCTGGGATGTACTGATGAAGCGCCTGGGCTACAGCCACTACGTATCCCAGGGCGGCGACCATGGCTCGGTGATCTCCGATGCCCTCGGCCGCCTGGCGCCGCCCGGGTTGCTCGGCATCCACCTGAACATGCCGGCGACGGTGCCGCCGGAGCTGGTCGGGCCGATCAACAGTGGTGCTACGGCGCCTGCCGGGCTGGGCGCCGACGAGCGCCGCGCCTTCGACGCGCTGAGCACCTTCTTCGGCCGCAACGCCGCCTACGGCGCGATGATGGTGACCCGCCCGCAGACCATCGGCTATTCCCTGGCCGATTCACCGGCCGGCATGGCCGCCTGGATGTACGAGAAGTTCGCCGCCTGGACCGACAGCGGCGGCGAGCCCGAGCGCGTGCTGAGCCGCGACGAGATGCTCGACGACATCTCGCTCTACTGGCTGACCAATACCGGTGCGTCCTCCTCGCGCTTCTACTGGGAAAACAACAACAACAATTTCAGCGCCGCCGCGCAGAAGACCGCGCAGATCAAGGTGCCGGTGGCCATCACCGTCTTCCCCGGCGAGATCTACCGGGCGCCGAAAAGCTGGGCGCAGCGCGCCTATCCCTCGCTGGATTACTTCCACGCGGTGGACAAGGGCGGCCACTTCGCCGCCTGGGAACAGCCGCAGCTGTTCAGCGAGGAACTGCGCGAGGCGTTCCGCCCACTGCGATCGAGCCTGAACAACCACTAGAACCCGCCGCTTGCCGGCAACTACCGGGCAGGCCGCGCGTCTGCCATGGAGATTTGTGATGAACCTGTTCAAGTCCCCGCAACTCGGCGCCTCGGCGCTGGCCATCACCCTCGCGCCATTCACCTGTGGCGCCGTGGCGCAAGCGGCCACCGACCCGGTCTTCGGCGCGCTCAAGCACGTCGATGCCGGCCTGCTCAACGTCGCCTACGCCGAAGCCGGCCCGGCCGATGGCCCGGTGGTGATCCTGCTGCACGGCTGGCCGTACGACATCCACAGCTACGCCGAGGTGGCGCCGCAGTTGGCCGCCAAGGGCTACCACGTGCTGGTTCCCTACGCCCGTGGGTATGGCGAAACGCGTTTCCTCTCCGCGTCCACCCGGCGCAACGGTGAGCCCGCCGCACTGGCGGTGGACGTCATCGACTTCATGGATGCGTTGAAGATCAAGCGCGCGGTACTCGCCGGCTACGACTGGGGCGCACGCTCGGCGGACATCGTCGCGGCGCTCTGGCCCGAGCGGGTGAAGGCCCTGGTGTCCGTCAGCGGCTACCTGATCGGCAGCCAGGAGGCGGGCAAGGCGCCGCTGCCACCGGCCGCCGAGCTGCAGTGGTGGTATCAGTTCTACTTCGCCACCGAACGCGGCAAGGCTGGCTACGACCAGTATCGCCACGCGTTCGCCAAGCTCATCTGGCAACTGGCATCGCCGAAGTGGCAGTTCGACGACGCGACCTTCGAGCGTAGCGCCCAGGCGCTGGACAACCCCGACCAGGGGCCGATCGCCATCCACAACTACCGCTGGCGCCTGAACCTGGCCGACGGCGAGCCGCGCTATGCCGAGCTGGAGAAGAAGCTCGCGACCTTCCCGACCATCCAGGTGCCGACCATTACCCTCGAAGGCGATGCCAACGGCGCGCCGCACCCGCCGGCCGAGGCCTACGCCAAGCGTTTCGGCGGCAAGTACGAGTACCGCCTGGTCACTGGCGGCATTGGCCACAATCTGCCCCAGGAGGCGCCTGCCGCCTTCGTCAAGGCGGTGATCGACGCCGATCATCTGTGAGCCGGAGAGGCGCCATGACCATCGCAGCAACCGCATTGCGCCGCATCGCCCTGACCGGTTTCGCCCTGCTGGCGACGACAGGCGCCAGGGCCGACGGGGAGGCTTCGCCGATCTACGGCGTGCGCATGCCCGAGGGCTACCGCAACTGGCAATTGGTGGCGCCTGCCCAGGAGGCGGCGCCGCTGAACGAACTGCGCGCCGTGCTGGGCAACGACATCGCCATGAAGGCCTACCGCGCCGGCACCTTGCCGTTCCCCGACGGCAGCGTGCTGGCCAAGCTCGCCTGGAAGCACGTGCAGTCGCCGGAGTTCGAACCGGCGTCGATTCCCGGGGCCGCCACCACCGTGCAGTTCATGGTCAAGGACTCGAAGAAGTACGCGGCCACCGGCGGCTGGGGCTTCGCCCGCTTCATCGACGGCAAACCCGCCGACGAGGCGCAGCACCAGACCTGTTTCGCCTGCCACCAGGCGCGGGTGAAGGACCACGATCTGGTCTTCACCCGCTACGCACCCTGAGTTCCCTACCTTGAGAGCCGTGGAGGTTCCCATGAACCAACGATGGTTGATCACCGGTTGTTCCCGCGGCCTGGGGCGGGCGCTGGCCGAAGCCGTGTTGCAGGCCGGCCACCGCCTGCTGGCCACCGCTCGCGATCCGGATTCGCTGGCAGACCTCGCCCGGCTCTACCCGCAGACCCTGCGCGTGGCGCCCCTGGACGTCACCGACCCGGCCGCCGCGCAGGACGCCGTGGCACAGGTGCAGGAGGCGTTCGGCGGGCTCGACGTGCTGGTCAACAACGCCGGCTACGGCAACGTCAACTCGGTGGAAGACACGCCGCTGGAAGAGTTCCGCCGGCAGATCGAGACCAACCTGTTCGGCACCATCATCGTCACCAAGGCGGCCATCCCCCTGCTGCGTCGGCAGCGCAGCGGCCACATCATCCAGCTGTCCTCGGTGGGTGGGCGCATTGGTGCGCCAGGGCGCGCGCCCTATTCGGCAGCGAAGTGGGGTGTGGAAGGCTTCTCCGAAGTGCTGGCGCGAGAGATGGCGCAGGTTGGCGTGCGAGTGACCATCATCGAACCCGGAGGTCTGCGCACCGATTTTGCCGGCGCCTCGACGACGCTCTCCGAGGGGCGCTTCGAATACGACGCAGTGGTCGGCTCCGTGGCACGCCGCCAGCGGGCTTACGACGGCAAGCAGCCGGGCGATCCGCAGCGGGCCGCGCAGACGATTCTCGCGGTGGCCTGGATGGATCGTCCGCCGCTGCGCCTGGCCCTGGGCAGCGATGCGCTGTTGGCCATCGAGAACGCCGACAAGGCCCGGCTGGCGGAGCTGCGCCTGTGGCGCGAGCTGAGCCAGTCCAGCGATTTTCCCCGCACCTCACTGTAGGAGCGAGCTTGCTCGCGAACTCGCCTCGCGCCCGGGGCTCCGGTGACATGCGTTCGCGAGCGAGCTCGCTCCTACGAACAGCGTTGGCAAGCAGGGCTGGGCGCCCGCTCGGTTCCAGGAAAAGCACACCCGATTCCCCTCAACCAGGAGATCCACCATGAACAAGACCCTCACCGCCCTGGCACTGGCCAGCGGCCTGCTCGCCGGCAATGCCTTCGCGGCGCCGGTGAAACCGACGGTAGTACTGGTGCACGGAGCCTTCGCCGATGCCTCCAGCTGGAACGGCGTGACGCGTATCCTCGAGAAGGACGGCTACTCGGTGATCGCCGCGGCCAACCCGCTGCGCGGCGTGGCCAGCGACGGTGCCTATATCGGCAACATCGTCGGCAGCGTCAAGGGACCGGTGGTGCTGGTGGGCCACTCCTACGGCGGTAACGTGATCAGCGCGGCGGCCAGCGACCGGCCGAATGTCAAGGCGCTGGTCTACGTCGCCGCATTCGCTCCGCAACAGGGAGAGAGCGCCGCCGAGCTGGCCGGCAAGTTTCCCGGCAGCACCCTCGGCCCGACCCTGGCCGCGCCGGTGGCGCTGCCTGACGGCGGCAAGGACCTGTACATCCAGCAGGACAAGTTCCACGACCAGTTCGCCGCCGATGTACCCGCCGGCGAAGCCGCGCTGATGGCGGCGGCGCAGCGTCCGGTTACCGAGGCGGCCTTGAACGAAAAAGCCGGCGCAGCGGCCTGGACGGCGATTCCCTCGTGGTTCGTCTACGGCGACCAGGACCGCAACATCCCGCCGCAGGCGCTGGCTTTCATGGCGCATCGCGCCCAGGCGAAGGACGTCCAGGTGGTCAGCGGCGCGTCCCATGTCGTCATGGTCTCGCACCCCGAGGCGGTGGCGCGCTCCATCGAGAAGGCGGCTACCGGCTACTGAGAACGTTGAGTGAGCCGGAAGGGCGCTTCCGGCTTGCGCTTCAGGTTTTCTGCGGGGCAACCGGCAGGCCGATCGATTGCAGGTCGCGGCGCAATTGCCCGGCGTCGATGAACTGGACGGCGCGCATCCCCTGGGCCAGCGCCGCGTCGACGTTCTTCTGGACGTCATCGATGAACAGCGTGCGCGAAGGTATCAGGCTGTAGCGCTGGATCAGCAGCTGGAAAATTTCCGGCTCCGGTTTCATCAGCCCTTCGCGGCCGGAGACCAGCACCCCTTCGAACTGTTCAAGGAAGGGGAAGCGCTCCTCGGCGACATGGAAGGTTTCCGCCGACCAGTTCGTCAGTGCCAGCAGGCGCACGCCGTTGTGGTGCAACTCGTGCAGCACGTCCACGGTCGCTTCGATAGCGCCGCCAAGCATCTCCTCCCAGCGTTCGCGGTACGCACGGATGTTGGGTTCGTGGGCCGGATGCCGGGCGACGGCTTCGGCGATGGCATCGGCCCAGGGACGCCCGCGATCCTGGCGTTCGTTCCACGCGGCGTTGCAGACCTCCGTGAGGAAGGCCTCCATTGCCAGCTCGTCGTCGAAGATCTTTCGATAGAGGTGGCGCGGATTCCAATCGACCAGCACGCCGCCAAGATCGAAAACGACGGTGTCTATGCTGCTGCGTTCGTGTTGCACTGGCTGCTTCTCCCGCATCGAGGCCCTGGTGATGTTCGCTCGTCCCAGACCTTAACCAAGACAGCCTGGACGTCAACCTTCGTCTGCGCTGCGGCTGCTCCGGTTCCGCGGCACTGGAACCTGCCGGGGCACCTCACCAGGGCAAATCGACAGCCCGGGCCGTAACCTTGGCGCGCGGAGCTGTCACCGCCATCAGCCACCGGCTTTGCTACTATCATTCCCCAACTTCAACGGCAGCGAATGGACGACATGCTCAACGACTTCCCGGCACCCCAGGCAGTGGATAGCCCGATCACCCGCAGCGCGATCTTCCTGGTCGCCACCTTGACTCCCGGCAAGGACTGGAGCCCGGTCCGGGCGTTGTGCGAGGACGTCTCCGGGCTGGTGCGCTCGGTCGGCAAGCGCGTGCCAGGGGGTAACCTGTCGTGTGTGGTGGGCTTCGGCTCGGCGGCGTGGGATGCGCTGTTCGGCGCTCCGCGGCCAGCCGCCCTGCATGCCTTCCGCGCGATTGGCAGTGGCGAGCGGGTTGCCGTTTCCACGCCGGGCGACCTGCTGCTGCACATCCGCGCCGAGCAGATGGACCTCTGCTTCGAGCTGGCCACGCAACTGGTCGCGCGCCTGGGCGATGCGGTCACGGTGGTCGACGAGGTGCAGGGTTTCCGCTACTTCGACATGCGCAGCATCATCGGTTTCGTCGACGGCACGGAGAACCCGGAAGGGCGCGACATTCCGCACTTCACCCTGATCGGCGACGAGGACGTGGACTTCGCCGGCGGCAGCTACGTGCTGGTGCAGAAGTACCTGCATGACATGAACGGCTGGAACCAGCTGTCCACCGAGGCGCAGGAACGCATCATCGGCCGCACCAAGCTGGCGGACATCGAACTGGGCGACGAGGTGAAGCCCAGCTGCTCGCACAGCTCGCTGACCACCCTGGAGAAGGACGGCCAGGAAGTGAAGATCCTGCGCGACAACATGCCCTTCGGCCGCCCCGGCGCCGGCGAGTTCGGCACCTACTTCATCGGTTACGCGCGCTCGCCGGCGCCGGTGGAGGAGATGCTGGAGAACATGTTCGTCGGCCGCCCGGCCGGCAACTACGACCGCCTGCTGGACTACAGCAAGGCGGTGACCGGCAGCCTGTTCTTCGTGCCGTCTGCGGACTTGCTGGAGTCCCTGGCGGGCAAACGGCCCTGATGTCAGGTTCAGACGGCGGAGCGACCGCCTGTTTCGGTCAGTTCCGCCAGCAGCCGCGGTAGCGATCACAAACGGCGTAGCGACGGTCAAGATCGGCCAAACGCGCAAGGCTCTTGCTCACGCTTTCCTTCATCACCTGGCTTCTAACGTGGTAGTAGAACTCCAGCATCGAATTGTTGACCGCCAGTGCCCTGGACTCGTCCAGCGTCGCGCTATCGGGCAGTAGTCGGCGAAGCTCAGAAGTCTCGATGCGGCTCAGTCGCCCGTGGTACTCGTCCGTGTAGAGCTGGAACACGTGCTGCTTGAATTGCGCCGCTTCGTCTAGGGACAACGTGAGGTCCTGCCGATACTCGTCCCAGTAAGCATCCGGAAGACTGATGCCGACACGATCCTTGCGTTCCTCCACCATGCGATTGAGCGCTTTGGTACGTTCTTCCGGCGAAACGTCACTAGGGGTAGGGCGCATTTCGGGAATGATGCTTCCGGTGACGATCTGCTCGATGATTGTCGCTCGTTCGGGCGAGTTCGGTAGAGGTGCAGCCATCTGGGGAAATATCGGACTGCTGCCCGCGCATGCCGGTAATCCCTTGTTGTACAGCGGAAGCGGGGCGCGTATGGCTTTGCCGCCTTCCTGGCGCAGAAGGCTGAGCGTTGCCTGGCACCGGTTGCCGATGTAATCGAAGCTCACCTCATATTCGGAACCTGCCTGAGGAATGAAGTTGAAGTAAACGGAGCAGACGCTACCGGTGGAGACCGTGTTGGTCTGCATGAATACTTCGGTTGCAGGTTTGAGCCTGATTTCCAGATAGCCCTTGGCATTGGCAGGCGGTGCGACGCTCATCCCGACTCGGCGCTGGGTGTCGCGCGTGAATAGGTTGTTGAGCAGTCCGGTCATTTGACCGCCGCAGTGTTGGGCATCGAAGAGTGTCAAGGTGGAGTTTTCTATGCTGCTGATGAAGCGCAGCTTGGCGGCATCCGGTTCGGGCGCGTCCGGGTAGTTGCCGTTGAGGCTGCATCCACCGAGCAGGGCGAGAGTTGCCAGCAGGGAGGCAGGATGCAAAGAAAGAAAGTCGGGCATGAAAGGGAATCGTCCTTGATACAGGGAGGTCGCTGGGCGACGATGCTAATGAACGACACAGCCAGCGTCCAGAATGCATGCTTGTCGTAGAACAGTTGAACGTCTTCGATGGACCGAGGTAAGAATGCTTGATATGCACCGAATTCTTATGGGCTGCTTGATGGGATTGTTGGCCGGCTGCGCCCAGATGCCCGAAGATATGGCGCTGGACTCCAAGGTCAGCTCCGAACGGAACGCCGGCCTAGTGGTTGGCGCGCTGGTCAACCCTGATGGCGGCAACTTTGGAACCTGGCTGGAGTTTCGTGACGTCCGGACAGGTAAGCGCTATGGGTGGGCCGCCGAGGGGTATTTCTCGGCGTGGCTGCCTCCGGGTGACTATGAGGTTTCCAGCATTGGCTCACGCCGTGGTGTCATGGGGCCCTTCAGCAAGCCGCTGCAATTTACGGTCAAGCAGGGTGATATCAACTATCTGGGCGAGATCCTATATGGCTGCCCGCTCGATGCCCGGCCCGCGGCCTATTACGGAGTGATGAACTGCGGCTTCCTGGCTTTGGGGAACTGCACGGTGCCTTTGCCTACCCGGAGCTTCTGTGTCGTGGATCGGCAGGAGTCGGTAGTCAGAAGCTTCCTGTTGAAAAATCCCCGGTACGCTGGCATGCCCGCGCGCTCGGCTCTGATGTCCGCACACTGACGAAGATGCCGCCAGCGGTCTGGAAAGCGAGATCGGCCATCCCTTGCGCCGCATCCTTGAAGGCACAGCCACGGCGCTGCATGAGCAGGGCTTCGCGCAACGCCTGAGTCAGGCCAGGCAAGCCCGCAAGACCTCGATTTATCATTGGGAGCCGGAAGCCATGACCTACCCCACCCGCGACCTGCGCAACTGGTTCGACCAGGGCGGGGAGGCCTACGCGCGCTTTCGTCCCGAGTACCCGGCAGAGCTTGCCGCTTACCTCGCCTCGAGGGCGCCCGACCGCGCATTGGCAGTGGATGTTGGCTGCGGCAGCGGCCAACTGACCCGGCAACTGGGCGAGCACTTCGACGCGGTGGTCGGCGTCGACCCCAGCGCGGAGCAGATTGCCCATAGCGCGCCGCAGGCGAAGGTGAGCTACCTCCGCGCCCCGGCCGAAGACCTGCCGCTGCGCAGCCACAGCGCCAGCCTGGTCACCGCTGCCCAGGCCGCCCATTGGTTCGATCTGCCCAGGTTCTACGCGCAGGTGCGGCGCATCGCCGGGCCGAACGCCGTGCTGGCGCTGATCAGCTATGGCGTGTTGCGCCTGGAAGGTGCGCTGGGCGAGCGCTTCGAGCCGTTCTACTGGAAGGAAATCGGCCCCTACTGGCCGGCCGAGCGTGGCCTGGTGGACAGCGGCTACGCGACCCTCGACTTCCCCTTCGCCGAGTTTCCCGGGCCGGATATCGCCATCCGCCTGGAGTGGAATCTCGACGAATTCCTGGGCTACGTCTCCACCTGGTCGGCGGTCCGCAGCGCCCGCGAGGCCGGGCGCGAGGACCTGCTGCAGCGCTTCGCCGCCGACATCGCCGAGCGCTGGGGCGACCCCGTCGTGCGGCACCCGGTGAGCTGGCCGATCAATATGCGCATCGGGCGGGTGTGAACCGGTCGCTGCGGCAGGCCGATAGCCAATGACCGTCGCGCTCAGCTGGTGGCGCGGCCTTTCTCCGTTTGCGTTTCGACAGCCGCCGGAGCGGTCCTTTTCGCCCCCGACAGCCGCGACACGCCGAACAGCACCAGCGCCAGGCCGGCAATCTGGTAGACCGAGATCGCCTCGCCCAGCAGCGCCCAGGAGGCGAACACGGTGAGTACCGGCCCGAGGTTGCCGAACGCCGCGGCATGGGTGGCGCCCATGCGCTGGATGGCCAGCGCCATCCAGTAGATCGGCAGCACGGTGGAAATCAGCGCCATCAGCGCGCCGTGGAGCCAGACGGTGCCGGGCAGGCTCGCCAGTTGCTGCACGTTGCCGCTCACCGCGTAATGGATCAGCACCATCACCGAGGAGGCACCGCCGGCCAGCCCGGCCAGGCGCATCGAGCCGACGCGGCGCACCACCGCGCCGGTGCCCATGTAGTAGAGGGCATAGGTCACGGCGCTGGCGAAGACCCAGAGGGCGCCCAGCAGGATCTGCCCGTCGGCGCCTTCCACGCGGATGTCGTGCAGCAGGGCGATCCCCAGGCCGAGGTAGCACAACCCCATCGCCGCCAGGGTGCGGGAGTCGGGGCGCTCGCGGGCCACGGCCATCTGCAGGAGCAGCACGAGGGTCGGGTAGGTGAACAGGATCAGCCGCTCCAGCCCGGCGCTGATGTACTGCAGGCCGTAGAAGTCGAACAGGCTCGACAGGTAGTAGCCGAACAGCCCGAGCAGCAGGATGCGCCCGCCATCGGCCAGCGACAGGCGCGCCTGGCCGGGGCTGCGGCTAAGCCAGACCAGCCAGAGGAACAGTGGCAGCGCCAGGCCCATGCGGATGGCCAGCACGGTCACCGCGTCCACCGGGGCCGCGGCGTAGGAGAGCTTGACGAAGACCGCCTTGAGGCTGAAACCGGTGGCGGACAGCACGGCGAACAACACGCCGTTGCGCAGGCTGCGCTGGTAAAGGGCGTTCAGGCTATTCATGGGCAGGGAGCGCAGGGCAGGGGAAAGGCCTTATTCTAGGAAGAATGCCGCTCCGCTAGAATCGCAACTTGGCGAACGTGGCTTTCGTTTTTGGAGAACGCCAAATGCATTTCGATCTTGCCGACCTGCGCCTGATCGCCGCCATCGCCTGCACCGGCAGCCTGAGCAAGGCGGCTGCGTCGGTGCCGGTGGCCGTCTCGGCGGCGAGCAACCGGTTGCGCCTGTTCGAGGAGCGCTGTGGGCTTGCCCTGTTCGCCCGGCACAGCGACGGCATGACCTTGACTCCGACCGGCCGCCTGGTGCTAGAAGCCGGCCAGCGCGTGCTGAAGGAGGCGCAGCAACTCACCGACACCCTGCAGGAACTGCGCGGCGAGCAGCGCATCACCCTGCGCCTGGCGGCCTCCACCGTGGCCAACAGCACTTTTCTGCCCACCGCGCTCGGGCCCTTCCTGGCGGACTACCCGGAGGTGGACCTGCAACTGACCGAGCAGAACAGCAAGGATGTGCTGCGGGCGGTGCAGGACGGGGCGATCGACATCGGCGTCTACGACGGCAACCTGGCCACTGCGGGCCTGCTGTCGCTGCCGTTTCGCAACGACAAGCTGGTCCTGCTGGTGCCGCAGGATCACCCCCTGGCCAGCCAGCACTTGCCGAGCCTGCGCGACGCGCTGAGTTTCCCCTTCGTCTGCCTGCCCGCCGAGCGTGCCATGCAGCGCTTCGTCGAGGCGATGGCGGTGCGCAACTCGATGCCGCTCAAGGTACGGGTGCGCGCACCGAGCTTCGATGCCATCGCCCAGTTGGTGGCGCAGCGAGTGGGTGTGGCGATGCTCCCGGAGGCTGCCGCGACGCGCCTGGCGCAAGAGCTGCCGGCGACGGTGGTGGCGCTGGCGGACGCCTGGGCCACCCGTGAGCTGCGCATCTGTGTCGCCGATTGGGACTCGCTGTCGTCCCACGCGCGGCAACTGGTGACCTACCTGATGAACGAGGCCGCGGCGGCGCGCTAGCGAGCGCCGCCGCGTTGCCGCTGGCCGTGGCGCCCACGGCCAGCGGCCGCGTCAGTGCTGCTCCGCCAGGCGGGGCGTCGGTGCGTCATCGAGGGCCAGGTGGATCACTCCGGCGCGGCTGGGGAAGTTCGGCCCGTCGTCCTCGGTGTTTTCCATTACCGGGATGTCGATCAGGGTGCGCTTGCCGGACGGGTCGCTGACCAGCCTGGCGTCCAGCGTCTCGATCGAGCGCCAGCCACCGCCGCCGATCTGCAGGGCGTCGAGCAGGCTGTAATGCTCCTGGCCTTCCTCGTTGGGGGTAGAGGTGAAGACCGCGAGGTACTGGTTGTAGTTGTTGCCCATGTCGAAGCCTTCGATGGTGAACACGGCGAGCGTCAGTTCGCTGCCCTTGCCGGTCTTCAGGGTTTGCACGCGGGTGGCCTCGGGGTAGCCGGTGGCGAAGCTGTCCTTGTACAGCTCCACCAGGCGGCCGACCTGTTCTTCCAGGGCCTTGGGAACGGGCGCCGGCTCGGCGCCGTGGGCGAAGGTGCAGGCCAGCAGCAGGCTGGCGGTCAGGAGGCGCAGTGTCATGCGAAAACATCCATGGCGAAGTGGGCTGGGGTGGCAGAACGAACCGCCGCCGAGGACGTGGGATCGGCAGCGGCGCGGCCGGCCTCGGGAGGCCGGCCGCGCGGGATCGGGTGCGGGGAGTCGCTCAGCGTTGCGGGACCAGGTCGCCGACCGGCGAGCAGGAGTAGGTGTTGGAATAGTCGTAGTAGCGCTGCAGCGGTGCGCCGCTGTCGTAGGTGCTGCACTGGAAGACCGACGCGTCCTTCTGCAGGACCAGGTAATGGATCTGGCTGACCCGTCCTGGGGCCACGTACGCCGCCTTCACTTCGTAGCCGCTGCGCAGCAGGTCGGTCACCTTGGTTTCTTCGGCCGCAACCGCCGATGCCACTGTCATCAGCGTCAGCAGCGCGAGCGTGGCCTTGGCCTGTGTCGTTGTGGGCATGCTTCTTCTCCTCCTTGATCGGCCAGGTGGCGTCACGCTTCCGGCCGCAGCGGGATGCCGCCGCAGTTGCCGCGGGTCAGCAGGTAGTCCACCTGCCGGGCCCGGTTGATGGCGACACGGATTTCGCAGCTGGCCGAATGGACCACGTCGCCCCAGTACTCGGTGTGCACCAGCTGCCCGTTCTGCGGGCCGGTGTAGGTGCCGAGCGCCTCGCGGGAGGTGTAGGAGGTGTCGCGGCGGTAGATCAGCACGACCCAGTCGTTCTCCGGGGCCAGGGCGATGTCGCTGGGCGCGCCGAAATGGTCGATCGCATCGCCGGCCGGGCGACCCTTCCAGTAGCTGCGGGCCTGCGCCTCGGGCAGGGTGGGAATGGCGGAGCAGCCGCCGAGCAGGATGGCAATCATCCCCAGCGCGAAGAGTCCTTTCATTGCACGCCCTCCTTGGCGGGTGTGTTCCGTGCGGGCATCTGCTCGAAGCCCTTGTCGACCATCTGCAGGATCATGGCCTTGGCATGGTCGCGATTTCTCAGCTGGAACAGCCCCGGCGCGGCCGAGACCAGCTGCGCGGTGGGCATCTTGCCCAGCGGGTACATCTTCTGCTCCACGTGGGCGTCCGGCTTGCAGAGGAAGTCGCGGCTCTGGGCAAGCCAGGCCTCAGGCTTCTTCTGCCACTCCTTGGACACCTTCTTGGGGCGGATGTCGTTGTAGAACTTGTCGTAGTTCTGCGCGCCATTGAGGCGCACGCGGTTCTTCGCGCAGTCGACCTCCACGTCGTAGGCGGTAAAGGTCGGCTTGGCGCCTTCCTCGTAGAACTGATAGACGCCCAGCGAGCGCACGCCGTTCTTGCGGTCGTAGATGTTGGCAGGGTCGCCATCGACCACGAAGAGTTCGTTCTTGTAGAGGCTGCCCTGCTGGTGAATCAGCCAGAAATCGCCGGAAGGACCTTCCGCGTGGGCGGCGAGAGGGCTGCAAAGCAGCACGGCAGGCAGCCAGGGCCTGAGGGGCTTGAACATGACGGACATTCCTTTGCCGTAGGGATCGCCAGGGCGCAGCGCACCCTGGCGAAAGAAGCGTAGGAATCTAGTGGCGCCGGTTTGGCCGGTCAACCGGCGTGTAGGAATTCTGTGACAGACGGCAGTGAAGTTTCCGTCACGCGGAGCACTGCGAGACGACGGCTCCGGGCGGATCGAACGTCGGCTCGCGGCGTGCGTAAGGCTCCTTCAGCGCCCGGGAAAAACGGCCGTGCCCGACAGGCAATGCTGTACCTCGCCACCGACCCAGATCGCCTCGTCGGCGCGTTCGATGCGCAGTCGTCCGCGACGCTTCAGGACCGTGCCCTGGCTGACGGTATAGCGCTCGCCCAGGACGCCCGCGCCGATCAGCCACTGGGCCAGGCCTGCATTGAGGCTGCCGGTGACCGGGTCTTCGTTGCATTCCTCGCCCATGAAGGCCCGGACTTCCACGTCCGCTTCCGCCTGCGGGCCACCCCAGGGGGCGATGACGCCGACATTCAGCCCTTCCAGCGCCGCGTAGTCGGGGCGGATGGCCAGCACCTCCTCGCGACGTGCCAGCAACACTCCCGCCCAACCCGGACCGTTATCGACCCATTGGCTGGCGCGAACCTGCCCGCCAGCGAGGCCCAGCCCCTGCTCGACCCGGCGCAGCGTGGCCGCGTCCAGGGGCCCGCTGCGCAGGAGCGGTGGCGCGGAGAACGCCAGGCACGGGCCTTGCCGGCGCAGGCGAATCAGGCCTGCCGGGCATTCCTGGACGATCTCGCCCAGCTCGGGGTTGTCGTGGTGCGCCAGCCACACCTGGCAGCTGCCCAGGGTGGGGTGGCCGGCAAAGGGCAGCTCGCGCAGCGGCGTGAAGATACGCACGCGGTAATGCGCCTCGGGCGACGTGGGGCGCATCAGGAATGTGGTTTCGCTGAGCTGCGTCCAGCGGGCGAACGCCTGCATCTGCTCGGTGGTCAGTGCATCGGCATCCACCACCACCGCCAGCGCATTCCCTTCGTAGGGGCGCTCGGCGAAGACATCGACCTGTTCGAACGGCAAGGACAGCGGCATTGAATTTCCCTGGGAGACAGTGGCGGATTATCTGCAACCGGGACGAGCCTGGTCGCAGGGGGGGAATGATAAAGGACAGCAGCTCCCGGATGCGCTCGATGATGGCGCACGCGCCGTGGGCCGCTGTGTATTCCACTGTATCGACTGGCCGCTGTGACACTCGCGGAGATGGCGGCGGCCGTTTCCGACACGCTGCAGATACCCCAGGGACGCTTAATGGACCCCAACAGCTCATCGGCGCGGGCCGCACCCCGAAGCTCCCGGTGCCCGCTCCGATGAGCCGTCCCCCTGACCCCTGAGGATCGATGCCATGAAAAACCTGAAAACCGTCGTGACCGCCATTGCCTTCTCCCTGGCCGGTGTTGCCGTGCATGCCAGTGCCGCCGTCGAAGCCAGCTGCACCCCAGCCGCCGCCTGCTTCCAGCTGACGCCGCTGGCGGACCGGAACGCGGCGCCGCAGCTGGCTGAAGAGGGCTTCAGCCGCACGCCGCTGGGGATGCGGGTGAACTCGCAGGCGCCGGCACAACAGACCCTCGCCGCCGATGGCTCCGCCAGGACGCCGCTGGGCAAGCGTGTGGCCAGCTCGCAGGACGCGGGCGTGGTCTGACGACGGTTAATCGCACGGGCTGCCGAGGCGTTTCGCTTATCGCTGAAATAGCCGGCGTGCGCTGTTTGTCCTGCACGGCACTGTCGATACTGGCGGCTCCCTACCGCTGCTCAGGAAGTGCCGTTCATGGACCACGAACCGATCCAGGCCCGCGAGTTCGCCTTCGTCCACCTGGCCGCCGTCGCCCTGTGCGGCTCGCTGATCGTCGCGCTGGCGTTGTTCCTGGCGCGCGTCGGCGTGCTCCTGCACTGAGCTTCAGGCGGCGATGGCCTGCGCCAGCGTGCTGACCAGCGCGCGGGTCTGGGCGTCGCGGTGGGCGCAGTAGAGCACCACATCGCGGGGCGGCAGTTCCGGCAGGTCGAAGCGTTCGCGCACGTCCACGCAACCGGCCGGCGCCATGCGCTCGACCATGGCGCCGATGCCGATACCCGCCGACACCGCCGCGCCGATGGCGAGGATCCCCGAACCGACGAAGGCTTCGCTCCACAGGCGCTGGTGCGCCTCCAGCGCGCTGCTGACCATGCTGCGCATGCCGCAGGGCGCCGGCTGGATCGCCAGGGGCAGGGGAGCGCCGTCCTCTAGCTGGAACGTGTCGGCGGCCATCCAGCCGAAGCGTTCGCTGCCGATCACCTCGCCGTCCTGGCGGCGGTTGTCGTGGCGCAGGATCAGCGTGATATCCAGCGCACCTTCCTCGTAGCTTTCCAGCATCTTCCGCGAGGTGCCCAGGCTGAAGGCGACGAGCACCTCCGGATCGGCCTGGGCCAAACGCCTCAGCCAATGGCTGAGGTCCGCGCTGAGGATGTGGTGGCTCACGCCGATGCGCAGGGACCGGCGGGGCGTGTCGAAGCAGCGCAGCGTTTCGTCGTAGCTCGCCAGCAGGCGGCGGGCGCTGGGCAGGAATACCGCGCCGTGGGCCGACAGCGTGACGCGGCGCGGCGTGCGTTCCAGCAGCGGGCGGCCGAGGGATTCCTCCAGACGCTTGATCTTCAGGCTGATGGCGGCCTGGGTGGTGCCGGTGATGTCGGCGGCACGGGTGAAACTCTTCAGGTCGGCGACCAGCAGGAAGGCGCGGATGGCGTCGATGTCGGGCGTTTTCATGGCAGCGGTTCGTCCGTGGGGCTCGGGCCAGTCTGGCAGGTGGAGCGGCGCAACCCAAGCCCCGGATAGGCTACAGTGTGGCCTCCGCCTTCAGGCCGCTGACAAGGAGTTGCGATGCTGAGCCAGGCCTTTGCCTACAAATGCTGGTCGGACCGCCGCGCGCTGGATGCCATCGCGCAGATCGACCGTGTGCGCTTCCCCGGGGAGTTCGCCTTCGCGCTCCAGCAGCTCAATCACCTGGTCATCGTCGAGGATCTGTTTCGTGCGCGATTGAGCGGCGAGGCGGACCCGCACCCCGCCACCAATACCGACGCGGTACCCGGCCTTGATGAGCTGCGCGAGCGCCTGCTGACCTCCGGCCAGTGGTACGTCGAACAGCTCGCGGCGCTGGCGCCGGCGCAGGCCAAGGAGATCATCCGCTTTCGCTTCACCGATGGCCGCAGCGGCAGCCTGACCCGCGAGGAAATGTTCTTCCATATCCTCAACCACGCCACCTACCACCGCGGCTCCATCGCCCGCGCGCTGGACCAGGCCGGAGTGGCCCACCCGGCGGACACCTACACGGTGTTCGTGCACGCCACCCAGCCGGCGCGCCGCGAAGGCTGATGACGCGGCGCCCCGGCGACGGGAAGGCTTACGCCTTCTTCCGGGTGGACGGCAGCAGGATGGTCAGGCAGCCCAGCAGCGGCAGGTAGGAGCACAGCGTGTAGACGTACTCAATGCCGTGGATGTCCGCCAGGTGGCCGAGGAAGGCCGCGCCGATGCCGCCGAAGCCGAACATCAGGCCGAAGAACACGCCGGCGATCATGCCGACGTTGCCCGGCACCAGCTCCTGGGCGTAGACCACGATAGCGGAGAAGGCCGAGGCGAGGATGAAGCCGATCACCAGGCTGAGGATGCTGGTCCAGAACAGGTCGACGTAGGGCAGCGCCAGGGTGAAGGGCGCGACGCCGAGGATGGAGAACCAGATCACCGCCTTGCGGCCGATGCGATCGCCCACCGGACCGCCGAAGAAGGTGCCGGCCGCCACCGCGCCGAGGAAGCCGAACAGGTACAGCTGCGAGCTGGCCACCGAGAGGTCGAACTTCTCGATCAGGTAGAAGGTGTAGTAGCTGGTGAAGCTGGCCATGTAGAAGTATTTGGAGAACACCAGCAGCGCCAGCACCACGAGGGAGGCGGTCACCCGGCCCTTGGACAGCCCGTGGGTGGCCACTCCGCCCGCCTTGAGCTTGAACAGGTTGAGGTGGCTGCGGTACCAGCGGCTCAGGCCCCAGAGCACGCCGACGAGGAACACCGCGAACAGCCCGAAGTAGGCCACGTGGCCCTGCCCGTAGGGAATGATGATGGCCGCCGCCAGCAGTGGGCCGAAGGCGCTGCCGGCATTGCCGCCGACCTGGAAGGTGGACTGCGCCAGCCCGTAGCGCCCACCGGAGGCCAGGCGTGCGATGCGCGAGGTTTCCGGGTGGAAGGTCGAGGAGCCGATGCCCACCAGCGCCGAGGCCAGCAGGATGGCGTGGAAGCTGCCGACGAAGGCCAGCATGAGAATGCCGATCAGCGTGCAGACGCTGCCCAGCGGCGCCAGCCAGGGCTTGGGATGACGGTCGGTGTGATAGCCGACCCAGGGCTGCAGCAGCGAGGCGGTCAGCTGGAACGTCAGGGTGATCAGGCCGACCTGGGTGAAACTCAGGCCATAGTTGGCCTTGAGCACCGGGTAGATGGACGGCAGCACGGCCTGGATCAGGTCGTTGGTCAGGTGGGCAAGGGCGCACGCGCCGATCACGCGCATGACCAGCGGGCTGGCCTGGCTGGCCACCGTCGGCGTGGCCAGGGGGGAAGCGGTGGTAGACATGGGACTCCGGGCAGCAAGGTAAGGCGCGCGGGCAGGGCGCGCCGGGTTTCTCGTGTTGGGTTGCCTATGCTAGGCGGGGGGATGGCGGCTGTCTCACGCGATCCGGACGAGGAATATCGCGAAACGGCCAAATCGGGCGTCGCTGGCGGGTGCCGTGCGTCGGTTCGCAGGAGGGGCCGCACGATCGGCAAGGTCAAAGGCGTATCCGTTGGGGATGGGTAATCTGGCCCACCACCCTCTCCCCAGCCCTGGCTACGCGCCCCGCTCCGAAGGGAGAGGGAGCCGTTCGGCGTGAGGCACGATCTCGGAGCAGGCCGGCGAGCGCGGTGAGGTGAGATCGCCCCGGAATGTCCTGCTTTATTTCGGTGCCGGCTGATGACACGGCGTCACCTGCGCCGATCCAGTCCCCTCTCCCTTCAGGGAGAGGGTTAGGGAGAGGGAGTCCCAGCGCCATACACACGAGGAGGCACGAACATGGACAACACCGATAAGGTCACCGGCGGCTGCCTCTGCGGCAGCCTGCGCGTTGAAGCCACCGGCCGGCCCAACCGGGTCGGCATCTGCCATTGCCTGGACTGCCGCAAGCACCACGGCGCGCTGTTCCACTCGTCGGCGATCTTCCCCGCCAGCGCCGTGCGCATCGAGGGCGAATTCCAGGACTACCAGGGCCGCTGCTTCTGCCCGCGCTGCGGCTCGTCGGTGTTCGGCCGCAGCGGCGAGGAAATCGAAGTGAGCCTCGGCGCGCTGGACGCCGTGGACCAGTTCCAGCCCACCTACGAGCTGTGGATCTGCCGGCGCGAAGCCTGGTTGCCGGCGTTCCCGATGCGCCACCGCTACGAGCACGACCGCGAGTCCAGCGGCCCGCACGACGACTCGTGAACCGTAGGGCGCATAAGCCGGTACGGCTTATCCGCCGCCCTGGCGGATAACGCCTCTGGCGCTGTGCGCCCGACGAGATTGGCCGTCGCAACGGCCCGCCGCACGGACAGAAAACGCAGCCCACAGACAGATCGCGCGCCCATTTGCACAGCGGGCGCGGCTGTCACATTCGGGTCCCGAACGCCCCCGATAGTAGCCCCGCCAACACGCTCAAAGAGGCTACATCGTGTTTCATCGTGCTCTGTTTTCCGCATCCCTGGGGCTGTCCCTGCTCAGCCTGTCCATCGCCTGCGCCAACGCGGCCGAGACCTACGCCCTGGACACGCCGCGCCTGGCCGGCATCGACAACTTCCGCGACATCGCCGGCACCACCACCGCCTATACCACGTCCAACGACGGCGTGATGCGTTCCGGCGTGTTCTACCGCTCCAACGCGCTGACGCCCAAGGGCACCGACCTGGCCGTGCTCAACAGCCTGGGCATCAGCGACGTGTTCGACCTGCGCACTCCCAGCGAAATCGCCGGCACCCCGGACACCCTGCCGGCCGGGGCGACCTATCGCAACATCGACATCATCGGCAGCACCACCTCCGGCGCCAACATCACCAACCTGTCCTTCAGCAGCGCCGCCGAAGCCGTGGCCATGATGGAGGAGACCAACCGCGCCTTCGTCAATGACGCCGGCATCCGCGGCCAGTTCACCACGCTGTTCAACGAGCTGGCCGCCGCCGACGGCGCCGCACTGTTCCACTGCACCGCCGGCAAGGACCGCACCGGCTGGACCGCCGCGGTGCTGCTGAGCATCGCCGGGGTGGACAGCCAGACCATCATGGACAACTACCTGGCCACCAACGACTACACCGCCGCACGGGTCAAGGCGACCCTGGCGATGCTGCCGGCGAGCATGGCGGCCATCTACGAACCGCTGCTGGGCGTGCAGGCCAGCTTCCTGCAGGCGGGCCTGGATGAAGTCACCGCCCAGTACGGCAGCATGGACAACTACCTGAAGCAGGGCCTGGGCCTTTCCCAGGAAACCATCTACGTGCTGCGCGGCAAGATGGTCTACTACAGCACCCTGCCGGGCACCGCCGGGATGTCCGGCAACGCCGCCGCTGGCGCGCAACTGCTCACCCAACTGCAGAACAGCAACCTCTCCGGCGCCTACACCGCCTACAACTACTACCTGCAATCGGCCATCGACGCCGGCACCCTGGGCGGCGTCGAATCCACGGTCGGCGGCCAGGTGCATGCCGACGCGGCCAGCTACCTGCTGCGCCAGGACGCGCTGATCGACCGCGCCGCCGCACCCTACGCCAGCGGCGTCGACCTCAAGAGCGGGCAAACCCGCCTGTGGACCACGGCGCTCGCCGGCTACCAGGGCAATTCGGCCAGCTCCGACGCCCAGAGCAGCAACGAGCACACCCAGGGCCTGCTGGTCGGCGTGACCCAGCGCTTCTCCGAGCAGCTCAGCGGCAATGCCGGCTTCGGCTACAGCAAGGGCAGCGTGGGCGGCGCCGGCGGTGACGTGGACACCGACCTGACCTTCGTCCGGGGCGGGGCGCGCTTGGCGCTCGATAGCCTCGAGCAGGGGCTGTTCGTCGACGCGGACCTCAGCTACGGCTGGCTCGACTACGACAGCAAGCGCGACCTCGGCGGCGGCCTGGGCAAGGCCAAGGGCGACACCAACGGCAAGCTCAGCGGCGCCAGCGTCGCGCTGGGCTATCGCACGGCGGTGTCCACCGTCACCCTGGAGCCGAGCATCGGCCTGCGCTACAGCCACCTGGACCTGGACGGCTTCCAGGAGAAGGGCAGCGAACTGGCGCTGGAGGTCGACGACATCAGCGAGAACCGCCGCAGCGCCTACGCCAACCTCAAGGCCTCGTTCGCCCCGGTGGCGCTGGGTAGCGGCTGGCAGATGGTGCCGGGGCTAGAAGTGGGCTATGACCATGCGCTGGGCGATTACCAAGTCGACAGCCAGGGCCACCTGCTGGGGCTGGATGTGTCGCAGCGTGCCGCCTTCGACAACCGCGACCAGTTCAACGGCGCGTTCAGCCTGACCGCCAGCCAGGGCGACTTCAGCGTCGGCGCCGAAGTCGGCGCGCTGGGCGGCAGCGGCAGCCACGGCGCGAGCGGCAGCCTGAAGGCCAGTTACCAGTTCTGATCGGCACCGCGCTGTAGAGAGCGGCCCGCCGCAGAATTCGCGGCGGGCTGTTTTTTCACGCCTGAACATATCCGGGCCCGCCCAGCCCCTTTCCCAGAGGGAGAGGGGCTGCAATTCTGTAGGAGCGGGCCATGCCCGCGACATCCTGCGCGGCGGAATGGGAGTTACCGGCAAAATTTGTAGCGCTCATTCGGAGGAGCGCCCACCGGGCGCGATCGCGGGCATGGCCCGCTCCTACAGGTTGGCGCCGTCATTCCCGGCCAGGTAGGAGCGAACTCTGTCCGCGATTGATCCGCATCGCGCCGGACAACATCTCGGACAGAGCTGCTCCCACGCTGCCGGTTGCCTGCAGGAGCGAGCTTGCTCGCGAACCAGACCAGTCGCGCCGCTAGAGGGGCACGGAGAAACGGCGGCGCAACTCCGCCGGACTCATTCCGTAGGCGTTCTGGAAGTACTGGCAGAAGCGCCCGACATTGCTGAAGCCCAGCGCCAGGGAAATCTCGCTGACCGACCGCGCATCGTCCCGCTGCAACGCCTCATAGGCGCGCTGCAGGCGAACGTCGCGCTGGTAGCCGACGATGGAGCGGCCAACGAAGCGGCGAAAGCCATCCTGCAACGCGCGCAGGCTGACGTTGGTCAGCTCCGCCAGGGCGCTGCCGCTGACCGGCGCGTCGGGATGCTGCTGGATGTACTCCATGGCCAGCCTGACGTGGCGTGGCGCGATCTGCGGGGCAGGGCGCCGCAGCGCTTCGCTGTAGTTGTGCGGCCAGCTGTCCAGCACCGAATCCACCAGCATCTCCTGCAGTCGCTCCGGCATCAGCGCGCTGGAGCGGATCAGCACCTCGAACTCGTTGCCGGTGGCCATCGCGACGATCGCCTTGATGCCCTGGAAGGCCTCGCTGCCCAGGTCCACCCGTGGCTGGAAGCGCACCTTGTGGGTGATCGGCCGGCCCAGCAGCATCGCCAGGCGCCGGGCGAACAATGCGCGGCGCACCGACAGGCCATGATGCGCGTGGCCATCGATGAAGCCCACCGAGCGTACCTGGGCCTTCTCCATGGCCAGGCCGACGCCGGGCATGCCGACCCGGTCGCTGGACTGGTTGAAGACCACGCGCCCGGCGCTGGGGAAGATGAAAGTGATCTCGTCGTCCAGGTCCGGCATCTCGGTCAGCAGGTCGCCGCGAAAGCTCAGGCGGCGAAAGCTCACGCCCTCGTAGCGGCCGTACACGCCGCCGATGGCGACCGGCCGCTCCGGGCGTGGCATCCCCGAATAAAGGTTGCCGAACATCCGCGTGTACAGCTCGCCGAAATCGTCGGCGCTCATGTTCTCCGAGCGGATCAGGAACTGCTTGCGCGAGGTGCTCGTGTCGACCGTCATCGTCCTTCTTCTGGCTGCGCGAGGGATGGACGAGCACCTTAGCCGGCAAGGATGACAACGGCGTGTCGGCGGCCGCTACAGCCACCAGCGCAGCAGGTAGAACGCGCCCATGCTGAGGATCACGCTGAGCAGCACGTTGCGCGTCCACAGCACCAGGGCGACGGCGACCGCGGCGCCGAGCAGGTAGGGGTTGTCCACGCGCAGGTTCAACTGGTGCTCCGGGAGGAACACGATGGGCCCGCAGATGGCCGTGAGCATCCCCGGCACGGCGAAGCCGAGGAACTGCCGCACGTTGCTGCTCAGGCGGATCGGCAGGCGCGGTTCGAGGAACACGTAGCGGTTGAAGAACACGATCAGGCCCATGCCGACGATCACTGCCCAGGCCATCATGCGCGCACCCCCGAGAATTTCTGGCAGAGGAAGCCGGCGAACATGCCCGCCAGCCCCGACAGCACCAATGCCGAGCCGACCTGCCAGTAGCTCAGCAGCACCGAGCAGAACAGCGAGACGGCGACGCAGACCACGGTGGGAAGGTTCTTCACCACCGGCACGATCAGCGCGACGAAGGTGGCGGCGATGGAGAAGTCCAGCCCCAGGTGTTCGAGGTCCGGAATGCTCGAGCCCACCAGCACGCCGACGAGGGTGAAGAGGTTCCAGGCGATGTAGAACGTCAGGCCCACGCCCAGGGCATACCAGCGGTTGAAGGTCTGGCGGTCATGGCCGCTGATGAGGGCGAACAGTTCGTCGGTGAGCAGAAAGCCCAGGCCGGCGCGCCAGCGCCCCGGCAGGCCGGAAATCAGCGGGCGCATGGTCATCCCGTAGAGCAGGTGCTGCGAGGTCAGCAGCAGGGTGGTGACCATGATCGAGAAGAACCCGGCGCCGCCCTTGAGCATGCCGATGGCCACCAGCTGCGCGGCGCCGGCGAAGACGATGGCGGACAGGCCCTGGCCATGCAGCGGCGAGAGCCCGGCGTCGATGGCCAGGGAACCGGCGAGCAGGCCCCAGGGCAGCACGGCGAGGGAGAGCGGCATGATGTCGATGGCGCCCTTGAGGAAGGCGCGGGAAGCAAGCTGATCGTGGGACATGAAGGCTTCTTGCAGGCAGATAAGTGCCGCCAGCGTGGCAGAAAAGCGCAGCGCCTGGCTTGAACAATCTTGCTATTGAACGTGATTGGCTCTCACCTGGGACAGCGGCGCGGCCACCGACTCCAGCGAACGCCGCTCCGCCGCCACGCCCCAGATCGCCTGCACCACGCCGGCGACGAGCATCAGCGTGGCGCCGAGCAGATAGCCGAGGAACAGGTTCCAGCGGCTGGCGGTCTCGATCAACTGGCCGAACAGCAATGGCCCGGCGGTGCCGCCCAGGCCGGTGCCGAGGGCATAGAAAATGGCGATGGCCAGGGCGCGGATTTCCAGGGGGAAGGTCTCGGCCACGGTCAGGTAGGCGGAACTGGCCGCTGCCGAGGCGAAGAAGAAAATCACCATCCAGGCGAGCGTCTGCCCGGTGGCATCGAGCACGCCGCGTTCGAACAGCCCGGCGCTGACCAGCAGCAGAACGCCGGAGGCGAGGTAGGTCGCGCTGATCATCAGGCGTCGGCCGAGGCGGTCGAAGAGCGGGCCGAGCAGCAGCGGGCCGCAGAAGTTGCCCAGGGCGAACGGCAGCAGGTACCAGCCGACGCGGTCGGCGGGGATGCCATGGAAATCGGTCAGCACCAGGGCGTAGGTGAAGAAGATCGCGTTGTAGAAGAACGCCTGCGCGGTGAGCAGCGTCAGGCCCACCAGCGAACGCTGGCGGTGGCTGACCAGCAGCGTGGCGAACACCTCGCGCAGGGGTGTGTGATGGCGGCTGCGCAGGAGCAGCACCGCGTCCGGACCGACCGGCTCAATGCGGTGGCCCTGCTGGCGCAGGCGTTGCTCGATGCCCTCGACGATTTCCCGTGCCGCTTCCGGCTGGCCGTGGATCAGCAGCCAGCGCGGGCTTTCCGGTAGCCACAGGCGCATCGCCAGGATCACCAGGCCCAGCGCCGCGCCGATGCCGAAGCACAGCCGCCAGCCCAGCTCGGGGCCGAGCAGCGTCGGGTCCAGCAGGATCACCGACCCCACCGCGCCCAGGGCGGTGCCGACCCAGAAGGTGCCGTTGATCGCCAGGTCGACCCAGCCGCGAAAGCGTGCCGGGGTGAATTCCTGGATGGTCGAGTTGATCGCCGAGTACTCGCCGCCGATGCCCGCGCCGGTGAGGAAGCGGAACACCAGGAAGCTCGCCAGGTTCCACGACAGCGCCGTCGCCGCTGTGGCGCCGATGTATACGGCCAGGGTGATGAAGAAGAGCCGGCGGCGGCCCAGGCGGTCGGCGAGCCAGCCGAACAGCAGGGCGCCGAGCACCGCGCCGGCGATGTACGCGCCGCCGGCCAGGCCGATGTCGGCGCTGTTCAGGTGCAGCACCGGGCTCTGCCTGAGCGCACCGGCCACGGCGCCGGCCAGGGTCACTTCCAGGCCGTCGAGCAGCCAGGTGATGCCCAGGGCGATCACCAGCAGGGTATGGAAGCGCCCCCAGGGCAGGCGGTCCAGGCGCGCCGGCAGGTCGGTGCGCTGGATGTCGCCGGGGAGCTGGCTGTGCGGTCGTGCGAGGGTCATCGGACCGTCCCGGTTGCGAGCATGGCAGGACGGTAGAACGGTGCGGGCGCGGGCAAGTTCAGCCGCGCCGAGCAATGACACGCCCGCGTCAGTCGCTGCCGAGCAACTCGCCCAGCGAGCGCGCCAGTTCCTCGTGCCGCACCGGTTTCTGGATCACCACGCTGCCGGGCAGCTCCAGGCCCTGCAGCTCGGCATAGCCGGTGAGGAACACCACGGGCAGGTACGGGAAGCGTTCGCGGGCGATCCGCGCCATCTGTGCGCCGTTCAGCTCGGGCATGGCGAAGTCGGTGAGCAGCAGGTCGACATCGCTGTCGAGCATCTCCAGCGCCTGCTGGCCGCTGCTGGCCTGGCGCACGCGGTAGCCGTAGAGGCGCAGGGCATCGCCGAGCAGTTCGCGCACCAGGTCGTCGTCGTCCACCAGCAGGATGTGGCGGTCCCGGCCGCTGTCGGCCAGTGCCGCCAGCGGTTCCTGCGGGTTGTCCTCGTGGTTGGGCGAGCGCTCCACCGCCGGCAGGTAGACGTTGACCTGGGTGCCGCGCCCGGGCTCGCTGTCGATGTGCACGCCGCCGCCGGACTGCTTGGCGAAGCCGAACACCTGGGCCAGCCCCAGGCCGGAGCCCTTGCCGATGTCCTTGGTGGTGAAGAAGGGCTCGAAGACCTTGCTCAGCACATCCTCGTCCATGCCGCAGCCGGTGTCGCGGATCGACAGCACCACGTAGTCGCCGGGCTCGGGGTGTTCCGGGCGGCTGGGCGGGTGGCTGATGTGCGTGTTGTGGGTGGACAGCACCAGCTGGCCGCCGCCGGGCATGGCGTCGCGGGCGTTGATCGCCAGGTTGAGGATGATCATCTCGGTCTGGGTCGGGTCGGTCAGCGCCTGCCACAGGCCGCCGTCCAGCTCCAGGCGCACCGAGATGTTGCCGCCCAGGGAGCGGCGCAGCAGCTCCTCGAGGCCGGCGAGGGTGTCGTTGAGGTTCAGCGGCACCGGCTCCAGGCGCTGGCGGCGGGAGAAAGCGAGCATCTGCGCGGTGAGCTTGGCCCCGCGCTCGCCCGCCTCGCGGATGTGTTGCAAGCGCTTGCCGGCCTTGTCGTAGTCGCCCTTGGCCAGGTCGCGCTCGAGGAAGGTGGCGCCGCTGAGGATCACCGTCAGCAGGTTGTTGAAGTCGTGGGCGACGCCAGCGGTGAGCTGGCCGACCGCTTCCAGGCGTTGCATCTGCTGCAGCGCGGCCTCGATGCGCTCGCGCTCGGCGATCTGCTCGCGCAGCCGCGCGTTGGCCTCGGCCAGGTCCAGCGCCGCTTCGCGCTCGCTAGTGATGTCGCGGGCGACCACGTAGAGCAGCGTGTCCTCGGGCACCACCACCCAGGACAACCAGCGCTCACGCCCGTTGGCGTGGCGGATGCGGCCATCGAAACGCGCGCTGGTGCCGCCGTGGGCGAAGGTTGCCAGCTCGGTGAGGAAGGATTCCTGGTCCTGCTCGGGCAGCAGTTGCAGCAGCGACATGCGCGAGAGCATCTGGCGCTGGAAGCCCAGGGTGTTCTCCCAGGCCGGGTTGAGGGCGACCGGGGTGAGGTCGCTGTTGAGCACCGCCAGCAGGTCCTGGGAGAGGTCCCAGGAGCGGTCGCGCTCGCGGGTGCGGCGCTCGACCCGTTCGCCGAGCATCTCGTTGAGCTGCTCCAGTGCCTGGGTCGCCTTGCGCTGCTGGTGGATGTCCTGCAGCACCCCGGAGAAGCGCACGCAGCGCCCATCGACGAACTGCGCCTGGCCGTTGCTCAACAGCCAGCGCGGTTCCAGGCCGCCGGGCTGGCGGGTGCGGAATTCCACGCGGTAACGGCCGTCGCCCTGAGCGTCCATGGCGCGCAGGACGCTATGGCGCACCCGCTCCACGTCCTCCGGATGAATACCGGCGTAGAAGATGTCCATGCTCATGTCGGTATCCGCCGGCAGGCCGAACAGCGTCTTGCAGCGGTCATCCCACAGGAGCACGCCGTCTTCCGGGCGCAATTCCCAGGTGCCCATGCCGGCGGCGTCGATGGCGATGCGCGCCCGCGCCTCGACGTCCGCCAGGGCTTCCTCGGCGCGGCGCCGGCGCTGGCGTTCCTGCACTTCGGTGAGGGCACGGCGCACCGCCTTGGGCAGCAGCGAGAGGTTCTTCTTCAGCACGTAGTCGGTGGCGCCGAGGCGGATCATCTCCACCGCGTGCTCCTCGCCATAGATGCCGGAGAGGAAGATGAACGGCACGTCCGGCGCCATGCGCTGGGCGATAGCGAGTACGTGGGTGCCGGAGGATCCGGGCAACACGCAGTCGCAGAGAATCAGGTCGAAGCTGCCCTCGTGCAGGGCGTGCTCGACACCAACGTGGTCGAAGACATGCCGCGCATCCACCTTCATGCCGCTGCGCTCCAGGCGCAGCAGGGTCAGCTCGGCATCCATGGCGCTGTCTTCGACGATCAGCAGTTTCAGCGGGACTTCGGCCATCACCGCTCCGTCACGGGTTGCGTCTACGGTTCAGACGCAACGAACCGGGCGGAGGTTCATTGAGAACGGCCCAGAACACCCCGAGGTCGGAAATCGCCGTGACGAACTCCTTGAATTCCACGGGCTTGACCACGTAGGCGTTGACGCCCAGCTCATAGGCGCGCAGCAGGTCCGGCTCCTCCCGCGAGGAGGTCAGCATCACCGTGGGAATGCTGCGCAGCTCGGGGGTGTCGCGCACCACCTTGAGCACTTCCAGGCCATCGACCTTGGGCAGCTTGAGGTCGAGCAGCAGCACGGCGGGGTTGCCGTCGTCGCGCCCGGCGTGGGCGCCCCGGCGCAGCAGATAGTCCAGGGCGTCGGCGCCGTCGCGCATGACGATGACTTCGTTGGCCAGCTGGCTGCGCTCCAGGGCGACCAGGGTCAGTTCCAGGTCCCTGGGGTTGTCTTCGACCAGCAGGATGGGCTTGAGCATGTTGGGAGGGTCCCTCAGTGTTTGCGCGGGTGGCGCGGCAGGGCGAAGTGAAAGGTGGCGCCGTGGTCGATGCGGCCCTCGGCCCAGACCCGGCCGTCGTGGCGTTCGATGATGCGCCGCACGCTGGCCAGGCCAATGCCGGTGCCCTCGAATTCCTCCATGCGGTGCAGGCGCTGGAACACCCCGAAGAGCTTGCCGGCGTAGGCCATGTCGAAGCCCACGCCATTGTCGCGGATGAAGATTTCCGTCTCGCTGGCGGTCTGCCGGGCGCCGATCTCGATGCGTGCCGGGTCGCGGCCACGGGTGTACTTGATGGCGTTGGCAATCAGGTTGCGCAGCGCCAGGTTGATGAAGGCCGGGTCGCCGAGCAGCTTGGGCAGCGTGGCGACGGTCCAGACGATGTCGCGCCCGGCGTAGTCCGGCTGCAGCTCCACGCGGATGGTTTCCACCAGCGCGTTGAGGTCCACTTCGGAGAGGCGCAGGGCCGAGCGGCCCATCTGCGAGAAGCTCAGCAGGTTGTCGACCAGCGTGCCGGCGAAGCTCGCTGCGTCCTCGATGTGCTGGAGGAAGCGGCGGCCGCGCTCGGACAGCGTCTGGCTCTCGATCTCGGTCAGCAGTTCGGCGTAGCCGGCAATGTGCCGCAAGGGCGCGCGCAGGTCGTGGGACACGCTGTAGGAGAAGGCTTCCAGCTCCTTGTTCGAGCGGCGCAGCTCACCGGCCAACTGGGCCAGTTCCTCGGCCTTGCGCAGGACGATGCCCAGCACCGAGGTGCGCAGTTCCACCACGGCATCGACGATCAGCGGTTGCCAGGGCGCGCAATAGCCGCGCACTTCCTCGCGCCAGCGCTCGAAGCTGTGGCGCGGGTGCAGCTTGCCCTGTACGTCGAGCTCCTTCTCCGGGCGGCCGGCCCAGTCCACGGTGCGCGCCTGCTCGGGGCGGAACCACACGATGTAGTGCGAGTGGATCTGCGAGATGGCCACGGCCAGCACGCCGGCGGCGTGCTCGGCCAGTTCCGGCAGCTCGGCGATGTCGCGCTGCAGGTTGTCGCTATGGAACACCACCTCGTCGCCGCGCCGGGCCAGCCAGTGCACCAGGGCATTGACCTGGGCGGCGGGCGGGGTGGCGCCGACCAGGTCGCAGCGCTCGGCGGAGATGATCGCCGCCCCGCTGGCCTGGGCGAAGTCAAGGAGCACGTCGGGCAGCTCCAGCAGGCCATCGCTGATGCTGTCGTGGTCGGCCATGGCCGACAGCATCTGCACGATGCGCTGGCGCAGTTCGAGCAACTGGCGGGTGCTGGCGTGGGACTCGCGGGATTCGATCTGCAACGACAGCACGCTGCTCAGCAGCTCGCAGGCGGTGCGGGTCTGGAAGCCGACCGGGCGCGGCTCGCGGTGGTGGCAGGAAATCAGCCCCCAGAGGCGGCCGTCCACCACGATGGACAGCGACATGGACGCCAGGGTGCCCATGTTGCGCATGTACTGCAGGTGCACCGGGGAGACGCTGCGCAGGGCGGCGAAGCTCATGTCCAGCGGCCGCCCGGTGCGCGGGTTGTCCGCCGGGACCAGCGGGGACGGCTGGTAGTTGGCGTCCTCGATGACACGGATGCGGTTGGTGCGGTACAGCTCGCGAGCCTGGCGCGGAATGTCCGAAGCGGGAAAGCACAGGCCCAGGTACTGCGGATAGCCGGGGTCGGCTTCCTCGGCGATGACCAGGCCATTGCCGTCGGCGTCGAAGCGGTAGGCCTTGACCCGGCCGAAGCCGGTGATGCGCTTGATCTCGCGCACGGAGCGCTGCAGCAGCTCCTCGATGCTGCCGACGGTGTGCAGGCTGCTGACGAAGGCGCGCACCAGCGGATAGAAGTCGACATGCGGGTCGCCGGGGGCACGCTTGCGGCGTGGCTCGAATTCGGCGATCAGCACCTGGTCGTAGCGGTGCACCTGCAGCGTGGTGCGCTCGCCCGCCGACGGGCCCAGGCGCAGGCGTACGTCGCCGATATGGAAGGGGAAGATTTCCCCCTCCGGCAGTTGCTCCAGGTGCGCGCGCAGGTCGAAGTCATCGCCGATCAGCGCGCCAAGGTCGCGGCCGAGCAGCTCGCCGGCGGGCATTCCGAGCCAGCGCTGGGCGTTCTCGCTGGCCTGGAGGATGCGCAGGTCGGCTTCGTCCAGCACCAGCAGGAATCCCTGGGGCTGGATGCTCCCAGGCACTTGGATCGGCTCCTGGGCACAACGCTCGATGGCCTGGTCGAGGGCGGTGTCGGCGACGGGCAAGTCGGGCACTCCGTTTGGGACCGGCGAGTCACGCCGGCCGATGAGAATGGGCAGTTTCTGACGACCTTGTATGAAAGCACGTCAGTGTGGCTGTCTCGAACCTTTTTCGCACTGGTGGCTGAGGGCCATTCTTCCTCTCATGACGCTCTGGACCGCCATTCCTGCGCCCGGTTCCCTTCAGTGCGCGGCGAGAAAGGCCAGCAGGGTGGCTTCCTCGGCGCTCAGGTGCTTGCGCTTGCGGGCCTTGGGCAGGTTGACCAGCTCGCCGGCGAGAAAGGCTTCGATGACCCGCGGGTGCACGTAGCACTTGCGGCAGATCGCCGGGGTGTTGCCCAGCTCGCTCGCCACCTGGGCGATGATCTCCTTGAGCTGGCGGCTGGCGCTTTTCTCGTCCTGCCAGGGCGCCCGGCGGCAATACTCCAGCGCCAGGGTGCTGCCGGCCCAGGTGCGGTAGTCCTTGGCGGTGAAGCCTTCGCCGGCGTGCTCGCGCAGGTAGGCGTTGATGTCGCGCGAGTCGATCATGTGCCGCTGGCGTTCCTCGTCCAGGTACTGGAACAACTGCTGGCCGGGCAGCTCCAGGCAGCGCCGGAGGATGCGCGCCAGGCGCGGGTGTTCGATGTCCACGCTGTGTTTGACGCCGCTCTTGCCGCGAAAGGCGAAGCGGATGCGCGCGCCCTGCACCTCGACGTGGCGGCTGTCCAGGGTGGTCAGGCCGAACGAGCGGTTCTGCTTGCGGTAGCGCTGGTTGCCGATGCGGATCAGGGTGCGGTCGAGCAGTTCGACCACCGTCGCCATGACCTTTTCCGCGCCCAGGCCGGGCAGGGCCAGGTGCTGTTCTATCTGTGCGCGCAAGGCGGGCAGGTTGGCGCCGAAGCGCAGCAGGCGCTCGTATTTGACGCTGTCGCGCACCTCGGTCCAGCGCGGGTGGTAGCGGTACTGCTTGCGCCCGCGCACGTCGCGCCCGGTGGCTTGCAGATGGCCGAGCGGGTCGAGGCAGATCCACACGTCCTGGTAAGCCGGCGGGATGGCCAGGCGGTTGATCCGCTCGATTTCCGCTTCCACGCGGATCCGCTCGCCGCCGGGATCGAAGTAGGCGAAGCGCCCGCGCAGGCGGCGCCGGCTGATGCCCGGCAGGCTGTCGTCGACGTAGTGCAGGTCGGGGGGAAGCTCCAGCAGCTCCGGCGGTGTGCTCATGGCGACTCCTCGAGGACTCTTCCGTCAATGGATCGCGCAAGGGCGCTGCGAGTGCCGTTTTTTTCATCCTGCAGGAGCGGGCCATGCCCGCGATCCGCCGGCGAGGGCGGCGTTTCGGGCAGGTTCGCGAGCAAGCTCGCTCCTACAATGTGGCGGGGGCCTCGGTATTTCCGGGGTGATCGGAATACGCCGCGGTGGCTGTCGCAGGCGTGGCCCGCTCCTACAGGCAGGTTGTAGGAGCGAGCTTGCTCGCGAACCGCACGGCACGAGGTCCATCCCGCCACGGGGGGCGGGGCTACAGCAGCAGATACCCCTGCGGCGCCTTGAATCGCGGCGGGTCGGCGATGAACTTCAGCCGCTCCGGCTTCCACCATCCCGGTAGCAACTTCCGCACCCCCGGCTGGTTGAAGCGGTCGTCGAGCAGGTAGATCACCCCCGAGTCCGTCGGAGTGCGGATCACCCGGCCGGCCGCCTGGACGACCTTCTGCAGCCCGGGGAACAGGTAGGTGTAGTCGTAGCCGTCGCCGAACATTCCCTGCATGCGCTGCTTGATCTCCTCGTTGACCTCGTTCACCTGCGGCAGGCCCAGGGTGGCGATGAAGGCGCCGATCAGGCGCTCGCCCGGCAGGTCGATGCCCTCGCCGAAAGCGCCGCCGAGCACGGCGAAGCCAATGCCGCGCGAGGAGGGGGTGAAGCGGTCGAGGAAGGCCTGGCGCTCGATCTCGTTCATGCTGCGCGATTGCACCCAGCAGGGAATGTCCGGGTGCTCGGCGGTGAAGCGCTCCAGCGCCTGCTGCAGGTAGGCGTAGCTGCTGAAGAAGGCCAGGTAGTTGCCGGGACGTGCACGGAACTGCCGGGCCATCAGCGTGCTGATCGGCGTGAGGCTGGCCTCGCGATGCTGGTAGCGGGTCGACAGGTTGCTCAGTGCGTGGACTTCCAGCTGTTCGGCGCGGAACGGCGACTCCACTTCACGCCAGCCGGTGTCTTCGGGCAGGCCGAGCAGGTCGGCGTAGTAGTGCGCCGGGGTCAGCGTGGCGGAGAACAGCGTGGTGCTGTGGGCCACCTTGAAGCGTTCGGCGAGGAAGGGCGCCGGCACCACGTTGCGCAGGCACAGGGTCGAGAGCACGCGGCGCGCGCTGACGTCGTGGCGGGTGATGTCGAACAGCGAGTGCGGCCCGTAGGCCTCGGCCAGCCGGCAGAACAGCATGGCGTCGAGGTAGAAGCGCAGCAGCTCGGCCTCGTTGCCGGTGGGCTGGTCGGTCAGGTGGTCGGTGATGGCGCTGACGGCCTTCTGCAGCGCGGCGATGAACAGGTCGGGGATGGTCGGGTAGATCTGGTAGTCGACGTCCTGGTCCTGGTGCAGCTGGTTCCAGTGCCGGCCGACGCGCTCCAGCGCGCTTTTCAGCTTGGCCGGGGCGACCTTGCGCAGGGCGTTGAACTCACCCTGGTCCAGCTCGGCGCTGTACATGCCGCGGCCGCGCTCGATGAGGTTGTGCGCCTCGTCCACCAGCAGGGTGACCTTCCAGTCGTTGAGCACCGTGAGGCCGTAGAGCAGGGCGGTCATGTCGAAGTAGTAGTTGTAGTCGCCCACCACCACGTCGGCCCAGCGGCACAGTTCCTGGCTCAGGTAGTAGGGGCAGACCTGGTGCTCCAGCGCCACGTTGCGCACCGCTTCCTGGGTCAGCCAGCGCTGCTGGAGCGCAGCCTCGCGGGCGGCGGGGAGGCGGTCGTAGAAACCCTTGGCCAGCGGGCAGGATTCGCCGTGGCAGGCTTTGTCCGGATGTTCGCAGGCCTTGTCGCGGGCGACGTGCTCCAGCACCCGCAGCGGCTGGGCGGCCTCCTGCTGGCGCAGGGTCGCCAGGGCGTCCAGGGCCAGGCGCCGGCCGGGGGTCTTGGCGGTGAGGAAGAACAGCCGGTCCAGTTGCTGGCCGGGGAAGGCCTTGAGCTGCGGGAACAGCGTGCCCAGGGTCTTGCCGATGCCGGTGGTGGCCTGCGCCATCAGCGTCTGGCCGTCGCGGGCGGCGCGGTAGACGGACTCGGCAAGCATGCGCTGGCCCTGGCGGAAGTCGGCATAGGGAAAGCGCAGCGCCTCAAGGCCCAGGTCGCGCTCGACGCGGTGGGCGCTTTCCTGCTCCGCCCACTGCACGAAGCGCTGGCATTGCAGCTCGAAGAAGGCGCGCAGCTCGTCCGCGGCGAAGCGCTCGCGGAATGCGGTTTCCTTCTGGGTGATGACGTTGAAGTAGACGACGGCCAGGTCGATGGCGTCGATCTCCAGGGTCTGGCACAGCAGCCAGCCGTACACCTTCACCTGCGCCCAGTGCAGCAGCCGGTGGTTCTGCGGGATGCGCGCGACGTCGCCGCGGTGGGTCTTGATCTCTTCCAGCAGGTTTTCGTTCGGGTCGTAGCCGTCGGCGCGGCCGCTGACCACCAGCCCCGGGTACTCGCCGCGCAGTGGCAGTTCGGCGATGTAGCCCAGGCCGCGGCGGGCGACCACCGTGGCGTGCCCGGCCATGCCTTCCTGGGCGGTGGGGGCGGGGGTGAAGCGCAGGTCGAGGTCACCTTCCTTGGCGGTGAATTCGCACAGCGCGCGCACGGCAATGGCGTAGCTCACGCGCTTTCCGCCACGTCGTCCGCCCAGCGCACGTAGCAGACTTCCACCGGCATGCTGTGCTCGGCGCAGAAGGCCAGCCAGCGCTTCTGGTTGTCCTGCAGGCGGTCGCCGGGGCCCTTCACCTCGATCATCCGGTAGCGCGCCTCACCGGGCCAGAACTGGATCAGGTCGGGCATGCCGGCGCGGTTGGCCTTCGGGTCGGCCAGCAGGCGTTCGAACCACAGCTTCAGGTGCGCCGCGGGCAGGCAGTGCAGGGCTTGTTCCAGCAGGTTTTCGTCCAGCAGCTCCCAGTGCACGAACGGCGAGATGATGCCGAACTTGGCGGCATGGGTGGCCCGCATCGCCGCCCGGTACGCGTCGCTGTCCAGCAGCGCCAGGCGTGCGGCGAAGGCCTGCGCGCGGCGGCTGACGAAGTCGCTGCGGTTGAGGTCGCTGGGGCCGGCCTGGAAGGGGTGGAAAAAGGCACCGGGCAGCGGCGTGAAGATCACCTCCCAGCAGAGCAGCCCGAACAGGCTGCACACCAGTGCGTTCTCCACGTAGTGCACCGGTGCTTCGTCCTCGTGCAGCACGGCCTGCACGGCGAACTCGACGTTGACGTCCGGGCGCGGCAGCTCCAGGTCGATGCGCAGCGGTGGCGTCGGTTTGCTCGGCTTCTGCTTCGACAGACCCAACTGGCGAACCAGCCGGGTCAGCGCGCGCTCGACCAACTGCAGCTCGCTGTCGCTTTCCGGCGCGGCCAATGCGCTCCGTGCCAGCGCGTGGGCTTCCTCGATGCGTTGCAGGCGTTCCAGCACGCGGATCTGCCGCTGTCGGGAACCGCCGGCCGCGGTGCGCCGGTACAGCGCCAGGGCGGCGTCCAGCTGGCCTTCGCGTTCCAGCTGGTAGGCCATGCGGTACAGCAGGCGGCCGTGGCGCTCCTGCAGGTAGGGATTGTCGCTGCGGAAGTCGCCCAGCTCGGCCAGCAGCTCGTCGATGGGTTCCCCGCTGTCGAAGCGCACGGCGGCGTTCCACAGGTGGATATAGGCCTCCAGGTCGTCGCGGCGGCGAAAGGCGCGGGAGTCGGCGGTGAACGGGACGCTCTCGTAACGGAAGATGCCGAGGTCGGCGAGGACGAATTCGGACCAGTCCTGCTGCAGGTTGCCGAAGAACAGCAGGCGCAGGCGGTCGCACAGCGGCGTGGCCACCAGGGTGTAGAGCGGGTCGAGGCCCGGATACCAGCCGGCGAACGGCTGTACCTGGTCGTGGTAGGCGTGCAGGTGCTCGTAGAGCTCGGCCTTCTTCAGCGCGCCGCGCGGCAGGTCATCGCGAAAGCGCGCGAGCAGTTCGTCCTTGAGCAGTAGCGGCAGTAGTTCTTCCAGCGTGAGCGGGCAAGCGTCGTCCAGCCAGCCCAGTGCCAGCAGCGGCGCGGCGGCGCTGGGAATGTCGCCGATCTCCGCGTAGCTCAGCTTGCCAGCGCGAAAATGCGGCCCCTTGCGCATCACCAGCCGCACCAGCAACGCCCGCGAGGCCAGCGGCAGCGCGCGGAAATCGGCGATGAAGCGGGCTTCCTCGGCGTCGAGCAGGTCGGCGTAGCGTTCGTCGATCCAGTCGAGGGCGCGGTGGAAGTTGGTCAGGTAGTAGAGGCTGGGGTCGAGCGGCGCAAGCATCGGCGGGCACTGGTTTTACATACAGTGCCAAGGATGGCGCGATGGGGGCTTGGCCGCAAGGGTTAGCGCGGCCTTTCATCGGGATATGTCTTACGCCCCACACCGATACTCCCTGTAGGAGTGCCCCATGGGCGCAATCGCGGGCATGGCCCGCTCCTACCCTGAGCTCCTGCGCATGGATCGGCCCTCACCCTGGCCCTGGCTGCGCGCCCCGCTCAGAGGGAGAGGGGGCCGTCCGGAGCAGGATTAAGCCATGGCGTCAGCCAGCACGATCAGCCCCCTCTCCCCTGGGAGAGGGTTGGGGTGAGGGGATGCTCAGGCACCCATATTTCCAGTCCGTAGGGCGAATAACCGTTCATGGTTATCCGCCGTTCTTGCGTCATGGCGCTGGTGAAGCGGAGGCTCTGCTCCTCGTAGGAGCGAGCTTGCTCGCGAACGCATTGCACCGGTTGGCCCGGCGTGAAGGGGGGTTCGCGAGCAAGCTCGCTCCTACAAAAGGGGCCGTGCCCAGGGCGTTATCCGCCCTACGACGCTTTTGTAGGATGGGTGGAGCTTGCGATACCCATGGGGCTAGGTGCGCAGGATCGATGGGTATCGCTTCGCTCCACGCCATCCTACGGACGCTCTTCACGGCCCACGCTGTCTCGCCGGATCAATCCATCCGAAACACCAGCGCCTTCAGCCCGCTGTCTTCCTCGATATCGGCGAACTCCGGCGGGTTTTCCAGGCGCTCGACGAAGCGCAGTTGCGGCGCTTCGGCGGCCATGCCCTGGAGGAGGAAGTCCACGCCCACGGCCGGATCGTTCACGCAGGCCAGCACGGTGCCGGCGCCGTCCAGCAGTTCCGGCAGGCGGCGCAGCACGCGGGCGTAGTCCTTGTCGAGGACGAAGCTGCCTTTCTGGAAGCTCGGCGGGTCGATGATGATCAGGTCGTACGGGCCGGATTTCTTCACCTTGCCCCAGGACTTGAACAGGTCGTGGTCGAGGAAGCTCACCTTCGACAGGTCGTGGCCGTTCAGGCGGTGGTTGTCGCGCCCGCGGCTGAGCGCGGCGCGGGCCATGTCGAGGTTGACCACCTTCTGTGCTCCGCCGGCCATCGCCGCTACGGAGAAGCCACAGGTGTAGGCGAACAGGTTGAGCACGCGCAGCCCCGCGGCGTTGGCCTGCACCCACTGGCGGCCGTAGCGCATGTCGAGGAACAGGCCGTTGTTCTGCTTGCGGCCCAGGTCCAGCTGGTAACGCAGGCCGTGCTCGCTGATCTGCCAGCCGTCGAAGGCCTCGCCGGCGAGCACTTCCATGGTGCTTTCCAAGGTGTAGCGGTGCTGCAGCATCAGGCTGCGGGCGCCGCTGGCGCGCCAGGTATCGCCCTGCGCCAGTTCCAGCAGCATGGCCCGCAGAGCGGCCAGCTCATCGGCCTCCGGCTCGCGGAACAGCGACACCAGCAGCACGCCTTCCAGCCAGTCGGCGGTGACCTGCTCCAGCCCCGGCCAGCGCCGGCCACGGCCATGGAACAGGCGGCGGGTTTCCGCGGGGGCGGGGTTGAGGGCGCTGAGCAGTTGCTCGCGCAGGGTGGCGATGGCGTCGGTGTTCATCTATCGGGTCTTTCCATTGGGGGCGGCGATTCTACGCGCTCAGGCGCCATGGCGCTGCACCTGCAGCTTTTCCTCCGGGCGCGGGGCGACGAAATAGCGGTTGAGCGCCTCGTAGCCGGCCGGGTCCAGCGGCGCCGACAGCGGGGCGAGGGCGTGGCGGGCGAGCAGGCGGCTGCGGCAGGTGGCCGGGTCGACGTCGAGGAAATGCAGGCAATGCGCGGCGCCGGCCTGTTGCGCCAGGTCGATCAGCCAGCGACGGTCGGCCAAGGTGTTGGCCGGGATGTCCAGCACCACGCTGGTGCCGGCGCGCAGCAGGCCGACCACGTGCGGGCCCATGACCTTGCGCACGCGGCGGGCGTAGAGCTGGTAGTCATCGGGGTTGCTGATGCCCCAGGGGAACAACTCGGCCAGCCAGTGTTCCTCGGCCAGCATCACGGTGCCCGGCGCCTCGGCCAGTTCGCGGGCCAGGCAGGACTTGCCCGACGCTGCCTTGCCGCACAGCAGGTGCAGAGTGCCGGTACTCATGGGGTCGCCTCCAGCAGGTCGGTGCCGTAGGAGTTGTCCACGGCGCAGCGCCAGGCGCCATCGGCGTCGCGGCGGAATACGTAGGTGGCGCGGCGGCTGAGCTTGCCGTGGCTGGTGTCGAGCAGCGTCTGCGCGACCACCAGGGCGGTGTCGCCGGTCTCGAGGATTTCCAGGCGCCCCTGGCGCACCCGCAGGTTGTGCCCGAAGTGCCCGGCGATGGCGACGAAGGCCTGGCGGATCTGCGCCTTGCCGCGCGCCAGCAGGCCGGGCTTGACCACCAGCACGGCGTCGTCGGCATAGAACCCGATCAGCGCGTCGAAGTCCTCGCGGCCGATGGCCTCGTCGGCGGCCTGGATGAGCGCGTGCACGGGATGCGATACGGGTGGGTTTGCCGGGTCCATCGGTGTCTCCTCGATCGGGAGCCTCGGACGGCGGGCATTAAAAAACCCGCCGGGAGGCGGGTTTGGTTGTTCGCTGGAATGCGCTAACCCACCATCGGAGCGATGGTGGTAATAATCTGCTGGAAGGTGCGGTTGGCGGCATTCATGGGGTCAGAAACTAGCAGAAGTCTCATCCGTCGCGCCAGCACTCTTTTTTTGCTGGCGGCATGGCATGATCGCGCCGCGCCATTGTCTGAGCACCAGGTCTTTCTCCACGTTGTAGCGGAGTCTTTGCATGCCGTCCCCCTTTGCCACCCGTCTCCTGCGCGCCCTGGCGCTGCTCGCCGGGCTGGCCGCGTCCGTCGATGCCCTGGCCGCGACCTGCCCGCCAGGCCAGCGCCAGGTCTGCCTCGACACCTGCACCTGCCTGCCGGACCTGGGGGCGGTGCTCGGCCCGGTGCTGTCGGATACCCGCAAGATGGCCGCCCAGGCGCTGGGCGTGTGGCTGCAGCAGTCCCGCGAGCAGGCGGAGCAGGGCGGCACCGAGCCGATCCCGCTGGAAATCCGCGCGCAGCTGCAGCCCTATTTCTCCGACGAGGTGCTGATGGCCGCGCGCTATTCCACCGGGGCGCTGGACGAGCTGAACGCCGCCCAGGCGATCATGCAGAACCCCGACACCGAGGCGGTCACCCTGGTGGATGTGATCGTCTTCCGCAGCGAGGACGACGCGCAGAAGGACGTCGCCCTCTGGGCCCACGAGCTGTGGCACGTCAAGCAGTACCAGGAGTGGGGCGTGCAGGGCTTCGCCACGCGGTACTCCGAGGACTACGACGCCGTGGAGGCGCCCGCCTACGAGATGCAGCGGCGGGTCGCCAAGGACCTGCGCGACGGCAAGCTCAGCGCGCGGAAGAACTGACCTCGGCCCCGGACGCCGGCGTGCCGCCGCCCAGGGCCTTGCACAGGGCGATCAGCGTCAGGCGCAGCTGGGTATCGCTGTCCACCAGGTCGCGGCGCGACTGCAGGTAGGCGCGCTGGGCGTCCAGCTCCACCAGAAAGTCGGTCATGCCGCCGGCATAGCGCGCCTTGGCCATGCCGTAGGCAACGTCGCTGCTGTGCAGCTTTTCCTGCAGTCGCTGGTTGCGCTGGCGTTCGGCGCCGTAGTGGCTCAGCGCGTCGTCCACTTCCTGCCAGGCCTTGAGCACGGTCTGCTGGTAGGCAACCGCCGCTTCCTGCTGTTCCAGCTGGCGCAGGTTGATCTGCGAGCGCCGCCGGCCGTTGTCGAAGATCGGCAATGACAGGCTCGGGCCGACGCTCCAGGTGCGGCTGCCCCAGTCGCTGAACTTGCCGTCGTCGGCGGATTCATAGCCGAACTTCGCGCCCAGGCGGATCGACGGGTAGAGGTCGGCCACGGCCACGCCGACATTGGCGGTGGCGGCGTGCAGCTGGGCCTCGGCGGCGCGGATGTCCGGGCGGCGGCGGGCCACCTCCGAGGGCAGGCCGAGGCTCAGGTCCGGGGTCTGCGCCGCGGGTTGCGCCACGGGCTTCAGCTCCTCGCGCAGGCTGCCGGGTTCGGCGCCGATCAGCACGCCGATCTGGTTGATCGCCGCGCTTTCGCTGGCACGCAGTTGCGGCAGGCTGGCGCGCAGCTCGGCCAGTTGGCCGCGTTGGCGCTCGACGTCGAAGTCGTCCACCAGCCCGCCATCGGCGCGTACCTGGATCAGTTGCAGGGATTCTTCGGTAGCGCTGATGTCCTGGTTGGCCACGGCGATCTGCTGCTGCACGCCGCGCAGTTCGAAGTAAGCGCGGGCCAGCTCCGCCGAGACGCCCAGGCGGGTTTCCTCGAGCATGGCCTGCTGCGCGGCGACGCTGGCATCGGCGGCCTCCACCGAGCGGCGGATGCGGCCCCACAGGTCCGGCTCCCAGGAAGCATCGAAACCGGCCTGGTAGAGGGTGAAGGGCTGGGCCAGCACCTGGCTGATCTGGTCGCTGTCGGCGCCGGGGGCGATGCGCTGGATCATCAGTGCGTTGGCGCCGTTCTCGCTCATGCGCTGGCGCGTCACGCCGGCGGAGGCGTTGACGTCCACTCCGCGCTGGGCCGCCACCATCTGCCGCTGCGTGCGGCTCTGGGCGAAGCGCAGCACGGCCGTGCGCAGGTCGGGGCTGGCCTTGTCGGCGCGGCGTTGCAGGTTGTTCAGCACCGGGTCGTCGAACAGGGTCCACCAGTCTTCGCCGAGGCGCACATCGCCCTGGGCCGGGTGCAATTGCGTATCGCCCGAATGCGCCGCCTGCCAGCTGGCCGGCGCCTGGGGTTGCGGCGCTTCGTAGTCGGGGCCGACGGCGCAGCCTGCGAGCAGGGTCACGCAGCAGGCGAGGGGAGTGAGGGAATGCTTCATGGGGTTCTCTCACGCAAGCCGGTGGCGGAACAGCCACGCGGCGAGGGGCAGGGTGATGGCGGCCAGCACCAGCATGGGGATCAGGTTGAAGCCCACCTCGGCCAGGGTGGCGCCTTCAAGGTAGACGCGCTGGATCAGGTCGATGCCGAAGCGCAGCGGGTTGGCGTAGGTGACCGTCTGCAGGAACTCGGGCATGTTGCGCACCGGCGTGGCGAGGCCGGAGAGCAGCGTCAGCGGCATGATCAGCACGAAGGTGTAGAGCATCGCCTGCTGCATGTTCAGCGACACGGCGCTGATCGACATGCCCAGCCCGACGCAGGCCATGGTGAACACCGCCAGTCCGCCGTAGAGGTTGAGCAGCGACCCGGCCATAGGTATTCGGAACCAGAACAGCGCCATCAACAGCACCAGCGTGGCTTGCAGCATGCCGATCAGCAGGGGCGGGATGGCCTTGCCGAGCATGATTTCCAGGGGCGTGTAGGGCGTCACCAGGAGCTGGTCGAAGGTGCCCTGTTCGCGCTCGCGGGCCACCGAGAGCGCGGTGAGCATCAGCGTCTGCATCATGCTCAGGGTGGCGATCAGCGCGGGGATCAGCGGCCAGCGGGTTTCCAGGTTGAGGTTGTACCAGGCGCGGCTGACCACGCTGATGGGCGCCGCGGCCAGGCCCTGCTCCTGGTTGAACTGCTGCACCACCACCGCCAGCCCGGCGGCGGCGGAGCCGGCGGTGTTGGAGTTGCGGCCGTCGAGGATGACCTGGATCGGCGCCGGGTCGCCCTGGGCCAGGCGCGTCTGGAAGTCCGACGGGATATGGATCACCAGCAGCGCCTTCTGCTCGTCGATCACCGTCTGGATTTCCTCCACGCGGGTCAGCGTCGCCACCCGATGGAAGATGCCGCTGCCGTCCAGGCGCGAGGCGAGGCGCGTGGAGGATTCGCTGTGGCTGAGGTCGAGGATGGCGTAGGGCGCGTCGTTAAGGTCGAAGGTCACCGCGTAGCCGAACAGCACGCTCTGCATCAGCACCGGCGCCACCAGTACGATGCGGTTGGCCGGGTCCTTGAGGATCACCAGCAGTTCCTTGCGCCAGAGGTTGAGGATGCGCCAGAGAAATTCCATGCAATTCAGTCCAGCCGCTTGCGCGTCACCATCCTCGCCAGGCCCAATAGGGCGACGGCGTAGGCGGCGAGGATGGCGCAGTTCTTGAGGATCATTGGCCAGAAGTCGCCGGCCAGGAACAGGGATTTCACCAGCTCCATGAAGTAGGTCGCCGGCAGCAGGTTGCCGATGATGCGAATGGCCGTGGGCACGTTGCGCAGGTCGAAGATGAAGCCCGACAGCATCATCGCCGGCAGGAAGCTGGCGAGCAGGGCGATCTGGCTGGCGAGGAACTGGTTCTTGGTCACCGCCGAGATCAGCAGGCCGATGCCCAGTGCCACCAGCATGTAGAGCATGGAGGCGATCACCAGCACGACGAAGGAACCGTACAGCGGCACGTCGAACAGGAAGCGCGCGGCGAGCAGGCACAGGGCGAGGCCGATCATGCCGATGCCGAAGCAGGGGATGATCTTCGCCAGGAGGATTTCCACCGGCCGCACCGGCGTGACGAACAGCGCCTCCAGCGTGCCGCGTTCCCATTCGCGGGCCATCACCAGGGCGGTGAGGAAGGCGCCGACCAGGGTCATGATCAGCACGATCAACCCCGGCACCAGGTACCAGGTACTGGTGTTGGCGGCGTTGAACCACATGCGCTGGACGATGGTGACCGCGCCGCGCTGGTCCATGGATTGCGCGCTGAGGCCGCCGCCGCGGTCGGCCTGCTTCTCGGCGTAGCTGGCCAGGGCGCTGCTGACGTAGGTGGAGACGCTGGCCGCGCGGGTGGCGTCCGAACCCTGCACCAGCACCTGGATCTGCGCGTTGCCCTCGTTCAGGCGGCGGCCGAAGTCGGCGGGGAACTGCACCAGAGCGTCCACCTCGCGGGCCTTCATCAGCGCCTCGCCCTCGGCGAAGGAGCGCACGAGGTGCGGTTCCAGGTACTCGCTGCGGCTGATCGTGGCGGCTACGTCGCGGGCCACGGGGGACGGGTCGTCGAGGACGACGGCGACGATGGCGCGCTTCACGTCCAGCGACAGGCCGTAGCCGAAGATCAGGATCAGCGCGATGGGCAGGCCGATGCCGATCAGCAGGTTGCTGCGGTCGCGCACCAGCTGCCGCACTTCCTTGCGGGTCAGCGAGGCGAGGCGTCGCCAGAAGCCGCCGGCGCTCATGCGGCACCTGTCTTGGCGTGCTGGTGGCTGCTATCGAGGCGGTTGCTTTCGACGATCTGGATGAACGCCTGCTCCATGTTCAGCGTGCTGCCCTTGCCGCCGGCCTGCTCGCGGACTTCCTGCGGGGTGCCCATGGCCAGCAGCTTGCCGGCGTCCTGGATGACGATGCGGTCGCAGTATTCGGCTTCTTCCATGAAGTGGGTGGTGATGATGATGGTGGTGCCCGACGCCGCCAGCGCCGTGATGCGCTGCCAGAAGCCGCGGCGGGCCAGCGGGTCGGCGCCGCTGGTGGGTTCGTCGAGGAAGAGGATTTCCGGCTCGTGGAGCAGGCCGACCGCCATCGCCAGGCGTTGCTTGAAGCCACCGGGCAATTGGCCGCTGGGCGCGTCCTCCTGGCCGGCGAGGTCGAATTGCCGCGACACCGCGTCCATCCGCTGGCTCAGGCGTTTTCCGCCCAGGCCGTAGGCGCCGCCGAAGAAGCGCAGGTTCTCGGCCACCGAGAGGTTGCCGTAGAGGGAGAACTTCTGCGACACGTAGCCGACCTTGCGCCGCGCCTGGGCCCGCGCGTGGCGCAGGTTGACCCCGGCCACCTGCAACGTGCCGCTGGTGGCCGGCAGCAGCCCGCAGAGCATGCGGAAGGTCGTGGTCTTGCCGGCGCCGTTGGGCCCGAGCAGGCCGAAGATTTCCCCGCGGCGCACGCTGAAACTGGTGCTGGCCACGGCCGTGAAGTCGCCGAACCTGCGCACCAGGTCCTTCACTTCGATCACCGCTTCGTCGCTGTTCTCGTGGCGGTGCGTGCCGGCCTTGAGGGATTCCATGTCCACCGCTTCGGCGTCGCTGCGCTCGCGCAGCAGGAACATGAAGCCGTCTTCCAGGCGCGCGTCTACCGGGCGGACCGGGGCGCCGTCGAGCAGCTTGTCCAGCACCGCCTGGTCCGCATCCGGCTGGCGGATGAAGCGCACCTCGCCGGACTGCGGCACCGCGTCGACGACGTTGTGGTGGTCCTCCAGCAAGCGCGCCTGCAGGGTGCGGGCGGGCTCGCCGGCGGGCGGCGTGGCGATGAAACAGAGGTGGTCGGCGTGCGCGCGGATCGACGCCGGGTCGCCTTGGGCCATCAGCTGGCCCTGGTGCAGCAGGAAGACTTCGGCGCAGCGCTCGGCCTCGTCCATGTAGGAGGTGGACACCAGCACGCTGAGCTGCTCCTGCGCGATCAGTTGCTGGATGATCTCCCACAGCTCGCGGCGCGACAGCGGGTCGACGCCCACCGTGGGCTCGTCGAGTAGCAGCAGGTCCGGCGAGCGCACCAGGGTGCAGGCCAGGCCGAGCTTCTGCTTCATGCCGCCGGAGAGCTTGCCCGCGGGGCGCTCGGTGAAGCGCGCCAGGTCGGTCATCTCCAGCAGGCGCTGGTAGCGCTCCCGGCGCTGCGTGGGTGGCACGCCATGGAGATCGGCATAGAGGTCGAGGTTCTCCTGCACGCTGAGGTCCTCGTAGAGGCCAAAGCGTTGCGGCATGTAGCTGATGCGGTCCTGCACCTGCTGCGGATGGGCGTGGACGTCCACGTCCAGCACCGTGAGCGTGCCGGCATCGGCTTGCAGCAGCCCTGCCACTAGGCGCAGGAAGGTGGTCTTACCGGCGCCGTCCGGGCCGACCAGCGCGGTGAGCTGGCCGCGGGGGATGTCCAGGCGGATGTCCTTGAGGGCCTGTACCGTCTTGCCCGACTCTTTCACCAGGAAGTGCTTGGCCAGGCCTTCCGCGCGGATTACCGGAGCCTCGGCCATCAGCGCGCCTCGTCGGCGAAGCGCACCGTGGCCGGCATGCCCAGGCGCAGGCGGTTGTCCGGGTCGGCCACCCGCACGCGCACCTCGTAGACGAGGCTGGTGCGCAACTCCTCGGTCTGAACCGACTTGGGCGTGAACTCGGCCACCGAGGAAATGAAGCCGACCTGGCCGTCGATGGCCTGGTCCGAGTGGCTGTCGGTGAACACCTGGGCCTTCATGCCGGGCTTGATGCGGCCCAGGTTGGTTTCGCTGACGTAGGCGCGGATCCATTTCGGGTCGGTCAGCGCCAGGGAGTACACCGGGCGCTGTGGCGAGGCCATGTCGCCGGGCTCCAGCAGGCGCGAACGCACGGTGGCGTTCTGCGGCGCCTTGAGGTCGGCCTCGTCGAGGTTGTGCTGCAGCAGCGCCAGGTCGGCGCGGGCAGCGGCGAGCTGGGCCTCGGCCTGGGCGATGTCTTCCGCACGCGGGCCGATCTGCGCCAGGCGCAGGGATTTCTGCCGGTCTTCCAGCTCGGCCTGGGCGACCTTCTGTTGCGAGGTGGCGCTGTCGATGTCCTGCTGGCTGACGGCGCGGCCCCCGGGGCTGTTGGCGCGGATGTTCTGCAGCCGGCGCAGCTGGGTCGTGGCCAGGTCGAGCTGGGCGCGGGCGGCCTTGTCCTGCGCCTTGGCGCGATCGATGTCCTCGGGGCGCGAGCCGTTCTTCAGGCGCAGCAGGTTCTGCTCCTGAGCGGCGATCTGCGCGCGGGCCTTGTCGACCTGCAGGCGCAGGGCGCGGGTATCGAGGCTGGCCAGCACATCGCCGGCTTTCACCACGTCACCTTCCTCGACATTCATCGTCGCGATGCGCTCGCTGCCGGTGAAGGCCAGCGACACCTGGCGGATGTCCACGTTGCCGTAGAGCACCAGGCGTTTGTCGCCACTCTCGCGGGACTGCAGGTACCACCACAGCCCGCCCCCCAGCAGCAGCGCGACGAGCGCCACCAGCACCAGCTTCTTCGGCATTGCCCCATCCCTGTTCCATGACAGCCCGGTGAAGGATAGACAGTGATTCGCCGCCAGACCTTGATGCAGGCCGCTACCCCGCGTCGCAGAGCCTGCCCTTTGTCGGCTGCCGCGCCGCTGCGCACGCCGCCTGTTAGCGTGGAGAGACATTCTCCAGCGCGACGGCGGCGTGGCGACCCTTGCCGCCTTCGCCATCGTCGGCGTGCTGGCGCTGGTGGTGGCGCGGGTGATCCTGGCGCGGGCCGGCTAGCGGAGGGCGGAGTGGGTGCGGTTCGCGAGCAAGCTCGCTCCTACAGGTCAGGCGTGCGGCTCTTCGTAGGAGCGAGCTTGCTCGCGAACCCGCCCAGCTCCATTCACGCCGGTTGACACCGGCTAGGCGTGGTCATGGCCGCTTTCCGGCTTCCGGCTGCAGGTTTTCCCAGGGGCGACTCCCTCCGGCCCTGCCACCGAAAGCGAAAATTCCCCGGCAGAGCCTGCACATACCGGAGCTAGAGCCTCCCACGCATCTGTCGGAACGACCGCCCGAATTCCCCGCGTGATCGGGCTGCATCCCCCGTCATACGGACGTTTCGACGATCGTGCAGATTGCCATGGATCAACCATACTCAGGCAACTCGCTCCGGCGTTGTGCTCGGGGGATCTAGGAGGGCGGGATGCTTGACTATTTTGCGCTGGGGGTACTGATCTTCGTCGGATTGGTATTGTTCTACGGGATCATCGTGCTGCACGACATTCCCTACGAGATCGCGGTACACCGTAATCATCCCCACCAGGACGCGATCCACGCGGCCGGCTGGGTGAGCCTGTTCACGCTGCATGCGCTGTGGCCGTTCCTGTGGATCTGGGCCATGTTGTACCGCGAGGACCGGGGCTGGGGCTTCCACCACGGCAAGACGCCGGCGCAGGAGGCCGAGTACCTGGAGCAGCAACTGGCCGAGCTCCGCCAGCGCCTGGACGTGCTGGAGGGCCGCACCGGCGCGCCCGCCGCACCGGCAACCACTCAACCGGGCGGGGAGGGCTGAGCCATGGACCTGTTGCTGATCCTCACCTATGCCGCCATCTGCATCGCCATCTTCAAGATCTTCCGCATCCCGCTGAACAAGTGGACCGTGCCCACCGCCGTGCTCGGCGGGGTGATCATCATCGGCGCGCTGATCTTCACCATGAACTACAACCACCCGTACTCCGAGGTGGCGCGTACTTACTTCGTCACCACGCCGGTGATCCCGGTGGTCACCGGGCAGGTGGTGGAAGTGCCGGTGAAGGGCAACGAGATGATCGAGAAGGGCGCGGTGCTGTTCCGCATCGATCCCAAACCCTTCCAGCTGAAGCTGGACTCGATCAAGGCGCAGCTGGTGTCGGCGCGCGCCGACCAGGCCCGCGCCCGCGAGCTGGCCGTGCGCAACGTCGGCAACAAGCGCGACGTCGACCTGACCACCGCCCGCGTGGACGACCTCACGGCGCAGCAGGGCCTGGCCCAGTTCGAGCTGGACAACACCGTGGTGCGTGCGCCGTCGCGCGGCTTCGTCACCCACGTGTCGTTGCGCCCGGGCATGATGGCGACCCGGCTGCCGCTGCGCCCGTCGATGGTCTTCGTGCCGGAAGAGGGGCCGTACTTCACCGCGTGGATGCGCCAGAACAGCCAGTTGCGCCTGAGCGTAGGCGACGAGGCCGAGGTGGCGTTCGATGGCATCCCTGGCGAGGTCTTCGCCGGCAAGGTCAAGCAGGTCATCGCGGTGATCGGCGAGGGCCAGGTGCAGCCGTCGGGCACGCTGATCAGCTACAGCGGCTCGCCACCGCCGGGGCGGGTGCCGGTGATCATCGAGATCACCGACCCGAAATTCGCCCCCTACGCCTCGCTGATGCCCGGTGGCGCCTATGGCCAGGCGGCGCTCTACAGCGAGCATTTCCACCATGTGGCGATCATGCGCAAGATCCTCCTGCGCATGGCGGCCTGGATGAACTACATCTTCCCGTTCCACTGATGGCGAGCATTGCGGCGCCCCCACCGGGGCGCCAGCGTGCGGGCGCTCGCCGGCACGCGAAACGACACGGGGGAGGGGGTAGCGCAGTCTCCTGCCGTACAACCTGGCGACATCGATATCTCAACCGGAGAACCCTATGAAGTCCTATGTCGCGTTGTTGTCCCTGCTGCTGTTGCCATTGCTGCAAGGCTGCGCGGAAAAGCAGGTCCAGCCGGAGGAATACTCCGGCTTCCTGTATGACTACTCCCGTCTCACCGAGCAGGAAAACGCCTCGGGCAACAAGGTGCTGGCCTGGGTCGATCCCACGCTGAACCTGATGAACTACCGCAGCATCCTCATCGAGCGTTCGCAGTTCTACCCCGCGCCCAAGGCCACCGAGCAGCTCTCGCAGGCGACCATGACGCAGATCACCGACTACTACGACAAGGCGCTGCGCCGCGAGCTGGGCCAGGTGCTGCAGGTGGTCGACAAGCCCGGCCCGGGCACCCTGGTGCTGCGCCCGGCGATCACCGCGGTGAGCAGCCACACCCAGTCGCTCAAGCCCTATGAGGTGATCCCGATCGCCCTGATCGCCGCCGGCGTCAGCACCGCCACCGGCATCCGCGACCAGGACACCCAGATCGGCACCGAAGCCGCGATTCTCGACGGCCCCTCCAGCCGCGTGGTCGCCCAGGTGGTGCGCAAGGGCACCGGGCACGCGCTGGAAAACGACACCCAGGCCATGACCGCCGGCGACTTCAAGGGCGTGCTCGACGGCTGGGCCCGTGATATGCGCCTGACCTACAGCAAATTGCGCGAGCTGAAGTAGGCCACCTGTGAAGGGGAAGGGCTGCCAATTGGCGGCCCTTTTACTTTTGCACCTACGACCACTGCCCGCCGGTTTTGAGCGAGCTTTTTACCTTGGTACTGGCTGTGCTGCAGAAGCAACTGCCTTTCTTTGAGAGTTCGTGCCGGTGATTTCCCTCTCCCTAACCCTCTCCCTGAAGGGAGAGGGGACCGTACGGTGCAGGTTGAAACCAGGACGTCAGCCGGCACGAACAGCTCCCTCTCCCTTCGGAGCGGGGCGCGTAGCCAGGGCGGGGGAGAGGGGAGCCCCAGCACAGTAGTTCCAGGTAGGAGCGGACCTTGTCCGCGAAGTCTGGGCGGCGGCTGCGGAGCGTCAGGCGAAACCAACGAATAGTCCCGCAGGCCGGACGCCGGCCCTGCCGGCGGATCGCGGGCATGGCCCGCTCCTACAGGGAAACACCGTTGCATGAGGGTCATCGCAGGCTGCTGACAACGTAGGAGCGGACCTTGTCCGCGAAGTCCTCCGCGGCGGCCCGCAAGGCGACCGGGGAAAGCCGGTGGCGTGCGCTGGCGGGACAGAGACGCCGGCCCTGCCGGCGGATCGCGGGCATGGCCCGCTTCTGCGGTGGAACTCTGCGTCCAGCCCGCGCCGTACCGGCCCTGTCATGAAATGAAAAGCCCCTGTCGCACGATGTGAAGCTTCCCGACCGGCCCCTGCCTATTGTCCGCTCAAAGGCGCTTGCCCGCTCCAAACGAAAGCGCCCACGACAACAAGACAACTGGAGATTCCGGCCATGGCTAAAGCCGTTCGTTTCTATGAAACAGGGGGACCCGACGTCCTGCGTTACGAGGACGTGGAGGTCGGCGAGCCCGGCCCGGGGCAAGTGCGCATTCGCCATGTGGCGGTGGGCCTGAACTATGCCGACACCTACTTCCGCAATGGCACCTACGCCGTCCCGCTGCCCAGCGGCATGGGCGTGGAAGCCGCCGGCGTGGTGGTGGCGGTGGGCGAGGGCGTGACCAACGTGGTGCCCGGCGACCGCGTGACCTACACCGGCTTCATCAACACCCTCGGCGCCTACAGCACCGAGCGCCTGGTGCCGGCGGCGCCGCTGATCCGCCTGCCGGAGAACATCGCCTTCGAAACCGCCGCCGCCATGACCATGCGCGGCCTGACCTCGGCCTACCTGCTGCGCCGCATCCACGACTTCAAGCCGGGCCAGAGCATCCTGCTGCATGCCGCTGCCGGCGGTGTCGGGCTGATCGTCTCGCAGTGGGCCAAGCTTCTCGGCCTGCGTGTGATCGGCACCGTCTCCAGCGACGCCAAGGCCGAGATCGCCTTCGCCCACGGCTGCGAGCACGTCATCAACTACAGCCGGGAAGGCGTTGCCGAGCGGGTGCGCGAGCTGACCGACGGCCGGGGCGTGGACGTGGTCTTCGACAGCGTCGGCAAGGACACCTTCATGACTTCCCTGGAGTCGCTCAAGCGCCGTGGCCTGATGGTCTGCGTCGGCACCGCGTCCGGCCCGATCCCGCCGTTCGACCCGGTGCTGCTGGCGATGAAGGGCTCGATCTTCCTCACTCGCCCGGCCCTGGCCGACTACATCGCCGACCCGGCGGAGAAGGCGGCGCTGCTGGACGAGCTGTTCACCCACGTGGGCAACGGCGACATCCGCATCGAGATCAACCAGCACTACGCGCTGGCGGACGCCGTGCAAGCCCACCGCGACCTCGAGTCGCGCAAGACCACCGGCTCGTCGATCTTCGTCATCTGAGGGCGCCGCCATGCACGTAGAACGTCTGACCTGCAGCATCGGCGCCGAAATCTCCGGGGTGAACCTGGGCGACGCCTCCCGCGACGAAGGACTGTTCGCCGAACTGCGCGAGCTGTTGCTCAAGCACAAGGTGCTGTTCCTGCGTGACCAGGACATCAGCCGCGCCGAGCACGTGGCCTTCGCCCGTCGCTTCGGCGAGCTGGAAGACCACCCGGTGGCCGGCAGCGACCCGGAGCATCCGGGCCTGGTGCGCATCTACAAGACCCCGGACCTGCCCAACGACCGCTACGAGAACGCCTGGCACACCGACGCCACCTGGCGCGAGGCGCCGCCCATGGGCTGCGTCCTGCGCTGCGTGGAATGCCCGCCGGTGGGCGGCGACACCATGTGGGCGAACATGGCCCTGGCCTACGAGATGCTCCCGCCGGAGATCAAGGAGCGCATCGCCAAGCTGCGCGCGCGCCACAGCATCGAGGCCAGCTTCGGCGCGGCCATGCCCATCGACAAGCGCCTGGCGCTCAAGGCGCTGTACCCCGACGCCGAGCACCCGGTGGTGCGTACCCATCCGGAAACCGGCGAGAAGGTGCTGTTCGTCAACGCCTTCACCACCCACTTCACCAACTACCACACCCCGCAGAACGTGCGCTTCGGCCAGGACGCCAACCCCGGCGCGGCCGACCTGCTGCGCTACCTGGTGAGCCAGGTGTACATCCCCGAATTCCAGGTGCGCTGGCGCTGGAAGAAGAACGACGTGGCGATCTGGGACAACCGCTGTACCCAGCACTACGCGGTGATGGACTACCCGCCCTGCGTGCGCCGCATGGAGCGCGCCGGAATCATCGGCGACAAGCCTTTCTGACCCTCTGCACCCAGAGCCCGACAAGAACAATTACGGAGACCGACATGCAATTCTTCGACGATTCGCTGCACCCCGAGAACCAGGACAAGGTGGTCATCACCACCGCTCCCTACGGCCCGGAATGGATGCCCGAGGACTTCCCCGAGGACATCCCGGTGACCATGGACGAGCAGGTCCAGAAGGCCGTCGACTGCTACGAAGCCGGCGCCACCGTGCTCCACCTGCACGTGCGCGAGCTGGACGGCAAGGGTTCCAAGCGCCTGTCCAAGTTCAACGAGCTGATCGCCGGCGTGCGCGAGGCCGTGCCGGACATGATCATCCAGGTCGGCGGCTCGATTTCCTTCGCCCCCGAAAGCGACGGCGAAGCCGCCAAGTGGCTGTCCGACGACACCCGCCACATGCTCGCCGAGCTGACGCCCAAGCCCGACCAGGTGACCGTGGCGATCAACACCACGCAGATGAACATCATGGAGTTGCTCTACCCGGAGTACCTCAAGGGCACCTCCCTGGAAAACCCGCTGTACCAGGCGGCCTACAGCGAGATGACCGTGCCGGCCGGCCCGGCCTGGGTCGAGGAGCACTTGAAGCGCCTGCAGGCCGCCGGCATCCAGCCGCATTTCCAGCTGACCGGCATGCACGCCCTGGAGACCCTCGAGCGCCTGGTGCGCAAGGGCGTCTACAAGGGCCCGCTGAACCTGACCTGGATCGGCATCGGCGGCGGCTTCGACGGCCCCAACCCGTTCAACTTCATGAACTTCGTGCACCGCGCACCGGACGGCGCCACCGTCACCGCCGAGTCGCTGCTCAAGAACGTCCTGCCGTTCAACATGATGGCGATGGCCATGGGGCTGCACCCGCGTTGCGGCATCGAGGACACCATCATCGGCCAGCACGGCCAGCGCATGACCTCGGTGGAGCAGATCCAGCAGTGCGTCCGCGTCGCCCACGAGCTGGGCCGCGAGGTCGCCAACGGCAAGGAAGCGCGCGCCATCTACAAGATCGGCGTGCAGTACGACAGCGTCGAGCAAACCCTGCGCATGAACGGCATGGCGCCCAACCGCCAGCCGGGCCAGAAGTCCGTCCCGCTTCGCGCGTGACAGATTGGCTGTAGCCAGAGACGGCTGATAACGGCCCTCTCCCCAGCCCTGGCTGCGCGCCCCGCTCCGAAGGGAGAGGGAGCTGTCCGTGCCGGCCGACGCGAAGGTTTCCTCCTGCGCCGAACGGTCCCCTCTCCCTTCAGGGAAAGGGTTAGGGAGAGGGGCTGATCCACAACCCAAAACAACAAGAATCCACCCACTCACCCGGAGAGCTAGCACCATGGCCATCCACTCCGTCGCCCTGGGCGACATCCCTGCCACCGTGCCCAGCGTGCCGCGCCGCTACGCCTGGGTGGTGTTCGCCCTGACCTTCGGCCTGTTGATCTCCGATTACATGTCGCGCCAGGTGCTCAATGCCGTCTTCCCGCTGCTCAAGGTCGAATGGGCCCTGAGCGATGCGCAGCTCGGTCTGCTCAGCGGCATCGTCGCGGTGATGGTCGGCCTGCTGACGTTCCCGCTGTCACTGCTCGCCGACCGCTGGGGGCGCGTGCGCAGCCTGGCGCTGATGGCCATGCTCTGGAGCCTCGCCACCCTCGGCTGCGCCGTGGCGCAGACCTTCCCGCAGATGTTCGCCGCGCGCTTCTTCGTCGGCGTCGGCGAGGCCGCCTACGGCAGCGTCGGCATCGCCGTGGTCATCTCGGTCTTCCCGGCGCACCTGCGCGCCACCCTGACCGGCGCCTTCATGGCCGGCGGGATGTTCGGCTCGGTGCTGGGCATGGGCCTGGGCGGCGTGCTCGCCGCGCACCTGGGCTGGCGTTGGGCCTTCGCCGGCATGGCGCTGTTCGGCCTGCTGCTGGCGCTGCTCTACCCGCTGGTGGTGAGCGAGAAGCGCATTGCCCCGGTGGCCGCCGCCGAGGCGCCGCGCCAGGCCGGCGGCCGCTCGCTGCGCAGCCTGTTCGGTAGCCGCTCGGTGATCGCCGCGTACCTGGGCAGCGGCCTGCAGCTGTTCGTCGCCGCCGCGGTGATGGTATGGATCCCCAGCTACCTGAACCGCTACTACCACCTGGACACCGGCAAGGCCGGGATGATCTCCGCGGTCATCGTGCTGGTCGGCGGCAGCGGCATGGTGCTCTGCGGCATCCTCTGCGACCGCCTGGGGCGCAGCGACCCGCCGCGCAAGATCATCCTCGCCATCGGTTTCTGCCTGGCCAGCTGCCTGCTGCTGTCGGTGGCCTTCCACCTGCCGCCGGGCACCGCGCAACTGAGCCTGATCGCCCTGGGCATGCTGGTCGCCGCCGGCACCTCCGGGCCGTCCGGCGCCATGGTCGCCAACCTCACCGCGCCGGCCGTGCACGGCACCGCCTTCGCCACCCTGACCCTGGCCAACAACCTGCTGGGCCTGGCGCCCGGCCCGCTGCTCACCGGCGTGCTGGCCGACCACCTCGGCCTGGACCGCGCCTTCCAACTGGTCCCGCTGCTGAGCATTCTCGCCGCGCTGGTCTTCCTCTACGCCCGGCGTCACTACCACCGCGATATCCGCTGCCTGCGCGGCGAAGAGGAGGGCGCGTGATGCCGACTCTCAACCTCGACATGACCTTCGACTTCATCTGCCCCTGGTGCCTGATCGGCAAGCGCAACCTCGACGTCGCGTTGCGCCTGCTGGCTCGCCAGCGCCCCGAGCTGCACGTGCGGGTGAACTGGCTCGGCCTGCAACTGCTGCCGCAGATTTCCCTGGACGGCGAGCCCTTCGCCGAGTTCTACCAGCGCCGCCTGGGCGGCAAGCGCGCCGTGCGGGCGCGCATGGGTGAGGTGCGCCGCGCGGCCGAGGCCGCCAAGGTCGACCTGGACCTCGAACGCATCCTCACCATGCCCAACACCACCTACGCGCACCGGGTGTTCCAGCGGGCGGTGCACGTGGGCAGCGACAACCAGAAGGAACAGCTGCTGGAGATGATCTTCCGCGCGCACTTCCAGCTGGGCGAGGACATCGGCAACCGCGACACCCTGCGTCGCCTGCTGCGCGCCTGCGATTTCAACGCCGCCGATTTCGACGACGCCCTGGCCGATGGCGCCCGGCAGTTCATCGGCCGCCGCGTGGCGCTGGCCGATTCCAGCGTGCCGATGTTCCTCCTCGAAGGCCGCGCCTTCGCCCTCGGCGGGCAGAGCCCGGAGCAGCTCCTGGCGGCCCTTTATCGAGCGATGGATCGCCAGCACCCGGAGGCGATCCCGGCATGAGCTGCTCGATCCGTATTCCCGCCGAACGCCTGCCGGCGCGCGGTGGGCGCAGTCTGATCCATCACGACAAAGGCATCATCCTGCTGTTCGATGTCGACGGCGAACTGCACGCCATCGACGACCGTTGCCCCCACGCCGGCGCCTCGCTGTTCAGTGGGCGCCTGGACGGCCGCTGGCTGCAGTGCCCGGCCCACGGTTTGCGTTTCGACCTCGCCACGGGTTGCCCCGCCGGTATCAAGGGCTTCGGCCTGAAGCGCTACGAGATCGAGTGGCGCGCCGATGCCTGCTACGTGGTGGCGGCGCGGCAGGAGGTGCCGGCATGACCACGCTGACCCTCACCGCCCTTGGCTCGCGCAGCCGAACCCTGCTGCCCGGCCTGCTGGTCAGCGCCATGGTGGCTGCCGCCGCGACCTTTCTCTCCGAGCACTACGGCGCGCCGGTGATGCTGTTCGCGCTGCTGCTTGGGCTGGCGATGAACTTCCTCTCCGCCGACAGCGTGTGCAAGGCCGGCATCGAATTCACCGCCCGCGAAATCCTGCGCCTGGGCGTGGCGCTGCTGGGCATCCGCATCACCTTCGGGCAGATCGCCGAGCTGGGCTGGCAGCCGGTGATCATGGTGGTGGTGCTGGTGACGGTGACCATCCTGGTGTCCATCGCCGCGGCCCGCGCCATGGGCTTCAACTTCCTCTTCGGGCTGCTCACCGGTGGCGCCACCGCCATCTGCGGCGCCTCGGCGGCGCTGGCGCTGGCAGCGGCCCTGCCGGCCCACACGCAGAAGGAAAAGGCCACGCTGTTCACCGTGCTCGGGGTGTCGGCGCTGTCGACCCTGGCGATGATCCTCTACCCGATGATCGTCAAGGCGCTGGGCCTGCCGCCGTTGCAGGCGGGCATCTTCCTTGGCGGCACCATCCACGACGTGGCCCAGGTGGTGGGAGCCGGCTACAGCATTTCCAAGGAAGTCGGCGACAGCGCCACGGTGGTCAAGCTGATGCGCGTGGCGATGCTGCTGCCGGTGATCCTCTGCGCGGCGATGATCACCCGCGCCCGCGGCGTGGAGCCGGGCGACAAGCGTCCGCCACTGCTGCCGTGGTTCGCCGTGGGCTTCGTGCTGCTGGCGGCGGTGAACAGCACCGGTTACCTGCCGCCGGCGGTACAGCTGGCGGGCGGCAAGCTCTCGCAGTGGTGCCTGGTGATCGCCATCGCGGCGCTGGGCATGAAGACCCAGCTGCGCGCGCTGGCGACGGTGGGGATCAAGCCGATCCTGCTGATGCTGGGGGAGACGGCGTTCCTGGCGGTGCTGGTGCTGGGGATGTTGCGCTTCGCCGGTTGATTCGGGCGTGGCCGGTGACGATCGCGAACGCCGTACGCTCCTGCGCGCGGATCGGCGTTTCGGTTTACACCGGAATTACGGTGGAGCACGAACGTAGGATGGCGTGGAGCGTAGCGATACCCATCGATGTCCGTGCGCTCTACGTACCGGCGCCGACCTGTAGGAGCGGGCCATGCCCGCGATCCGCCGGCAGGGCCGGCGCTTGCTCTGGCTGCGACTTTTCAGGCGTGCTGCTTCAGCTTGATTGTCTCCGCGTCGCTTCTGCGTGCGCCTGGACGCTGTGTTTCGCCCCCTCGGGCGAGTCACTTTGCCAAACGACGCAAAGTAACCAAAGGTCTTGCCCCATCATCCGGCCCCGGCTTCGCCGGGGTTCCCTCGCTCCATCGCAGTTCCAGGGGCACGCCGCGACGGGCCATCCCTGGCCCATCGCGGCTCTCGCGGCATCCATGCCGCTCAACCCCTGGAACTCCGATTCCTCTCGGCCTCCTGGACGGGGCATCCGGCGCGTGCGGATGTTTCTCTGGAAACCTTCAAGAGCCAAAGCCAAAGCCAAAGTGGCACGCGCGCTCTTGTAGGAGCGGAGCTTCTCCGCGATTCGCCGCTGGCGATGGGCGCCGGTGTATTCGGTCTGCGTCAGATTCCGCCGCGACGGACTTCGCGGACAAGGTCCGCTCCTACGCTATCCCGGGCGCTGGCACCAACCTGTAGGAGCGGGCCATGCCCGCGATCCGCCGGCAGGGCCGGCGTTTCGGGTGGGTTCGCGAGCAATAACGATGGCGTCCCCCTCGCTCCTGCGAAGAGCACACCGAAGTTCACCTTGTAGGAGCGAGCTTGCTCGCGAACCGCACGGCACCGTTCCTCTCAGGAGGCACTCACTCCGTCTCCCTCCCCAGATGCTCCTTGCGCCACGCCGCCGGCGACATGCCGTATTGCACGGCGAACCAGCGGGTGAAGGAGCTGGGCATCGAATACCCCAGCAGGTCGGCGATGCGTCCCAGGGAATAGCGGGGGTTTTCCATGTAGCGCAGTACCAGTTCGCGCCGGACCTCGTTGATCAGGTCGGAGAAGGTCACGCCGTTGTCCTCCAGCCGCCGTTGCAGCGTGCGCACGTTCAGCCCCAGCGACTGGGCGATCTGCTCGATGGTCGCGCGCCCCATGGGCAGCAGCAGGTAGATGGACTTGCGCACCTCGTTCAGCGTGCTGCCGTCGGTGGCGCCGGGCAGGGAGTCGACGAAGCTGCGCGCGTGCCGGGCCATGGCCGGGTCGGCCATGGGGTTGGCGGCGTCGAGGTCGGCGGCGGGGATGACGATGCCGTTGAACTCGCTGCCGAATTCGATCTTGCAACCGAACAACCGGCGATGCACCTGCAGGTCCGCCGGGGCGTCGTGGCTGAAGTTCACGCTGACCGGCCGCCAGTGCGGGCCGAGGAGGGCGGCGCAGAGCCGGTAGAGGGTCCCCAGGGCCAGCTCCAGGCCCTGGCGCATGGGCATCGGCGGCACCGTGAGGAGTTCTTCGCGCAGGATCGCCAGCTTGCCTTCCTGGTCCACGTACAGCGCCAGGGATTCGTTGAGCAGGTGGCGGTAGCGGATGATGGTGTCCATCGCCTCGCGCAGGGTCGCCTGGTGCGACAGCAGCAGGCTGATCACGCCGAAATCGGCGAGCTGGCGCGATTCGGCCATGCGCAGGCCGAAGGTTTCGCAACCGCTGATGCGCGCCGATTCCTCCAGCAGGGTCACCGCGGTGGAAACGGGGATGCGCTGCTCCGGGTGCTCGAGCATGGATTGGGAAAGGCCCACCGCGCTCAGTTGCTGCTGCGGGTTGAGGCCCAGGTGTCGGGCCACTTCCAGGTAGTTGGTGAGGGCCGCAATGCGAACCATGGGGGTCATGCGGGAATCGCCTTCTTGTTCTTGTGGGGCTCCGCGCCGGCAGGGTCCGGGGACGCCTGGCGAGGGGAGTGCACGCTGCTGGGTCGATGACCTCTGATTCTAGCGACAGCTGTAACCAATCGTGTACGAAAGTTCTCACTTCGGCCAGTGCCTGCGCCGCTCTGGAATGCGCCGTGCGTTCCGCTACGCCCGAACGCCATGGGCACGGCGGGACAGCAGGCTGGCCGGGGCCTGTCACCAAATGCGAAGTACCTGACGCTCAATGCAAAGCACTGCCACCGGTGCGGCTCTACTGTCTGTCCAACAAGTTCGAAATCACCCAAAGGTGAACCGGTGAGCCACAACAATTCCTCCACCACCGTCCTCCTGGTCCCCGGCCTGCGCGACCACGTCGCCGAGCACTGGCAGACGCTGCTCCAGCAGCGCCTGCCCAATGTCCGCTGCGTACCGCCGCTGACCGAGAACAAGCTGGACCTGGACGCCCGCGTCGAGGCCATCCAGCGCGAGCTGCAGAGCATCGACGGCGAGGTGATCCTGGTCGCCCACAGCGCCGGTGTGCTGATGGTCGCCCACTGGGCGGCGCGCTACAGCCGGCCGATCAAGGGTGCGCTGCTGGCCACTCCGCCGGACCTGGACGGCGACTGGCCGGCCCATTACCCCAAGCCCGAGGTGCTGGCCGAGATGGGCTGGGCGCCGCTGCCGCTGGAGCCGCTGCCATTCCCGGCGCTGGTGGCCTGCAGCGACAACGACCCGCTGGCGACGCCCGAAGCCGTGCAGCGCATGGCCCGCCACTGGCGAGCCAGCGTGGTGGAGCTGGGCCGCGTCGGCCATCTCAACCCGGCCTCCGGATACGGCGACTGGCCCCAGGCCGACGAGCTGATCCAGCTGCTGGATACCTGATCCAACCGAGCAACCTCCGGCTCCGGCGTTCGCGCCGGGGCAGGCCCCCGTGCGCTCCGGCGCAGGGGGGAGGGGCCGCGGGACGGGCCCGGAAAGCGTCCCGACCACAACAAGAAACGGAGCACGAGAATGCATCATCAGAGCAACCCGCACCGCCCCCTGCAACGCTGCCTGCTGGCGAGCGCAGTCCTCGCCGCCATGGCCGGCCAGCCGCTGCAGGCCTTCGAGCTGGACACCGGCAACCCGGACCTGTCGATCCGCTTCGACAACACCGTCAAGCTCAGCTATGGACAGCGCGTCGAGTCGCGCAACAGCAAGATCGCCGGCACCGCCAACACCAACGACGGCGACCGCAACTTCTCCTCCGGCAGCCCGGTGACCCAGCGCTTCGACCTGCTCAGCGAGCTGGACTTCGTCTACCGCGACAGCATGGGCTTCCGCCTGTCCGCCGCCGGCTGGTACGACCATGCCTACGATGATGTCGGCTCGGCCAATCCGTTCCCCGGCCAGAAAGGCAATGCCGGCCACCTGGTCAGCCGCAACGGCACGGTCATCGCCCCGCGCGGCGCGCAGCCGGCCACCCACGGCCTGAGCAACTTCGCCGACCGCTACTACAACGGCCCGTCCGGCGAGCTGCTCGATGCCTTCGTCTTCGCCAGCCACCAGGTCGGCGACGACATGCAGCTCAGCGGCAAGCTCGGCCGCCACACCATCTACTGGGGCGAGACCCTGTTCAGCGCCGCCAACGGCATCAACTACGGCCAGTCGGCCCTGGACCTGGGCAAGCTGTACAACGTGCCCGGCACCGAGGCGAAGGAGCTGTTCATGCCGCGCAACCAGCTATCCGCCTCGCTGACGGTGAACCCCGAGCTGACCCTGGCCGCGCAGTACTTCCTCGAGTTCGAGAATTCGCGTTTCCCCGAAGGCGGCACCTACATGGGCCCCTACGACATGCTCAACGACGGCGGCAACGTCTTCTGGCTGCCGCTGCCGGCGCAGAACGCCTTCTACGGCGCGCCGCGCGGCCACGACCGCGAGCCGGACAACACCGGCGACTTCGGCCTGATGGCCAAGTGGAGCCCGGAATGGCTCGACGGCACCCTGGGCTTCTACTACCGCAAGACCTCCGACACCCTGCCGGCAGTGCTGGTGAATGCGCCGAACCTGCACAAGCCGGGCCTCGCCGGCCTGCAGGGGATGAACTACGTCACCGCCTACGCCGACGACATCGACATCTACGGCATCAGCCTGTCCAAGGAAGTCGGCGGCGTCAGCGTCGGCATGGACCTGAACTACCGCGAGAACATGCCGCTGGCAAGCAACTTCACCACGGTCAACCCGACGCTCTATGCCGCGGCCAAGCGCGGCGCGATCAACGGCGCCAACCTGATCGGCGAGATGCCCAGCGACGGCGACACCGGCCTTGCCCGCGGCAAGACCTTCCACGTCGTGCTCAACGGCCTGGTGACCTTCGGCGCCACCCCGCTGTGGGACGCCTCGTCGCTGGCGGTGGAAGGCACCCTGACGCACCTGGTGGACGTCACCGAAGGCCAGCAGACCTTCAAGGGCGACTCCAGTTACCACGGCGTCGACAAGGTCACCACCAACGCCTACGCCATGTCCGCCAACTTCACCCCGACCTGGTACCAGGCCTTCCCCGGCGTCGACCTGTCCATGCCCATGTCCTACAACGTCGGCCTGCACGGCAACTCGGCGGTGCAGCTGGGCGGCAACGAAGACGCGGGCAGCTACTCGGTCGGCGTGGCCGCGGACTTCCACCAGAAATACCGCCTGGACCTGAAATACGTCGACGCCTTCGGCCCCTTCGATACCTGCGAGAGCGGCCGCGACAACAACACCCCCGGCGCCAACGGCCAGTACCAGTGCATCCCCGGCCAGATCACCTCGCAGGCGGGCCTTGCGCCCCTGCTGAAGGACCGCGGCATGGTCACCGCATCCCTGAAGGCCACTTTCTGATTTCACCCCAGGCTTCGCCCACGAAGCAGGAGAAACACAGCATGAACTTCAAACCCACCCTGATCGCCACTGCCCTCGGCCTGTCCCTCTGCGGCCTGGCCCAGGCTGCCGTTTCCCCGCAGGATGCCGCCCAGCTCGGCAGCACCCTGACCCTGGTCGGCGCCGAGAAAGCCGCCAGCAGCGATGGCTCGATTCCCGCCTACGCCGGCGGCCTGACCACCGCCCCGGCCAGCTTCAAGGCCGGCGACAGCATGCGCCCGGACCCGTTCGCCAGCGACAAGCCGGTGCTGGTGATCGACGGCAAGAACGTCGAGCAGTACAAGAACGAGCTGTCGGCCACCACCGTCGAGCTGGCCAAGCGTTATCCGACCTTCCGCGTCGACGTCTACCCGACCCACCGCAGCGCCGCGCTGCCGGACACCGTGCTGGAGAACAGCAGGAAGAACGCCGTCACCGCGCAATCCCTGGAGGGCGGCACCGCCATCGACAACGCGCTGCCGGGCGTGCCGTTCCCGATTCCGAAGACCGGCGCCGAGGCCATGTGGAACTTCCTGCTGCGCTACCAGGGGGTGAACATCAAGGCCAAGTACGACTCCTGGAACGTCGATGCCTCGGGCAGCGCCAACCTCGCCACCACCGGCCAGGCCTTCATCAACTACCCGGTGTACGAGGACCTCACCCAGCCGGTGAAAGGCTCCGAGGTCTACTACCAGATGAAGCTGTACTACAGCGGCCCGGCCCGCCGCGCCGGCGAGGCGATGATGCTCAAGGACGCCGCCAACCCGCTGCAGCAGCCGCGCCGCGCCTGGCAGTACCTGCCCGGCCAGCGCCGCGTGAAGCTGGCGCCGAACCTCGCCTACGACACCCCCAACCCCGGCATGGCCGGCGCCGGCACCTACGATGACGTGTTCGTCTTCAACGGCGCGCTGGACCGCTACGACTGGAAGCTGGTGGGCAAGCAGGAAATGATCGTGCCCTACAACACCTACCGCCTGACCTACGCCAGCGACATCAAGCCGGTGGTCACGCCCAACCACCTGGCGCCCGACTACGTGCGCTGGGAAAAACACCGCGTGTGGGTCGTCGAAGGCACCCTGAAGTCCGGCGCGCGGCACATCTACGCCAAGCGCCGCTTCTACCTCGACGAAGACAGCTGGGTGGCCCTGGCCTCTGACCAGTACGACGCTCGTGGCCAGCTCTATCGCGGCTCCTTCGCCTTCCTCAGCCAGAGCTACGACAAGCGCATCCCGGACGCCACGCCGTTCATGATCTACGACCTGACCGCCGGCTCCTACAACATCAACGGCGTCGTCGGCCCGTACGGCGGCATCAGCTACATCGACCCCCTGGCCAAGACCCAGTGGTCCCCCGAGGCGCTGGCCGGCAGCGGCATTCGCTGACCCAGGGCGCGGCGGCCCCCGCATGCAGCGCGGGCCGCCGCGGTTCCTGCGGCGAAAGCGGCAGGAAACGATGCGAAGAGAGTTGTGAGGAAAGCTTCATGCAGATCCCCTTCAAGCGCCTGCTGATCCTGGGCGCCTTGCTGCTGGCGGGCGGCGCCCAGGCCGGTGAGAAGGCCGAGACCTTCGTCGACGTACTCGACCAGCCGGCGCCCCACAGCGCCAACCCCTCCCGCGCGCCGCTGCTGGCCGTCACCCGCGCCGACAAGCGCCTGGTGAGCGTCGGCCCGCGCGGCCACATTCTCTATTCCGACGATGGCGGCACCAGCTGGCGCCAGGCCGAGGTGCCGGTCAGCTCCGACCTCACCGCCGTGCGCTTCCCCACGCCGCAGGACGGCTGGGCGGTCGGCCACGACGGCGTGGTGCTGCACAGCGCCGACGGCGGCCAGCACTGGGAGCGCCAGCTCGACGGCCGGCAGGTCGGCCAGGTGATGCTCGACTACTACGCCGCCCACCCGCAGCCGGACAACGCCACCTGGCTGGACCAGGCGCGCCGGTACCAGGAGGAGGGCGCCGACAAGCCGTTCCTCGACCTGTGGTTCCGCGATGCCAACGAAGGCTTCGTGATCGGCGCGTTCAACCTGATCCTGCACACCCGCGACGGCGGCCGTACCTGGGAGCCGTGGAACCATCGCATCGACAACCCGCAGGCACTGCACCTGACCGCCATGGCGGCCAGCGGCGACGACCTATTCATCGTTGGCGAGCAGGGCCTGTTGCTGCGCCTGGACCGGCAACAGGAAGACCCGCAGCAGCGCTTCGTCGCCCTGCAGTCGCCCTATGCCGGCAGCTTCTTCGGCGTGATCGCGCAACCCGGCCTGATCTTCGCCTACGGCCTGCGCGGCCATGCGATCCGCAGCCTCGACAACGGCGCGAGCTGGAGCGCGGTGGACACCGGCCTGCCGGTCAGCCTGACCGCCGCCAGCCTCGACGCCAACGGTCGGCTGTACCTGTTCAGCCAGGCCGGCCAGGGCCTGGTCAGCGACGACCGTGGCGCCAGCTTCAAGCCCCTGGAGCTGGCCGAGCGCCTGCCCGTCAGCGGCGCGGTGGCCGGCCCCGGCCGCCTGTTGCTGGTGGGTGCCCGCGGCGTGCGCGAGAACGCCATGCCGGTGCGCTGAGCGCAGCGGCGCGCCACCGGTTCAAGACTCATAAGAACAAGAGATAGAGAGACAGCCTCATGGTCGACCTGAAGCAAGGCGAGATGCCTGTAGTCCGCGAACTGCGGGACTTTGACACCCACAGCGGGAACCTGCTGGAGCGCCTGGTGTTCAACCACCGCGCGCTGTTCATCGCCCTGATCGCGCTGGTCACCGTGGTGCTGGGCTACATGGCCGTGACGCGCCTGGAGATGCGCCCGGCGTTCGAGAAGATGATCCCCCACGGCGACCCGTACATCCGCAACTACCTGGACAACCGCGCCGCCCTGCGCGGCCTGGGCAACTCGGTGCGGGTGGTGGTGGAAAATCCCACGGGCGACATCTTCGACCCGGCCTACCTCGCCAACCTGCGGCAGATCAGCGACCAGCTGTTCCTCAGCCACGGCGTCGACCGCGCCTGGATGAAGTCGCTGTGGTTGCCGGCGGTGCGCTGGACCGAGGTCACCGAGGAAGGCTTCCAGGGCGGCCCGGTGATGCCCGACGGCTACGACGGCAAGCCCGAATCCATCGGGCAACTGCGCCAGAACATCGCCCGCGCCGGCATCGTCGGCAGCCTGGTGGGCAACGACTTCCGCTCCAGCATGCTGGTGGTGCCGCTGCTGGACCGCGACTCGGCCACCGGCAAGGGCATCGACTACCGCGAATTCTCCCGCGCCCTCGACGACCTGCGGCTGAAGTACGAATACCTGGGCGACGAGCGCGCCTTCGCCGCCGGCGAGGAGGGCAAGGGCCCGGTGCGCCTGCACGTGATCGGCTTCGCCAAGCTGGTGGGCGACCTGATCGACGGCCTGGTGCGGGTGATGTTCTTCTTCGGCCTGGCGGTGGTCACCGCCTTCGTCATCATCCTCTTCTATACCCGCTGCCTGCGCAGCAGCCTGCTGGTGATCGGTTGCTCGCTGCTGGCCGTGGTCTGGCAACTCGGCCTGGTGGCCTGGCTGGGCTACGCGCTGGACCCATACTCGATCCTGGTGCCGTTCCTGATCTTCGCCATCGGCGTGTCCCACGCCACCCAGAAGATGAACGGCATCATGCAGGACATCGGCCGCGGCACCCACAAGCAGGTCGCCGCGCGCAACACCTTCCGCCGCCTGTTCCTGGCCGGCGTCACCGCGCTGCTGTCCGATGCCGTGGGCTTTGCCGTGCTGATGCTGATCGACATCCCGGTCATCCAGGACCTGGCCATCGCCGCCAGTATCGGCGTGGCGGTGCTGATCTTCACCTCGCTGCTGATGATGCCGGTGGCGCTGTCCTACGTCGGCGTCAGCCCGAAGGCCGCCGCCCGCGCCCTGCGCGAGGACCGCCAGGCGGACCAGCATGTCGGCCTGGGCAAGCTGTGGGACCTGCTGGACCGCTTCACCCAGCGCCGCTGGGCCGGCGTCACCCTGATCATCGCCGCGCTGCTGGGCGCCGGCGGCCTGCTGGTCAGCCAGCACCTGCAGATCGGCGACCTCGACGCCGGCGCCCCGGAGCTGCGCGCGGACTCGCGCTACAACCGCGACAACGCCTACATCACCAGCCACTACGCGCTCTCCAGCGACCTCTTCGCGGTGATGGTGAAGACCGCGCCGGAAGGCTGCCTGAACTACCGCACGCTGATCCTCGCCGACCGCCTGGGCTGGGCACTGCAACAGCATGAGGGCGTGCAGGCGACCACCTCGCTGGTCAACGCCGTGCGGCAGATCACTGCCGGCACCTACGAGGGCAACCCCAAGTTCGCCAGCCTGCAGCGCAACCAGGACGTGCTCAACTACGCCGCCCAGCAGGCCTCGGTGAACACCCCGGAGCTGTTCAACACCGAATGCTCGCTGATGCCGGTGATCGCCTTCCTCAAGGACCACAAGGCGCAGACCCTGGATGAAGTGGCCGGCATCGCCGAGACCTTCGCCCGCGCCAACAGCACGCCGGAGCGCCAGTTCCTGCTGGCCGCCGGCAGCGCCGGGATCGAAGCGGCGACCAACCGCGTGGTGCGCGAGGCCAACCACCGCATGCTGTTCTACGTCTACGCCGCGGTGGGCATCTTCTGCCTGATCACCTTCCGCAGCTGGCGCGCGACCCTGGTGGCGCTGCTGCCGCTGGTGCTCACCTCGATCCTCTGCGAAGCGCTGATGGTGATGATGGGCATCGGCGTGAAGGTCGCCACGCTGCCGGTGATCGCGCTGGGCGTGGGCATCGGGGTGGACTACGCGTTGTACCTGCTCAGCGTGCAGCTGCAACTGCAGCGTGCCGGGTTGCCGTTGTCGGTCGCCTACCAGCAGGCCGTGGCCTTTACCGGCAAGGTGGTCGCGCTGGTCGGCGTGACCCTGGCGGCGGGCGTCATCACCTGGGCCTGGTCGCCGATCAAGTTCCAGGCGGACATGGGCATCCTGCTGACCTTCATGTTCCTCTGGAACATGCTGGGGGCGCTGATCCTGATTCCGGCGCTGTCGCATTTCCTGCTGGGCGGGAAGAAGCTCTGAGCGCGAATGCCGTGCCCCTGTAGGAGCGGGCCACGCCCGCGAACCGCCGGCGGGGCCGGCGGCTGTTCTGGCACCGATGTTGCCGGCCTGCTGCGTCAGGTGGGGCAATTGAGCGCCGATGACCGCAACGGCGGATAACGCTGACGCGTTATGCGCCCTACGGACTGCGGTGTGCGGTTCGCGAGCAAGCTCGCTCCTACAGGGTGTCGCGATCCGGCTCTTTGTAGGAGCGAGCTTGCTCGCGAACCGCATGATGCACATGTTGCCGTGTAGGAGCGGGCCACGCCCGCGATCCGCCGGCAGGGCCGGCGCATACCACCTGGCCGCTTCGACGGGAGTGTTCCAGCAACGCTTCGGCGTGCGCGTGGGCTTCGTGTTTCGCCCCCTCGGGCGAGTCACTTCGGAAAGACCCAAAGTAACCAAAGGTCTTGCCCGGGACATCCGGTTTTTCGCTTAGGCGAAAAATACCCTCGTTGAAGCGAAGTTTCAGGGGCACGCTGCAAAGGGCCATCCCTGGCCCATCGCAGCTCTCGCGACATCCCTGTCGCTCAACCCCTGAAACTTCGCTTCCACTCGGCCTCCTGAACGGGGCATTCGGAGCGCGCGGATGTTTCTCTGGAAGCCCTCTGAGAGTGAAGGGCGAAAAATAGTTGGGGGAGCGAACTCGCGAATCTCGCCGATGTTCCGTTGTAGGAGCGGGCCATGCCCGCGATCCGCCGGCAGGGCCGGCGTTTCGTACCGGTCGGTACCTGACGGTAAACACCGCATCAACCTGCAGGAGCGCCCCGTGGGCGCGATCGCGGGCATGGCCCGCTCCTACAGGGAAATATCGTGCCCGATAGGAGCGGACTCCGTCCGCGATCGCGTCCAGAGCGCAGAGGACTCCCCGGCATCAATCAAACGCCGGAATCGCCTCCAGCTCATGCAGCAGCCAATCCGCGAACTCCCGCGCCAACGCCTGGTTGCCGTGGGGCGGGATGATCAGGAAGTAGGGGTGGGGCGCCGGGAAGTCGATGTCGAACAGGCGCACCAGCCGCCCCTGGTGCAGCTCTTCGCCGGCCAGGATGTGGTCGCTGATGGTCACGCCGCCGCCGGCCAGGGCGGCGCGGATGGTCAGGTAGGCGTCGGGCAGGAAGACGTTCTGCCGCGCCTGCAAGCCGGGCACGCCGGCGGCGAGGAAGTAGCGGTTCCAGTCGAAGCCGTCGTCTTCGTGCAGCAGGACCTGGCGCGCCAGATCGCGGGGTTTGCGCAGGTGTTCCTGGGTGTTGAGCAGGCGCGGGCTGCACACCGGGAAGTAGCGGATGTCGCCCAGCGCGGCGAAGCGCTGGCCTTCGATGTGCGTCTCGCCGAAGGAGATCACCATGTCCACCTCGCCCAGGTCGCTGGTCATCGGCAGCAGGTGCAGGGCGACTTCCTGGTAGTTGCGCAGGAATTTTTCCAGCAGCGATGACACCCGCGCCAGCAGCGCCGGGGCGCAGGCGATGCGCAGCTCGCCGGCCGGCTCCTCGGTGGGCAGGGCGCGGCGGATGTCGCGCAGCTGGTCGAAGGCGCTGCTGATCTGCTGGCTCAGCTGGCGCCCGGCCGGAGTCAGCTTGACGCCCTTGCCCTGGCGCTCCATCAGTGCCACGCCCAGCTCCTCTTCCAGCTTCTTCACCTGGTGGCTGACCGCCCCGTGGGTGACGTGCAGCTCCAGCGCGGCGCGGCTGATGCTGCCCTGCCGCACCAGTGCCTCGAAAGCGCGCAGGGCGATGAGAGACGGCAGGCGAAACGCACTGTTCTGACGCATGAGGGGCCTTTTTTCGTGAATTTGACTAACGATTCAGGTGGAAATCTATTGAATTGTCGTTAGTTAAATTTGCACAGAAGATGACTCCACGCCAACACCGATCAACAAGAAAAAACGGCTGGAGATCCGCCATGCAGCATTTCGTCGACTTGCTCGGCCTGGGCAAGCGCTACGGCAACCTGCAGGTCCTGAGCGACCTCAGCCTGAGCATCCGCCAGGGCGAATTCCTCACGCTGCTGGGGCCGTCCGGCTCGGGCAAGAGCACCACGCTGATGATGCTCGCCGGCTTCGTCGAGCCCAGCGAAGGGCGCATCGAGCAGGATGGCCGCGACATCACCCGCCTGTCGCCGGACCAGCGCGAGTTCGGCGTGGTGTTCCAGGGCTACGCGCTGTTCCCGCACATGAGCGTGGCGCAGAACGTTGCCTACCCGCTGCGCATCCGCAAGGTGCCGGGCGCGGAGATCGAGCGCCGGGTCGCCGAAGTGCTGGAGCGCGTCGGCCTCGCCGGCATGGGCGAGCGCGGCATCGGCCAGCTGTCCGGCGGCCAGCAGCAGCGCGTGGCGCTGGCCCGGGCGCTGGTGTTCAAGCCGAAACTGCTGTTGCTCGACGAGCCGCTGTCCGCCCTCGACCGCCGCCTGCGCCAGGAGATGCAGGGCGAGCTGGCACGCATGCACAAGGACTTCGGCACCACTTTCGTCTTCGTCACCCACGACCAGGAAGAAGCCCTCGCGCTGTCGGATCGCATCGCCGTGTTCAACAAGGGCCGCCTGGAACAGGTCGGCACCCCGCGCGAGGTCTACGAGCGCCCGGCCAGCCGCTTCGTCGCCAACTTCCTCGGCGACACCAACCTGCTGGAGGTCGGCGTGGTCGGTCGCGAGGCCGAAGCCACGCTCTGCGATTTCCGTGGCCAGCATCTGCGCGTGGCCAATACGGCCAATGCCGGCCAGGGCGGCAAGAGCTGGCTGGCGGTGCGCCCGGAGCACATCGACCTGCGCCCGCTGCAGGACGCCGGCCGCGACAACGGCCTCTGCGCCACTGCGGGTCCTGCGACCTACCAGGGCGCCCACGTCAATCTCGAACTGAGCCTGGAGCAGGGCGACCGCCTCGACCTGCGCCTGCCGGTGTCGCACCCGCTGCTGGGCAGCCTGCGCAGCGGTCAGCGCTATTGGTGCAGCTGGTCGCCGCAGCACTGCCACCTGTTGTCCGCCTGACACACGCATAACGAAAACAAACGATCGGGGAGCAATCACAATGAAAGAACGCCAGGGCTTCATCGAAGACGCCATCGAGATCGCCGCCGAGAAAGGCGAGCGCGCCGGCATCAGCCGCCGCGATTTCAACCGCAGCCTGCTGCTGCTCGCCGCCGCCAGTGCGCTGCCGTTCGGCACCGCTGGGCGCGCCTTCGCCGCCAGCGGCAACCTGGTGCTGGCCAACTGGGGCGGCGATGCGGTGCCGGCCTTCGAGAAGAGCTTCGGCGGCTTCGACCAGGCGTCCGGCCTGGCGCTGAAGGTGGACGGCAGCGGCCCCACCGAGGGCGCGCTGAAGACCCAGGTGAGCAGCGGCGCGGTGCGCTGGGACGTGTGCGATGGCGAGATGTATTCGTCCTACCGGCTGGGCAGGGAGCAGTTCCTCACGCCCATCGACTACGGTATCGTCGACAAGTCGCTGATCGGCTACGGCGACGTGCATGACTTCGGCCTCGCCAACTACACCTACAGCTATGTGATCGGCTACGACCACGAACGCTTCGGCAAGAACCCGCCCAGGTCCTGGGCCGACTTCTGGGACGTGAAGAAGTACCCGGGCAAGCGCACCCTCTACAAGTGGATGAGCGCCAACCTCGAATGCGCGCTGCTGGCCGACGGCGTGCCGCCCGAGCAGCTCTACCCGCTGGACGTGGACCGCGCCCTGCGCAAGATCGAGCAGTTGCTGCCGCACATCGCCACCCACTGGTCCACCGGCGCCGAATCGCAGCAGCTGATCCGCGACGGCGAGGTGAGCCTGGCGCAGATGTGGCACACCCGCGCCGAGCTGGTGAAGAACGACACCGCCGGCAAGATCGACTGGAGCTTCGACGGCGGCATCGTCTCGCCGTCCGTGTGGATGGTGCCCAGGAACAACCCGGCCGGCGCGAAGGCAGCCATGGACTTCATCGCCTATGCCCTTCGTCCTGAAGTCCAGGCCAGGCTCATGGAGGTCTACAACATGGGCCCGGTGAACCTCAAGGCGAACGACCTGCTCAGCGCCCAGCTGCAGGCGATCAACCCCACCGCGCCGGACAACCTGAAGAAGCAGGTGTCGCTGAACAACAAGTGGCACGCCGAACACTACGGTGAAACCCTGGAGCGCTATCTCGCGCTGATCGGTGGCTGAGATGCGACGTTTCGCACCGGGCGTGCTGCCGGTCTACGGCCTGCTGATCCTGCCCCTGCCTGTGCTCGTGGTGGTCGGCTACCTGCTGCCGACCCTCGGCGTGCTCGGCTGGAGCTTCAGCCTGCCGCAGTGGGGCATGCAGAACTACGCGGCGATTGCCGACAACGCCAACCTGCAGGCGGTGATCTGGCGCACCCTGCGCATCTGCCTGCTGACCACCGCGATCAGCGTCGCCATCGCCTACCTGATCGCCTACCGCTGGCGCTTCGCAACGCCGCGCGGCCGGCAGCTGATCGAGCTGTTCGTGCTGCTGCCGTTCTGGCTGTCGATGCTGATCCGCGCCTTCGCCTGGCTGGTGCTGCTGCGCAACGGTGGGCTGGTCAGCCAGGGGCTGATGGCCACCGGCTGGTTCGACGCGCCGCCGCCGCTGGTGCGCAACGAGCTGGGCGCGCTGATCGGCATGGTGCACTTCATGGTGCCCTATGCGGTGCTGCCGCTGCTGTCGTCGCTGAAACAGGTGGACGACAGCCTGCTGCGCGCCTCCAGCAGCCTGGGCGCGAGCCACTGGCAGACGCTCAGGGACATCTTCATCCCGCTGACCCTGCCCGGCGTGGTCGCCGCCTCGGCCATCGTCTTCGTGTTCAGCCTCGGCTGTTTCGTCACCCCCGCGCTGCTGGGTGGCGGCAAGGCCGCGATGCTCGCCGAGTACATCTACGTGCAGATGTTCCAGCTTTCCAACTGGGGCCTGGGCGCGGCGCTGAGCATCGTACTGATGCTGCTGGTGGTGGGTTGCGCGCTGCTGTTCGGACAACTCATCGGCTACCGCCGCCTGCTCGGGAGGACTGAGCTGTGACTCCGCAGGGAACCTGTCTCTCCGCCATGCCCAAGGGCGTGAAAAAGCCGCCACTGCCGCGCCCGCCGCTGGGGCACTGGTTGTCCTGGACCGCGCTGGGGCTGTCCGCGCTGTTCCTGCTGCTGCCGATCCTGGTGATCGTGCCGCTGTCGTTCGGCAACCAGCGCTACCTGGCCTTCCCGGACGGCGGCTGGTCGCTGCGCCACTACGCGACGCTGTTCGACGGCGCCTGGCTGCTGTCGATCCTGCAGAGCCTGGGGCTGGCGCTGGTGGTCGGCGCGCTGTCCACCGCGCTGGCCTTCCTCTTCGCCACCGGCATCTGGCTGCAGCGGCGCTTTCGCACCGTGCTGACGCTGATCGTGCTGCTGCCGATGATCGTCCCGCAGGTGGTCTCGGCCATGTCGATCTATTACCTCGACGCGCGCCTGGGCATGCTCGACCACCTGCTGGGCGTCGGCTTCGGCCACCTGCTGATGGCGCTGCCGTACGCGGTGATCGCCCTGCTGGTGGCCTACGCGCGGCTCGACCTGAGCCTGTACAAGGCCTCGCGCTCCCTCGGCGCCGGGCTCTGGCCGACCCTCTGGCACGTGCTGCTGCCCAACGTGCGCGGCGGCATTCTCGGCGGCTTCTTCATGGGCTTCGTGATGAGCTGGGAGGAGGTGGTGGTGACCCTGTTCACCAGCGGCCTGAACGTGGTGACGCTGCCCAAGCGCATCTGGGACGGCCTGCGCTACAACCTCGACCCGGCGATTGCCGCCGTGTCCACCCTGATGATCGTCCTCACCCTGGCGGTGATGCTGCTGCGCATGTACCTCGAACGGCATCGACCGCCTTCCTGATCCACCTCCGGCGGCCCGATGGCCGCCACCTGAACTGCCTGTCGCTTGCACCTTGTCCCTGAGGAGGGAATCCCCATGCTTACCGCTTTCCCCGCGCGCACCTACCGTCAACGCGTCGACGCCGTCAAACGGCGCATGGCCGATCGTGGCCTGGACGCCCTGGTGGTCAACTACCCGGACAACATCAACTACCTGACCGGCTTCGACAGCCTGGGCTTCCTCTGGTACCAGGCGCTGATCATCTCGCCGAAGCTGGCCGAGCCGGTGTTCCTCACCCGCACCAGCGAGGAGCCCTGCACCTGGGAGCTGTCGTGCATCAACGAGGCGATCTTCTATGACATCGCCCGGCAGGACCCGCTGAAGATCGTCGCCGACGTGCTCGCCCAGGCAGGGCTGAGCCAGGCGCGCATCGGCCTGGAAATGACCGCCTCGACCTTCTCCCCGGCGCAGTACAACGCACTGCTGGGCTATATGCCCGAAGCGCGTTTCGAAGACGCCGGCCCGCTGGTCGCGGAGAACCGCCTGATCAAGACCGCCGAGGAAATCGAATACCAGCGCAGCGCCGCGCGCATGGCCGACCAGGGCATGCTGGCCGCCTTCGAGGCGCTGCGTCCGGGCATCTCCGAAGTGGAAGTGGCCGGCATCGTCGCCAATGCCCTGGGCCGCGCCGGCAGCGAGTACTCGGCGATCAGCCCGATGTGCGCCACCGGCCGCCGCAGCACCATGACCCACGCCATGCCGCACCGCCAGACCATCAGCCATGGCGACGTGGTGATCCTCGAACACGCCGGCGTGTGCAACCGCTACCACGCCATCCTCATGCGCACCGCGGTGATCGGCAAGCCCAGCCCGCGGGTGAAGGAGGTGGCGAGCCTGCTCACCGAGGCCTTCAACGCCGCCATCGAGATCGCCACGCCGGGCACCCCGGTGGGCGAGGCCAACCGCGTGTGCAACCAGATCCTCGACCGCATCGACCTCTCGCGTACGCGCGTGCACCGCATTGGCTACAGCCTGGGGCTGGCCTACCCGCCGACCTGGCTGGAAGCGATGATGGTGGACGAGGCCGACGACCACGTGTTCCAGCCGAACATGTCGTTCTCCATCGAGCCCAACCTGTCCTTGTACAGCGAAGGCTTCGGCATCAAGCTCGGCGACACCGTGCTGTGCGGCGAGCAGGGCTCGGCGAGCCTGTCGGAGATTCCGCCGGAGCTGACGATCATCGACTGATACGGGCTCGCCTTCAGCCGTATGACGTCGTCGGGTGGCCTTGCCGTGCTAAGCACTGTCTTAGGCCGCCCGCCGAGTTCTGCAAACCCGTATGAACCTGTTTGAAGCGTTCCTGCGTTTGCGGGCGCAGTGATGGAATCCGAGGGTTTCCGATGAGCCACACGATGGATGTTTTCTGGCACGACGACGTGCTGCGCCACGACACCGCCGCCGGCGTCTTCGAGGCGCCGCCCAGCGACCTGCTGGCCGAGCAACTGCTGCACCCGGAGAGCAATCCGCGGCTGCTGAACATGCGCGCCATCCTCCAGCGCGGGCCGGTCGCCGGCTCGCTGCGCTGGCAGGAAGGCCGCCATGCCAGTGAAGAAGAGCTGCTGCGCTTTCACGATGCCGACTACCTGCGCGGCATCTTCGCGGCGGACGCCCAGGGCAAGCGCTTCAGCAGCACGACGCTGATGTCCGCCGGCAGCCTCGCCGGCTTACTGGCCGCCGCTGGCACCAGCCTGGCGGCGCTGGACAGCGTGCTGGCAAGCGGCAACCCGGCCATGGCCCTGGTGCGCCCGCCGGGCCACCACGCCGCGCCGGCGATGGCCGACGGCTACTGCTTCTTCAACAATGTCGGGATCGCCGCGCGGGCGGCGCAGGCGGCGGGGCTGGAGCGCGTGGCCATCGTCGACTGGGACGTGCACCACGGCAACGGGACGCAGGAAGGTTTCTACGACGACCCGTCGGTGTTCACGGTATCCCTGCACATGGACCACGGCGCCTGGGGGCCGAGCCACCCGCAGACCGGCGCGGCGGACGAGCGCGGCCGGGGCGCGGGGCTGGGCAGCAACCTCAACCTGCCGCTGCCCATGGGTTCGGGCGACCAGCTCTACGAGTGGGTCTTCAGCCGCTTCGTCGAGCCCGCGCTGCGGGCCTTCAAACCGGACCTGCTGATCATCGCCAACGGCCTGGACGCCTCGCAGTTCGACCCCAACGGCCGCCAACTGGTGACCATGCAGGGCTTCAACCGCCTGGCCCGCCGCGCGCGCGCGCTGGCCGACGAACTGTGCCAGGGGCGGTTGCTGGTGGTGCAGGAGGGCGGCTACAACCCGGCCTACAGCGCCTACTGCCTGCATGCCGCGACGGAAGGTTTCCTCGGCCAGCCGTCCACGCTGCCCGACCCCCTGGCCTACATGCCGGAACCGGCGGCGCGGGTGGAAGCCGACCTGGCGGCGCTGGATACGCGGCTGGCAGTGGCGGGGTGGAAATTCGGCTGAGCCTGCGGCGCGCAGGGGTGGGCTTGGCGTAGGAGCGGACTGCGTCCGCGATCGGTTCGCCGCCGCTCCGGTGGATATCGGAGCCTGGGCCGCCCATCGCGGGTCAGCGCGGCCCGGCGGATAACCTGTTCCAGGTTATGCGCCCTACGTCGCTTCACATGCGGTTCGCGAGCAAGCTCGCTCCTACAGCCTGGTCAAACGCCGGCGCGCTCTTGGGTAGGAGCGAGCTTGCTCGCGAACCCTCACCGAACCACCCCGTCAGGTTGTAGGGCGCATAACGCGCCAGCGTTATCCGCCGTGGATGGCCCGGCGGGCAACCTGTCCCAGGTTATGCGCCCTACGTCGCGTCACATGCGGTTCGCGAGCAAGCTCGCTCCTACAGCCCGGTCAAACGCCGGCGCGCTCTTTGGTAGGAGCGAGCTTGCTCGCGAATCCTCACCGAACCACCCCGTCAGCGATGGTTGCGATAACGCTCGGTCAGCGACTGCACGCGGGCGACATAGGTTTGCGTCTCGCTGTAGGGCGGGATGCCGTTGTACTTGTCGACGGTCATTTCGCCGGCGTTGTAGCTGGCCAGCGCCAGCCTCTGGTTGCCGTTGAAGCGCTTGAGCAGCCAAGCCAGGTAGCGCACGCCGCCACGGATGTTCTGCCGCGCGTCGAACGGATCGCTCACGTTGAAGCGTTCGGCGGTGTCGGGCATCAGCTGCATCAACCCCTGGGCGCCGGCGATGGAGACGGCGTTGGGTTGAAATGCCGATTCGGCATGGATTACCGCCCGCACCAGCGCCTGGTCGACACCATAGCGCGTCGAGGCCGACTCGATTTCCCGCCGGTAGGAGCGGGTGTCCAGGCGCAGGGCCGCGACGTTGAAATCCTTCGGCGCCATGCACAGGTAGCAGCCCTTGATGTAGTACACGTCGAGCACGTCGACCCGCGCGGTGATGCCGACCGGGCGGCGGCTCACATACTGGCGCACGCCGTTATGGACGAAGGTGTACACGCGGATGCGCTCTGCGCCCGACGCGGTGCCGCGCGGCGATGGCGCCGCGGCTTTTGCCTTGACGCCCTGGCCGGCCTTGCCGTGCTGCTGGGTGCAGCGCGCGCCGGTGACCGCCTGGCTGCCGTGGCTGACCGTGCCGTCGCGGGCGTGGCAGATGAACTGGGCGTTGGCGAAGAGCGGAGCGGCCAGCAAGGCCAGGCCGACGCATCCGGGTAGGCACCTGCGGGCCCATCGCCAAGCTCTGGAACTCATCGCACCGCTCCGCGCCGATCAGGCTGGGCACGCCTGAACCGGGCTGGGGAAAAGGCCAATAGGGGCGGGCATTGCAGGGACAACCCGGCGGCCCGCCGTTTCGTTCCGCTAGTTATAGCCGTTTCATTTCACCGTGGCGCGTGCGCAGACGTACGGCTGGTGGGCGTTCCGGTTGGCTCGCTTCGCGCGGGGCCAATCGGTGCGTAGGAGCGGACTCCGTCCGCGATCGAATCGCCGCCGCGCCGAGTTGCCCGGAACTGGGCGGAGCCAATCGCGGACACAGTCCGCTCCTGCAAGAAATTGTGCACGAGGACGCCGCTCCCTAACCCTGGCTGCGCTCCCTGCCCCGAAGGGGGGAGGGACCGTATGGGGCAGGTTTAAACCAGGACGTCAGCCGGCACGGGCGGCTCCCTCTCCCTTCAGGGAGAGGGCGGGGGAGAGGGCCGGCCCCGGTACGATATTTCAGGTAGGGCCCTGTCCGCGATCTAATCGACGCCGCGCCAAGTGGTCCGGAGCCGGGCGAAGCCAATCGCGGACGGAGTCCGCTCCTACGTAGCCTGCGAGCCCGTCGCTCAGCCCAGAATGAAGTACACCTTGCGCACCGGCGTGAGGTTCTCCCAGGTGCCCTTGAACCCCGCCGCGACCACGAAGGAATCCCCCGGCCCGAAGGTCTTCGCCACGCCGTCCGCGTCGGTCAGGCGCACCGTGCCTTCGAGGATATGGCACAGCTCGTCGTAGTCGCATTCGCAGCGTTCCAGGTGCACGCCGGCCTCCCAGATGCCGGCGATGGCGTTCTTTTCCGGCGCACTGAAGTGCCGCCAGCTGCGGCTGCGGTACGGCACATCGACGATGACCGGGTCGTTGATCTCGCGCTCCTGCGGGGCGAGGTCCGGGTTGGCGAAGTCGATGACGTGGCGGGGCAGGGTGGACATGGGGTTCTCCATCAGGAATCGAAACCGACGCCGAAGGCATCGAGGGTCTTGAGTAGCAGGTCGCGGCGGCCGGTGCGGTCTTCTTTGGCCAGCGAACGCTGCGCCAGGCGCACGCCGAGGTAGCGCAGCGGCTCGGGCGGGAAGGGGAAGGGCTTCTGCGAGGTCATGCGCAGCCGGGTGCGTTCGGTGCTTTCGCCGCCCAGCTGGTCGAGCATGTTGAGCGCGGCGAAACGGCTCGCCGCCACGCCCTGGCCGGTGAAGCCCAGCGCGTAGGCGACGCGGTTGTCGAGTACGCAGCCGGTGAACAGCGTGGTGCGCGCGGAGGTGTCGATGATGCCGCCCCAGGCGTGGCTGAATTCGACCGGGCCGAGCTGCGGGAAGGCCTCGCGGAACTGCCCGGCCAGGCGCTGGAAGCTTTCCGGGCGCTGGGTCAGGGCTTCGTCGCGGCGGCTGCCGAAGTGATAGATGGCGTCGAAGCCGGCCCACAGGATGCGGTTGTCGGCGGTCTTGCGCAGGTAGTGGAACTGGTTGCCGGCGTCGGCGATGCCGTAGCGGTCGACCCAGCCGATGGCGCGCAGCTGATCGTCGGTGAGCGGCTGGGTGACCAGCGAGTAGTCGTACACCGGGATCACGCTGGAATTCAGGTGACCCAGCAGCGGCGGCGCGATGTTGGTGGCCAGGGCGATCTGCCCGGCTTCCAGCTCGCCACGGTCACAGCGCAGCAGCAAGCGGTCGCCACGCTGGTGCAGCTCGTGCACGGGGGTGTTCTCGAACAGCTGGATGCCGTGCTCCAGGCAGACCCGGCGCAGCTCGGCGGCCATCTTCGCCGGGTTGAGCAGCGCGTAGTTGGGCTCGAACACGCCGGCCTTGTAGAGGGGCGAGTCGAGTCTCTGCGCCAGTTCCGCGCCTTCGAGCCACTCGCAGTCGATGCCGAAGCGCTGGTAGTTGCGCTGCATGCCGCGCAGGCCATCGACCTGCCAGGGTTGTGCGGCAACGCTGAGCTTGCCGCGGCGCTCGAACTCCACGTTCATGCCAAAGCGGTTCAGGTCCGCCTCGAATTCGTCGAGGTTCTGACGGCCCAGGCGTACCAGGGTTTCAGCTTCTTCCGGCCAGCGGCGCAAGGCGTTGCCTACGCCGTGGGAAATGCTCGGCGCGCAGAAGCCGCCATTGCGCCCGCTGGCTTCGCCGCCGCAACGCCGCGCCTCGACCACCGCAATGCTCGCGCCGGGCCAGCGCAGGCGGGCGTGCAGGGCGGTCCACAGACCGGTGAAGCCGCCGCCGACCACCACCAGGTCGAAGCGGCGATCCGCTTCCAGCGCTGGCGCGGCGGGAGCGGGATCGAAGGTATCGAGCCAGAAGGGTCGGGGAATGGCGTGCGCAAGAAGGGCGGATGTCATCGGAAAACTCCGGCAGAATGTCGGAAGAAAAAGCGGTCTTCGGGCCGTATCCGAGTTTTGTAATCGCTCCGGGGGGCTCAGGCATACGGCTTCCCGCTCTTTGCGGGCACGCCCGGAGCAGGACGAGCCGGCCCAGACCGGCAGGGGAACAGCATGAGCGAAGAACAGGGCTGGAGTGCCACGCTGGAAGGCACGCCTTACCAGCCCGACCCGGCGAGCGCCAGCACCCACGCGGTGGTGATGCGCTATCACCAGGCCTGGCGTCGGCACGACATCGAGGCGCTGATGGCGCTGTTCGATCCGCAGGTGGAGTACACCGATTTCTTCCAGGGACGTCGGATTGCGCCGAGCGAGTTGCGCGATTACTTGCAGACCAGCATGCCGGCGGCCGGCGATGAATCGCAGGTCTACACCGACCGCCTGCGCGTGGACGGCGACACCGCTTTCCTGCAGTACCAGGTGACCTTGCGCGGCACCCAGGGCCTGGTGTCGTTCCGCGCCACCGAGGCCTACACCGTGCGTGACGGCAGGATCATCCGGGTGAACGAGCACGCCGCACTGGTCGGCCAGCCGGAGAAAACCGCCAGCGAGCCGCAACCGCGCATGGCCGATAGCCGCCTGGGGTTGTCGGCGCGGCAGCTGAGCCTGCTCGGCGGGGATATCCAGCAGTACTTCCAGCAGACCCGGCCATTCCTCAACCCCGACCTGGACATGCCCCAGGTCGCGGCGGCCACCGGCTACACGCGCAACCAGATCTCCTACTTCCTCAACCAGGTGCTGGGCCTGAGTTTCTACCAGTACCTGAACCAGCTGCGCCTGCGCCACCTGCTCGCCCAACTGGACGGCGCCACCAGCGTCACGCGCATCGATGAACTGGCGCGCGCGGCCGGGTTCCGCTCGCTGTCGACCTTCTACCGCTGCTTCCGCGAGGAGACGGGGTTGTCGCCCAAGGCGTACCTGGAGCAACAGCGCGCGTGACGTACCGGTAGGAGCGAGCTTGCTCGCGAACGGATGTTCCCCTTGGCTCCGCAGCTGGGCTCGCTCCTACATGAGGCATCTGCGCTCGGATCGGCCCTCTCCCAGGGGGAGAGGGGACCGTTCGGTGCAGGGGGAGTCTTCGCTATCAGCCGGCACGATTTGCCCCCTCTCCCCTTGGGAGAGGGCTGGGGTGAGGGGCAGCACAACGCCGAACTTTCCAGAGAGGCCAATCGCTCCCGCTAGGAGTTCCGCGCGTGCCCGCATGCAGGGCGCCCGCGTTATCAACCTGACGCGCATTTCCCTATGCTCGGCCGACAATCATTCCAACCCGCTCAGGAGACCTCCCCATGCGCGACCAGCTCTATATCGACGGCCAGTGGCAGGCACCCGCACAAGGCGGCCGCTTCGAGGTGTACGAACCCTCCAGCGAAGCCGTGCTGACCGAAGTCGCCGCCGCCACCGGCGAGGATGTGGATCGCGCCGTGCAGGCCGCACGTCGGGCTTTCGACGAGGGCGAGTGGGGCCGCAGCACGGGCAGGGAACGCGCCGGCTACCTGCGCGCCATCGCCGACAACCTGCGTGGCCGCCGCGAAGACCTGGCCCGCCTGGAGGTGCAGGACAACGGCAAACCGCTGCCCGAGGCGCAGTGGGACATCGACGACGCCATCGGCTGCTTCGACTACTACGCCGCGCTGGCCGAAGGACTGAACGGCGAGGGTGAAGTGGTCGCGTTGCCCGACGAGCGTTTCGCCTGCCGGGTGCTGCGCGAGCCGGTCGGCGTGGTCGGGCAGATCATCCCGTGGAACTACCCGCTGCTGATGGCTTCGTGGAAGGTCGCGCCGGCACTCGCCGCCGGCTGCACCGCGGTGCTCAAGCCCTCCGAGCTGACCCCGCTGACCTCCCTGGAACTGGCCGCCGCGGCCGATGCCGTGGGCCTGCCCAAGGGCGTGCTCAACGTGGTCACCGGGCTGGGCCGCGATGCCGGCTCGCCGCTGTCGGCGCACCCGGGCGTGGACAAGCTGGCCTTCACCGGCAGCGTGCCCACCGGGCGCGCGATCATGCAGGCGGCGGCCCAGGACATCAAGAACGTCAGCCTGGAGCTGGGCGGCAAGTCGGCGTTCATAGTCTTCGATGACGCCGATATCGAAGCAGCGGTGGAGTGGATCCTCTTTGGCATCTTCTGGAACCAGGGGCAGGTATGCAGCGCGACCTCGCGCCTGCTGGTGCAGGAGGGGCTGCATGACCGGCTGATCGAGCGCCTGGTGGAAGAGGCCCGCCGTATCACCATCGGCAATGGCCTGGAGCCGGGCGTGCTGCTCGGCCCGCTGGTCAGCGCCGGGCAACACGCCAAGGTGCTGCAGGCCATCGAGGCCGGCGTGCGCGACGGCGCGAAGCTGGTCACTGGCGGCAAGCGTCCGGCCCATCGCGAGAAGGGCTGGTTCGTCGAGCCCACGGTGTTCGTCGACGCCCCGCTGGACAGCGCCGTGTGGCGCGAGGAGATCTTCGGCCCGGTGCTCGCCGTGCGCCGCTTCAAGGACGAAGCCGAGGCGCTGCGCCTGGCCAACGACAGCCAGTTCGGCCTGGCGGCGGCCGTGATGTCCGCCGACCCGGCGCGCTGCCAGCGGGTGAGCCGGGGGCTGCGCGCAGGCATCGTGTGGGTCAACTGCTCGCAGCCGACCTTCACCCAGGCGCCCTGGGGCGGCTACAAGCAGAGCGGCATCGGCCGCGAGCTGGGCGTGTGGGGGCTGAACAACTACCTGGAGACCAAGCAGGTCACCGAGTACCTCAGCGACCAGGCGTGGGGGTGGTACCTCAAGTAAGGCTGTGGTGAGGCGGCGGATTGCCTGTTGCGGGTTATCCGCCCTGCCTACCGCGCTGGGCGGGTTCGCGAGCAAGCTCGCTCCTACAGCCCAGCCCAGGCTTCGGGCCGCTCTTCGTAGGAGCGAGCTTGCTCGCGAACAGCCCAACGCCGGCGTCAACCTGTAGGAGCGGGCCATGCCCGCGACCACGCGCATGCGTGCTCCTGCAGGTCATCACCCGCCACGTAGGAGCGGACTCCGTCCGCGATCGCTTGCCGGCGGCTGCGAACCTGCCGGTCATGCCTCGCGAACAATGTCCGCTCCTATGCTCGGCGGCAGATTCGTGTGCGTTGGCGCACCCGCGGGCCAACGCCTTCGTCCTGGCTCAGACCAACCCCTTCCCCTGCAGGTGCTCGCGCAGGTACTCGATGAACACCCGCACCTTGCGCGTGCTGCGCCGGTGCGGCAGGTAGAGCACGTGGACCCAGGGCCCGAAGGCGCTCTGGTCGCGCCAGCAGTCGGGTAGCTGCTCCACCAGCTCGCCGCTTTCCAGGTAGGGCAGCGCGCTCCACTGCGGGAGGAACTGCAGGCCCTGGCCATCCAGCAGGCACGCCAGCAGGAAGTCATAGTTGTCGCTGGCAATGCGCGGCACCGGCTGGCGGATGCGGAGGCGTTCGCCGTCCTTCTGCACCCACCAGAAGTTCCGGTTCAGCAGCGGGTGGCGGAAGATCAGCCAGTCGTGCTGCTCGTAGTTCTCCAGCGTCACCTCCATCCCCTTTTCGGCGAGATAGCGAGGGCTGGCGCAGAGCATCAGGCGGTTCTCGATCAGCGGCTGGGCGATCACGTCGGGCAGGTCGATGGGGCCGTCGCGCAGGGCAAGGTCGTAGCCGCCTTCCACCAGGTCGGCGAATTCGTCCGCCAGGTCCACCTCCAGGCGCACCTGCGGATGCTCGCGCAGGAAGCGGCAGCACACCGCGTTGAAGAAGGCCGGGGCGAAGGAGGGCGGCGCGGCAATGCGCAGGCTGCCGCGCAACTCGGTCTGCAACTGCTCGACTTCCTCGCTGGCGCGTTGCAGCTGCATCAAGGCCGAGCGCGCGCCTTCCAGGTAGATGTGCCCGGCTTCGGTCAGCGCCATGCGCCGTGTGGTGCGTTCGAACAGGCGTTGGCCCAGTTCGGCCTCCAGTTGCGCCACGCCCTTGGTTATCGCCGAGGGGGTCTTGCCCAACTGTTCGGCCGCGCGGCTGAAGCCGCCGTGGTCGGCGGTGGCGACGAACATGGTGAGGGCGGTCATCTTGTCCATGGATTGTTTCCTGGTATTGCTTCCTGACAGGAACAGAAGTTGTGCGGGAAGTCGGTGTTAAAGCCGCCGGGGCTTTTGCTTAACCTTCGTCACAGATCAACAATAACGAAGGCTCTGCGATGAAACTACTGATTCCGGCGCTGGTGTCGGCGGCGTGCGCTTTTTCCTCGTTGGAAACGATGGCCGCCGCCGACCTCATCCTGCATGGCGGCAAGGTCTACACCGCCGAACCCGGCCAGGCGCTGCAACAGGCGGTGGCGGTGGAGAACGGCCGTATCCTCGCCGTTGGCAGCGACGCGCAGATCCTCAAGCTCCGCCAGCCGGCCACCCAGGTCATCGACCTGCACGGCCAGGTGCTGATGCCCGGTTTCATCGATGCCCACACCCACCTGGTCAAGGGTGGCCTGCAGATGCTCCAGGCCAACCTCGACAACCAGGACCTGCCGCTAGACGCGTTCGAGAGCAAGCTGCGCCAGTGGCGCGATGACGGCCGCGCGCGGCGCGGCCAGTTCCTCTCGGTGGGTGGTGTGCCCACGGCGTACTGGGACCATATCGGCGAGTTGCAGCAGCGCTTCAACCAGGGCGAATGGGCCAGGCAGCCGATCCTCCTGGCCGGCGGTGACTACCACACCGGCTGGGCCAACCAGGCGCTGCTCGACCTCGCCGGCATCGACGCGGCCAAGGTCAAGGCGCTCAAGGGCGAGGAGCAGGCGACCATCGGCCATGATGCCGACGGCAGGCCCAACGGCTTCCTGGTCGATGCCGGCCTCTATCCGGTACAGGCGCTGCTGCCGCTGGCGAGCGACGACGAACTGCTCGAGGCGCTGAAGGGCGCGCAGCGCTACTACCATGAGCTGGGCATCACCGCCTGGATGGAGCCCCTGGCGAACGAGAACCCCGGTGGCGACATCCACAACGAATCCGTCGGCGTGCTGCCGGCCTACAAGAGGCTGGCGGAAGAGGGCGGGCTGACTGCCCACGTCGCCGCCCTGCTGATGGCCGATTCCAAGGCGACCCCGGCCGACCTCGACGAGCTGGACAAGGTGCGTCAGCAGTTCTCTGGCGTCACGAACCTGACCCTGCCGGGCATCAAGGTCTTCGCCGACGGCGTGGCCGAGGTGCCGGCGCAGAGCGCGGCGATGCTCGAGCCCTACCGCAACTCGAAGAAGTACGGCGAACTGCTGATCGACCCCCGGCATTTCGGCGAACTGGTCAGCGCCGCCGACGCCCGTGGCTGGCTGGTGCACATCCATGCCATCGGCGACCGCGCGGTGCGCGAGTCGCTCAACGGCATCGAGCAGGCGCGCAAGGATCGCCACAGCGGCATCCCGCATTCGATCACCCACCTGCAGATGGTCAACCCCGCCGACTTCCCGCGCTTCAAGGCGCTCGACGTGATCGCCGCCATGCAGCTGTACTGGGCCGCCGCCGACGAGAACAGTGTCGACCTGGTCAAGCCCTACGTCAGCGCCATGGCCTTCCTGCACATGTACCCGGCGCGCTCGCTGCTCAAGCACGGCGCGACGATTTCCGGCGCCAGCGACTGGCCGATCACCACGCCCGATCCGTGGAAGGCCATCTACCAGGCGATCCAGCGCGTCGGCCCGAAAGGCGTGCTCAACGCCGCCGAAGACATCGACCGGCAGACCATGTTCCAGGCCTACACCCTCAACGCCGCGCGCACTATCCGCCTGGAGGATCGCATCGGTTCGCTGAAGCCGGGCAAGCAGGCCGACCTGATCCTGCTCGACCGCGACGTGTTCACGGTCGAGCCCGACGCGCTGCGCGACACCCGTGTGCTCAAGACCTGGTTCGCCGGTCGCGAAGTCTATAGTCGTTCGAATGCCAATCGCTGATTCACCGGGAGCGCCGTATCGCTCCCGACAAGTCCAAGTCGTAACAGGAGCCTTGCCGTGATTCTTCACACCTTCACCACCGACATCCGCGACCCGCTGCAGCGTGGCCGGCAGATCGGCGAAACCTTTGCCGCGCAGATCCGCCAGACCGTGGCGCTGTACCTGGACTTCTTCCCACGCGTCGGCGTGGAGCTGGACAGGGCCTGCAGCATCGGCGAAGCCAGCCTCGCGGCGCTGGCTGACTGGTGCCCGGCGCTGGCGAAGGAAGTCGAGGGGCTGGCTCTGGGCGTCGGTCTGCCGCTGTGGCAACTGGCGGCGCTGAATGCGCGGACCGAAATTCTCGCGGTGATGCCGGAGCAACCGGTGGAAGGCGAATGTTCCACCTCCGTCTACGCCCCCGCGGGTGCCGCTGCACCGCGCAGCCTGCAGACCTGGGACTGGCACGACAGCCTGGTCCCGCACGGGCTGCTGCTGGGCTTCACCGGCAGCACCGGCCTCACCGCCAAGCTGTTCACCGAGTTCGGCATGCTCGGCAAGATCGGCGTGAACAGCGCAGGCCTGGGCGTGCACTTCAACATCCTGCACCACGCCAGCGACGACGGCAGCGCCGGCGTGCCAGTGCATGCCATCGCCCGCCGCGTGCTGGAGGAGGCCACGAGTGTCACCGAGGCCATCGACATGGCGCGCTCGGCGCGGGTCAGCGCCTCCACCGTGCTCAGCGTATTCACCCGCGAGGACGTGCGCGCCCGCGCCGCCAGCATCGAGATGAGCCGGGCGCACACCGCCGTGGTGGTGCCGCGCGAGGATGGCTGGCTGCTGCACACCAACCACTTCCTCGACGGCGAGCTGAGCTGGGGTGAGCGCACGGCGGATGTGTCCACCACCTACGCGCGCCTGGATCACCTCAAGGCCGCCACCGCCGGCATGACCGGCAAGGCCCTGCGCGAACGCGCCGACGCGTTCTGCGGTGCCGATGGCGACCAGGCGGTGGTGTGCTTCCACCCGGACATGTCCGAGCCGGATACCGAGCGCTGGGAGACTCTGCTCAGCATCGGCCTGGATACCGCGGGCTGCGCGCTGGAGTACGTGGCCGGCACGCCGAAGAAGCTGGCGGATGAGGGGTTCCTGCGGTTCTAGAGCGAGACTGGGGAGAGCCACGACCAGTCAGCGCGGAGAGCCCCTCACCCTAACCTTTTCCCATAGGGAGAGGGGACTGATCGGCGCAGGTTGAAGCTACGCTATCAGCCGGCACGGACGGCTCCCTCTCCCCCCGGGAGAGGGCTGGGGTGAGGGCATAGCCCGAGCGCCCACTTTCCGGTACGCCCGCTCAGGCCGCCGGCGGATAACCCGTTCCGGCTTATGTGCCCCACGTATCACCACCTACAAACCAACGTCCCGTGACGACCCAATGGCCGCCGCGCGGGTTCCGTGTTGCCACAAAAACAAGAGTGAACCACCATGATCGACCACACGCCCGCAGCCCCCGGCTCGCGCTCGGCCTTTCGCACCTTCTGCGTCTCCGGCATGGGCACCGCGCTGGAGTTCTACGATTTCGTCATCTACGGCTACGCCGCCGCGCTGATCTTCCCGCAGCTGTTCTTCCCCGGCATGGATCGCCTGACCGCCGTGCTGGTCGCGTTCGCCGCGTTCGGCGCCGGCTTCTTCGCCCGACCGCTGGGCGGCGTGGTGTTCGGCCACCTGGGTGACCGCTACGGCCGGCAGAAGGCGCTGGTCGCCACCCTCGTGCTGATGGGCGCGAGCACCCTGCTGATCGGCTTTCTGCCCACCCACGCCAGCATCGGCGCGGCGGCGCCGGTCCTGCTGGTGCTGCTGCGCCTGGTGCAGGGTTTCGCCGCGGGCGGCGAGTGGGGCGGGGCGGCGCTGTTCGGCATCGAGGTTGCGCCCACGGGCCGCCGCGGCCTGTGGGGCAGCTTCACGAGCATGGGCATCGGCATCGGCGGCATCTTCGGGTCGGCGGTGTTCGTCATCGTTAGCGTCGCCTTCGACGACGACCTCTCCGGCATCGCCTGGCGCATTCCGTTCTGGCTCGGTGGCCTGCTGGTGCTGATCGGCCTCTACGCGCGCCTGCAGAACACGGCGTCGCAGCCCAAGACCGCGCCGCATACCGAGGCGCGCCTGCCGCTGATGCAAGCCTTCCGCCGCCGCCCGCGCGAGCTGCTGCTGTGCATCGGCATCGCCTTCGGCTATGTCACCATCGCTTATATCGGCAGCACCTTCTTCCTCGCCTACGCAACCGACATCGGCTACAGCAGCAGCCACGCCCTGCTGTTCGACTTCTCGCTGTCGGTGGCCATCGTCGCTTCCGCGCCGTTCTTCGGGCATCTGTCGGACCGTTTCGGCCGCCGCGCGGTGATGATCTTCGGCGCGGCGATCATGGCCCTGGGGCTGTTCGCCTTCTTCCCGCTGATCGGCCTGCACAGCCTGCCGCTGGCGCTGCTGGCGTATGTCGCCGTGGGCTTCTTCATGGGCGCGACCCAGGGGCCGATCCCGGCCTTCCTCGCCGAGCAGTTCCCGCGGGAAATGCGCTACTCCGGGATTTCCTTCAGCTACCAGATCGGCGCGGCGCTGGGCGGCGGCACGGCGTCGAGCATCGCCACTGCCATCCTCATCGCCACCGGACGCAACCCGTTCGGCGTGGCGCTCTACGGCGCGGCGGCACTCTTGTTGGTGGCGGTGTGTTCCTGGTTGCTGCGGGAAACCTCGCGCCTGCCCATGGACGTGATCGACCGCGATGACGCTGCGCCAGACGCGGTATCGGTGCAGGCGATCAACTGACCGCGCGCGCTCGGGTGCCCGGTACGAGGCCGAGCACCAGGGCGCAGCCGACCAGGATGATCAGCGCGCCCACGCCCTGCATCAGCGACAGGCTCTCGCCCAGCACCAGCGCGCCCACCAGCACGGCGACCACGGTGACGACGAATTCCACGCTGATGGTCTTCGTCGCGCCGATGCGTGCGACCAGATGGAAATACACCACGTAGTTCACCGCGCTGAGCACGCAGCCGCACAGCAGCAGGAAGAAGAAGTCGAGGGGTTGCGGCGTGCCCGGCACCGGCACCCAGACCAGCAGCGGCAGGGTCAGCAGCCCGCCGATGAGAAAGGCGCCGCAGGTCACTTCCCAGGGGCCGGCCGTGCGCAGTTTGAGGCTCGCGTAGTTGCTGCCGAAGGCTGCACACACCGCGCCGAACACCGACGCAGCGCAACCGAGGAGGAACTCGTGGGTAACCGGCACCGCCGGGAAGCCCACCAGCAGCACCATCCCAAAGAAGCCCAGGAGCAGGCCGCCCAGGCCGCTCCAGGTGATGCGCTCCAGGCCCCAGAGACGGCCGATGAGCATGGAGAACAGCGGAATGCCGGCGACGAAGATCGCCGCCATGGCCGTGCCGATGCGCGGGGTGGCGTAGGTCATGCCGATCAACTGGCCGGCCACGGTGGTGGCGCCGACCACGCACAGCGGCTTCCACAGTCCGTCGAAGTTCAGTCGGCGGCCGGACAGTTTCGCCACCGCGAACAACGTGAAGCTGGCGATCAGCGCGCGAAAGCTGACCGCGCCGACCCAGCCGAAGCCGGCGATGGCCTTGAGCAGCACGAGGAAGGACAGCCCCCAGCCGATCGCGAGGAACAGGTAGGCGGCAAGGTCGCGCGGTTGCATACGACTCCGGGCACAAGGCAGAAGCGGGCCGCCGAAATGCGGCGACGAAGACCGCTATCTTGCCGGGGCGCGATGACGCTTGGGAAGGCACGGCAGGGACCTTTTTCGGCTGGCCAGCGGCAGGCCCAGCGGCTGGCGATTGTTTGACGCCGTACGCAACCTCGGTGCGGTTCGTCGCTATTGCTAAATTTAAATTGAATTTAAATTTAGCTTTCGCCACGCTGTCGACACTGAATCGTCCCACAGGAAAACGTCATGTCCTCTCGCGAATCCCGAAAAGACGGTGAAGCGACCCGCATTCGCATCCTGGAAGCCGCTGGCGAGCTGTTTTCGGCGCTGGGTTTCGCCGAAACCAGCAACAAGGCGGTGGCCGCCAAGGCGGAAGTCGACCTGGCGTCGATCAACTATCACTTCGGCAGCCGCAATGGCCTCTACCAGGCGGTACTGGAGGAGGCGCGCCGGCGCTTCCTCGACATCGCCGATCTGCAACGCATCATTCAGAGCGCGCAGCCTGCGCCGGACAAGTTGCTGGCCTTGACCGAGCTGGTCGTACGCAAGGCCTCGCGCGGGCGGGAGAGCTGGCACCTGCGCGTGCTGGCAGCCGAGGCCCTGGCGCCCAGCAGCCACGGCCAGGAAGTGCTGCACCCGCAGAAGGCACTTAAGTTGACGCTGCTCAAGCAACTGTTCAGCGAGATCACCACGATACCGTCGGATGACCCGGCGCTGGTGCCTTGCATTCTCAGCGTGACCGCGCCCTGGGCGATGCTGCTGATCGGGCCGAGGGGAGGGCAAGGCGCCCTGCGCGACATCCTCCAGATGCCCGGCGACGTGGTCACCGCGCAACTCTACAGCTTCACGCTGGCCGGCCTGCAGGAAGTGGGGCGGCAATACCGCGAACGCAGCGCGGCGGGCCAGTGAGGCCGCATTCACCGGACTCTGCACCCCATATCGCCTAATTCCTCAGGTCCCCTCATGCAAACGGTTTCCGAACCTACCCTGAATACAAACGCGGCCACCGGTATCGACAGCCGCTCCGCCCGACCCTCGATTCCACTGCTGCTGGCTGCGCTGCTACTGGTGATGTTCCTGGCCGCGCTGGACCAGACCATCGTCTCCACCGCGCTGCCGACCATCGTCGGCGAGCTGGGCGGCCTGCACCTGCTGTCGTGGGTGGTGACCGCCTACCTGCTGGCCTCCACCGTGGTGGTCCCGCTGTATGGCAAGTTCGGTGACCTCTACGGTCGCAAGCTGGTGCTGCAGACCGCCATCGTGCTGTTCCTGCTGGGTTCGGCGCTGTGCGGGCTGGCGCAGAACATGACCCAGCTGATCCTGCTGCGCGCCCTCCAGGGGTTGGGCGGAGGAGGCCTGATGGTGGTCGCGATGGCGGCCATCGGCGACGTCATCCCGCCGGCCGAGCGCGGTCGCTACCAGGGGCTGTTCGGTGGCGTGTTCGGCCTGGCCACTGTGGTCGGCCCGCTGGTGGGCGGCTTCCTCGTCGAGCAGTTGTCCTGGCGCTGGATCTTCTACATCAATCTGCCGCTGGGGATCGTCGCGCTGCTGGTGATCGGCAACGCCTTCCGTCCTCACGTCGCGCGGGTGAAGCACGTCATCGACTATTTCGGCGCCTTCTTCCTGACCCTGGCGCTGGCCTCGCTGGTGCTGATCACCAGCCTGGGCGGCAGCACCCTGGAATGGACCTCGATCGACATCCTGGTCCTGGCCCTGTTTGCCGTTGTCGGGGTGGTCGGCTTCGTCCACGAACAACGTATCGCCGCGGAGCCGATCATGCCGCTGCACCTGTTCCGCCATCGAACCTTCGTGCTCGCGGGGCTGATCGGTTTTACCGTGGGCGTTTCGCTGTTCGGCTCGGTGACCTTCCTGCCGCTCTACCTGCAGGTGGTGAAGGACGCCACGCCGACCAGCGCGGGCCTGCAGATGCTACCGCTGATGGGGTCGATGCTGCTGGTCTCGGCCATCACCGGCCGGCTGATCAGCCGCTGGGGGCGCTACCGGGTGTTCCCCATCCTTGGCACCTTGCTGCAGGTCATCGCCCTGGCGCTGCTGAGCCGTCTCGACCTGCAGTCGTCAATGCTGCAGATGAACCTTTACATGGCGTTGCTCGGCGCCGGGCTGGGCATGGTGATGCAGGTGCTGATTCTGGCGGTGCAGAACGGTGTCGAGTTTCGCCACATGGGGGTAGCCACCTCCGGGGCGACACTGTTCCGCTCCATCGGCGGCTCCATCGGCGTTTCGGCGTTCGGCGCGTTGTTCACCCATGAGCTGATGAGCCGCCTCGTCAGCAGCTTCCCGGCCAATGCCGGCTCACCGGCCAATCTGTCCCCGGCCGACGTGCATGCCTTGCCGATGGCGCTGCAGCAGACCTACCTGGCCGCCTTCTCCGGGTCGATGCACTGGGTATTCCTGGTGGCGTGCCTGGTCAGCGCCGTGGCGTTCGCGCTCTCCTGGCTGCTACAGGAGGTGCCGCTGCGCGCGGCCTGAGCCGCCGGGGACGCCGCCCGCCAAGGCCCACCTCCAGCCGCCTTGCGAGCGTGCACGGTGACATTGCCGGCGCGCCAATGGCCTTGGTCCGCGCGCTCGCTTATAGTCGCGCCCCCCAGCGAAGCCGCCAGCGCCATTCAGGCCTGTCCTCGGCAACGCCACCACTCACGGCGCGAGGAGCACGCCAGATCATGAAAACAGAACAAGGCATCCTGCGGCTCTCCATCATCGTGACCGTGCTGCTGGCCGGTTTCGGGATCATCGTCGGCCTGTTGTCGGGATCCTTCTCCATCGTCTTCGACGGCGTCTACTCGCTGGCCGACGCCAGCATGAGCGGCCTGGCGCTGATGGTGGCCACCCTGATCCGTCGCCACACCACCGAAGGCGACGCCAGCCGGCGCCTGGCCGAGCGCTTCAACATGGGCTTCTGGCACCTGGAGCCGATGGTGCTGGCGCTCAACGGCACGCTGCTGTGCGGGGTCACGCTGTACGCGCTGATCAACGCCGTCGGCCGCCTGCTCAGCGGCGGCCACGCGCTGGAATTCGGCTTCGCCATCCTCTACGCCGCCGTCGCCACGCTGGTCTGCTTCGCCCTGGCGGCGGTGCAGTTCCGCGCCAACAAGCGCATCGGCTCGGACTTCGTCGCCCTCGACGCGAAGTCCTGGGTGATGTCCGGCAGCATCTCCCTGGCCTTGCTCATCGCCTTCCTGGTCGGCGACGTGGCCACCGTGAGCGGCTACGCGCACATCGGCCCGTATGTCGACCCGGCGGTGCTGGCGCTGATCTGCCTGGCGATCCTGCCGATTCCGTTCCTGACCATTCGCCAGGCGTTCAAGGACATCCTGCTGGTCACTCCGCCGGAGCTCAAGGAACATGTCGACGAGGTGGCCACGGCCACCGTCGCCCAGCATGGCTTCCTGGCCTACCAGGCCTATGTCGCCAAGGTCGGGCGGGCGCAGCAGATCGAGCTGTACTTCATCGTCCCGCCGACCTGGCCGGCGCAGACCCTGGCCGAGTGGGACAGGCTGCGCGACGAGATCGGCGAGGCCATCGGCGGCGAAGGTCCCAACCGCTGGCTGACCATCGCCTTCACCACCGATCCGCTCTGGACCCGCTAGTCCGCCGGTCGGGACGCCGCGGCAGGCCCGTCGCTGCCCGCCGCGCGCGGCGGATGCGCGGACTTCGCGAACTCCTGGCGCAACCACGACATCACGCGCTGCGCCGGGCGTGACCGCTGGCCACCCCGCTCGATCAGATGGAACGCGCGTCCGGAACTGACGCGATAGCGGGTCAGCCCGACCAGGCGGCCTTGTTCGATCAAGGGCGTCACCAGCGGCTCGATGCCAATGGCGATCCCGTCTCCGCACAGGGTGCGCTCGTAAAGCAGCACCGAGTCGACCGGGCGGATGCGGATCTCGCCTTGGTCCAGCGGGTGCGCCTCCAGCCATTCCTGCCAGAACTCCGGGCGGTGGTTCGGTCCCAGCAGCCGGTGGCGCAGCAGATCGGCAGCGTCCGAGATGCCGCTGAGGTGATCGGGGCTCCAGACCGGGTAGAGGTGAATCGGCAGCGTCGGCACCGTCGCCTCGGCGGTGCTGGTCGATAGCCGGATGACCGCGTCCAGGTTCCGCGCATCGAGATCCTCCAGCACGGCAGAGGTCTGAACGTCGACTTCGATATCGGGGTTTTCGCGTTCGAATCGGTTCAGCCGGGGAAGCAGCCAGCGTGTCGCGAAGGTAGGCACCGTCGACAGCCGGACGACATGGTCGTGCTCCCCCCTGGCCTCCCGGCTGGCTTGCCGGAGCTCGGTCAGCACCGGGGCCACGCGGGCCAGGAAGGCCTCGCCGGCCGGCGTCACCACCACGCCGCGGGAGACGCGATCGAACAGGCGCACCTCCAGGTCCGACTCCAACTGGGCAATGCGCCGGCTCAGTGCCGGAACCGACATGGCGATCTCATCGCCCGCGGCCGCCAGGCTGCCGAGGCGGGCAACGGCCAGGGCCGCTTCGAGAGACCTGAGCGAGGGTAATCGCATGCGGGAAACCTCCAGGGATCGTCACAATGCCTTTCGATTTCCGAAAGGCACTTGTCGAGATCGCAATTGTTCCGGATGGAAGAACCACCAAGACTCCGGGTGATCGGCAACGGATCAACCCACTCCCTCTGGAGGATAAGCCAATGTCAGCCCCGGAATCTCCCCGCTCTTCCGCCGACAGTCTCGTCACGCCACCTGGCTCCTCGCCGGGGGACGTGCGTGCCACCGATGGCCGGGCCCATCGCGGAGTCGAATTGCGTGGGGAGAATGGTGTCGAAGGTCCGAAGGCCTTCTACATCCACATCGAGGCGCGTCCGGGAAAGGAACGCGCGGTCATGCAGATGCTGCGTGACATCTACGGATGCGTGCTGGACGAGCCCGCGACAGGGCCATGGTTTGCCGTGCGCTATTGCGAAACGACCTTCGGCATCTTCGAGGCATTTCCCAGTATCGCGGGCCGCGATGCCCATGTGGCCGGCGGCGGTGGCGATATCTTCCGCGACAGCGCGCGGATGAACGACATCCTTGCGTATCCGGCCCAGGTCCACCGAGTCGATGTGCTGCTGATCAAGGCGCTGTTCGCCACCTAGTGGTTTCGCTCACACCGCAAAGGAGAGGGGATTTGCCTCAACGCTCGCCCTGGCACCAGCGTCGGATCGCATTCCTGGCCGACACCACCGCGCTGATCCTGTTCTTCACCACGACCGGGATCATCAATGAGCGATTCATCGCCGGCATGGCGTGGGACCAGGTGCTCCAGGCTCGACTGCTGGGAGCGCTGCTGATGGTGCCGGTGGCAAGGCCCTACGGCCTGTGGCGGGACTGGCTGATGCAGCGAGCCACCCGGGGACGGCTGTCCCGGCTGCTGTGGGACAGCCTGGCGCTGGTGAGTTTCCAGGTGCCGCTTTATGCGGCGATCATCGCCAGCAGCGGAGCCTCGGGTAGCGGCCTGCTGCGCGGGACGCTCGGCGCCGCCGCGATGATGCTCCTGCTGGGGCGGCCTTACGGCGCATTTCTCAACGGGGTTCGCAGGCTCTTCGGATTGCCCGCCGGCGGCGCGAAACCCATGTCGCTGAACAGCTGAACCGACGCGCTCGCTTGCAGCGGGCAGCGCTGGTCGAACGGGGAAGAAAGCACGATGAAGGCCGCCTATTACCACACACAGGGCCGCGCGCGGGACGTATTGACGGTGGGCGAGGTCGCGGAACCCGTGCCCGCTGCCGGCGAGGTGCGGGTACGCATCTTTGTATCGGGATTGAACCCGAGCGACATCAAGGCACGGACGGGCTTCTCGGCCACGATGGCCTACCCGCGCATCATTCCCCATCAGGACGGCGCGGGGGTGATCGATTGCGTCGGCAAGGGCGTGTCGGCGCAGCGCATCGGGCAGCGGGTCTGGGTCTACGAGGCGCAGCAGGGTGGTCCCAACGGCACGGCCGCCGAATCGGTGGTGGTGCCGGCGCACAAGGCGGTCGAGCTGCCGGCGGACGCGGGGATGGCGGTGGGAGCGTGCCTGGGCATCGCCGCGCTGACGGCGCACCGTTGCCTGCTGGCCGACGGCAGTATCCGCGGGAAGCGGGTGCTGGTGCATGGCGGTGCCGGCGCTGTCGGCAGCGCAGCGATACTGCTCGCCAAGTGGGCGGGAGCCTGGGTGGCCACGACCGTTTCCACTGCGCAGCAGGCGGCCGTGGCGCGCGCTGCCGGCGCGGACCTGGTCATCGATCGTCATCGGCAGCGCACCGCGGACGTGCTGATGGCCGCCACCGGCGCCCAGGGCGTCGAGCGGATCGTGGACGTGGACCTGTCGGCGAACCTCGCCACCAACCTTGCCTGCTCGGCGCGGGACGCCGTGGTGAGCGCCTATGCTCTGCGGCAGGCGACAGATACCGTATCGGTGCCGATGCTCGAAGCGATGAAAAAGGGCATCGTGCTTCGCTTCGTGTACATCTACAGCGTCCCGCAGGCGGACAAGCTCCTGGCGATTCGCGATATCACCCAATGCCTGAGCGCGGGCGCCTACGCGCCGGAAATCGGCCGGATATTCAGCCTGGATCGGATCGTCGACGCCCACGAGGCGATGGAGTCATCCTCCGTGATCGGGAAGATCCTCATCGAGGTCAGGGGCGAAGGCTAGCCGGCAACGCCGCCCAACGGGCCTCACGCTGCCGGCCCATGGACGAGCGGCCCTTCCCGTCGTGATAGAGGCACGATGCTCATTCCCGCTACGCCCGAAGGAAATCCGGCCTTTGCCATGCCATGAAGAAAGTGCCGTCGCCGATACTGCGCTCCCCGACGGGGGCTGCTGACGATAGCTATCAGCGGCATCGCAGAGATCAGGGAACTACCGTGAGTCGACCATCATCCGACGGCGCTCCTGGCTTTCGAGCAGTGTGGGGCGGCCGCATGCGAGCGGCGCTGGGCACCGCCGCCACCTGGGGTTTTGTCTGCTGGCTGGCTGCGCTCCCGTGGACGCTTGGCGGATTTGAATTTGGCTTTCCTCCATTCCTGCTCGCCTTGGTGGCGGGCGGGCTCTGCGCCTTTTCCTTCACCAATTGGGTACTGTCGTTTAGCTCCCGGCGCATCGCTTGGACGCTGCGCATGGGTATGCTGCTGGCGATCATCGTGATGCTCGTCAACCTCACCGCAGTGTTGAAACTGATCAAGCCGCTACCGGATTGGGCTTCCCGCCAGCTGTTCTTCCTGATGATCGCCTTCGGCCCGTTTAGCGCCTGGGTGCTGAAGATGGAGCTGTACCTCTTCATCGACTGGCTCGGTGCCCACGCGGGTGCATGGCTGCGTCGTCTCAGGCTATTGCCAAAAGAGCAGCCTGACCCCGTCGCCCCTCGCTGGGCGATCAACAAGGCTCGGCCGGCGGTGTTAGAAGTTCACGCGTTGCGATGGAGCATGCGCGCCCTGACCGCGAGCATCGTCGCCGTCACTCTTTTGGGGAGCGGGATGAGCCTGGTGATCCTGATCTCTCTGGATCTGCATGGGCGGCGTGTGCCGCTAGCTCTGGCCGTTATCGTCTGCGCGGTGATTGGTTTGGCGTTGGCCTACTTATTCCTCACGCACCTGCGGTCACGCCGGCGGCGCTGGAAGATCATGATCGATGCCGCGGGGATCAGTGTGGCGTGTACCCACCAGAGCTGGGTGTTTCCGTGGGGGGAGTTGACGCGGGTCGAACTGCGGCAAAACACGGACTATGCCCGCCTGGTCGTGGCCAGCGCCTCGCAGCGGATCAGCTTATTGACGGGAATTGTCACCAGGCAGCCGTGCCACCTGCCGCCTTTCCCGAAAGAGGTTCAGCGCCGCTTGCGCTCCTCCGGGCTTGTCGAGTTGCCCGTCAAGGCGGCGGATCTGGCAATCTGGCAGCGTTCGTCTTGACACTCGGCGGCAGGTGCGAGCGAGGGGGCGAACAATGCGCGAATTGCAGGGACTCAACAGCGTGGCTGAACGATGAACAACTATCCCGTACGTCCGCCTGCCCGCCGGTGGAAAAACATCCTGGGCTGTGTTCTGGGAGGTTTTCTCGGCGTGGGGGGCATCTTTGGCGCCAGCATCGGCGCGCTGTTATTGATCGAGCAGGTCTGGCCTGAAGCGTCCCAGAGATTTGATACGGTGTTTCGTGCCACCGTGCTGGCGGTGCTCCTGGTACTGGTGCACCCGTGGTTGTCGTTGCGCCTGCTCCGAGGTCACCCGTTACTGGGCGAGCACGCTATCGTTGAGCGGCCCCAGCGCACCTTGCGTGGCACGGCCATCCTCTGGTTCGTGCTGCCGCATATCGTTTCCGCCGGCGTGTTGTTCTGGTCGTTCATGTCTATCGAGTGGTGGCTGACACGATGGCAGCTCCCCAAGCCAGGCCTATTCATCCTGCTGTGTGGCGCCGCAACCTTCGTCCCGGTGCTCGGCTGCTGGGTGCTTGCCGATAAGTTGCTCGACCGCTGCCGCGCCGAGCTGCACCTGGTGCAATTGCGCAGGGACATCATCGGCAGTTGGGGCATGGCTAGCGCAATGATCGCAGGGATCGCAGCCATGTTCTCGCTGCTGATGCGCCAACTGTAGGGAGAAGAGTGCTTGCCTATCGCTTTCTTCCAAGCACGTCAGTCCGCACAAATCCCCAGAATCGCCCGCGCCGCCGCCTCGGTGCCGCGCGAGGTCTGCATCTGTTCGCGCACGGTGGCCAGGCGTTGCTGCATGGCCTGGTCCGCGAGCAGCTCGGCGAGGGCGGCGGGCAGCGCCGCCAGCGGGTTTTCGAAGCGCGGCAGGTAGCGCGCCACGCCCACTTCCTCGGCGCGCCGGGCATTGTCGTGGCCGTCCCAGCAGTAGGGGATGATCACCGAGGGCAGGCCGAAATACAGCGCCTCGCAGAAGCTGTTGTTGCCGCCGTGGTGGATGAACAGCTGGCACTCGCGCAGCACCGCCGGCTGCGGGTACCAGCTGTCGAGGTAGACGTTGTCCGGCACCGTGTCGTAGTGCTCGCGGTAGGCGCCGACGTTGATCAGGAAGCGGTAGGGCAATTGCGCCACGGCGTCGATCAGCCGGCGCATCATCGCCACGTCGGCGGCGCCCAGGCTGCCGAAACTCACGTAGATCAGCGGGGCGTCGTCATGCCGGGGAAACTGCGGGGGAATGTACGGCGCCTCGCTGCGCACGCAGCCATCCAGGTACAGGTAGCGCTCGGCGGGCAGCGGTTTTTCGCGCTCGTAGCGTACCGGCGTCGGCGACAGCAGCAGGTTGAGCCAGGGCGAATCCTCGAGGAACTGGCCGGCGGGCAGGGGTGGGTGGCCGCACTCGGCGAGGAAGCGGGCGAAGCGCTCATGGGCGGGACGGGTCGCTCGCAGGTAGTGTTCGCGATAGGTGGCGCAGGCCTGTGCATCGCGGCTGCTGGCGCCGGACAGATAGGGCGGCACGGCGGCGTCGGGCAGTTCGGTTTCCGCGCAGGAAACCATGCGCACCCAGGGGCAGCCGGCCGCGGCGATGGCCGGGAAGCTGACCACGTTGTCCAGCACGATGGCGTCGGGCTTGAGCCGGGCGAGCAGCTGCTGCAGCGGTTTTTCCGATTCGATGGCGGTGTCGATGATGGCTTCCCAGGCCGGCGCGACGTAGCTGTCGATCTGCGCCAGGGGCGGCTGGTCGAAGTACGGCACGTTGCGCTCGATGAAGCGCTCCCAGTAGTGCTGGTGGTCGGCGGCGGAGAGCGGCGAGTCCAGCTGCAGCGGGTACTCGGCGAAGCCGTACTCGGCGAAGATGCCCTGGAAGTGCGCATGGCAGATGAACACCGGGCGGGCGCCCAGCTCGCGCAGGGCCTGGGCGATACCGATGCAGTTCAGCGCGGCGCCGAAGCTGGCCTCGGGGAAGAAGGCGATGGTTCTTGTTCTTTGCGTCATGGGCACATCCGGGTGTTGCTCAGAGCCTGTTTACGATCTGCTGCGCGTCGGCATAACGGCGTTAAAAACAGGCTCGGATTGCTCATTTACAGCTCGTAAACTCCGCATCCTCGCCTGTTTTTGCCTTGTTCTGCTCTGGCTCGCGAGATCGTAAACAGGCTCACGGGCGCTGCGGGAAACTGATACTGCATTTTTTCGCTAAAAAAAACACCCTGAGAGAAAAATAATCAGCGACGCCCTACGGCGAACGACTGGGGAATGCCGCGGTTGGCCGTCTGCGGGCGCTGCGCGAAGGACAGCCGCAAGTGCAGGCGCATCAGGTCGGCGGCCACTTCCAGCTGGCCGCGCTCGACCTGCTCGATGATCCGCAGATGCTCGCGCAGGGCCTCCTGCAGGCGGTGCACGCTGACCATCGGCAACAGGTTGGGCAGGCGGCGCAGGCGCTGGTGCTGCAGCAGGGCATCGCCGACGAAGCGGTTGCCGCAGCCCTGGGCGATCAGTTCGTGGAAGCCGATGTCCAACTCGCGGAACTGCGCCACGTCGAAGCGCTCGATGGGCGCGCCGAGCAGCTCCTGCATGGCGCCGCGCAGCAGGGCGAGGCGCGCAAGATCGGGCTCGAAGCCAGGGGCGAGCAGCGCCTCGGGCTCGAGGATCAGGCGGTAGCGCAGGCTGTCTTCCAGCGCCGCCAGGTTGTTCAGCAGCGGGCGGAACGACCAGCTCTGCCCGGCGCCGCGCTCCAGCACCTGGTCTTCGCTGAGCTGCGCCAGCACCTTCTGCGCGGCGGCGCGGCCGATGTCGTAGCGGCGCATCAGTTCGCTGGCGCTGAGGCTGTTGCCCAGCCGGCCGGCCATGCGGTCGCGCAACACCGAGGTGGCCAGCGCCTGTTCCTCGGCCTGGGGCAGGGCGGGGCCGAGCACCTGGGCGGACGGGTCGGCGGCCAGGCGATAGCCCTTGCCCGGCTCGTGGGCCACCAGGTGCTGTTCCAGCAGCAGGTCCAGGCCCGCGCGGATCAGCGTGCGCGACACGCCGAAGGTGCGCGCCAGTTGCTGCTCGGACAGACCGTCGCCATCGCTCAATCCCGTGTCCTGGGCGTGCTCGATGATCCGCCGGGCCAGTTCCAGGTGGTTGGTGCGCGGTCTTTTTTCGGTGTCCTTGCTCAAGCGGTTTCTCTCCAGCAGGCCCGTGGTAGAGGGGCGACCCGTTATGCCACAGCGGGGGTGGTCCAACAAGAATGTGAGAAATGGTTGTAGGAAATTGTTGACTTCGCCAGCGGTTCGGTTTTTATTTTTGAAAAAAGACATGTAGTACGCTTTTCGTTCCGCTGCCGTCGACACAACAACAACCAATCGTCAGGTACGCAAGATGAAGCTGAAGACCATGCTCTACGCAGGGGCCACCCTTGCGCTCACGCTGTCCGCCACCACGGCCAGCGCCAAGGATCTGGTGATCTCCATCTGGGACGGCTACATGGCCCCGGACAACCTGGAGAAGTTCCAGAAAGCCACTGGCCTTGAAGCCGACAAATCCCTCCACGCCACCAACGAAGAGATCATGGGCAAGCTCATGGCTTCCGGCGGCGAAGGCTATGACGTGGTGTTCGTGTCCTCGCCCTTTGCCGAGATCCTGCACAAGCAGGGCCTGCTCGCCGAGATCGATCCGGCCAAGGTGCCGAACCTGAAGAATCTCTACCCCGAAGCGCAGAAGCTCGAGTACGACGTCGGCAATCACTTCTCCGTGCCCTACACCTGGGGCACCACCGGCATCTGCTACCGCTCGGACAAGGTCAGCCCGGCGCCGTCCAGCTGGAGCGACCTGCTCAAACCCTCCGATGCCCTCAAGGGCAAGACCACCATGCTGGCCACCGACCGCTGGCTGCTGGGGGCGGGCTTTCTCGCCAACGGCTGGTCGGTCAACGACGGCAACCCGGACCAGATCAACGCCGTGCGCGATCAGCTGATCGCCACCAAGAAGCGCCTGCTGTCCTTCGACGACACCACCTTCTACTCCAAGCTGGCCTCGGGCGAGGCGCTGATGGCCCACGCCTGGGATGGCTGGTGCAACTACGGCACCCAGGCCAACGAGGCGATCAAGTTCGTCGTGCCCAAGGAGGGTTCCGACCTCTGGGTGGACACCATGGTCGTGCTCAAGAGCTCGAAGAACCCCGACGCCGCCTACCGCTTCATCAACTACATGCTGGAGCCGGCGAACCACGCCTGGGTCGCCGAGAACATCCTCTACAAGGTGCCCAACCAGGCGGCGATGGCGACCTTGAAGCCTGACCTGCTGGCCAAGTACCCGAACCTCACCACCACGCCGGCCGAGCTGGTCAAGCAGCAGCAGTTGCGGGATGTCGGCGGGTCCACGCAGAAGGCCTACACCCGCGCCGTGACCGAAATCATGGCTGCGCAGTAGGGCCGGCTGCGCGTCGGCGATGCTGCGTTGAGAACAAGCGCGGGCTTGCTTATTTACATCCGCGCCCACGCTTGTTCTCGCCTTGCCTCGCTCTAGCTCGCTCGCCCCACAAGTTCACTGCATTCAATAACCCTGAAGCACCCCACCTGGCGTGGGGTTGGGGGAACTACGCATGACCGCTTTGTCCGCCGACCGGAAACTCTCGGCCTGGCTGCTCGCGCCCGGCCTTGGCTGGCTGGCCCTGTTCCTGCTGCTGCCGTGCCTCTTGGTGCTGGTCTACAGCTTCCTCGAACGCGGTGCCTATGGCGGCATCGACTACGTGTTCACCTGGGAAAACTACCGCCGCGCGGTGGACCCGCTGTACCTCGACATCCTCCTGCGCTCGGCGAAGATCGCCGGCCTGGCCACGCTGTTCGCGGTGCTCATCGGCTACCCGGCGGCCTACGCCATCACCCGCAGCACGCCGCGTCGTCAGGCGGTGTTCCTGTTCCTGGTGATGCTGCCGTTCTGGAGCAACTACCTGATCCGCACCTACGCCTGGATCGTGCTGCTCAACCGCGAGGGCCTGCTCAACCGGCTGTTCCATCTGCTGGGCTACGGCGGCGAGCCGATCAGCCTGCTGTACACCGACGCCACCGTGGTGCTGGGGCTGGTCTACAACTACATCCCCTTCGTCATCCTCGCCATCTACAGCTCGCTGTCGCGCATCGACAACGAACTCTGGGAAGCCTCGCGGGACCTCGGCGCCTCGGGCTGGACCACCTTCCGCCGGGTGATCCTGCCGCTGTCGGTGCCGGGCGTGGCCGCCGGAGCGGTGTTCGTCTTCGTGCTGTCCATCGGCAACTTCATCACCGCCGACCTCTTGGGCGGCAAGCAGGTGCAGATGGTCGGCAACCTGATCTACGCGCAGTTCCTCACCGCGCGCGACTGGCCGTTCGGCGCTGCGCTGAGCTTCTTCCTGATCGGCATCATGATGCTGTTGCTGTTCATCCAGGCCATGGTCTCGCGCCGGGCCCAGGGCGCGGAGGGTGAACGCCATGCGTAACGCCTCCGGCATCGCCCTCGGCGCACACCTGTGGCTGGTGTACGCGTTCCTCTACGTGCCGATCCTGGTGCTGATCCTGCTGTCGTTCAACGCCAGCGGCCTGCCCACCGCCTGGGGCGGCGCGTCGCTGAAGTGGTACGCCAAGCTGCTGGCCAACGCCTCGATCCAGCATGCTGCGCTGAACACCCTGATCGTTGCGCTCACTTCCACTGTCATCGCCTGCGTGCTGGGCACGCTGCTCGCCCTCGGGGTGGAGATGCGCGCCCGCAACAATCCCGGCAGGAAGGGGGCGAACCTCGCCGACACCCTGCTGATGGCGCCGATGATCATCCCCGACATCGTGCTGGCCATCGCGCTGCTGAGCTTCTTCAACCTGCTGAAGATGAGCCTGGGGCTGCACTCGATCATCCTCAGCCACGTGGTGTTCAACATCGCCTTCGTCTGCGCGGTGGTGCGCACGCGGCTCAAGCACTTCGACTACTCCATCCTCGAAGCCTCCACCGACCTGGGCGCCGGCTGGTTCACCACCGCGCGCCGCGTGCTGCTGCCGGCGATCTTCCCCGGCGTGATGGCAGGCGGGCTGCTGGCGTTCACCCTGTCGGTGGACGAATTCATCATCGCCTTCTTCAACTCAGGTTCCGGGAGCGCCTCCACCACCTTGCCGATGCAGATCTACTCGATGATCCGCTTCGGCGTGACGCCGGAAATCAACGCCCTCGCCACCCTGGTGATGCTGGTCAGCTTCACCGCGCTGTTCGCTTCCCAACGTCTGAACAAGGTGCCCAAAGCCCATGACTAAGTCATCCGACCTGCTCGTGCTGGAGCAGGTGAGCAAATCCTATGGCGAGGGCCTGACCGCGGTGGACCAGGTGTCGCTGAGCATCCGCGAGAACGAATTCTTCGCGCTGCTCGGCCCCTCGGGCTGCGGCAAGACCACCCTGATGCGCATGATCGCCGGCTTCGAGACGCCGACCTCTGGCGCCATCTACCTCAATGGCCAGGATATTTCGCCGCTGCCGCCGAACAGGCGCCCGCTGAACCTGATGTTCCAGTCCTATGCGCTGTTCCCCAACATGACCGTGCGCGGCAACATCGCCTACGGCCTGGAGATGGAAAAGCTGCCGGCCGCGGAAATCCGCCAGCGCGTCGATGCGGTGCTGGACACCGCGCAGCTCGGCGCGCTGGCCAACCGCCGGCCGGACCAGCTCTCCGGCGGTCAGCGCCAGCGCGTTGCCCTGGCCCGCGCCCTGGTCAAGCGCCCGCGTGTGCTGCTGCTGGACGAACCCCTTGGCGCGCTGGACAAGAAGCTGCGCGAGAAGATGCAGCTGGAGCTCAAGCGCCTGCAGCACGAGAGCGGCATCACTTTCATCATGGTCACCCACGACCAGGAAGAAGCGCTGGTCATGTCCGACCGCATGGCCGTGCTGCGTGACGGCAAGGTCTGCCAATGCGGCAGCCCCAGCGAACTCTACGAAAACCCGGGCAGCCGCTTCGTCGCCGACTTCATCGGCGTCAGCAACCTGATCGAGGGCCGCCGCGTGGGCACCAACCGCCTGCAGGCCGGCGGCCAGGTGCTGAGCATCGAGACCACCGCCGAGTCGAGCCCCGAGAGCGTGACCCTGGCGCTGCGCCCGGAGCGTCTGCGGGTGCTCACCGACGCCACGCCCGCCACCGACAACCAGATCCACGGCGAGGTGGCCGAGGTGGCCTACCACGGCCTGGACACCAACCTGCACGTGAACACAGCGCTGTCCAGCAAGCCGCTGATCGTCCGCGTGCCGTCCTCGGACTACGACTTCCTGCGACTCGCCGCCGGCATGCCGGTGCGTCTGGGCTGGGATGCGCGGCATGGCCGCGTGCTGACTCACTGATCGCCTTAAGAACAAGACTGACTGGAGAGCACCATGAGTAGTGAACGCAAGGTCATCGCATTCTTCCCCGAGGCCGCCTACGGCCCGGCCCTCAATTCGGTGGGCATTGCCCAGGCCTGCGAGGCGCTGGGGCACAAGGCGGTGTTCCTCACCGACCCGGGCATGACCGGCGTGTATGCCGCCTACGGCTTCGAGGAGCACTACGTGAACATGTCCGAGCCGATGCCGGCCGAGGAGATGGCGCGCTACTGGACCGACTTCATCAACGGCCATATCCCCAACTTCCGCAAGGCGCCCATCGACCAGCTCGACAACTACGTGAAGGAGTGCTGGGAGGCCATCGTCTCCACCGCCAAGTGGGCGCAGAAGGAGCTGCCGGCGATCCTCGACCGCATCAAGCCAGACCTGATCTGCGTGGACAACGTGATCCTCTTCCCGGCCATCAAGCACTACGGCAAGCCCTGGGTGCGGATCATCTCCTGCTCGGAGAACGAGGTGCACGACCCGGACATCCCGCCGTACCTGTCGGGCATGAGCGTGGACGACAAGGAAGGCCACGCGCGCTTCCAGAAGCGCTTCGAGGAAGTGATCGCGCCGATCCATGCCGACTTCAACGACTTCCTCGCGCAGTGCGGCGAGCGGCCGTACCCGCTGGGCACCTTCTTCGAGGAGTCGCCCTACATGAACCTGCTGCTCTACCCGGACCCGGTGAAGTTCCAGCGCCGCCACCCGCTGCCGGCGCGGCAGTTCCACTACCTGCAGGGTTGCGTGCGCACCGACAAGCCGTATGAGATTCCGCAGTTCAAGGCGCACAACGACAAGCCGCTGCTGTACGTCAGCTTCGGCAGCCTGGGCTCGGGCGACGTCGAGCTGCTCAAGCGCCTGGTCAACACCATCGGCAAGTTGCCGTACCGCGCGCTGTTCAACGTCGGCGAGCACGTGGAGAAATACACCGACCTGCCGGACAACGTGATCGTCTCCAACTGGTACCCGCAGCCCTCGGTGATCGCCCAGGTCGACGCGGTGATCCACCACGGCGGCAACAACAGCTTCACCGAGTGCCTGTTCTTCGGTAAGCCGGCCATCGTCATGCCCTATGTGTGGGACGGCCACGACAACGCCATGCGCGCCCAGGAGAGCGGCCATGGCCTGCGCATGGACCGCTACGACTGGAGCGAGGAGGACCTCGCGCGCAACATCGCCCAACTGCTGGGCGATGAGCTGATGCGCGAGCGGCTGGCGCGCACCAGCGACTACATGCGCTCGCGCAAAGGGCCGGAAGATGCCGCGCGCATCCTCGACCGGCTGGCCCAGGGCAAGGCGGTGAACCATGCCTGAGTTCAAGGCCGCTTTCTTTAATGGAGAGAGCACTGCGCCGCACATCCGCGGCGCCCGCGACTACGACGACCTGGTGGACTGGGGCGTGCAGTCCGACGCGCTGGAGGGTGTCTCGCACTCCAGCGGCCGGCTGCTGTTCAAGGGCCCGAACCACAGCCCGGAAACCGGCTTGTGGGTCTGCACACCGGGCCGCTGGCGGCTGTCGATTCCGCGCGACGAGCTGTGCCACTTCGTATCCGGCCGCGCCACCTACCGCTCCGACGCGGGCGAGGTGATCGAGGTCGAGCCCGACACCCTGGTGCTGTTCCCCGCCGGCTGGACCGGCGAATGCACGGTGCACAGCACGATACGCAATCTCTACATGCTGGCCTGATTCCCACCCGATCCCATCGGCGGATAACCGCGAGTGGTTATCCGCCCCATGCTTCGCCTCATCAGGAGTGAACGATGAAGACCCCCGTTATCCACCGCCCGCTGCAGGTCACCGAACTCAAGGACTGGGGCGTGATCCCGACCATGCTCGAGGGCGAGTCCCACGTCAGCGGCGTGGTCCTGCACAAGGGGCCCGAGGGCCAGTCCGAATGCGGCATCTGGCACTGCACGCCGGGCAAGTGGTTCTGCCACGTCACCAGCGACGAGTTCTGCCACTTCCTCGAAGGCCGCTGCACCTACGTGCACGAGTCCGGCGAGGTGATCGAGATCGAGCCGGACACGGCGGCCTTCTTCCCCAAGGACTGGAAGGGCGTGTGCACCGTGCACGAGACCATCAAGAAGGTCTACATGATCCGGTGATGCCATGAACCTGCCCTGCGACACCACCCGTGCCGCCGCCCGCGAGACCTTCCTCGCCGGCAACGGCCTGGCCGGCGCGGCCATTACCGCGCTGCCGGCGGACGCCTCGATGCGGCGCTACTTCCGTCTCGACGGCAAGGGACTGCTGCTGATGGATTCGCCGCCCGGCGCCGAGCCGTTGGCACCCTACCTGCGGGTGGCGCAGCTGCTGCGCGACTGCGGGCTTTCCGCCCCGGGCGTGCTGGCCGCCGACCGCGAACTGGGCCTGGCGTTGGTCGAGGACTTCGGCGATGCGACCTACACCCGGCTGCTCGCCGCCGGCCATGACGAGGCGGCGCTGTACCGCCTCGCCGTGGACGCCCTGGTGCGCCTGCACCGCGCCGGGCCCCAGGCCGCCGAGGGCGTGCCGGCCTACGACGGGCAGAAACTGGCGGACGAAGCGGCGCTGTTCATCGACTGGTACGCGCCGCTGCTGGTGGGCGAGAAGGCCGCGGCGCTGCTGCGCGAGCGCTATCTGGCGGAGTTCGCTGCGCTCTGGCGCGACGTCGCCCTGCGCCGCGAGGTGCTGGTACTGCGCGACTACCACGTGGACAACCTGATGCTGCTGGAGGGCAGGGCGGGCGTGGCCGCGTGCGGGTTGCTGGACTTCCAGGATGCGCTGTTCGGCTCGCCGGCCTACGACCTCATGTCCCTGCTCGAAGACGCGCGCCGCGACATTCCCGAAACCCTGCGCGTGACCCTGCTCACCCGTTACCTCGGCCAGCGTGCGGAGGTGGACGGCCGGCGCTTCATGGCCGACTACCAGGTGCTCGCCGCGCAGCGCCACGCCAAGGTGCTGGGCATCTTCGTGCGCCTGGCCAAACGCGATGGCAAGCACGGCTACCTCAAGCACCTGCCGCGCGTGCTGCGGCTATTCCAGCGCGCGCTCGACAGCGAACACCTGCGCCCATTGGCGGCGCTGCTCGACACCCACCTGCCGAACTGGCGCCAGGGGCTTGAGAGCGACGTGGTCGCCCAGCGCCTGGCTTCTTCCCAATCCCTGCGGAGCATTCCATGACCGACTTCCACGTTGATCGGCCCCTGCGTTTCATCGGCCCGGATTACCAGGGCGTGGCGACGCAGCGCCTGCGCGACATCGTCAACCCCGCCGACCTCACCCCGGTCGGGCGCATTGCCCTGTGCGACGCCGAGGACGTGGACGCTGCCATCGACGCAGCCAACGCGGCGCAGCGCCAGTGGAAGCGCATCGATGCGAAAACCCGCGCGGCGATCCTCCACCAACTGGCCAACGCCATCGAAACCGACCAGGCCACCCAGCGCGAAGTGGCGCGGCTGATGACCCTGGAAATGGGCAAGCCGTTCCCCGAGGCCATGGGCGAGCTGGCCAACTGCGCGCCGATCTTCCGTTACTACGCCGAGATGGCTCGCGACGAGGCCGGCAAGGTCGCCGGCACCACGCAGCTCGGCTCGTTCCAGCATGTGCGCTACGAGCCCTACGGCGTCAGCGTGCACATCATGCCGTTCAACTTCCCCATCCTGCTGATGTGCTGGACCCTGGCCGCCTCGCTGGCGGCGGGCAACGCCTGCATCGTCAAGCCGGCGGAAAGCACCACGCTGTGCACGCTGAAGTTCATGCAGCACTTCAAGGTGCTGCCGGCGGGGATGGTCAGCTGCGTACCCGGCGACGCCAGCACGGCGCAGCGCCTGGTGCAGTCCGAGCGCACCCACGCCGTGGCCTTCACCGGCAGCGTCGCCGCCGGCAAGGCAGTGGCGGTGGCCTGTGCCGAGCGGATGAAGCCGGCGGTGATCGAGGCCGGCGGCAGTGACCCGATGATCATCTCCCGCCACGCGCCACTGGAAATCGCAGCGGCCGGCGCGGTGACCGCAGCCTTCCACCTGAGCGGGCAGATCTGCACCTCGGCGGAGCGCTTCTATGTGGTCGATGAGGTGCACGACGAATTCGTCGCGTGCTTCGCCGAACGCACCCGCGCGCTGCGTATCGGCCATGGGCTGGAGCGTTCCGAGATCGGCCCGATGGTCAGCGAGGCGGCCCGCGCGAAGGTGATCCGCCTGGTGGACGACGCCCTCGCCAAGGGCGCCACGCTGGTCTGCGGCGGACGCATCCCGCCGCAGTTCGCGGTGGGCTGGTACTACGAGCCGACCATTCTCACCGACGTCACCCCAGCCATGGCGATCTTCCACGAGGAATGCTTCGGCCCGGTGGCGGCGATCTGCAAGGTGAAGGACTTCGACGAAGCCGTGCGCCTGGCCAACGATTCGCCCTTCGGCCTGGGCGCCTCGCTGTTCTCCACTGATCTCGCTGAAGCCATGGAAGCGGCGGATCGTCTGGAGGCGGGGATGGTCTGGGTGAACAACCCGCTGATCGACAACGATGCGCTGCCGTTCGGCGGCTGGAAGATGTCCGGCATGGGCCGCGAGCTGGGCCGCCAGGGGCTGGATGCGTTCCGCCGCTCGAAGATGGTGATCATCGACCACCAGCCGCAGATCCACTCCTGGTGGTACCCGTACAGCGACGAGGTGTTCTACCAGGGCTGAGCGGCGCGGCGCCTCACTCCGGCTCGTGGCAGACGCAGCAGAGCTTGTTGCCGTCGGGGTCGCGCAGGTAGGCGCCGTAGTAGTGCGCGTGGTACTCCGGGCGCAACCCCGGGGCGCCCGCGCACGTGCCGCCGTTGGCCAGGGCTGCGGCGTAGGCTCGGTCCACCATCGCGCGGGAGCTGGCTGCCAGCGCGAGCATCTGCCCGTTACCGGGGGCCGATTTGCCTTCGAATGGCGCACCGACGATGAACAGCGGGCGCGGCGCGTCCGCCGGCATCCAGGCGGCCCAGGGGCGTTCGCGCTCGATGAACTTCAGCGGATAGCCCAGCACCTGCATGAGCGGCTGATAGAACGCCAGCGCGCGCTCGAAATCCGTGGTGCCGAGAAAGACGTGGGACAGCATGCCGATGCTCCTTCTGTTCAGGTCTGCTGTGGGGCAAGCCGCTGCAACAGCCGCGCCTTCACCTCGGGCCATTCGCTGTCGATGATGCTGAAGCGCACCGAGTTGCGCTTGCGGCCGTCGGGCATGATGCGTTCGTGACGGACGATGCCTTCCTGCACCGCGCCCAGGCGCAGGATGGCGGCGCGGGATTTCTCGTTCAGCTCGTCGGTGGTGAACTGCACGCGCACGCAGTCCAGTGCCTCGAAGGCGTAGGTGAGCAGCAGGAGCTTGGCCTCGGTGTTGATCGGCGTGCGCTGCGCCGACAGGGCAAGCCAGGTGTGGCCGATCTCCAGCTTGCGGTTGGTGCGGTCGACCTTCCAGAAGCGGGTGCTGCCGACGATCTTCCCCGTGCGCCGGTCGAGGATGGCGAAGGGCAGGACGCTGCCTTCCTCCTGGCCCCTTTCGGCCTTGGCGATGTAGCCATCGACGGTATCCGGGCCGGGCACCACGGTGACCTTCAGGTTCCACAGCTCGCCGTCGGCGGCGGCATCGAGGAGGGCCTGAGCGTGCTCGGCGCGCAGGGGCAGGAGTTCGACGTGCTGGCCGGTGAGGTGGGGGCAGGTGAGGGCGGGCATGCTCTTGGGCTCTGGTGGAGTGCGATCACAGACTACCGGATGCCGTCGTATTTCTGTAGGAGCGGGCCACGCCCGCGAACGGCGCCACGCGGCGCCGCGTGCCTGTGGCACTCACGCATGCCTGATCTGCAGATCCTTGATCACGCACACCGAGGCATCGGTCGCGAGCGTCGTCGCGCTGAAGTCGATCTGGTTGTAGACCCCGCCGTGGAAGTCGAACACGCGCGCCGCCCAGCTGGCGTCGAGCGTCATGGGCGCCACGTTCGAGGTGCGGCCATTGCAGCTGGCCTGTACCGTCAGCGTCAGGCTGGACGTGGCGCGGATCAGGATGTCGAAATCCGTGCCCAGCGGCACGTTGTCCAGCACGGTGCTGTTCACCGGCGTCTCCTGGTTGAAGCTCTGGCGAAAGCCCATGGTCAGCTTGCCCTTCTGCCAGAACACCTTGAGCAACGGGCTGTCATCGTCCTTCACGTGCATCTGCGCGATCACCACCTTCTGCGCGGAGTTCACCTGGGTGACGGCCATCAGCTGGCGGTTGACGTGCTCGGTGGCGCTGCTCAGCGCCCAGTAGATGGGCTCCTTCCACTCGCAGCGGGTGCGGTGCACGCTCTTGCTCGCCGCGCCCTGGGTCGGCGCGGTCAGCCGCAGGCTGCCGTCGGGCAAGCGCGTCACCAGCTCGGGGTATTGAGCCAGGGCCTGCGGGCCGGGCAGCTCGATGGCGAGGGTGTCGGTGGGCGTCTTGCCGACGGGCAGGGCGATGTTCAGGTTGTCGATGTTCACGGTCATACCAGGCACTCCTGCTGCGGTGGGGGTGCTGGTTTTGACCGGGCAGGGTTTCGCCGCCATCGAAATTTCGGCTGAGCGGTCATGGTGGCCGCACTGGCAGGACCTTTCGCTGTAGGAGCGAGGGGACGCCCAGTCCTTGCTCGCGAACCGCATGGCAGCATCGGTGCCGGCAGAAGCGGTTCGCGAGCAAGCTCGCTCCTACAAGGGGCGGCAGCGCTTGGCGCCTGATCAGAGGCGGACGCGCGCCACCGGGCCGTCCATGGACAGTTGCGTCCCGTAGGGCTCGGAGAGTGCGGCGAAGCGCTGCAGGATCGCCTCGGCCTGTTCGCCTTCGGCCAGGCGCGGTCGGCCACGGCGGTGCACCGCTTCGCCCAGGCCCAGGCTCACCGGGTGCAGTTCGATGCCGGTGAGGCGGCGGCCATCGAACTGGCAGACCGGCACCAGGCTTTCCCAGAAGCGCGCATCGGAGGGGAAGCTGCGGGTGTCGTTCTGGGTGCGCTGCAGGAATACCTTCGACGGCGTCTGGTTACGGTCCACGCGGAACTGTTCGTAGCTGTCCGCCGGCAGGCGTTCCACCAGTTCGTTCTGGCCGATGAAGTTGCCCAGGCTGTAGAAGATCGGCTTGCCGTTGTAGATCTCCAGGCCGCGCAGCAGGTGCGGGCCGTGGCCGACGACGATATCGACGCCGGCGTCGATCATGCGCCGCGCCACCGGCTGGATGAATTCGGCGGCCACTTCCAGGTTCCATTCCCCGGTCGCGTCGTGGCCCAGTTCGTGGGCGTGGATGCTCAGCACCACCACGTCGGACATCAGCCGCGCTTCCTCGACCCAGCGCAGGATGTCGTCCATGTCCTTCTTGCGCGGCAGGGTGCGCAGGCGTGCGCTTTCGCCCTGGCGGAACAGCAGCGGGGTGAAGGGGCCGAACACCGCCAGCGACGGATCGGGAATCGGGTGGGCGAAGCCCAGGTCCACGGCGCCCTGGTAGAGGCGGTCCAGGCCCAGGCTGGCGATGATGCCGCGCATGGCCTCCATCTGCGCGCCGTCGAGCTGGTGCACGGTGTCGTAGCGCAGCGGGTTGAGGCCGGGGCGGCCGGGCATGTCGCGGGTCTGCTCGCTGGCTTCCTGGCCCTTGCCGAAGGTGGAGGTGCAGGCCAGCAGCGAGACGGTGCCGGCGGGCCTGGTGCAGTACACCGGGCGGCGTGCCTCCTCAAGGTTGCGGCCGGTGCCGGCGAACAGCAGCTCGCGCTTGTGCAGCTGGGCATGGGCGGCGTGCAGGCCGGCGATGCCGTAGTCCAGGCTGTGGTTGTTGGCGGTGGAGAACAGGTCGAAGCCGCCGTCCACCAGCTCGTCGAGCACCCAGGATGGCGCGCCGAAGTGCGAGCCGCCGCTTTCCAGCACGGCATCGCCCTGGAAGTCGTTGGGCAGTACTTCCAGGTTGGTGAAGCTGACGTCCGCGCCGCGCAGCAGGTCGAACAGCGGGCGCAGGGTTTCGTCGTCGCGGCTGTTCAGGCGGCGCTGCAGGATGCTGTCGCCGGTCAACGCAATCTTCATGGTCCACCTCGGGGTCGGGAATCGCTGATGGCGGCGGACTTTAGGCCAATGCGCGGCCCGGGTCGGCTGAATCCTGGGTATCGCGATAGCCGTCGGTTATCGCCCGCAACGCCCCGCCAGCGGCACGATCCCGGCGTTTTCATTCTGGCTATGGGCATCACTTTTTTTCAGAAGTCAGCCTTGCGACAGCGCTCTTACCATGCGACCGCCTCCCGGCCAACGAGCCGCGGAGCAGGGGTGGCACGGCGTGCCGTGCCCGCACGATCCAGGCGGAGAGCAGCATGAAAAGAACAATAACCGGCGCCGCAGGCTTCAGGCCGCACGCGCTGGCGCTGGCGACCAGCGTGGCCCTTGGCGGGGCATCTTCGGCTCACGCAGTGAGCTTCAACGTGGGGGAAATCGAGGGGCGCTTCGACTCGACGCTGTCCATCGGTGCGAGCTGGGCGATGGACAACCCGGACAAGAAATTCATCGGCACCCGCAACGGCGGCACGGCGTCCAGCCAGACCTCCGACGACGGCCGGCTGAACTTCAAGAAGGGCGAGACCTTCTCCAAGATCTTCAAGGGCCTGCACGACCTGGAGCTGAAGTACGGCGACAGCGGCCTGTTCGTGCGTGGCAAGTACTGGTACGACTTCGAACTCAAGGACGAACACCGTCCGCTCTACGACATCGATGACAGCGGCCGCGATACCGCCGCCCAGTCCTCCGGCGCCGAGCTGCTCGACGCGTTCATCTACCACAACTACGAACTGCGCGATTTGCCGGGTACCGTGCGCCTGGGGCGCCAGGTGGTGAGCTGGGGCGAGAGCACCTTCATCCAGAATGGCATCAACTCGATCAACCCGGCGGACGTCGCCGCGCTGCGCCGCCCCGGTTCCGAGGTGAAGGAGGCGCTGATCCCGGTGAGCATGCTGTATTTCAACCAGGGGCTCACCGACACCCTGTCCATGGAGGCCTTCTACCAGCTGGAGTGGGAGAAGACCGTGCCGGACAACTGCGGCACCTTCTTCGGCAGCGACGTGGCGGCCAAGGGCTGCGACATCAACATGGCGGTGAACGGCAGCGACTTCGACCGCGACATCGACGGCACCGGCATCAAGGGTGGCTACGGCTACGTGCCGCGCGGCAAGGACCACGACGCCCGCGACGGCGGTCAGTTCGGCGTGGCGCTGCGCTGGATGGTCAACGACACCGAGTTCTCCGCCTACGCGATGAACTACCACAGCCGCACGCCGACCAGTAACTGGGTAGTGGGCAAGGGCGCGCTGGCCGACCCGGTGGGCGGGCTGATCGGGCAGGGCGGGGTGAGCACCGCGCGCTGGTACCTGGATTACCCCGAAGACATCCGCCTCTACGGCCTGGGCTTCAACACCACCTGGGGCAGCACGGCGGTGCAGGGCGAGATCAGCTACCGGCCGAACATGCCGCTGGGCATCAACTCCAGCGACGTCTCCGGCGCCGCCACCCTTGGCTCGGCGGCGACCAACCCGCTGGTCAACGGCGGCCTGCCGATCTTCTCCAGCGGCTGGGCCGACTCGGCCTACGGCTCGCTGATCCAGGGTTACGAGCGCAAGCCGTTCACCCAGGCGCAGATGACCTTCACCAACACCTTCGACCAGATCGAGCTGATCGGCGCCGAGCGCCTGACCCTGGTGGGCGAGATCGGCTTCAGCCACATCGCCGACCTGGGCTCCACCGACGGCTCCGACCTGCGCTTCGGCCGCAGCAGCGTGTACGGCAACGGGGAACTGGCCAGCGCCGGCACCTCGGCATTGCTGGGGCTGTCGGGCAACGCGATCTGCCAGAAGGTGGTCAACCCCGCCAACCCCGGGCAGTGCGACGACAAGGGCTTCTACACCCAGAACTCCTGGGGTTACCGCGTGCGCGCGGGCCTGGAATACAACGACCTGATCGGCGGCGTTTCGCTGCGGCCGAACCTGGCGTTCGCCCACGACGTGCAGGGTTACGGCCCGACGTTCAACGAGGGCGACAAGTCTGTCAGCGTCGGCCTCGATGCCGAATACCTGACCCGCTACACCGCCAGCATCAGTTACACCGACTACTTCGGCGGCGATTACAACGTCAACACCGACCGCGACTTCCTCGCCGTCAGCCTGGGCGTCAGCTTCTGATGCCCGCCAGCCCCAGTCCTGGAGATAAACGCATGAACAACACGCAATGGTTGCAGGCCGGCTGCCTGACGCTGGGCCTGCTCGCCGGGCAGGTCATGGCCGCGGTCGGTGCCGACCAGGCCGCGCGCCTGGGCAATGAACTCACCCCCATTGGCGCTGAGAAAGCGGGCAACGCCGACGGCAGCATCCCGGCCTGGACCGGCGGCCTGGCACCCAACGCCGGCAAGGCCGACGCCGGTGGCTTCCTGGCCGATCCCTATGCCGCGGAAAAGCCGCTGTTCACCATCACCGCGCAGAACGCCCAGCAGTACCAGGACAAGCTCACCCCGGGGCAACTGGCGATGTTCCAGCGCTTCCCCGACACGTACCGCATCCCGGTCTACCCCAGCCATCGCAGCGCCAGCTACCCGCAGGCGGTGATCGACGCGGCGAAGAAGAACGCCACCGCCACCTCGTTGGCCGAAGGCGGCAACGGCCTGACCCACTTCAGCATGACCGTGCCGTTCCCGATCCCGCAGAACGGCCTGGAAGTGATCTGGAACCACGTCACCCGCTACCGTGGCAACGCCATGCTGCGCACCACCGCGCAGATGAACCCGCAGAGCAATGGCGCCTACACCATCAGCTACATGAAGGAGCAGTTCGCCTTCCCGTTCGGGCTCAAGGACTACGACCCGGCGAAGATGGACAACATCCTCTACTACTTCCGCCAGGAAATCCTCTCGCCGCCCCGTCGTGCCGGCAGCGTAATGCTGGTGCTGGAGACCATCGACCAGGTCAAGGAGCCGCGCATGGCGTGGATGTACAACGCCGGTCAGCGCCGCGTGCGCCGCGCCCCGCAGGTGGGCTACGACAGCCCCGGCGCGGAAGGCATGCGTACCTACGACGACTTCGACATGTTCAACGGCGCGCCGGATCGCTACGACTGGAAGCTGGTGGGCAAGAAGGAGCTGTACATCCCCTACAACAGCTTCGCCCTCGACTCGCCGACGCTGAAGTACGACGACATCGTCAAGCCCGGCCACCTGAACCCGGACCACACCCGCTACGAACTGCACCGCGTGTGGCACGTGGTGGCGACCCTGAAGCCGGGCCAGCGGCACATCTACAGCAAGCGTGACCTGTACATCGACGAGGACAGCTGGCAGATCGCCGAGGCCGATGCCTACGACGGCCGCGGCAGCCTCTGGCGCGTGGCCGAGGGCCATGCGCGGCCGTTCTACGACCAGCAGTTCACCTGGCTGACGGCGGAAACCCACTATGACGTGCTGTCCGGCCGCTACACGGTGTCCGGCCTGCGCAACGAGGAGAAGAGCAGCTACGACTTCGCCGTGCAGTCCAGCAGCAACGACTTCACCCCCAACGCCTTGCGCGCTACGGGCATCCGCTGAGGCGGGCTCCAGCGGCGCTCACCGGCGCTCCGATGTGTTTATCAGCGGCCTTCGGGCCGCTTTTTTTCGAGTCGCACATTCACTGTAGGAGCGGGCCATGCCCGCGATCCGCCGGCAGAGCCGGCGCCGTCTTCTGCTCGGATGTAAATCCTGTATCACTGCTTCGACATGGGTGTTTCTGCGCCGCTTTGGCGTACGCGCGGACTCCCTGTTCGCCCCCTCGGGCGACCCACTTTGGCAAACGACCCAAAGTGGGCAAAGGTCTCGCCCCGGACATCCGGTTTTTCGCTCAGGCGAAAAATGCCCTTGTTCCATCGCAGTTCCAGGGGCACGCCGCGGTGTGCCATCCCTGGCCCATCGCGGCTCTCGCGGCATCCATGCCGCTCAACCCCAGGAACTCCGATTCCCACTCGGCCTCCTGAACGGGGCATTCGGCGTGTTTGGACGTTTCTCTGGAAGCCCACAGAGCTAGAGCCAAAGCCAAAGCTGAGGAAGTGGTTGTTGTAGGAGCGAGCTTGCTCGCGAACCGCCCAACACTGAACTTCCCTTGTAGCAGCGGACTTTGTCCGCCATCGCGTGCATGGCACGCTCCTACAGGTGGGGCGCGGTAGCGGGCCATGCCCGCGACCGCGCGTATGGCGCGCCCATGCAGGTCAGCGCCGAAGCTAAGGGTTTTGTAGGAGCGGACCCTGTCCGCGAATCCTCCCACCCGCACAGCCGTCACAGGAAAACCATCGCCTTGGGATGGCGTGGAGCGAAGCGATACCCATGCTGGCAAAGCGCGAAACTCCCAGGGCGCGCGCCGCCTGAATCATCCGGCAAAAAACACCCCCGCGACCCACCAGTCCTCCCGCGTTTACCAACCGTTACCCACGCCGGCCTCGATTTTGCTTTATGTTCCACCCTGTCACCGAACCCGAGCCGACGCCCCTCCATGAAGTTGCATCAACTACGCGCCATCGTCGCCATCTGTGAGAGCGGCAGTATCCAGGAAGCTTCGCGCCTGCTGCATATTTCCCAGCCGGCCCTGTCCAAGAGCATCAAGGAGCTGGAAGCCGAGCTGGGCGTGCCGTTGCTGGTGCGTTCCAACCGCGGGATCACCGCCACCGAATACGGCGAGCGCCTGGTGCGCCGGGCCCGGCTGGTGGTGGAGGAGGTGCGCCGCGCGCGGGATGAGATCGAGACGCTCAAGGGCGCGATGGACGGTCGCGTGGCCATCGGCGTGTCACCGGTGACGCCCAGTCAGCAATTCGCCAGTTGCCTGCTGCGTTACCGCAGGCGCTACCCCAAGGTACAACTGCAGATCAACGAACTGCGGCCCGCCAAGCTGCTCGAAGGATTGCGCGAAGGGCAGCTGGACCTGGTGCTCACCTCGCAGCCGTCCTCGCGCAACGTCGACGGTTTCCACTGGCAGGAACTCTACGCCCAGCCCACCACGCTGGCCGTGCGCAAGGGGCATCCGCTGCGCCACGCGCGTTCGCTGCACGAGCTGCTGGACGAGGAATGGCTGGTGCCCGATTCGCTGGACGTTTCCCTGGCCGGGCAGATGTTCGAGCAGTACCAGGTGCGCCATCCCGAGCGCGTCATCGAATGCGCCTCGGTGGTGCTCTACGCGGAGCTGGCGGCCAACACCGATGCGGTGAGCTTCTGGTCGCGGCGGGTGTTCGACCTGCCCATCGTCTCCGGCACCCTGGACGCGCTGGACATCGCCGAAACCGTGCCGGGCACCGACATCTCGCTGGTCTGCCGCCCGCCGGAACTGATGACCCGCGAGGCGCAGACGCTGGTCGACGAGTTGGTCTACGCCTTCAAGGGCCCGCACCTGCGCAAGGCTGACTGAAGGCAGGCGTCGATAACCAGCCTGGATAAGCATGCGCGAAGGTCATTATTCAGCACTTCGCGCGTGGGGCATCCTGCCGGCCACATCAGAACAATGAGCAGGATGCGGCATGAGTCAGCACCCCACCCTTGAACGTCTTTTCGCTTCCCAGGAAACCTTCGCCCAGGTTCGCCGGGACCTCCACCAACACCCGGAACTGGGGTTCGAGGAGGCGCGCACGGCCTCCATCGTTGCCGGATACCTGCGCGAATGGGGCTATGACGTCCACGAAGGTGTGGGCGGCACCGGCGTGGTCGGTGTGCTGCGCCAGGGCAACAGCGCGCGCAGCATCGGCATCCGCGCCGACATGGACGCGCTGCCCATCGACGAGGCCAGCGGCGTGCCCTACGCCAGCCAGCACGCCGGCTGCATGCACGCCTGTGGGCACGATGGGCATACCGCCATCCTGCTTTGCGCCGCGCGTGACCTGGCCGAGCGACGCGCCTTCGACGGCACCCTCAACCTGATCTTCCAGCCCGCCGAGGAAACCCTGGGCGGTGCCGTGGCGATGATGGACGACGGCCTGTTCGAGCGCTTCCCCTGCGATGCGGTGTACGCGCTGCACAATGCGCCGGGCCTGCCGGTGGGCTGCTTCCTGACCCGCGAAGGTGCGCTGACGGCATCGTCCGATCGCGTGTCAATCCGCCTGACCGGCGTCGGCGGCCACGGCGCCATGCCGCACCTGACCAGGGACCCGATCGTCGCCGCCGCCGAACTGGTGCTGGCGCTGCAAAGCATCGTCGCGCGCAACGTGCCGTCCACCGAGGTGGCCGTCGTGACCGTGGGCATGCTCAAGGCGGGGGAGGCGGCCAATGTGATTCCCGACCATGCCGACCTGCGCCTGAGCGTGCGCGCCACCCGGCCGGAGGTGCGCGAGCTGCTCAAGCGGCGCATCGGCGAGATCACCCGTGGTATCGCCGCCGTGCATGGCATGGAGCTGCAGTTCGATTACGAGGAACTGGTGCCGGTGCTGGTCAACACGCCGGAGGAAACCCGTCTCGCACGCCAGGTGCTGACCGAGCTGGTCGGCCCGCAGCGGCTGCTCTCCGAGATTCCCTCGGGCTTCCTCGGCAGCGAGGATTTCGCCTGGATGCTGGAACGCCGCCCCGGCTGCTACATCGCCCTGGGCAACGGCAACAGTGGCCCCAGCGGCTGCATGGTCCACAACCCCGGCTACGACTTCAACGACGCCGCCATTCCCTTCGGCGCGGCGCTCTGGGTGCGGCTGGTGGAAACCTTCCTGGGCATGGGAGCCTGAGCATGACTCGACGCAACGGGGTACTCGTGCTGCTGATGCTGGTCATGGTCATCAGCGTGCTCGACAAGACCATCTTCGCCTTCGCCGGCGCGCAGATCATCGACGAGCTGAAGCTGTCGCCGACCGAGTTCGGCTTCATCGGCAGTGCGTTCTTCTTTCTCTACTCCATCTCCGGCGTACTGGTGGGCTTCCTCGCCAACCGCTTCCCGACGCGCTGGATTCTCGCGGGCATGTCGCTGGTGTGGATGGCCTCGCAACTGCTGGTGGCGCTGTCCAGCGGCTTTGCCGCGCTGGTAGCGGGCCGTCTGCTGCTGGGCGCCGGCACCGGGCCGGGCACGGCGGTGACACAGCATGCCTGCTTCAAGTGGTTCGGCCCGAAGGAGCGCGTGCTGCCGTCGGCGCTGATCCAGGTGTCGATCATGCTCGGCGCGGTCCTTGGCGCACTCAGCCTGCCGCTGGCGATCCAGCACTTCGGCTGGCGAACCGCGTACTTCCTGCTGGCCCTGCTGGGGCTGATCTGGCTGGTGATCTGGCTCCTCTTCGGCCGTGAAGGACAGCAGACCGAGGAGGAGGGGCCCGGCGCGTCGCTGCGCCTGCCCTACAGCCGCTTGCTGCTCAACCGCAGTTTCGTCTGGATCACCCTCATGGGCTTCCTCAGCTATCTGCCCACCGCGCTGGTGTACAGCTGGGTGCCGGTCTACCTGCAGAAAGGCCAGGGCATGACGCCCATGCAGTCGGGCTATACGGTGATGGTGGTGACGGTCGGGGTGATCCTCGCCAACCTGCTGCTCTCCACGCTCTCGCAGCGGGCGATGCAGCGCGGTGCCTCGGTGCAGCGCGCCATGGTGCTGCCGCCGATGCTCTTCGCGGCGGTCGCTGGCCTGGCCTTCTGCGCACTGACCGTGCTGCACGGCGATCGCCTGGCGATCCTGGTGCTCTACGCCCTGGGCGCGATCCTGGTGAATGTCCTGCCAACCTTCTGCAACACTCTGGTCGCCTACATCGCCCCCAGCGCACAGCGCGGTTCGATGCTGGCGATCCACATCGGCGGCATGACCAGCGCCGGCATGCTCGCGCCGTGGATCGTCGGCCAACTGGTGGAGTGGCGCGGTGGCGATATCGCCCATGGCTTCGAGACTGCCCTCGGCCTGTTCGGCGTGCTCACCGTTGTCTGCGCCGTCCTCGGCTGCCGGATCATCGCCCCCGAGCGTACCCGCCAATCGCTGCAGGGCGAGCACAGCGAAGCGCCGCTGCCCGGCGCCGTCGGCCACGCCTGAGCGTCCCTCGAAGGGCCCGTACGCCGGGCCCGGTTTTTTGTCCCAATCATCCGGAGTGGTGATGAACCCGTCTGCCTGCTTTTCCCAGAGCTACGCCGAGGCGCGTGGCAAGTTTCTCGCCGCCTGCCTGTCGGCCAATCTGGTCGTCGAATCCCACCGTCATCCACTGCCCGGCCGCGACGGCGAACCGCTCGCGCTGGATGTAGCGCGCAGCGGCCCGCTCGATGCGCGCAACCTGCTGATCATCAGCAGCGGATGCCACGGTGTAGAGGGCTTCTGCGGCTCGGCGGTGCAGGTCGCGCTGCTGCACGATCCGGATTGGCTGGAGCAGTGCGCCAAGGCCGATTGCGCGGTGCTCTACCTGCATGCGGCCAACCCCTACGGCTTCTCCTGGTGGCGGCGCTGGACCCACGAGAACGTCGACCTCAACCGAAATTTCATCGACTTCTCCCAGCCGCGCCAACGCAACCAGGCCTACGCGACGCTCGACCCGATCCTGGTTCCGCGGCGCTGGCCGTCTTTCGCCAGCCACCTGCAACTGCTGCGCTACGCCGTGCGCCATGGCCGCAAGCAACTGCAGGCGGCGATTTCCAGCGGCCAGGACAGCCATCCCAACGGTCTGTTCTACATCGGCGCCAAACCAACCTGGAGTAACCAGACGGTGCGCCAGGTGCTGCGCCAGCACGCCCGCGACTGCTCCCGGCTGGGCTGGATCGACGTGCACACCGGCCTGGGACCCAAGGGCCACGGAGAGCGCATCTACGTCGGCGCCAATGACCCGCAGACCCTCGCGCGCACGCGCCGCTGGTGGGGCGCGCAGGTGACGTCCGCCCACGAAGGCGGGTCGGTATCGGTGCAGTTGCAGGGGCAGATGATCCTCGCCGCCGCGAGCGAATGCCCGCAGGCTGAGCTGACGGCCATCGCACTGGAATACGGCACGTTGCCGGGACTCAAGGTGCTCAAGGCACTGCGCGCGGACCAGTGGCTGGCGAACAATCCCGGTGTGCCGGCGGACAAGGCCCTGCGCATCCATCGGCAGCTGCGCGATGCCTTTTACGTGGACGAGGACGGCTGGAAGTGCCAGGTGCTCGCGCAGGCCGGCGACGCCGCGCGCCAGGCCCTCGTCGGGTTGGGCGAGGCGCAGGCAGCGTCGGTGCGGGTGTCCCGCTGAGCGAGCGCCGGGGGCCGCGACTGCCTGGGGCCGCTCAGCGGCCGGGCAACATCGGTGTCAGGTGCAGGATGTTGAGCAGATGCGGAACGCGCAGCGGGTAGCAGGCCTGCAGGCGCACGCGCGCCTCGGAAAGGGACATCTGGCGGGAAAACGAGCGCAGCACGGTCTTGCCCAGGCAATGACCGTCCTGAAAATGCACGAGGAATTCATTCATGGCGAAGCGACAACGAGGAAACACGCACGAGGTGGCGCACAGGGCGCGAATAATAGCGACTTCGACGCGTTCATCGTTGCCATAAATCATCCTTTGCAGGAACTGTCCGACGGAACGCTCGTTCCGCAACCGGCCGAACCGACGGCCGGCGGCGTCGGAGAAACCTAGAGTCCAGAAGCATGCTCGTAAGAGTAGTCCAGGCGCAGGACGTTGTAGTCCAGGCGCATGCCGAAGGCGTGCATGAAGAAGGCCTCCAGCTGCAACTCCAGCGAGCGAGACGTGAGCGACGTCAGGCGCGCGCCCTGGCGGCGCGTGCGGCGGTTCACCGCGGTGAACTCTTCGTGGACGATACCCTGGGCTGCCGGGTCGGCGATCAGGCGATAACAACTGTCGGGGAGGTCGTCGCGCTGGGTGGCGCTGAGGCTGAGTTCGGGATGGCCGTCGGCGTTGGTGATCAGCTCGACGCTGCAGCGCAGACCTCGGTCGCGGGCGAAGCGCGAGGCCTCTTCGAAGGCCGGCAGGGCCTTCTGCAGGACCTGGATTTCGAAGGCGAGGAGGAATTGCTCGTCGAATTCGACGTCCTGGGTATTCCGGGGTGCCTGGTTCAACATCGCCGGCATCTCCTGTGTCGATGAAACGAGAAAACTTTCGAAAGCGACCGTCGGGATCGCCTAAGTTTCGTCATCGCGGCATTGCAGGCACAACGCTCACACAGTCAGCCGGCAACGCCATTTGCCTGAACGAAACGCCATCTCACAAGAAGCATGACAAGACTGTCAACGTGCATTCGTGCATAAGCACTGCACGTGGCAATAGCCAAGCGTGCGATCGAGGAAAGGCGCCAGCGGCGGGGCGCGGCCGCTGGCGAGGGAGAAGGGTGTAACGCTGGCTTTACAGGCTTCCGCCGCCAGCATCCGATTCGGATGGGCGGCGGGGCCAGCAGAAAGCCGGGTCATTCACCCTGAACGATGAACTCGATACGGCGGTTCTTCGCCCGGCCTTCTTCGGTCGCGTTATCGGCGATGGGCTTGGTGGCGCCATAGCCCTTGGCGATCAGGGTGGCGGGGGCGACGCCGAGTTCCACCAGCTTGGCCACGACCGCGTCGGCGCGCTTCTGGCTCATGTCCAGGTTGCCCTGGTCAGTGCCGACGCTGTCGCTGTGACCGCCGACTTCGATGCGGGTGTCCTGCGGGGCGGATTTGATCGCCTCGGCCGCGCGCGCCAGGATCTCCTGGCTGTCCGCGGTGATGGCGTTGGAGTTGGTATCGAAGTACACATTCATCAGGTTCAGCGCCTGCACCAGATCATGGGCGCTGAAGCCGGATTGCAGGCCTGCCAGGGCTGCGGTGGCGCGTTCCCACAGGCCGCTCATGGAGTAGCCGCTGAACAGCGAGCGCAGCTTCTGGCTGATGTCGAAGCGCTGGTCTTCGGGGAGGGCGGAAGTATCGACGGACAGCTTGTCGCCGTCGAAGCCGATCTTCAGCCCGCTGGCGGCCAGCTGCGGCAGGGCCGCGATCAGCTTGTCCATCCAGCCGGCCGGCAGGGTGTGCGCATCGACGCTGATGTCGCCGCTCAGGTTGTCGGCACCGAACTGGGCCTTCAGGGCGTCCCACAGGCGCTGTTTTTCCTCATCGCTGGCGAGCTTGCCGTTGACGGTGATCTTGCCGTCCTGGTTGGCCAGTTGCAGCTGCGCAGGGTGCTGCTCCTCAGGGGCCTGCTCGACCGGTTCCTGGACCACGGTTTCCTGGACTTCCGCCACCGGCGCCGGAGCGACAGGCGCGGGCGCCGGGGTGGTGGCCGGTACGGCGGCGGTGCTCTTGTCCGGGCGGGCGTTGCTGATGGCCACTACCAGCAGTGCCAGCAGGGCGGCGAGCAGCAGCCAGAACAGCCAGCCCAGGCCATGACGCCTCTCGGCGTGCACGGGTTGCTGGTGCAGCAGCGCGCTCAGGTGTGCCGGCAGGGCAGTGGGGTTGCGATCCTGGGCGGTCAGCAGGCTGACCAGCTTGGGCAGCGCCTCGGCGCCGGCCAGGTTGACCGCGCCGGTGGTGACGCCCAGCAGCTTGGCGAGGCGGCTGCTTTCCTCGGCGCCGAAGCCGGCGGCGAACTGGTCGGGATGCAGCGCGTGGTCGGCCGGCGGGTGGTCCATCCAGGAGCGCAGCAGCGTGCCGAGTCCGGCGTCATCGAAGCGCTTGATCAGGCCTTGGAAGCCTCCGCTTCTGCTGCTGACGAGCGACTCGGCAAGCAGCCCGACGAAGCGCCGTGCCTGGGTGCCCATGCCCCGCAGGGCGGCTTGGTGAATGATGGTGTCTAGCATCAGAAACTCCGCTGGAATTGAATGCTGGCCCGACGCTCGATGCGTGTTCGGGGCAGAACTGCCCCCGTCGCGTTGCGCGCGGGGGCACACATTCTCGGAGTTGCTGCGGATGGGGTTCAGTCAGCCTTTTCCCAAATGATCCCCGCCATCGCCCGTATCAGGGGGTGATACCGCCAGGCGTCAACATTGCCGCCACGGCGTGTCTGGCCCGGTCATGGAGCGGGGGCGGAGGTCATTGCCCAGGTGATGAAGCCGGCGTTGGCTGCCGTGAAGAGCAGCGCAACCAGGAACACGCAGTCGGCGATTCGCACGACCGCTTGGCTGCGCCGCGTGCGGTGCGCGCGCAGGCTCCAGTAAGCGCAGAAGGCCGACACCACGTAGAGCAGCATGTTCAGCGCCACCAGATCGTCGATGATCAGGTCCTGCCGCTGCAGGGTGATGATCAGCCGGATGATGCCGATCACCGTGAGGCACACACCGACCATGGTGGCGGAGACGGTGAAGATATGGACGCAGATGTCGTCGTCCAGTGTGCGGGTTTCCGGTTCCTTCATGGGGCGTACCCCGGCAGTTTCGAGAAGGGTGGCAGGCTAGTCGCCACAGGTTATGACGCGCTTAACGACACGGAGGATGCCACGAGGGGGCGACGCGTGTTAGAAGACATCTCCCTCCGCTCGTCCATGACTGATTCCCCCATGATCGACTTCAACAATATCACCGCCTACCAGCAGCAGACCCGCGTGCTGGATGGCTTCTCCCTGCACATCGGCGAAGGCGAGAAGGTCGCCATCCTCGGCCCCAATGGCGCTGGCAAGAGCACGCTGCTCAAGCTGATCAGCCGCGAGCTCTACCCGGTGGATAGGCCGGACAGCTCGCTGAACCTGTTCGGCCTGCAGAACGTCACCCTGTGGGATCTGCGCAGCCGTATCGGTTTCGTCTCCCAGGACCTGCAGGAGGACTACACGCCCTTCACCCAGGCACTGGACGTGGTGATTTCCGGCTTCTTCGGCGCCATCGGCAGCCATGGTCACCTGCAAGCGACGCCGCAGCAGATCGACAAGGCGCGCGAAATGCTCGCTGCCGTGGAGATGGACGACTATGCCGAGCGCATGTTCCAGCGCCTGTCCACCGGCCAGAAGCGCCGCCTGTTGCTGGCCCGAGCGCTGATCCACGAGCCGCGTGCGCTGATCCTCGACGAGCCGGCCAACGGCCTGGACATGGGCGCCAGCCTGCAGATGCTGACCTTGCTGCGGCGCTTCTGCGGCCCGGAGCACGCAATGATCATCACCACCCACCACCTGGACGAGATCATCCCGGAGATCGAGCGCGTCGTGCTGATCGCCAACGGCAAGGTGGTGGCCGATGGAGCCAAGGCCGAGATCCTCACCAGCGAGCACCTGTCGGCATTGTACCAGGCCCCGCTGAAGGTGACCGAGCAGGATGGTTGGTATCGCTGCTGGCACGCCTGAGCGCTGGCGCCATCTGTAGGAGCGGGCCACGCCCGCGAACAGCGCCGGCAGGGCCGGCGTCCGCTAAATCAGACGGTCATGCTCCAGCGCGTTGGCGTGGCAGCACGGTCCACGCCACGCCCAACAGCAGCAGCGCAGCGACCAGTACGTAGGGCGCGCGGCTGTCCACCTGGTGCAGCAGCGTACCCAGCAGTGGCCCGCTGATCATGCCCAGGCCATGCACCGCCACCAGGCTGCCGGCAGCGGCGCCTTGCTCATCGGCCTCCACCGCATTGGCGTTGAGCGCCGAGACAGCAGGAAACACCCAGCCCATCCCCGCCGCCGCGACGAAGCAGCAGACGTAGAGCATCCACGGGGCCACGGCGAAGCAAACCGAGGCAAAGCCCAGCGCCGAGACGCAGCCGCCAACGCCGATCAGGCGCAGCGGGGCCCAGTTGAGCCTGCGCACCAGCATTTGCGCGCCGATCAGCGCCGCGCCCACCGAGGTGAGAGCGATACCGGCAACCCGGGCGGCCTCGGTTGGCGGCAACTGCAGACGGTCAAGGGCGAAGAAGCCAACGGTCATCTGTGCCACGGTCACGCAGACCATGGCGATGAAACCGAGCGTCAGCGAACGGCGCAGGCGGGCGTCGCTGATCGCCAGCGCAGGGCCCTTGCGCTCACGGAGGCGCTCATACCGCGGCAGCCATTGCCACAGCACGCCCAGTGCCAGCAGCGGCAGTAGGCACGTGAGCAGCAGCGGCAGCGCCAACCCGAGCATGGCCAGCAAGCCGGCGACGCTGGGGCCGATCACCATGCCCATGGCGCTCGCCGCTCCCAGGCCCGCCATGGCCGAGGCGCGCCGGTCCGCGGCCACATGGTCCGCCACCAGCGCTGCCGAGCAGACCGGCACGGCAGCATAGAAACCTCCCGCCAGCCCGCGTAGCGCAACCATCCCGACGAAGGCCGGCCACGGAGACATCGAGGTGTTCAGCGCCAACGCCATGAAGGCGCAGAGCAGGGCATAGGTCAGTGCAAAGCCGGCCAGGCCGCTGAGCAGCACGCCGCGTCGGCCCAGCCGGTCACTGGCCACGCCCCAGACCCGCGCCATGAGCATCCAGGCGATGCCCCCGACCGTTACCGTCATCCCCGCCTGCCAGGGCGCCAGACCCAGGGTACGCGCCACCGGGCCGATCAGCGCGACGAAGGACATTACCGCCACCGTGCAGACGAACGTCTCGAACATCAGCGGGCGCAGGTTGAGGGTGGGGGCCTGGGGAGGCATGGCGGTCATAGCGGCGGACTCCTTTGCGGCCGGCTCATCCCCATTAAGACGAGCGGCGGCGACGGAACATCAAAAGAAAATCGCAAGGCACCTTGATCTCGGTAGAAGGACGCTGCAATGCAAGAGGGCCTGTCGACGGCTGGCGCCGCCTGGAGTGAGCCTTGGTGCGAAGACACGAACCCGGGAGTCCACCGCCTTTCCCATCCTTGTCGTCGCAGAGCGTCTGAGGAAACGGATGAAAACCCGTGTATCGGAATGTTCCGTCGGAATTTTTCCTTATCGAGAAACGAGAAAATTACTTGTTTTGGCCGACTAATTAATTGGCTATGTAGGAAAGTTCCTGAATTTAATCTGGGTCTGTTGGCGGGCTTGTCTTGGCTTCAGTTCATGGCAGTCTTCGCGAGTTGTCGAAGTGAACCGAATCGCAGGCATGGAAGGGTTACAAAGATTTGGGTATTCCTGAACATTCTGACGAAGTGGCTCGGGTGACAACTGGGTAGTCCAGTCGCCGGAGTGGCTTCGATATCAGATTCGTCGCGTGCAACGCTCGTTACAGAGTTGCTGCCGTGATGCGTGCTTGCATTAACAAAGGAATTGTAAGGCAGGGTAATCATGGCGTCTGATAGTTTCCAGAATGAAGTTCCGAAAGCTCGCGTTAATATTAAGCTCGATTTGCACACCGGCGGTGCCCAGAAGAAAGTCGAACTTCCGCTGAAGCTCATGGTGTTGGGTGATTACAGTAACGGTCGGGAAAGTCGCCCGCTATCCGAACGTAGCAAAATCGATATCAACAAGAACAACTTCAATAGTGTTCTGGCTGAATTCCAGCCCAGCCTGAAAGTCGCCGTGCCCAATACCCTGGCCAATGATGGCTCCGACGCCAGCGTCGAACTGACGTTCCGCGACATGAAGGACTTCGAGCCCGAACAAGTCGCCCGTCAGCTGCCGGAACTTCGTGCCCTGCTGGCCATGCGCAATCTGCTGCGCGATCTCAAATCGAACCTGCTGGACAACGTCACTTTCCGTCGCGAACTCGAACGCATCCTCAAGGATGACGCCCTGAGCAGCGAACTGCGCGCCGAACTCGCCGCGCTGGCTCCGCAAGACGATGCGAAACAGTAAGGAGAGATGACATGTCCGTAGAAACCAGCACCGTATCCGCCACCGGCAACACCGTACACACTCGCGAGGCGCAGGGCGTCTATGCCGCGCTGTTCGACAAGATCAACCTGAACCCGGTGTCATCGTTGACCGACATCGAGGCCTACCAGAACACCGACGTGCTCTCGGACGTCTCTGCTGACGAGCGTGTCACGGCAGCGGTCAGCGTCTTCCTGGATCTGCTCAAGCGCTCCTCGCAGAAAGTCGAGCGCCTCGACAAGACGCTGCTGGACGAGCACATCGCTCAACTGGACGCACAGATCAGCCGCCAGTTGGACGCGATCATGCATCACCCCGACTTCCAGCGGGTCGAATCCACCTGGCGCGGCGTGAAATCGCTGATCGATCAGACCGACTTCCGCCAGAACGTGCGCATCGAGTTGCTGGATGTCAGCAAGGACCATCTGGTGCAGGACTTCGAGGACGCACCGGAAATCGCCCAGAGTGGCCTCTACGTCCATACCTACACCCAGGAATACGACACGCCCGGTGGTGAGCCCATCGCGGCAGCGATCTCCAACTACGAGTTCGATCGCGGCCCGCGGGATATCGCATTGCTGCGCAGCATCTCCAAGGTGGCAGCCGCTGCCCACATGCCCTTCATAGGCTCGGTGGGGCCGGCCTTCTTCGGCAAGGAAACGATGGAGGAAGTGGCGGCAATCAAGGACATCGGCAACTACTTTGACCGTGCCGAGTACCTGAAGTGGAAATCCTTCCGTGATTCCGACGACGCGCGCTACATCGGCCTGACCATGCCGCGCGTGCTGGGACGCCTGCCATACGGCCCGGATACCGTGCCGGTGCGCAGCTTCAACTACATCGAAAACGTGAAAGGCCCGGACCACGACAAGTACCTGTGGACCAACGCGACCTTCTCCTTCGCCGCCAACATGGTGAAGAGCTTTATCAACAACGGTTGGTGCGTGCAGATCCGTGGCCCACAGGCGGGCGGGGCGGTCACCGACCTGCCGATCCACCTGTACGACCTGGGCACGGGTAATCAGGTGAAGATCCCTTCGGAAGTGATGATCCCCGAAACCCGCGAATTCGAATTCGCCAACCTCGGCTTCATTCCGCTCTCGTACTACAAGAATCGCGATTACGCGTGCTTCTTCTCCGCCAACAGCGCACAGAAGCCGGCGCTGTACGAGACGGCCGATGCCACCGCAAACAGCCGCATCAACGCGCGTCTGCCGTACATCTTCCTGCTTTCGCGCATCGCCCATTACCTGAAGCTGATCCAGCGGGAAAACATCGGCACCACCAAGGACCGTCGCGTCCTGGAGCTGGAGCTGAACAACTGGATCCGTGGGCTGGTCACCGAGATGACCGACCCCAGTGACGACCTGCAGGCCTCGCACCCGTTGCGCGACGCCAAGGTCACCGTGGAAGACATCGAGGACAACCCTGGTTTCTTCCGGGTCAAGCTCTACGCCGTGCCGCATTTCCAGGTGGAAGGCATGGACGTGAACCTGTCGCTGGTTTCGCAGATGCCGAAGGCGAAAGCCTAAGCATTCACACGGAAGTCATCCATGAAGATCGACCGCCCCTTATGGGGGGCGGGGGCCTTGCTGTCCCCGCAACAATTCCAGCAGCAGGCGCGCTGGGAGGCCTGGACCAACGAATGCGTGGCACGCATGTCGGCGGTCCACCCCTGGGGCGTTCAGAGCGCTTCCTTCGATGCGGATGCCTTGCGGCTGGGCAAGCTCAAGGCAACCCGTCTGCGCGTGCGCCTGCCGGATGGCACGCTGATCGACAGCGACGTCACCGATCGTTTGCCGGCGGCGTTCGATCTGGCGAGGTTAGGCGAGGACGATGCCTCATGCTGCGTGGCCTGAAAGCGCGTTATCCGTAGTGGCAAGGGTGTGTTCATCAGTGCTGACGTGCAGAACAAGGCTCAGGGCCTGGTTCTGGAGATGGATGCTGCAATCGAGCAGTTGGACAGTGCCCTGTCGCTAGCTCGTTCGATGCGTGCAGCCGCATTGGGAGCCCAGGTGAAGCCTGGTGATCTCGACAGCCAGATCCGGTTGAACAAGGCCCTCAATTCCCTGGCCAAACCTGGCGTACTGGTGCACGCCCCTGAGGGCGTAGGCATCCTCAGCCCCGAAACGATCTGCATTTCTTCCGGTGGCGAAAGTGTGGGAGTCATGGCAGGTCGAAACCTGGATCTTAGTTCCGGACGAGATCTCACTGCGGTGGCCGAGGACTCTGTCAGCGTCCTGGCACAGTCATCAGGTATGCAGCTCAAAGCGGCCCACGGCAAGGTTGAACTGCATGCCCAAGATGGTGACCTGCATGCTCTTGCTAGCAATGAGGTCAAGGTCGAAAGCACTGGGGGGCGAGTAGAGATCACAGCGCCTGAGGAAATAGTGCTGCACTGTGCTGGTGCCTATATCTGCATCAAGGGCGGAAATATTGAGCTTGGCGCCCCAGGCAACATTTATCTGAAAGCTGCCAATGTGCAGAAGCTCGGCAGTACAAACCTGAATATCCCGCCAACGCCTTTGCCGGGCGGTTATAGCGCACGTTATGTGTTGAAGGATGACGCTCAAGCGCCAATGACATTCACCAGCTATCGGGTGACTACAGCCGCAGGCGAGATGTTTAACGGCGTCACGGACAGGGAAGGCAAGACCATGCCTCTACATACCCTAACGCCGGACAATCTGAATATAGATTTTCCTGAATCAGAAAGATGGATTGGATTCTCCGCACCCGAAGGCATGAACTATCTGGGCATCAAGTGCACCGCGACTATGGATGACGGGGAAGAGCTTATCGGTGAGTTCCTCACTGAAAACCAAGCTTTCTTCTACTCGTTCTCCGGTAAAGCCTGTGTGGATTTGAAATTTGAGGATTTGGATTCGTTTGTAGAGTTGCCGAGTGGGGCTGAAAGGCTTCTTAAGATGTTGGCGGAGAACTAAAAATGGATTCTTTCTATCGGTACTATTTGGCTCAAGATATTCATCCTGTAGATGATTCTGTTCTTGATAAGGCTGTAGAGTCTCTGGAAGGTACGGCGGTAAAATTTTCACTTGATGCAATTAGCGATGCTGCGCAGCGGGAAAACTACAACAAGAATATTCGTAGAGTGGTTGAGGATATTAAGGCAGAGGTCAAGGCTGGAAGGGTCTCCGTAAAAGAGGCTGCTGAATTTTGCTACGAGATGCGTAACAAAATCATGGCGGAAACAAGAGCCAGGACCTCTGCCCAAGGGCTAGCCATTGCTGAAAGAAGAAAGCGAGTTCCTCCGTCGCTTGACGAGCTTCTCGATAAATACTCTATGGAGAAGTACAAAAAGAAGTTCGCGCAATTAAGTGTCAAGCAGAAAAGTACGATTCATTATACGATTGTAGAATCCTCTGCTCGCGCTGACGCTTTGGTTAATACAACGAACAAAGTCCTCAGGGTTGCTGGCAAGGTGACGATCGTCGTGACGATAATTTATGCAGGGTACGAAATTGCCAATGCGGATAACAAAACAAAGGAGACGATCAAACAGGCAGGAACAATTGGGGGGGGATTCGCTGGGACACTTATTGCAAGCGCATTGGTTTCGACAGTGTGTGGTCCTGGCGCCCCTGTTTGCACTATTGCTTTGATGCTGGCAGGTGGTGCTATAGGCGGCTTGGCAGCATCTTCAACTTTAGATTATTTCGATGAAGAGTTGGAGGAGTTTACAAAATGGCAGATCAGTTGAATCGATCTGCGCTTTGGGTCGCATTGTCCGACTTGTTCGCAGATAGTGAAACCAACTACCGATATATAGCTGAGATAGCAAAAAACTACACATTGGCCGAGGTGGAGTTTGAATTGTTTGAACGAGTGGCGCCGGTATGCATCGGAAACATGTTCTCTCCTGTGCCACCCATCTGGGGTGGGTTTAGTGAGAAGGAGCTTGTTAAGGATATTGAGGAGTATATTCTTAAGCGCTCAGCTCAAGGGGTAATAAGCCGAGGCGGATCAGTTTTGTTCGGTTTTTTCATTCGAGCATACTGCGCAAAAATGTGGGCAAAATTAATAAAAGAAATAGGCGATCAGACTTCGGGGTGCGCGTAGTGAGAGGCGCAAGGTGCCTGCTGACCCGAGCCATCTTAGGTTGGCGGGGTTTTTAAGTAGCATTCAAAGGCGTCTCTCTTTCTTGTTTGCAGGGGATTGCAACGAACATGACTATTGCTGCTCTTTTCGCACCATTTTTTATATTGGCCATGTCGTTTTTGCTGCTTGCCTATATGGCTGCAAAAGATATTGGCAAGATTTACTCGACCTTTCGCAATAGCAGGATTGTCTACTCATACTTAGATGGCTGGACTGGGAGTTCAATCCCAAGTCGTTGCACGCCGCTTCTTATCGTGATTGGGGCTGTGGTGTGTTCGCGAATTCATATTGCCCGAGGGGATATGTTGCCGGAGGAGTTAGATAATCTTCCGAGGAGTATTCGTGTTCGAATAAATTGGGTGGCAGGCCTAATTATTCTTAGTTGCATATGGATTTTGGCGTTATTGGTTTGGGGAAAATATTTCAAGTAAATCCTCTATTGGCATTCCTTCGTCTATAGATAAAGTGGGATGGAAACTATATTTTTGCGTTTTGGTGCCCAGCGAACGGTAGGATTTCACATGGAGGATGTAAGAATAAATGAATATAGAAGTCAACAAGAGAAATGTTCTGATCATTCAGATGTGACTGGCAGCAGTCGCGACTTTTATTCCTTTCTTCATGGATGAATCATTATGTCCGATAGAAACCACCGTACCGACACGCTTTGCCCACTAAAAGACGTTCAAGCGGGCAAACAGATTAAGCACTGGCTTGAATTCCAGCTAATAGACGAGCGTGGGGAGCCATTGTCTGATCTGCCCTACCGGGCCATCAACGATGCTGTTCGCTGCGGGGAGATTGCCGAGTTCAAAGGGAGCAGTGACGCTCAGGGGATCATTCGACTGGAAGGCTTGAAGACTATCCCCGTTACCTTCTGGCTAGACGCAGACCCTCTGGCAGAGCTGCTGAAAACGCGCCGATTGCGGGCAGAGCGGTCCGAAACATCAGTGGAGAAGGTCCACGAATATACCTACGAGCCATCACCACCAGGCTTTTCACCGCGAGAGAAAGAGGCGCGGGCGGCAGGTAATCTGTATCACTACCTGCGCATCGGGCAACTGAGCGACCGTCTGCCGAAGCTCGATCCACCGTTGGCCGACCCGGAAAAATTACCTGGCTTCCACTTTCCAGACCCGACGTTCGGCGGTTTTACCGTCCCCGCCGATCAGCTGGATCGCCGCCACGTGTTGGAAGTCTGTCCCTTCCGCGCCTGGCAACTGGTGCTGCACCACCAGCCCGAATACAGCATCGTCAATGGCTACAACCTGGGGGTGATGGCTAGCTTGACCTACTCGACCGTCGTGCACGACAAGCTCGAGAAGGGGATGGAGGTAGACCCGGAGGTGGAGTTCGGTTCGGTGGAGGAGTTTTTCTTCCGCCAATGTCTGGACCTGTCGCGTACGCCAATGATGCTTGACTCCACGGGGCAACAGTTACCTGCTGTGGTAAAGGATGTCCCCTTCGATGAGCGCTACACAACAGCTGTAATGTTGGACACACTCGATGCCAAGCCATCGCCTGATGATCCAGATACCCCCTACTTCATCATCGAAAATACCCAACTATTTTACTTCAGTAATAAGTCGCAGGTGGTGGTGGCCTGGCGAGGCACCCATGAGCCCATCGACTGGCTGACAGACTTTCAATACCGCCCAAGACTACCTGATGGTACCGATTGTGACGTAAAGCGAGCGGCGAGTCAGTGCACTTTCCTGACTTCAGCGGGTAGTGTGCATGATGGATTTCTGCAGGCATTTGAGATTGCAAAGAAACTTTTCCCCGATGATTTTGATTTTATTAAAGATGAGGCGCGAGATAAAAATCTATTTATCTGTGGGCATAGTTTGGGTGGTGCTCTTGCATTAATTAATTCTGCCGAGATGAAATATCAGGAGCCTCTGCTGTATACCTACGGGATGCCCCGCGTGTTCACCCAAAAAGCGGTGGAAAGCCTAAATACATTCACTCACTTCCGACATGTAAATGACTGCGATATGGTCACCAGCGTGCCTCCCGAAGCCGAGCTGGATAATTTCTTTTACAAATCATTCGGCCCTCTAGGGCCGATACTGGGCTACGCCTGGTCAGTGCCTGAACTGCTGGCCAGCAAGCTCATCGGATTCGGCGACCCCTATTGGCATCACGGCAAGATCGTCATGCATTACCAGGCCGACCAGCACATTCTGGACCAGGCGCCAGGCTCCGATTATCCCGCTTACAGAAGCAAGGATGGGCTTGGCGCTCCGCACTACAGCAAGATTCGTAGGCGTTTGCCCGAGAGGGCGTTTCTTTATCTGGTGCCCAGCCTGGATGCTGCCGAGAGCCGCTATGCCGGCGAAGAGCAGAAGACGCTGATGAAGGCGCTATCGAAGGAGAGCATGCAGCGCTATTTCCCACCGCATACCAATCCTGATCGCGGCGCCCCCAGCGCGGAGGATCATAGGATGGTCATTTCATATATGCCCTTCCTCCACAATCAACTCTTGGAGTTGGCCGATCCTGCCCGGCCATTGGAGAGAAAGTCGCAACGTGATCGCTTCGAACAGCAGATGGCCCACAAGGATATTCCTGAAGCGGAAAAGCTGCGTAACGAGCACTTCCTGGTCTTGCAGAAACTGATGTCCATGACGTTGCCGATGACTCGGGAAATGGACGGTGGCCCCGAAGCGCTCGAACGCTTCTGCCGTGAGCAGGAGGCGGGGTTGCCAGTCGAGATCATGCGGGCAAAGCCTTATGGCCAAGTGCAGAAATCGGCTGAAATCGGCAAACAAGTGGAGCTGATACCATGAGCAAAGGTTTGGACCAAGCACGCTTCCGTCTTTGCGGAGCGAACTTTCATTCAAATATTCCTCGCTTTCGACAAACTAGCGTCGCCCTGAGCCGCCACTTTGTCATGCCAACAGCTGTAAGCACGATGCTGCTCTTGTTTAGCTTAGGGGGCTGTGCACAGACCCAAAGCACTGACTTTTCACCACCGCCTGGCGGAGAGTCCGTCAGCGTGACAGTGAAAGTCCCCAAGGATCTTGCCGCCAATACAATGCGTGTGATGTATCGCTCGGCGAAGTGCCCCATCTCTCGCTCCGACGGAGCCGGTAATCGTTATGAGATAGACGGTGCCCATGCCATCGAGATTGAGCCTCAACGCCAGGGGGAAAGTGATCTCTACGGAGCTCAGCTAGCCCGAAATGGAGGCGGTTCCTGCCAGTGGAAACTGAGCAACGTAACCTTTGGTGTGCATTACCTGAATACTGCACGCTTTGGCCAAAATACGCGGGCAGGAAGGGGGGGGGGGTAATAGTGATTTTTGACCGTAACCAACCTCAGCGAAGGTCTCTTCTGAAAAGACCTACTGAAGTCAAAGGCGACCTAATGATCAAGAGAGATTATTATCCCTGGGTCGACGAAGAGTTTCTTGGTCAATACGAAAAACAAGTTCGCTTGGTTGGTGATGATGACTTCTTCCTTACATTTAAAGCACTTAGTGCGAGAAAAGTGTCATTTGAGCCTGTTCTGCATGCTAATTATGTGGTGGAGTCCGCAGGGCCAAAGGTTAAACAGGAAGGTAACCATACTCGCTTTATCTATCCAGACGGTAGCGTGGTAGAAGATGGCAGCAGCAAGCCAAATTTCAATACGCTACAGGCTATTCGTCAGGGGAATAGATGAGATACCGGCCGCTGCAGTTGTCGACCGCCCTTTTGCTATTGGTTAGTTTGGTGGGCTGTGCGCAAGCTATCAGCACTGACTTTTCACCACCGCCTGGCGGGGAGTCCGTCAGCGTGACAGTGAAAGTCCCCAAGGATCTCGCCGCCAACACGATGCGTGTAATGTATCGCTCGGCGAAGTGCCCCATCTCTCGCTCCGACGGAGACGGTAATCGTTACGAAATAAAGGGGGCTCATGCCATCGAGATCGAGCCTCAGCGCCTGGGGAAAAGTGATCTCTACGAGGCCCGTTTGGTTCGAGATGGTGGTGGTACTTGTCAGTGGAAGCTAAGTAATGTGACCTTTGGGGTTCACTACGAAAATTCCGCGCAGTTTGGAGAGGGAGTTAAGTATGGCTGGGGCGGAGAGGTTATCATTGCTTTTGATAAAAATCTTCCACAGCAAAAAAATATGTATGGTTTGAAAGAGGTCGACGGAGATTTATCGATTAGGCCGGATTATTATCCATGGATGATTGAAACATTCATTGGTGGCCACGAGAAGACTATTGTCCTTCTGGGGCGGCAGGACTTTCTTTCATATCGAGCGCTCACTGCTGAAAAGGTATTCTTTGAGCCGCTTCTTCATTCAGAAATGGTTGTTCGAACCATTGGTGTTAAAAATATTGGCAAAGGCGAGAAGGCGGAGAATATATATCCCGACGGCACTAGAGAATTTTCAAGCTCTGATCCAAATATAGAAAGGCTTAGTGAGATGGTTGCAAAGTGAGAGGCGGGGCATGGAAAACATGATCTCTCTCCTTTCTGCCTCTCGTTGGCAGACTCCACTACTCCAGGGGTATTGGCCTCGAAGAAGTTCAGCCGTGGGACAGTGTTATGCCATTCACTCCGTGTGGCTGCGCCATGCCGATCTTCGAGAAGCCTGGGGGCATCCGAAGGGGGCGCAATCAATGAAGTTTACTTTCTTGAGGCTCCTGCTTCTGATGGCTTCACTGCTCGCACTGGGGGCATGTAGTTCGCGCTACGACCTAACGCCGCCGCCAAGCGGGCCACAGGTGACTGTGACGATCAAAGTGCCCGAAGGCGCCTCAGTGAAGGCCATTGAGGCGGAGTACCTGTCCGATCGCTGCTTCCCTCCGCAGTATGGTCCGTTCAACCGCTATGCGACGCAGGAACTCAAAATCAAGCCAAAGCGCCAGGGTGACAGCGACCGCTACCAGGCACAACTGGATTTGGATGGTGGCAGCGCCTGCCACTGGCGGCTCGCCACCGTGACGGTGGGGGTCCAATACTGGCGGGCGGGCAAGCTCGACCTTGCTGGCACCGTGCGCGAGGACGTGACGGCCATCTTCAATGTCGATCGGCAGGGCGAACGCATCGACGAGCTGCCCGAAGCCCTACGAACCCGCAAGGAGCTTTTGCTGAACGCCCATTACTACCCCTATGTGAATACGGTGGGATCAGGCAATGCCGTGATCATGTTTGTGGCCAGCGGTTCGGACTATGCCCGAGGACCGGCGGCCGAACGCCTGGTATTCGAGCCCCGAGTGGAGCGCAAGCTAGTTGCGCGCATGAGCCGGGATTCGGCGGGCAACATCGTCATTCTCTACCCCGACGGCAGTCGCTTACCGGCTGGAACCTGGCACCCCGATGTGAAGAAGCTCGACGCCATGCGTTTGGGCGAAGTGAGCAGCCATGAATAGGAAGTTTTGTTTTAGTAACTCATTAATTCGTTGGGTGTTTCTGAGTTTGATTTTCTTCTACTTACAGGGTTGTGCTGGTAATTATTCAAAGGTTTCTTTAGGCGAGATTTCGGGCAATGTTGCGCGGGATTCTTTTGCTCAAATTGTCCTGGAAGACAGCGACATGGCTTATATGGCCGAGTTTATGGAGGAAATTAAGAAGATTCCTGGAGTAAAGGAGCCGAAAATTACCTTCTTCGAAGGTAGGCGCTGTGTAAGTTTTTGGGTTCCCATACGCTTTGGGGGAGATGGTAAAGATACAGCGACTCTATCGTTGCTTCGTGGGGAGACACGTCGCGGCAAGGGGCTCGGAATAGTGATTAATACTAAGTGGGGTAAGAGTTTCCCTCGCTACTCCAGAAGCCTGATTCTTCTTGAGTTGAATAACGATACCGGTAGAGAGTTTGTCAGTGGCGGTCTCGATTCGTATGGGGCCGACTTCAATGGTCGATCTTCGATGTTCTATAAGACACACATTGCCCCCGGGGAATCAGTGAAAACCATTTTGGTGGTGGACTTCAACCCGGAAAGAGCAGAGGGCATTGCGTACGACGAACTGAGCTATTTCGAGGCCTTTCTTCTAGAAGTAGAGCCGAAGAGATGATGTGGCTCGCTTGGTGGTGCTCTTGGATGCTTTTTAAAGGAAGGAACTCTTAATGTCTCGAGGATTTGTATTGCTGGGTGACAGGACCACTCACGGTGGTCAAGTCATTTCTGCGACTTCCACCCATGAGGTGCATGGCAAGCTCGTGGCGCTGGTGGGTGATTTGGTTAGTTGCCCGATTCCCGGCCACGGTGTGAACGCCATCGTCGAAGGTTGCACCGACTGGTCCGAGAATGGCCGCGCGCTGGTGGTGGATGGGTGCCGCAGTGCCTGCGGCTGCCAGGTAATTTCCAGCGCTCCCGACTGCTCGGTGTTCTAAGCGATGGCTTGGAATCGTCGTGCACCTGAAGTCGCCGTGGCTCCTGAGCCATTGTCGATGATTCGCTGGTTGGGGGCTGCTCTGCTGGCGGTGGTCATTGGCATCGGGTTGTTCGTGCTGGCGGTGTCGGGGCGTCTACCTGAACTGGCTGGGGTCAATGTCTGGATGCTGGCGGCTTCGCCGTTACTGTTATGGCTCCTGGTGTTCGCGGTACGCAGCTACACCTATGGCGGGGCGCTCAGCCATTTCCAGTTTCTGGAGGAGCAGGCGCAAGAAGCGGAAGTCGCCTGGAGCCATTGGGCAAAGCGGCACTTTGCGGTGCAGGCGAGTTGCGTGGTGCTGCCGGAGCAGGTATCCGCAGCCGTTATCGCTCAAGGATCCCCCGGTGAGCCGCGTCGTCCCGGCGAGGTTTGCCGCATTACCGAGCTACCCGTGAAAGGCAATGAGCGTGTGCAGGCAGCGCTGCAGAAACTGTTTGCAGGCGTAGGACCTGCCCTGATGGCGCTGCCTGCTGATCGAGACTTGCGGGTGACTGTGCTGCATGACCTTGAGGCTGAAGAGCTTGTAAAGCTCCGCGCAGCGTGGCGCAAAGGCTGGCTCAATGCTGTGCCCTCGCGCTCGCAAGTCTCAGCGAACTTTGTCAGTGAACGCTCGCTGAACTGGCTGGAAGACGGCCTGAAGACCCCCGGCGCGGCGATTGAGCTGGTCCTGGTGTTGCAGGTCAACGGCGCAAGCGCTTAGCCGAGCAGCACGGCAAGGCGGAGCTGGCGGTGCATCTGCTGGCGGAGCTGGATAACCAGGCCGAGGCCTTGAGCGACTGGGAGCCCGAGCTGTGCTTCGAGGTCAAGGCGCGCCTGCTCAAGCTGCTGCGGCAGAAGGCCCAGCGCAGCGATGCCGACAAGCCCACCTTGGCGCGGCGCATGGAAAGCCTGCTGGCCGCACTGGTCGCCATCGATCCCGTACGCGCTGCCGTGCTGTGCGGCTGACCCTTATTCCCAGGACTGCGACATGGACAATCTGACCCTGCGCTATTTCGACGCCGAAATGCGCTATCTGCGCGAGGCGGGCAAGGAGTTCGCCGAAGCCTTTCCCGACCGCGCGGCACAACTCAACCTGGACAAGGCCGGCGCCCGCGATCCCTATGTGGAGCGCCTGTTCGAAGGCTTCGCCTTCCTCATGGGGCGCCTGCGCGAGAAACTCGACGACGACCTGCCGGAGCTGACCGAAGGGCTGGTCAGCCTGCTCTGGCCGCACTACTTGCGCACTATCCCCTCGCTGTCGGTGATCGAACTGATACCGGACATTCGCGAGATGAAGCGCTGCGAAACCATTCCCAAGGGCTTCGAGGTCCTGTCGCAGCCGGTGGGCCCTAAGCGCACACGGTGCTGCTATACCACCACCCAGGACGTGGTGCTGAATCCAATGATCATCGAGTCGGTGCGGGAGGCCAGCGAGCCGGATGGCCGCTCGGTCCTTCGCCTGCGCTTTGCCTGTAGCCCCTTGGCGGACTGGTCGTTGATCGACCTCCGCCGTGTGCCTCTGTATCTGAATGCCGATGCTCCGCTGGCCTGTGCGCTACACCGCGCCCTGACGCTCAATGCCCAGGCGCTCTACGTGCGGGTGCCGGGCCACACCGACCGCGTGAAGCTGGATGGCCATTTCTCGCCAAAGGGCTTTGGCGATGACGACCGACTGTGGCCCAAGGGCGACAGTGCCTTCAGCGGCTACCAGTTGCTGTTGGAGTACTTCACCTTCCGCGAGAAGTTCATGTTCGTCACGCTCCAAGGGCTGGAGCAGATGTCGATTCCGCCGGAGCTGTCGGGCTTCGAGTTGGACGTAGTGCTGAGTGAGCAATGGCCCCATGAATTCAGGGTGACGGCCGAGCACGTGCGTCTGCATGCCGTGCCGGTGATCAACCTGTTCCCGCTGGAGGCAGACCCACTGAGGTTGTCGCCGCTGCAAACCGACTACCTGCTGCGGCCGATGCGCTTGCAGGATGGTCATACCGAGATCTATTCGGTGGACAAGGTCTCATCTTCCAAACATTCCACCAACCGTGACTACGTGCCCTTCACCAGCTTCCGCCACAAGGGCGGCATGCTCCGTGATGACGCGCCGGAGCGCTATTTCCATACACGGATGAAGCGCGGTGCCAATGGCATGCACGACACTTGGCTGATACTGGGTGGTGAAGGATTCGATGCCGATCGCCTGAGCGAGACCGGAAGCCTGTCCCTGCTCCTTACCGGCACCAATGGCCAATTGCCGCGCAAGGCGTTGCAAAGCACCTTGCTGGACTCGCCAGTGAAGTCGCCCTTGGTGGGCCTTAAAGTGCGCAACCTTTGCGCCCCGACCTTGCCGTGCTATCCGCCCAACCGCGACCGCTTCCACTGGCGGGTGCTCAGCCACCTGGGCTCGAACTTCCTGCCGATGCTCGACAACGCCGAGGTCCTGCGCGGCACCCTGGCGCTGTACGACTGGACCCACGGCGAGCTGAATCGTCGGCGTCTGGAGGCCATCGCCGACGTGCGCCATCACCTGATCCAGCGCTTCGAGAAAGGCTTCCTGCTGCGCGGCGTAGACATCGAGGTGACGCTGGATGCCAACGGCTTCTCGGGTGAAGGCGATATCCATCTGTTCGGCGAAATGCTCAACCGCTTCTTCGCGCTATACGCCGATATTCATCTGTTCAACCAGCTCACGCTGGTCCTGCAACCTTCGGGCAAGTGTCTGCGATGGAAAGAGAACCACAGTCAGCGTATTCCCGGCTGAAGGCCAGCGGGCTGCTGGAGGCGCTCGGCGAGCGACTGCCCCAGGCCAGCCTGTATCGCTTCTGCCAGTTGCTGGAGGCAGCGCTGCCGGGCAACCCGCCGCTGGGCAGTACGTCGAATCCGGCGGACGATGCCGTGCGCTTTCGCCCGCACCCGGGCATGGGGTTCCCGGCCAGCGAGCTGAAAGCTTTCGAGGTGGATGAGGAAAATCCGCTGCGGCCGGTCACGGTGCGGACGCGGCTGCTCGGGTTGTATGGCGTCGACTCGCCCATGCCCACCGCCTACCTGGACGACATCGCCCAGCGGCGCGAGGGGCATGAGGCGCTGGAGGCCTTCCTCGACATCTTCAACCACCGCATCTTCACCCAGTTCTACCGGATCTGGCGCAAGTACTCCTATCCCGCGTCGTTCGAAGCGGGCGGGGCAGACGACACCTCGCAATGCCTGCTCGGGCTGATCGGCCTGGGCATTCCCGGCACCGCCGAGCACATCGCCACCCCGGTATCGCGCTTTCTCGCGCTGCTGGGCGTGATGCGTCTGCCGACGCGCAATGCCGAAGGCGTCGTGGCGTTGGTGAAGCTGCTCGCGCCCCGTACCGAGGCGCAGGTCACACCCCATTGGCCGCGCAAGGTGCCATTGGCCAACCGCGCCAGCCTCGCGTGCAATCAACCTGTACGTCTGGGCCAGGGCACGCCGCTGGGCGCCAGTGGTGCGGACGCCAATAGCCAGTTGCTGCTGGTGCTCTCCACCGACGACCTGGAGGAGGCCCGTGGCTGGTTGCCCGGTGGCCAATTGCACAGCGACCTGCTGGTGCTGCTGCGGGTTTACCTGGGGTGGCGCTGCACCGCGCGGCTGCAACTCTCGCTGCCGCTGGAGTGCCTGCCGGCGCCCAGCCTGGGAAGCCCGTCGGTGTTGCTGGGCATGACGGCGGTGCCGGGGCTGGACGAGCGCATGCGGCAAACGGCGGGGCATACCTGCGTCACGGTGAATCTGGGGCGCTATCAGGGACTGAGCGAAAACTCGATGAGCAGGGAGACACACGATGTCGCTTACCGTTTCTAGATCGTTGCTGGCCGCTGTGCTGCTGGCAGCGTCGTTGGCGGGCTGTGGCTTGACGCAGCGCACCATGGACGCCGGCAAATCGGTCGGCAACGCCATCTTCTATAAGCAGGTCAAGGAGTTGCACCTGGACTTCAGCGGTCGCTCCGCACTGAACACCAACACGCACGATATGAACGGGCTGTCGGTGTCGACGCTGGTGCGCGTTTACCAGCTGCGTGACCGCAAAGCGCTGGACCAGGCCAGTTATCAGGACCTGCTGGACGGCGGCGATAACCTGCTGTCGGCCGACCTGCTCGATCAGCAGCGCGTGGTGGTGAAGCCGGAGGAAGGCGCACAACTGAACATGCCGATGTCCGCCGATGCGCAATATGTTGCCGTGGTCGCGCTGTTCCGCTCGCCCGATGAGCAGGACAACAGCTGGCGCCTGGTGCTGACCCGCGAAGATCTGGATCCGGACAAGGCACGTCAGATCGAGTTGGGCGACAACGCCCTGACCCTGGTGCCCGCGCCGAAGAAGGACTCCTGGTGGTGAGTGAGCAGAACCCGTCGCTCTACGAGCTGCTGTTGCAGAACTTCAGCGGAGAGTTCGACCTGCACCAGGTCCGTGAGGAGGACCAGCCGGTGCTTTCCGTGCTGGACAACCTGCAGCGCATCCTCAACTGCCGTGCCGGCACCCTCAGCCATCTCCCCGATTACGGGTTGCCGGACATGAGCCAGATTCTCCACGGCATGCCGGGCAGCGCCCACGGCCTCATGGCGACCCTGCACGACAGGCTGCTCAAGTACGAGCCGCGCCTGGCGTCGGTGCAGGTCATGCTGCTGCCGCAGACGCTTCCCGGGCACCTGGAGTACAGCCTCGACGTAGAGCTTCAGGACGGGACCCGCGCCACCTTCGGTACGACACTCGAGCCCCAGGGCAAGGTGCTCATGCGCCACCTGAAACAGCGCGACTATCTGGCGCGCTGACGGCAAGGGAGCTTGAGCAAGGAATGACGGTGTTCGAGGAAAAGATGCGCCTGGGCGGCGACCCCAGGGCTTACGAGCAGTCTGCGGCGCTGGGTGCGGAGCTGGCGAAATTGAGCCACCCGGCACAGCCGGACATGGATTGGCCGCGGGTGGAGCGCCTGTGCCTGGCGCTGTTTTGCGAGCACGGCATGGAGCTGCAATCGGTCACGGCCTTCACGCTGGCGCGAGCGCACCTGCTGGGCTTGCAGGGGTTGGAAGAAGGTTTGAGCCTGATCCGCCGGCTGCTTGAGCAGAGTTGGGAGCAGCTTTGGCCGCCTGCAACCCCGGTGCGTCTGGAAATGCTCTCGTGGTTGTACGCGCAGGTGCGCACCTGGCTGCGCGGGCAGCAATTGTCGGATGCCGACGTGCCGGTTCTGCATGCGCTGGATAGCCAGCTCAGAGCGGTGGCGGACGTTCTGCATCGCCGTGACCTGACGGCAATGCCGGCGCTGGAAGCGCTGACCACCCAGTTCAAGGGACTGAGCAGACGGCTTGCGCCGGAGGCAGGAATCCCTGCGGCCGAAACCACGCCTGCTGTAGAACGGCTGCCGGACCCCGCGAAGGCGACTGCCGACCAGCCGGACGCGGCCGTCGAGAACACGCCGCCTGTGCCTTTGGACGAGCGCAACGCCGCGCGGGCAATCCCCGTGCCTGTGGAAAAAGCACGCGCGGTGCGTGTGCCGCCCCGTGCGACCACGGCGGTGGCGGTATCGAGGTCGGCTGGCGATACAACCACGGCAGTCCAGTCTCCTCAACGCAAACGCCGGTTGCTCTGGCCTTGGCTGCTGCTGTTGATGGGCCTGGCATTGCTGACAGGGCTGTTCGCCTGGGCCCACAGCCAAGGGTGGCGGGTGATACCGGCGGCTGGACCGCTCTCAGTAAACGAACCGGCCGTGCCGGCTGGGGAGCCTTCAAAGCCGATTCGCCTGGATGGCCAACTGCTGTTCCCGCCGGGCAAGGCTGTTCTGCGGCCCGAGTCGGACAAAGTGCTGATCAACAGCCTGATCGACATCAAGGCGCAGCCGGGCTGGCTGATTGTGATCACCGGGCACAGCGATTCGACCGGGGATACCCGGCGTAACCTGGCGCTTTCCCATGATCGCGCGGTTGCCGTGCGCGACTGGATGCAGCGCATGGGCGACATTCCGGACGATTGCTTCGAGGTGCGCGGCGCTGGGGACAGCGAGCCGGTGGCCAGTGATGCGACGGAAGAGGGACGCAATGCCAATCGGCGAGTCGAAATCACCCTCACCCCGGAAGGCGGCGCCTGCACGGCGCCCTGAGCGAGGCCCGCGCCGACGTCTCCGCCTCACCGACCGCCGCGTGGCTGTCGGTGAGGCGCAACAACGTCCTCAGCACACCGCAATATGCGAATCCGCGCGTGGTTCGGTGCCGCCGCAGAGTACGCCGGTCTGCGGGTCGCGGACGATGATCTGGCCGCGGCCGTAGTCGGTCAGGTCGCAGGCGATCTCCACCTCGTGGCCGCGTCGGGCCAGGCCGAAAGCCAGGTCGCGGTTGGCGTGCTGTTCGATGCCGACCTTCATGCCGCCCAGCCACTGCCAGCGCGGGGCGTCCAGCGCGGCCTGGGGGTTGAGGCCGAAGTCCACCAGGTTCATCACCATCTGCAGGTGGCCCTGGGGCTGCATGTAGCCACCCATGACGCCGAACGGGCCGACGGCCACGCCATCCTTGCTGAGGAAGCCGGGGATGATGGTGTGGAAGGTCTTCTTGCCTGGCGCCAGGGCGTTGGAGTGCGCCGGGTCGAGGCTGAATTCCGAGCCACGGTTCTGCAGGCCGATGCCGCTGTCAGGCAGCACCACGCCGGAGCCGAAGCCGTGGTAGGCGCTCTGGATGAACGAGACCATGTTGCCTTCGCCATCGGCGGTGGCGATGTATACGGTGCCGCTGGCGTGTGGGTCGCCATGCTTGGGCTCGGCGGCGCGTTCGCCGATTTCGGCGCGGCGCCGTGCGGCGTAGTCGTCGGAAAGCAGCGCGGCGGTGCTGACGCGCATGTGCTCCGAATCGGTGATGTAGTGCAGGCCGTCGGCGTAGGCCTTCTTCATCGCTTCGAGCTGGCGGTGCCAGGTGAGCTGGCTGTCGCGCTGGTCGAAGTCGTAGCCCTGGAGGATGTTCAGGGTCATCAGGGCGATCAGGCCCTGGCCGGCCGGTGGGATTTCCCACACGTCGTAGCCGCGGTAGTTGGTCTTGATCGGTTCGACCCACTTGGGCTGGTAGCCGGCCAGGTCGGTGGCGCTCAGCTCGCCCCCGGTGGCGGCGGAGTGGGCGGCCAGGCGCTGGGCGATGGCGCCTCGGTAGAAGCTTTCGCACTGCGTTTCGGCCAGCTCGGCGAGGGTTTTCGCCTGGGACGGGTTGCGGAACAGTTGGCCGGCCCGCGGCGCTTCGCCGTCGATGGTGAAGGTGTCGAACCAGGCTTCCAGCGCCGGCACGGCGGCGCGGCTTTGCTGGTATTCGCGGCGGGCGGTTTCCCACTGGTGGGCGACCACCGGGGACACCGGGAAGCCGTCGCGTGCCAGGGCGATGGCGGGCTGCATCAGGTCGGCGAACGGCAGCTTGCCGAAGCGGGCGGACAGTTCCGCCCAGGCCGAGGGGATGCCCGGCACGGTGACCGGCAGCCAGCCATGCACGGGCATCTTGTCGAAGCCGGCGGCCTTGACCTTGTCGATGGAGAGGGAGGCGGGCGCGTGGCCGCTGGCGTCCAGGCCGTGCAGCTGGTCCTTGACCCAGACCAGGGCGAAGGCGTCGCCGCCGATGGCGCAGCCGGTGGGTTCGACCACGGTCAACGCGGCGGCGGTGGCAATGGCGGCGTCGATGGCGTTGCCGCCGGCGCGCAGCATGGCGATGCCGGCCTCGGCAGCCAGCGGCTGCGAGGCGGCGACCATGCCGTTGCGGGCGAACACGCTCTGGCGCTGGGAGGCGTAGGGATATTCGTGGGCAGAGAAGCTCAGCATGGAAAACTCTCTTCGGTTCAGCGGTCAGTCTTGATTCGGGTCCATTCGCGGGTGATCACGCGCTGGATTTTCGGCGGCAGGTCGGCGGAGACGTAGAGCTTCTCGATCACCGCGTCGCTGGGATAGATGCCGGGGTTGTCGCGCACCTTCGGGTCGAGCAGCGGCGTGGCGTCGGGGTTGGGGTTGGCGTAGCCGACGTAGTCGCTGACCGGGGCGATCACCTCCGGGCGCAGCAGGTAGTTCACCAGCGCGTGGGCGCCCCTGGGGTTCTTCGCGTCGCGCGGGATGGCGAGCATGTCGAACCACAGGTTGGCGCCTTCCTTGGGGATCACATAGCGCACGTCGATCTTCTTGCCGGCTTCCTGGGCGCGGGTCTGCGCCTGCATCACGTCGCCCGAGTAGCCGACCGCCACGCAGATGTCGCCGTTGGCGAGGTCGGTGGTGTACTTGGAGGAGTTGAAGTAGGTGATCGATGGACGCAGCGTCTGCAGCAAGGCGGAGGCCTTGGCGTAGTCCTCGGGGTTCGTGCTGTTCGGGTCCAGGCCCAGGTAATGCAGGGCCTGCGGAATGATCTTCACCGGTGCGTCGAGGAAGGCGACGCCGCAACCGTGCAGCTTGGCCAGGTTTTCCGGCTTGAAGATCAGGTCCCAGGAGTCCAGCGGTGCGTTGTCGCCCAGGGCGGCCTTGACCTTGTCGAGGTTGTAGCCGATGCCCACGGTGCCCCACATGTAGGGCACGGCGTACTGGTTGCCCGGGTCGGCGGCCTCCAGGCGCTTCATCAGGCGCGGGTCGAGGTGCTTCCAGTTGCCGAGTTGGGCGCGGTCGAGCTTCTGGTAGACGCCGGCGTTGATCTGCTTGGTGAGGAACTGGCTGGAGGGCACCACCAGGTCGTAGCCCGAGTGGCCGGAGAGCAGCTTGGCCTCGAGCATCTCGTTGGTGTCGAAGACGTCGTACTGGACCTTGATGCCGCTGTCCTTTTCGAAATTCTTCAGGGTGTCCGGGCCCATGTAGTCGGACCAGTTGTAGAAGCGCACCAGCTTGTCGTCGGCCTGGGCTGCGGTGGCGCAGGCGAGGAGGGTGAGAGTGCTGGCGAGCAGAGCGCGTTTACGCATGACTTGTCCTTATCGTTAGAGAACGCGGCTTAGGAATTCCCGCGTACGCGGGTGGTGCGGATTGCCGAAGACCTGCGCCGGCGGGCCTTCTTCGATGAGCTCACCCTGGTGCAGCACCACCACGCGGTCGGCCACTTCGCGGGCGAAGCCCATTTCGTGGGTGACCACGACCATGGTCATGCCTTCGTCGGCCAGCTCCTTCATCACCTGCAGCACCTCGCCGACGGTTTCCGGGTCCAGCGCGCTGGTGGGTTCGTCGAAGAGCATGGCCTGGGGCTTCATCGCCAGGGCGCGGGCGATGGCCACGCGCTGCTGCTGGCCGCCGGAGAGCTGGCCAGGGTAGTGCTCGGCCTTGTCCGACAGGCGCACCCGCGCCAGCAGGCGGCGGGCCTGGTCCAGCGCCTCGCCCCGGGGCACGCCGAGCACCTGGGTCGGTGCTTCGATGATGTTCTCCAGCACGGTCATGTGCGGGAACAGGTTGAAGCGCTGGAACACCATGCCGATGTCGCGGCGGCGGCGGGCGATGTTGCTTTCCGAGTCACGCACCAGCTTACCGTCCGGGCGTTCGCGATAACCCATCAGCTCGCCGTTGACGCGGATGCTGCCGCCCTGGATGTCTTCCAGGTGGTTCATGCAGCGGATGAAGGTGGTCTTGCCCGAGCCCGAGGCGCCGATCAACACCACCACTTCGCCACGGTGCACGTCCAGGGACACGCCCTTGAGGATTTCCAGCTCGCCGAAGGCCTTGTGCACGTCGCTGGCCTGGATCACCACGTCTTTCATGTCCGGGATCATCTCAACGCCCCCTCAGCAGTTTCATCGCCTGCCGGCCGAACATCCGGTTCGGTGCCGCGGCCTGCCCGTCGGATTTGCCGAAGCGTGCTTCCAGCCAGCGCTGGAAGAAGCCCCACAGGGTGGTCAGGGCGAGGAAGTAGATCGCCACGACCAGGTACAGCTCGAACACGCGGAAGGTCGCCGAGGTGACCATCTGCGTGCTCAGCAGCAGTTCCTGCACGCCGATCACGCTGACCAGCGTGGTGTTCTTCAGCATCACGTTGAACTCGTTGCCCAGTGGCGGAACGATGACGCGGAAGGCCTGGGGCAGCACGATGCGGCGCATCAGCCTGGGGAAGGTCATGCCCAGGGATTTGCCGGCCTCGTACTGGCCCTTGTCCACCGCGCCGATGCCGGCGCGGATGATCTCGGCCATGTACGCGCCTTCGTTGAGGCCCAGGGCGATGATCGCCGCCTGGATGTTGCCGGGCAGGATGAACAGCCCCAGGTCCAGGTCCACGAAGCGGAAGATGCCGCCGGCGGCCAGCGCGGTGTAGAGGAAGACGATCTGCACCAGCAGCGGCGTGCCGCGCATCAGCCACACATAGAAGCGCACCGGGTATTGCAGCAGCGGGTTGCTCGACAGGCGCATCAGCGCCGCCAGCAACCCGAGCACGCAGCCCAGCAGCATGGCGCTGACGGCGATCACGCAGGTCAGCCAGAGGCCGTAGAGGTAGATGTCGCTCGGCCGCAGCAGGTACTGCCAGAACACGTCCCAACTGAAGTTCATGGCTCGTTACCTCAGTCCAGTTTGTCGCCTTCGATGTGCCATTTGGCGAGCAGTGCGTGGTAGCTGCCGTCGGCCTGCATGTCCTTGATGATCTGCGTCACGGCCTCGCTCAGCTGCTTGTCTTCCTTGCGGATGCCCAGGCCGGTGAGGATGCGCGCGAAGGCGGGCACACCGATCTCGAACAGGTCCGGCGCCATGCTCTGGTAGTAGCCGGCCGTTTCCACGGTGGTGCCGTAGGCGTCGGCCTGGCGGATGCGCAGGGCCTGGAAGGCGTCGGTGTCGGTGTTGTAGACGATCACCTTCATTGGCGGCTTGCCGGCCTTGGCCAGCTTCTCGTTGTGGGCGTCTAGCAGGGTGCGGATGGTCGAGCCGTTGAGCACCGCGACCTTCTTCCCGGACAGGTCGTCCAGGGTACGGATGCCCTCGGGGTTGCCCTTGCCGACCACCACGGCCTGGCTGGAGTACATGTAGTTGACCATGTCGATCACTTCGCGCCGCTCGGGCTTGTCGAACAACTGGTCCACCAGCATGTCGCACTGGCCGGCGAGCAGCGCCGGGATCAGCCCGGAGAAGGGCGTGATGCGCCAGTCGATCTTCTTGTCGCCCAGGCGCTTGGCGATGGCCTCGCCCAGGTCGATGGTGACCCCGGTAAGCTTCTGGTTCGCGTCATAGAAACCCATGGGTGGGGAGTCCATGCCGCCGCAGAAGGTCATCTTGCTGGCGTTCTGCAAGCGGTCGGGAATCTTCACCTCGGCGTGCGCCAGCGGGGCGGCCAGGCAAAGGGCGAGAAGGCACTGCGGGATCCTGCGTTCGAACATGTTGAGCTCCGGGGTGGGGTTGCCAGGGCAGTTCAGGGACACAGAAGTACGGGTCTGGGCGCCCGTTGCTTCGACTCGTGGGTGGATGGTGCCTCAGGTGGTCTGGGCTTCCAGGAAACGCGCCAGGGAGGGGATGGTCCCCTCGATGTGCTCGCAGAGCACCCGCTCGGCTTCGCGGGCATTCTTCGAGCGCAGGGCGTCGAGGATCACGGCGTGTTCCTCGCGGGCGCTCATGGGCTTGTCGACGTGCTGCAGCCACAGGCGCATGTGCGGTTCGATCACCGAGTACAGCGCGGTGATCTGGCGCAGCAGGCGCGGGCGGCCGGCGAGGCTGCAGAGGTATTCGTGGAAGGCGCGGTGGCGGCTGACCCACTCGGCGCTGTCGTCGCGGTAGTCGTCCATCTCGTCGAGCATGCGCTCCAGGCGGGACAGGTCGCGGTCGGTCAGTTGCGGCACGGCGATGCGGATGGCCAGGCCTTCGAGGGCGCTGCGCATCTCGAAGACTTCGCGCATCTCCTCGATGTTCAGCCCGCTGACGATGGCGCCGCGGTTGGGCCGCAGGGTCACCAGGCCCTCGGCGTCCAGGCGCTTGAAGGCGCCCCGCACGGGCATCCGGCTCATGCCGATCTCGCTGGCGATGTCCTCGGCTACCAGGCGGTCGCCGGTCCGGTAACGCCCAGTGCAGATAGCCTGGAGGAGATAGTCGTAGGCCTCGTCTTCGGCGCTCATCGGCGGGCGGGCAGCAGGTACCAGGCGCATGGGGTGTTTCCTCGTGGATTTTTGGATCCAATTATCCATGCATGCAAATAAGCAGATGCTGTGCCAAGCCTGACGAACTGGCGGCGATTGACCGAAATAGAGCGCGGGATGTGGGAAAACGGCCTAGGACTGAGCGTGCGGGAACGGGGCGGAACGGTAACGGACAGGGCGATTCGTGCGCGTTGGTGGTGCGCTTCGGTAACGTTGTGGTGCGTGGGGCCCTGGTCGATTTGCCGGGTAGGCTGGTGCTGGGGCAGGTTCGCGAGCAAGCTCGCTCCTACGAAAAGCGCTCCGATGCTTATTCTGTAGGAGCGAGCTTGCTCGCGAACGCTTTGGTGCGATGCGGATCTATCGCGGACGGAGTCCGCTCCTACGCATGTCGGGAAGCGCGGGTTGAAACAAGCAGAAACGGCCTGCACGTAATGCGGACCGTTGATAGTTGACTGCAAAGGTTGGTGATGCGCGGCGCTTTCGATAGAATGCGCAAACGTTTCAGCAGACCATGCATCCCTCCCACAACAAAAGCCAAAGCCGAAGGCTTTGCGTGTCTCTCTGCGCAGGACGTCCCTCATTCCATCAAGCAGGCCTCAGAGCCGGCGGAGGAGGGAACTGAGTCCCGACTCATCCTCGTCATCTGTCGCCTTGCCTTTCGCGCCCTGCGCGCCGGGCGCGGCCTTCACGCTGAATGACGCCGGTGGGGAAGGCCAAGCCCTAACGACGAGAAACCTTTCGATGATCAAGAAAGTTAGCGGGGCGCTGCTGGGCCTCGCTCTGGCAGTGAATTGCGCGCCCGCGTTCGCGGAACCCAAGAAAGTCGACGTGCTGCTGATCGGCGGCGGCATCATGAGCACCACCCTGGGCGTCTGGCTCAACGAGCTGGAGCCGGGCTGGAGCATGGAGATGGTCGAGCGCCTGGACGGCGTCGCCCTGGAAAGCTCCAACGGCTGGAACAACGCCGGCACCGGCCACTCCGCCCTGGCCGAACTGAACTACACCCCCGAGGACAAGGACGGCAACGTCACCATCGCCAAGGCGGTGGAGATCAACGAGTCGTTCCAGATCTCCCGTCAGTTCTGGGCCTGGCAGGTGCAGAACGGCGTGCTGAAGAACCCGCGCTCGTTCATCAACTCCACCCCGCACATGAGCTTCGTCTGGGGCGACGACAACATCGCCTTCCTCAAGAAGCGCTACGAGGCATTGCAGGCCAGCCCGCTGTTCCGCGGCATGCAGTACTCCGAGGACCCGGCGCAGATCGCCAAGTGGGTGCCGCTGATGATGCAGGGCCGCGACCCGTCGCAGAAGATCGCCGCCACCTGGACGCCAATCGGCACTGACGTGAACTTCGGCGAGATCACCCGCCAGTTCGCCGGCTACCTGCAGAGCAAGCCGAACTTCAGCCTGAAGCTCTCCAGTGAAGTCGAGGACATCACCCGCAACGCCGATGGCACCTGGCGCGTCGAGTACAAGAACCTGAAGGACGGCAGCGTCACCGAGACCGACGCCAAGTTCGTCTTTATCGGCGCGGGCGGCGGCGCCCTGCGCCTGCTGCAGAAATCCGGCATCGAGGAAGCCAAGGACTACGCCGGCTTCCCGGTAGGCGGCTCGTTCCTGGTCACCGAGAACCCGACCATCGCCCAGCAGCACCTGGCCAAGGCCTATGGCAAGGCGTCGGTCGGCGCGCCGCCGATGTCCGTGCCGCACCTGGACACCCGCGTGCTCGACGGCAAGCGCGTGATCCTCTTCGGGCCGTTCGCCACCTTCTCCACCAAGTTCCTCAAGGAAGGCTCGTACCTGGACCTGCTGGGCAGCACCAACGTCCACAACGTCTGGCCGATGACCCGCGTGGGCATCGACGAGTACCCTCTGGTGGAGTACCTCGCCGGCCAGCTGATGCTCTCCGACGAGGACCGCCTCGCCGCCCTGCGCGAATACTTCCCCGACGCCAAGGCCGAGGACTGGCGCCTGTGGCAGGCTGGCCAGCGCGTGCAGATCATCAAACGGGATGCGGAGAAGGGCGGCGTGCTGAAGCTCGGCACCGAGATCGTCGCTTCCGCCGACGGCAGCATCGCCGGCCTGCTGGGCGCATCCCCGGGTGCCTCCACCGCCGCGCCGATCATGCTCAACGTGCTGGAAAAGGTGTTCAAGGACAAGCTCGCCACCCCCGAGTGGCAGACCAAGGTCCACCAGATCGTCCCGAGCTACGGCACCAAGCTCAACGACAGCCCGGAGAAGACCTTCGCCGAGTGGAGCTACACCGCCAAGGTGCTGCAACTGGACCCGCCGCCGGCCATCGACCAGGCCCCGGCCACGCAGCCGACCGACGCCGCCCCGGCGCCGGCGAAAGCCGCCAGCGACCTGGCGCTCTGACCGGTCCGCCGTGCCCCGCGAAGGCCCGCCTATTGGCGGGCCTTCTGCTTTGTGTGCTCGGTACGACGGGGTTCTCCGAGGTGGTTCGGAACGGAACGGCGTTCGGGCGATCCAAGCAGAGACTGGGCGCGATCCCGTGAAGGGCGCGCCTGCCGGCGCGGATCGCGGGCATGGCCCGCTCCTACAGGAGGAGTCCGGAGCCAGACCGGAGGATGGCTGCAGGAGCGGGATCCGGCCGTGATCGCATCCGGTGCGCTTGGGATCTGCCGACTGAGGAACACCCGGCATACGCCTCCTTCTCCCGACAGGGAAGGGCCGGGGACCTGGGGAGGGCAAGGGCGTGGCACCTGTAGGGGCGAGCCTGCCGGCCATGGTGTTCCGGGCGGGGCTTGCGGGCGGGCTCGCTCCTACGGCGGCCGGCGTGACCGCGAATACGCAAGGGTGGAATGAACGTAGGAGCGGACTTCGTCCGCGATCGATTCAACGCCACTCCGATCGAGCAGGGAGAGGGCAAAACCATCGCGGACGCAGTCCGCTCCTATGTCGCACGGGATGCGGCGCATGACGCAAGCAGCCATGCGCCCCTGCGCTCTACCGCCGCCAGGCCTTCCAGCGGCGGATCAGCAGTTTCTCCAGTTCGACTGCGAAGAACACCGCGATGCCAATGCCCAGCGAGATCAGCCAGCCGCTGAAGGGTAGGGCGACGGTGTGGAAGGCGGTCTGCATGAACGGCACGTAGATCACGAAGCACTGCAACAGGATCAGCGCCAGGGTCACGGTGAGCAGTGCGCCGTTGCGCAGCAGCGCGAGGTTGAGCGAGAACTCCTCCTGCAGCCGGCAGTTGAACAGGTAGGCCCACTGCGCGGTGACCAGGGTGTGCAGGATCATGGTGCGGATGTGGTCGGTGTCCTGGCCGTTGCTGACCATCCAGGCTTCCAGCAGGAAGGCCGCGCCGGTGAGCAGGCCGCCCACGTACAGCACCCGCCAGACCGCGAAGCCATTGAGAATCGACTCCTTCGCGTTACGCGGCGGCCGGCGCATCATCCCCGGCTCCCCAGGCTCGAAGGCCAGGGCGAAGGACAGGGTGGTGGAGGTCGCCATGTTCATCCAGAGGATCTGCAGCGGCGCCAGGGGAATCACCGCGCCGGCGAGGATCGCCATGACGATCAGCAGGCCCTGGGCCATGTTGGTCGGCAGGATGAACAGCACGGTCTTCTTCAGGTTGTCGTAGACCCGGCGGCCTTCGCGCACGGCGCCGGCGATGGTGGAGAAGTTGTCGTCGGTGAGCACCATGTCGGCGGCTTCCTTGGTCACCTCGGTACCCTTGATGCCCATGGCGATGCCGACGTCGGCCTGCTTCAGCGCCGGGGCGTCGTTGACCCCGTCGCCGGTCATGCCGACCACTTCCTCGTTGGCCTGCAGCGCGCGCACCAGGCGCAGCTTGTGCTCGGGGCTGGTGCGGGCGAACACCGAGTACTGCATGGCGAGGGATTTCAGCTGCGCGTCATCGGCCTGCTCCAATTCCTGGCCGGTCATGGCGCGCAGGTCGTTGCCCATGCCGAGCATGCCGGCGATGGCCACGGCGGTGTCCGGGTGGTCGCCGGTGATCATCTTCACCTGGATGCCGGCGCGCTTGCACAGCGCGATGGCCTCGATGGCCTCCGGGCGCGGCGGGTCGAGCAGGCCGGCGACGCCGAGGAAGATCATGCCGTCCTGCACGTCCTCGTGGTCGATCACGCCGTCATCGGGCTGCACCGGCTTGTAGGCGGCGGCCAGCATGCGCAGGCCCTGCCCGGCGATGAAGCTCATCTCGCGCTCCCAGTACTCGCGGTCCAGCGGTTCCACGCCATGGGCGCCGAGCTGCTGCTGGCACATGCGCAGCAGCACGTCCGGCGCGCCCTTGAGATAGATCAGGCTCTGCCCGGCCACATCGCAGCGCCGCGCCATGTATTTGTAGGCGGAGTCGAAGGGAATCTTGCCGAACTTCTGGAACTCGACCTCCGGCAGGCTGGCCTTGCGCGCCAGGACCTTGAGCGCGCCCTCGGTGGGCCCGCCGACCACGCTCCAGCGGCCTTCGTCGTTCAGTTGCAGGCTGCTGTCGTTGCAGATGTCCACGGCGCGGATGAAGGCGTCCAGTGCCGCATGCTGCGACCAGTCCAGCTCATCGCTGGTGCTGCCGAAGGTGATGCGGCCCCTGGGCTCGTAGCTCTGGCCCTCGACCGCATAGAGACCGTTGGCGAGCAGCACGTTTTTGACGGTCATCTCGTTCATGGTCAGGGTGCCGGTCTTGTCCGAGCAGATCACGCTCATGGCGCCCAGGGTTTCCACGGTCGGCAGCTTGCGGATGATCGCCTTGTTCTGCGCCATGCGCTGCACGCCCAGCGACAGGATGATCGAGACGATGGCCGGCAGGCCCTCGGGCACGGCGGCCACGGCCAGGCTGATCAGCGACAGCAGCAGCTCGCCGAAGGGATAGTCGTGCCAGAAGAAGCCGATGATGAAGAGCACCAGCATCATGCCGATGATCAGTTGGAAGATGCGCTTGCCCAGCTCGGCGATCTGCCGCAGCAACGGGGTCTCGCTTTCGTCGACATTGGCGATCAGCTTGTTGATGCGCCCGAGCTCCGTGGCCGGGCCGGTCGCGATCACCACCCCGCGTGCATTGCCGGCGCTGACGTGGGTGCCGGAGAAGCCGAGGTTGGTGCGGTCGGCCAGCAGCGCATCCTTGTCCAGCGCGTCGGCGTGCTTGCCCACGGTGAGGGATTCACCGGTGAGCATGGATTCCTCGACCTGCAGGTGGTGCACGTCGAACAGGCGCACGTCGGCGGGAATCTTGTCGCCGGGGCGCAGGATGACGATGTCGCCGGGCACCAGCTGGGCGGCGTCGATCTCGAGCTTCTTGCCGTTGCGCACCACGTGGGCCGTGCTGCTGAGCATGCCGCGCAGGGCGGCGAGGGATTTCTCCGCCTTGTTCTCCTGGAAGAAGCCGATGCCCGCGTTGATCACGGCCACCAGCAGGATGACGAGGGTGTCGGTCCAGTGGCCCATCAGCGCCGTGGCGACGGCGGCTGCGAGGAGGATGTAGATCAGCACGTCGTTGAAGTGCTTGGCGAAGCGCAGCCACAGCGGGTCGACCGCCTTGGCCGGCAGCGCGTTGGGGCCGACGCGCAGCAGTCGTGCCTCGGCGTCGTCAGGGGAAAGGCCTTCGGCGCTGGTCTGCAGAGCGGCCAGGGTCTGGTCGACGCTCTTGCGGTACCAGTCGGGGCTGGTGGGATCGGTGCCTTGCGGTTTGCCGTCGGTGGGTTGCAGCACAGTCATGCGTGGACTCCCGGCTCCTGCCTGTTAGGAAAGTAGGACTGCGCCCAGACTAGACGGCAGGGATTACATCGGACCTGTCATATCTCAAAGTTCTTCGATTCTTGACTGAACACTTCCTGAACGGCGTAGGAATTGCTCGAAACCTGTAGAAGCGGGCCATGCCCGCGACCGCGGACAACGTCTGCGCTACCGAACGCAGCAGCCTGAGCGTAGGAGCGGACTCCGTCCGCGATGCTCCAGCACACGGGCTGTCGCAGGCATGGCCAGCTCCTACAGACGAAAACCGCCCTCCCTGTAGGAGCGGGCCACGCCCGCGACCGCGGACAACGTCCGCGATTGCCACCGAACGCCGCCGTCGGCCTAAGCGTAGGAGCGGACTCCATCCGCGATGCTCCCGCGTCCGGGCTGTCGCAGGCATGGCCAGCTCCTACAGACGAAAACCGACCTCCCTGTAGGAGCGGGCCATGCCCGCGACCGCGGACAACGTCCGCGATTGCCACCGAACGCCGCTTCCCGCCTGAACGCAGGAGCGGACTCCGTCCGCGATGCTCCTGCGCCCGGGCTGTCGCAGGCATGGCCAGCTCCTGCAGGTGGTGCCTGGGTGGGGCCAATCGCGGACGGAGTCCGCTCCTACGAAAGCCCCGCCGCGCTATTCCCCCGGCTGGCCTGGCGCCACCGATTCGGCGTGCAGCCCACCAGCTTGCGAAAGCTGCGGCAGAAGTGCGACTGGTCGGCGAAGCCGCACGCCTGGCTCACCTGGGCAATCGGCTTCGCGGTAGTGGCAAGCAGGTCGCGGGCATGGTCGATGCGCAGGTGCAGTGCCCATTCCCGAGGCGCAAGCCCGGTGGCCTGCTTGAACGCGCGGGAAAAATGGCTGCGCGACATGCCGCACTGCGCAGCCACGTCGGCGATGTACAGGCGGCTGAGCAGGCAGCCGGCGAGTATCGCCTTGGCCTTGCGCTCCTGCCAGGGCGCGAGGGCGAGGCGCCCGCCGGCATCCGGCTCGTCGTCGCCCGCCTCGGGCATCCGGTAATGCTCCAGCAGGTGCTGGCACAGGCGCTGGCTGGCCTGCTGGAGGTCTTCTCCCTGATTTTCCAGCTCCTCCATGAGCTGCAGTACCAGGCGATGGGTCTGGGGGGCGAGCATGGTCGCTACCTGGTGGGCAGGTGCGGGCATGGTGTCTCTCTTCTCGTCATCTCGGCGGCGAAAGACCACCGCGGAATTGTAAAAATCCAAGGTAAATCAAGGTGATCCGTTGCTCAATGGGAGCAGGCCAAACGGCAGGCAAATGAGCACACACGTCCAAGAAAAACGCCGCGCGTGATGATGGACTGGCGCGGCCCTCGTCTTGTGCAAAGATGCCCACCCCACAGCCCCGAGCGACCAGCCATGAATCGAAACGACCTGCGCCGCCTGGACATGAACCTGCTGGTGATCTTCGAATCCCTGATGCTGGAGCGGAACCTCACCCGCGTCGGCGAGAAGCTGTTCATCACCCAGTCCACCGTCAGCGCCGCCCTCGCGCGCCTGCGCGACCTGTTCGACGATCCGCTGCTGGTGCGCGCCGGCCGCGCCATGGAACCCACCAGCCGGGCGCTGCACATCTTCGAGGAGCTGCGCCCGGCGATGGACGTGATCTCCGCCGCCGTCAGCCGGGCCAAGACCTTCGAGCCCGAGACCAGCTGCAACATCTTCCGCCTGGGGCTTTCCGACGACGCCGAGTTCGGTCTGTTCCCCGCGCTGCTGGCGCGCCTGCAGCAGGAAGCGCCGAACATCACCGTGGTGGTGCGCCGCGCCAACTTCCTGTTGATGCCGGCGCTGCTGTCCTCCGGCGAGATCACCGCGGGCGTCAGCTACACCACGGATCTTCCGGCCAACGCCAAGCGCCGCAAGCTGCGCGATATCGGTGTGAAGGTACTGCGCGGCGATGATCGCCCCGGCCCGCTGACGCTCGATGAATACTGCTCGCGGCCGCATGTGATGGTGTCGTTCTCCGGCGACCTCAATGGCGCCATCGACCTGGACCTGGAGCGCATCGAACGGCGCCGCCGCGTGGTTCTCGCCGTGCCGCAGTTCGGCAGCCTGCGCGCGCTGCTGCGCAACACCGAGATGATCGCCACGGTGCCCGACTACGCCGCCTGTGCCCTGGTGGAAGACAGCTGCCTGCGCGCCGAGGACCCGCCGCTGGAGATCAAGCCGGCGGAGCTTTCCCTGGTCTGGAGCGCCGCCCACGACAACGACCCGGCCGAGCGCTGGCTGCGCGAGCGGATGGTCGAATACATGAGTGCGCCGGTGCCCTGAGAGGTTTAGTTGCGGCGGATAACGCTGGCGCGTTATGCGCCCTACGAACTGAACGGGGCATTGGGCGCGAGCGGATGTTTCCCTGGAAACCGTCAAGAGCCAAAGCGGCACGCGCGCTCTTGTAGGAGCGGAGCTTCTCCGCGATTCGCCGCCAGGCGATGACTGACGGAAAATCCCGAAACTCCGATATCCGCCGCGACGGACTTCGCAGACAAGGTCCGCTCCTACGCAAGCCCCGGCATTGGCGCCAACCTGTAGGAGCGGGCCATGCCCGCGAACCGCCGGCCGGGCCGGCGTTTTGGTGGGTTCGCGAGCACGCTCGCTCCTACGAAGAGCACCTCGGCTTGCCCGCGACCGCGGACAACGTCCGCGTCACCCGGAGGCATCGATGCGGGCGGTTCGCCGCCAGGCTCGCTCCTGCAGCCGCTTACGGCAGGACGACGCCGTACGCCCCGAGCACGTGCGGCACAGACGTCCAATAATCGCCCGGCCAACACAGGGCAGCATGGCGCCACCATTTCCCCAGGAGGCGCCGACCATGCCGGCATCCCGTAGCAACCACTACTTTCCGCTCCTGGCCAGTGCACTGCTGGTCTCCACCTTCGCCTGCGCCGAGCCGCCGGCACCGTTGAAAACCCAGGCGCCGGGCTATTTCCGCCTGGCGGTGGGCGAGTACGAAGTCACCGCGCTGTACGACGGCTACAACGACTTGTCGCCGGGGCTGCTGCAGGGCTTGAACCGCGAACGCATCCGCGCGCTGCTGGCACGCGACGCCATGAACGGCGAGCGCGTGCAGACCAACTTCAACGCCTTCCTGGTCAATACCGGCAAGCACCTGGTGCTGGTGGACAGCGGCGCCGGCCAGTGCATCGGCGGCACCGCCGGGCACCTGCTGGAGAACATGAAGGCGGCCGGCTACGCGCCCGAACAGGTGGACAGCATCCTGCTCACCCACATGCACCTGGACCACGTCTGCGGCCTGGTGGACGGGCAGGGCAAGGCGCTGTTCGCCAACGCCACCGTCTATGCGGCGCAGGCCGAGGCGGACTACTGGCTGGACCAGCAGCGCCGCGACCAGGCGCCGGAAAAGGCCCGCGAGTTCTTCGACGTGGCCCAGCATTCCCTGGCGCCGTACCGCGCTGCCCATCGCCTGCAGAGCTTCGTGCCGCCGGCTTCGCCGCTCCCGGAACTGAAGACCGAAGCCACCAGCGGCCACACGCCGGGCAGCACCAGCTATCGCTTCGAATCCGACGGTGCCGCCATCGTGTTCATCGGCGACCTGATCCACAACGTCGCCGTGCAGTTCGCCCATCCCGAAGTGGCGATCCGCTTCGACACCGACCCGAAGCAGGCGGTGAAGGCCCGCGACGCCGAGTTCAGTGCGCTGGCCAAAAACGGCGCCTGGGTCGCCGCCGCGCACTTGCCGTTCCCGGGCATCGGCCACGTCACTCGCGACGGCAAGGCGTTCAACTGGGCGCCCGCGGTGTACGGGCCCTACCAGCGTGCGGACAAGGTGCCGTTCATCCAGTGACGCCAGACGCGGGCACGACCCTGTAGGAGCGAGCTTGCTCGCGAACCGCCTAGCGCCGGAGCGGCCGGGAGACTCGTTCGCGAGCAAGCTCGCTCCTACGAAGAGCAGCCACGGCTCGCTCCTGCAACGCCCTCATGCACTCGCGGTTGCTACGTCGAACGCCTGCGCGATGGCGTCGATCACCGCGCGCACCCGCGCCGTGTGCCGTACGTCCTTGTGCGTTACCAGCCACACGTCGTAGGGCAGCGGCGGGCGTTCCGGCCATAGGCGCAGCAGCCCGTCCGCCTCGCCCAGCGGCAGCGGCAGTTCGCCCACGCCCAGGCCCGCGGCGAGCGCGCGGCGGACCATGAAACCGGAGGTACAGGTCATGGCGATGCGCCCGCGGATGATCGGTTCGCCGGCGAGAAACACGTCCTTGCCCGCGTCGAGATAGGGCTGGTAGACCACCAGGTCGTGCCCGGCAAAGGCGCTTCCGGCCTCGGGAATGCCCCGCGCCTCGACGTATCGCGCGGAGGCGAACAGCCCGGTACCCCAGCGCGCCAGCCGCCGGACGATCAGGTCGGGGTTTTCCGGTTGGTGGGTGCGCACGGCGATGTCGGCCTCGCGCTTGGCCAGGTTGAGCATCTGCGTGGACGTCTGCAGTTGCACCTCGATGCCCGGTTGCTCGCGGTGCAGCGTGGCGACGGCGGGGATGACGAAGTCGGCGGCGAAGGAGTCGGTGGTGGTGACCCGCACCACGCCGCTCATGCGATCGTCCATGCCGAGGATCTGCCGCTGCAGTTCGGCGGCGGAGGATTCCATGGCCTGCGCGGCGGCCATGGCGATCTCGCCGGCGGCGGTCAGGCTGTAGCCGGCCGAGGTGCGCAGGAACAGCGTCGCCTCCAGCGAGCGCTCCAGCGACGCCAGGCGCCGGCCCACCGTGGCCTGGTCCACCGCCAGCACGCGGGCGGCGCCGCGCAGCGTCTGTTCGCGGCACAGGGCGAGAAATACGCGGGCATCGTCCCAGTTCATCATGGCGAAATCCTCGTGATGCATAAACGCAATGGTGACATGAAAACTCGCTGCATTACTGCATCGATGCGCCACTTTATGATTTCCCCATCACCACGCAACGGCGCCGCCCTGACGGCGCGATAGGGGTTGTCATGAACACCGATGCTTCCCGCCTCGCCAGCCGAGGCTCCCTCTGGTTGCCGATCTGGGCGGGCCTGTGCGCCAGCCTGGTCGGCATCGGCCTGGCGCGCTTCGCCTACACGCCACTGATCCCGGCGCTGATCGAGGCGCACTGGTTCTCCGCCTCCGCGGTGGTCTACCTCGGCGCGGCCAACCTCGCCGGCTACCTGGTCGGCGCGCTGGCCGGGCGCCCGCTGGCGGCGCGCTGGTCGAGCGCCACGGTGCTGCGCGGCATGATGCTGCTGGTCACGCTGTCGTTCTTCGCCTGTGCCTGGCCGCTGAACCAGGCGTGGTTCTTCTTCTGGCGCCTGGTGTCGGGCGTGTCCGGCGGGGTGATCATGGTGCTGGCCGCCAGCACCATCCTGCCCCACGTGGCGGCCAATCGGCGCGGGCTGGCCAGTGGCGCGATCTTCCTCGGCATCGGCCTGGGCATCGCCGCTTCCGGCACGCTGGTACCGTTGCTGCTGGCCTTCGGGCTGGTGCAGACCTGGCTCGGTCTGGGTGCGCTGGCGCTGCTGCTGAGCCTGAGCAGCTGGTCCGGCTGGCCGCAGGAGCACGCCCATGCCCAGACGCACCCCATCGAAGCGCCGCGCGCCTCGGCTGGCGTCTACGTGCTGTTCGCCCAGTACGCGCTGATGGCCGCCGCGCTGGTGGCGCCGATGATGTTCCTGGTGGACTACGTCGCCCGGGGCCTCGGCGCCGGCACCCACGGCGGCGCGCTGGTGTGGACGCTGTACGGCGTCGGCGCCATCGTCGGCCCGGTAGTGTATGGCTTCCTCGCCGATCACCTGGGCGCGCGGGCGGCGATTCGGCTGGTACTGGTGGCGCAACTGTTCGCCCTCGGCCTGCTGCTGGAAACTACCGACCTGCGCCTGCTGGGCGTGGCGAGCGTGGTGATCGGCTCGTTCCCGCCGGGCATCGTGCCGCTGGCCCTGGCGCGGGTTCACCAACTGGTGCCCGGCCATGCCGCGCAGAACGCCACCTGGAGCCGCGCGACGGTGTCCTTCGCCAGCTTCCAGGCCATCGCCGGCTACGCCTATTCGGCGCTCTTCAGTGCCAGCCACGGGCATTACGCGCTGCTCTTCGCCGTGGCGGCCGGCGCCATCGTGCTGGCGGTGCTGATGGAGCTGGCGCTGCTGTCCAGCGCGGCGCCGCGGGCCGGTGAGCCGGCGCGCGGCTGACGCGTCGACCTTCCTGTAGGAGCGAGCTTGCTCGCGAACGCCTTGCACCAGGAATGGCCGGCGTGAAGCGGGTTCGCGAGCAAGCTCGCTCCTACAGGTCCGGATGTCTATTGGCTCCTTCAGAACACACCCTTGAGCGGGTATTCGATGATCACGTAGAGGCGATCGATGTCCGCTCCACCCTGGGCGTCGTTGGCGCGGTGCGAGACCTGGGCGACGCTCAGCGCCAGGTCCTTGGCCGGGCCGGACTGCACCACGTAGCGTACGTCCAGGTCGCGCTCCCAGTGATGCCCACTGTCGCCATAGACGGGTTGGCAGGTGCCGCCCTGCATCGGGTTGTAGGCGCCGCCGCAGGGGGCGTGGGTGCCATCGATGCCGCTGCCGCGCACGTAGCGCGTAGAGAGGGTCAGGCCGGCGAGGCCGGCGCTGGCGCCGTCCCACTGGTAGCGTGCCTGCCAGGAATGTTCGCCGGGGCCGTTGAAGTCGGCGTACTTGATCGAGTTGGCAAGGTAGATGGAGTCGCCGCCGACGAAGTCGAAGGGCGTGTCGCCGTCGATCTTCTGGTAGGCGAGGCTCAGTGCGTGGCTGCCCAGGGCGACCTTGCCCAGCAGGCTCCAGGCCAGGGTGTCGATGTGGCCGGCGCGGGCGCTGCCGGTGTCGCCGGTCTTGTACAGGTTGGCGTCCACCGACCAGCGACCGAAGTGGCCGTTGAGGTTGGCGTAGGCCTGGTGCCAGACGTCGTCCAGTTGACTGGCGTAGAGTGCGCCGCCCCAGTTGGCGTCGGGCGCGCTCCAGGTGGCGCCAGCCAGGCTCAGGCCGCCGAAGCGGGTGCTGGCGCCGTAGCCTTCGAACTCGCCGTGGCTGGAGCTGGCGTCCTGGTTCTTGAAGGCGGTGAAGCGCCCGGCCTGCAGGCGCAGGCCGGTCAGGCTGCGGTCGTCGAGGAACCAGCCGGTGGCGTACTCGGGTTGCAGGCGCTTGTCGCCGGTGTCGAACACCGGGGTTTCCACTTCCATCTCGCCCCAGGCGAGGGAGGTCTTCTCGTGCACCAGGCGCAGCGCGGCGCCGGCATCGGAGTACTCGCTCTCGCTGCGGCCGTCGCTGTCCAGTGGCAGCAGGCCGGTGCCGGCGTGGCCGCGCCCGCCGTCGAGCTTTAGGCCGAGAAAGGCGTGGGCATCGACGCCCAGGCCGATGGTGCCGGGCGTAACGTCGCTGCTGAAGCGGCCGATGAAGCCCTGCGCCCATTCGCGGCGCAGGCTCTGGCCGTTGGGGCCGGGGCTGCGGTAGTCGTTGTCGAGGAAGTAGTTGCGCGACAGCAGCGACCAATCGGCTGCCGGGGCCTGGCCGCAGGCGAGCGCCAGGGCGCAGGGGAGCAGGGCATTTCTCAGGGGGAGGGCCACGGTCAGGCCTCCGTGCGCATGGCGGCGAGGCGGGGCAGGGCGAGGCGATAGCGGCCGGGGCCGGCCATCGCCAGGCCGGTGAAGAGGATCAGCATCCACCAGGCGAACTGGCCTTCTTCCAGCGTCCACTGCGGGTGCACGAACAGCAGCGCCACCAGCAGCACGGCGATCACCGGCAGGCAGGCGAGACGGGCGAAGACGCCGAGGATCAGCAGGAGCGGACAGAGCACTTCGGCGAACACCGCCAGCGCCAGGGTCGGCACGGCGCCGAGGCCGAACGGGTCTTCGATGTGCTGCAACTCGGTGTGCCAGTGCAGCAGCTTGGGCAGCCCGTGCACCTGGAGCAGCAACAGGGCGGCGGTAACGCGCATGAACAGCAGCGCCAGGGCGCCGCAGCGGTCTTGGGTCGGCATGGTGTTTTTCCCGGAAATGAAAAAGGGGCGGCAATGCCGCCCCTTTCTACTGCTCTGGCTCAGTGGCCTTCGCTGGCGTTGAACATGGTCTTGGCGTAGATCAGGCCCAGGCCGTAGGCGCCGCCGTGCTCGATGGAGGTCTTCACGGTCGCATCGTAGGTTTCGCCGCGGGCCCAGTCGCGTTGCAGTTCCAGCAGGTACTGCAGGGAGGTCATCGGGCGGGCACCCAGCTGGATCATTCGTTGCAGGGCCATCTCGTGGGCTTCGGTGGACACGTCGCCACAGGCGTCGGCGATCACGTAGACCTCGAAGCCCTGGTCTATGGCCGACAGGGCCGGGCCGACGATGCACACGGAGGTCCACAGGCCGGCCAGGACGATCTTCTGCTTGCCGAACTTGTTTACCTCGACGGCGATGCGCGGGTCTTCCCAGGTGTTCATGCTGGTGCGGTCGATGACGTTGTGTTCGGGGAAGACCGACTTGATCTCGTCGAAGATCGGGCCGGAGAAGCTCTTCTCGGCGACGGTGGTGAGGAGGGTGGAAACGCCGAATTCCTTGGCCGCCTTGGACACCAGCGCGGCGTTGTTGCGCAGGGTCACCGCGTCGATGGACTTGGTCGCGAAGGACATCTGCGACTGGTGGTCGATCATGATCAGGGTGTGGTCGGTGGGGCTGAGCAGGGTCTTGCCGGGAACGGCTTTGGCGATGGCGGTCATGGTCGGGTTTCCTGATGTCTGAGTTGGGCGAAACGTGGTATCGGCTGGATCGTTCTGGGAGTCCGCGGCGCTTGGCGGCGAACCGTGGACACATCTTTGCCGAACGCGGCGAGGCGCGGAACAGACAGCCTTGCAGGGTGGTTTTGCAGTTCTGCAAGGACCATCCGGGCGCTTCGATGGGCAAACTATGGTTTCGCCGGCGCGGCATTTATTGGACCTGTGTGCTCGGCCCGCGCGGCTCAGAATGATGCAAACGTGCGATTCGCCGGCGCGGCGAGTCGGTACAGTGACGAATTCCCATACCGGGGCACGCGAGATCGCCAAGCCCCGTTTGCGTGCGAGTAGACGAATGAAAACAGTGGCCATGGTGCTGTACGACGATGTGCTGGCGCTGGACGTGACCGGGCCGATGGAGGTGTTCTCCATGGCCAACCGCTACCTGCCGCCGGAGCGGCATTACCGCTTGCTGACGGTGGCCGCGGCGCCCGAGGGCGTGCGCGCCTCCAGCGGCCTGAAGATGAGCGCCGACCTTGCGCTGGCGGACCTGCCCGCCGGTGTCGACCTGCTGCTGGTGCCTGGCGGCCCCGGCGCCTACAACGGCAACAACGCAACACTCAACGCCTGGCTGCCGGCAGCCGCGCGCGCGGCCAAGCGCTATGGCGCGGTGTGCACGGGCGCCTTCCTGCTCGGCGCCGCCGGGCTGCTCGACGGCTACCGCTGCACCACGCACTGGAATTACCTTGAACGCCTGGCGCAGCTGTACCCGCGCACCCAGGTGCAGGCCGAGCGCATCTACGTCATCGACCGCAACCTGATCACCTCCGGCGGCGTCACCGCCGGCATCGACATGGCGCTGGCGGTGGTCGCCGAGGACCACGGCAAGGACGTCGCCTTGGAAGTCGCCAAGGTGCTGCTGGTGGTGCTCAAGCGCCAGGGCGGGCAGACCCCGTTCGGCCCGCTGCTGGTGTCGGTGGTGCGCGACGGCTCGGTGATCGCCCGCGCCCAGGCCTACGTGGTGGACCACATCGACGAGCCGCTGACGGTCAACCGCCTGGCCGAAGTGGTCGCCATGAGCCCGCGCAACTTCGCCCGCGCTTTCCAGCGTGAAACCAGCATGACGCCCATGCAGTACGTTCAGAGCGCCCGCATCGACCATGCGCGCAAGCTGCTGGAGAGCAGCGACCTGCCGCTCAAGCAGGTGGCCAGCCGCAGCGGCTTCGGTAGCCCCCGGCACATGCGCACGGTGTTTGGCGAGCGGATCGGCATGACGCCGAGCCAGTACCGCGAGCAATTCGGCTATGCGTGATGGCCGTGGGCCGCAATTCGCGCCGTTTGACCGTCCGGCGCACCCAAGTTGGCCGAATCCTTCCCCCTGTAGGAATTGCGCTGTCACACGGGGACGGGAAAATACACGGACCAATCATCAGGGGCGCGTCACCTCGGTTCTGACCAGATCGCCTGGAGGCCCCGTTGTAGAGCGATCCGTCAGTTCCACGACGTGAGCAGGACATGAGCGCAAGCACGGAAAACCGCACCGAGACCATCCTGCAGTTCGGTCGCTTCCAGTTTCACCCCTACAAGCGCCAGTTGCTCCAGGGGGATCGCCCGGTGCGCATCGGCAGCCGGGCGCTGGACATTCTCCAGGTGCTGATCCGCCAACCCGGCGAGATCATCGGCAAGGACACGATCATCGGCGAAGTCTGGGGCGACACCGTGGTCGAGGAGATCAACCTGCGCGTGCACATCGCCGCGCTGCGCCGCGCCCTCGGCGAAGGCCGCACCGGCGAGCGCTACATCGCCAACGTGCCGTTGCGCGGGTACGGTTTCGTCGGCGTGGTGGAAACCGTGGTCGCGCCGGTGCAGGCCGTCGCGCTGCCCTGTGACGTGCGCAGCAGCAACCTGCCGGTGCTGCTGATGGGCCTGGTCGGCCGCCAGGCGCTGCTGGAACGGGTGGTGAAGCAGATGCCCGCCACGCGCCTGATGACCCTGGTCGGCCCTGGCGGCATGGGCAAGACCTCCCTGGCGATCCACGCCGCCGAACAACTGGGCCGGCAGTTCAGCCGGGTGCACTTCCTCGACCTGTCAGCCGACCCGGACGGCATTTCCCTCAGCCAGAGCCTGGCCATCCTGCTGCGCGAGCCGGCCTTCGACCCGACCCTGTTGCTGCTGGACAACTGCGAACACCTCGCCGAACGCTGCGCCGAGGCGGTGGAGCACCTGCTGCGCCTGCACCCGGGGTTGAGCATCCTGGCCACCAGCCGCGAGCCGCTGCGCGCCGAGGGCGAGCACGTGCTGCGCCTGCCGCCGCTGGAAGTCCCCGCGCAGGACGATGCGCCCTTGGCGCTGGCCATGTGTAGTTCGGCGGTGCAGCTCTTCGTCATGCGGGCGCGGGAAGTCTGCGACCGCTTCGAGCTCAAGCCCGGCCAGGTGCGCGCCATCATCGACATCTGCCGGCGCCTGGACGGCCTTCCCCTGGCCATCGAGATCGCCGCGCGGCAGGTGGGCATCCTCGGCCTCGCCGGCCTGCCGGCGCTGCTCGATACCCCCCTGCAACTGCTGATGCCCGGCCGCCGCACCGCCCCGGCGCGGCAGCAGAGCCTGCGCGCGACCTACGACTGGAGCTATCGCCTGCTCGACAGCGCTGAACAGCGCTGCCTCGGGCTGCTGGCGCAAATGGCCGACGGCTTCACCCTGGACGTGGCGGTCGCCTCGCTGGACGACCAGCGCTGGTGCCGCGACAGCGTGTTCGCCGCCGTGCGGCAACTGGCGGACAAATCGCTGTTGTGGGTGGAGCAGGGCGAGTGCGAGGTGCGCTACCGCGTGCCGCACACGGCACGCGCCTACATACGCCAGGTGTCCCCGCCGGACCTCGCCATCAGCGCCGCGTGAGTGTTCCGTTGCCTGGCGGGAGCGGGCTGCGTCCGCGACAGGTCCGCCTCGCGCCGGACACCATCGCGGACGGAGTCCGCTCCTACACCGCCGCACGTCCCTTGTAGGAGCGGGCCATGCCCGCGATCCACCGTGCAGTCACCGGCGGAAAGAGGCATTCGGCAAACGCGGATAGATGCGCGGCAGGTGGCGCTCTTCGTAGGAGCGAGCTTGCTCGCGAACCGCCCAGCGCCGGTATTCCTCCGGCAGCAGCGCGCGATGCGCGCCATCGCGGGCATAGCCCGCTCCTACAGAAAGCCGCGGCGCTATCCAGGCCACCGGCGGAACGAGGCATTCGGCAAACGCGGATAGACGCGCGGCAGGTGGCGCTCTTCGTAGGAGCGAGCTTGCTCGCGAACCACCCTGCGCCGGTATTCCCCCGGTAGGAGCGCGCGATGCGCGCGATCGCGGGCATGGCCCGCTCCTACACAAAGCCGCGGCGGTGCTATCCAGGCCGCCCGCGCATCCACCTATCCAGCACATGCGTCCAATAGACCGGCCGATCCCGTCGCCATAGTGAGCGGACTTCCATCACGCGTCCGGGACCCCCATGAGCGCCGAAACCATCGATCTGAACAGCGTGGTGACGCTGGTGGTCCACCACAAGGTGCGTTGCGAAGCGCTGCCCCGCTATGAAACCTGGCTGCGCCGCACCGTCGCTGCCGCGCGCCGGCAGCCGGGGCACCTGGGCGTGAACGTGATCCGCCCCGACGGCGAGGGCGCGATGTACACCACCGTGGTGCGCTTCGCCGCCGCGGCGCAATTGCAGGCCTGGATCGACTCCCCCGAGCGCGCCCAGCTGATCGACGAAGTCTCGCCGCTGCTGGAAGAGGGCGACCACCCGCTGATCCACAACGACGCCGAGTTCTGGTTCACCCCCGAGCACGGCAATGTGCGCCAGCCGCCGAAATGGAAGCAGGCGCTGCTCACCTATCTGGTGATCAGCCCGCTGACCATGGTCATTCCGCCGCTCTGGGGACCGGCGTTCGAACGCTTCCCGGTGCTGGCCGGGGTGGTGCCGAGCAACCTGCTGGTGACCCTGTGCATCGTCCTCCCGGTGGTCTACCTGATCATGCCCTGGGTGACCCGTCGCTGCGCCGGCTGGCTCAACGCCGATTGATTTTCCCCTCCCGCGGCGCCCCGGTTGGCGTCCGTTCCCACATCGTCCTGCATGGCAGGCAGAGGAGTTTCCATGAGCACTTTCGTAACCCGAGACGGCACCGAGATCTACTACAAGGACTGGGGCAGCGGCAAACCCGTGCTGTTCAGCCACGGCTGGCCGCTGGACGGCGACATGTGGGAATACCAGATGCAGTACCTGAGCAGCCGCGGCTACCGCACCATCGCCTTCGACCGTCGCGGTTTCGGCCGTTCCAGCCAGCCGTGGAACGGCTACGACTACGACACCTTCGCCGATGACATCGCCGGCCTGATCGAGCACCTGGACCTGCGTGACGTTACCCTGGTCGGCTTCTCCATGGGCGGCGGGGACGTCAGCCGTTACATCGGCCGCCACGGCACCTCCCGCGTCGCCGGCCTGGTGCTGCTGGGCGCCGTCACGCCGATCTTCGGCAAGGCCGCCGACTTCCCGCAGGGCGTCGCCGGCTCGGTGTTCGACGGCATCAAGGCCGGCCTGCTGCAGGACCGCGCGCAGTTCATCGCCGACTTCGCCGCGCCGTTCTATGGCATCAATCACGGCCAGAAAGTCTCCGACGGCGTGCTCACCCAGACCCTCAACATCGCCCTGCTGGCCTCGCTCAAGGGCACCGTGGATTGCGTCGGCGCCTTCTCGGAAACCGACTTCCGCGCGGACCTGGACAAGGTCGACGTGCCGACCCTGGTGATCCATGGCGACGACGACCAGATCGTGCCGTTCGAAACCACCGGCAAGCTGGCCGCCGAGCAGATCCCGGGCGCCGAGCTGAAGGTCTACGCCGGTGCGCCCCACGGCTTCGCCGTCACCCACGCGCAGCAACTCAACGAAGACCTGCTGGCCTTCCTGCAACGCTGAGGGTCGCGAACATGAGCAATGCAGAGCGCAACGCAGACCTGATCCTGTTCAACGGCAAGCTGCACACCGTCGACCCGGAGCGTCCGCACGCCACCGCGGTGGCCATCGCCGACGGCAAGTTCCTGGTCGTCGGCAGCGACGCCCAGGCCATGGCCTACCGCGACGCCTCCACCCAACTGGTCGACCTCAATCGCCGTACTGTCATTCCCGGCCTCAACGACTCCCACCTGCACCTGATCCGTGGCGGCCTGAACTACAACCTCGAACTGCGCTGGGAGGGCGTGCCGTCGCTCTCCGACGCGCTGGAGATGCTGCGCCTGCAGGCCCAGCGCACACCGTCGCCGCAGTGGGTGCGGGTGGTCGGCGGCTGGAACGAATTCCAGTTCGCCGAACGCCGCCTGCCGACCATCGAAGAGCTGAACAAGGCCGCGCCGGATACCCCGGTGTTCGTCCTCCACCTCTACGACCGCGCGCTGCTCAACCGCGCCGCGCTGCGCGTCGTCGGCTACACGAAGGACACGCCGAACCCGCCCGGCGGCGAGATCGTCCGCGACAGCAACGGCGAACCCACCGGCATGCTGATCGCCCGCCCCAACGCGATGATCCTCTACGCGACCCTGGCCAAGGGGCCGAAGCTGCCGCTGGAATACCAGGTCAACTCGACCCGTCAGTTCATGCGCGAGCTGAACCGCCTGGGCCTGACCAGCGTGATCGACGCCGGCGGCGGCTTCCAGAACTACCCGGACGACTACCAGGTGATCCAGCAACTGGCCGACGCCGACCAGCTCACCGTGCGCATCGCCTACAACCTGTTCACCCAGAAGCCCAAGGAAGAGCTGGCCGACTTCAGGAACTGGACCTCCAGCGTGACCTACGGCCAGGGCACCGACTTCCTGCGGCACAACGGCGCCGGCGAGATGCTGGTGTTCTCGGCGGCGGACTTCGAGGACTTCCTCGAACCGCGCCCGGACCTGCCCGGCACCATGGAGGCCGAGCTGGAGCCGGTGGTGCGCCACCTGGTGGAGCAGCGCTGGCCGTTCCGCCTGCATGCGACCTATGACGAGTCGATCTCGCGCATGCTGGATGTGTTCGAGAAGGTCAACCGGGATATCCCGTTCAACGGCCTGCCGTGGTTCTTCGACCACGCCGAGACCATCACACCGAAGAACATCGAGCGCGTTCGCGCCCTGGGCGGCGGCATCGCCATCCAGGACCGCATGGCCTTCCAGGGCGAATACTTCGTCGACCGTTACGGCAAGCAGGCCGCGGAGGCTACGCCGCCGATCAAGCGCATGCTGGCCGAAGGCGTGCCGGTGGGCGCCGGCACCGACGCCACCCGCGTGTCCAGCTACAACCCCTGGACGTCGCTGTACTGGATGGTCAGCGGCAAGACCGTCGGCGGCCTGAGCCTCTATCCCGAGGGCCTGTCCCGCGAGGTGGCGATCCAGCTGTTCACCCACGGCAGCGCGTGGTTCTCCAGCGAGCAGGGCAAGAAGGGCATGCTCAAGGCCGGCCAGCTGGCGGACCTGGCGGTGCTCTCGGAGGACTTCTTCAGCGTCGAGGAAGAGGCCATCAAGACCATCGAGTCGGTGCTCACCGTGGTGGGCGGCAAGATCGTCCACGGCGAGCGCGAGTTCGACAAGCTGGCTCCGCCGAGCATCCCGGTGGTGCCGGAGTGGTCGCCGGTGGCCAAGGTCCCCGGCCACTGGCGGCCGCAGGCGCCGCTGCAGCAGGCTGTGCACCAGTGCGTCGGCTCCTGCGGCGTGCATGGCCACAGCCACGAGCGGGCACGCCAGTCGAGCGTGCCGGTGAGCGACTTCCAGGGCTTCTGGGGCGCGTTCGGCTGTTCGTGCTTCGCGTTCTGATGGCGTAACGGTCCGGCCCGCGAGGGCCGGATGATGATCGCGGACGCAGTCCGCTCCTACGTTCAGGGTCGCGCTGGTGCACATCCCGCGCGTAGGAGCGGACTGCGCCCGCGATCGATTTCAAGCCGGCAGCGGACGACCCCGTTCGTGAGCCAGCTCGCATCTGGGCTATCCCCCCCAACCCCGCGACCCAGCCGTCTTCCCTTCGATAGTTTTTATCGTTACAGCCAATCAATAACTGCAATAGCAGCCCGTCCCGTTTGATCTATCTTCTGATGGGTTGTGCGAATTCGAGGCGCCGCACAGGCGCCCCCCAAGGAGCCTGCAATGAGCGAAGAAAAGAAAGGTAGCTGCCCCTTCCACCACACCGCCGGTGGCGGCACCTCGAACCGTGACTGGTGGCCGAACCAGCTGCGGCTGGACCTGCTGCACCAGCACTCCTCCAAGTCCAATCCGATGGGCGAGGACTTCAACTACGCCGAGGCCTTCAAGACCCTCGACCTGGATGCGGTCAAGGCCGATCTGCGCGCCGTGATGACCGATTCCCAGGACTGGTGGCCGGCGGACTTCGGCCACTACGGCCCGCTGTTCATCCGCATGGCCTGGCACTCCGCCGGCACCTACCGCGTCGGCGATGGCCGTGGCGGCGCCGGCCGTGGCCAGCAGCGTTTCGCACCGCTCAACAGCTGGCCGGACAACGTCAGCCTGGACAAGGCACGCCGGCTCATCTGGCCGATCAAGCAGAAGTACGGCGCCAAGCTGTCCTGGGCCGACCTGATCGTCCTCACCGGCAACGTCGCCCTGGAATCCATGGGCTTCAAGACCTTCGGCTTCGCCGGTGGCCGCGAGGACGTCTGGGAACCGGACCAGGACGTCTACTGGGGCGAAGAAACCACCTGGCTGGGGGGCGACAAGCGCTACTCCGGCGAGCGCGACCTGGAGAACCCCCTGGCCGCCGTGCAGATGGGCCTGATCTACGTGAACCCGGAAGGCCCCAACGGCAACCCCGACCCGCTGGCCGCCGCCCGTGACATCCGCGAGACCTTCGCGCGCATGGCCATGGACGACGAGGAAACCGTCGCCCTGATCGCCGGCGGCCACACCTTCGGCAAGACCCACGGCGCGGGCCCGGCCGACCACGTCGGCGCCGACCCGGAAGCCGCCGGGCTCGAAAACCAGGGCCTGGGCTGGGTCAGCAGCTTCGGCACGGGGGCCGGTGGCGACGCCATCACCAGCGGTCTGGAGGTCACCTGGACGTCCACGCCGACGCGCTGGAGCAACAACTTCTTCTGGAACCTGTTCGGCTACGAGTGGGAACTGACCAAGAGCCCGGCCGGCGCCCACCAGTGGCAGCCCAAGAACGGCGCGGGCGCCGGCAGCATTCCCGACGCCCATGACAAATCCAAGCGCCGCGCGCCGTCGATGCTCACCACCGACATCGCGCTGCGCGTCGACCCGGCCTACGAGAAGATTGCCCGGCGCTTCTACGAAGACCCGGATGCCTTCGCCGACGCCTTCGCCCGCGCCTGGTTCAAGCTGACCCACCGCGACATGGGCCCGCTGGCCCGCTACCTGGGCCCGGAAGTGCCGAAAGAGGAGCTGATCTGGCAGGACCCGATTCCCGCCCTTGACCACCCGCTGGTGGACGAGCAGGACGTCGCGGCGCTCAAGGCCAAGGTGCTGGCATCGGGCCTGTCGGTGGCCGAACTGGTGTCCACCGCCTGGGCCTCGGCCTCGACCTTCCGCGGCTCGGACAAGCGCGGCGGCGCCAACGGCGCGCGCATTCGCCTGGCGCCGCAGAAGGATTGGCCGGTGAACCAGCCCGAGCAGCTGGCCAAGGTGCTCGGCGTGCTGGGGGAAATCCAGGCTGAGTTCAATGCGTCCGCCGGTGGCGGCAAGAAGATCTCCCTGGCCGACCTGATCGTCCTGGCCGGTGCCGCCGGTGTGGAAGAAGCCGCGCGCAAGGGCGGTCACCCGGTCAGCGTGCCGTTCGCGCCGGGCCGCATGGACGCCAGCCAGGAGCAGACCGACGTGCACTCGGTGGGCATGCTGGAGCCGGTGGCCGACGGCTTCCGCAACTTCCTGAAGGCGAAGTTCACCGTCCCGGCCGAGGCGCTGCTGATCGACAAGGCGCAGCTGCTGACCCTCACCGCGCCGGAACTCACCGTGCTGATCGGCGGCCTGCGCGTGCTGGGCGCCAACACCGGCGGCTCGCAGAACGGCGTGTTCACCACGCGCCCCGGTACCCTGAGCAACGACTTCTTCGTCAACCTGCTGGACATGGGCACCGTGTGGAAGCCGACCTCGCCGGACAACGACCAGTTCGAAGGTCGCGACCGCAAGACCGGCGAAGCGAAGTGGACGGCGAGCCGCATCGACCTGCTGCTGGGCTCCAACTCGCAGCTGCGGGCGTTGTCGGAGGTCTATGGCTGCTCGGACGGCGAACGCAAGTTCGTCCATGACTTCGTCAAGGCCTGGACCAAGGTGATGAACCTCGACCGCTTCGACCTGGCGCACTGACCGGCAGCCCTGTGGGAGCGAGCTTGCTCGCGAACCGCAGGGCAGAAGAGCCGGGTTCGCCAGCAAGTCCCCTGCGACGAAAAGCCTGGGCCCGCTGAGAGTGATCTCAGCGGGCTTTTTCATGCCCGGTCACCCCGACGGAATTGCGCGGGACGGGGAGGGTCCTATGCTTGCAGGTTTTCTCGGGCCTGGTTGCACGAACGTCATGCTCCCGCGCCAGACTGGCCCGCTTGGCCGTCACCGATCGAAGGGGGTTCACCCATGCACCGTCGCATCATCGCTGTACTGGGCACCATCGCACTGGCCGCGGCCAGTTTCATCGCCAGCGCCGAGGAGCCGCCCGGCCGCGCCCTGAGCGAGGCGGCCGGCGTGCCCTGGCCAGCCGTGATCGCCCACCGCGGCGCGTCCCACGACGCACCGGAGGAGACTGCCCCGGCCTATCTCGCGGCCCGCGACCTGGGCGCCGATTACCTGGAAGCGGACCTGCAGCGCACCCAGGACGGCGTGCTGGTGGCGCTGCACGACGACACCCTGGAACGCACCACCAACGTCGCCAAGGTCTTCCCCGGCCGCGAGAAGAACCCGGTCAGCACGTTCACCCTGGCCGAACTCAAGCGCCTGGACGCCGGCAGCTGGTTCAATGCGACCTACCCCGAACGGGCCCGCTCCACCTACGTCGGGGTGCGCATCCTCACCCTCGACGAGCTGATCGACATCGCCGAAGGCGGTGGCGAAACCCCCGGCCTGTACCTGGAAACCAAGGCGCCCGGCCAGTTTCCCGGCATCGAGGAGGACCTGCGCAAGACCCTGGAAAACCGCGGCTGGCTGAATGCCGACGGCGAGCCCCAGGGCAAGATCGTCCTGCAGACGTTCGAGAAGAGCAGCCTCGAGCTCCTGCACAAGAGCATGCCGCAGGTGCCGAAAGTCCTGCTGCTGTGGGTGGGCGACGGCTACATGGCGGCGAAGCAGCCGACCACCTTTGCCCAGTCCGGCGAGAAGATCAAGGCGGATTTCTATGCCCGGCAGGAGGTGAAGTCCAGGGAAGAATTCTTCGCCTGGCTGGACTGGGCCAAGGCCCATGGCGCGCTGGGCACAGGCCCCTCGGCGACCCTGACCGCCCGCGGCGACCAGAGCTACATGGACCTGGTGCAGCCCTGGATGAACCAGGCCGCCCATGAGCGCGGGCTGTTCGTGCACGCCTACACGGTGGACGAGGCCGTGGACTTCGACACGCTGACCAAGGCCGGGGTGGATGGCTTCTTCACCAACCGCACGGACCAGTTGCTGATGTTCCTGGGCCGGCCGCCGAGCCAGTCCGTCGGCGATGTCCTGAAGGCGGTGGGGTACTGAGTGGACGTTCACCTGCGCCGTCTACACTCGCAGTGGCGCTTCGCGCCGCGTCGTAGGCAACCAGGAGAGCCCCATGAATGCCCGCACACTGATTCCCGCCGTGCTCGCCGCCACATTGCTGCCGTGGTCGCTGGCCCAGGCGGCGTCCCTCGGCGACGTCGCCGGCCAGCTCGGCGGCCTCGGCAACCTGTCGTCGGTGTCCTCCAGCAGCAGTAGTAACGTCGCCGGGTTGCTGGAGTACTGCGCGAAGAACAACTACCTCAATGCCAACGCCGCGACCCAGGTGAAGGACAAGCTGCTGGGCAAGCTGCCGGGCAACACCACCACCAGCGACAGCGGCTACAAGGATGGCGCCAAGGGCATCCTCACCGGCACCGACGGCAAGAGCGTCGACCTGACCGGCAGCGGCATCAAGGAGAAGGTCACCAAGCAGGTATGCGACAAGGTCCTCAGCCAGGGCAAGTCGTTGCTCTGAGGGATTTTGCCGTCCGGCACCTGGCTTCCTGGTTGCGGGCCCTTTCCGCATGCGCGAATGCCGCACGGTGTAGGAGCGGGCCGTGCCCGCGATCCGCCGGCAGGGCCGGCCACTTGTCATCAGGTGGCGGAAAAGCCGCTGTGGTAAGCGACCTCGCCGGCGGCCTGCGAGCCGTCCAGCGACAGCGCCATGAGGTACTCCGGCGGCACGCCCGCGTAGCGGATCGCCGGGTCCTGGCGGAAACCGAAGCGTCGGTAGTACGCCGGGTCACCCAGTACCACGCAGCCTTTCGCCCCAAGGCCCTGAAGGTGCGCCAGCCCCGCGCGGATCAGCGCCGCGCCAATGCCCTGGCCATGCAGGTCGGGCCGCACGGAAACCGGGCCCAGGCCGTACCAGCCGATATCCACTCCATCCAGGGTGACGGGCGAGAACGCCACATGACCGACCACCTCGCCCTCCACCGTGGCGACCAGGGAAACGCTCAGCGCCCCGGCCGCGCGCAAGGCGTCGACGATGGCGCCCTCGGTGCCACTGCTGTGCTCGGCCTGGACGAAGGCGGCTTCGGTTACACGGCGGATGGCGCCGGAGTCTTCGTCGCGCTCGGGGCGGATGGCGTAGGGCATGGGGTGCGTCTCGGTGATGGGGCGGCGAATACTCTAGCGCGTTGCGGGCGGGGAGGGATTGTCCACGGGCAAGCCATCGCGGACGGAGTTCGCTTCTGCAGATTGGCGTCGGTGCTCGTGGTGTGTAGGAGTATCGGTCGTTCCCCAGGTTAATTCGCGCCTAGGGTTTCCCTCACCCCAACCCTCTCCCAGAGGGAGAGGGGGCCAATCGTGCCGGCTGACGCCCTGGTTATCCTGCACCCAACGCCTCCCTCTCCCTGTGTGAGAGAACTCCCTTGTAGGAGCGGGCCATGCCCGCGACCCGCCGGCAGGGCCGGCGGTCAGCCTTGGCGTCATGCCTGGGAGCGTTTGCCAGCCTGATGGATGTCGCGGATGAGTCCGCGCCTGCGAGAGCCTGCGCGGTGCCCGTGCTCCGCTGGAAGGTCGGCACAAGGGCCGGTTCACGAGCAAGCTCGCTCCTACAGGCCGGCGTCGGCGCTTTCGTGGGGCGCAATGCGGTAAGCTGCGCCGATTTCCCAGCGTCCCAGGCGGAGAACGATCCATGGAAGACCTCAACACCCTCTATTACTTCACCCAGGTGGTGGAGCAGGGTGGTTTTGCCGCGGCCGGTCGTGCGCTGGACATTCCCAAGTCCAAGCTCAGCCGGCGCATCGCGCAGCTGGAGGAGCGCCTGGGCGTGCGCCTGTTGCACCGCACCAGCCGGCACTGCTCACTGACCGAGATCGGCCAGGAGTACTACCAGCGTTGCGTCGCCATGCGCATCGAGGCCGAAGGGGCGTCCGAGGTGATCGAGCGCAACCGCAGCGAGCCGCGCGGGCTGGTGCGGCTGGCATGCCCGACGACGCTGCTCAACTCCTGGGTCGGGCCGATGCTCACCCGCTACATGCTCAAGTACCCGTTGGTGGAGTTGTTCATCGAGAGCACCAACCGCCGCGTCGACCTGCTCCACGAGGGCTTCGACATCGCTCTGCGGGTGCGCTTCCCGCCGCTGGAGAACACCGACATGGTGATGAAGGTGCTGGGCAACAGCACCCAGTGCCTGGTGGGCCGCCCGGACTTCCTCGAGCGCATGGCCGGCGACAGTTCGCCCATGAGCTTCGGCCAGTTGCCCAGCCTGCACTGGGGCGGCATGCAGCGCGACTACCAGTGGGAGCTGTTCAACGAGGAGGGCGAGCGCCTGCTGATCTCGCACAAGCCGCGCATGGTGACCGATGACCTGCTGGCCCTGCGCAACGCCGTGATCGCCGGCGTCGGCATTGCCCACGTGCCGCGCGTGGCGGTGCGCGACGACCTTGCCGCCGGCACGCTGGTGGAGCTGCTGCCGGGCTGGTGGCCCAAATGCGGCATCGTCCACGCGATCTTCCCGTCGCGCCGTGGCCTGCTGCCTTCGGTGCGCACGCTGATCGATTTCCTCGCCGAGGAGTTCAGCAACAGCGACATGGCCTGAAACACCGCGCCGGCGGGCAGCGTTGCGTGGTGCGCACCGCTGTTTTGCCGGCCCGGCGGATTCTGCGCGGCAGGCGGCCGGCATAGGCTTGCCTCACTGTTTTTTTCGCAAGGAATGGTCATGAACTCCGCTTCGACGTCCCTCCCGGCTGACCACGCGCAGCCCACCCTGTCCTCGGCGATGGTGGCGCTGCTCGCCTTCTGCTGTGGCGCCGTGGTCGCCAACCTTTACTACGCCCAACCCATCGTGGAGCTGATCGCGCCGGCGATCGGCCTGTCCACCCGGCACGCCAGCCTGATCGTCTCGCTGACCCAGTTCGGCTACGCCATCGGCCTGCTGTTCCTGGTGCCGCTGGCGGACCTGCTGGAGAACCGCAAGCTGGTGATCGGCTTCACCCTGGCCGTGGCGCTGTGCCTGGCCGGTGCGGGCCTGGCGGATTCGCCGTCGGTGCTGCTGGCCTGTGCGCTGCTGATCGGCCTGACCTCGGTGGCGGTGCAGATCCTCGTGCCGTTGGCCGCGCACCTGGCGCCCGAAGAAGCCCGCGGCCGGGTGGTGGGCAACATCATGGGCGGCCTGCTGCTGGGCATCCTGCTGTCGCGGCCGGTGTCGAGCCTGGTGGCTGAAGTCTTCGGATGGCGCGGGGTGTTCTTCGCCGCGTCGGTGCTGATGCTGGTCATCACCCTGGTGATGGCGGTGGCGCTGCCGCGCCGCGTGCCGGCGCACAGCGCCACTTATCCGCAACTGATCGGCTCGGTGTTCGCCCTGGCGCGGCGCTACGCCGTGCTGCGGGAGCGCGCGCTCTACCAGGGCCTGCTGTTCGCCGCGTTCAGCGCCTTCTGGACCATCGCGCCCATCGAGTTGATTCGCCACCACGGCTTCAGCCAGACCCAGGTCGCGCTGTTCGCCCTGGTCGGTGCCGTGGGCGCCGTGGCCGCGCCCATCGCCGGACGCCTGGCGGACGCCGGGCACACCGGCAGGGGCACCCTGGTGGCGCTGCTGCTGGCGCCGTTCGCCCTGTTGCTCGGGGCGCTGCCCGGCGCGGGGTTCTTCTGGCTGGTGGTGTGTGCGGTGCTGCTGGATTTCGCCGTGCAGATGAACATGGTGCTGGGCCAGCGCGAGGTGTACGCCCTCGACCCGCACAGCCGCGCACGCCTGAACGCGGTGTACATGACCAGCATCTTCGTCGGCGGCGCGCTCGGCTCGCTGCTCGCCAGCCCGCTCTACGAAGCCATCAGCTGGACGCCGTTCGCCATCGGCGCCGCGGTGATCCCGGCCATCGCCACGCTGCTGTTCCTGCTGCGCGGCGACAGCCACGCCTGAGAGCACAGGCGTGCAAGGCGGGCGCGTGGGTGATTGGGTACACTCCGGGGTTTTCCGCTCCCGGAGTTGCGCCATGGACAAACTGCAGGCCCTGACGATGTTCGTCGAGACCGTCCGCTGCGGCGGCTACTCGGCGGCGGCGCGCAAGCTAGGCGTGGCGACGTCCTCGGTGACCCGCCAGGTGGCGGCCCTGGAAGCGGAGCTGGGCGCCACGCTGCTCAACCGCACCACCCGCCACAGCAGCCCGACCCTGGCCGGGCAGGCGTACTACGACAAGGCCGTGGCGATCCTCGAGGCGCTGGTGGAGGCCGATGGCCTGGTCAGCGACCGTGGCCTCGAGGCGAAAGGCCGATTGCGGGTCAGCGTGCCGGTGGAGTTCGGCCGCCGGGTCATCGCCCCGCACCTGGGGCGCCTGCTGGCGCAATACCCGGAGCTGGAAATCAGCCTGTCGCTGAGCGACCAGATCACCGACCTGCCGAAACAGCAGATCGACCTCTCCGTGCGGCTGGGTTCGAGCCTCACCAGCGACGACATCATCAGCCGCCCCATCGGCCACTTCCAGCGCTGGCTGGTGGCGAGCCCCGACTACCTGCACCGCGCCGGCACGCCGGAACATCCGCTGCAACTGATGGAGCACCAGTGCCTGCGCTTCGACTACGGCGGCACGCACCTGACCTGGACCTGCACCGACGGCCAGGACACCTGGCCGCTCAACGTGCAGGGACGCCTGCAGAGCAACAACGCCGACGTGCTGCGCGAGACCGCCCTGGCCGGCGGTGGCATCGCGCTGCTGTCCGACTGGCTGGTGGCCGAGGACGTCCGCGCCGGCCGCCTGGTGCGCCTGCTCGCCGCGTACGATGCCTATCCCGGCACCACATCCGGCATCATCAACGTGCTGTACCCGCCGAGCCTGCGCGAGTCCAGCCGCATCCGCGTGTTCGTGGCCTTCCTCGAGGCGCTGATGGCGGCTCAGTGACTGTCTGCGCTGGGCTGGGTGGGCGGGGCGATCCTGCGCATCAGCGGCACCAGCAGCAGGGTCACCGCGAAACAGGCGCCCACCAGCAGGAAGGCATCGGCGAAGGTCAGCGTCTGCGCCTCGCGCCAGGTCAGGTCCCACACGTGTTTCAGCGCTTGTTGCGAGGGTTCGCCGTTGAGCCCCAGGGACGGCGCCAGCCACTGGTTGAGGGCTTCGTTGCCGCTGTTCAGGTGCTCGGCCAGGCGCAGGAAGTGCAGGTTGGCACGGTCGTTGAGCACCGTGGCGCAGGCCGCGATGCCGATGGCGCCGCCCAGGTTGCGCATCAGGTTGAACAGCCCGGACGCCAGCTTCAGGCGCTCCGGCGGCAGCGAGCCCAACGCCAGCGTCACCGTGGGCGCCACGCAGAACTGTTGCGCCATGCCGCGCAGGGCCTGCGGGAACATCAGCTGGGCCGCGCCCCAGTCGTGGGTCAGCGGCGCGAATTCATACATCGACAGGGTGAACATCACCATCCCCAGCAGCAGGATCCAGCGCAGGTCGACGCGCCGGGCGAGGGCGGCGTACAGCGGGATGCTCATGATCTGGAAGATGCCCGTGGAGAAGATCGCCAAACCGATATCCAGCGCGCCGTAGCCGCGCACGCGGCCGAGGAACAGCGGCGTCAGGTAGATGGTGGCGAAGATGCCGATGCCGGTGACGAAGCTGAACAGGCAGCCGAGGGCGAAGTTGCGTTCCTTCAGGGCGCGCAGGTCGACGATGGGGTGCGCGGCGGTCAGGCTGCGGTAGATGAAGGCGACGCCGCACAGGCCGGAAATCCAGGCGGTGGCGACGATGGTGTCGTCGCTGAACCAGTTCCAGCGCGGGCCTTCCTCCAGGGTGTATTCCAGGCAACCGAGGAACAGCGCCATCAGCACGATGGCGGGGTAATCGGCACCCTTGAGCAGGGACAGGTCGGGCTTGTCGATGCGCACCATGATCGGCACCACGATGGCGACGAACAGGCCGGGCACCAGGTTGATGTAGAACAGCCAGGGCCAGGAGGAGATATCGGTGATCCAGCCGCCCACCACCGGCCCCAGGGTCGGCGCGAGGGAGGCGATGGCGCCGATGGTGGCGGCGACGATCACCCGCTGCTTGCCGTCGAAGTACATGAAGCCGGTGGTGAATACCATGGGGATCATCGAGCCGCCCAGAAAGCCCTGCAGCGCGCGGAAGGCGATCATGCTCTGGATGTTCCAGGCCATGGCGCAGAGCAGGCTGGTGAGGGTGAAGCCCAGCGCCGAGGCGGCGAACAGCCAGCGCGTGGAAAGCACCTTGGACAGCCAGCCGGAGAGCGGAATGACGATGATCTCGGCGATCAGGTAGCTGGTCTGCACCCAGGCGAGTTCGTCGGCGCCGGCCGATAGCCCGCCGCCGATGTCGCGCAGCGACGCGGAGACGATCTGGATGTCCAGCAGGGCGATGAACATGCCCAGGCACATGCAGGCGAAGGACACCACCTTGCGGCCGGTGGACAGGCTCGCCACCGGCACCACCTCGCTGCTCCAGAAGGTGCTGCGGGCGAGGCTCACGGCCGCGTGCTCTGGGCGACGCGCTGATCGGCGTCGCCGTGCTCATGGGCGCGGGTGTCCACTTCCACCAGCACGGAGAGGCCCGGGCGCAGGTCGCCCAGGCGCCCGTCGGCATCGTCCAGGTGCACGCGCACCGGCACGCGCTGGACGATCTTGGTGAAGTTGCCGGTGGCGTTTTCCGGCGGGAGGATGCTGAACTGCGCGCCGGTGGCGGGCGCGAGGCTGTCCAGGTGGCCGTGGAAGACCTTGCCGGGGAGGATGTCGGCCTCGATGGTGACCGCCTGCCCGGGCACCATGCGCGCCAGTTGGTCTTCCTTGAAGTTGGCGTCGACCCACAGGCCCTGGGCGGGGACCACGGCGAGCAACTGGGTGCCGGCGGCGACGTAGCTGCCGACCCGCGCGCGGCGGTTGCCGATGTAGCCGTCCACCGGCGCGCGCAGCTCGGTGTAGCTGAGGTCCAGGCGTGCCAGGTCGCGGGCGGCGACGGCCTGCTCCAGGGCGGCCTGAACCTGCTGGCGCTGGCTGTGGATCACGTCCAGCTGGCGGCGCGCGGCGAGGAGGCTGGCGTGGGCCTTGTCGCTGTTGGCGTGGGCGGACTTGAAGCTGGCGTCCGCGCGCTGCGCGGCTTCCACCGACACCGCGTTGGTGCGCACCAGGGTGGCGTAGCGGCGCTGGTCGTCACGGGTGCGCACTTCCTCGGCGGCGGCGGCGTCGATTTCCGCCTGGCTCTGGCGGATCAGTGCGTCCTGCAGCGAGGCCTGGGCATCGACGTTGCCCAGCGCCGCTTCCTCGGCATGCACCGCGCCTTCGGCCTTGGCCAGGGCGGCACGGTAGTCGCGGTCGTCGATGCGGGCGAGCAGGTCGCCGGCGCGCACCCGCTGGTTGTCGCTCACCTTCAACTCGGCGATGTAGCCGGCCACGCGCGGGCTGATGACGGTGACATCGCCGCCGACGTAGGCATCGTCGGTCTTTTCCAGGAAGCGTCCGTCGAGCCACCAGTGCCCGGCATAGGCGCCCGCGCCCAGGATGGCGGCGGTGGCGACGGCGAGCTTGAGGGCCTTGCGGGACCGGGGTTTGGCCGTGTCGACGGCTGGCGTGGCGGGGAGGGTGACGGGCTGGTTCATGGCGGCCTCGCTCAGGCGTGATCGGCGTGGGGAATGGTCTGGGGATTGGCGTGCGGGAACACCGGGACGAGTCGCTCGCCCTCGCGGCGGTGGATCTGGTGCTGCGGGCCGATGGGCTCGCCGCTGTCGGCGTCCACCAGGGCGATGCGCACCGGGCGGCCGCTGCGGGTGTCCACCAGTTCGGCGGCGCTGGCCATGCCGGCGTGGCGCTTGCCCCACTGCAGCAGGGTCAGCAGCACCGGGCGCAGGTCGCGGCCGCGGTCGGTCAACAGGTACTCGAAGCGCGGTGGGTGGTCGCTGTAGGGGTGGCGCTGCAGCAAGCCGCTGTCCACCAGGGCACGCAGGCGGCGGGTGAGTACGTTGCTGGCAATGCCCAATCGTGCGAGGAACTGGTCGAAGCGGGTGGAGCCGTAGAAGGCCTCGCGCAGGATCAGCACGTTCCAGCTGTCGCCGATCAGGTCCAGCGCCTGGGCCACGGGGCAGGGCAGGTGTTCGAAGCTCGATCTGCGCATGGCTGCACCTCTTGGTATTAAGGTCGTCATCTAACCAGGCCGCCCTGTCATGGGCCTGGCAGGGCGACAGGCAAGGGGCGTGGTTAAAGATTATGGTTGTAATCTAATCGGGTCGCTTGCTTTGCGCAAGTGACTCATCGAGAGGGGGAAAGCGCAGCGGATGAACGGTGCACGAGCAGCACGTTCCGGCGTACGCGCAAGTTGCCCGATCCTGCAGAAGTTGCCCGGCGAAGTTGCCTGAAAGTCGTGAGGAAAGAGTAATTCCAGGCACGTTGAAATTGCCGGGAATATCGCCTGGAACGGTTGTTCCAGAACTTTCTCGCAGCCAAAAAAAAGGCCGCCTGGGGAGGCGGCCAAACCAAAGGATGATGAAGTGGAGCAATCCTCCGGACGCTCTGGAGCGGGCATCCGGGACTCATGTTCTTCATCGGGGCGCCAGCTTAATGGTGCGGGCGATAAATGCTGAATCATTCGTTTCGATATCGACTATCGACGAGGCTGGTTTGAGGCAAATGCATTGGATTGTTATCTCTTCGCACGCTCTGCCAATGGTGGGGAACCATAAGAAAGTTATTCAGCATTCACTCGATAGACCTGCCAAGACAAGACCAACAAAGGGGTAGCAGATGTCCGCGTTCCGTCTTTCCGTGCTCGGTGCCTGTGTCAGTGCATCGCTCGCCGGCATTCCGTATCAACTGGCCCACGCGGCCGCCGTTTCCGACCAGTCCGAAGCCACCGGCTTCATCGAAGGCAGCACCGCGTCGCTGTTGCTGCGCAATTACTACTACAACAGTGACCGCAAGTCCGGTGACCGCGACCGCAAGGACTGGACCCAGGGCTTCACGCTGAACTACAGCTCCGGCTTCACCCAGGGCACGGTCGGCTTCGGCGTCGAGGCTTTCGGCAACTGGGGCGTGCGCCTGGATGGCGGCGCCGGCACCTCCGGTACCGGCAACCTGCCGGTGCGCGAGAATGACTCACCGGAAAGCGAATACGGCCGCGCTGGCGGCGCCGTGAAGCTGCGCGTGTCGAAAACCGAGCTGCGCTGGGGCGACCTGCAGCCCACCGCGCCGGTATTCGCCGCCGGCGGCACGCGCCTGTTCCCGCAGACGGCCACCGGCTTCAACGTGCTCAGCAGCGAGATCGCCGGGCTGGACCTGGACGGCGGCCACTTCACCGGCGGCAATGGCCCGGTGACCACCAACGGCGACCATGGCATCTGGGCGTCCTACGCCAACGTCGAGGCCAGCAGCATCGACTACGTGGGCGGCAAGTACGCGATCAACGATGCGCTGAACGTCTCGCTGTACGCGTCCAAGCTGGAGGACGTGTGGCGCCAGTACTACGGCAACGCCAACTACACCCTGCCGCTGGCCGACGACCAGTCGCTGAACATCGACTTCAACATCTACCGCACCAACGACGACGGCAGCGCCAAGGCCGGCGACATCAACAACACCACCTGGTCCGCCGCCGCCGCGTACAGCTTCCTCACGGCGCACACCGTGACGCTGGCCTACCAGAAGGTGCATGGCGACACGCCATTCGACTACGTGGCCTTCGGCGTCAACGGCCCCGGCGATACTGCCGATTCGATCTTCCTCGCCAACTCCATCCAGTACTCGGACTTCAACGGCCCGGAAGAGAAGTCCTGGCAACTGCGCTACGACCTGGCGATGGCCAGCTACGGCATCCCCGGCCTGAGCTTCATGGCCCGCTACGTCAACGGCCACGGCATCGACGGCAGCAAGATGGCCGCCGACAGCCAGTACCGCGGCTATGGCTACGGCGAGGACGGCAAGCACCACGAGACCAACCTGGAGGCGAAGTACGTGGTGCAATCCGGCCCGGCGAAGGACCTGTCGCTGCGCCTGCGCGAGGCGATCCACCGCGGCAATGCCGACCAGGTGGAAGGCGACGTCAACGAGTTGCGCCTGATCGTCGACTACCCGCTGTCGATTCTCTGAGGGACGCGGCGCCCCGGAAACGGGGCGCTGTTGCTAGTAGACGAAGTGGGAAATCGCCCGCGCCAGGCCGTCGGGGTTGTCGTAGGCCATCATGTGCCCGCTCTGCGCGACGATCTCGACCCGGCAGCCGGCCTGGTGGTATTGGCGGATGTCGTTGAGCGGGGCGTTGTCGGACAGGATCACGGCCTTCTTCACGATGGGCACCTCGCGCAGCCCATCGATCCAGTTGCCGTTGTCCTGATCGGCCAGCGCCGCGGCCGCCCACTGGTAGATGGCCTGGGGCGAGCACAGTTGCAGCGGGCCCAGCCAGGCTTCATGGCCGCCGTCGAGCTTGAGCATTTCCAGCAGCAGGGCGAAGCCGGAGTTGACGAACTCGCGCTCGCTCATCGCCGTGATGGATTCGAGCAGTCCGACGCCATAGGCGTCGAGGCCGGGTTGGCAGAGGATCAGGTTGTTCACCCGCTCGTGCAGGGCGGCGGCCAGCTTGAGCGCGATGAAGGCGCCGGCGCTGTGGCCGAACAGGCTGAAGCGATTGATCGGCGTGCTGCGGATCCAGCGTTCCAGGGTCTGCGCCTGGGCGGTGGTGCCGTAGAGGTTGGCGTCGGGTTTGTCGCTGAAGCCGGCGCCGGGGAGGTCCACCAGCCAGGAGCGGCGCCTGCTGTAGGCATCGGAGGCGACGACGCGGGGGTAGTCACTGCTCGATGCGCAGCCCAGGCCGTGGATGAAGATCAGTGGTGACGCTCCGTAACAGACATCTTGCCAACGCAACAGGTCCTTCTGTTCGTCAAACGGGTAGGTATTCATTGCGCACTCCAGTCGGGGTTGCGAGACCCAGAGGCTTGCGGAAGACGCACTGCACGGCTGTCAGCCGTTTCGCACGCATCACCACGGAAGTGGCGGTGCGATCAGGTTAATGGTCTGACAGAGCTGCGGAAGGCAAGATCCGGCGAGGTTGAAGCCGGTCAAATTTTTCGCTTCTTTTGTTGTGGGAAATATCTGTTTCTTTGTTGCTCGTTTCGCGCTTCCGACAGAAGGGCGAACGACGGCCGCGCGCTGCTGTCTGTGCGGGCGCCTGAACGCCCGACGCTGTCTGGCCGCACGCCGTGCCCCTACAATGCCGGCTCCACCCCGCCAACCAGGACGCCCCATGCCCGAAGAAGAACTGCGCAGTACGCAACTGATCGATGGCCCGGCCGGCCAACTGCAATTGCTGATCGACCGGCCTGGCGTGCCGGTGCAGGGCATCGCGCTGATCAGCCACCCGCAGCCGCTGCTCGGCGGTAGCCCCCGGCACCGCGTGCCGCTGACGCTGTCGCGCGCGCTCTGTGGCGCCGGCTGGCTGACCGTGCGGCCGAGCTTCCGTGGCGTGGACGGCAGCGAAGGCGAGTACGCCGACGGTATCGGCGAGGCGCAGGACATGCTCGCGGTGGTGGCGCACCTGCGCGGCGAATATCCGCACCTGCCATTGGCGCTGGTGGGCTTCTCCTTCGGTGCCTATGTGTTCGCCCGCATGGCCGGCGCGGTGTCGCCGCCGGCGGACGCCCTGGTGCTGATGGGTTTGCCGGTCGGCACCGTCCCTGGCGGCCGCGACTACGCGGCGCAGGACGTCCCGGGCGACTGCCTGCTGCTGCATGGCGAGGCGGACGAGATGGCGCCGCTGACCAACCTGCTGGACTGGGCGCGGCCGACGCAGCGCGAGGTGGTGCTCTACGCCGGCGCCGACCACTTCTTCAAGGGCTGCCTGGAGCGCGCCGTCGAACGCGTGCTCGAACACCTGTCCCGCGCGATCAGGTGAGCGCGGGTTGCCCCAGTTCGCGAAGGTATGCCCAGGGGTAGATGCCGCGGTCGTGGCCGTCGTCGAACACCAGTTGCACGCCGTAGCCCTGCAGATTGAGTTGCTGCAGGACGACGCCGGCCGAGACCAGCTCGATGCGTCCGTGCAGGCGCGCCGCCCGGCACTGCGAGCAGGGGCAGGCGCCGCGCAGGCGGGCGAAGCCGATGCACTGTTCGACGCCGTCGTCCCAGCGGATGCGCAGTTCGCCGTCGGCGCTGGAGCGGTGCAGGGCGACCGGCGTGTTCATGCCGATTGCCCCAGTTGGGCCAGGGCGATGCGCACGGCCTTGCGCACCTCCGGGTCGCCGTCGTGCTCGGCGTGGCGCAGGGCGTCGATGGCGTCGCCGCTGCCCAGCTCGCCCAGGGCCAGCGCGGCTTCCTTGCGCAGGTTGCTGATGCCGTGGCCGAGCACGCCCTTCAGGCCTTCCAGCGCCGGCAGGTAGCGCAGCTTGCCCAGCGAGCGGGCGGCGCGCAGGCGCACTTGCCAGAAGTCGTCCTCCAGCGCCTTGACCAGCGCGTCGCCGGCCTCCGGCAGGGCCAGTTTGCCGAGGGTGCCGGCGGCTTCCTCGCGCACTTGCCAGGCCGGGTCGGCCAGCGCCGCCTGCAGGGCCGGCAGCACGCTGGCATCGATGGCCAGGCCGAGTGCGCCGGCCGCCGCGCGGCGCACTTCCGCGTCCGGGTCGTCGCGGGTGAGGCGCGCCAGGTGCGGCAGCGCGTCGGTGCGCTTGAGCCAGCCGAGAATGCCCACGGCCTCGCGGCGCACGCCGGCGTCGCTGTCGGCCAACGCGTTCAGGGCCGGTTCGGCGGCGTCTTCCAGGCGCAGTTCGCGCAGGGCACGCAGGGCGCTGCGGCGGACGAAGATGTCGGCATGGGTCGCCCACGGCAGCAGGCGCACGCCAGCGTCGGCGGTCTTCAGTTCGCTCAGGCTCTGCGCGGCGGCTTCGCGCACGTCTTCGTCATTGTCGGCCAGGGCCTGGCAGAGGGCGTCCACCACCTCGGGTTCTTCCCAGGCTTCCAGCAGCCGCGCGGCCTCGGCGCGGACGCTGGCGGCGGCATCATGGTTCAGCGCATGGGCGAGCCAGGGCAGGCCGTCGGGCTCTTCCAGGTCGGCCAGCTCGATCAGGGCGATGCGGCGCACGCCGGCGTCGGCGTTCTGCAGGCGCGGTTGCAGGTCGAGGATATCGGGGTTGTCGGTGCTGAGGTCGAAGGCTGTCATATGGCGAATCGCGGTATCCGTTGTTGGGTGGGCAGGCCCAGGGGCGTCAGGCGTGGCAGCTGGCGGCCGTCTTCGTGGCGCAGCAGTTCCAGGCAGTGGCGCTTGAGCCGGGAGAATTCAGGCGTGGTGAGCAGGTCGGCGTGGCGCGGGCGCGGGAAGTCGAGGCGGATGTCTTCGAGGATGCGTCCGGGGCGCGGGCTCATCACCAGGATGCGGTCGGCGAGGAACAGCGCTTCGTCGATGTCGTGGGTGATGAACAGCACACTGGTGCGCAGGCGTGTCCAGATGTCCAGCAGCAGCTCCTGCATCATCATCCGCGTCTGCGCATCGAGGGCGCCGAAGGGTTCGTCCATCAGCAGCAGGCGCGGCTGGTTGATCAGCACGCGGGCGATCTCCACGCGCTGCTGCATGCCGCCGGAGAGCTGCGATGGCCAGCGCTGGGCGAAGCCGTTCAGGCCCACCAGCTGGAGCATGTCGTCCGCCTGGCGATGGCGCTCGGCGCGGGGCACGCCGCGCATCTTCAGGCCGAAGGCGACGTTGTCGCGCACCCGCCGCCAGGGCAGCAGGGTGTGGTGCTGGAACACCATGCCGCGCTCCGGCGAGGGGCCGGCGACGCTGGCGCCGTCGACCTCCAGCGTGCCGCCGCTGGGCGCCAGGTGCCCGGCCAGGGCGCCGAGCAGGGTGGACTTGCCGCAGCCGGAGGGGCCGAGCACGCAGACGAACTCGCCGGGCTCGATGGAAAAACTCAGGGATTGCACGGCCTCGAAGGCGTCGCGGCCGCTGCCCAGGTGGATCGACAGGCCGTCGACGCGCACGCGCCCCGGTGCGCTGGCGGGCAGTGTCATGGCTTGCCTCCGGCCTGGCGCTGCCAGGGTGTGACCAGGGCGCCGAGCTGGCGCACCAGCAGGCTGCTGGCCATGCCGAGCACGCCGATCAACAGCATGCCGACGACGATGTCGGGGTAGTTCTGCAAGGTGTAGGACTCCCAGGTGTAGTAGCCGATGCCCCATTGCCCGGAGATCATCTCGGCGGTCACCAGGCAGAACCACGAGGTGCCCATGCCGATGGCAAGCCCGGTGACGATGCTCGGCGCCGCGCCCGGCAGCACCACTTCGCGCAGCAGCGCCAGGCGGCTTGCGCCGAGGCTGCGGGCGGAGGCGAGCAGGCGCGGGTCCACCGCTTCGACGCCGTGGATGGTGTTGAGCAGGATGGGGAACAGCGCGCCGGTGAAGGTGATGAAGATCATCGACAGTTCGGAGCTGGGGAACATCAGGATCGCCAGCGGAATCCACGCCACCGCCGGGATCGGCCGCAGCACTTCCAACGGCGGCAGCAGGCTGTCGCGCGCCCAGCGCCCACGGCCGATGATCAGCCCGAGGAGGATGCCGGCGAGCGCCGCCAGCAGGTAGCCGGCGAGCACCCGCAGCAGGCTGCTGCCCAGGTGGCGGCCGAGCTTGCTCGATTGCGCGAGGTTCCAGGCGGCGTCCAGCACGTCGCGCGGGCCGGGCACGTTGGCGAAGGTGACCACGCCGAGGTTCACGTGGCGCGCACTGAGCACCTGCCAGAGCGCGAGGCAGGCCAGCAGCGAGGCCAGGCGCAGGCTCCAGCGGGTGAGGGTGGTGCTGTTCATCGGCTTGTCTCCGCAGCCCCGGCGCGTGGCCGCCGGGGCTGTTGTTCAGGGTTGGCTGCCGGTTCAGCGGCTGGCTACGGCCTGCTGGCTGGCGGCGGCGAAGTCGGCGACCTCGCCACCGTGCTGGCGGGCGAAGGCGTCGGCCTGTTCGCGCAGCAGGAAGGCATCCAGCGCGCCGTCCTTGCCGCGGACGAACCAGGCCTGCCCGGCGAGCAGCTTGATGCCGCTGTCGCTGGCCTGGGCGTACACCGCGCGGATGTCCTTGCCCTGTTGCTTGAGTTCGGCCAACTGGCCCAGCGCTTCCTTGGCGGACGCATAGCTGCGCACCTTCGCCTCGCCACGCACCCAGATCTGCGCGACCTTGCGGGTGTCGGTGATCGGCTGGTGGGTCAGTGCGTCGTTGCCCAGCAGCGGTTGCTGCGCGTAGTTCTTCAGCGCCTGCTCATAGTCGGCACCGGAGGCCTTGAAGGCGGCGCGGATGTAGCGGTCGTCGACGAACTGCTCGACGTTCAACCCGCGGTCGGCCTTCTTCAGCAGCTTCAGGGTGTCGATGGCGGTGGCCACGGCCTGGCGGTATTCCGGCTTCCAGGTCAGGTCGCGGGTCTGCAGGCCGAGCGGGCCGTGGAACAGGTAGTTCACCTCGGCGGGAATGCCGGCGACCTTCTCGATCAGCTCGCTGTATTTCTCCGGCTCCTTCGCCAGCAGCTGGTTGGCTTCAAAGGTGGCGCGCAGGTAGGCCTCGACGATTTCCGGGTACTTCTGCGCGTAGTCCGCTTCCACCAGCGCGCCGTGGAAGGTCGGCGCCTTGGCCTGGGAGCCGTCGTAGATCTTGCGGGCGATGCCGCGGCTTTCGAACAGCTCGGCGAAGGGCACGAAGTCGGCGTGGGCGGCGATCTTGTTGGCCTGCAGGGCGGAGCCGGCGACCTCCGGCGGCTGCGCGATGATGGTGACGTCCTTCTCCGGGTCCCAGCCTTGCGCGGCGATGGCGCGCAGCAGCAGGCCGTGGGCGGTGGAGGCGAAGGGGACGGAAATGGTCTGGCCCTTGAGCTCGGCCAGCGACTGCACCGTGGACGCGGCAGGGACGACGATGCCGTTGCCGCTGCCTTCGATGCTGCCCGAGAGCACGCTGATGAACAGGCTGCGCTTGCCGGCGGCCTCGTGGGCGACGCCGTTGAGCGAGCCGGGGAAGTCGGCCATGGCGCCGAAGTCGAGCTTGCCGGCGAGCATCTCGTTGGTCAGCGGCGCGCCACTGGTGAAGTTCTTCCACTGCACGTCGTACTGCGCGTCCTTGTACTGGCCGTCGTGGGGCAGGTACTTGTCGAGCAGGCCGAGTTCGCGGATCAACAGGCCGCCGGCGGCGCAGTTGATGGTGGTGTCCTGGGTGCCGATGGCGACGCGAATCGTCTCTGCCTGGGCGGTGATGCTGGCGACGGCCAGCGCGAGGCCGGCCAGGGTGGTGCGCAAGGTCATGGGTGTTCCCCTCGAATCATCAGTGTTGGAATCGTCTCCGCCGCGGGTCTGCGGTGGGAAACGAGGGGCGGTGCATCAGGCGTCCGGCGGTGCGGCCGGATGGCTTTTCTTATTGGGTTTTTCGTAGGAGCGAGCTTGCTCGCGAACGCTCCTCTGCCGGCTGTTGTTCGCGAGCAAGCTCGCTCCTACAAGAGCAGCGGCGCTGCGGGTTCAACGCAGCAGGTACGGAATCTCGACCTTCACCGCGCCGGTCGGGCAGTCCTTTTCGCAGGGCATGCAGTACCAGCATTCGTCGAAGGCCATGTAGGCCTTCTGGGTGGTGGGGTTGATCGCCAGCAGGTCCATCGGGCAGACCTCGACGCAGACGGTGCAGCCCTTGTCGGCGATGCACTTGTCCTCGTCCACCGTCACCGGGGCGCTGGAGCGGAAGAAGATTTCCTGGGGTTGGTAGGCCATTGCACGCGGTCCTCATGGTGTTGCTTGCCGGCCGTCGTGGCGGCGGGCTGATTCTGTTCGGTGTTCCTGGGCGGTTCTGGTGCTCGGACCTTCCCTCACCCCAGCCCTCTCCCAGAGGGAGAGGGGGCCGTTCGGTGGGGGTGGAAAGCACCGAGTCAGCCGGCGAGCGCCGATCCATTCGCCGCTCAGGAGAGTCCCCTCTCCCTCCGGGAGAGGGTTAGGGTGAGGGGCCTTTGCGGCCGTCTCTACGCCGCCTCGCTCTTCACCCGCAGCTTCTCGTAAGCCTGCTGCTCATCCTCATCCAGCGCGATCACGTAGGGCTCGATGGGTTTCTTGAAGCTGGTCATCGCGCCGTCCTCGCCCTTCTTCAGGTGCGCATGGCAGAACCACTCGGCGTCGTTGCGCAGCGGGTAGTCCACGCGGTGGTGGTACAGCCCCCAGCGGCTCTCGGTACGGAACAGCGAGGCGCGGGCGGCCATCTCGGCGCAGTCGCGGATCACGCTGACTTCCATGGCGCGCATCAGCTCGTGGGGGTTGTTGGCCTTCATCTGGTCCAGGTCGTGGGCGATCTCGGCGAAGCGCTGCAGGCCGATCTCCATCTTCTTGGTCACCTTGGGCGGCTGCAGGTAGTCGTTGACCATCCGCCGCAGCTTGTATTCCACCTGCGCCGGCGGCAGGCCGTGCTCGCGACGGAGCGGGGCGAAGACGCGTTCGCGCTCGCGCTCGACCTGCCCGCTATCGACCTCGCTGAACTCGCGCCCGGCCACGTACTGCGCGGCGTTGGCGCCGGCGAACCAGCCGTAGGTGAAGGCGCCGAGCATGTAGTTGTGCGGCACCGCGGCCATGTCGCCGGCCGAATACAGGCCCCTCACGCTGGTCTCGGCCTTCTCGTTGACCCACACGCCCGAGGCCGAATGGCCGGAGCAGAAGCCGATCTCGGAGATGTGCATTTCCACCATCTGCTGGCGGTAGTCGGTGCCGCGCCCGGCGTGGAACTGGCCGCGGCTGGGGCGTTCGTTGCTGTGGAGGATTTCCTCGATGGTCTGGATGGTTTCCTCGGCCAGGTGGTCCAGCTTGAGGAACACCGGGCCGTTGCCGCCTTCGAGTTCCTGGTGGAACTCCCACATCATCTGGCCGCTCCAGTAGTCGCACTCGATGAAGCGCTCGCCCTTGCTGTTGGCGGTGTAGCCGCCCAGCGGGCCGGTGACGTAGGCGCAGGCTGGGCCGTTGTAGTCCTTGATCAGCGGGTTGATCTGGAAACATTCCAGGTTCGACAGCTCCGCACCGGCGTGGTACGCCATGGCGTAGCCGTCGCCGGCGTTGGTGGGGTTCTCGTAGGTGCCCATCAGGTAGCCCGACGACGGCAGGCCCAGGCGCCCGGCGGCGCCGCAGGCGAGCACCACGGCCTTGGCGCGGATCACCTGGAATTGCGCGGTGCGGCAGTCGAAGCCGAGCAGGCCGTTGACCGCGCCCTCGGCGTCGGTGAGCAGGCGGGTGACCACCAGGCGGTTGGTGATCTCGATGCGCGCACGCTTGAGCTGGCGGTACAGCACCTTCTTGATGTCGTGGCCCTCGGGCATGGGCAGCACGTAGGCGCCCATGTGGTGGACCTTCTTCACCGCGTAGTCGCCGACCTCGTCCTTCTCGAACTTCACGCCCCAGCGGTCCAGCTGCTGCAGGGTCTCGAAGCTGTGGGTGGCGTAGGCGTAGACCGCCGCCTGGTTGACGATGCCGTCATTGGCGACGGTGATTTCCTTGGTGTACTGCTCGGGCGTGGCGTGGCCGGGGATGATGGCGTTGTTCAGGCCGTCCATGCCCATGCTGATGGCGCCGCTGCGCTTCACGTTGGCCTTGTCCACCAGCAGCACGCGTAGCTCGCGGTTGGCTTCCTTGGCCTTGATCGCCGCCATCGGGCCGGCGGTGCCGCCGCCGATCACCACGATGTCGTAGGCGAGGTGCTTGTCCTCGGGAACCTGGGAAAGGTCGAACTGGCTCATGGCTGTTGTTCCTTGTGGCGGTCGATGCGCAGGCGGTACTGGAAGGCATCGCCGCGGTAGTAGAGGTGTTCGTAGTCCAGCGGGGTGCCGTCGGCGGTGTGGGTCAGGCGCTCGATGCGCATCACCGGCGAGCCTTCCTCTACCTCCAGCGCGCGGGCCAGTTCGGCGTCGGCGAGGATGGCGTCGATGGCGAGATCGGCGTGGCCCAGGGGCAGGGCGCAGTCGTTCTCCAGGATCAGGAAGATGTCGCGGCTGACCAGGTCGGCCTTCTCCAGGCGCTTGCCGACGGCCTCGGGCAGCCAGGTGATCTCCAGCGAGACCAGCTCGCGGTTGACCAGGCGGGCGCGCTTGATCTGCACCACGTTGTCGCCCTCGGCGACCTGCAGCCGGGCGGCGACCTGGGCGTCGGCCGGCACGGTCTTGAAGCTGCGCAGGCGGTTGATCACCTCATAGCCGCGCTGGCTCATGGATTCACCCAGGCCCTGCAGGGTGCTGACGTTCTGGAATGCCTTGGGCTTGGCGACGAAGGTGCCCTTGCCGTGGATCTTGAAGATCAGCCCTTCCTTCTGCAGATCGCCCAGCGCCTGGCGCACGGTGATGCGGCTGACCTCGAAGGCCTTGCCCAGCTCGGCCTCGGAGGGCATGCGGCTGAGCGGCGGGTAGGTGCCGTCGAGGATGCGCGTGCGCAGCAGTTCCTTGAGCTGGCTGTACAGGGGAACGGGGGAGAGCGGGAGGAGTTCGGCCATAGTTCATAACTTGTTATGACGAGTTGGCGGAACTATAAAAGGAATAATTGATTCAGGACAAGAATCGATTTTGCATAAGCATAGAGAGCGTTTTCTCCAGAGCTTTTCGGGGATTGCGGCAGATATCGCTGGCGCGTATTCACCACGGGGCTGGAGGTTCCTACAAAAATCAAAAGCCCCTCACCCTAACCCTCTCCCGCGAGCGGGAGAGGGGACTGTCCTGAGCGGTTCTGAAATCGGCGCTCGCCGGGTGACTTCATTTTTGCCAATCGCACCGAACGGCCCCCTCTCCCTTTGGGAGAGGGCTGGGGTGAGGGCAAGTCTCGCCGCGGATACTCCGGTTCGTAGGGCGCATAACCCGCCAGCGTTATCCGCCGCGCGGGGGACGGTGCCTCAGAACGGCCGGCTGCCGGACAGGCTGATGCGCTTCAGGCGGCGCTTCTCGCTCGCCGGGAAGGCATTGCGGCCATGCAGCACCGCCTGGTTGTCCCACCAGACGATGTCGCCCACCGACCACTTGTGGCTGTAGGTCAGCTCCGGCTTCTGCAGGTGTTCGCGCAGCTTTTCCACCAGCGCGGCGCCCTGTTGCGGGTCGGCGCCGGGGATTTCCACCTCGGTGTGCACGGAGAGGAACAGCACGCGCTTGCCGCTCTCGGGGTGGGTGCGCACCAGCGGGTGCTCGGTGCCCTGGATGGGCTCGATGTCCGGGGTGCGGTAGCGCACGAAGGTGCCGTTGTAGCCGCCGCTCTTCAGGCGAATGAACGGGTTGTAGTTGATCAGCCTGAGCGGATCGATCTCGGCGCGGGTCGCCTCGTCCAGGGTTTCGTAAGCGCGGGCGAGGTTGGTGAACTGGGTTTCGCCACCGGTTTTCGGCACCTCCAGCGCATAGAGGAAGGAGCCGGAGGAGGGCACCGGCGTCCACTGGTGGTCGACGTGGGCCGGCAGGGCGAAGTTGCCCAGTTCGCCGTCCTCGGTGTTGGCTACCTTGACGATGTCCGGCGCCTTACCATCGGCGCCGGAGGACAGCACCGGCACGTCCGCTGGCGGCTGGAACACCGCGCCGAACAGGGTGGCGAAGCGCAGGTATTGCTGATCGTCCAGTTGCTGGTCCTTGAAGATCAGGATGTGGTGCTCGCGGTGGGCCTGCTTGATCGCCAGGATCTGTTCCGGCGTCAGCGGCTCGCGGGCGTCCAGACCGCGGACTTCGGCGCCCAGCGGGGCGTCGAGGGGGACGATGGCGAAGGGTTCGGGGGTGGATTGCTGGAGGGCGGATTGGGTCATCTTGCAGTGCTCCGTTCAGGCATGGGCGGCCCTCTCCCTAACCCTCTCCCTGAAGGGAGAGGGGACTGGATCGGTGCCAGGCGAAACCACGTGCCAGTCCTGCGCCGACGTAGCAGGACCGCACGGGAGATACGCTTCAATCGGATACTCCCTCTCCCTTCAGGGAGAGGGCTGGGGAGAGGGTTCGGCGGCAGAGGACCTTCAAACCTTCTTGATCGTCCGGCTGCGCTGCCCGTCGATACCCACCGGCACATCGCCTTCGAGGGTCACGCGGCGCACGATGCGCGGCTGGATGCCGTAGTCGTCCACGGCGTAGTGCTGGGTCGCGCGGTTGTCCCAGATGGCCACGTCGCCCGGCTGCCAGCGCCAGCGCACGGTGTTCTCCAGGCGGGTGACGTGGCCCTGCAGCACCGCGAACAGGTGCGCCGAGTCATGCTGCGAGAGGCCCTTCAGGCGCTTGACGAAATGCCCCAGCAGCAGGGTCCGCTCGCCACTGACCGGGTGCACGCGCACCACCGGGTGTTCGGTTTCGTAGACGGTAGAGGTGAAAATCTTGCGGTACTCCTCCAGGCGCGCCGGGTCGACGTTCGGGCGCACGCTGGCGTAGTCGTACTCGTTGCTGTGCACCGCCCACAGCGAGTCGGCCAGCGCCTTGAGTTCCGGCGACAGGTCGTCGTAAGCCGTGGCGGTGTTGGCCCATACGGTGTCGCCGCCGGCCTCGGGAGCGACCACGTTGCGCAGGATCGAAGCCTTGGGGTAAGCCTCGACGAAGGTCACGTCGGTGTGCCAGGAATTGGCGCGGCGGCCCTGGGCACCGTCCAGCTCCAGCAGGTAGTGGGTGCCGTCCTGCACCGGCACGGTGGGGTGCGCCACCGGCTTGCCGAGCAGGTGGGCGAAGGCCTCCTGGCCCTGGTCGTCCAGCTGCGTCTGGCCGCGGAAGAAGATCACCTTGTGCTTGACCAGCGCCGCCTGGATGGCGTCGACGGTGGCAGCGTCCAGCTCGCCGGAGAGCGTCACGCCACGGATCTCCGCGCCGATGCGCCCGGCGACCGGGTGGATGTCCAGATTGACGAGGTCTTGCTTGATAGCCTGTGCTGCGTTGCTCATCTCATCGTCCTCTTGCTGTGCAATGGCGCCGCGCACTCTGTCGCGGCGGATGGGGATCAGAAGTCGTAGCGAACCGAGGCGCCCAGCGTGCGCGGCTGCCCCACCGAGGCGGTGTAGGAGCCGTTGATGCTGGCGAAGGCGGCCAGGTAGTAGTCCTTGTCGAAGGCGTTCTTCAGCCAGACGGAGGCGTCCAGCTGGCCGTCGCCGATGTCCTTGCGCAGGCCGACGGAGAAGTTCGCCAGGCCGTAGCCGTCGATCTTCGAGAGGTCGGAGTTGTCCAGCGTGCCTTCGGCCTCGGAGCGGTAGGAGTAGCTGCCGGTCACGTAGGGGCGGATGCCGTCGTCGAGGTTCCAGGCATACTCGCCGTTGAGGTTGGCGATCCACTTCGAGGCGCCGACCACGCGCTGGCCGGTGAGGTCGCAGGTGGCCGGGGCATTGGGTTGAGTGGAGACTTCCGCCGGGCACGGGGCGTCCTTGAAGGACAGGTAGGTAACGTCGTTGTAGGAGCCGTTGAAGTTCAGCGTCAGGCCGCGGATCGGCAGGGCGGTCGCCTCGAACTCCAGGCCGCGCGAGCGCACACTGCCGGCGTTGGAGAGCACCGAGACCAGCTGGGTCGAGCCCGGCGGCTGGTACAGGGTGGTCGCCTGGTAGCCGTGGATGCCGGTCCAGAAAATGTTGGTGTTGAGCTGCAGGCGGTTGTCGAACAGGGTGGTCTTGATCCCCAGTTCGGCGTCGTTGGCGCGCTCCGGGCCGACCAGCAGCGAGTCCGCGCCCGCGGTCGGGGCGCTGGCCACGGCCAGGTTCACGCCGCCGGATTTCTCGCCGTGGGACAGCGAGGCATAGCCCAGCAGGTCGTCGGTGAACTGGTAGCTCAGGCTCAGCAGCGCCGAGGGGGCGAAGCTGTACAGGCTCAGGTCACCCGAGTCGTAGGCGCCCAGCTGGTTGCGCCGCACCACCGCGCCGACGCCGGTCACCGGCGCGCCGCCCACCGGCGAGAAGCGCTCGACCTTGGCGTCCTTCTCCTCGTAGGTGCCGCGCAGGCCGGCGGTGAAGTCCAGCTTGTCGGTGAGGTGCCAGGTGCCCTGGGCGAACAGCGCGAAGCTGTCGGTGTTGATCTTGCCGTTGGCTTTCGAATAGGTGTTGTTCAGCGCATTCAGGTTGGTGCCCAGCAGGTAGCGGTCGGCGAGCGGGCCGTAGTCGGTGAAGGTTTTGTTGCCCAGGTTCTGGTTGAACGCGTAGGCGCCCAGCACATAGTCGAAGAAGCCGCCGGTGGGCGAGGCCAGGCGGATTTCCTGGGAGAACTGGCGGTCGTGGACTTCCACGCCGGTGTTGTTGATCGCCGAGACGTTGAGCTGCTCGTCGTTGGCCGGGGTGAAGTGCCAGTAGCGATAGGCGCTGATGGAGGTCAGCTTGTAGCCGCCGTTGAGGTTCCAGTTGGCCTCCACCGAGCTGCCGCCCTGGTGCACGCTGACATGCTGGCGGCTGTTGATGTTGACCTTGTGCCGGTCCGGATCGCGGATCGGCGAGGCGCCCACCGCGGCGGCGCGCTGCCAGAAGCGGTCGGCGGCGCCGTACACCACCATGCTGCCGTTGCTGGAATCCTCCTCGTTGTAGTCGTTGATCCAGCGCAGGTCGAAGTCCTCGTTGGGCTTGAACAGCAGTTGCCCGCGGATGCCCTGGCGCTCGCCGCCGTTGAGGTAGTTGTCGTCGTGGATGTTCTTGATGTAGCCATCGTCGCGGGTGCGGTAGGCCGACACGCGCCCGGCCAGGGTGTCGGTCAGCGCGCCGGAAACGGTGCCCTTGCCCTGGAAGTAGCCGTCCTGCCCGCCGGAGACTTCCACGCTGCGCTCGGGGGTGAAGGTGGGCGCGCGGGTGGTGATGTTCAGCACGCCGGCGGTGGTGTTCTTGCCGAACAGCGTGCCCTGCGGGCCGCGCAGCAGTTCCAGCTGCTCGATGTCCAGCAGGTCGAACACCGCCATGCCGGGACGGCCGAGGTAGACGTTGTCCAGGTAGACCCCGGCGCTGCCTTCCAGGCCGTCGCTGGCCGGGTTGTTGCCGATGCCGCGCACCGCGATGCTCGACTGCCGCGCATGGATGAAGGCGACGTTCACGCTGGGCAGGATCTGCTGCAGGTCCTGCACCTTGTAGACGCGCTGGGTTTCCAGGGTTTCGCCGCCGACCACGGTGATCGGCGTGGGTACTTTCTGCGAGTCTTCCTCGCGGCGGCGGGCGGTCACGGTGACCTTGCCCAGGGTAGCGTCGGCCTTGGCCGGCGCAGCGCTGACCGGCGTGCTGGTGTCACTGCTGTTACCGCCGTCCTCGGCTTCCTCGGCGAATACCGGCAGCGCGCCGCCCAGGGCCAGCAGGACGATGGCGTAGCGCAGCCGGTGAAGTTTGAAGGGGAAGGGCGAATGTCTAAAAGTCATGCTGTGTCCTTATCTGCCGGCGCCAATCGCGGGCAAAACGGGGCCGCGCCACGCAGCAGTGGCGAACGACGTTTTCAGTGGGGTTGAAGCGGCTTTTTGCTGTCAGCGACAGCGCGACAGGCACATTCGCGAGGAAAGGAGGTGCAAGGCTGGCATCGGGCGACTCCTGGTCTGAGCTATATTCTTAGTTCATAAAAGAATAGATGTTTGTTTTATTCTTCGTTGACGGAATAAGAGCTTGCATTTAAAACCAGCGCATACGAAAGCGGCAAATGCCTTTGCCCACTATTTTCAATGCCGGAAATGCATCATGGATTTGCGCCAACTCCGCTACTTCATTGCCCTCAACGAACACCGCAGCTTCGTTCGCGCCGCCGATGCCATGGGCATCACCCAGCCGGCGTTCAGCCGCAGCATCCAGGGCCTGGAGCAGGAACTGGGCTGCCGCCTGGTGGACCGCGGCAGCAAGGACCTGCGCCCCACCCCCGAGGGGCAGGTGGTGCTGCAGCACGCGCTGAGCCTGGTGCAGGGCGCCAACAACCTGAGCCATGCGGTGGCCCGGCTGAACAAGCTGGATTCGGGCGAGCTGCGCTTTGGCAGCGGCCCGGCGCCGGCGCAGAAGCTGGTGTCCGATGCGGTGGCGCGCTTCGTCCAGCGCTACCCGCGCATCCACATCCAGTTCGGCGTGGACAACTGGGAGCGCCTGGCGCGCAGCCTGAGCCGCGAGGAGATCGAGTTCTTCGTCGCCGACATCCGTCATTTCGAGGCCGACCCGAACTTCCAGACCCGCGCGCTGAAACCGCGCAGCGGCCTGTTCTTCTGCCGCGAGGGGCACCCGTTGCTGGCCAAGGAAAGCCTCTCCACCAACGACATGTTCGCCTACCCGCTGGCGGCCACGCTGATCCCGCCCAGCGCGCGGAAGATGCTCGCCAACCTCAGCGGCAAGATCGACATCACCACCAACGTGCAGTGCGAGGACATGGCCTCGCTGGTGCGCATCGTCGGCCAGACCGATGCCATCGGCATCGCCGTGGAAGAGGCGCTGAGCGAGCCGATGGCCCGCGGTGAACTGGTGCGCCTGCATTTTCGCAACCTGCCGCAGAACGTCGACATCCTCCAGGCTCGCTGCGGCATCGTCACCCGCAGCGGCGACCGCCTCTCGGCGGCGGCACGGGCGATGATCGAGCTGCTGGTGGACCTGGATGCGGGAGTGAAGAGCGAAGTGGCGTAGGCCCCCATTGTAGGAGCGGGCCATGCCCGCGAACCGCCGGCAGGGCCGGCGCTCGGCTCTGACGTCATGGCTGTGAGCGCCGGCAACCAGATGGATTTCGCGGATAAATCCGCTCCTACAAGAGCCTGTGCACCCCTGTAGGGCGGGCCATGCCCGCGATCCGCCGGCAGGGCCGGCGCCCTGTTCGTGCTCGAATGGCGATCCTGTTTGGCTGCGTCGACTTGAGCATTTCCGCGCCGCTTCGGCGTATGCGCAGGCTTCCTGTTTCGCCCCCTCGGGCGAGTTACTTTCTCAAACGACAGAAAGTAACCAAAGGTCTTGCCCCGGACATCCGGTTTTTCGCTCAGGCGAAAAATACCCTCGCTCCATCGCAGTTCCAGGGGCACGCCGCGACGGGCCATCCCTGGCCCATCGCGGCTCTCGCGGCATCCATGCCGCTCAACCCCTGGAACTCCGATTCCTCTCGGCCTCCTGAACGGGGCGGTCGGAGTGTTCGGGTGTTTTCCTGGAAGTCTTCAAAGCCAATGCCAAAGCCAGGCCGTCGCGCAGTCGCTCTTCGTAGGAGCGAGCTTGCTCGCGAACCCATGGCACCCCTGTAGGAGCGGGCCATACCCGCGATTCGTCGGCAGAGCCGATGATTAGCCCTGGCGCCATGCCTGCGAGCGTCTGCCGGCGGGAAGATTTCGCGGATGAATCCGCTCCTACAAGAGCCAGCGCCATGCCCACCTGTAGGAGCGGGCCATGCCCGCGATCCGTCGGCAGGGCCGGCGGCAGCCCTGGTGACAGGCCTTTGAGCGTCCGGCGGTCTGATGGACTTCGCGGACAAGGTCCGCTCCTACGAGAGCCAGCGCCAGCCGGCAAGGTCGGTGCCGGAGCGGGTCGCGAGCATGGCTCGCTCCTACAGGGAGGCGTGGCGGGGGAGTTCGCGGACAAGGGCCGCTCCTACGGGGCGGGCGTGCGGGCGGTGTCCGCAATCGGCAGTGCCAGGCGCTGCTAGAACCCGCTCTCCCGCAATGCCACTGCCAGCAGTCGCGTGAATCCTTCGCCCAGCCAGCTGCGCCGTGCGCCTTCGATCTGCAGGTGGCCGCGGGTTTCGTGCAGGCCCGGTGGGGCGCCGTCGAGTCGGACCAGGACATGAAACAGCGCCGGGTTGGGGACCAGGGCCTCGCCCTGCGGGTTGACGTTCAGCGGGCCGCCGTAGCGCGAGGCGAGCATCGGGTGCTCCAGCTGGCTGATGCGGGTGGTGCCGATCAGTACCACCTGGCCATCGATGGGGCGCGGCACGCCCTCGGGGTAGAAACGCACCTGGCCGCCGTCGGTGAGGCGCTGCACTTCGTCCTGCTTGACGTACGCGTCCACCAGCCAGTGTCGAGGGTCCACCAGCACGCCGATGGGCTCGCGGGTGTTGATCCACTGGCCGGGCTTCCAGTCCGGGTTCACGTCCAGCCAGCGGCCGGCGAAGGGTGCCTGCAGGTTGAGACGCGCCATTTCCTTGCGGGCGGCGCGGGCCTGCTGGTACTCCACGCCCAGGCGCTGGCGGGTGACAGCGTCTTCGGAAAGGCCCGACGGGTCGGCCAGCATGCCGGCCAGGCGGCCCTGGTAACCGCGGATGCTCGCCTCGCTGCCGACCACCTTGGCGGCGATGTCCGGCTCTTCCATCACCGCCAGCGTCTCGCCCTGGCTGACTTCGCCGCCGGGCCGCAGGTCGCGCAGCAGCGCGGGGAAGGGCGCGTAGACGTGCAGTTGCTGCGCCGCGCGGGCCACGCCGATGGCGTGTACCTGGGTGCGCCAGGGGATGGCGAGCAGCAGGACGAGGGCGCCGAGCAGCGCGAGGAACACCCACTTGCGTCGCGGCTTCACGTGCGCGCGGCGCTGCCACCAGACCTTGAGTTCGCGCCACACGGGCTGAACGATGAACCAGCTGATTTCCACGGCGAACAGGAAGATCCCCAGTAGTTTGAAGAAGAAGTAATAGACCGCCACGGCGATGCCGAGGAACAGCAGCAGCCGGTACACCCAGGTGCCGAAGGCGAAGGCCACCAGCAGCCGGCGCTTGCCGGTGGGGAAGTGCTCCGGCCAGGGCTCGTCGAGGCCCAGCAGGGTGCGCCGCAGGGTGATGCGGGCGAGGGCGCCGGCGCGCTCGTGCAGGTTGGGGAAGTCCAGCAGGTCGGAGACGATGAAGTAGCCGTCGAAGCGCATGAAGGGGCTGGCGTTCAGTGCCAGCGACAGCGCCCAGCTGGTGGTGGCCAGGTACAGCAGGGCGTTGCGCAGCGGGCCGGGGTCGGCCAGTGCCCAGCCGAGGGTCGACAGCCCGGCCAGGCCCAGTTCGGTAATGATTCCTGCGCTGGCGATCGCCAGGCGCTGGCGGTTGCTGCGCAGCTTCCAGCTTTCGCCGGTGTCGGTGTAGAGCATCGGCCACATCACCACGAAGGCGATGCCCATGTGCGCGACCTTCAAGCCCAGCCGCGTCGCTACCAGCGCATGCCCCAGCTCGTGCAGTGTCTTGGCCACCAGCAGCGCGGCGGCGAAGCTGAGCAGGCCCTCGAGAGAGAAGGATTCCACCACGTCATGGGTGAAGGTGTCCCACTGGTGCGCCACCAGGACGATGCCGGCGAGGCTGAGCAGCAGCACCAGCATCGCCACGTAGCGGTTGAACAGCCAGTCGAGGCTGCCGGCAATGGCGCGCAGGAAGCGCTGCGGGCGGACCAGCGGAATACGGAAGAACAGGTAGTGGTGCAGCCACCAGTTCCAGGTCGTCCATTGCCTGCCCTGGCTGCGCGCGGCCAGGCGCGCCAGGGCTTCCGGGCCGGGGCGCAGCAGCTGGTGGTTCTCCAGGAACTGGCGAAAGCCCAGGACCTGTTCGGCGTCGGGCTTGAGCGCGGTCTGTTCGGCGATCTGCTCGCTGATCTGCCGTGGCGTCTGCTCCCAGCGCAGCAGGCATTCGAACTCCAGCCAGCCAATGCGGTAGAAGCGGTTGAGCACGCTGTCCTGGATCACCCACACCGGCTCGCCGTCCGGGCCGGGCGCGGCTTCGTCCAGGCGCAGGTCGTCGCGCAGCGGCGGGGTGGGCAGGTCTTCGGCGGCGATGTCCATGGCGTCACCAGCCGGTCCAGGCACGCAGCGACGCCAGCGGCCGGCGCAGCAGGTAGTAGCCGAGCACCACGCGCTCGCCGTACAGCTTGGCGGTGCCGTGCAGGCCCAGGCGCGCATGGGGCGGGGCGTCCTCCACGCTGGCCAGCAGGCGGTAGGAGGCCACGCCTTCGTCGCTGGGCTTGGCCTGGTAGCTGGTGTCGAGGATCTCCCCGTGCAGCGGGTCGAGCGGGTAGGCGGTGAGGAACAGCGCCACCGGCGCCCCAGGGTCCAGGGCGATGGCGTCGGCCACCGGCAGCTGGATGCGCATGCCCGGTGCCGTCGGGTCGGCGATCTGCAGGATGCGCTCGCCGGTCACCACCGGCTTGCCCAGCCAGTCGTTGGGGTCGCTGTACACGGCGACGCCAGCGCGCGGCGCGAGCACGCGGGTGCGCGCCAGTTGCGCCTGCACGGCGGCCAGCTCGGCGCGGCGCTGGCGGGCGCGGCCGTCTAGCACGGTGAGTTCGCTCTTGCTCTGCGGATTGTCGAAGGCACGCTGGCTGGCGGCCATGAGTTCGGCGTCGGCCACGGCGACTTCCTTGGCCAGCACGTCGGCGCGGCTGCGCAGGGTGGTTTCGTCCAGCTCGAAGAGCGGTGTGCCGACCTCGACGCTCTGGTTCGGGCGCACCAGCATTTTCACTATGACCCCGTCGATGGGCGAGCTGATCACCTGGGCATTGCGCGAGACGACTTCCGCTGGCGCCAGGGCGGTCTGCCGTACCGGGATCAGCAGCAGCGCCGCCAGCGCGATCACCCCGACCAGCACCTGGCGCCTGCTCGGCCGCCAGAAGCGCAGGCGCGGGCGCGGGCCGAACGCCGCCCAGGCGTGGGCCCAGGTCTGCCAGATACCTAGCAGCAGCGGTTGCAGGTTGCGCGCCGGCGGCTCGTCGAGGAGGAACAGCACCAGCCCCAGGCGCTTGCCGGCGCGGTCGTGCAGCGGCACGCACCAGAGGCCGGCCGGCCACCACTCGCTCCAGCCCTCGGCGATGTCCGTCGGCGGCTCGATGGCGTCGCGGGCCAGCCAGGTGGGCGTGGCGTCGGGCAGTTGCGCGGCGACCCAGCGGCTGGCGCGCTCCAGCCAGACCAGATAGGGCGAGTCCTCCGTCGGCTTTGCCAGCCCGGACACCGCCAGCAGCTCGTTGCGCGAGTCGTGGCAGGCGAACACCAGCGCCTGGTGGAAGCGCAGCAGCGGGAACAGGTCGTTGGCGATGCTGAAGGCCAGGGCGCCGAGGGTGTCGGCGCCCAGCGCCTTGTCGCGCACATTGGCCAGGCTCAGCAGCAGCTGGGGGGGCGGCAGCAGCTCACTCATGGCTTTCGGGGAAGCGCGCGACCCCGCTCATGCCGGCGATCAGTTCGGGGTAGCTGGCGTCCAGCTTCGCCTCCAGTTCCACGGTCTGCGCCACGGCATCGACCCGCGCGTTGATCACGCTGACCTTGGCCGGGTAGTGCTTGCCGGTTTCGTGGATGTCCACCTCCAGCGGCATGTCCGGGCGCAGGCTGGGCAGCATGGAGGAGGGCACGTTGAGGCGGACCTTCAAGGCGCCGTCGCTGACCAGGTCGAACAGCGGCGTGCCGGCAGTCACCGTCTGGTACGGCTTGACGTAGACCTTGGCGATGCGCCCGGAAAACGGCGCATCGACCAGGCAGTAGCCGGCCTGGGCGCGGGCCAGGGTGAGGGCGCCGTCGGCCTTCTGCACCTCGGTGTTGGCCATGGCGACTTCCAGGTCGCCCACGGCGTCGAGCTTGCGCAGGTTCTGCTTGGCGGCCAGGTTGGTGCGGGCCATGTTCAGCTCGGCGGCGGCGACCTTGGCGCGGGCGTTCACTTCCACGCAGTTGAGCTGGGCCAGTTCGGCGTCCTTGGCGACCTTGTCGCCCAGGCTCGCCTTGAGCGCACCCAGGGTGCCGTTCATCTGCGCGGAGAGGGTGGTTTCCAGGTTGGACACCAGCAGCACGCGGATGGCGCCCGGGTCCTGGTTGTCGGGCAAGGGCGGCAGGCCGCCGGGGGCGTCATCGGCGAGTGCCGGCTGGAGCAACATCAGGCACAACGGGAGGAGCAGGTACGGCTTACGGCGCGGCATTGGCGGTTCCTTCTTTGCCACTGGAGGTACTGGCGAGCAGGTTGGTGCTGGTCTGCTGTTCCAGGGTGCGCTGGATTTCCCGCGCGAGGGTCTTCACGTCGTGGTTCTCGATCTCCTTGGGCATCACCTCGAAGCCCACCGAGTTGTACAGCCGGCCCCAGGCGGCCTGGGCGTCGGAGTAGGCGGCTTCGCGCTGGTAGCGCGAGAGCAGGTAGCGGCCCTCGGCGCGGATCAGCTCCAGCTCGCTGCCCAGGGCGGCGCCACGGGCGGACTGGGCGTAGCTGAGCAGGCTCTGATCGACGCGCAGGCTTTCGTCGGCGAACTCCACTTCCTGCTTCGCCAGCTGGTAGCGCAGCAGGCCGACCCGGACCTGGGTGAGGATGGCCATGGACAGCGCCGTGCGGCGCATGTCGTCGGTCTTCTCCTGGCTGGCCTCGGCGGCCTTAATGTCCGGGTACTGGGCCAGGCGCAGCAGGTTCATCGAGACGTTGATGCCGGTCTGGTTCCAGTCGTTGTTGTACAGGTACTTGTTGGAGTCGTACTCGTAGCCGTAGTTGAAGCTGATGTTGGGCCACAGCTGGGCCTTGGCGATCTTCAGGTCGTTCATGTCGACGCGCTTCCTGTACCACTCCTCCATGATTTCCGGGCGGCGTTCCAGCGACAGGCGTTCGAGCTGTTCGACGTTGTTGGTCACCAGCGGCAGCGGCTGCTCGCCGACGTCGGCCAGGACCATCTTGGTGTTGGGCGGCAGCGACATCAGTGCCGCCAGTTCGGCGCGGGCGAACTCCAGGTCCTGGCGGCGCACGGTGAGCATGTACACCGAGTCGAGCAGGGCGCGCTGGTAGGCGAGGATGTCCTGGCGCGGCAGCAGGCCCTTGCCCTCGGCCTCGCGGGCGGAGGTCAGGGCGCGGTGGGTGCGTAGCAGCAGGCCGTCGACTTCCGGTAGCAGGCGCTGGGCCCCCAGGGCGCGCCAGTAGGCGTTGCGCACGTCCTGCAGGACGTTCTGCGCGACCTTCTCGCGGCGCTCCTCGGCCATCAGCATCTGGTCGTTCTTCTGCTGGGTGCGGTAGTAGGCCACGCCGAAGTCCAGCAGGCTCCAGGACAGGCCGAGGCTGTAGAGCTGGCGGTAGCGCTCTTCGGAGGTGGACGGGCGCAGGCTGACCTGGCGGTCCTCGATGCCGATGGAGGTGCCGCCCGAATCGTTGTTGCGCCCGGCGTAGCCGGCGGAGGCGACCACCCGCGGCAGCATCTCGTGGCTGGTGACGTCGCGCAGGTCGGAGGCCAGCGCGCTTTCCAGCAGCTTCAGGCGGTAGTCCAGGTTGTACTTCAGGGCCCGCGCCGAGGCTTCGTAGAAGGTGATCGGCCCGCTGACCGGTTCCTGTTCCTTGTACATCCGCGCCTGGTCGTCGATCACCCGCTGGCGCATTTCCTCCTCGGTGTAGGGCTTGGGCTCGAACGCCGAGCAGGCGCTCAGGAGGACGCTGACGGTGATGGTGGCGCTCAGGCATTTCAGGGCGTAGGCGGGCATGTTCTTTCCTTGATCCGTGCAAAGGGGGCGCGCATTCCTCATTGGCCGCTCCGGCGTTGGGCGGCCTCGCGCAGCTGGGCGCGGAAGCCCGCTGCGGTCTGTGCTTTATCGGTCTTGCCGACCATGTCGGCGGGGAAGGGGGCCCACAGCGACGGGTCGGGCAGCAGCCCGTCGGCGCTGAGGCTGATGACGCCATGGCGGCCGTCCACCCAGTTCTTGTCCAGGGCCGCCGCGCGGCGACTCTCGGCCACGGCGCGGGCGACGAACTGGCCCTTCACCTGGCCGAGGTTGGCGCCCAGCGACGGGCTCTCGATCTCCGGCGTGGCGAAGAGATCGATGTTGCTGCCGTCGGCGCCCCAGGCGGAGAGCGAGAGGCGGTCGTCGATGCGCTCCACCACCGGCTGCACGAAGATCGCCGGGTCCACGTTGGGCAGGCGATCGCGCGGGTAGCCGTCGTCGCCGAAGCGGTCCAGGTGCGGCCCCGGCGGGATGTACGGCGTGGCGATGTCCAGGGTGATGGTCAGCACCGCGTCGTCGGTGGCGCCGGCCAGGTCGCTGATGGTGTAGGTGAAATGGTCCTTGAGGACCTGGCCCAGGCCCGCGGCGGCCAGCACCTCGCGGTTGCTCAGGTCGATGCGGTAGGTGTAGCTGCCGTCCGCGTTGAGCACGAGCGTGCCGTAGCGCCCGGCGATGGGCTGGCCGACCACGCCGGCGGCGCCGGTGTCGGTTTCCTGGCCGGTGCGGATGCCGGTGACGGTCAAGGCGTCGCCGCCATCCACGTCGCTGTCGTTGGGCAGGACGTTGCCGCTGGCCTGGGGCGCGGGCGTCTGGTCGGTGGCGCTGTTGCTGTCGTCGCGCGCCACCGGGTTGTCGTTGGCGCCCAGGATGACCACCGTCAGGCGCGCATCGGAGGTGGCCCCGGCGGTGTCGCGCATGCGGTAGGTGAAGACTTCCTGCAGCTTCTCGTTGGCGCTGCGCATGGCCTGCACGGTGGGATTGTCGTTGTCGACGCGGTACTCGTAGCTGCCGTCGGCGTTGATCGTCAGCCTGCCGTACAGCCCCTGCAGCACGGTGCCGGCACTGACCGTGGTGCCGTTCTGGCTGGTGAAGTCCAGCACCGCCTTGGTTTCGCCGTACTGCACGCCGTCGACGTCGGTGTCGTTGTCCAGCACGTTGCCGCGCGGGTCGACGCCGGGAGTGCCGTTGTGGACGCCCCCGGCCTCCACGGCCAGGGCGCTGTCGTCGCTGGCGATGGGGGTGTCGTTGCGCCCGTCGATGACGACGGTGAGCACGCCCGGCGTCGCGCCGCCCCAGATGTCCGCGCCCAGGTAGGTGAACCGGTCCTGCAGGGTCTGGCCGCTGGCGCGCAGGGCCTCGACCTCGGGCAGGGAGTTGTCCAGCACGTAGTTCCAGCTGCCGTCGTCGTTGATCGTCAGGTTGCCGTACAGGCCTCGCAGGGTCTGCCCGGGCACGGCGGCATCGGCCGGGGGCGGGCCGTCGCCGGCCCAGAACGAGACCACGTGCATCACGTCCTGCGGGATGCTGGTGATGGTGTCCGGGTCGGTGTCGTTGGCCAGCACGTTGCCCGAGGGGTTGCTGCCCGGTATGGCGTTGTGCAGGCCGCCGTCCTCCACCGCGGTGCCGAAGTCCGGCTCGGTCACCGGCGGGTCGTTGCGCCCGCGGATGATGATGAACAGCGTGGCCTGGTCGCTGAGGCCGCCGTCGTCGGTCACCTGGTAGGTGAAGGATTCGATGGCGAAGGCCAGCGGCCCGAGGGAGACGATGGTGGGGTTGGTGCTGTCGACGACGTACCGGTAGCTGCCGTCGGCGCCGATCACCAGGGTGCCGAAGACGCCCTGGATGACCTGGCCATTGGCGTTGCTGGTGCCGGCCGGCACGGCGGTCAGCGGCGGGGTGCGGTTCTCCGCGCCGACGCCGATGCCGGTGACCACCATGTGATCCCCGGCATCGACATCGGTGTCGGTGCCGAAGTAGGTGCCGAGCACGCCCAGGCCGCTGATCACGTTGCCGGTGGGGTTGCGCCCACCGCTGCCGTCGAGGTTGGCCACCGCGTAGTTGATGTCGTCGTGGGCCACGGGGGCGTCGTAGCGGCCTTCGATGGTGATGGTCAGCTGGGCGATGGAGGCGGCGCCGTCGGTGTCGTGCATGCGGTAGGTGAAGACTTCCGTCAGGCTGTCGCCGGTCTTGAGCGCCTGGACGGCGGCGAGGTTGTCGTTGACCACGTAGCGGTAGGAGCCGTCGGCATTGAGGGTGAGGCTGCCGTAGTTGCCGTCCAGGGTGCGCGTTCCGTTGACCAGGCTGAGGAATGCGCCATTGGTGGATTTGGCCCCGGTGTGCAGGGCGTCGAGGGTGCGCGTCTCGCCATAGCTGGTGCCGTCGACGTCGAGGTCGTTGGTCATCACATTGCCGAGGGCGGGCACGCCCGGCGTGGCGTTGTTGGTGCCGCCGGCCTCGATGGCGATGCCACTGTCGTCCAGGGCGATGGGGGTGTCGTCGCGGCCGTGGATGACGATGGTGAAGCTTGCGCTGACGGATTTGCCCTGGCCGTCGCTGACGGTGTACTGGAAGACGTCGCTGAGGGTTTGCTGGTGGGTGCGCAGCGCCTCCACCAGGGGGTTGTTGTTGTCCACCACGTAGCGGTAGTTGCCCTGGGCGTCGAGCACCAGGCTGCCGAAGCGGCCCACCAGGCTCTGGCCGAGGGTGCCGGCGGCGCCGTTGAAGTTGATGAAACCGGTGATGGTCACGGGGTCGCCGTCCGGGTCGCTGTAGGCGCCGCGGATGCTGCCGCTCGGGTCCAGGCCCGGGGTGGCGTTGAGCAGGCCGCCGGCTTCGATGGCGTCCACGCTGACCGGGTTGACCACCGGCGGGTCGTTGACCCCGGTGACGGTGATCACCAGTTGCGCCTGGTCGGTCAGCCCGCCGGTGTCGTGGATGCGGTAGGTGAAGATCACGTCCAGGCTCTGGTTGGCGGCGAGCGCGCGGATGGCCGGGTCGGCGCTGTTGACGGTGAAGGTGAAGGTGCCGTCGTCGTTGATGGCGAGCTGGCCGAAGCTGCCGCTGATCAGGCTGCCGTTGCCCAGCCGCGCGACGGTGCCGGTGATCGTGGTGGTGATGCCGCTGGCGACGCCGGTGAGTGCCCCGCCCGCGCTTTCCAGGCCGGAGCGCACGCCATCGACCTTGAGCTTCGTGGCGTTGGGCTGGTCGGCGTGGTCGACGTCGGTGTCGGCACCGACGCCGCCGACACCGGCGACCACATTGCCGCTGGCGTTGACCGGCGCCGGGCTGCCGTCGCTGGCGCCGGCCGTGGCGCTGGCGTGGTCGTCCACCGCCACCGGTGCGTCGTTGGCGCCGCGAAGGGTGATGGTCAGGGTGGTGATGGAGCTCAGCCCGCCGGCGTCGGTCATCTGGTAGGTGAAGTCTTCGACCAGCGACTCGCCGGGGGAGAGCGCCTGCACCGCCGGCAGGCTGTTGTCGATCACGTAGCGGTAGGAGCCGTCGGCATTGATGGTCAGGCGGCCGAAGCTGGCCTGCACCGTGGTCGCCGCGCCGGGGCTGACGGCGAAGATCCGTCCGCCGCCGGGGCCGTCGTAGCGAACGAGGCTGACGGCCTTGGTCTCGCCCAGGGCCACCGAGTCCACGTCGGTGTCGTTGGTCAGTACGTTGCCGGTGGCGTCCTGGCCGGGCGTGCCGTTGCTGGTGCCGCCGGCCTCGATGGCGGTGCCGGTGTCGCCACTGGCGATGGGGGTGTCGTTGGCGCCGTGGATGTCGATGGTCAGGGAGGTCGAACTGGTCAGGCCGCCCGTGTCGGCAATGAAGTAGCCGAAGGACTCACGCAGAAAGTCGGCCGTGGTGCGCAGTTCCTGGACCGCGGCGTTGTTGTTGTCGACCACGTACTGGAAGCCGCCGCTGGCGGTGATGAACAGCGTGCCGTAGCGGCCCGCGAGGCTCACCACGCCGGTAGCCGGCACCGTGACGAAGCCGCCGAAGGAGTTCTCCAGGCGGGTGACCCGGAGCACGTCGTTGTTGGTCTGGATGTCGACGTCGGTGTCGTTGGTCAGCACATTGCCGGTGGGATCGATGCCGGGGTCGGCGTTGTTCAGGCCGCCGGCTTCCAGCGCGATGGCCAGGTCGGGATTGGCGATGGGCGCATCGTTCACCGGGTCGATGACGATGTTCAGCGTGTCGGTGTCCTTCAGCGCGTCGTCGGGGTTTTCGCCGGGGATGCCATCGCCGTCCGCGTCGCCGAAGTTGCCCTGGTCGTTGGTGACCATGGTCAGGGTTTCGCGGTCGCGGAAGGTGTTGAAGTCCTGGTCGCCCTTGTAATAGATCTGGCTGAGCAGCACGTTGATCTGCTGCAGGGTGCCGGTGAGGACCAGGGTGCGCCCCGCGCCGGCCGGGGGCGCGTCGCTCGCGCCGGGCGTCGTCGCGCTCTGCCAGAGCACGCCGTGCACCACGCTGAGGGTGACGGTCATGATGCCGTCGGCATTGCCGGCGTTGACGTCGACGTCGCTGGTGGCCAGGCCGACGATGTGCAGCACGGTGTCTTCCGCGCCATGCTGGTCGGCGACGGTGTTGATCGGCGCTTCGTTGAGGTGCACGTAGCCGGCGTCGGCGATGCCGATGGCGCCTTCGGCGAGGTTCAGGTTGATGCTGCCCAGGCCCACGGTGGAGGTGCCGGTGTCGGTATCGACGCGCACGTGGAAGCGGTTGTTGCTCGCCTGGGCGAAGTTCTGCGCCACCGCCACGAGGTAGTTGCCCGAGGGCAGGATGGCGAACTGGTAGGTGCCGTCGGCGGCCGTCGTCGTGCTGAAGAGGCGGTCGTCGCCGGTGCCGAACAGGCCGTCGTCGCCGGCCCAGGTCAACGTCACGCCGATGCCGCCCAGGCCGGGGCCGTCGGGCGTCACGCTGTTGGTGGCCGATTTCGTGTCATCCCACAGGGTGCCTTGCACCACGCCCATGCCGGCGCCGTCGCTGAGGATGTAGTTGTTCAGCCCGCTCGCGCCGTCCTGGCCGGTGCGCTCACCGTCGACGCCGCCGGCGGTCAGCGGCAGCGAGCCGCCCCAGCCGGCGTTCTCGAAGCTGGTGGGCAGGCTGGTCCAGGTCAGTACCGCCGAGCTGCTGGCGTCATCGGGGACGATGGTGTTGGGCAAGGTGACGCTGTAGATCACCTGGACCGTGTCGCCGACGTTCAACTGGTCGAAGTTGAGCACCACCTGGCCACCGACGATGCTGGCGGTGACGCCGGCGGGCAGGGTGCCGGTGGTGTAGGAGGTGCCGTTGATGACGATGCTCTGGATGGCGTAGTCGCTGCCGTTGGGGAACTGGTCGCGCAGCACGACGTTGTAGGCCGGCACCTCGCCGTTCTGGGTGAAACCGACCGACACGGTGGCCGAGGTGGTGCCGGCGACGCTGCCGGCGGCGATGTCGATCACCGACTTGTCCATGCCGGTGAAGCTCGGTTCCACCACGTGCTCGAAGACCGTGGCGCTGTGGCCGCGATCGACCCCGCCGTTGTCGCCGACGTGTTCGAACACGTTCACGCCCAGTTGCTTGCCGCTCTGGTTGCTGGCGATGTTGGCGACGCGGACGTTGAACTCGAGGATCACACCCTCGATGTCGCCGTCGTTGACCTCGGTGTTGGTGAGGTTGCCCAGGTTGAAGGTCACGGTCTGGCTGCCGTCGGCGTTGGTGACGATCTGCAGGCGGCCGTTGTTGATGTCGAAGACGCCGGTGGGCTTGTCGCCGGACAGGTCCGGGTGGATCGGCAGCGAGACGTCGCTGTTCTGGTTGCCGACCATGCCCAGCGTGCCGCCGCTGATCAGGTTGGTGGCGTCGGTGGTCAGCCCGCCGAGGGCGCTGGAGCCCAGGGCGATGAGGATGTTGTTGAGGTTGGCGGGGATGAATTCCAGCCCAGCAGCCAGCTCGATGCGGATCTGGTAGTTGGGGTTGTCGCCGGTGGGCACCACGACCGCCACGCGATAGCGGACGATCTCGCCGACCACCACGGTTTCCTCCAGCCCGGCGGTATCTGTGACGCCGGAGCTGTTGGTGGCCGGGGGCGTCGCGTCCAGGCCGCCCACGCGGGACACCTGGATGCCGTTGGTGACGGGGATCAGCAGCGTGTTGATCTGCCGGTAGTCGTTGAGCACGCCGGAGTTGAGCAGCCCGTCGTCGCCGCCGCGCTCGCCAGCGGCGGTGTCGGTGGCGTTGCTGAGCCCGTCCAGGCTGGTCCAGCGCACCACGACGCTGTTGGAAATGACCGCCTGGCCGGCTGCCGTGGCGTTCACCACGCCCGTCAGGGTGATGACGATGCTGCCGCCGTTGGCGATATCGATGTTGGCGCCGTTGGCGGTGACCAGCTGGCCGTTCTGGATGACGAAGTCCACGCCGCCGTTGTTGGTGGCGCCGCCGTTGTAGACCGTGCCGTTGATGACGATGTTGTCCATCTGCGTGGGCAGGATGTTCAGCAGGCTGAGGTCGAAGGCATTGGTGCCGGACGTGTTGCCGATGGTGATGGTGTAGGTGACCGTGTCGCCTTCGTCGAAGCCGCCGTAGGTGGGCGTGGAGAGCACCTGCTGGCTGACGGTCAGGGTCGGCTCGACGATGGTCACCGCCGGCTGCTGCGGGCTGGCGACGGTGCGGTCGACCGCCGTGGCGCCATTGGGCGTGTCGCCGTCGGGGTCGCTGTAGGTCAGCTGCGCGCCGTTGTTCAGGGTGACGCCCTGCTGGTTGCCCTGCACGTTGCTCGCCACCAGCACCAGGCGGATGACGAAGGCGTTGTTGCCCAGGTTGTTGTCCGCCGTGGAGCCCGCGGCGCTGAACACCAGGTTCAGGTCGCCGCCATCGCTGCCGTCGCCGCTGAAGCTGAGGACGCTGACGTTGCCGGCGAAATCCAGGCCCAGCGCGCCGCTGCCGGCGGCCGTGGTGATGATCTGGTACCCGGCGCCGCCGAATGCCGTGAGATCCAGGCGCAGGCCCGGCGGGATCAGGTCGGCCAGGCGCAGGTTGGCGGTGCTGCCTTCGGGCAGGGTGACGACGATGTCGTAGGTTATCTTCTCGCCGATCACCAGGTTGCTGCCGGTGGTGTGGCTGGCGCTGGAGTCGTCGTCGCTGAGGCTGCCGTTCTGGTAGGTCTTGCTGATGCTTGGCGCGGCCACCTGCTGGTTGGCGACCTCGACGAGGTCCACCGGGGTGAAGTCCTGGCCGCCCTCGACGCTGGCGTAGTGGGTCAGCGCGGCGCTGCTCTGCAGGGTGCGCGAGGCGAGGATGGCGTTATCGACGGTGACGTCGTAGGTGATCACCACCACGTTGGCGCCGGATAGGTCATTGGCGGTGCCGGCGCGGCCGGCGAGCAGGGTGCCCTGGTTGTTGGCGTCGAGGAAGGTGATGCTGTTGCCGCTCACGCTGTAGTCCACACCCTGCACCAGCAGCGTGCCGTCGCCGCGATGGATCTGCAGGTTGGCGCTGGACAGGCTGCCGCCGACGAAGGCCAGGCCCGCCGGCAGGGTGATACTGGTGGACACGTCGAAGGCGTTGCCGCCGCCGCTGTTCTTGATCGCCGTGGCCAGGCGCAGGGTGTCGGCGCCGTCGATGCCGCTGACGTTGCCGTCCACCGCCGCCAGGCTGGTGACGCTGCCGCTGAAGGGCACGCCGCTGGTGCCCGGCTGGGCCCAGGTGCCGGTGGTGCCGGTCACCGTGCCGTGGGTGGTGGAGACTACGCCGTGCTTGATGTCCAGCACCGGCTCGGCGACCGATTCGATCACCGCCACGTCCGAGGAGATCAGCACCGTCTTGTCGATGGTGGTGGTCTGGCTGGATTGCGCCAGCACGTCGAGTTCGCGCTGGTCAGCGAAGGGCTGGTCGCCCACCCGCATGGTGAATTGCACCTGCACGCGGGCGCCGTTGAGGCCTGTGGAGGCGTAGTTGCCGAAGTTGAAGATGATCGAGTTGCCCGGCCCGGTGCGCACGGAGTCCGGCACGTCGCCGATGTTGTTGCCGGCGCCGAAGGTCCACTGGCCGACACCGGTGCCCTGGGTCCAGTCGACCACCTGGGAGGTGAGCAGCGGCAGCGGCAGGTAGGCGGTGAGGGTGAAGTTCTCGTAGTCCGCCACCAGCAGGTCGTAGGTGATGGTGAAGGTCACCACGTCGCCGGGGCGCAGTTCGCTGCTGCCGGGCGCGCCACCGTTCACCTGGGTCAGCTGGATGTCGATCTGCGAGGTCTGGATGGTGCTGGTGGTGGCGGAGCCGTCGGTCTGCTCGCCGCCCAGGTTCACCGAGTCGCGCAGCACGGTGGCGTCCACCACCGCGTTGTTGCTGACGCTGTCGCCCTCGTTGAGCTGGTCGTGGGGCGGGTGGTCGGTGGTGTAGGTGGTGTCGATGGTGGCGTCGTAGACGATGGACATCCGCGTGGCGCCTTCCTGCGCATCGCCGTCCCAGAGGTCGCCGAACAGCGCGTAGAGGCCCGGCCCCTGCACGGCGGCGGCGATGGAGGCGCCGATGTCGAAGACCAGCGTGGTGCTGCCGTCGGCATTCACCGTGGCGGTGTAGATCACCGGGATGACCTGGGTGCCGCCGTGCTGCTGGATGACGATGCTCGGCGGGTTGGCGGCGGAGAAGGTCTGGCCGTCGCTGAGCTGGTCGGTGACGGTGAAGGTGCCCTGGCCGAGGATGTTCTTGCCGAAGGCGTAGAAGTCGGAAATCGCCACGTCCATGGTGTAGCGCAGCGTATCGCCGGGGGTGATGCCGACGCTGCCGACGTCGTTCTGCAGGTTCACCGTCTTGAGCAGGGTGATGGACTTGGCGACGAAGGTGACGCCCGCGCCATCGCCGGTGACGGTGAAGGGGTAGCCGTCCGGGTCGAGGGGGCGGTCGCGCACGTCCAGCGGGTTCCAGTCGCCGCTCACGGTGGCGGTGCCGAAGGTGATGGTGCGCGGGTTGCCGGTGGCGGGGTCGAGCACCGGGCGCCCGGCCGCGTCGATCTCCGGCACGTAGAAGCCGACCGTGGTGGTGCTGGCGGCGCTCAGGGTGTCGTAGTGGATGCTGTAGCTGGCGACGAACACGTTGGGGTTGTTCAGCGCCGCGGCGATCAGCGTCGGGTTGGTCAGCACGGTGCCGTCGTGCAGGGTGATGGAGGTCAGGGTGCCGCCGGCGCCGGGGGTGATGGAGCTGACGTGGACCTGGTCCGGCACGGTCTGGGTGACGGTGACGTTGGTCAGCGTCTGGCCGGGGGCCGGGGTCACGGTGACCGTCTCGGTGCGGGTGAAGTTCGGCCCGGTGACGGTCTCGCCCTCGGGCATGTTCACCGTCTGGGTCACCGACAGCAGCGTCGGGGTGACCACGAAGCTGTGCAGCGCGGCCTCCACCAGGGTCGGGTCCTGCGCGGGGTTGTTCAGCGAATCGTTGCCGTACTCGAAGCCGCCCCGGGCATTGATGGTGAGGTTGGGCGCGCCGTCGGAATAGCTGGTGTCGGCCAGGTTGCTCAGTTGCGCGGTGATCTGGATGTCGATGGCCGGCTGGCCGCTGGCGACGCTGGCGTAGGGCAGTTGCAGCACCACCATCTGGTCGCCGGGCTTCATGCCGACGCTGGCGGCGTTGATCACCAGGGCGCTGCCGTTGGCGTCCTTGGCCAGCGGGTGGGTGGTGTTGCCGCTGGCGTCGAAGGTGATCACAAAGCTTTTCACCGCCTGGCCCAGGTAGGTGGCGGAGACGAAGGTGGCGCCGTCGTTGCCGTCGCGCCCGGTGGCCGGCATGAACAGGTCGATATAGGGCGCGTAGCCCACCTGGGTGGACGGGTTGCTGAAGATCACGTCGAAGGTGAAGGTATCGCCCAGGCGCACGCCCGCGCCGCCGCTGCCCATGGCCACGGTGGGGCTGGCGTTGGCCAGCAGGCCCTGGAAGCTGAGCAGGGTATCGGCACCCAGGGCGATGGATTTGTCCACGTCGCCGGCGCGCACTTCCAGGTCCCAGTCGCCGCCGGCGCTGCGGGCGCCGGTCGCATTGCTGGACGCGCCGACGTCCGCGCCGGTCCAGCGCGCCAGTTCATCGACCAGCGCCTGCCCGGCGCTGCCGGCGCCGACGTCGCAGCCATACAGCTGGATGTCTGCCCCGGCGTTGAGTTCGCCGCGCCAGGCGCTGAGGCGCTCGCCCAACTGGTCGACGCTCTGGCGGGTGAAGGTCTGGTTGCCCAGGGTGAACTGGCCGGTGGCTCCGTGGGAGAAGATCTGGATGGAATCCACCTTGCCCAGCTGCGCCAGCGCATTACTGATCGCGGCAATGGCGTCCTGGCCGGCGTCCACCACCAGCGCGCTGGAGCCCACCGGCAGGTTGGCGGCGAGCTGGTCGCGGTTCTCCAGGCGGGCGTCGATCACCACCAGGTTGCGCGGCGCGGGCTGGGCGGGCGCGGCGGCCTGGGCGCGGGCCTCGACGGCGGTGGCCGGCTGGGCGGTGTCCTTCGCCTCGGCGGCGGTGCTGTCGTGGTGTTGCTGGTCGACGGCCGCAGCGGCGGCGCCGTCGAACAGAATGCGTTGCTCCAGGGCCAGGGCGTGCGCCGCCGGCTGGAAAAGCTTCGAGCGATATTTGGCCTGCATTTCCCTATTTCCAACTGGTCAATCCCGAGAGAAAAGCAGTCCTACGCATATCTGCTTACGGAATTGACGCTAGTCGGAAAAGCAATTTTCGCCAGTAGTTACAGCGGCATAAGCGATGGAGCGCACTACATTTCGCACCCGGCATGTACCGTTTTTCTTACATAAATTTCGCTCGGGGCCGCTGCCGGCGCGGGCTGGGAATCTGACCATGGGATCAGGGCTGAAGAGGAACGCCGGCGGGAGCGACCCCTGATTGCCGTCACCCCGGTGGACTGCCCAGCGTTGGCTACGCTTGTGCGAACGATCGGAACAACATGCAAACCAGGACGACGGGGGATGGCAATGGTCAAGAGCTCGGCGGGGCGGGCGATCCTGTGGATGCTGCTGGCCATCTGGCCGTTGGCGGCGACAGCAGCGTCATCGGCAGGGGATGCCGCCGTGGTGGCCGGCGAGCAACCGCCGGCAGAATTGAAGATCGATAACCGCAGCGTCATCGTATTTCGCGGCACGCTGCTGGGCGAGTCGCCCGCGGCGCGGGTGCACCGGGCCACCACCATCATCGGCGAGGCGCTGGAAAACGGGGGCGAGCTCGCCGTCGGCATCGACCCGATCCAGGACAGCTACCTGGTGCTGCTGGGCTACAGCCGCGCCTTCATCGTTACCCCGCAGGACGTCGACCCGCCCGGCACCTCGGTGCGCGCGGCGGCGGAGAAGGCCGCCGCCAATCTGCGCCAGGTCGTGGTGGAAAGCGGCGAGGCGCGCAGCCTGCACTTTTTGCTCCGCGCCGCCGGCTATGCGGCGCTGGCCAGCGTGCTCTACGGTCTGCTGCTGCGCGCCGCCGGTTATCTGCGCGGCAAGGCCCTGGGCGTGCTGCCGCGGCTGATGCGTCGGCGCACCCACCTGCTGCGGCTGGGCGGCACGCCGCTGCTGGATACCCAGCACCTGCAAGGCCTGCTGGGGCGGTCGCTGTCGCTGCTCTACTGGCTGGTGGTGGCGCTGCTGAGCTATCAGTGGCTGAGCTTCGTGCTGTCACAGTTCCCCTACACCCGGCCGTGGGGCGAGAGCCTCAACGTGCACCTGCTGGACCTGGCGCACTACCTGGTCAACGGCATACTCGATGCGCTGCCCGGCCTGGCGGTGGCGCTGTGCATCCTGCTCATCGCCCGCGCCTTCAGCGGTTTCAGCCGCCGCCTGCTGCAGCGGCTGGCACGGCCGGGCAACCTGCGCTGGCTGACCGTGGAAACCCTGCAGCCGACCACGCGGCTGACCTCCCTGGCGATCTGGCTGTTCGCCATCGTCATGGCCTATCCGTACCTGCCCGGCTCCGGCACCGAGGCCTTCAAGGGCCTGTCGGTGCTGGTGGGCCTGATGATTTCCCTGGGCGCGTCCAGCGTCATCGGGCAGGCGGCGTCGGGGCTGATCCTCACCTATTCGCGCACCTTGCGTGCCGGGGAGTTCGTGCGGGTCGGCGAGCATGAAGGCACGGTCACTGAGGTCGGCATGTTCAACACCACCATCCGCACCGGCCTGGGCGAGGTGCTGACGCTGCCCAACTCGATGATCACCAGCTCGGTGACCAAGAACTACTCGCGCATCGTGCAGGGCACCGGCTACGTGGTGGATACCGTGGTCACCATCGGCTACGACACGCCCTGGCGGCAGGTGGAGGCCATGCTGATCGAGGCGGCGCGGCGTACCGAGGGGATTCTCGCGACGCCCACGCCGCAGGTGTTCCAGACCGCGCTGTCGGACTTCTACCCCGAATACCGCCTGGTGGCCCAGGCGATTCCCAGCGAGCCGCGCCCGCGGGCGGAGCTGCTCAGCCTGCTGCACGCGCATATCCAGGACGTGTTCAACGAGTACGGCGTGCAGATCATGTCGCCGCACTACCTGGGCGACCCGCAGCAGCCCAAGTGGGTGCCGCGCGAGCAGTGGCACGCCGCGCCGGCCAGGCCTGAGGCCGGCGGCGACCGTTGAGCCTGCGAGCCGGCGCGGCGCCGGTGGTCATCTATGCTCAGCGCTCCATGGCCGCCTTGCGCAAGGATCGGCCGCGCATCGACCCATCTTCCGGAGGCACCGCATGAACCTGCACCTGTCCGACAAGCTCGCCCTGGTCAGCGGCTCGACCAAGGGCATCGGTTTCGCCATCGCCCAGGGCCTGGCCCGCGAAGGGGCGCGGGTGATCCTCAACGGCCGCAGCCAGGCCTCGGTGGACGATGCCCTGGCGCGCCTTCGCGCCGGGCAGGGCGATGCGAAGGTCGAAGGGTTCGCCGGTGACCTCTCCAACCCGCAGCAGATCGCCACGCTGGTGCAGCGCTACCCGGCGGTGGATGTGCTGGTGAACAACCTGGGCATCTTCGATCCCAAGCCCTTCGAGGACATCGACGACCAGGAGTGGCTGCGCTTTCTCGACGTCAACCTGCTGTCCGGCGTGCGCCTGTCCCGCGCCTACCTGCCGGGGATGAAGCAGAAGAACTGGGGGCGGGTGGTGTTCATCAGCAGCGAGAGCGGCATCCAGATTCCGCTGGAGATGATCCACTACGGCGTCACCAAGACCGCCCAGCTCGGCCTGTCCCGCGGGTTGGCGGAATACTGCGCGGGCACCGGGGTGACGGTGAATGCGGTACTGCCGGGGCCGACCGCGTCCGAGGGCGTGGGCGAGTTCGTCGACAAGCTCTCCGGCGGCCAGCCGTTCGAGGAGTTCGAGGCGGAGTTCTTCCGCACCGCGCGGCCGGGTTCGCTGCTGCAGCGTTTCGCCCGCCCGGAGGAAATCGCCAACCTGGTGCTCTATGTCTGCTCGGAAGCTTCGTCCGCCACCAATGGCGCGGCGCTGCGGGTGGACGGCGGGCTGGTGCGCTCGGCGTTCTGAATCACTCGGCGCTGCGGCTTTCGAACTCCAGGCCCAGCGCCAGGTCGCCGCAGCCGAGTTGGCCAAGCCAGGCCTGCGCGCTCGGCCCGGACAGGTGCGCCTCCAGCTCGGCCTGGCTGGCCCAGCGGGTGAGCACCTGCCAGCGGTCGGCAGCCAGCGCGTGCAGCTCGCCGGCCTGGCAACCGGGTTGCCGGCGCACCTGCGCCAGCAGGGCAGACAGGTGAGTACCCAGCGCCGCGGCCTGGCCGGGGACTGCCTGGACGCGAACGATGGCAATGGCGGACGGGGACATGGCGAGGCTCCTTGTGCTGGGGTGGCCATTGGGCGCTGGCGCCGGCATCCGGTAAAGGCCGGAACCGGCTTTCAAAGCCGATGCTGAAAGGGTACGAGCCTGCGCTGCGCGCCTGAACCGCCAATTCCACGAAAAACCGCCGGGCCAATCTGTTGGGGCCGTGTTGCGATGCCTCCGACGCCTGTAGGAGCGGACTTCGTCCGCGATGGGGCATCGGTCATGCCCGCAGTGGCCGGAAAGCGATCGCGGACAGAGTCCGCTCCTACGAAAGCGCTCCGTGGCGTGCCTTTTGTAGGAGCAACTGTCTTTCTCTGAAAGTCCGTGCCTGTGTTTCCCTCTCCCTGAAGGGAGAGGGGACTGTACTGTGCAGGTTGAAACCAGGATGTCAGCCGGCACGGGCAGTTCCCTCTCCCTTAAGGGCGGGGGCGGGGGAGAGGGCACGCCCCGGCGCGGCTTTTGTAGGAGCGGGCCATGCCTGCGATCCGTGAGCAGGGCTCACGGCATTGATGCACACCGGGATGCGCGGACATTGTCCGCGGTTCGCGGGCGTGGCCCGCTCCTACAGGATTCGTCCAGAGCGACCGGGTATCGAAGCGAGGGCTCAGGCCAACTGCTGCAGCAGGTCGCGCAGCTTGTCCAGCGCCGGGTCGATGTCCAGCGTGTCGATGGCGCCGAACCCCAGCAGCAGGCCATCACGCACCGGCACCTGGTGATGGAACGGCGCCAGCCCGTAGAGGCCGACGTCGACCTTGCGCGCCAGCTCGCAGAGCAGCGCCACGTTGACCGGCTCGCGCAGCAGGGCGGTGAGATGGAAGCCGGCCACCGACGGCACCGCCTCCAGCCAGGGCGACAGGTCGCCCGCCAGCCGCGCGAGGATGCGTTCGCGACGCCCCGCGTAGATGCCGTGGCAGCGACGGATGTGCTTGAGCAGGTAGCCCTCGCTGATGAACCGCGCCAGCGCCCACTGCGGCAGCGTCGAGCTGTGCCAGTCCACGATCTGCCGGGCACGCACCAGCGCCGGGAACAGGCTCGGCGGCGGGATCAGGTAACCCAGGCGCAGCTCCGGCAGCAGCACCTTGGAGAACGTGCCGATGTAGGCCACCACGCCGTGGCGGTCGAGGCTCTGCAGCGCATCGGTGGGCCGCCCTTCGTAGCGGAACTCGCTGTCGTAATCATCCTCGATCACCAGCGCGCCCAGCTCCAGCGCCCGCGCCAGCAGCGCCTCGCGCCGCGCCGGGCTCATCGGCATGCCCAGCGGGAACTGGTGCGAGGGCGTGGTGTAGATCATCCGCGTGCCATCGGGAATCTGCGCCACGCAGATGCCCTCGGCATCCACCGGCACGCTGACCACCTCGGCGCCCAGGGTCTGGAAGATCAGCCGCGCCGGGGTGTAGCCGGGGTCCTCCATGGCCGCCTTGTCGCCGGGGCGCAGCATGACGCGGGCGAGCAGGTGCAGCGCCTGCTGCGCGCCGTTGCAGACCATCACGTCGTCCAGCTGGCAGTTCACCCCACGGGCGTAGGCGATGTGCCGCGCGATGCCGTCGCGCAGCGGCGCGATGCCCTCGGGGGCGCTGTAGTGCCCGCGCAGGCCGGTCATCTGGCGCAGCGCATGGTTCACGCAGCGCCGCCATTCCTCCTGGGGAAATTGCAGCTGGGTGGTGGCGCCGCCGATGAAGTCGGCCCTGGCCGTGCCGGCGCCGGGGTGGCGCAGGCGCGTGTCGAGGCTGGCCCAGCGCTCGATGTTGTCCTGGCTGGCGAAGCGCACGCCATCCCGGCGACGGTCGTGGCGCGGCAGGTGGGTGTTGACGAAGGTGCCGCTGCCGATCTTGCCCACCAGCACGCCCTCGTAGGTGAGCTGGGCGTAGGTGTCGGAAATGGTCTTGCGCGAAATGCCCAGCTGCTCGGCCAGCAGGCGGCTGGGTGGCAGGCGGCTGCCGGCGGCGAGGCGGCCGGAGTCGATGGCTTCGCGCAGCTGGCGATAGAGTTGCCCGGCGAGATCCTTCTGGCCGTGGATGATCAGGTGCAGCTCCAAGGGCGGACTCCGCAGGTTCAGTGCCGTGGCGCAAGCGTAGCGCCGGCCGGTGGCGCGGTGAAGTTGCGCGGTGGAAATTCCCTGGATTGGCCACTCGCCGCCCGGACGGCGCGGCGCACAATCACCGAGTCATCCCCTGGAGTGCCGTCATGCAGCCGCGTCTGGATTACTACACCGCCTCGCCGGAAGCGCTGAAGGCGGTGCTGGCGCTGGAAGCCGCCATCTTCGAACTGTCGCTGGAAAAGCCGCTGCTGGAGTTGGTGCGCCTGCGCGTGTCGCAGGTGAACCATTGCGCGTTCTGCGCCGACCTGCACGCCATGGAGGCGCGGCGCAACGGCGAGAGCGAACGGCGCCTGTTCGCCGTCAGCGTCTGGCGCGAGTCACCGTTCTTCACCGAACGGGAGAGGGCGGCGCTGGCGTGGTGCGAGTCCGTGACGCTGCTGTCCGAGTCCCAGGTGCCGCTGGAGGTCTTCGAGGCGGCCCGCGACGCGTTCAGCGAACGCGAGCTGGTGGACCTCACCGTGGCCATCGGCGCGATCAACCTGTGGAACCGGCTGGGCGTTTCGTTTCGCCAGCAACCGCCGGCGTGAACGGCAACGCGCCGGCTGCCTTTCTCTTTTGTAGGAGCGAGCTTGCTCGCGAACGAATTCACCGGCAGCTACGGTGTTGAGGCTGTTCGCGAGCAAGCTCGCTCCTACAGGCTTCACTCCGGCGCAGGGGGAGACAGCACAATGCTCCCACCATTAGAGCGCTCGCTGCGGCTGCGAGCGCCGGGATGAAGCTGCCAGTCAACCCACGCAGCGCGCTGGCCGCCAGCGGGCCGATGATCTGCCCGACGCCATACAGCGCCGTCATCGCCGCGAGCATGTTGAAGCGCACCTGCGTGGCCACCGCGCGGGCCGCCGGCATGGCGATGGTCACGGTGCCCATGAAGCTGCCGCCCACCAGCACCGCGCTGGCCAGGTAGAGGAGGGCGGAGTCGCCCAGCGCCGGCAGCATCACGCCCACGGCCTGCACCAGCAGGTTCAGTGCCAGCGCGCGGCGGCCGCCCAGCCTCAGGTGCAGGCGGTGCCAGAGGAAGCAGGACGGCGCGGCGCCCAGGCCGAACGCGGCCCAGACCTGCAGCGGGTCGATGGCGCCCAGGCCGCTCTTCATCAGCAGCGGCAGGTAGGTGGCGGTGATGATGTAGCCGAAGCCGGCCAGGCCGTAGACCAGCAGGATGATCGACGCAGGCAGCTCCGGCGCCGGCCCGGTGCCGTTCGCCGTGTGCCGCGACGCAGCCGGCGCTTCTCGGCCCAGCGCCGGCACGGCGAGCAGCGACAGCACCAGCCCGGCCAGTGCCAGCACGCACCAGATCGCCGCGCTGCCCAGGCCGAAGGCGTTGCCGGCGGCGATCAGCTCCGCGGAGGCGAGGATGCCGACGCCCACGCCGGCGAACATCATCGGCGCGCCGTGGCTTTCGCCCATGCGCTGCAGCAGCCATTGCGCAGCGCTGACCAGCACCATGGCGGTGAGCACGCCGGCCAGCAGGCGCACGCCGACGGCGAACCAGACCGGCGCCGGAATGGCCATGGCAACGAGGGCCAGCAGTGTAGCGGCCAGGGCCATCACGCAGATGCGCGCCGCATGCCGCTCATGGCTGCGCGCCAGCAGCAGGGCGCCGAGCAGGTAGCCCGCGTAGTTGGCCGAGGCCGCCAGGGAGCCGCCGGTGACGCTGAGCACGCCGTCGCGCACCATCAGCGGATACAGGCCGGTGAAGGCGAAGCGGCCAAATCCCATGCCCACGGCCAGGATCAGCGCCGCCGAGAGTGCGGCGGGCAGGCGGCGAGCGCGGCTCATGGGCGCGCCTCCAGGGCTTCGCGCCAGCGCTGGAAGGCGCCGGTGGCATAGCCATCGCGCCAGATCAGCAGGGTGTCCACCTCCATCAGCGGCACCACCTGCAGGGCGGGCGTGTCCCGTTGCAGTTCCAGCACCGAGCGCGGCAGCACGCCGAAGCAGGAACCGGTGTTCACGCAGGCGAGGATGCCGTGGTAGGAGCCCACCTCCTGCACGGCGAGCGAAGCGCCCCTCAACCAGCGCTCGAGCAGCTGGCGGTAAGTGCAGCCGCGGGCGAAGCCCACCAGGGTGCGGATCTGCACGTCTTCGGGGCGGGTGACCGGCGGATGGTCGCCGGGCAGCACCAGCAGCAATTCCTCGCGAAAGACCGCTTCGGCGCACAGGCCACGCTCCAGCAGCGATTCGAAGCCGGGCTCGGCGTGCAGGATGTCCGGATGGGAGATCAGCGCACAGTCCAGCTGGCGCTCCAGCACCTGATTGATGAGTTTCTGGCTGTGCCCCGTGCTGATGTGCAGCTCCACCTCCGGATAGGTGCGATGGAAGCGCGCGAGGATCGCCGGCAAGCGGCTCGCCGCGGCCGCCTCCATGCTGCCCAGGCGCAGGCTGCCGGTGGCGCTGCGAGGGTGCAGCGACTGCCGCGCTTCGTTGGCCAGCGCCAGCAATTGTTCGGCGTAACGGAGGAATTCGCGGCCCTGGTCGGTCAGCGTCATGCGTTTGCCGTCACGCAGGAACAGCGCCGCACCCAGGTCTTCCTCGAGTTGGCGGATGCGCGTGGTGACGTTCGATTGCACCCGCTGCAGACGAGCGGCGGCGCGGGTCACGCTCTGTTCCTCGGCCACGCAACGGAAGATTTCCAGGCTGGAGAGATCCATGATTGATCTTCAATAGAGAATAAGTTGCGAAGAATATTCTCTTCATGAGATGGTAAGTCAAGCCATTGATCGACCACCCGGCGGCGAATCCGCCGGCCCCGCGACGAGGACCCCGTCATGCGCATCACCGAACGGCTCGGCATCCAGCACCCCATCATCCAGGCGCCGATGGTCGGCGTGTCCACCCCGGCGCTGGCCGCGGCGGTGTCCAATGCCGGCGGGTTGGGGTCCATCGGCCTGGGGGCGAGCACCGCGGCCCAGGCCCGCGCGCTGCTGGCGCAGACCCGCGCGCTGACCGACAAGCCGCTCAACCTCAACCTGTTCTGCCACCGCCCGGCCGTGGCGGATCCGGCCCGCGAAGCCGCCTGGCTGGAACACCTGCGCCCGCTGTTCGCCGAGTTCGATGCGCAGCCGCCGACGCAGATCACCGAGATCTACCGCAGTTTCCTCGCCGACCCCGAGATGCTGGAGTTCCTCATCGAGGCGCGCCCGGCCGTGGTCAGCTTCCATTTCGGCCTGCCGCCGCAGGACTGGATCGACCGTCTGAAAGCGGCCGGCATCCGCCTGCTGGCCACCGCCACCTGCCTCGCCGAAGGCCGCGCCATTGAGGCGGCGGGCCTCGACGCCATTGTCGCGCAAGGCTATGAGGCCGGCGGCCACCGTGGCGTGTTCGAGCCGGAAAAGGACGCCCGCATCGGTACCTTCGCGCTGGTGCGTACGCTGGTGAAAGGCACCGGGCTGCCGGTGATCGCGGCGGGCGGGATCATGGATGGGCAGGGCATGCGCGCCGTGTTCGAACTGGGTGCGCAGGCGGTGCAGATGGGCACGGCCTTCATCGGCGCCGACGAGTCTTCGGCCAACGCCGCGTTCAAGGCGGCGCTGCGCGGCGAACGTGGCGAGCGCACCGAAGTGACGGCGGCGATTTCCGGCCGCGCGGCGCGCGGCATGGTCAATCGGCTGTTCACCGACGTCGGCAGCGCGACTGCGCCGGCGCTGCCGGACTACCCGATCACCTACGACGCGGCCAAGGCGCTGACCGCCGCTGCAGCCGCCAAGGGCAACAGCGATTTCGCCGTGCAGTGGGCCGGGCAGGGCGCGCCGCTGGCGCGGGAGATGCCGGCGGCGGAACTGGTGGCGACGCTGATGGCCGAGTTCCGCACCGGCACGAACCTGTAGGAGCGAGCTTGCTCGCGAACGGATTTCCCGAAGGCACTGGCGTCAAGCGGTTCGCGAGCAAGCTCGCTCCTACACGCGCGCCCTACGAGTTGCTGACCTGTAGGAGCGGGCCACGCCCGCGATCGCGCGCACGGCGCGCTCCTGCACGCGTATCCGCGTCAGCGGGCGCTGACGGCGGTGGCGGGCTTCTCCCGCGGCCGCCATAACTCGGCCAGCAGCACGCCAGCCAGGGTCAGCGCGCCGCCCACCAGGTGGTAGCTGGTGAGCCGCTCGCCCAGCACCACGGCGGCGATGGCGGCGGTCAGCACCGGCAGCAGGTTGAAGAACAGCGACATGCGGCTCGGCCCCATGCGCTGGACGCCCTGCATCCACGCCAGCGCGCCGACGATGGAGGCCAGCAGCCCGGCATACAGCACCAGCGGCAGGTTGGCGGCGGACAGGCCGTGGTGCGGCGAGGCCAGGTACAGCGGCGCCAGCGCGACGATCGCCACCAGCACCTGCAGGTACAGCATCAGCAGCGGCGGCAGCGGCAGGTTCCACTTCTTCAGCAGCACGCCATACACGCCGTAGGCGAGGGTGGCGACGATCATCATGCCGTCGCCCAGGTTCACGCCGTGGCTGAGCAGTTGCCGCGGGCTGCCCTGGGTGATCACCAGCAGCACGCCGCCCAGCGACACCAGCGCCCCCAGCAGGGCGGCGAGGCTCAGCCGGTGGCGCAGCAGCACGGAGGCCAGCGCCAGTGACATCAGTGGCATCAGCGAGAGGATGATGCCCATGTTGGTCGCCGAGGTGAGCGCGGCGGCGTAGTAGGCCAGGCACTGGTAGACGGCCATGCCGAGCAGGCCGAGGGTGACGATCCTGCCCAGGTTGGCGCGGATCACCGGCCAGTGGGCGAGGGTGGCGCGCAGCAGGAAGGGCGTCAGCAGCGCGCCGGCGAGCACCCAGCGGAAGAAGCCGATCTCCGCCGGGGCGATCTGCCCCACGGCGAGCTTGTTGACGACGGTATTGCCGGACCAGATGACCACGGCCAGCAGGGGGAACAGGTAGTTCATGGGTTCTTGCAGATCTCAGGATTGACTTCGGAGTGGGGCTGTTTCCCTCTCCCCAGCCCTGGCTACGCGCCCTGCTCCGAAGGGAGAGGGACTGGTTCGGAGCAGGATTACGCCGTTGTGTCAGCCGGCACGAACGGCTCCCTCTCCCTTCAGGGAGAGGGCTGGGGAGAGGGTGCTCCACCGATGGCGCCCATTGTCCGCCCGTCCGAATCCAGACGTATAATGAATACCGGACAATCCACCCCGGCATTCGGACATGACCCGCGCGCTGCCGCTCCCGCTTCCCGACATCGACCAGATGCCCGCCGCGTTGTACTTCCGCTACGACGAGTTCGACGCCGGCACCCACTCGCCCAGCCATCGCCATCCCTGGGGCCAGCTCAACTACGCGTCGCACGGCGTAATGGAGCTGGAAGTGGACGGCCAGCGCTTCCTCTCGCCGCCGCAGTACGCCGTGTGGGTGCCACCGGGACTCGAACACAGCTGCTACAACCGCCAAGCCATCATCTACCGCTCGCTGTATGTGTCCGCCGAGGTGGCGCGCAAGCTGCCGCCGAGCCCCTGCACGCTGGCCATCAGCGACATCCTCAAGGCGATCCTCTCCGACTTCGCCGCACGCCGGGTGAACATCCCGCAGAGCGCCGCCGACCAGCGCCTGGCCGAGGTGGTGATCGACCAGCTGCAGGCCGCACAGCCCCACGACGACTACCTGCCCTATGCCAGCGGCGGTGCGCTGGGCGAGGTGCTGGCCGCGCTGCAGGCCGAGCCGGGCGACAACCGCACCCTGGCGCAGTGGGCCGAGCGCGTGCACAGCACCGAGCGCACCCTGGCCAGGGCCTGTCAGCGGGAGCTGGGGATGTCGTTCGGCGAATGGCGCCAGCGCCTGCGGTTTCTCGCCGCCATCGAGGCACTGGCATCGGGGGAAGGGGTGCAGCAGATCGCCTTCAACCTGGGCTACAGCAGCCCCTCGGCGTTCATCGCCATGTTCCGGCGGCTCGCGGGCACCACGCCGGAGCAGTATCGGTTGACCTTCCGCGCCCTGGCGCGGGGCTGAGGGCTCAGCGGCGTCCTTCTTCGAGGCCCTTCAGCGTCTTGCGGCAATGCACCAGCGCGTCGCGCACCATGAAGTTCACCAGGGTCGGGGATACGCCCAGTTCCTCGGCGATCTCCTTCTGCGTGCGGCCGTGCAGGCGGTACATCTCGAAGGCGTAGCGGGTGCGTTCAGGCAGGCTCTGCAGGGCGCTGGAGATGGCCTCCAGGGTCTGCCGGTCCTCGTGTTCGATCTCCGGCGAGGCGGACGGCGTGGCGATGTGCAGGCCTTCTTCCTCGCTCCCCGAATAGCGCTTCTCCAGCGCCTGGCGGCGATAGAGGTCGATGGCCAGGTTGCGCACCACGCGCATCAGGTAGCCGCTCTGCGACTGGATGCCGGGCGTGAGGTCGCTCGCATTGAGCTTGAGGTACGCATCGTGCACCACGTCTTCGGCATGGCTGCGGCAGCCGAGGATGCGTGCGGCCGCATTGATGAAGGTCTGCCGGTGGGTGGCGAACAGCTCGTGGAGAGCGGGGCGCGGCTCGGCGGGCATTGGCTTGGACATGCAAGGTTTCCTATGCGGCGGCGGAGGCGGGGACGTCCACATGGGTTGAGGCGGTCAATCTAGTTCAAATGATAATTATTATCAATTTATTCGGAAGACTCCGACTCTCGCTCTGGAACAAGGGGTCCCACATAGGCTCGGAGATTTTTCATTCGCATCCATTCGTCAGAACTCTCGTCTTTCAGGTGAAGGGCAAGCCAGGAAATTTCGCCGGGGCATATCTTATGAGAATTAATCGCATCCGAGAACACTAACTATTTCATCTCCTCCCTCGTCTTCATGGCAGAGCCGGAAAACAGCGGTAGTGGCCGCTGGCCGGCATCCCGGACAGCTGAAGGAGAAGAGCGATGGCGTTCGATCGCGACGATGCGGTGTACAAGGTGCTGGTCAATGGCGAAGAGCAGTACTCGCTGTGGCCGGACTACAAGGAAGTCCCCGCCGGCTGGCGCGAAGCCGGCCAGCGCGGCAGCAAGGCCGAGTGCCTGGCTTTCGTCGAGGCGAACTGGACCGACATGCGTCCGCTGAGCCTGCGGCAGAAGATGGACGGCCCGGCGGCGGGGCACTGACCCATGCTGCGTCTGTTCTGCCTGCCGTATTCCGGCGCCAGCGCCATGCTGTATGCGCGCTGGAAGCGCCAACTGCCGAGCTGGGTCGAGGTCTGCCCGGTGGAGCTGCCCGGCCGCGGCCGGCGCTTCGCCGAAGACCTGCAGACCGACCTGCGCGCCCTGGCCAGCCAACTGGCCGATGAGCTTGCGGCGCGCCTCGATCAGCCCTACGCCCTGTTCGGCCACAGCCTCGGCGGCCTGCTGGCGTTCGAGCTCGCCCATGCCCTGCGCGAGCGCGGCCTGCCGATGCCGCAGGCGCTGTTCGCCTCGGCGGCCTCCGCACCGGCGCGTCGCGACAGCCATCGCGAGCTGGCGCAGGCGCAGAGCGACGCCCAGCTGATCGAGCGCATGCGCCGCCTGGGCGGCACGCCCGACGCGGTGTTCGCCGACGAGGAAATGCTGCGCCTGACCCTGCCGGTGATGCGTGCCGACTTCCTCCTCTGCGGCCTGTACGACTACCGCCCCCGCCCGCCGTTGGCCTGCCCGATCCATGTGTTCGGCGGCAAGGCCGACCGGCTCTCGGTGGACTCGCTGTCGGCCTGGCAGGACGAGACCAGCGCCGGCTTCTCCCTGGAGATGCTCGACGGCGGCCACTTCTTCCTGCATGCCGGCGAAGCGCGCCTGCTCGAACTGCTGCTCGGTCACCTGCGCCAGCCCGGCCAGTCGACCAGCGCAGCGCTGGCCTGATCGATCCACGCGGAGACCCCGATGCCCACCTCCACCCTGTTCGACATTGCTCCCCTGGCCGAAGCGCGCGGCGGCCTGCCGCTGCTGGTGCAGGCCCGCGGCGACGGCATCGACCTGCTCGATGCCCTGGCCGAGCTGCGCCCACTGGTGGCGGAGCGCCTGCCGGTGTGCGCCGGCATTCTCTTTCGCGGCTTCCAGGTTGGCGCGCCGGAGCGCTTCCGTGAATTCGCCGCCGGCTTCGGCCACCCGCTGCTCGACTACGAGTTCGGCTCCACCCCGCGCAGCAACGTCACCCGGGGCGTGTACACCTCCACCGAATACCCGCCTCACCAGCACATCCCGTTGCACAACGAGCAGGCCTACACCCGCGAGTGGCCGATGAAGATCTGGTTCTACTGCGTGCAGGCCGCGCAGAGCGGCGGCGAAACGCCGATCGCCGACAGCCGCGAGATCTACCGCCAGGTGGACGCGGGCATTCGCCGGCGCTTCAGCGAACGCGGGCTGATGTACACCCGCAACTACGGCAACGGCCTGGACGTCGCCTGGGAGCAGGTGTTCAACAGCGACGACCCGGCCGTGGTCGAGGCCTACTGCAAGGCCCACGGCATCGGCTGGGAGTGGAAGGAGGACGGTGAGCTGCGCACCCGCCAGGTCTGCCAGGCGGTGGCGCAGCACCCGGCCACCCGCGACTGGGTCTGGTTCAACCAGGCGCACCTGTTCCACGTCTCCAACCTGCCGCCGGAGGTACGCGAAAGCCTGCTGGAAATCGTCGACGAGGAAGACTTGCCGCGCAACGTCTACTACGGCGACGGCAGCCCCATCGAGACCGCCGTACTCGACGACATCCGCGGCGTGCTGGAGGAGGCCAAGGTGAGCTTCCCCTGGGCCAGCGGCGACGTCCTGATGCTCGACAACATGCTCGCCGCCCACGCGCGCTCGCCCTTCAGCGGGCCGCGCAAGGTGGTCGTGGCGATGGCGGAGGGGCATGGGGCGGATGTGCAGGCCTGATGGCCGTGCGGATAGCTCCCTGGCTTTCGGAGGAGTGCTCGGCCAGGGCTGCGGAGAGGGTAAGGGCCAGCGTCGGAGCGGCCGGAAGGACCCTCTCCCTAACCCTCTCCCTGAAGGGAGAGGGGACTGGTCCGGAGTGATGGGAGGTTTCAGGAGTACGCCGGAAATGAGAGCCGGCTCGGATAGCTCCCTCTCCCTTTAGGGAGAGGGCGGGGGGAGAGGGCCGCACCCAGCGCCGGAGCGGCGGGCAACACCCTCACCCCAATCCTCTCCCAGAGGGAGAGGGGACGATCGGAGCGAGTGAGCAGTTCGGCTCTCCGATCCACAGAACGCAAACACAGCTGAACCCACGAATTTCCCCCCGGCGGGCCCCCCACACCCGCCGCCAGAACAGGTGATGTCATGAACGACCGCTACGAAGCCGCAGGAAACCTGGTCGAGGCCCTGCTGCAACGCGCCTGCGAAATGCCGCGCAAGACTGCCCTGCGATTCATCGCCGAGAACGTCGAACTCCCCATCAGCTTCCGCGAGCTGGACGAGCGCGCCCGCGCCATGGCCGCCTGGATGCTGCGCCATGGCCAGCAGGGCGACCGCGCCGTGCTCCTGCTGCCCAGCGGCCCGGAGTACGTCACCGCCTTCTTCGCCTGCCTCTACGCGGGCATCATCGCCGTGCCGGCCTACCCGCCGGAGTCCGTGCGCCCGCAGCACCTGGCGCGGCTGCGTTCGATCCTCGATGACGCACAGCCCAGCCTGGTGCTCACCGACTCCACGCTGATCGAGGCCCTGCGCCCGGCCTGCGCGCGTGACCATGGCGAGAGCCCCCTGCTGCTGGCGGTGGACCAGGCGGACCCGGCGCTGGCGGTGGAGTGGCGGATGCCCGAGCTGGCCGATGACGACATCGCCTTCCTGCAATACACCTCCGGCTCCACCTCGACGCCCAAGGGCGTGCAGGTCAGCCACGGCAACCTGGTCGCCAACGAACGGCTGATCCGCCATGGCTTCGGCATCGGTGACGACGACGTGATCGTCAGCTGGCTGCCGCTGTTCCATGACATGGGCCTGATCGGCGGCCTGCTGCAGCCGATCTACAGCGGCATCGAATGCGTGCTGATGTCGCCACGCTACTTCCTCGAACGCCCGCGCCGCTGGCTGGAAGCCATCGCGCGCTTCGGCGGCACGGTCAGCGGCGGGCCGGACTTCGCCTACCGCCTGTGCTGCGAGCGGGTCAACGAGGCCGCCCTGGAAGGCCTCGACCTGAGCCGATGGCGCGTGGCCTTCTCCGGCTCCGAGCCGATCCGCCCGGACACCCTGGAACGCTTCGCCGCCTGGTTCGCCCCGGCGCGCTTCGACGCCTCGTCCTTCTACGCCTGCTACGGCCTCGCCGAGGCGACCCTGTTCGTCACCGGCGGCGTGCGCGGCCAGGGCATCGGCCAGCTGGAAGTGAACCTCCAGGCCCTGGGCGACAACGTCGCCCGTCCGGGGCGGGGTACGTCGCTGATCAACTGCGGCGGCGCCCAGCCCGATCATGAGATCCAGCTGGTCGACCCGCTCAGCGGTGACATCCTCGGCCCCGACCGCGTCGGCGAAATCTGGAGCAGCGGCCCCAGCGTCGCCCGCGGCTACTGGCGCAACCCCGAAGCCAGCGCGCGCACCTTCGTCGAGCGCGACGGCCGCACCTGGCTGCGCACCGGCGACCTGGGCTTCCTGCATAACGACGACCTGTTCGTCACCGGGCGCCTCAAGGACATGCTCATCGTCCGTGGCCAGAACCTCTACCCGCAGGACATCGAACGCTGTGTCGAGGACGAGGTGGACCTGGTGCGCAAGGGCCGCGTCTGCGCTTTCGCCATCGAGCACCAGGGTCGCGAGGGCATCGGTATCGCCGCCGAAGTCGGGCGCAGCGTGCGCAAGCTGATCTCCGCCGAGGCGCTGGCCAGGGCCATCGCCGCCGCCGTGGCGGAAACCTTCCAGGAAGCGCCGCTGGTGGTGGCGCTGCTGGAGCCGGGCGCGCTGCCCAAGACGTCCAGCGGCAAGCTGCAACGCTCGGCCTGCCGCACCCAGTTGCTCGACGGCAGCCTGCAGGCCTATGCCATCCAGCGTGCCGGCGAGCCGATCAGCGACGGCGCCAGTGCCAAACCGGCCGCCGCGCTGTCCGCCGAGGAGCAGGCTATTGCCGCGCTGTGGAGCGAAGTGCTGGAACTGCCGGCGATCCGCCGCGACGACAACTTCTTCGCCCTGGGTGGCAACTCCATCAAGGCCACCCAACTGATGGCGCGCCTGCGTGAGCGCCTCGGCCGCGCCGTGGAATTGCGCGTGCTGTTCGAAGCGCCGGAACTGGGCGCCTTCGCCGCCGCCCTGGCCGCGCTGCCGATCACCCAAGCCGAGTCTGTGCCGCAAGTCCCGCGTGCCGGCCTGCTGCCGCTGTCGCCGGCCCAGCGCCGCCTGTGGTTCCTCTGGAAGCTGGAGCCGCACAGCGCCGTCTACCACATCGCCGGGCGTATGAACCTGCGCGGCGAACTGCGCCGTCCGGCGGTGGAGCAGGCCTTCGCCGTGCTGCTCGGCCGCCATGAAACCCTGCGCAGCCGCTTCATCGAACAGGCCGACGGCGAGGTGGCGCTGCGCCTGTCCGACGACACGCACGTGGAGCTGAGCGAGAGCGACTTCAGCGCCCTGGGCAGCGCCCGCCGCGATGCCGCTGCCCAGGAGGACGCCAATGCCTTCGCCGCGCAGCCCTTCGACCTGGCCAACGGCCCGCTGCTGCGCCTGCGTCTGCAGAACCTCGGCGGCGGCCGCCAGGCGCTGCTGCTCTGCGTGCACCACATCATCGCCGACGGCTGGTCGCTGAACCTGCTGCTGGAGGAATTCGCCGAGTGCTACCGCGCCATCGTCGAACAGCGCCAGCCGGTGCTGCCGGCGCTGCCGCGCCAGTACCTCGACCTCGCCGCCGCCCAGCAGAGCACGCTGGAAGCGGGCGAGGGCGCGCGCCTGCTGGACTGGTGGAGCGAACGCCTGGGCACCTCCCATGCGCCGCTGGAACTGCCCTTCGCAACGGGCGAGAAAGGCCAGAGCGCCGAGCTGATCGAGCGCGAGGTGGACGCCGAGCTGACCGGCAAGCTGCGCAACCTGGCCCAGGCCCACGGCGCGACCCTGCCGATGCTCCTGCTCGGCGCCTACAACCTGCTGCTGCAGCGCTACAGCGGCCAGCACGACCTGCGCATCGGCCTGACCCAGGCCGGCCGCGAGCAGCTCGACAGCGAACGCCTGGTCGGCTTTTTCGTCAACCTGCTGGTGCTGCGCAGCGAGCTGCCCGAAGGCGCCAGCCTGCGCAGCGTGCTCCGCCAGCTGCGCGACGACCTGCTGCAAGCCCAGGCACACCAGGGCCTGCCGTTCGAGCAGCTGGTGCAGGCGCTGCAACCCGAGCGCGGCCATGGCCGCCATCCGCTGTGCCAGGTCGCCTTCGATCACCAGTGGCAGCCGCGCGCCGGCAATGGCCTGCCGGGCGTCAGCGTGGAAGCGCTGGAGCAGCTCGACTTGGAAACCCCCTTCGACCTGGTGCTGCGCGTCCGCGAGGGCGAGCAGAGCCTGCGCCTGAGCTTCTGCTATGCCCGCGAACGCTACGCCGCCGCCGGCATGCAGCGCCTGGTCGGGCACTTCCTCGACCTGCTGCGCGCCTTGCCGCACCTTAACGCCGACGCCGTGCTGGACGCCCGCGACTGGCTGCCCGCCAGCGACTGGCGCATCGCCGTGGCGGGGGAGGCGCCTGCCTTCGAGGCGCTGAGCGAAACCATCGCCGCCCAGGCGCGCCGGCACCCCGCCAAGGTCGCGTTGATCGACGGGCAGCGCGAAGTGAATTTCGCCGAGCTGGAGGATCGTTCCAACCGCCTGGCGCAACGCCTGATCCAGCGCGGCATCGGTGCTGAACGCCGGGTCGCCGTGGCCCTGCCGCGCGGGGTGGACGTCCCGCTGGCGCTGCTGGCCGTGATGAAGGCCGGCGGCGCCTACCTGCCGCTGGATGTCGACTACCCCGAGGAGCGCCTGGCCTGGCTGATGCAGGATGCCGGCGTCGACCTGCTGCTGACCAACGCCGCGCTGGCCGAGCGCCTGCCGCTGCCCGAGGGGGTCGAGCGCCTGGTGCTGGAAGAAGCCGACCTCGGCAACGCCCTGGCCGTGCGCCCGCTGCTGCACATCCAGGCGCAGAACCTCGCCTATCTGATCTACACCTCCGGCTCCACCGGCCTGCCCAAGGGCGTCGCCGTCGCCCACGGCGAGATCGCCGCGCACTGCCGCGCCATTGGCCAGCGCTACGCGATGAGCGAGGCCGACCGCGAGCTGATCTTCATGTCCTTCGCCTTCGACGGCGCCCACGAGCGCTGGCTCACCGCGCTGTCCCACGGCGGCAGCCTGCTGATCCGCAACGACGCGCTGTGGACCGCCGAGCAGACCCTCGAACAATTGCGCCACCACGCGGTGACGGTCGCGGCCTTCCCGCCGGCCTACCTGCAACAGCTGGCTGAACAAGCGTTGATCACCGGTCACGCGCCGAGCATGCGCATCTACTGCTTCGGCGGCGACGCGGTGCCCGAGGCGGCCTACCAACTGGCGCACCAGGCGCTCAAGCCGCAGCACCTGATCAACGGCTACGGCCCCACCGAAACCGTGGTCACCCCGCTGCTGTGGAAGGCCGACGCGAACACCCCCTGCGGCGCCGCCTACGCGCCCATCGGCGAGGTGGTGGGCGAGCGCAGCCTGTACATCCTCGACGACCGCCTGCAGCCGCTGCCGCGTGGTGTGGCCGGCGAGCTGTACATCGGCGGCCACGGCCTGGCCCGCGGCTACCACCAGCGCGCCGGCATGACCGCCGAACGCTTCGTTGCCGATCCTTTCTGTTTATACGGCCAGGCGGGCCGACTGTACCGCAGCGGCGACCGCGTGCGCTGGCGCGAAGACGGTGCGCTGGACTACCTCGGCCGCGTCGACCAGCAGGTGAAGATCCGTGGCTTCCGCATCGAGCCGGGCGAGATCGAAGCCCGCCTGCGCGCGCTGCCCGGCGTGCGCGAAGCGGCGGTGATCGCCCGCGACAGCGAACGCGGCAAGCACCTGCTGGGCTATGTCTGTGGCGACAGCCTCGCCGAGGACGTGCTGAAAGCCGCCCTGCGCGCGCAACTGCCGGACTACATGGTGCCGTCGCGCCTGCTGGTGCTGGAGCGGATGCCCCTCAACGCCAACGGCAAGATCGACCGAAAGGCGCTGCCTGAACCGCAAGAGGCCGCCCGCGCCAGCGAAGCCCCGCGCGACGGCCTGGAAAGCCGCGTCGCCGCTGTCTGGTCGGAAGTACTCGGCGTGCCCGCCGTGGGCCGCGAGGACGACTTCTTCGAGCTGGGCGGCCACTCACTGCTGGCCACGCAGGTCATCTCCCGTCTGCGCCGTGACCTGGGTTGCGACGTGCCGCTGCGCGACCTGTTCGAAGCCAGCCGCCTGGACGAATTCGCTGCACGGCTGGCGGCTCTTGCGCCCAGCGCGCGTCCGGCCCTGCGCGCCGTGGCCCGCGACGGCGACCTGCCGCTGTCCGCCGCCCAGAGCCGCCTGTGGTTCTTCTGGCAGATGGAACCGGCCAGCGCGGCCTACAACGTGCCGGGCGCCCTGCGCCTGCGCGGCCCGCTGGACGAGGCCGCACTGCGCCGTGCCTTCGACGCCCTGGTCGCGCGCCATGAAACCCTGCGCACCACCTTCGACGAGGTGGATGGCCGGGCCTTCCAGCGCATCCAGCCGGGGCTGGCCCTGGATCTCGCGCGCGTCGATCTGTCCGCTGAAAAAGATGCCGAAGCCGCCGCGCGCCACCTGGCGGAGACAGAAGCGCAGCGCCCCTTCGACCTGCGCAACGGCCCGCTGCTGCGCCTGACCCTCCTCAAGCTGGCCGATGCCGACCACGTGTTGCTGCTGACGATGCACCACATCGTCTCCGATGGCTGGTCGATCCGCGTGCTGGTCGACGAATTCAGCCGCCTCTACGGCGCCTTCGCCGCGGGCGCGGACCTGCACCTGCCGGCGCTGCCGGTGCAGTACGCCGACTACGCCCAGTGGCAGCGCGAGCTGCTGGCGGGGGAGGAGGGCCAGCGTCAGCTGAGCTGGTGGACCGAGCAGTTGGGCGGCGCCGATGCGGAGCGGGAATGGCCGGTGCTGGAACTGGCCACCGACCGCCCGCGCCCGGCCGTGCAGAGCTACCGTGGCGGCAGCCTCGGCTTCAGCCTGGATGCCGGTCTTGGCAGCCGCCTCAAGCAGCTGGCCCGCGAGCAGGACGTCACCCTGTTCATGCTGCTGCTCGGCGCCTACGCCGTGCTGATGCAGCGCTGCAGTGGCCAGCGCCACCTGCGCGTCGCGGTGCCCATCGCCAACCGCCAGCAGCTGGAGACCGAAGGGCTGATCGGCTTCTTCGTCAACACCCAGGTCATGCCGTTCGCCCTGCGTGACGACGAGTCCTTCGCCGCGCTGCTGGCCCGTCTCAAGCCGCTGGCCCTCGGCGCCCAGGCGCACCAGGACCTGCCGTTCGAGCAACTGGTGGACGCCCTGCAACCCGAGCGCAGCCTGGCCTACAACCCGCTGGTGCAGGTGAAGTTCAATTTCGGCTTCGACGTCAGCCGCCTGCCCGACGCCGGTGCGCTGAAGCTGGAGCTGTTCAGCGAGGAACAATACGGCGCGCGCTTCGATCTCGCCCTGGACATGGCCGAGGCGCTGGACACCGACGGCCAGCCGGGCGACGAGCTGCGCGGCAGCTTCGTCTATGCCCGCGACCTGTTCGACGAGGACAGCGTCGCCGCCATCGCCGGCCAGTTCGACGCGCTGCTGCGCCAACTGTGCGCCGAACCGCAGCGCGCCCTCGGTGAGCTGCCGCGGCCGGTGGCGTCGCGCCGTCGTGGCGAAGCGCGGCAGTGGCCGCAGCAGGACGTGCTCGGCCTGTTCGCCGCCCAGGTCGCCGCGCAGCCGGATGCCATCGCCGTGCAGGACGATGGCGTCCGCTACACCTACGCGGAGCTGGACCAGCGCACCAACCGCCTGGCCAATGCCCTGATCGCCAGCGGCGTGGAGCAGGGCGAGTGCGTCGCGATCTGCCACGAGCGCAGCGCGCAGTGGGTGCTCCTGCTGCTGGGCGTGCTCAAGGCCGGCGCCACCTGCGTGCCGCTGGACCCGGCGCAACCGGCCGAGCGCCTGCGCCAACTGCTCGCCGACAACGGCATCCGCCGCGTGCTGGTGAGCGATGTAGCGCTGCTGGACGCGTTCGGCGACGCCGCCCTGCTGATCCCCGCCGGTGGCCCGCAGGAGGGCGCCGAGGCGGCGCCCGCGCGGCGCATCGACCCGCAGCAGGCCGCCTATGTGATCTTCACGTCCGGCTCGACGGGCCAGCCCAAGGGCGTGCGCGTCAGCCACGCCGCGCTGGCCAACTACGTGCAAGCCGTGCTCGAACGCCTGCAACTGGACCAGGGCCGCGCCCGCGGCCTGGGCCTGGCGATGGTCTCCTCGGTGGCCGCCGACCTCGGCCACACCACGCTGTTCGGCGCCTTGTGCGGCGGCGGCCGCCTGCACCTGGCCGATGCCCAGGCGGTGGCCGACGCCGAGCGCTTCGCCGCGTTCATGCAGGAGGTGGACGTGCTGAAGATCGTCCCCAGCCATCTCGCCGGCCTGCTCGCCGCCGCGCCCGACGCCGCTGCGGTACTGCCGCGTCGCCTGCTGGTGCTGGGCGGCGAAGCCTGCGACCGCGCGCTGCTGCAGCCCATCCGCGAGCTCGCTCCCACGCTGCGCATCGTCAACCACTACGGCCCCAGCGAATCTACGGTCGGCGTGCTCACTCACGAATGGTCGCTGCCGGACGCTCTGCCCGCGGCCAGCCTGCCCATCGGCACGCCGCTGGCCAACACCAGCCTGCGCGTGCTCGACGAGAACCGCCGCGACCTGCTGCCCGGCGTGCCCGGCGAGCTGTACCTCGGCGGCGCCGGCCTGGCGCTGGGCTATCTCGGCCTGCCGCAGATGACCGCCGAGCGCTTTGTGGAAGTCGACGGCGAGCGCCTGTACCGCAGCGGCGACCGCGTGCGCCTGAGCCGTCGCGGCGAGGTGGAATTCCTCGGGCGGGTGGACGACCAGGTGAAGATCCGTGGCTACCGCGTCGAGCCGGGCGAGCTGGCCCAGGCCCTCAAGCGACTGCCCGGCGTGCGCGACGCCGTGGCCCTGGCCGAGCGTGACAACGACGGCCCGATCAAGCTGCTGGCCTGGGTCGTGGCCGAAGGGCAGGGCGTGGACAGCCTGCGCGACGCCCTGGCGGCCAGCGTGCCGGACTACCTGCTGCCAGCCCAGCTGACGCTGCTGGAGCGCCTGCCCCTGAACGCCAACGGCAAGGTCGACCGCAAGGCCCTGCCACGCGCCGAAGCGGTCGCCAGGAGCGTCGACAGCGCGCCGCTCTCCGAACTGGAACAGCGCATCGCCGACATCTGGCAGGCGGTGCTGAAGGTCGAGCGCGTCGGCGCGCAGGACAACTTCTTCGAGCTGGGTGGCGACTCCATCCTCAGCCTGCAGATCATCGCGCGCATTCGTAAACTCGGGTACAAGCTCAGCCCGAAACAGCTGTTCGAGCGGCAGAGCGTCCGCCAGCTGGCGCAGTGGCTGGAAAGCCGCGCCCCGACGGCACCGGCAGCGCCCGCACCAGTGACCGCCGTCAGCGGTGAGGTGGCCCTGTCGCCGGTGCAGGCGCGCTTCTTCGAGCGCGTGCCGGGCGCCCAGCGTCACCACTGGAACCAGGCGTTGCTGCTGCAGCCGCGCGAAGCACTGGACGGTGACCTCCTGGCCCGCGCGCTGCATTGGCTGCTCGGCCAGCACGACGCGCTGCGCCTGCGCTTCGACGGCAGCCGCCAGCGCTACGCCGAGCCGGGCCCACTCGACATGACCCTCCTGTGGCGCCGCCGCGCGGCGGACGCCCGCACCCTGGAGCGCCTGTGCGACGACGCCCAGGCCAGCCTGGACATCGCCAACGGCCCGCTGCTGCGTGCCATGCACGTCAGCCTGGCCGACGGCGGTGAACGCCTGCTGCTGGTCATCCACCACCTGGCGGTGGACGGCGTGTCCTGGCGCATCCTGCTGGAAGACCTGCAGTACGCCTACCGCGAGCTGCGCGCCGGCCGCATGCCTGCCGCTCTGCCGCGCAGCGACAGCTACCAGGCCTGGAGCGCCCGCCAGCAGGCGGCGGCCAACAGTGCCGAGGCGGCCGCCGAGCTGGACTACTGGCAGGCCCAGCTGCGCGATGCGCCGCGTCTGACCCGCGCCCGCAGCGACGCGCCGGTCACCTGGAAGGAAGCCGCCAACGCGCGCTTCAGCCTCGACGCCGAGACCACCCGCCAACTGCTCGGCCCGGCACTGAAAGCGCAGCGCCTGCAGATCAACGACCTGCTGCTGACCGCGCTGGCCCGCGCCCTGTGTGCCTGGACTGGTGAAAGCTCTGCGCTGGTGGAGATGGAAGGCCACGGCCGCGACGCCTTCGATGGCGAAGCCGCGCTGGACCTGAGCCGTTCCGTGGGCTGGTTCACCGCGCTCTATCCCGTCCGCCTGCAAGCCGGCGGCGAGCCGGGTGCGGACCTGCGCGCCACCCGCGAACACCTGCGCAACCTGCCGCGCGCCGGCATCGGCTATGGCCAACTGCGTTACCTGAGCAGCCACGCCGCCAGCCTGCGTGACCTGCCGGCGCCGCAGGTGACCTTCAACTACCTTGGCCAGCTCGACCAAGCCTTCGCCGACGCCGACTTCCTGCCGGCCTTCGAAGGCGTGGGCCGCAGCCAACCGCTGAACGCTGCGCTGGGCAATGCGCTGGTCTACGCCGGCCGCGTGCTCGGTGGTGAACTGAGCCTGGAAGTCACCTACAGCAGCGCCATGTTCGACGCGGCGGACATCGCCGAGCTGCAAGCCCTGCTGCGCGCCGAGCTGCAAGCACTGGTCGCTTATTGCCTGAACACCCCACGCAAGCTGGAAGCCACCGAGCTGCCGCTACTCGGTCTCGATCAGCAACAGCTCGACGCACTGCCGTTGCCGGCCGGCGTGGAAGACCTCTATCCGCTGTCGCCGATGCAGCAGGGCATGCTGTTCCACGCCCTTGACGTGCCGGGCTCCTCGCTCTACGTCAACCAGCTGCGGGTCGATCTGGACGGCCTCGACGAGGCGCGCTTCCTCGCTGCCTGGCGCGCGGTCATCGCCCGCCACGCCAACCTGCGCACCGGCTTCCTCGCCAGCGCAGACGCCGCGCCGCTGCAGTTCGTCCTGCGCGACGTGCAGCTGCCGGTGCAGTCCTTCGACTGGCGCGACCAGCAGGTCAGCGCGCAGCAGCTGGAAAGCGTCGCCGACGCCCAGCGCAACCTCGGCTTCGACCTCGCCAAGCCGCCGCTGCAACGCCTGGCGCTGGTGCGCCTCGGCGAGCGCCGCTACCACCTGATCTGGACCTGCCACCACCTGCTGCTGGACGGCTGGAGCAGCGCGCGGCTGATCGGCGAAGTGCTCGCGCTCTACCGTGGCGAAGCACTGCCGGCACCGGCCGCGCAGTACGGCGACTACATTGGCTGGCTGCACGCCCAGGACGGCGCGGCGGGCGAGAGCTTCTGGCGCGAGCGCCTGAAGGGCGACGAGCCGACCCCGCTGGCCACCGCCTGCAGCGCCGGTTTCCGCGAGGAGCCGCTGCGCGAGCTGCACAGCCGCCTCGACAGCGCACCGCTGCAACGCTTCGCCCAGGCCCAGCGCATCACCCTCAACACCCTGGTGCAGGGTGCCTGGGCGCTGCTGCTGCAACGCTACTGCGGCCAGCGCAGCGTGACCTTCGGCGCCACCGTGGCCGGGCGCCCGGCCACGCTGCCGGGGGCGGAGGAGAGCCTCGGCCTGTTCATCAACACCCTGCCGATTGTCCAGGCGCCGGATGACGCCCAGCGCGTCGGCGACTGGCTGCGCGAGCTGCAAGCCTTCAACCTCGACGTGCGCGAGTTCGAGCACACGCCGCTGTACGACATCCAGCGCTGGGCCGGTCGCGGCGGCCAGGCGCTGTTCGACAGCCTCATCGTGTTCGAGAACTTCCCCATGGATGCGGCGCTGGCGTCGTCCAGCGAGGACGACCTGCGCATCCTCGGCCACCACCCGGTGGACGGCACCAACTACGCCCTGGCCCTGGTAGCCAGCGCCGGCGAACAGCTGGACGTGCGCTACACCTACCGCGCCGACCGTTTCAGCGCGAGCCAGATCGAGCAGTTGCGCGGCCACTTCGAGCGCTTGCTGCTGGCCCTGGTGGAGGATGCCGAGCGTCCGCTGGGCCGCGTCAGCCAACTGGCCGACGCCGAGCGCAGCGCACTGCTGCAAGGCGGCAACGACACCGCGGCGGCATTCCCGGCGGACGTGCAGCTGCAGGAACTGATCGAGTGCCAGGTGGCGGCAACCCCGCAGGCGCTGGCCGTGCAGTTCGGCGAGCAGCGCCTGAGCTACGCCCAGCTCAATGCCCGTGCCAACCAGCTGGCGCACTGGCTGCGCGGCCAGGGCGTCGGCCCGGACGTGCTGGTCGGCGTGGCCGCCGAGCGTTCGGTGGAGCTGGTCGTGGCGCTGCTGGGCATCGTCAAGGCCGGCGGCGCCTACGTGCCGATGGACCCGGACTACCCGCAGGAGCGCCTGCAGCACATGCTGAGCGACAGCGGCGTGAGCCTGCTGCTGACCCAGCAGCACCTGCTGGAGCGCCTGCCGGCGAGCAATGCCGTAATGGTCTGCCTGGACAGCCAGTGGAGCGAAATCGCCACGGCGTCCGAGGACAACCCGGCCATCCTCGGCAGCCCGCAGAACCTGGCCTACCTGATCTACACCTCCGGCTCCACCGGCAAGCCCAAGGGCGCCGGCAACAGCCATCGCGCGCTGGTCAATCGCCTGAACTGGATGCAGAAGGCCTACGCGCTGGATGCTTCCGATCGCGTGCTGCAGAAGACCCCGTTCAGCTTCGACGTGTCGGTGTGGGAGTTCTTCTGGCCGTTGCTGACCGGCGCCGCCCTGGTGGTCGCCGCACCCGGTGCGCACCGCGACCCCGCGGCGCTGCGCCAGGTGATCGAGGCGGGGCAGGTCACCACGCTGCACTTCGTGCCCTCGATGCTGCAGGCCTTCGTGGCGTCCGGCGAGCTGGAACGCTGCCCGTCGCTGCGGCAGGTGATGTGCTCCGGCGAAGCGCTGCCCTATGCGCTGCAGCAGCAGTTCCGCCAGCGCAGCAGTGCGAAGCTGCACAACCTCTACGGCCCGACCGAGGCGGCGATCGACGTCAGCTTCTGGGCCTGCGAGGAGGACAACGCGCGGCAGGTGGTGCCCATCGGCCGGCCCATCGACAACCTGCGCCTGGTGCTGCTGGACGAGCGCCTGGAGCCGGTGCCGCAGGGCGTGGCCGGCGAGCTGTACATCGGCGGCGTGGGCCTGGCGCGCGGTTACCACGCGCGGCCCGGGCTGACCGCCGAGCGTTTCGTCGCTGACCCCTTCGGCAGCGGTGATCGCCTGTACCGCACCGGCGACCTGGCGCGCCAGCGCGACGACGGTGCCATCGAATACCTCGGCCGTCTCGACCACCAGGTGAAGATTCGCGGCCTGCGCATCGAGCTGGGCGAGATCGAAGCGCGCCTGCAGGCTCACCCGCAGGTCAGCGAAGCGGTGGTGGTGGCCAGGGACGGCGTGCTGCTGGCCTACGTGGTCGCCAGTGCCGAGCCGGAAGTCCTGCGCCAGGCGCTGCAAGGCGAGCTGCCGGACTACATGGTGCCGTCGCGGATCATCACCCTCGATGCCATGCCGCTGTCGCCCAACGGCAAGCTGGACCGCAAGGCCCTGCCGGACCCGCAGCTGGGCGACAGCCTGCGCGAGTACGTGGCGCCGCGCAGCGACCTGGAAGTCGAACTGGCCGGCATCTGGCAGCACGTGCTGCAGGTGGAGCGCGTCGGCCTGCACGACGACTTCTTCGAACTGGGCGGCCATTCGCTGCTGCTCACCCAGGTCGGCCTGACCCTGCGCCAGCGCCTGGGCCTTGAGTTGCCGCTGCACCGCCTGTTCGAGCTGAGCAACATCGCTGCGCTGGCCGCCTGGATCGAAACAGAGCGCGCAGGCACTGCCAGCGCGGAAGAGGAACTGAACCTGATGGATGAGCTGCTCGGCGAGCTGGAGAATCTGTGATGAGTGGGGCAATGAACCAGCCGATGGATGCGCAGCTGAAACAGGTCGCGGAGCGCCTGGGCGCGCTGCCCGAGGACAAGCAGATCCTCTTCCTGCGACAGCTGCGCGATAAAGGCGTGAGCCTGTCGCGCCTGCCAATCCTGCGCGAGGGGCGCGAGCGCGCGCCGCTCTCGGCGGCCCAGGCGCGGCTGTGGTTCCTCTGGCAGATGGAGCCGCACAGCGCCGCCTACAACATTCCCGCCGCCGTGCGCCTGCGCGGCGCGCTGGACGAAGGTGCGCTGGCGCGGGCCTTTGCCGCGCTGATCGCGCGCCATGAAAGCCTGCGCACGGTGTTCCGCAGCGCAGATGGCCGGCACGATGATCCGCCGCAAGGTGACGTGATGCAGTGCATCCTGCCGCCGGGGCCAGCGTATCTGGAGACGACGGATTTTTCGGGCGAAACCGAGGCGCGGCAATGGCTCAACGACTGCGCCCAGCGCCCCTTCGACCTCGCCGACGGCCCGCTGCTGCGCCTGCACCTGGCGCGCCTGCCGGGCGAGGCGCTGCTGCTGGTGAACCTGCACCACATCATTGCCGACGGCTGGTCCATCGGCGTGCTGATCGATGAGTTCGCGGCGTTGTACAGCGCGGACGTCCAAGGCGCACACGCCGATCTCGAACCCCTGCCGGTCCAGTACAGCGACATCGCCCGCTGGCAGCGCCTGTGGCTGGCTGCGGGCGAGGGCGAGCGGCAGCTGGCCTACTGGAAGGACCAGCTGGGCGATGAATCGCTGCTGCTGACCCTGCCGGGCGACCGTCCGCGGCCGCTGGTGCAGAGCTATCGCGGCGCGACGCTGGACTTCGAGCTGCCGCGCGCCCTCGGCGATTCCCTGCGCGAGCTGGCGCGGGGGCAGGGCGCCACGCTGTTCATGCTCATCCTCGCGGCCTACCAAGTGCTGCTGTCGCGCTACAGCGGCCAGCGCGAGCTGCGCGTCGGCGTGCCCATCGCCGGCCGGGGCCGCCCCGAGAGCGAGCGGCTGATCGGCTTCTTCGTCAACACCCAGGTGCTGTCGGCGCGCATCGATGGCGACCAATCCTTCAACGCCTTCCTCGCCCGCACCCGCGACGCGGTGCTCGGCGCCCAGGCCAATCCGGACCTGCCGTTCGAGCAACTGGTGGATGCGCTGCAACCCGAGCGCAGCCTGAGCTACAACCCGCTGTTCCAGGTGGCCTGCAACCACCAGCCGAGCCGCCGCGACGCCCTGCGCGAACTGCCGGGCGGCCTGCAGCTGGAGAGCCTGGAACTGGACAGCGGCATCGCCAAGTTCGACCTGACCCTGAACACCGAGGAAAGCCGCGACGGCCAGGTGCGCGGACAGTTCATGTACGCCGCCGACCAGTTCGACGCGGCGACTATCGCGCGCCTCGGCGAGCACTTCCTCAACCTGCTGCACGGCATCGTGGGCGACCCGCAATGCCCGGTGGCGCGACTGCCCCTGCTGGGCGGCAGCGAGCGCGAGCAACTGCTCCACGGCTGGAACGCCACCGCGCTGGACTACCCGCGCGACGCCTGCCTGCACCAGCTGATCGAGCAGCAGGTGCAGCGCTCGCCGGATGGCGTGGCGCTCACCGACGGGCAGCGCAGCCTCCGCTACGCCGAGCTGAACCGCCGCGCCAACCGCCTCGCGCACTGGCTGCGCGAGCAGGGCGTCGGCCCGGACAGCCGCGTCGGCGTCGCCCTGGAACGCTCGGTGGAGCTCCCGGTGGCGCTGCTGGCGGTGCTCAAGTCCGGTGGCGCCTACGTGCCGCTGGACCCGGAGTTCCCCGCCGAACGCCTGGCGCACATGCTCGAAGACGGCGGCGTGCGCCTGCTGCTGACCCAGCAGCACCTGCTCGGCGAGCTGCCGCAGACCGGCGCCCACGCCTTCTGCCTGGACCGCGACTGGGCGCTGCTGGAGGGCTACGCCGACAGCGACCTGCCGAACCTCGCGCGGCCCGACGACCTCGCCTACGTCATCTACACCTCCGGCTCCACCGGCAAGCCCAAGGGCGTCGCGGTGCGCCACGGCGGGGTGGTCAACTTCATGCTCAGCATGGCCCGCGAACCCGGCCTCGATGCGCAGGACCGCGTGCTCGCGCTGACCTCGCTGTCCTTCGACATCTCCGCGCTGGAGCTGTACCTGCCGCTGCTGGTCGGCGGCCGCGTGGTGCTGGTGGACCGCGACGTCGCCCGCGACCCGTCGCGCCTGCTCGGCGTGGCGCTGGAGCAGGGCGTGACGGTGATCCAGGCGACCCCAAGCACCTGGACGCTGCTCAGCGGCCACGAGGACTTCCCGCGTCTACGCGGCTGCCGCTTCTTCTGCGGCGGCGAGGCGCTGTCCGCCGAGCTGGCGGACAAGCTCACCGCGCAGACCGAAGCCTTGTGGAACCTCTACGGCCCCACCGAAACCACCATCTGGTCGGCGGCCTGGAAGATCGACCAGGGCGCCCGCGCGCTGCTCGGCCAGCCCATCGGCAACACCCGGCTGTACATCCTCGATGGCGAGCTGCAACCCGCGCCGATTGGCGTGGCGGGCGATTTGTACATCGCCGGCGACGGCCTGGCCCGCGGCTACCACGGACGCCCGGCGCTGACCGCGGAGCGCTTCGTCGCCGATCCCTACGCTAGGGAAACCGGCGCGCGCATGTACCGCACCGGCGACCTCGCCCGTTGGCGCGCCGACGGCGTACTGGAGTACCTCGGCCGTATCGATCACCAGGTGAAGATCCGCGGCTTCCGCATCGAGCTGGGCGAGATCGAATCGTGCCTGCTGGGCCAGCCCGGTGTGCGCGAGGCGGTGGTGATCGCCCGCGACACGGGCCAGGTGAAGCAACTGGTGGGCTACGTGACCGGCCCGATCGAGAGCGACCTGCGTGCCGCCTTGCTGGAAGCGTTGCCGGACTACATGGTCCCCGCGCAGATCGTCCCGCTCGAGCGCATGCCGCTGACCCCCAACGGCAAGCTCGACCGCAAGGCACTGCCGGAGCCGGACTTCAGCCAGCTGCAGAAGACCTACCGCGCGCCGCAAAGCCCGCGCGAGCAGACCCTGGCGGGCATCTGGTGCGCGGTGCTGGGCCTTGAGCGGGTGGGGCTGGACGACAACTTCTTCGAGCTGGGCGGCGACTCCATCGTCTCCATCCAGGTGGTCAGCCGCGCCCGTGCCGCCGGCCTGCACCTTCGCCCGAAGGACCTGTTCCAGCACCAGACGCTGCAGGCGCTGGCCCGCGTTGCCGGTGATTTCGTCGCGGCCGATGCGCCGGTTGCCGCTGCCGCCATCGAGGCGCCCGACGCCGCGCAAGTGGCTGCGCTCGGACTGGAGCCAGAGCAGATCGAGGACCTCTATCCGCTGTCGCCCATGCAGCAGGGCATGCTGTTCCATGGCGTGGATGGCAGCGAGGGCGGCGTCTACGTCAACCAGCTGCGCGTGGAGGTGCAGGACCTGGATGTGGAGCGCTTCCGCGCCGCCTGGCAGGCCGCGCTGGATGCCCACGACAACCTGCGCGCCAGTGTGCATTGGGAGGGGCTGGACCAGCCGGTGCAGGCGGTGCACAGGCACGTCGAGCTGCCGCTGGAGGTGCTCGACTGGCGTGGCCGCGAGGACATGGACGCCGCGCTGGGCGAACTCGCCGCCGCCGAGCGCAGCCGCGGCTTCGACCTGGCGCGGCCACCGCTGCTGCGCCTGGTGCTGGTGCGCAGCGGCGAGGCCAGCCATCAACTGGTCTATACCCATCACCACCTTCTCCTGGATGGCTGGAGCAACGCCCAGCTGTTCGCCGAAGCACTGCGCCGCTACAACGGCGAGACCATCGCCGAGCAGGGCCGCTACCGCGACTACATCCACTGGTTGCAGGCCCAGGAAGCCCAACAGGCCCAGGACTTCTGGAGCGCGCGCCTGAACGGTTTCGCCCAGCCCACCGTGCTCGCCGACAGCCTGGCGCGCCCGGCGGACGGCAGCGGCCACGGCCTGGAATACAGCCGCTACGACGCGGCGGCCACCGAGCGCTTCAAGGCCTTTGCCCGCAGCCAGCGGGTGACGCTCAACACCCTGGTGCAGGCGGCCTGGATTCTCCTGCTGCAGCGCTACACCGGCCAGCAGCGCGTGGCCTTCGGCGCCACCGTGGCCGGGCGGCCCGCGCAACTGCCCGGCGCCGACAGCCTGCTGGGCCTGTTCATCAACACGCTGCCCATCGTCCAGGCGCCGGCCGAGCACGCCGACCTCGGCGACTGGCTGCGCGAGCTGCAGGCCTACAACCTGGAAGTGCGCGAGTTCGAGCACACGCCGCTGTACGACATCCAGCGCTGGGCCGGCCAGGCCGGGCAGGCGCTGTTCGACAGCATCATCGTGTTCGAGAACTACCCGGTGGACGAGGTACTGCGCAGCGCCCGGGGGCTGCGCTTCGGCGAACTGAAGTCGAAGGACGAGACGAGCATCCCCATGGACCTGGCCGTGCGCGTCGGCGAGCGCCTGGAGATCGAGTACCAGTACCTGCGCGCGCACTTCAGCGCCGACGCGGTGGCGCGCCTGCGCGGCAACCTGGAACAGGTGCTGGACAGCCTGCTGCACGGCGCCGGCAAGCGCATTGGCCAGCTGCAATGCCTGTCCGCCCGCGACCGCGAGGCCCTGGCGGCCTGCCGTGGGCCGCACCAGCTGCTGCCGACGCCCGAACCGGTGCACCTGGCCATCGCCCGCCAGGCTGCCCAGCGCGGCACGGCCGTGGCCCTGATCTGCGGCGCCGAGCAGCTCGACTACGCCACGCTGGAGCGCGACTCCAACCGCCTGGCCCATCGCCTGATGGCCCTCGGTGTAGGCCCGGAAGTCCGCGTGGGCGTGGCGCTGCCGCGCGGCGTGCGCCTTCCACTGGCGCTGCTGGCGGTGCTCAAGGCCGGCGCCGCCTACGTGCCGCTGGACGCCGAGTACCCGCGCGAGCGCCTGGAATTCCAGATGGCCGACGCCGGCATCGCGCTGCTGATCACCGACAGCCGCCTGCGCGCGCGCCTGCCGCTGCCGGCGGGCGTGACCTGCCTGGAGCTGGATGGCCTTGACCTCACTGGCGAAGACTGCGACCTGCCGGTGGTCGCGCTGGAGCCGGAAAACCTCGCGTACCTGATCTACACCTCCGGCTCCACCGGCAAGCCCAAGGGCGTGGCGGTCAGCCATGGCCCGCTGGCGATGCATTGCGCCGCCATCGGCGAGCTGTACCGGATGGACGCGGCGACCCGCGAGCTGCACTTCATGTCCTTCGCCTTCGACGGCGCCCACGAGCGCTGGCTGACCACCCTGGTGCACGGCGGCGGCCTGGTGCTGCGCGGCGACGAGCTGTGGACCCCGGAACAGACCTACCGCGTGCTGCACGAGCAACAGGTGAGCGTGGCGGCGTTCCCGCCGGTGTACCTGCAACAACTGGCCGAGCACGCCCTGCGCGACGGCAACCCGCCGCCGGTGCGCATCTACTGCTTCGGCGGCGACGCGGTGCCCAACGCCAGCTTCGAACTGGCCAAGCGCGCGCTGCGGGCCGAGCACCTGATCAACGGCTACGGCCCCACGGAAACCGTGGTCACGCCGCTGCTGTGGAAGGCCGACCGCGATACCGCCTGCGAGGCCGCCTACGCGCCCATCGGCAAGGGCGTCGGTGCGCGCACGCTGTACATCCTCGACGAGCAACTGCGCCAGGTGCCGCTGGGCGTGGCCGGCGAGCTGTACATCGGCGGCGAGGGGCTGGCGCGCGGCTACCATGCGCGCGCCGGGCTGACTGCGGAGCGCTTCGTCGCCGACCCGTTCAGTGCCGGCGGCGGGCGGCTCTACCGGTCCGGCGACCTGGTGCGCGGCCGCGCCGATGGCGTGATCGACTATGTCGGGCGCATCGACCACCAGGTGAAGATCCGTGGCTTCCGCATCGAACTGGGCGAGATCGAAGCGCGCCTGCAGGACCACCCGCAGGTCAGCGAGGCGCTGGTGGTGGCCCGCGACGGTATCAGCGGCAAGCAACTGGTCGGCTACGTGGTGGGCGAGGCGGACGGCGATGCGCTGCGCAGCTTCCTGCGCGCGCAGGTGCCCGACTACATGGTGCCGGCGCAGATCCTGCGGCTGGAGCGCTTCCCGCTGTCGCCCAACGGCAAGATCGACCGCAAGGCCCTGCCCGAACCGACCTGGCAGGGCGAGGCCTACGAGGCCCCACGCAACGAGCGCGAACGCGCCCTGGCGGTCATCTGGCAGGAGGTGCTGCAGGTCGAGCGCGTGGGCATTCGCGACAACTTCTTCGACCTGGGCGGTGACTCCATCCTCAGCCTGCAGATCGTCTCCCGTGCCCGCCTGGCGCTGGGCGAGGGCGTGGAGATCCGCCTGCGCGACCTGTTGCAGTACCAGACCATCGCCGGCCTGCTGGAGCGCGCCGGGAGCGTGGCCGAGGCAGCGTCCACAGCGACCGTGGCAGCGGCTGACGATGGAGAGTCCTTCGGCCTGGTGCCGATCCAGCAGTGGATGTTCGAGCAGCAGCTGGAGGAACCGGATCACTTCAACCAGGCGGTGCTGCTGGAGTGCCGCCAGCACCTCGTCGCCGAGGCGCTGGAAGCGGCGCTGCAAGGCCTGTTGGCCGAACACGGCAGCCTGCGCCTGTCATTCGCCCGCGGGGCTGACGGCCTGTGGCGCCAGCGCACGCGTGAGGCCAGCGAGATCACCGGCACGCTGCTCTGGCAGCGGCAGGCGGCGAACGCCGAGGAGGCGCTGCTGATCGCCAACCAGGCGCAGCGCAGCCTGGACCTGGCTGAAGGCCGCCTGCTGCGCGGCGTGCTCACCGACCTGGCCGATGGCACCCAGCGCCTGTTGCTGGTGATCCACCACCTGGGCGTGGACGGCGTGTCCTGGCGCATCCTGCTGGAGGAGCTGCAGCAGCGTTACGCGGCGCAGCTCGCCGGCGTGCCGGCGCCCCGTTTCTCGCGCACCAGTCCGTACCGCGCCTGGGCCGAAGGCCTGCGCGAGTATGCCGACAGCCAACTGGCCCAGGCCGACCTGCCGTACTGGCTGGAGCAGACCGACGCCGCCGGCCTGGGCGAGCCGCAGCGCGACAACCCGCGCGGCGCCGCGCGCATGGCGTACCTGGAGCAGGTGTTCCTGCGCCTGGATCGGCAGCAGACCCAGCGTCTGCTGAAGGTGGCGCCGGAGGCCTATCGCACGCAGATCAACGACCTGCTGCTGACTGCCCTCGGCCGCACCCTGTGCCAATGGTGCGACAGCGAATCGGTGCTGATCGCCCTGGAGGGCCACGGCCGCGAGGACATCCTCGAGGGCGTCGACCACAGCCGCACCCTGGGCTGGTTCACCAGCCTGTTCCCGCTGCGCCTGACACCGGGGCAGGGCGGCTACGCCCAGGCCATCCCGGCGATCCGCCAGCAACTGCGCGCGGTGCCGGACAAGGGCATCGGCTACGGCGCCCTGCGCTACCTGGGCGACAGCGCGCTGCGCCGTCAGCTCGCCGCCCGCGCCGAGCCGCGCGTCACCTTCAACTACCTCGGCCAGTTCGACCAGAGCTTCGATGACCAGGCGCTGTTCGTGCCGCTGCAGGAGAAACCCGGCGACACCTACGCCGCCAGCACGCCGATGAACAACTGGCTGGAAATCGTCGGCCAGGTCTACGACGGCGAGCTGACCCTGCGCTGCCTGTTCAGCCGGCGGGTATTCCGTCCGTCGCGCATCGAAGCGCTGATGGCGCAGTTGCGCACGGAACTGGAGGGGGTGATCGGCCATTGCTGCGCCCAGGTGGAAAGCACCGCGCGCCAGGAGCGAGCCACGGTATGAATGCATTGATGAATGAGGTGGGCATGCTGCACCCGGAGATTTCCGCCTTCCTGGACATGGTCGACGACGGCCGCCGCACGGGCCGCTCGGCGCTGCACGAACTGCCGCTGGAGCAGGCGCGGCAGGACTTCGAGGCTTCCTCGGAATCGCTCAAGGCCGGCGCGCCGTCGATGCCGGTGGAGAACCTGCTGATCCCCGCGCGGGAGGGCCGGCAGTTGCCGGTGCGCCTGTATCGGCCGGTGGGCTCCAGCGACGCGGCGATCCTGTATTTCCACGGCGGTGGCTACACCGTGGGCAGCCTGGATTCCCATGACGGCCTGTGCCGGTGGCTGGCCAGGCACTGCGATTGCGCGGTGATCTCGGTGGGGTATCGCCTGGCGCCGGAAGCGCCGTTCCCCGCAGCCGTACGCGATGCGCGCGATGCCTGGAACTGGCTGCTGGGCTCGGCCACCAGCCTCGGCCTGGACCCGCAGCGCCTCGCTGTGGGTGGCGACAGCGCGGGCGCTGCGCTGGCCACCGTGCTCTGCGCCGAACTGGCGGGCGAAGGCGCCACGCAACCGTGCGCGCAGCTGCTGTTCTACCCGGCCACCGATGCCAGCGCGCGCAGTGAGTCCCAGGAGCTGTTCGCCGAGGGCTATCTGCTGGAAACCGCCAGCCTGGACTGGTTCTACCAGCAGTACGTGCCTGACGTTGCGCAGCGCCGGGATTGGCGTTGTTCGCCGGTGCATGCGGGGGCGGTCCTGCAGGGCTGCGCGCCGGCGTTGCTGTTCGCGGCGCAGTTCGACCCATTGCTGGACGAAGGCCTGGCCTACGCCCAGGCGCTGGTGGCGCAGGGCGTGGAGGTGGAGGCGCAGCGCTGTTGCGGCATGACCCATGACTTCCTGCGCATGGGCAACCTGGTGCCGGAGGTGGAGGGCTATTACCGACGTGTGGCGGACTTCCTGGCGGCTCGCTGGTAAGCCAGCGCTGCACCGACTGTAGGAGCGGACTTCGTCCGCGATCGCGTGCATGGCACGCTCCTACAGGTTGGCTGCGGTTCGTGTAGGAGCGGGCCATGCACGCAATCGGTCATCCGCTCCGAGCCACGGTGGTACCGGTCGGGACGATGGCAGGAGGTGGTTCGCGAGCAAGCTCGCTCCTACAGGTTGGCTTCGGTGTTTCGGTGGACGTAGGAGCGGACTCCGTCCGCGATCGCGTGCATGGCACGCTCCTACAGGTTGGCTGCGGTTCGTGTAAGAGCGGGCCATGCCCGCGATCCGTCGGCAGGGCCGGCGGTGGCTGTCGCGGCGATCTTCAGGGCTGCTGCGTCGGTTAGGGTGTTCATGCGCCGCTTCGACGTGCGCGGGGACTTCCTGTTTCGCCCCCTCGGGCGACCTTCTTTGGCAAACGCCCCAAAGAAGGCAAAGGTCTTGCCCCGGACATCCGGTTTTTCGCTTAGGCGAAAAATGCCCTCGGTCCATCGCAGTTCCAGGGGCACGCCGCGACAGGCCATCCCTGGCCCATCGCGGCTCTCGCGGCATCCATGCCGCTCAACCCCTGGAACTCCGATTCCACTCGGCCTCCTGAACGGGGCGTCCGGCGCGTGCGGATATTTCTCTGGAAACCTTCAAGAGACAGAGCGGTGCTGATCCTGTAGGTCCTGTAGGTCCTGTAGGAGCGAGCTTGCTCGCGAACCGCCCAACACTGACCCCCCCTGTACCAGCGGACATTGTCCGCCATCGCGTGCATGGCACGCTCCTACAGGTGGGGCGCGATCGCGCGCGTAGCGCGCTTCTGTCAGGCATGGTCATCTCGCGCACCGGCGAGACGCCGGTGCGCGCGTCTGTCACTGAATCGCCGCCACCGGCTGTGCCGCCAGTTGCCGGCTTGCGGCGTCCTGCAGGGCGGGGGCTGCCCAGTCGGCGGACTTGAAGTCGCGGCGGATCAGGCCGAAGGACTTGGCCGCGGCGATCGATGCGTCCAGGCGGCCGAGGAAGTCGGCGTCCAGCTTCGGCGAGAGCACGCCCGCCAGCGGGCGGCCCTGGTATTCGCTCTTGAAGATCACCGCCGGGTAGCTGGCCTGCTGGGACACGAGGTCAATGTAGGCGTCGCGGTTGGCCTCGGTGCTGGCCCATTGCACCGCTTGCAGTTGCACCTTGAGCAGGCGCTCGACGATGTCCGGGTGGGTGTCGACGAATTCGCCGTTGCCCACCAGCAGGGCCTGCAGGGTGCCAGCGCCGCCGAGGTCCTGGGTGCTCAGCGGGATCTCCGCCAGGCCTTTGTCGCGCAGGGCGAACAGGCCGGCCAGGCCCCAGGTGGCGTCGATCTGCTTGGCGGCAAGGGCGGCGAGGGCGGCGCTGAAGTCGAGGTTGATGACCTTCAGGTCCTTCTCGCTCAGGCCGGCGCTGGCCAGGGCGTTGTCGAACGACAGCTGGCTGGCGGTGCCGCGGAAGATGCCGACGCGCTTGCCCTTGAGGTCGGCCAGGGTCTTGATGCCCGAGCCGGGCTGCACGCCCAGGTAATGGTTCACCCCACGCGCGGTGGCGGCCAGCAGGCGGCTGTCGAGGCCACTGGATTTGCCGATGATCGCGGCCAGGTCGCCCAGGTAGGCGAAGTCCACCTGGCCGTTGGCGAAGGCCTCGTTGACCACCGGGCCGGCACCCTTGAAGAAGCTCCACTTGACCTGGATGCCGTCGGCGGCGAATTCCTTCTCCAGCAGTTGGCGGGTGTAGAGGACATCCACCACCCCGCCGCCGGAGTGATTCTGCCCGGCGCTGACGTCGGGCACGGCGATGCGGATTTCCTTCACTGGCTCGGCGGCCTGGGTAATCAGCGGATAGGCGCCGAGCAGCCCGGCCAGCACCGGCGCGGCGAAGAGGGACAGCAATTGGTTGGTGAGGGCCTTCATGGCGCCTGCCTCCTGCAGTGGGGGGAGCGCATGTGGCTCCGGCGCCCGCACTAAAGGCATGTCTGCGTCCATCAACAAAATAATAAAAATTCATTTTTTAGTAATTATTCGAGCTAAGCGAGGCGTCATCGGCGTTCGCGGGCAGATGCCCGCAGGGCATAAAAAATATTCGGCGAATGCATTGGATGCAGGCGGGGGGCTTCCCTTAAATGGCCTGTGTTAGCTCGTAAATGCATTGATGCGATTATTTATATTCCAATGAAGAATATCACCAAGCCCTATCGCCTTGCTCTTCCCGCGCCACGCCTGAGGCCTCCCACGTTGGGCTGGCGGGGCGTGGAGACCCTCCTGCCGTGGCTGGTGCCGCTGGCCATTGGCGTGCTCTGGTGGACGGCCAGTCATCGCCACTGGATGTCCGCGCAAATCCTGCCCACCCCCGAACTGGTGTGGCAGGCCGGGCGCGAACTGCTGGCGAGCGAGCTGTGGCAGCAGTTGGGCGTCAGTTTGAAACGTCTGCTCTGGGGCCTGCTGGCCGGCATCCTCAGCGGGCTGGCACTGGGCGCCTGGCTCGGCTTCAGCCGCCGCGCCGAGCGTCTGGTGCTGCCCACCTTCAGTGCCCTGGCGCAGGTCCCGACCCTGGCCTGGATTCCGCTGTTCATGCTGTTCTTCGGCATCGGCGAACTGCTCAAGCTGGTGGTGCTGATCAAGGCCATCATCGTGCCGGTGACGCTGCACACCCTGGTCGGCGTGCGCGACGCCCAGCCGCGCCTGCGGGAGGCCGCCGCCGTGCTGCGCCTGTCGCGTCGGCTGCTGCTGTGGCGGCTGATCCTGCCGGCGGCGCTGCCGGCGTTCCTCACCGGCGTGCGCCTGGCGCTGGCGCAGGGCTGGACGTCGCTCCTGGCCGTGGAACTGCTGGCCTCCAGCGAGGGCATCGGCTACCTGATGGTGCAGGCGCGACAACTCTTCATGCTCGATATCGTGTTCGTCTGCATCCTGGTCATCGGCCTGGTGGGTGCAGCCATGGACCGTGGCATCCAGGCGCTGGACCGGCGCCTGGTGCACTGGCCGCAGCAGGCCGCCGGCGAGCTGCGCCGCAGCCAGCCGGGGCGCAGCGGCGCAGGGCAGGGGTGGGAGCGCCTGCAGCCCTGGCTGTTGCCGCTGGGCCTGCTGGCGATCTGGCAGGCGGCGAGCGCGCTGGAGTGGGTCGATCCGTCGATTCTCGCCAGCCCCGCGTCGGTCGCGGTGGCACTGTGGGAGGGGTTGCTGGACAACAGCCTGACCGTCGCGCTGCTGGCCAGTCTGCAACGCACGCTCGCCGGCCTGCTGCTGGGCGGCGCGCTGGGCTTCCTGCTCGGCCTGGGGCTGGGATTGTGGCGTCCGGCGGAGCGGCTGTTCGGCCCGTCCTTCGCGGCGTTGCGGCAAGTGGCGATCTTCGCCTGGGTGCCGCTGCTGACCGCCTGGTTCGGCCTGGGTGAACTCGCAAAGGTCGTGTTCGTCGCCCTCGCCGCGTTCTTCCCGCTGCTGCTGGCGACCCAGCGCGGCATCGCCAGCCTGCCGGCGCAACTGACCGAGGCGGCCATCGCCCTGCGCCTGTCGCCCTGGCAGCGGCTGCGCCGGCTGGTGTTGCCGGGCGCCGCACCCTCGGTGTTCGCCGGGGTACGCCTGGCGCTGATCTATGCCTGGCTCGGCACCATCGGCGCCGAGTACTTCATGCCCTCGGACGGCGGCATCGGCAGCCTGATGATCGGCGCGCAACAACTCTTCCGCATGGACCTGGTCGGCGCCGGCATGTTGCTGGTCGGCCTCACCGGAGCCCTGCTGGCCGCCCTCGGCCAGCGCATCGAAGCGCGGGTGACGCGCTGGAGACACGCATGAACGCATTCGCATCCCAGGCCCTGGTGAGCTTTCGCCAGGTGGCCAAGAGCTTCCCCGTGGACGGCCGCGAGCTGCAGGCCATCGAACGCTTCGACCTGGAGATCGCCGACGGCGAGTTCATCGCCATCGTCGGCGCCAGCGGCTGCGGCAAGTCCACGCTGCTGCGCCTGCTGGTGGGGCTGGACCGCGAGTTCCAGGGCGAGATCCGCATCGATGGCGCGCTCATCGATGGCATCGGCGGCGAGCGCGGCATCGTGTTCCAGGAGCACCGCCTGTTCCCCTGGCTGAGCGTGGAGCAGAACGTCGCCCTCGGCCTGGTCAACGAACCGCTGAGCGACACCGGCAAGGCCGCCAAGGTGGCCGACTATCTGCAACTGGTGGGTCTGAGCGCGTTCGCCCGCGCCTACCCGCACCAGCTTTCCGGTGGCATGGCGCAGCGCGTGGCGATTGCCCGCGGCCTGGTGGCCAGCCCGCGCATCCTGCTGCTGGACGAACCCTTCGGCGCGCTGGATGCGCTGACCCGCCAGCAATTGCAGGAAGAACTGCTGCGCATCCGCCAGCGCGAGCGCATCACCACCGTGCTGGTGACCCATGACGTGGAGGAGGCGCTGTTCCTCGCCGACCGCGTGGTGGTGATGGCGCCGCGGCCGGGGCGTATCAAGCGCATCGTCGAGGTGCCGCTGGCACACCCGCGCGAGCGCGGCGGCTACGACTTCCTGCGCCAGCGCGAGGCGCTGCTGCACGAGCTGACGGGCGAGGGCGACTACGTCGCGCCGCAGCCCAGGCGGGTGGAAGACCTGCCGTTCGAGTTCATTGCCTGCTGACCTGAAGAACCCTCACCCCAGCCCTCTCCCAGCGGGAGAGGGAGCCGTCCTCTGCCAACCGGGAAGCACGGAGTTGATCCTCGTGCCGATCAGTCCCCTCTCCCTCTGGGAGAGGGTTAGGGTGAGGGCGCTCTGGAAACACTGACCATCAGAACGAGAGCCCCCATGAGCAAACGCCCCAACTTCCTCGTTATCGTCGCCGACGACCTCGGCTTCTCCGACCTCGGCGCCTTCGGTGGCGAGATCGCCACGCCGCACCTGGACGCCCTGGCTCTCGATGGCCTGCGCCTGACCGACTTCCACACCGCGCCGACCTGCTCGCCGACGCGCTCGATGCTGCTGACCGGCACCGACCACCACATCGCCGGCATCGGCACCATGGCCGAGGCGCTGACCCCGGAGCTGGAGGGCAAGCCGGGCTACGAGGGCTACCTCAACGACCGCGTGGTGGCGCTGCCGGAGCTGCTGCGCGAGGCGGGCTACCAGACGCTGATGTCGGGCAAGTGGCACCTGGGCCTGAAGCTCGAGCAGGCGCCCCACGCGCGCGGCTTCGAGCGCTCCTTCTCGCTGCTGCCGGGCGCGGCCAACCACTACGGCTTCGAGCCGCCCTACGACGACAGCACGCCGCGCATCCTCAAGAGCACGCCGGCGCTGTACGTCGAGGATGACCGTTTCATCGAGGAGCTGCCGGCGGACTTCTATTCCTCCGACGCCTTCGGCGACCGCCTGATCGATTACCTCAAGGAGCGCGACCAGAGCCGGCCGTTCTTCGCCTACCTGCCGTTCTCCGCGCCGCACTGGCCGTTGCAGGCACCCAAGGAGGTGGTGGACAAGTACAAGGGGCGCTACGACGCCGGCCCCGAGGCCCTGCGCCTGGAACGCCTGGAGCGGCTCAAGCAGCTGGGCCTGATCGACGCCGACGTGAAGGCGCACCCGGTGCTGGCCATCAGCAAGGAATGGGCGCAGCTGAGCGACGAGGAGCAGGCGAAATCGGCGCGGGCCATGGAGGTCTACGCGGCGATGGTCGAGCGCCTGGACTGGAACGTCGGCCGCGTGGTCGAGTACCTGCGCCAGCAGGGCGAGCTGGACAATACCTTCGTCCTGTTCATGTCCGACAACGGCGCCGAGGGCGCGCTGCTGGAAGCCTTCCCGCGTTTCGGCCCGGACCTCCTGAGCTTCCTCGACCAGCACTACGACAACAGCCTGGAGAACATCGGCCGGGCCAACTCCTACATCTGGTACGGCCCGCGCTGGGCCCAGGCGGCTACCGCGCCGTCGCGCCTGTACAAGGCCTTCACCACCGAAGGCGGCATCCGCGTGCCGGCGCTGGTGCGCTACCCCGCGCTGCAACGCCAGGGCGAGATCAGCCATGCGTTTTCCACGGTGATGGACATCACCCCGACCATCCTCGACCTGGCTGGCGTGCGCCACCCCGGCAAGCAATGGCGCGGCCGCGAGGTCGCCGAGGTGCGCGGCAAGTCCTGGCTGGGCTGGCTCTCCGGCGAGACCGAGCAGGCCCACGACGAGAAGACCGTCACCGGCTGGGAGCTGTTCGGCATGCGCGCCATCCGCCAGGGCGACTGGAAGGCGGTGTACCTGCCCGCGCCGGTCGGCCCGGCCACCTGGCAGCTCTATGACCTGGGCCGCGACCCCGGCGAAACCCAGGACCTGGCCCAGAGCGAGCCGGCAAGACTGCAGGCGCTGATCGAGCACTACACGCGGTACGTCAACGAGACCGGCGTGATCGACGCGCCGCCGCCGTTCCTCGCGCGCTGATCGCACGCATCCACCACAAGGCCCCGGAGCAACCCTCCGGGGCTTTGTCATTGCGCACCGCTGGTAAAAAAGCCTGAACTCCTCCGGCTTCGTTTCACCCAAGGGATAGGTACAAGACCGAGGCCGCCCCCATGGCGGCCGTTCACCTGGGATGAGGAGCGACGTTTCATGGCCAAGCAACCTGGCAACGAAGCCGGCAAACAGAGCGAACTGGCAGGCACCGGCACCGCCGATCGCGGCAACACCAACGAGAAGCTCGAGCAGCTGGAGCGCTACCGCGAGGACGCCACCGGCGAGGCGCTGACCACCAACACCAACGTGCGCATCGCCGACAACCAGAACAGCCTGCGCGCCGGTGATCGCGGACCGTCGCTGCTGGAAGATTTCATCCTGCGGGAGAAGATCACCCACTTCGACCACGAGCGGATTCCCGAGCGCATCGTGCATGCCCGTGGCGCCGCGGCCCACGGCTACTTCGAGTCCTACGACGACTGGAGCGCGCTGACCAAGGCCTCCTTCCTCGGCAAGGGCGGCAAGCAGACGCCGGTGTTCGTGCGCTTCTCCACCGTGCAGGGCCCGCGCGGCTCGGCCGATACCGTGCGCGACGTGCGCGGCTTCGCGGTGAAGTTCTACACCGACGAGGGCAACTACGACCTGGTGGGCAACAACATGCCGGTGTTCTTCATCCAGGACGCCATCAAGTTCCCAGACTTCGTCCACGCGGTGAAGCCCGAGCCGCACAACGAGATCCCCACCGGGGCCTCGGCCCACGACACCTTCTGGGACTTCGTCTCGCTCACGCCGGAGTCCGCGCACATGGTCACCTGGGCCATGTCCGACCGCGCCATTCCCATCTCCCTGCGGCACATGCAGGGCTTTGGCGTGCACACCTTCCGGCTGATCAACGCGGCGGGGGAAAGCTCGCTGGTGAAGTTCCACTGGAAGCCCAAGTCCGGCGTCTGCTCGCTGGTCTGGGACGAGGCGCAGAAGCTCGCCGGCAAGGACCCGGACATCCACCGTCGCAAACTCTGGGAGGACATCGAGAGCGGCGACTATCCCGAGTGGGAGCTGGGTGTGCAGGTGATCCCCGAGGCGGATGCCGACCAGTTCGACTTCGACCTGCTCGACCCGACCAAGCTGGTGCCCGAGGAACTGGTGCCGGTGAAACTGCTCGGCCGCATGGTGCTCAACCGCAACCCGGACAACTTCTTCGCCGAGACCGAGCAGGCCGCGTTCCACCCCGGCCACATCGTGCCGGGCATCGACTTCACCAACGACCCGCTGCTGCAGGGCCGGCTGTTCTCCTACACCGACACCCAGCTGCTGCGCCTGGGTGGGCCGAACTTCAACCAGATCCCGATCAACCAGCCGCTGTGCCCGTTCCACAACAACCAGCGCGACGGCCTGCACCAGCACATGGTGCACAAGGGCCGAGCCTCCTATGAGCCGAACTCCATCGATGGCGGCTGGCCCAAGGAGACCCCGCCGGCGGCGCGCCAGGGCGGCTTCAGCAGCTACCACGAACCGGTGAACGGGACCAAGGTGCGGGTGCGCGCCGACTCCTTCGCCGACCACTTCAGCCAGGCGGCGCTGTTCTATCACAGCCTCAGCGAGGTGGAGCAGGGTCACGTGGCCTCGGCTTACGCGTTCGAGCTGTCGAAGGTGGAACGGATGTCGATCCGTGAGCGCGAGGTGAACGAGATCCTCGTCAACATCTGCCCGAAACTGGCGGAGAAGGTGGCCAGCCAGATCGGCGTCACGGTGACCGCCAAGCCCGCCTCGGTGCCGCAGCCCACGCTGTCGCCGGCGCTCAGCCAGGTCAACCTGCTCTCCGGCGATATCCGCTCGCGCAAGGTGGCGATCCTGATTGCCGACGGGGTGAGCGAGAGCGACGTCAGCGACCTGATCGATGCGCTGGAGAAGGGCGGCGCATCGGCCAAGCTGATCGCCCCCAGTGCCGCGCCAGTCAAGGCTGCGAGCGGCGCGGAGCTGATTCCCCATGCCAGCTGGGACGGGCTGCCGTCGGTGGTCTTCGACGCGGTGTTCGTGCCCGGCGGTGCGCCGGTGACGCAGCAGATCAGTGGCGATGGCCGCGCGCTGCATTACCTGCTGGAAGCCTACAAGCACCTGAAGCCGTTGGCGTTTGCCGGCGATGCGCAGGCGCTGCCGGGGCAGCTCGGATTGGCGGCGGATGAAGGCGTGATCCAGGGCGGTTCGGCGACCGATGTGTTCGCCCCGTTGGAGGCGGCGCTCAAGCAGCACCGCGTCTGGGCGCGGGAGCCGCAGGTGGCGAAGATTCCGGCGTAAGCCGGGCTCGCTCGAGAGGGGTTGTCGTTTGGCAGCGCACTGGCAGCGAAGAGCCCCTCTCCCTAACCCTCTCCCGGAAGGGAGAGGGGACTGTCTGGCGCGAGTGGAAGCCTCCGTGCTCGCCGGTTGACGCTTTCTCGCGCGAGATTTCCCGAAACTGTAGGAGCGGGCCATGCCCGCGATTGTCCGGGTGTGAGCCGGTGGTTCCGGCAGACGCGGGGGCTCCGGTCGCGGGCGTGGCCCGCTCCTACAGGGGGGCGATCCCTTGGGGTTGAAGTAGCAGACCGTAAGGCGATTGCCCGGGTGTGAGCCGGTGGTGCCGGCAGGCGCGGAAGCTTCGGTCGCGGGCGTGGCCCGCTCCTACAGGGGGCAGACGTAGGGCGAATAACGCCGTCAGCGTTATCCGCCGCTCCTGCGCGATCACGCCAGGCGCTTCACCGTCAGGGTCACCGCTGCGATGCGTTCCGCGTCGCGGTACGCGGCGCTGTCCAGTTCCTCGCCGAAGACGTCCGGGTCCATTTCCTCGTAGCGCCAGCTCACCGGCCGGTCGGCCAGCAGCGCGTCGACCTGCCTGCGCAGCGGCGCGTCGCCGTTGATCACCGCGGCGCCGGTGTAGAGCAGCAGGGTGCCGCCCACCGTGAGGCGCTCCAGCGCCGTCTCGACGATGCGCAGCGACAGGCCGCCACCGTAGTCGCCGCCGCCATGGCGGTAGGTGCGTTCGTCCGGGTCGAGCAGATAGGGCGGGTTGGCGACGATCAGGTCGAACTGCCCGTCAACGCCGTCCAGCAGGTTGCTCTGGCGGATCTGCAGGTCATCGATGCCGGCGAGGTAGGCATTGGCGCGGGTGAAGTCCAGGGCGCGTGGGTTGATGTCCACGGCGCTGACTTCCGCCTGCGGGCAGGCCTGGGCGATGAGGATGGCGCCGGGGCCGGCGCCGCAGCCGATGTCCACTGCGCGGCGCACGGTCCCGGCGTCTGCCTGCTGGAAGAACTGCTGCAGCGCGCGGGCGAAGCGGTAGGTGTCCGGGCCGAAGAACACCGCGTCGTGTTCGACGGTCGGGTAGGCCGAGTGGGCGAACAACTGGTCGTCCAGGCTCGACCAGCGCACCGCGCTGCGCCATTGGCTGTCCTGGCGTTGCAACAGGCCGCCGGTTTCCAGCAGCGCCAGCAGGCGCTCGCTCACCACAGTGTCGGGGAATAGCCGGCTCCAGCCGAACACGCCGTGCAGATCCTCGGCGACCTGGTTCTGCGGGCGCGCGTTGACCCGCGCGTGGGTCGCGGGGGTGACGGTGGTGAAGTGGTAATCCTGTGCCTGCAACTCCTGGCCGAGGGTGATCAGCACCTCCAGCCGCGAGTCGAAGAATGAAGTCATGGTTCGATCCCCAGTTTATCGGTGTAGATGCGCGTGGCCAGCAGCCCGGCTGGCGTCCAGTGGCGATGCGGTGCCATCAGGGCGACCAGCCGCTGCATGCGGCTGCGCGGCGAAAGGGTGGACAGCTCGCTCAGCAGCGCGCGTTCCTCGGCGGCGAATTCCGAGCGGACCGGCGCGGGCTCGGCACTGGCCTTCTCGCTGCCGCTCCAGGGGTTGCGCGGCGGCGGTTCGCTCCAGTCGCCGGCGATCCAGTCGTGCAGCAACTGCCGTTCGTAGGGCGTGAACACGCCGAACATGACGGCGCTGTCGCCGCTGATGAGGTTCCACAGGCGGCTGTGGGCCGGGTCCTGGTGGCGCTTGATCCAGCCCTGGCGTTCCAGCGCCGCGAGCAACTCGCCCATCCGCCCGGGGCCCGCCATCCACTGGTTGACGGTGCGCCCGCCGATGCGCGCGCGGTCGTCGTGCATCTGCTTGGCGAAGGGCCGCTTGCGTTCGAGCATGGCGATCACTTCGGCGTCCAGGTCGAAGCCATCGAGAAGCTGCCGGTTCGACAGGCCGGCATCGTTGAGCCGGTAGCCGGCGTGCACGCGGCGCAGGAAGGCGTCGCGGTCGGCCAGGTGCGGCAGGTTCGCCTGCAGCGCCTGAAGGGCTTTGCGCCCGTGGCCGCTGGCGGCGTTGTCGATGGTCACGTGGAGGCGGAAGTACTCCGGGTCGATGCCCAGCTCACGCAGTTCGTAACTGGTGATCATCAGGTGCAGCGGCGGCAGTTCGTAGCCCAGGTTGTAGCCCAGCACCTCGGGCAGGTAGGCGTCGCTCAGGTAGCCCAGCGCAAGCTGCACGACGCCCTGCACGTAGTGCGCATCGCTCAGCTCGAGCGGCGTGTCGCAGCCCAGGGTGTCGAGCAGGCGCTGGTAGATCAGCACATGGTTACGCGCGGGAATGCCGTGGCCGAGCTCTTCCAGGCAGATGTGCACCAGGGGCAGCAGCCGCGGCTCGCTCCAGTGGGCTAGCACGCCGTAGAGCCAGGCGCCATCCACGTGCTTGGTGGGGGCGACCGCCTGGAGAAAGTGCAAGGCGTGGGCGCGGTTGCGGAAGTGCCGGCGCGGCGCGCCGTCGCGGCGTTCGCCGAGGTAGGCGGCATAGGCTTGCGCGCTGCGTTCGGCGCGGTTGGTCAGCCAGTCGTCCCAGCGCTCGGGATCGCTGGGCAGTTCATCGTCGTCGGCGGCGCGCTGCAGGTCCAGCTGCGCATCGAGGAAGGCGGCAGCGCTGTCCAGGTGGGCTTCCGGTTGGCGCAGCAGGGCGTGGTACAGGTCGCCAATGGAGCGATGCTCGCGGTGGGAGGCGACGGCATTCGGGGCGGCAGGTGGCGTCATGCAGGGCTCCTCGAGCGAGAAAGTGGTGGTCCTTCCTTTGCGAGTGGATGGGCGGGGAAAGGTTTCAACTAAACGCCGAGCTGCGCGGGCCAGCGGGTTCGCTCCCACGAGGCGCAGCACCGCAGCGCCCCTGTAGGAGCGAGCTTGCTCGCGAACCGCACGGCAGCGGCTTTCCAACGGGCGACGAAGCCCGTGGCACAAAGACTGAACGCCACCGCGCCGTCTCGCGTCCCAGACATAACCGTCACCTCCGAGGTCCGCCATGCCCGCACGCGCCGCGCTGCCCCGATTCGGCATCGAGGAAGAATTCTTCCTGCTCGATCCCGCCAGCCTCGATCTGGCGCGGGCGGTGCCGCTGGGTTTTACCCACGCCTGCCGTGGCGTGCTGGGCGATGAGGTGGCCGAGGAAATGTTCCTCTGTCAGTACGAGCTGGTCAGCCCTGTGCTGCGCCACCTCGACGAGGCCGCTGCCTTGCTCCACGACCGCCGCCGGCGCCTGCGCGAGATCGCCGCGTCCCACGGGCTGCAAACCCTCTGCGTCGCGGCTCATCCGTTCACCCGGCTGCATCGCCAGGCGCCGGCGTTCCACCCGCGCTACCGGCACTTGTTCGACGAGCAGGGTGTGGTGGCACGGCAGAGCCTGCTCAGTGGCCTGCACGTGCACGCGGAGGTGCAGGGCATCGATCGTGTGCGGGTGATGAACCGCGTGCTGCCGTGGATGCCGCTGCTCCTCGCCCTGAGTGCGTCGTCGCCATTCTGGGGTGAGTGCGATACCGGGCTGGACAGCTATCGCCAGTCGTTGTGCGGCGAGTGGCCGCGCATGGGGCCGCCGCCACGCTTCGCCGATGAAGCGGCTTGGCGGCGCTACGTCGCCGTGCTGCTGCAGAACGGCCTGATGGACGAGCCCGGCCACACCTGGTGGTATGTGCGGCCCTCGGCGCGCTACCCGACCCTGGAGCTGCGCATCACCGACGCCTGCCCGCGCCTCGACGAGGCGCTGTGCATCGCCGGGTTGTTCCGCTTGCTGGTGGCCCAGGCGCGGGAGCCGTTGGAGAGCGAGGACCCGCACTGGCAGCAGGCACGGCAGGCGGAAAACTTCTGGCAGGCGCGGCGGCATGGCTGCGCCGGGCGCTTCCTGGTTCGGGACGACAGGCTGGTCGGCGCGCACGAGTGGCTGGAGCAGGCGCGGGCAGCGGTCGAACCCTGGCTGGACGAGGAGGGCGAGCGACTGTTCGACCGCGCGCGGCGCATCATCCAGGTGGGCAACAGCGCCCAGCGGCAGCGTGCGGCGTACGCGGCCGCCCTGGCCAAGGGGCGGTCGGAAAAGGCGGCGTGGCGCGCGGTGGTGCGGCATCTGCTGGAAGAAAACCGACGGCCGCCCGACTACAGGGACTGACGGCGGCCGCCGGAAATACCTTCCCATCGTCTGTATCGACTCAGGCGGGCCCCTCCTTGAGGCCATCCTGATGGGCGGCGGACAGGTGCGGCTCCTGCCGGCTGTCCTCGGGTTCGATGTTCACCAGTTCCTCCAGCGACTCCTCGCGGGTCACTTTCGGATCGGGATCGGGCGTATCCATGGGCGTTTTCATCGGTACCTCGCTTGCCGGCTACTTGCCGGCGAGGGCGCGCAGGCGGGCGCCCGCCATCACCACCTTGCGCGGGCGGTGGGTGGGGTTCACCGGGACGAAGGTCTGCAACTCGATGCGCTTGAGGAACCAGTCGACGTTGTCTTCCTCCAGCGGCCCCTCGATGGTCATCAGGTCCCGGCGGATGCGCTCCACCAGGTTGTTCAGCAGCACGGCGTTGCGCTGTTCCTCCTGCTGGATGACGCGGGACATCAGGCGCTTGCCCTTGGCGTTGCGCAGGCTGATCAACACCGTCCCGTCGGGGCGGTCGATGAATTGCGGGCGGTAGTCGGTGAACAGGTGGCTCAGGTGCTCGATGGCAGTGTCGTGGCAACTGGACATGTCGATCTCCCGGATGCGTGGCAGAAGCCAGCCTGGAGCGCTGGCTTGAGCGGGAACCGTTGCATCGGCCGTTCCACCCCGCTCGGGGCTGTCTCAGCGGCTTAACAGGTTGTTATTGTTGGGAAACCCTTTGGCGTACTGGCCCCTGGGCATCAGCAAAGTGCAAGGTCGCCCTGGCCAGGGGCTGGAAAATGCACGGCGAGACGGCTGCGTCGGCGGCGCAACCTTCCGTCTGAAACCGCCAGCGGCCAGCCGCGAGGCCTTACCGGCGGGGTCCCGTCCAGCCCGGGCCATCCATGGGATGCCGCGGGTTGCCGCCGGCGCCAGGGCCAATCGCCAGTATTCCCCCCGCCGTCGCGAGCGGGCAGGGTGGGAACTGGGGACGGGAGGTGGCCATGACGCAGTTACGACGCCTGGACGTGGAGGCGGTGCTCCACGAGGCCTATCCGCTATTCAGCTTCTCCTGCTTCCGCGAGGCTGGCGGGAGCTATTCCATCAGCCTGGGCAGCCAGCTGGCGGACATGCCGCGCATCACCGTCGTGGGTATCCACGGCCATGAGCTGAGCACCGCCGTGCGCGTGCGCAACCTGGGGCTGGAACTGATCAACAGCTTCATCGACGAATGACCCGCGCCGGCCTGCACGCCGGCAGAAAAGCTGAACTCCGCCGCCTGGCCCGGGCTCAACCGGCCTGAACGCACACAGGTCACACCAGCCCGGAGGCATTGCCATGAGCCATCCCGACAAGCCGCACGCGAACCCGCAGCACATCGAGATCGACGACACCGAAGACCGCATGGGCAGCGTGCGCGAACTGGATTTCGAGAAAGGCCCCGAAGGCCGCATCGGCGACGAGCGCTCGCCCGAGGACGTGGAGCGGGAATTCCCCGCCCAGCGCCGTCGCGAAATGGGCCTGAGCGGCGGCGAAACCCTCGGCGACAGCGCCGTGGAAGACGGCGTGAGCATGGACGACCTGGCGCCGGAAACGCTGATCGACGAAGAGGGCACCGAATCGCCGCTGGACCCGGCCGACAGCACGCCGGTGGACCAGGAATTGCACATCCGCCGCGAGAGCGAGATCGGCGGCGGCATCGGCCTGGACGAAGCCGAGGAGGGCCGGGTGCACCCGCTCGACGGCAAGCCCTGGGACGCCACCGACCCGGACGAGGAGCAGTGAGCCATGCCCCGCGCCGCCGCCATCCAGAACCCCACCCTCAAGGAATACGCCCGCAAGCGTGACTTCAGCGGCACCCCCGAACCCAGCGGCGAAGCCCCGGCCAGCCACGCCGGGGAGTACGTCTTCGTGGTGCAGAAGCACGACGCCAGCCACCTGCACTACGACTTCCGCCTGGAGCTGGACGGTGTGCTGAAAAGCTGGGCAGTGCCCAAGGGGCCGTGCCTGGACCCGAGCGTCAAGCGCCTGGCCATCGAGGTGGAAGACCACCCGCTGGACTACGCGCGCTTCGAGGGCCACATCCCCGAAGGGCACTACGGCGCCGGCGATGTGATCGTCTGGGACGAAGGCCGCTGGACGCCCATCGGCGATCCGCACGAAGGCATGAAGAGCGGCCACCTGAAATTCCGCCTGGCCGGCAGCAAGCTCGCCGGCAGCTGGAACCTGGTGCGCACGCGCATGGCGGGGCGCAAGCCGCAGTGGTTCCTGATCAAGGGGCGCGACGACCAGGCGCGGGATTTCCCGCGCTTCGACATCCTCGCCGAAGCGCCGCTGAGCGTGGTCTCCGGGCAGTCGCTGCCCAGCGAGGCGGCGGCGCTGAAGCAGAAGGCGGCGCCCAAGCGGGCGCAGGCCAAGCCGGCGCGGGACACCTCGCGCTCCAAGGCAGCGCCGAAAAAGACGGCCAGGACGGGCAAGGGCAAGCTGCCGGACGCCATCTCGCCCGAGCTGGCCACCCTGGTGGACGCGCCGCCCGCCGGCGACTGGCGCTACGAGATCAAGATCGACGGCTACCGCATCCTCGCCCGGCTCGATGGCGGCGAGGTCAGACTGATGACCCGCAACGGCCACGACTGGTCGGCGAAGCTGCCGGAGCTGTGCCAGGCGCTCGCGGCGCTGCCGGTGCAATCGGCCTGGCTGGACGGCGAGATCCTGGTGATGGACGAGGAGGGCCGCCCGGATTTCCAGCGCCTGCAGAACGCCTTCGACGCCAATCTTTCCGCGCCCATCCACTACACGCTGTTCGACCTGCTCTGGCTGGACGGCGTGGACTATCGCGACCAGCCGCTGGAAGCGCGCCGCCAGGCCCTGCAGCAGGTGCTGCGGGGCAATCAGCAGGCGTCGCTGCGCTACTCCGAAGACTTCACCGACGACCCCCGCAGCGTGCTCGCCAGCGCCTGCCGCCTGGGCCTGGAAGGGCTGATCGGCAAGCGCGCCGGCAGCCCCTATACGCAGAAGCGCTCGCGCGACTGGATCAAGCTCAAGTGCAAGCGCCGCCAGGAGTTCGTCATCGTCGGCTTCAGCGAACCCAAGGGCTCGCGCGCGCACTTCGGCGCCCTGTTGCTCGGCCTGCATGACGCCGATGGCGCGTTGCGCTACGCCGGCAAGGTCGGCACCGGTTTCAGCAGCGCCACGCTGAAAACCCTCTACCAGCAGCTCAAGCCGCTGCAGCGCAAGACCTGCCCCTTGCAGCAGGCGCCCAAGGGCGCCGACGCCCGGGGCGTGACCTGGCTGCGCCCGGAGCTGCTCTGCGAAGTCGCCTTCGCCGAGATGACCCGCGAAGGCCTCGTGCGCCAGGCGGTCTTCCATGGCCTGCGCAGCGACAAGCCGGCCAAGGCCATCGTCGAGGAAAAACCGCAGAAGGCGCCGCGCGCGACCGGCGCAAAAGCGGCAAAAGACAGCACCGGCAACACCCTCGAAGGCGTCACCGTCACCCACCCCGAGCGGGTGATCGACGCCACCAGCCAACTGCGCAAGATCGACGTCGCGCGCTATTACGAAAAGGCCGCCGAGCGCCTGCTGCCGTGGCTGGCCGACCGCCCGGTGTCGCTGGTGCGCGTGCCGGACGGTGTCGGCGGCGAGCAGTTCTTCCAGCGCCATGCCTCGCGCACGGGTATCCCCGGCGCCGAGCAACTGGACCCGAAGCTCGACCCCGGCCACGCGCCGCTGCTGCGCATCGCCACCGCCAAGGGGCTGATCGGCGCCGCGCAGATGAGCGCGCTGGAACTGCACACCTGGAACGCCGCCCTCGATGACCTGGAAAAGCCCGACCGCTTCGTCCTCGACCTCGACCCCGACCCGGCGCTGCCCTGGCAACGCATGGTCGAGGCGACCCAACTGACCCTGACGCTGCTCGACGAGCTGGGGCTCACCGCCTTCCTCAAGACCAGCGGCGGCAAGGGCATGCACATCCTCGTGCCGTTGCAGCGGCGCCACGGCTGGGACGAGGTCAAGGACTTCGCCCACGGCATCAGCCGGCACATGGCGCAGCTGATGCCCGATCGCTTCAGCGCCGTGTCCGGGCCGAAGAATCGCGTCGGCAAGATCTTCATCGACTACCTGCGCAATACCCGTGGCGCCAGCACCGTGTGCGTATGGTCGGTGCGGGCGCGGGAGGGCTTGCCGGTGTCGGTGCCGATCGGTCGGGAAGAATTGCCCACGCTCACCGGCGCCAACCAGTGGACGATTGCCACGGTCGACGAACGCCTGAAGGCGGCCGACCCCTGGGCCGACTGGGCCAGGACGCGGCAGCGCCTGACCCGCGCCATGTTCGACCAGCTCGAAGGCTAGGGCGCCTGCGACGCCACCAGCTGATCGGCCAGCTCGCGCTGGTGGTAGAGCATCGGCAGCCAGAGGCGGGCGAAGCCTTGCAGGTCGGTGTCCGCGTCGTCCTTGGTCATGCGCTCGAAGGCCGTCACCGCCTGCTTGCTCGCTTGCAGCTGGGCCACTGCGTAGTCATGGTCGAAGCGCTCGCTGGCGCCGAGCGGTGCCTGGGAGTTTTCCGGCTTCAACGGGGCGTCACTCTGGGCGGGGGCGCCCTTTTTCTGCGCCAGGGTCTGCAGGTCCCGTAGCAGCGCACCGTGCTGATCCAGCACGCCCTGGGCCTGGTCGCGCACGGCCAGGGTCTTGCCATAGCGGATCGCCTGCTGCGCGCGGGCGAGTTGCTGCTGGCTGTTGCTCAGGGCGGCGGAGATGAACGCCGAGGCCTTGTCCGACTCCTCGGCGGACGCCGTGGCGGCAACGCCGTTGCCCAGGAGTACGAGCAGGCCCAGCAGCAGGCTGCGGCAATACGCGGAGGCAGGTGAGGTGATCATGGGACTTCTTCCTTTTGGGTCGTGGCATTACCGCGGTGGACGGCTGTCTGCGCGCGCGGTTCAGAAAAGCCGGTCGGCGGCGCGCGCCGCTGGCGAAAAAGCCTGAACCATGGCCGCTGCCGCCGGCCTACCCAGTGAGTCCGCGTCAATGGGAGGAAGCATCCATGAACGAACAACGCTGCGCCTGCGCCGGCTGCTCCTGCAGCCTGGGCGCCAACGCCGTCTACCGCGAGGGCCGGGCGTTCTGCTGCCAGGCCTGCGCCGACGGCCACCCGGACGGCGAAAAACACTGCCAGGACCCGCACTGCCACTGCGGTGAGCAGAAGCCGCCGCGCGCCTGACGCGCCGCGCGATGCCGCTGCGCATCGCGCTTATCCATCCGTTTGTCTATCCGAGGAGAACGCCATGAGCGAGACCCAGACCCTGCCGCCCCAGCACCAGGACCAGCAGCCCGGCTCCGAGCAGCAGATGCAGCCGCAGCCTGAATTCGTCTCCGGCCAATACCGCGCCGCCGCCAAGCTGGCCGGCAAGGTGGCTATCGTCACCGGCGGCGACAGCGGCATCGGCCGCGCGGTGGCGGTGACCTTCGCCCGCGAGCGCGCCGACGTGGTGCTGCTGTACCTCAACGAATCCGAGGATGCGCTCAAGACCTGCCAGATCATCGAATCCCTTGGCCAGCAATGCCTGGAGATGGCCGGCGATGTCGCCGATGCCGGCTTCTGTGCGGAAGTGGCGCGGCGCGTCCAGGAGCGCTGGGGCCGGGTGGACGTGCTGGTGAACAATGCCGGCGAACAGCATCCCCAGGAGCGCCTGGAGGACATCAGCGAGGAGCAGTGGGAGCGCACCTTCCGCACCAACATCTTCGGCATGTTCCAGCTCACCAAGGCCGTGCTGCCGTTGATGCGCGAGGGCGGGACGATCGTCAACACCACCTCGATCACCGCCTACAAGGGCAACCCGACGCTCATCGACTACTCGTCCACCAAGGGCGCGATCACCTCGTTCACCCGTTCCCTGGCGATGAACCTGGTCAAGCGCGGCATCCGCGTCAACGCGGTGGCGCCGGGGCCGATCTGGACGCCACTGATTCCCTCGACCTTCGACGCCGAGCAAGTGGCCACCTTCGGCAGCAACACGCCGATGGGGCGGCCGGGGCAGCCCGAAGAACTGGCCCCGGCCTATGTCTACCTCGCCAGCACGGACTCGTCCTATGTCAGCGGGCAGGTGCTGCACGTGAACGGCGGGACGGTGGTCAACGGCTGAGCCGCCGACCACCGCGCCACCCTCAGCGCTGGCGGCTCAAGGCGCAGGCCGCGGCAAGGATGCCGGCGGCCGCCGCGAGTATCGCGGCGGTCTGCCAGGGATGCTCGCCGACGTATTCGCCGCTGGCCTGGATCGCCCGGCGGCTGCGCTCCACCAGGTGCTCGCTGGTTTCGCGGCTCTCGTCCACCAGGTGGCGCAGCTTGGCCTTGAACGCCGGCAGTTGGTCGGCGGTGAGGTCGCGGCCGCTTTCCAGCAGGCTTTCCAGGTCGCTCACCAGTGATTGCAGCTCCTGTACGCCGCTATTGCGGGATGAAGGGAACCATCGATAGCTGCCCATGGCATGTCTCCTTTGTTGCGTGGGGGATAGGTGGCTGGTGCGTGGCTCAGGCGGCCTTGCGCAGGGCGTCGATCAGCTGCTGCTTGCGCATGCTCGAACGGCCGGCGATGTGCCGGGTGCGGGCGCGGTTGAGCAGCTCGGCCTTGGTCATCGATTCCAGCGACTGGTCCGGCCGGGGCACGCCGTGCTTGGTGGCCACGGCGCGCTTGGCCGAACTGCGGCGCGAGGCGGCCTTGGCCGGCGCGCTCTTCTTCTGCCCCGAGCCGCCGCTGCGCTCGCCGCCGCCGGACTGCTTGTTGACCGTGGCCCAGGCGCGGGCTTCGGCTTCGTCCTTGGAGACGCCGCGGTTCTCGTAGCTTTCCTCGATGTGCTCGGCCTTGCGCTTCTGCTTGTCGGTGTACTTGTCTTTGCTGCCCCTTGGCATGGCGGTTCTCCTGTCTGTGCATGGTGGTGTCTGCGGCGCTCTGGCGCGCCCGGCCTGGAAAAGGCCCACATGGGGGAGAAACCACTCGTCGCCAATCGTTCGGCGTTTCTGATGAGCGGGCCGCGCCAATGGGAGAAAAGGTCTGAACTACCTGTTTTCTGCGCGGACAGATGCACTGGGGCGTTTCGCGCTCCGTGCCTCATTGGCGACCAGTCACCGACACATAAGGAGGCGGCAATGGCCCTGGACAGCATGCCCGATCAGTCGGCAGTCGAAACCTTCAAGCACGCCGTGCTCACCCGTTTGCGCTACGCGGTGGGCAAGGACCCCTCCGACGCCTTCGACCATGACTGGTTCGAGGCCGTGGCCCTGGCCACCAGCAAGTACCAGGTGGACAACTGGGAAGAGACCACCCGCGCCATCGATCGCAGCGCGCGCAAGCACGTCTACTACCTGTCCCTGGAATTCCTCATTGGCCGCCTGCTGATCGACAACCTGAGCAACCTCGGCCTGCTCGACGTGGCGCGCCAGGCGCTCTCGGAACTGGGCGTGGACCTGGAGCGCATCCGCCTGCTGGAGCCTGACGCGGCACTGGGCAACGGCGGCCTCGGGCGCCTCGCGGCGTGCTTCATGGAGAGCATGGCGACGCTGGACATCCCCGCCCACGGCTACGGCATCCGCTACGAGCACGGGCTGTTCAAGCAGGTGATCGGCGACGGCTGGCAACTGGAACACACCGAAACCTGGCTGGACTTCGGCAACCCCTGGGAATTCGAACGGCCCGAATCGACCTACAGCGTCGGTTTCGGCGGCATCGTCCACAGCGAGCCGGACGCCAATGGCGTCGAGCGCCAGCGCTGGGAGCCCCTGGAGCGCGTGCGTGCGGTGGCCTACGACATGCCGGTGGTCGGCTGGCGCACCGCCAGCGTCAACACCCTGCGGCTATGGCGCGCCCGCGCCGAGGACACCCTCAAGCTCGACCGATTCAACGCCGGCGACCACCTGGGCGCGGTGGCCGACACCGTGCGCGCGGAGAGCATCTCCCGCGTGCTCTACCCGGCGGACAGCACTGAAGCCGGGCAGGAACTGCGCCTGCGCCAGGAGTACTTCTTCGTCGCCGCCTCGCTGCAGGACCTGATGCAGCGTCACCTGGGCAAGGGCGAGGATGTCTACAGCCTGCCCGAGCGCGTGGCCATCCAGCTCAACGACACCCACCCGGCGATTGCCGTGGCCGAGCTGATGCGCCTGCTGCTGGACGAACGCGGGCTGGACTGGTACGACGCCTGGGAACTGACCGTGGCGACCCTGTCGTACACCAACCACACCCTGCTGCCGGAGGCGCTGGAATCCTGGCCGGTGGGGCTGATGGAACGCCTGCTGCCGCGCCACATGCAGATCATCTACCTGATCAACGCCTTCCACATCGACGCCCTGCGCGCCAAGGACATCCACGACTTCAGCCTGTTGCGCTCGGTGTCGCTGATCGAGGAGGACCACGGCCGCCGCGTGCGCATGGGCAACCTGGCGTTCCTCGGCTCGCACTGCGTCAACGGCGTCTCCGCGCTGCACACCGAGCTGATGCGCGAAACGGTGTTCCGCGACCTGCACCGGCTCTACCCCAACCGCATCAGCAACAAGACCAACGGCGTGACCTTCCGCCGCTGGTTGTTCCAGACCAACCCCGAGCTGACCGAACTGCTGGTGGAAACCCTGGGCGAGGACGTGCTGGACGACCCCGAGAACCGCCTGCGCGACCTCGCCGCCCATGCCGAGAAGTCCGCCGTGCGCCAGCGCTTCGCCCAGCAGCGGCGCAACGCCAAGCAGCGCCTGGCGGCCCTGATCGAGGAGCGCATGGGCCTGCGCGTCGACCCGGACGCCCTGTTCGACGTGCACGTCAAGCGCATCCACGAATACAAGCGGCAACTGCTCAACCTGCTGCACACCGTGGCGCTGTACCAGGACATCCGCAGCGACCCCACCACCGAACGCGTGCCGCGGGTGAAGATCTTCGCCGGCAAGGCCGCGCCCAGCTACGTGCTGGCCAAGCTGATCATCAAGCTGGCCAACGACATCAGCCGCACGGTCAACGCCGACCCCACCGTGCGCGGGCTGCTCAAGGTGGTGTTCATCCCCAACTACAACGTCAGCCTGGCCGAGTCGATCATCCCCGCGGCGGACCTTTCCGAGCAGATCTCCACGGCGGGCCTGGAGGCTTCCGGCACCAGCAACATGAAGTTCGCGCTCAACGGCGCGCTGACCATCGGCACCCTCGACGGCGCCAACGTCGAGATGTGCGAGCGCATCGGCCCGGAGAACATGTTCATCTTCGGCCTCAAGGCGCAGCAGGTGGAAGCGCGCAAGCGGGCGGGGGAGCTGGCGATGCACAACGAGATCGCCAGTTCGCCGCGCCTGCAGGAAGCGCTGATGGCGGTGAGCAGCGGGGTATTCTCGCCGGACGACCCGCAGCGCTACACCGCGCTGGTGGACAGCCTGCGCTTCGACGACCGCTTCATGGTCTGCCCGGACTTCGACGCCTACTGGGACGCCCAGGAGCGCGTCGAACAGCTGTGGAGAAAACCCTCGCGCTGGTGGAAAGCTTCTATGCTCAACACCGCGCGGGTCGGCTGGTTCTCGTCTGACCGCACCATCCGCGAATACGCCCAGGACATCTGGAAGGTGCCCACGGGACCACAATAAGAAGGTGCGACGATTGGTGGCAGTTCGCGGGGCAGCGCAGCGGTGATCGCTTTGTGTAGGATGCCGCCCGCCACGCCATGAGCACTTCAAAGACCGGGAGACTGCCGATGCTGATCCGTGACTTTCGCGACGACGACATGGACTGCGTGCTGGATATCTGGCTGCGCGCCTCGCAACAGGCCCACGGCTTCATCGAGAGCGATTTCTGGCAGCAACGCCTGCAGGACATGCGCAACGTCTACCTGCCCGCCGCCGCGTCGCGCGTCCTCGAGAGCGACGGCCGGGTGAGCGGTTTCTACAGCCTGCACGACGGCGCACTGGCCGCGCTGTTCGTCGCCCCCGAATGCCAGGGCCGCGGCCTGGGCTCGCACCTGCTCAGCGACGCGAAGATCCACCTGCCCATGCTCGAGCTGGCGGTCTATTCGGCCAACGCCGGCGCCGTCGCCTTCTATCAGCGGCACGGCTTCGTGGTGCTGGAAGAACGCCAGGACGCACACACCGGGCACCCCGAAGTGCGCATGGGCTGGAGCGCGCGCCCGGCGGTTTGCGGAGGTTGAGGGGCGGGGCGCTGGCGATGGGCAACCCCGCCAGCGCCGGCGGGGCTCACGGCCTCCGCTGAAAGCCCGATGGCTACCAGAACCCTCCCGCATGCCGGCTGGACGCGTAGTCCAGGTGCAGGGCGAAGGAGCTCTGGAAGAATTCCAGCAGGCGGGTGTCGAGCACCATTTCGTTGAGCGAGGCGAGCGAGCCGATCACCTGCTGCACGTCGGCTTCGCTGTCGCCGCAACGGTTCTCGTGGCACAGGCGCTGGGTCTGCGGGTCGGCGGTGATGCGGCACACGCACTCCGGGTCATGGCAGGACCCCCGCACTTTCAGGCTCAGCTCCGGTAGGTGGCGGCGGCCTTCGAGCAGCTCCACGGTGCATTCCAGGCCGTGTTCGCGGGCGAATTCGCTGGCGCGGGCGAAGGCGGGCAGGGCCACCTCCACGAGGGCGCTTTGATAGGCATTGGCGAAACTCTCGGGGTCGTCGCTCATCCGCGGTCTCCTTTGCAGGTTGCACGATGCACGGCCGGTGGGTGGCCGGGGTTTGAGTCATGGACCACGCAACCTGCGGCTTTCACGACACATCGGCGGACTTTCCGCCGAGCGGTTGTGCGCCGTTGGGAAAATTGAGCAAACCAAATTGCCTTCGCGCCGGTCTGGACTGATATCGGGGCCGCCACACGAGCCGGACATGGACCTACTGGAGCGCATCTGGGCGACGCTGGTCGCCGAGTTCTCCGACCTCAGCGAAGTCGAGCAGATCACCCGCGCCTCGCTGCGCCTGTCGCTGGCGGTGCTGCTGGGTGGCGTGCTGGGCTATGAGCGCGAGAGCAAGGGCAAGGCCGCCGGCCTGCGCACCCACATGCTGGTGACGCTGGGCGCGGCGCTGTTCGTGATGGCGATCCGCGAAGGCAGTACGGAGGCGGACGCCGTCAGCCGCGTGATCCAGGGCATCGCCGCCGGCATCGGGTTCCTCTGCGCGGGGACGATCCTCAAGGGCAGCCGCGCCTCCGATGTAAAGGGGCTGACCACGGCGGCCGGTCTGTGGCTGAGCACCGCCATCGGCATCAGCGTTGGCCTGGGGCATTCGGCGACCGCCGTGCTCGGCACCTTGCTGGCGCTGCTGGTGCTGCATTGCCTGCCCCATGCCGGCGAGCGCCGGGCCGAGCGCCTTTCCATCAACGAACAGCAGCGGGAGGACCGCGATGTTCCGTGAATTTCCCCAGGCCTGCGCCTGGACCGATGCGATGGTCGAGCAGGGCCGCTACACCGGCCTGATCGAGTACCAGGTCAGCCGCGAAGGCGCGGCGGTGGAGGTGCTCTGGGTCTACGCGCCGGGTAGCCGCAACGGCGCCGAGGCCGAGGCGGCAGCGCAGCGCATGCTCGAACGGGTGCGCGATATCGACGGCGAAGGCCGCGTGCATTTCGACGACGGCGTGACCCTGCAGGAGGACTGCCCATGGCCCGTGTGATCTGGAAGGGCGCCATCAGCTTCGGCCTGGTGCACATCCCCGTGGCGCTCAACAGCGCCTCGCGTTCCAGCGGCACCGACTTCGACTGGCTGGACGAGCGCAGCCTGGAGCCGGTGGGATACAAGCGGGTGAACAAGATCACCGGCAAGGAGGTGCCCAAGGAGCACATCGTCAAGGGCGTGGAGCTGGAGAAGGGGCGCTATGTGGTGATCAGCGAGGAGGAAATCCGCGCCGCGCGGCCGGAGGCGACCCAGACCATCGACATCCTCAGCTTCATCGATATCGAGGAGATCCCCGTGCCGTTCTACGACTCGCCGTACTATCTGACGCCGGAGAAGCGCGGTGAGAAGGTCTACGTGCTGCTGCGCGATACCCTGAAGAAGACCGGCAAGGCCGCGGTCTGCCAGTTGGTGATGCACAGCCGCCAGCACCTGGCGATGCTGCGCGAGGAGGGCGAGGCGATCCTGCTGATGACCCTGCGCTGGCCGGCGGATGTGCGCGAGGTGGACGAACTGGGCCTGGCGCTGGACAAGGTCAAGCTGGACAAGCGCGAGGCGGAGATGGCCGAACGCCTGGTCAAGGACATGACCGGCCAGTGGCAACCGGCGGAATACGAGGACACCTTCAGCGAGGAAATCCACCGCCTGGTGGAACAGAAGGCCGCCAAGGGGCAACTGGCCCAGGTGCCGGAAGCCGAAGCCAAGGGCGGGGAAGGCGCCGACATCATCGACCTCACCGAACTGCTCAAACGCAGCCTCAAGGGCGATGGCAAGAAGCGCACGGCCGCCAGCGCGCCGGCGAAGAAGAGCCCGGCCAGCAAGCCCGCCAGCAAGGGCGCGGCCAGGCGCAAGACGTCCTGAGCGAACCGTCGGTGCAATTAGCCTGAACTTGCCGGACCTCCGCCGCTTCCAACCCCCTGTAGCTCGCCAATCCACCATGAGCGCGCCAGGGGGCGCGCACCGCCGCGAGGAGGGCGCCGCGATGGAACTGGAGAACCCCGCCAGCCGGGCTGAAGCCGCCGCCAATGAGGCGCGCATCGTCATCGAGGACGTGGAGCCGCGCCTGGAGAGCGGCCGCTTTGCCGCCAAGGCCATCAGCCACCGCGCGTCGCGCATCCACGCACGGATATTCAGCGATGGCCACGACAAGCTGGCCGCCGAGGTCGCCTGGCGTGAAGGCAAGGGGCAGCCCTGGCAGAAAACGCCTTTGCTGCCGATCGGCAACGATCACTGGGAAGCGCACATCACCCCTACCCAGGTCGGCCGCACCGAGTTCATCGTGCTGGCCTGGATCGACAGCTACGCGAGCTTTCGCTACGAGCTGGAGAAAAAGTACGCCGCCGGGCAGGTGGTGGACCTCGAGTTTCGCGAAGGCATCGAACTGTTGCACAAGGTGCTGCAGACGGCGCCGGACGACTGCGAGGCGGAGCTGGGCGAGATCGTCCGCGAGCTGCAGGACAGCCAGAGCCGCGAAGCACGCTTCGGACTCTTCATGGCGCCGCGCACCCTGGAGCTGATGCAGCGCGCCGAGCACCGGCCCTTTCTCACCCGCAGCCTGACCTTCGAGCTGGACGTGGAACGCCCCCTGGCCGAATTCGCCAGCTGGTACGAGCTGTTCCCGCGTTCGGAGAGCGCGGTGCCCGGCCAGCACGGCACCTTCGCCGATGTGCACAGGCGCCTGCCGGACATCGCCGCCATGGGCTTCGACGTGCTGTATTTCCCGCCGATCCATCCCATCGGCCGCACCCACCGCAAGGGCCGCAACAACAGCCTCCAGGCGGGCGAGGGCGACCCCGGCAGCCCCTATGCCATCGGCAGCGAGGAGGGCGGCCATGACGCGGTGCACCCGCAGTTGGGCACCCTGGCGGACTTCCGCGAACTGGTGGATGCCGCCCGCGAGCACGGCCTGGAAGTCGCCCTGGACTTCGCCATCCAGTGCTCGCCGGACCACCCCTGGCTGCGCGAGCACCCCGGCTGGTTCAGCTGGCGCGCAGACGGCAGCATCCGCCATGCGGAAAACCCGCCGAAGAAGTACGAGGACATCGTCAACGTCGATTTCTACGCGCCGGACGCGGTGCCCGACCTCTGGCTCGGCCTGCTCGACGTGGTGCTGGGCTGGGTGGAGCAGGGCGTGACCCTGTTCCGCGTGGACAACCCGCACACCAAGCCGCTGCCGTTCTGGGAATGGCTGATCGCCGAGGTGCGGCGCGAGCACCCGCAGGTGATTTTCCTCGCCGAGGCGTTCACCCGCCCGGCGATGATGGCGCGCCTGGGCAAGGTCGGATTCAGCCAGAGCTACACCTACTTCACCTGGCGCAATACCAAGCAGGAGCTGGAGGAGTATCTCGGCGAGCTGAACCAGGCGCCGCTGCGCGACTGCTACCGGCCGAACTTCTTCGTCAATACGCCGGACATCAACCCGTATTTCCTGCAGCGCTCCGAGCGCCCCGGTTTCCTCATCCGCGCGGCGCTGGCGACCATGGGGTCGGGGCTATGGGGCATGTACTCGGGCTTCGAACTGTGCGAGGCCGACCCGGTGCCGGGCAAGGAGGAGTATTTCGATTCGGAGAAGTACCAGCTGCGCCAGCGCGACTACCACGCGCCCGGCAACATCGTCGGCGAGATCACCCGGCTCAACCGCATCCGCCGCGAGAACCCGGCGCTGCACAGCCACCTGGGCTTCCAGGCCTACCGCGCGTTCAACGACAACATCCTGCTGTTCGGCAAGCGCACCGCGGACCTCTCCAACTTCATTCTGGTGGCGGTCAGCCTCGACCCGCACAACGCCCAGGAAGCCGACTTCGAACTGCCGCTGTGGGAGTTCGGCCTGCCCGATGACGCGCCCATGGGTGGCGAGGACCTGATGAACGGCCACCGCTGGACCTGGCACGGCAAGCGCCAGTGGATGCGCATCGAGCCCTGGCACCTGCCGTTCGGCATCTGGCGCCTGCACCCCGAGACCTGAACCTGAAGGATTGCGACCATGGCCAAGCGCAAGACCCGCCCCTTTCTCGATGACCCGCTCTGGTACAAGGACGCGGTCATCTACCAGTTGCACGTCAAATCCTTCTTCGACGCCAACAACGACGGCATCGGCGATTTTCGCGGGCTGATCGAGAAGCTCGACTACATCGCCGAGCTGGGCGTGAACACCCTCTGGCTGCTGCCGTTCTACCCCTCGCCACGTCGCGACGACGGCTACGACATCGCCATGTACAAGGGCGTGCACCCGGACTACGGCACCCTGGCCGATGCCCGCCGCTTCATCGACGCGGCCCACGAGCGCGGCCTGCGGGTCATCACCGAACTGGTGATCAACCACACCTCCGACCAGCATCCCTGGTTCCAGCGCGCGCGGCGGGCGAAGAAGGGCTCCCAGGCGCGCAACTGGTACGTGTGGTCCGACGACGACAGCAAGTACGACCAGACGCGGATCATCTTCATCGACTCCGAGCAGTCCAACTGGACCTGGGACCCGGTGGCCGGGCAGTACTTCTGGCACCGCTTCTACTCGCACCAGCCGGATCTCAACTTCGACAACCCGCAGGTGCTGCGCGCGGTGCTCGGGGTGATGCGCTACTGGCTGGACCTGGGCGTGGACGGCCTGCGCCTGGATGCGATCCCCTACCTGATCGAGCGCGAAGGCACCAACAACGAGAACCTCCCCGAGACCCACGTGGTGCTCAAGCGCATCCGCGCCGAACTGGACGCCCACTACCCGGACCGCATGCTGCTGGCCGAGGCCAACCAGTGGCCGGAAGACACCCGCCCGTATTTCGGTGGAACCGACGGCGGCCCCGGCGACGAATGCCACATGGCCTTCCACTTCCCGCTGATGCCGCGCATGTACATGGCCATCGCCCAGGAAGACCGCTTCCCGATCACCGACATCCTGCGCCAGACCCCGGCCATCCCCGACAACTGCCAGTGGGCGATCTTCCTGCGCAACCACGATGAGCTGACCCTGGAGATGGTCACCGACGACGAGCGCGACTACCTGTGGAACTACTACGCCGCCGACCGCCGCGCGCGCATCAACCTGGGTATCCGCCGCCGCCTGGCGCCGCTGGTGGAGCGCGACCGCCGGCGCATCGAACTGCTCAACAGCCTGCTGCTGTCCATGCCCGGCACGCCGACCCTGTACTACGGCGACGAGATCGGCATGGGCGACAACATCTACCTGGGCGACCGCGACGGCGTGCGCACCCCCATGCAGTGGTCGATGGACCGCAACGGCGGCTTCTCCCGCGCCGACCCGGCCAGCCTGGTGCTGCCGCCGATCCTCGATTCGCTCTACGGCTACCAGAGCGTCAACGTCGAGGCCCAGGCCCGCGACCCCCATTCGCTGCTCAACTGGACCCGGCGCATGCTCGGCATCCGCAAGCAGCAGAAGGCCTTCGGCCGTGGCAGCATCACCATGCTGTCTCCGCCGAACCGGCGCATCCTCGCCTACCTGCGCCAGTACAAGCCCGAGGGCGAGGACGCCAGCGAAGACACCATCCTCTGCGTGGCCAACCTGTCCAATGCCGCCCAGGCGGTGGAGCTGGACCTCGCGGCGTTCGACGGCCGGGTGCCGGTGGAGATGCTCGGTGGCTCGTCCTTCCCGCCCATCGGCCGCATGACCTATCTGCTGACCCTGCCGCCCTATGGCTTCTACTGGTTCTACCTGGCCGACAGCCAGCAGATGCCGGCCTGGCACGTTAAGCCGGTGGAGCGCATGCCCGAACTGCCGACCCTGGTGCTGGCCCAGCGCCTGGGCGAGATCATGAATGGCGCCCCGCGCGAGCTGCTGGAGAACGACTCGCTGCCGCGCTACCTGCCCAAGCGCCGCTGGTTCGCCGCCGGGCGCCTGGAGGCGGGCAGCGCCCATCTGCTGTATGCCATGCCGCTGACCGAGGACGATGCCGCGCCGCTGGTGGCAGAAGTCGAGGTCAATGGGGGCGAGGGCGCTGAGCATTACCAGCTGCCGCTGGCTGCGGTGCCGGAGAAATCCAGCGCCGGCCACGACCTGCCGCAGCAACTGGCCCTGGCGCGCCTGCGCCGGGGGCGCCGCGTGGGGTTGCTCACCGATGCCTTCAGCCTGCCGCGCTTCAGCCGGTTGATCCTCAACCAGCTGCGCCAGGCGGCGACCCTCCAGGGCCCCGCCGGCGAGCTGCAATTCCTGCCGCAAGCAGGGCTGGCGCAGCACGCGGACATCGACGACGAAGCCGACATCCGCGTGCTGGGCGTCGAGCAGTCGAACAGCTCCGCGCTGATCGGCAATCGCCTGCTGCTCAAGCTGCTGCGCCGGGTCTTCCCCGGCGTGCATCCGGAGGCGGAAATGGGCGGCTATCTCAGCCGGCGCGGCTTCGCCAACATCGCACCGCTGCTGGGCGAGGTGCGCCGCATCGACGCCCAGGGCCAGCCGCACACCCTGATGCTGCTGCAGGGCTACCTGAGCAACCAGGGCGATGCCTGGAGCTGGACGCTCAACCAGCTGGAGCGCGCCATGCGCGACGGCCTGCTGCCCGGCGTGGAAACGCCCGAGCCGGAATTCGACCCGATGGCAGAGCTGCGCCTGTTCGCCGGCAAGTTCGGCCAGCGCCTGGGCGAGATGCACCAACTGCTGGCCGAGGCCACCGACGAGCCGGATTTCGGCCTGCACCGCAGCGCCGCCGCCGACAGCGCGATCTGGACCAGCAGCATCGGCGCGCAGCTCGAGCAGGCGCTGGAAGCGGCGCAGCGCACGCGCGAGCATCTGGATGAGCGCGGTGGCGTGATGCTCGACTGGCTGCAGGAAAAACGCGGCGAACTGCTGCAGGCGGTCGGCAACCTGGCGCGGCTGGCCGAGGGCGGGGTGATGATCCGCGTCCACGGCGACCTGCACCTCGGGCAGGTGCTGGTGGTGCAGGGCGACGCCTACCTCATCGACTTCGAAGGCGAGCCGAATCGTCCGTTGGCCGAGCGCCGCCAGCGCCACAGCCCGCTGAAGGACGTGACCGGTGTGCTGCGCTCCTTCGATTACGCCGCCGCCATGGCCCTGCGCAGCGCCCAGGGCACCGAGGCGCCCGCGGAGGTGCAGGCGGCCCGTGGCGAGTTGGCCCTGCGTTACCGCCGCGAGGCCCGCGACGCCTTCCTCGAGGCATACCGCGCCGCGGCGGTCGACCTGCCGCATGAATGGCATGGCCGCGAAGGCGAGGGCGCGGCACTGGCCCTGTTCAGCCTGGAAAAGGCCGCCTACGAAGTGCTCTACGAAGCCGGCCACCGCCCGGACTGGCTGGAAGTACCCCTGCAAGGACTATTCGAATTGGCACGACATCTGATTGGAGGACGTACATGACCCCGCGTAGCGACCTGGACCACCTGCAGCGTGCCGATCACGCCGACCCTTTCGCCTTCCTCGGCCCACACCGCGATGAAGACGGCGAGCTGGTGCGCGTGTGGCTGCCCGGCGCGCTGGCGGTGGAATTGCTGTCGCCCCGCGACGAGTTCCTCGCCGCCATGGAGTCGGTGGACGCCAGCGGCCTGTTCATCGCCCGCTTGCCGCAGAAGACGCCATACCGCCTGCGCATCCACTGGCCGGAGCACGAGCAGGTCACCGAAGACCCCTATGCGTTCGGTCCGTCCTTGAGCGAGCTGGATCTCTACCTGTTCGCCGAGGGCAATCACCGCCAGCTCGGCAAGTGCTTCGGCGCCCAGGTGATGGAACACGAGGGCGTGCCCGGCGTGCGCTTCGCCGCGTGGGCGCCCAATGCCCGGCGGGTGTCGGTGGTGGGCGACTTCAACGGCTGGGACGGCCGCCGCCACGTGATGCGCCTGCGTTACCCGGCGGGGGTGTGGGAGCTGTTCATCCCGCGCCTGCAGCCGGGTGAGGTCTACAAGTACGAACTGCTGGGGCAGGACGGCTTGCTGCCGCTCAAGGCCGACCCGATGGCGCTGGCCACCGAAATGCCGCCGGCCACCGGCTCGCGGGTGCCGGACCCGACGCCCTTCGCCTGGCAGGATGACGACTGGATGCGCCAGCGCGGCGAGCGCCAGGGCCATGATCGGCCGCTGTCGATCTACGAATTGCATGCCGGCTCCTGGCAGTGGGTGGACAACCGCGCGCCCACCTGGGACGAGCTGGCCGACCGGTTGATCCCCTACATCACCGACCTGGGCTTCACCCATATCGAGCTGATGCCGATCATGGAGCACCCCTTCGGCGGCTCCTGGGGCTACCAGCCGCTCTCGCTGTTCGCCCCCACCGCACGCTACGGCAGCCCGGCGGACTTCGCCCGCTTCGTCGATCGCTGCCACCAGGCCGGCATCGGTGTGATCCTCGACTGGGTGCCGGCGCATTTCCCCACCGACGCCCATGGCCTGGCGCACTTCGACGGCACCTCGCTGTACGAGTACGCGCATCCCTTCGAAGGCTTCCACCAGGACTGGGATACCTACATCTACAACCTGGGGCGCAACGAGGTGCATGGCTTCATGCTGGCCTCGGCGCTGCACTGGCTGCGCGAATACCACGTCGACGGGCTGCGCGTGGATGCCGTGGCCTCGATGCTCTACCGCGACTATTCGCGCAAGGAGGGCGAGTGGATCCCCAACCGCCACGGTGGCCGGGAGAACCTCGAAGCCATCGAATTCCTCAGCCACCTCAACGCCGTCGTCCACACCGAAGCGCCGGGCGCGCTGGTCATCGCCGAGGAATCCACCGCCTGGCCGGGCGTCAGCCGGCCGACGGAAGAGGGCGGCCTGGGCTTCGCCTACAAGTGGAACATGGGCTGGATGCACGACAGCCTCTCGTACATCCACGAGGACCCGATCAACCGCGGCTACCACCACCACAAGCTGACCTTCGGCCTGCTCTACGCCTTCAGCGAGCACTTCATCCTGCCCATCTCCCACGACGAAGTGGTGCATGGCAAGGGCTCGCTGCTGGGCAAGATGCCGGGCGACCGCTGGCAGCAATTCGCCAACCTGCGGCTGTTCCTCTCGATGATGTGGACGCACCCGGGCAAGAAGCTGCTGTTCATGGGCTGCGAGTTCGGCCAGTGGCGGGAGTGGGACCATGACGGCCAGCTGGACTGGTACCTGTTGCGCTATGCAGAGCACTTCGGCACCCAGGCGCTGGTCCGCGAACTCAACCGCCTGCTGCGCGAGGAGCCGGCGCTGCATGCCTTCGACGACCGCGCCGAGGGCTTCCACTGGCTGATCGGCGACGACTCGCTCAACAGCGTGTTCGCCTGGCTGCGCCTGGCTGGCGACGGCGCGCCGCTGCTGGTGGTGCACAACTTCACCCCGGTGCCACGCCCGCACTACCGTGTCGGCGTCCCCCTGGCCGGGCACTGGGAGGTGCTGTTGAACAGCGACGCCGACGCCTTCGGCGGCTCCGGCGCCGGTAGCCGCGGAACCCTGGAGAGCGACCCGCATGAATCCCACGGGCAGACCCAATCCCTCGCGCTGGACCTGCCGCCCCTGGGCTGCCTGATCCTGCGCCCGGCGGGAGACGCCACCCTGTAGGAGCGGGCCACGCCCGCGAAATGCCTCGCGGCGGAATCCGCTGGTTCCGGTGCAATCAGGAAAAAGGCGCGCGCCGCAGGGTTCGCGAGCAAGCTCGCTCCTACAGTCGGCGTTGGAGCGGGCTTCGTCCGCGATCGCGTGCATGGCACGCTCCTACAGGTGGGCTGGCGCTTGTGTAGGAGCGGGCCACGCCCGCGACCCGCCGGCAGGGCCGGCGTTGTGCGGGTTCGCGAGCAAGCTCGCTCCTACTGGCCAGCCTTGGCATAGGGGCGGACTTCGTCCGCGATCGCGTGCATGGCACGCTCCTACAGGGGGGCGGTTCGTGTAGGAGCGGGCCACGCCCGCGATCCGCCGGCAGGGCCGGCGTTGTGCGGGTTCGCGAGCAAGCTCGCTCCTACAGGTCGGCCCAGGCGTAGGAGCGGACTCCGTCCGCGATCGCGTGCATGGCACGCTCCTACAGGGGTGGCGGTGCGTGTAGGAGCGGGCCACGCCCGCGACCTCGTCGGCGGGGCCGACGGGGCTCCATCCCCGGCGAGGCTTTCGCGGGGTTGTCCTGCGCACCGGTCTTCCCCCGCAAAACCGAAGGGTTGCACCTTTTTCAACCCTGGCACGAACACTGCTTTCCTCCTGCCGTCCGGCCGCTCCTCGCGACTTGTCGCCGGGCGAGCGCGTGGCCGTGCTCCGTTTGGTAGCGCCGTGTGTGGGAAATGTCACCGGTTGCACCGGATTTGCGCGTACGACCAACCGCTTGTTTTTATTGGGTTGCACCTGGTTGCACCTTGCGATTCGGCGGTATAACCTTGCGCCGTTTTTCAGGCACACCTTCTAACAACAGGAAGCCCCATGGCCACCACCACCCTTGGCGTGAAGCTCGACGACGCCACCCGCGAGCGCCTCAAGCTGGCTGCCCAGCAACTCGACCGTACCCCGCACTGGCTGATCAAGCAGGCCATCTTCTCCTACCTGGAGCAGGTGGAAGGCGGGCTGACCCCGGCCGAGCAATCCGGTCTCGCTGCCGCGGCGGGCGAGGAATCGCTGGATGCGCTGAACGAACAAGGGCTGCAGGTCTTCCTCGATTTCGCTGAAAGCATCCTGCCGCAGTCGGTGCTGCGCGCGGCCATCACCGCCGCCTACCGCCGCCCTGAAACCGAGGCGCTGCCGATGCTGCTGGACCTGGCCCGTCTGCCGAAGGAGCAGGCCGCCGCCGCCAGCAAGATGGCCCTGGGCATCGCCGAAAAACTGCGCAACCAGAAGAATGCCGGTGGCCGCCAGGGCCTGGTGCAGGGTCTGCTGCAGGAGTTCTCCCTGTCGTCCCAGGAAGGCGTGGCGCTGATGTGCCTGGCCGAGGCGCTGCTGCGCATTCCGGACAAGGCCACCCGTGACGCGCTGATCCGCGACAAGATCAGCAACGGCAACTGGAGCCAGCACCTGGGCCAGAGCCCGTCGATGTTCGTCAATGCGGCCTCCTGGGGCCTGCTGATCACCGGCAAGCTGGTGTCGACCCACACCGAGGCCGGCATGTCCTCGGCGCTCAACCGCATCATCGGCAAGTCCGGCGAGCCGCTGATCCGCAAGGGCGTGGACATGGCGATGCGCCTGATGGGCGAGCAGTTCGTCACCGGCGAGACCATCGCCGAGGCCCTGGCCAACGCGGCCAACATGGAATCCAAGGGCTTCCGCTACTCCTACGACATGCTCGGCGAAGCCGCGCTGACCGATGAGGACGCCAAGCGCTACCTGGCTTCCTACGAACAGGCCATCCATGCCATCGGCAAGGCCTCCCACGGCCGCGGTATCTACGAAGGCCCGGGCATCTCGATCAAGCTCTCCGCGCTGCACCCGCGCTACAGCCGTGCCCAGTACGACCGGGTGATGGACGAGCTGTACCCGACCGTGCTCGGCCTGGTGAAGATGGCCCGCGACTACGACATCGGCATCAACATCGACGCCGAGGAAGCCGACCGCCTGGAAATCTCCCTCGACCTGCTCGAGCGCCTGTGCTTCGAGCCGTCGCTGGCCGGCTGGAACGGCATCGGCTTCGTCATCCAGGCCTACCAGAAGCGCTGTCCGTACGTGATCGACTACGTGATCGACCTGGCCAAGCGCAGCCGTCACCGCCTCATGATTCGCCTGGTGAAGGGCGCCTACTGGGACAGCGAGATCAAGCTGGCCCAGGTAAACGGCCTGGAAGGCTACCCGGTCTACACCCGCAAGCCGTACACCGACGTCTCCTACCTGGCGTGCGCGCGCAAGCTGCTGGCGGTGCCGGAATCCATCTACCCGCAGTTCGCCACCCACAACGCCCACTCGCTGTCGGCCATCTACCAGCTGGCCGGGCAGAACTACTATCCCGGCCAGTACGAGTTCCAGTGCCTGCACGGCATGGGCGAGCCGCTCTACGAGCAGGTGGTGGGCAAGGTCGCCGACGGCAAGTTCAACCGTCCGTGCCGCATCTACGCACCGGTGGGCAGCCACGAGACCCTGCTGGCGTACCTGGTGCGCCGCCTGCTGGAAAACGGCGCCAACACCTCCTTCGTCAACCGCATCGCCGACCACAGCATCTCCCTGCAGGACCTGGTGCTGGACCCGGTGCTGCAGGTCGAGCAGATGGCCGCGCAGGAAGGCACCCTGGGCCTGCCGCACCCGCGCATCCCGCTGCCGCGTGACCTCTATGGCGAGGCCCGGCTGAACTCCGCCGGCATCGACCTGGCCAACGAGCACCGCCTGGGCTCGCTGTCCTCGGCGCTGCTGTCTAGCACCAACCACGCCTACCTCGCCGAGCCGAGGCTGGGCCTGGCCGACGCCGCGCCGGGCGAGCCGCAGCCGGTGCGCAACCCCGCCGACCACCGTGACGTGGTGGGCCACGTTCGCGAGGCCAGCGAAGCCGACGTCAACAACGCCATCCTCGGTGCACTCTCCAGCGCGCAGATCTGGCAGTCCACCCAGCCGGCCGAGCGCGGCGCCATCCTGCAGCGCGCTGCCGACCTGATGGAGGCCGAGATCCAGTCGCTGATGGGCGTGCTGGTGCGCGAGTCGGGCAAGACCTTCGCCAACGCCATCGCCGAAGTGCGCGAGGCGGTGGACTTCCTGCGCTACTACGGCGCCCAGGCCAGCACCCACTTCGCCAACGACAGCCACCGCCCGCTGGGCCCGGTGGTGTGCATCAGCCCGTGGAACTTCCCGCTGGCGATCTTCAGCGGCCAGGTGGCCGCCGCCCTGGCCGCTGGCAATACCGTGCTGGCCAAGCCCGCCGAGCAGACGCCGCTGATCGCCGCGCAGGCCGTGCGCATCCTGCTGGAAGCCGGCGTGCCGGCTGGCGCCGTGCAACTGCTGCCGGGCCGTGGCGAGACCGTCGGCGCCCGCCTGGTGGGCGATGAGCGCGTGCGCGGCGTGATGTTCACCGGCTCCACCGAAGTGGCCGGCATCCTCCAGCGCAACATCGCCGGCCGCCTCGACGCCCAGGGCCGCACCATCCCGCTGATCGCCGAGACCGGCGGCCTCAACGCGATGATCGTCGACTCCTCGGCGCTGGCCGAGCAGGTGGTGGTGGACGTGGTCAACTCCGCCTTCGACAGCGCCGGCCAGCGCTGCTCCGCGCTGCGCGTGCTGTGCGTGCAGGAAGACGCCGCCGACCGCGTGGTGCAGATGCTCAAGGGCGCCATGGCCGAGTACCGCGTCGGCGCGCCGGAGCGCCTGCACACCGACATCGGTCCGGTGATCGACGAGGAAGCCAAGGCCAACATCGACAAGCACATCCAGGCCATGCGCGACAAAGGCCGCAAGGTGTTCCAGAGCGCCCGCCTGGACGCCGAGGAAATCAAGCGCGGCACCTTCGTCGTGCCGACTTTGATCGAGCTGGACAGCTTCAGCGAACTCAAGCGCGAAATCTTCGGCCCGGTGCTGCACGTGGTGCGCTACCAGCGCGCCGACCTGGACCAGTTGCTCGCGCAGATCAACGAATCCGGCTACGGCCTGACCCTGGGCGTGCACACCCGCATCGACGAGACCATCGCCCAGGTCGTCGGCACCGCCCATGTCGGCAACCTCTACGTCAACCGCAACGTGGTGGGCGCGGTGGTCGGCGTGCAGCCCTTCGGCGGTGAGGGCCTGTCCGGCACCGGTCCGAAGGCTGGTGGCCCGCTGTACCTGTACCGCCTGCTCTCGACCCGCCCGCAGGATGCGGTGGCCAACCAGCTCAAGGGCGATGGCGCCCAGGCGCTGCCGCGTCCGAAGGACGCCCAGCAGGCCGTGGAAGCCCTGGCCAAGTGGGCCGGGCAGAAGGACGCCGCCCTGGCGAGCCTGCTCAGCGGCTACGGCGAGCTGGCTCAAAGCTTCACCCAGCAGGTGCTCACCGGCCCGACCGGCGAACGCAACACCTACACGCTGCTGCCGCGCGAACACGTGCTGTGCCTGGCGGAAGACCGTGCCGACCTGCTGGCCCAGCTGGCCGCGGTGCTCAGCGTGGGCAGCCGTCCGCTGGTGGCCGAGTCCAACGCCGCCGTGGTCAAGGAACTGCCGAAGGAAGTCGCCCAGCGCATCGAGCTGGTCGCTGACTGGAGCGCGACCGACAAGGTGTTCGACGCCATCCTGCACCACGGCGATTCCGACCAGCTGCGCGCGGTCTGCGAACTGGCCAGCCAGCGCAAGGGCGCCATCGTCGGCGTCACCGGGCTGAACCGCGGGGAGACCGACATCCCGCTGGAACGCCTGCTGATCGAGCGTGCCCTGAGTGTCAACACCGCCGCTGCCGGCGGCAACGCCAGCCTGATGACCATCGGCTGACGACCGTGCCGGGAGCGCCTTACCGGGCGCTCCCGGCCAGCTTCAAGGCCGCCACCGCGGCCACCGGCCCGCCAGCCCCCGGGTGGAGCTACCCGCTCCCGGCAGGCCGTCTCCCTCGCGCCTCCTGGCGCACTCCGTTTCGGGCAACAGGCCCGGCACAACGGCGGGGCTACCCGCTCCGCCGCTTTTTAAAGCTCCACCTACCCTCGTTCGCCCTGGATTCGCTCCTTCATCAGGCAGTTTTCCGCTGTCAGGGGCGGCTCATTAGCCAGGAGTTTGTGCTGATAATCCGGAATCTCGAAGTCTTGCACGTCCAACCGCTTGAGCCACTGATCGGCGGACCAGCCGACCAGGCGGTATTCACCATCGTGGGAGCCGCCATGCAGCGAGCCGACGGTTTCGTAGCGAATGCCTTTGAGCAGATGGTTCAGCAGCACATAGGGCGCGGGCTTGGGGTCTTCGGTGTCGCCAGCGAGATAGGGATAGGCGCCTGATTGGATGATCACGCCGCCGCCGTAGTCGTAGAAAGCGAAGTGGCTGGGGGGCAATTGGCTGCGCAGGGCGTCCAGGCCGCCAGCCAGATTGAGGCGTTCCTGATCGAGCAGGGTCAGCCAACTGACGGTTTTTATTTTGGGGAATTTGAACTGGGGTCGATTAGCCAGTAGTGCAGCAGTGCCTACATCCAGACCTAACATGCGGTCAGCCATGAAGGCTTCGGTTGGCTCGTTATCATCCCGTTTGTTAACAGAAAGATTGAAGGCATGGCCGGCATATCCTTGTTCTGGCTTTAGCCGTCGAGAAAACTCGAAGAACAACTGCAGAAAGCTCAGTGGGTGTTGTTCTTGGTACAAAAGAGGAACGGAAAACTCTAATACACTAAGGCTGTTCCCCATGTTAGCTTGCCACGCACGCTTGCCATAAATCTCGAAGAGCCAAGCGCCGGCGTCACAGGATTGTTTTCCGTTGATATAGTAAAAGCTTAAGTGGTCATCTTCATCCATCTGAGAAATCATATCGCGCAGGGAGTTGGCCTTGGAGTATTGTACTAATGGATCTCCTTGAGGAGGTTCTTCACGCCATAACCAAGTTAGGTGGGGTTCTGAAAACTTATTAAATTCATCGAAACACTGACACAAGGCTTCACGTACGAGCTGTGTATGAGCATCTCTGAAATAGAGGGTGCCTCGCAGACAAAGTACGGCTCCGACGTAGTCTTCTCGTCCACCTTTCATCAGCAGGTTGCCGGGCATTTCTACCAGATGAGGTTGTTTAGTTAACTCTGCAGCTAGATCAAATGGATGTTTCATGGTGTGCTCCTCGGAGTTCAATAGGCTGGAATGGTCTGAGGGATGCGACTTTTGCCACGGGTAATGATGAACATAATTGCTCCTGCCACTGTCGCGGCCCAACCAAGCTCCTTGGTTGAAATCTTCGTCTCCTGCTCCTGTTGATTGCAATCACATTCAGTGGCTTTCAGTACAACGACTTTCTGATCATCCTGAGTAATTTCTGCGTAAGCATCCTTCTGCTCATTGCTGGCTGGATCTGGCGGAAACTTCATCTCCACGACCTGCTTGATATTGTCCCGTGTCGGCGGCTTGGTCGGGTCCTTGACAATGACTACATCGGGGCGGCGAATCATCCCTTTTCCTGGCTTGAACGGCGGATGCTCCGGGTCTTCATCCCAGTACTTCCTGATCCACCCCGGTATCCAGCCATGGGGGCTGCTGCCGGTCTGACTGTCCAGCATGGGTTGTGGTGGGTTCTTGGTCATGTCGTAGCTGACTTCGGGTTTGTAGGGGCTGCGCTTTTGAAGGATCTCATCCAACTCCCCCAGCCGCTGGGCCACGCAGGCTTGTTTGAGGTTCCTGCCGTCCTGGCTGATATTGGGGGTGCTGCTGCAATAGCAGACGGCGGAGCAGAGCACCTTTTTGTCCTGCGGGTCGAGTTCGGGTTGGCCGGTTCGGATGGGAGTTTTCACCCCGCCCGACTCCAGGTTGCCCTGACCGAGGCTTGGCTGATCGCTCATGCTTCATCTCCATAAACGAGGTCGAGGTAGATGGGCTGCGGGGTGTCGCGATCGACCCAGGCGGTCTGGCCCTCTGCGTCGGTGGTTTCGATGGCGCTCCAGCCGTCGTCGGTCCAGACCTTGACCTTGCGCCCGGCGATGGGCTTGCCGGTTTTCTGGTCGATCAGCTGGAAGCGCCCTGAGTACGGGCCCTGTGGGCGCGCCGTGGTACGTGCGGCAATGAGGGCGTCGGCGGCCTGATGGGCGGCGGCGTACTGCTCCTGAATCTGCGCCTGGGTGGTGGTGTACTGGGTGGCGGAGCCGTACACGACGTGGTTCGGGCAACTGCAGGCCACCTGATCGCCCGTGGCGACGTAGGGCTGGGCTTCAAACCAGTCATCGGCGGTGCCGATGATGGGGAAGGCACCATTGCATTTGCCGCACCAGGCCAGGTCGCCCTTTTGGGCAATGGGCTTGTTGCCTTCCAGCCAGGTGCTGGTGGCGGAAATGATCTTGCCGTAGGTCGTCTGGTCGCCCAGACAGGCCAGTGCTCTCATCGCGTGTTCCTCGAGCTGGGTTCATTACCACTGGCTGCTACCGGTACGAGGACAGGAGGTGCCTCACCGGTAGCGAGGTGCGCATGCCTTGCGGGCATGCCGGGAGGCTGGAAGCTATCAGTCGAGGATTGGCGTGAGAGCGCAGGGGCGAGGAAGGGGAAGGTTCAGTCCTGCTTTGCGGCGAAGGCTGCCGGGCAGAGGGGAAATGGTGAGGTTCGAAGTCGGAACCGGGCGACTTGCATGACTTTCAGGGGCGGACATTCAGGTCCTCAAGCACCTTGTCTGTAGGAGCAAGCTTGCTCGCGAACCGCTTGATGCCGGATAGGACTGGCTGTCCACAAGACCCGAGAGCGGTTTATGGCGGAGCTACCCGCTCCGCCGCTTCCCCTTTCGCTGTTCAGACCGGCGCTGCCGTGCGGGTCAGTTGCTCCAGCAGTTCCAGGTCGGTGCTCATGCCCGAGGTCTCGCGGATGCGCGCGAGGATCTCCTTTTTCAGGGCGATGAATTCCGTTGCCATCTTCATGTCCTGGTTGCGCTCGGCCGGCAACGGCACCTCGTAGACGCTGTCGATGCGGCCGGGGCGCGGGGCCATCAGCACCACGCGGCCGCCCAGGTAGATGGCTTCCTCGACGTCATGGGTGACGAACAGGATGGTGCTGTTCTCCAGGCGGTGCACATGGCGGATCAGGTCGTGCATCACCTCGCGGGTCTGCGCGTCCAGGGCGCCGAAGGGCTCGTCCATCAGCAGGATCTGCGGCTTGGGCATAAGCGCGCGGGCGATCGCCACGCGCTGCTGCATGCCGCCGGAGAGCTGGCTGGGGTAGGCCTGGGCGAAGGCCGAGAGGCCCATCAGGTTGAGCAGCGCGTCGGCGCGGCCGCTGGCGACCTCCACGTCGGCATCGCCGCGCACGGTGTCGGACACCACCTTGAGCCGGCGGCAGAACTTGATGTTCTCCATCACCCGCAGCCACGGGTACAGGCTGTAGTGCTGGAACACCATGGCGCGGTCGATGCCGGGGCCGTCCACGGCGCGGCCATCGACGAGGATCTCGCCGCCGCTGTGGCGCTCCAGGCCGCCAATGCTGCGCAGCAGGGTGGACTTGCCGCAGCCCGAGGCGCCGACGAAGGTGACGAACTCGTTGGCGCGGATGTCCAGGTTCACGTCCTGCAACGCCTGCACCTGCCGGCCCTGGCTGCTGAAGACCTTGTCGACGTGGCGGATGGCGATCTTGTTCTGGCTCATCGGATTTACCTCTTCATCCAGGGGAAGGCCACCCGACCGAGCCAGCGGAACGCCTGGTCGGTGAGCAGGCCGATGACGCCGATCAGCAGGATGCCGGCGAAGATCTTGTCGGTCTGCATGTAGCGCTGGGCGCGCAGGATGGCGTAGCCCAGGCCGGAGTTGGCGGCCACCAGTTCGGCCACCACCAGGTAGGTCCAGGCCCAGCCGCAGGTGATGCGCAGGGTGTCCAGCAATGCCGGGCGCGCCGAGGGCAGCACCACCAGGCGGATGATCTCGGCGCGGTTGGCGCCCATGGTCTGCGCCGCCTCGATCTGCGCCAGGGGCACGCGGCGCACGTCCTCGGCGACCATCAGCACCATCTGGAAGAAGGTGCCGATGAAGATAATCAGCACCTTGGAGCCTTCGTCGATGCCGACCCAGAGCATCACCAGCGGGATGAACGCCACCGCCGGCATGTAGCGGATGAAGTCGGTGAGCGGTTCGAGGAAGGCCTGCACCGGGCGGTAGGTGCCGATGTACAGGCCCAGCGGCAGGGCGATCACCGCGGAGGCGAGGAAGCCGGCCATGACCCGGTAGACGCTGATGGCGATGTCGCCGACCAGACCCTCGTCGCTCCACCAGTGGCCGATGCGCGCCAGCACCGCGTCCGGGCCGGGGAAGAACATCGGGTTGGCCAGCCCGGCGGCGCTGTAGGCCCACCACAGCAGCAACGGCAGCAGCAGGCCGGCGGCGGCCAGGGTCCAGACGGCGCTGCGCGGCAGCTCGCCACGGATCACCCACCAGCGCTGGCGGGCAGGTTGCGTGGCAGGGCGGGGCAGGGGTTGGTGGGCGGTCATGGCGTCACCTCCACTTCGGGGAATAGGGGCCGCTCGCAGGGTTGCCAGCCACCGGCCGGCGGCTTCGCGCCCAGGCGGTTGAGCCAGCGGGCGTCGCGCAGCAGGTCGGGGTGGTCGGGATCGGCGTCGGCGGGCAACAGACGGGCGGCGATGCGCGCGGGCAGGGTGCTCAGCTCGATCTGCCAGGGCATCGCACCGCCCTGGTGACGGCCAAAGCTCAGTTCGAAATCCAGCAGCTCGGCGTTGTCTCCGTCGAACAGCGCGGCCAGGGACTCGGCGTGCGGCAGCGCCAGGCGCCGTCCAGCGGCGAACAGGAAGCAGTCGCCGGCCAGCAGCAGGCAGCCCTGGCGGCCATCGGCGCCCAGCAGCCAGGTGCCGCGGTTGCGCCCAAGGGATTCCGGCAGGCGTTCCCAGACCTCGTGGTAGCTGCCGTCCTGGCCGTCTTCCAGCACCTTTTCGCTGTCGACGAAGTGCATGCGGCCGATGTCCTCGCCGCCGTTGGGCGGCTGGAAGTCGATCGCCCGATGCCACTGGCAGATATCCCCGGTGACCTCGGTGATGCCGGCGAATCCGGCCTGGGTGGCCAGTTGCGCGGGCGTTTCGGGTGCCGGCAGCGGAATGCGCAGGTCGGCGAACAGGCGCTCGGTCTGCAGCCAGTAGACGCGGGTGCCGGTGTCGTGGATGCCCGCCGTGGTGGTCAGCAGGGTGCGTTGCCAGACGCCGAGGTAGGCGGGCGGTACCGCGGGAAGGTTCAGGCCAGGCACGGGTTTTCCTCCCATTCGGCGAGCACGGAACGACTGTCCAGCACGCGGCCGAACAGCCCGCCTTCCACCGCCACCATCGCCAGGGCGGCGGCGTGCAGCTCGGCGCTCGGCGAGCCGCAGGCATCGCTGACCAGCGTGCAGGCATAGCCCAGTTCCACCCCGGCGCGCAGCGTGGAGGACACGCAGACTTCGGTTGTCACGCCGCACAGCACCAGATGGCCGATGCCGCGGCGGCGCAGCAGCAGGTCCAGGTCGGTGTAGGCGAAGGCGCTGTAGCCGGGCTTGTCGATCACCGGCTCGCCGGCCAGCGGGCGCAGCTCGTCGATCAGGTCGTGGCCGTATTCGCCGCGCACCAGCAGGCGGCCCAGCGGGCCGCGGGCGCCGATGGGCGCGCCGGCCTGTTCGGCGCGGCGGCGTTTGCTTTGGTGCAGGTCGCTGAGGTCCGGGCGATGCCCTTCGCGGGTGTGCACCACCAACAGGCCCTGGGCGCGGGCGCTGTCCAGCAGGCGGGAGATGGCGGGGATCGGTGCGCGCAGGCGGCCGATCTCCAGCCCCGCCTGGTCGGCGTAGCCGCCGGGGGCGCAGAAGTCGCGCTGCATGTCGATGACGATCAGGGCACTGCTCACAATGCGAACTCCTTGCGCACCGCGGCGGCGATCCCCTGGACGATGTCCTTCGCCATGCGCAGGCCCTTGTCGGGGCTGGAACCGCGCGCCGACGACAGCACACCCGAGGGCGGCACCCATTCGGTGCGGCTGGGGTACATGTCGTAGGGGGGGAAGTCGGCCGGGCCGTCGTCGGGAATCAGGTCCAGGCGCACCAGGTTGGGCAGGTAGTGCAGCATCAGCGAGGTCTCGATCACCGCCGCGTGCTCCAGGGCGAAGCCGGGGAAGCCGTCAGGGAAGACGTCGTTGAGCGTGGCCTGGCTGCAGAAGTCCCAGTGCTCCAGGCGCATCACGTCCAGCGGGCTGGAAGGGCCCCGTTCGTGCAAGGAGAGTTCACGCAGGGCGAGCTGGATGCCCTCGGTGACGAACCACTGGTTCTCGTAGTGCCCATCCACCAGCACCAGGCGGGTGACGCCATGGCGGGCGAACTCGCGCACGGCGTCGCGCACCAGGGCGATCAGGGTCTGCCCGTCGAGGCTGGTGGTGCCGCAGAAATGCTGACCGCCGCCGCACTTGGGCTGCGACTTGTAGCCGTAGGAGAGGGCGGGCGCGACCAGGCCGTCGACCTGGCGGGCGACGTCTTCGCACAGCGCACTGGCCAGCAGCGCATCGGTGCCCAGCGGCAGGTGCGGGCCGTGCTGCTCGGTGGCGCCGCACGGCAGGAACACCACGGGGGATTGCTCGCGCACCCGGCGCGCGTATTCGACCCAGCTGAGCTGGTCCATGCGGACAGTCATGTTTCGGCCTCGCAGAGAGTGGGGGAAGAGTCAGCAGACGGGCGCGCGGCGATCAGCGCCGCGGCCAGCACCAGGGAGCCGCCGAGCCATTCGCGCAGGCCCAGTTCGCGCTCGCCGAACCAGGCGGCAGTGAGCACGGCGACCAGCAACTCGATCACCACCAGCACGGCGGCGCGGCTCGCTTCGACGTGGCTGAAGCCGTATTGCGCGGCGCCCATGGCGGCCAGCCAGAACAGCCCGAAGCCGGCCAGCTGCAGCCATTGGTGAGCGTCGAGGGTGGGCAGTGGCGTGCCTTGCAGCAGGCAGAACAGGCCGCCCAGCGCGGCGCTGCCGATGAAACCGACCACCGCCTTGCTGGCCAGCGGCACCTGTTCGGCGGCGCGGGTGGCGAGGTTGTTGAGGGCGAAGGCGAAGCCGGCGGAGAGCGCCAGCCAGTCGCTCGGTCCCAGCGGGCGAAAGGTCTCGCGGCTGACGCCCAGGGTGAGGGCGATGCCGAGCATGGCCAGCGCCAGGGCGCCGAGCCGCGCGGGGGTGAGCTGTTCGCCGAACAGCAACCGGCCTCCCAGCAGGCCCCAGACCGGCGCGAGATAGAACAGCAGCATGGCGCGCACCACGTCGCCCTCGGAGAGCGCCGCCACCAGCCCGGCGGTGGCCCAGCCGCCGAACGCGCCGATGGCCAGCAGGGCGCCGCGCTGGGGCCACCATTGCCGGCGTTGGCGCAGCACCAGCGGCACGGCCACCGTGCACAGCATTCCGTAGGTGCAGAGCACCACCGGCATGCCGGACAGGCCCTGGCCGGCGAAGTGCGCCAGGGGCATCCAGCCCAGGCCCCAGATACTGGCGCCCAGCAGCAGGACGAGTTCCGCGCGCATCAGGCACCCATCCAGGCGCCGCCGTTGGCGCCGAGCATCTGCCCGTGGAAGAAGCTGGCGCCGGGCGAGACCAGGAACAGCACCGCCGCGGCGATCTCCTCGGGCTGGCCGAGACGCCCGGCGGGGATCGCGGTTTCGCGGGCGATCATCGCCTCGCTCATGTGCTCGACCGAGACCATCGGCGTGTCCACCGGCCCCGGCGCCACGCCGTTGATGCGGATGTGCGGGGCGAATTCCCGCGCCAGCGCCTTGGTCAGGCCGATCACCCCGGCCTTGGCGGCGCAGTAGGCGGCGTAGCGTTCGCGGCCGAGCTGGCCCAGCTCCGAGGCGATATTGACGATGCAGCCGCTGCCGCGCGCCTGCATGTGCGTCAGGGCGTGGCGACAGCAGCGGTACACGGCATGCAGATCGACGCCGAGCAGTGTCGCCCAGTCGTCCTCGCTGGTATCGAGAAAAGGCTTTTCCAGGATGATCCCGGCGTTGTTCACCAGGATGTCCAGGTCGCCGTCCGCCAGCACGCGGGCGAACATCCCGGCGACCTGTTCCGGCACCGCGACGTCGGCCTGAATGGCGTGGGCGCGGCCGCCAGCGGCCGCAATGCGAGCCACCAGCGCAATGGCGGCTTCCGGTTGGTCGAGGTGGTTGATCCACACCTGCGCGCCGGCCTCCGCCAGTGCCAGGGCGACGGCTCGGCCAATGCCCTGGGTGGCGCCGGTGACCAGCGCGGTTTGTCCTGCGAGCGGTTTGCTCATCGCGTCACCCCGCCATGCCTGAGCGACAGCGCCTTGTCGGTGATGCGTACGCGTGTGCCCCGGTAGTCGATCATGTTCAGACCGCCGTCAGGAACGAGACGCCCACGGCGCCGTAGAAGCCATCGGCGCGGTCCTTGCCCGCCGGCGCGACCTCGCCGTAGTGGTCGTCCACCACGCGGCGCAGGCGGTGCTGGTGGAAGCTCTTGAACAGCAGGTGCATCGGCAGCAGCTGGGCGTAGTCCTCGCCGTACAGCTCGTGGTGCAGCCTGCGCAGGCGGTACCAGGGCGCGACGGGCTTCTCGTGGTGGGCGTTGTGGTAGGCGAAGTTGAGCAGCAGCAGATCGAGCACCGGCCAGCGCACCGAGACCACGTTGGAGTAGGTGTTCATCTGTTCGTAGGTGCGGTCGCGGGCCTTGTCGTTGGGGATCTTGCCGCCGTCCTCCAGCACCGCGAAAGCATCGTAGGTGTGCTGGTAGGCGTCGGTGAAACGCAGGACCACGATCATCAGCGTCCAGGCGACGAAATAGAGCACCAGCGCCTTGGGCGACGCCGCCGCCACCCCGGCGAACAGCGCGCCGCGCACCAGCAGGGTCAGCGCCACTCGGCGGCGGTTGGCGCGATGGCGGGGGTTGTCGGTGATGAAGGGCAGGAGGATCACGTAGTAATGCATGATCAGCTCGATGGCCGGCACGTAGGCCCATTCGGCGGCCAGTACCAGGCCGCGCACCCAGCGCGGGCTGCGGGCGAGGAAGGCCTTGGTGTCGAAGGTGATCACGTCGGCGCGGTCGACGTGGTGGCGCATGTGCTTGCGGCGCAGGTCCTGGAAGCCGGCGTAGCAGCTGCCGCACAACCAGCTGCAGGCCTCGCCGGCCCAGGTGTTGTGCTCGGGCCGGGCGAAGATGGTGCCGTGGGCGAATTCATGGATCAGGTACGCCGCGACGATCATCGCGTGGCCCAGCAGCAGGGTGCCGGCGGCGTTGAGCAGCCAGCTATCGGCGAACAGCTGGGCGAAGCCGGCAGCGTAACCACCGAAGGCATAGGCCAGGGCCAGGCTGTTGGGCAGCCGGCCATCGGCGTAGCGGTACAGGGACGCGGACATGAAGAACCTCCGTGGGCGCTCCCGCCCTCCCGGCAGGAGCGGTAGGTGGGCGCCTTACTGGGCGAGGGCCTGGACGAACTGCGCGTCGAAGGTCTGGGCGAGGTCGGGGATCGCCGGGATCTGGCTGTTGTCCTTGAGCAACTGGGCGATCACCGCGCCGCTGCCGAAGAAGGAACTGGTGGCGTCGGACTTCTCGAAGTTCCTGCTCATCTCCGCCAGCGGGATGTTGTACACCCCGGCCATCTGCTCCTTGGCTTCGGTGGCGCTGACGCCCAGCACCTTGCCAATGATCTCGGCGGATTCGTCCGGGTGCGCCTTCATGTAGGCCAGCCCGTCGGCGTAGCCCTGGATCATCGCGGTGATCGCCTTCTGGCGCTTGCCGATCACCGCCTGGTTGAACACCAGCACGTCGGTGATCAGGCCCGGCGCGTCCTTGGAGGAGTACACGACGTGGAACTTGTCACCGGGCATGCCGAGGATCTGCGAGACGTTGGGCTCGTAGGTCACGCCCACCGGCAGGCTGCCGGAGGCCATGGCGCCGGGGATGCCCTCGGGCGTCATGTTCACCGGGCTGATGTCCTTGTCGCTCAGGCCGTGGCTCTTGAGCGCATAGGCGAGCAGGAAGTCGGACGGCGAGAGCGGGTTGAAACCGATCTTCTTGCCCTTGAAATCGGCGACGGAGGTGATCGATTTGTCCGCGACGATGGCATCGCCGCCGTTGGAGAAGTCGATGGGCATCACCACGCGGTAGGGCTGGCCCTTGGCGACGCCGCCGACCACCTGGTCGTAGGTGAGCATGCCGCCGTCCAGGGCGCCGCCAGTCATCGCGGTGGGGATCAGCGCCGGGTCGTTGAAGAACTGCAGCTCCACCTTCAGGCCGTGGGGCTTGTAGAGGTCGAGTTTGTCGGCGACATAGAAGGGCGCGTAACCGGCCCAGACGACGGTGCCGATCTTGAGTTTTTCGGCGGCCTGGAGCGTCAGCGGCACGACCCCGGCGGCAGCAAGCAGACAGGCACCGAGCAGGGTCTTGCGCAGGGAACGCAGGGAAAGCGGCATGGTCATGGCATTGCTCCTAACGGTTGGAAATCGGCACGGGATGACATCACGTCTCCCGGGCTTTTCTCCCGCCGTGTAGCCCTGTCCCTAGGGCCGGAAAACTCTCGGACCAGACGCCCTTCTCGCGAAAGACCGGAACCCTAGTTCGCCTGTGGTGCAACTCCACTGTGTGCCTTGCTGCGTTCGCCCACCCGGTGGCTGCCTTGCCGTGGGTGATGCATCCCGTTGCAGGGGACAGAGCAATTGAAATGCCAGTTTTCCCGCTGCGGAAAAACCACCGGGGATTTCAATCGTTTAGCTGAAACCCCGGGTTCGCGGAGGGTGCCGCCGACCTGCAGGCGGGCACCAAGTCGATGCGCCTTGCCTTCTATTGAGGCATCAGGCGGTGCGCGCGGCGCTGCGCTTGAGCGACGCCGCCGCCGTGGCCACGAACAGGCCGGCAGCCAGTGCCAGGGCCACCGGCACGCCCTGCGGGCCGAGGTCCATCAGGCTGCCGCTGAGCAGCGGCCCGAGCAGGCTGCCGACACCCCAGAGCATGCCGGCGGCGGCGTTGGCGGTGACCAGGTCGCGACCGCGGAAACGCTGGCCGATCAGCACCAGCGCCAGGGTATAGACGCCGCCGGCCACCGCGCCCAGCAGCATCAGCGCCGGCCACAGCAGTGACGGCTGGCCGATCAGCCAGGGCAGGCCGAGGCCGATCAGCATCGCCGCGACACCGCAGGCGAGGTGCAGGGCGGGGCGATCGACCCGATCGGAGAGCCAGCCCAGCGGCAACTGGCAGAGCATGTCGCCGAGCAGGATCACCGTGGCCATGAACGCGGCGATGCCCACCGCGTAGCCGTGGCTGGAGGCGTAGACCGGGAAGAGCGACAGGACCACGCTGTCGAAGAAGGAGAAGAACAGCACGCCCATGCACAGGGCCGGGGCGACCCGCAGGAAACCGGCGAGGGAGAAGCTGCGCGGCTCCTCCACGTGCTCATGCAGGCCCTCCTCGGGCATGGCGATGGCCACAGTGGCCAGGGCGATCAGGTGCCCGGCGCTGACCAGCAGCACCACCCAGGGCGTCTGCGCGCCGAGCAGCGCCACCAGGGTCGGGCCGAGCAGCTGGAAGGCGGTGAAGCTGGTGGCGTAGAGGGCCACGATGGTGCCGCGATTGTTCTCGCCGCACAGCTCGTTGACCCAGGCCTCGCCAAGGATGATGGCGATGCCCATGCCGACACCCAGTGCCAGCCGCGCCGCGGCCAGCAGCCAGAGGGAGTGGCTGCTGAACTCGATGGCGGCGGTGCTCGCGGTACACAGCACGAAGCACAGCAGGTACAGGCGGCGCCGGCTCATCAGCTGGCAGGCGCGGTCCACCAGGGTGGCGGCGAGGATCATGCCGGCCGCCGGCACGGCCGAGAGGATGCCGATCTGCAGCGCGCTGGCGCCGTTGTCCAGCAGGCGCAGCGCCACCAGCGGGAGCGTTGCACCCAGGCTCAGGCCGACGATGGAGACGGCGAACAGCAGCACCGCCAGCAGCGGTTTGTCGAGGGTAGTTGGGGTAGTCATGAAACCTTCTCTTGCCCGAGCTTTCCAGCGGCGGGCGTACCAATGCATGCGAGCCCGCGGCGGCTGCCGGTGGGCGGAATCGGAATGCGGAAATGCCAGCGCGAACGCGCGGCGTCCGGCTCAGCAGCCGGCGGGCGGGGAGAAGGTGAAGGCGAACAGCACGCTGCGGCGACGGCGCAGCGCGGTATCGATCTTGCGTACGCGCGGAGGCTCTCGCAGCAGGGCGAGGCTCGGATCGGCGAAGCGCTGGAACGGGGTCATGGTGCGGGTAACACGGGGCTGTCGGAAACCGCGCACTCTAGTGAGTGCGCGGCGGGGCGTCAATCTCGGCCAGCTGCGCGGTATCGCGCCAAGCCCCGGCACGATGCCTGTTGTAGGAGCGAGCCACGCCCGCGAACCGCGGACGGAGTCCGCGCACCCGTCGTGTGTCGGCACCGTAAGCCCTGCTTACGGTTCGCGAGCATGGCTCGCTCCTACAAGGGCCAGCGGGGATGATTCCCTGTAGGAGCGGGCCACGCCCGCGAACCGCGGACGGAGTCCGCGCACCCAACGTGTATCGGCCGTAAGCCTTGATTACGGATCGCAGCGTGGCTCGCTCCTACAAGGGCCAGTGGGGATGATTCCCTGTAGGAGCGGGCCATGCCCGCGAACCGCGGACGGAGTCCGCCCCCCCAACGTGCATCGGCACCGTAAGCCTTGCTTACGGATCGCGAGCGTGGCTTGCTCCTACAAGGGCCCTTCGAGGGATGATTCCCTGTAGGAGCGGGCCATGCCCGCGATTCGCCGGCAAGGCCGGCGTCAATAGGGTTCGCGAGCAAGCTCGCTCCTACAGGTTCAGGAGCGAGGGGGACGCCATCGTTATTGCTCGCGAGCCAGAGCCCGCAGCGTAACTACTGGCCGAATGCCGGTGCTCCCGCAGGCGCTTCTTGCGGCCGGCTCAGCACGTCCCGCCCCGGAAGGAACCGCCCGAAACCGCGCTCCTTGCCCAATGCCTCCGGGAACCCGCTGCCGCGCCGATACGCCACGCGGCCGTTGATCAGCGTGGCCTCCACGGCATCGTCATTGCGCTTGACCAGGCGCGTCAGGCCGATGACCTCCATGGGAGCTTCGCAGACCTCATCCAGTTCGTCAGTCAGCCCGGCCGGATTGATCACCACCAGGTCGGCGCGGTCGCCGACGCGGATGTAGCCGGCGTCGATCCCGGCGAAGTCGGCCAGCTCGCCGGTCAGGCGGTGGATGGCGCGCCCCGTGTCCATGAAGCGCTGCCCGGCCAGCTCGGCATCGCGCACGTACTTGAGCATGCGCAGCGGGAAGTTGTACTGCGCGTGCGACGCCAGGTGCGCGCCGGAGTCGGCGAAGCCCGGCTGGGTCCAGGGGCTGGCCAGCAGCTTGGCCATGATCTCGGGGCGGTGGTTGCCGTAGCAGGTGGTCCACTTGAGAGCGTTGCGGTACTGGCCGGCCAGTTCGAAGAAGGCGTCCACAGGGTCCAGCCCGCGCTCGCGGCCGATGTCCTCGAAGTTGCGGCCGACCAGGGTGGCGTCCGGGCATTCGCGCACCCAGCAGTCGGACAGGTTGCGGTGCCAGAGGCCGAGGCTGAGGGTGGCCTTGATGTCCTTCTTGAAGCGCTCGCGGAAGGCTGGGTCCTGGATGCGCGTGTAGAGCTCCTCCGGGTCCTTGATGTCGCGCAGCACTTCGCCGGCGCCGAACTCCTCGAAGCCGTTCATGTTCAGCCCCTCGATGCGCACCACGAAGGGCGCGGGCAGGGTCTGCCAGCGGTAGCGCCCGCGCAGCAGGCGGTTGGCGACCCAGCCGGAGGCGCGGGTGATGCGGTGCATGAAGGGCTGGGATTTCAGGTCCAGCGCGGTGAGCATCGAGCATTTGAGCGGGCGGCGGAACCAGCCGTGGGCCTGGTAGAGGAAGGCGAACACGTTGATCTTGGTGACCGCATTCGGCGCGCCCTGCATCAGCGCGTTGCGCCGGCGCAGCACGGCGAACAGGCGGGAGAATTCCTTCCAGCTGGCGAACGTGGAGGGCAACGGGCTGGACCAGGCGCGGTCGCCGTCCATCTTGTCCAGGCGCGTGGTCATCACCGAGAGGCCGAAGCAGCCGGCGTCCAGCGCCTGCTCCAGCAGTTCTTCCATGCGGGCAAGTTCCGCTTCGGTGGGCTTGGCGCCGCTGATGGCGCGCTCCAGGCCCATCACGGCCACGCGCAGTTCGGAGTGGCCAAGGAAGGAGCAGAGGTTCGGCCCCAGCGGCTGCTGGTCGTAGAACGCGCGATAGCCCTTGGCGTCCTGCCAGGTGCGCTTGTCGCGCAGGATCGGCAGGACCTGCTCGCGCGGCACGGCTTCGACGCGGGTGAACAGGTCCGAGCAGTCCTCGGCCTCGCCCAGCACCATGCTGATGGAGCAGGAACCGACCGATACGGTGGTCACGCCGTGGCGCACCGATTCCTTCAGCGCCGGCGCGGCGATGGCCTCGGCGTCGTAGTGCGAGTGGATCTCCACGAAGCCGGGGGTGACCCAGCGCCCGCTGGCGTCGATCACCTCGGCGCAGCCGGTCTCGTCCAGCGGGCTGAGGCTCAGGGTGTCGATGCGTCCGTCCTTGATGCCGACGTGGCGCAGGCTGCCAGGGGCATCGCTGCCGTCGAAGTACAGGCCGTTCTTGATGATGATGTCGTAGCTCACAGGAGGCTCCAGGGCGACAGCAGCAGGACGCCGCTGACCAGCAGCAGGCAGTGGATGGCCAGGCGGAAGTGGTGTTCCTCGAAGCGATGGTGCAGGCGTTCGCCCAGCCAGACGCCGAGCAGCAGTAGCGGGGCGTAGGCGAGCACCTGGGGCAGCGCCGGGCGCAGGCGGCCATCGAGGAGGAAGGCCAGGGTCAGCAGGCCATTGAGGGTGAACCAGACGCACACCAGGGTGGCGCGCAGGCGGGTCTTGTCCAGTGGGCGGGTGGCCAGCGCGTAGACCAGCAGCGGGCCGCCCGAGGCGAACAGGCCGTGGCAGACGCCGGCGGCGCCGGTGGCCACGCGCACCACCCAGTTCGGCGTTCGGCCGCGCTCCGGGGCACTGGCGCGCAGGCGCCACAACTCGCGGCCGGCGAACCAGAGGATCAGCACGCCGAGGCCGCGCTTGAGTGGCTGCGGGTCCAGGTGTGGCAGCAGCCGGTAGCCGATCGCCATGCCGATCAGCATGCCTGGCAGCACGGTGCGCAGCAGCAGGCGCGTGTCGATCAGCCGCCGGTGTCGCCAGCAGAGGTAGCCGGTCATGCCGATGTTCAGCGGCACCAGGATCGGCAACAGCGTGTCGATGGGCATCAGCAGCGCGCCGAGGGACAGGGCGATCACCACGCTGCCGAAACCGGTGATGGCTTCCAGGGTATACGCCAGCAGGATAAAGCCACCCAGGGCGATGGCGGGCGCATTCATGGCGCCGTCACCGCGGCGGCGCGAGGCTCGCGCCGCGCCCAGAGTTGCGCCAGGACCAGCCCGGAGAACAGCTGCCAGCAGCCCCAGAACGCCGCGATCAGCAGCATGCCGCCGGCCTGCGGGAAGAAGGTGAGGATCAGCGCCATGCCCAGCGCGGAGTTGTGGATGCCGCTTTCCAGGGTGACGGCGCGCACGTCGGCATCCGGCAGCTGCCACAGCCGCGCGCAGGTGTAGCCCAGCAGCAGCGCCGTGCCGTTGAGCAGCAGCACCAGCCAGAAGAACAGGTGGAACCAGGCCATGAACTGCTGGAAGTTCTTGGCGAAGGCCATGCCGACGAAACCGAGCATGACCAGCAGCGACAGCTGCCGCAGCGGTTTCTCCAGGCGCCGCGCCAATTGAGGCTGGTGTCGGCCCAGCGCCATGCCCAGCAGCATCGGCAGGATCAGCACCAGCACCACCACGCCCACCAGTTCCAGCGGGTCGATGTGGATCTGCGTGAGGCGGTCGCGGGTCGCCGGGTTCAGGCCGGCGTACAGGGCGAAGTTCAGCGGCGTGAAGATGCCCGCGCTGAGCCCCGACACGGCGGTGACGCTGGCCGATACCGCGACATTGCCGCGGGCCATCCAGGTCATGATGTTGGAGAAGGTGCCGCTGGGGCAGGTGGCCACCAGGATCATCCCCAGCGCCAGTTCCGGGTCGATGGGCAGTGCGATGGTCAGCAGGCAGGTGGCGGCCGGCAGCAGCAGGAACTGCACCAGCATGCCGATCGCCGGCGCCTTGGGCTGGCGCAGGATGCGGGTGAAGTCGTCGCGGCGCAGTTCCAGCGACACGCCGAACATCATCAGGGCGATGATGGCGTTCAGCGCGATCATCGAGCCGCCGGAGAATTCGAGATGGACCTCAGGCATTGCCGCTCTCCCGTCGGATCTCGGAAAAGGGCGTACGAACGGCAGCCGGCGGCACGGGCGCGGCTTCGGTGGGATTGGGCATGCAAGGCGACTCTTGTTTGAATTTATCGTTGTAATTGGCAAGCATAGGGGAGCGTTACCGCCCGGTAACGGCTCAATCGGGACCTTCGCCGGTTAATTCGGGACCATGCCGCACACCATTACCGTCCATTACGCCCAGGGCATTCTGCAGGCCGCGCAGCGTCTGGGGTTGCCTGTGCCGGTCGAGCTGCAGGCCGCCAGCCTCGAACCCCGCATCCCGTTGCAGCGCCAGGATGCCTTCTGGGAGGCCATCTGCACCGCTTCGGGCGATCCCCTGCTGGGCTTGCGCCTGGGCGCTGCGCTGCAGGTCGGGCATCTGGACATGGTCGGCGCGCTGCTGATGAGTTGCGAGCGCTACGGCGAGGCGCTGGAGGCGCTGCTGGAGTATTTCCCGATCATCGCCGAGGGCAGCGAGTTCCAGCGCGAGCAGGATGCGACGCAGGTACGCCTGGTCTACCGGCCCAGCTACGCCGTACGCCGCGAGGAGCGCGTGGAGGCCGCGCTGGCGAGCCTGGTGCACCTGACCCGCTGGATCACCGGCGACCAGGTGAGGCCGCAGCGCCTGGCGCTGGGGCATGCCGCGCGGGGCGAGCCGTCACGCTATGCCGAGGTGCTTCAATGCCCGGTCAGCTTCGACGGCACTGAAAGCTCGCTCAGCTTCGCGCTGGCCGACCTGGACGTCCCGCTGATCCAGGCCAACGCCCTGATGCGCGAGCACCTGCGCGCGCTGGCCGATGCGCAGCTCGAGCGCCTGGGTGCGCAGAGCCTGGCCGCACGCGTGCAGCACCTGCTGCGGCAACATCCGCGCTGGGGCAAGGAGAGGGTGGCGGATCAACTGGAACTCAGTGGTCGCCACCTCAACCGCAAGCTCGCCGACGAAGGCACCAGCTTCAAGCTGCTGCGCGAAGAGCTGCTGCATGCGATGGCGGAGCAGCTGCTGCGGGAAAACCCGCGTCTGAGCGAGGTGGCCGAGCGCCTGGGGTTCTCCGACGAAAGCGCGTTCGCCAAGGCTTTCCGCCGCTGGAGCGGGATGACGCCCGGGCAATTCCGCCAAGGCCATTGAGCGATCAGGGGCGGCTGGGTTTCGCCGCCGGCAGCGCCTGGACCTCAGGCGGATAAACGTGCTGCGGAATGACCCGTTGTTGCTCGATCGCCGGAGGACCGGAGTGGCTCGCCGCGAAATGCTGATCGACGCCGAAGAACAGCAGGACCAGGGCGATGGCGCCGACCCAGCAGAGCAGGTCGCAGTTCAGCGGGAAGTCCCGATGGTGGCGTTGCGAGCGGAGGGGAGGCTGCTGTTTCTTCATGGCGAGCACCGCGTGCGAGGTGAGGGTCAGTGAAACCAGGCAGCGCCTGGTGTTGCTGACCATCTTCCCCGGCGCGGGGCTGCCGGTGATTCAGGGAGCTCTGTAGGCTGAGTAGGAAAATCCTCTGTATTCCTACTCGGCTATCTGTAGGCTCATGCGCCCGGCAGGGCCTTGTCCTTTGGCCACAGCAGCCACAGCTGGCCATCCTGCTTCATGTGCCCGGCCAGCTCGCCAGCGGCGTCGCCGGTACCCCAGAACAGGTCTGCACGCACTTCGCCGACGATGGCGCCGCCGGTGTCCTGGGCGGCTACCGGACGCACCACCGGCGCGCCGTTCGGGCGGGTGGTGGCGAGCCACATGAGGCTGCCCAGGGGGATCACCTTGCGGTCGATGGCCACGCTGTAGCCGGGGGTCAGCGGCACGTTCAGCGAGCCGCGGGGGCCTTCGTTGCTGTCCGGGCGCTGGCTGAAGAATACGTAGCTGGGGTTGCTCGCCAGCAGTTCGTCGACGCGCTGCGGATGCGCGCGGGCCCAGTCGCGGATGCGCGCCATGCTGACTTCCTCCTTGCTCAGCTCGCCCTGTTCCACCAGCCAGCGGCCCACCGGCTTGTACGGACGGCCGTTCTGGTCGGCGTAGCCGAGGCGCAGTTGGCGGCCGTTGGCGAGCTGTACGCGGCCGGAGCCCTGGATCTGCAGGAACTGCAGGTCCATCGGGTCCGGCAGCCAAGCCAGCACCGGCGCATTGACGCCGTCGCGGCGGATGCCGGCCGCATCGGCGTAGGGCACCAGGGTGTTGCCTTCGAGCTTGCCGCGCAGGCGCTTGCCCTTGAGCTCGGGGTAGACGCTGTCCAGAGCGACTGTGATCAGGTCCTTGGGGACGCCGTAGACCGGCACGGTGTGCTGGGCGTCGCGCTCTTCGCTGCCGCGGTAGACCGGTTCGTAGTAACCGGTGATCAGCCCGGTCTTGCTGCCACTGCCTGCGCGCAGCTGGTAGGGCTGCAGGCGGGCCTGCATGAACTGGCGGATCGCCGGGGCGGAGGCCGGCACGCTGGCGGCGTCGGCGCAGGTCGCGGCCCAGATCTCATCCTTCTTCAGGCGCACCGCGCAGGCCGAGCGCCAAGCGCTGAAGCCTTGCAGCACATCGCTGTCGGCGGTCCTGGGCAGGTCCGACCAGGCGGCCTTGGCGTAGGTGGGGGCCTGGGCTTCTTCGGGCTTTTTGCCGAACAGGCCGCAGCCGGAGAGCAGGCTGGCGAAACACAGGGTGGCGAGGAGAGGGCGGGTCCGGCGGGACGAATCGGTCACGGGCGAGTCCTGGCAGGCAAACGAAAGCCCGCTAGCTTGGGCAGACGCGGGGCGTGCGTCAAACGCATCGGTCGGATTTACACGCCTTGCAACGAATCCGCGGGCGGACCGGTAGAATGACGTTCTGATTCGACAGACGGGTGGTTAGAGCGTGGAGGCAAGGCAGGGTTTCGTCCTGACCCGACATTGGCGGGATACGCCCGAAGGCACCGAGGTGGGCTTCTGGCTGGCCACCGACGAGGGGCCCCGGCATGTACTGCTGCCGCCGCAGACGTCGGTGGCCTTCGTGCCCGCCGAGCAACGCGCCCGCGCCGAGAAGCTGCTGGCCGGCGAGCGTGGCGCGCAGCTGCGCCCGCTGGGCCTGCGCGATTTCCAGCAACGGCCGGTGCTGGGCCTGTATTGCCAGCAGCATCGCCAGTTGATGAACCTGGAGAAGAAGCTGCGCGAGGCCGGGGTCGAGGTGTTCGAAGCCGACATCCGTCCGCCCGAGCGCTACCTGATGGAGCGTTTCATCACCGCGCCGGTCAGCTTCAGCGGCGAGCCGGGGGAGGGCGGCAGCATCGCCTCGGCGCAACTGCGCCCGGCGCCGGACTACCGGCCGACGCTGAAACTGGCCTCGCTGGACATCGAAACGAATATCCGCGGCGACCTGTATTCCATCGCCCTGGAGGGCTGCGGCCAGCGCCAGGTGTACATGCTCGGCCCGGCCAATGGCGTCGATGGCGAGCGCGATTTCGATCTGGAGTATTGCGACAGTCGCGGGCAACTGCTGGAGCGCCTGAACCAGTGGCTGGCCGAGCACGACCCCGACGCCATCATCGGCTGGAACCTGGTGCAGTTCGACCTGCGTGTGCTGCAGGACCACGCCAAGCGCCTGGATATCCCGCTGCGACTGGGGCGGGGCGGTGACGAGATGGGCTGGCGGCAGCACGCGTCGAGCAATCACTACTTCGCGGCGGCGGCAGGACGGCTGATTATCGATGGCATCGAGGCGCTGCGCTCGGCGTTCTGGAGCTTCCCCTCGTTCAGCCTGGAGAGCGTCTCGCAGCAACTGCTGGGCGAGGGCAAGTCCATCGACAACCCCTACGACCGCATGGCCGAGATCGACCGTCGCTTCGCCGAGGACAAGCCGGCGCTGGCGAAATACAACCTCAAGGACTGCGAACTGGTCACGCGCATCTTCGAGAAGACCCGCATCCTCGACTTCCTCCTCGAGCGCGCCAGCGTTACGGGGCTTCCGGCGGACCGCAGCGGCGGCTCGGTGGCGGCCTTCACCCACCTGTACCTGCCGCCGATGCACCGGCTGGGCTATGTTGCGCCGAACCTGGGCGGCAAGGCGCCGGAGGCCAGCCCCGGCGGCTTCGTCATGGATTCGCGGCCGGGGCTGTACGAGTCGGTGCTGGTGCTGGACTACAAGAGCCTGTACCCGTCGATCATCCGCACCTTCCTGATCGACCCGGTGGGCCTGGTCGAAGGCTTGAGCGATCCGTCCGACGCAGCCTCTGTTCCGGGCTTTCGCGGCGGGCGTTTTTCCCGCACCCAGCATTGCCTGCCGGCCATCGTCGAGCGCGTCTGGCAGGGCCGCGAGGCGGCCAAGCGTGACGGCAACGCGCCGCTGTCCCAGGCGCTGAAGATCATCATGAACGCCTTCTACGGCGTGCTCGGTTCCAGCGGCTGCCGCTTCTTCGACCCGCGCCTGGCCTCGTCCATCACCATGCGCGGCCACGAGATCATGCGCCGCACCCGCGAGCTGATCGAAGCCCAGGGCCATCGGGTGATCTACGGCGATACCGATTCCACCTTCGTCTGGCTGGGCAGCGCCCACGGTGAGGACGAGGCGGCCGATATCGGCCGCGCGCTGGTGCGCCACATCAACCAGTGGTGGGCCGAGCATCTGCGCCAGGAATACGGGCTGGACAGCGCGCTGGAAATCCAGTTCGAGCGGCACTTCCGGCGCTTTTTGATGCCTACCATCCGCGGCGCGGAAGAGGGCAGCAAGAAACGCTATGCCGGCCTGGTGCGGCGCGCCGATGGCAGCGACGAGATGGTCTTCAAGGGCCTGGAAACCGTGCGCACCGACTGGTCGCCGCTGGCACAGCAGTTCCAGCAGGAGCTGTACCTGCGCATTTTCCAGCGCCAACCGTACCGTGACTTCGTGCGCGACTACGTGAACCGCACCCTGGCCGGCGAGCAGGACGAGTTGCTGATCTTCCGCAAGCGGCTGCGCCGGCAACTGGGCGATTACGAACGCAACGTGCCGCCCCATGTGCGCGCCGCCCGCATCGCCGACGACTACAACGAGCGCCAGGGTCGTCCACGCCAGTACCAGCGCGGTGGCTGGATCAGCTACGTGATCACGGTCAACGGCCCGGAGCCGCTGGAAACGCTCAGCTCACCCATCGACTACGACCATTACGTCAGCCGCCAATTGCAGCCGATTGCCGATGCCATCCTGCCCTTCGTGGACGACGACTTCAGCGCGCTGATCGACCGGCAGATGGGGCTGTTCTAGCTGCCTGCCGGCGCGCCGGAAACTCCGGAACCAACCTGTAGGAGCGGGCCATGCCCGCGATCCGCCGGCAGCGCCGGCGTGCACCTGACGCCGCGTATTCCTGCGACAGCTGACACGCAGTCAGGTGCAGGAGCGCGCCCCACGCCCCGACGCGGGCCTGCAGCAATGGCGGAACCGAATCAGTCCCCGCGGTACTCGCAACCGCTGGTGCAGGTCTCGTGCACGCGCACCTTGGACAGCTCCGGCAGCAGCGGCTTGAGCTGTTGCCAGATCCAGCGGCAGAGGTTCTCGCTGGTGGGGTTTTCCAGGCCGGGAATATCGTTCAGGTAGTTGTGGTCGAGCTGATCGTAGATCGGCTTGAAAATCTGCTTGATCTCAGCGAAATCGCGGATCCAGCCGGTATGCGGGTCGACCTCACCCTCGATGTAGATGGCGGCCCGGAACGAGTGGCCGTGCAGGCGGCCGCACTGGTGCCCGGCGGGCACGTGGGGCAGGCGGTGGGCGGATTCGAAGGTGAACTCTTTGAACAGTTCCAATGGTGTGCCTTTAGATCAGGGAAACGTGGCTTGCGGATGATCGCAGGGTGCGGAGGGGCGTGCTTGGCATGCCCATCAGGGTGCCGTGGCGTTGATTCGGTTTGACCGGTTAATCCCAGCCGACCGGAATTCGGCCAATTCTACCTTGTTTCGGGAACGTTCCTTCATTCGTCCGACGATAGATCGTCTGTTGTGAGGGGACGGTTCGGGAGCGCGGGTTAACGATTCCCAGGCTCGCCCGGTAAAAGCGCTTATGGGTGGCAGCGACCTTTCTGTCGAGCTAGCGCGTTTGTCCTGGGAAAGTTCCGGCGTTCAGACGCGTCCGACATTCTTTACCGCAAAGGGCCTGTGCCATGTCAGGGCGGTCCTATCCTCTCGCGTGCGCCGCAAATCTTAATCTGGCTACCTCGATTTTTTACTCTTGAGGTGGGCCTTTTTATGGCAATTGAGAATATCGGTCTGGTGGCGGTCACCGAGAACGCAGCGAAGAAGGTCGCCGTCAAGGGCGGGGGCAAGATCAAGGCAGCGGCAGGCACCAAGTACCTTCTTCAGGTGATCGGCAGCGATGTGTCTCCGGAGAACGTCACCGTCCAGCGCGACGGCAAAGACCTCAAGGTCTTCTTCGAAGGCAGCGAAAAGCCCGACCTGACCATCCAGGACTTCTTCGCCGACGGGATGGACAGCCAACTCTACGGCGTGGCCGAAGACGGCCAGCTCTACGCGTACGTGCGCACGGACGGCGAGGGCTTCTACGGCCAGTTGCTGATGAATGATGGTGAGTCCGCCCCCATCGCCCTGGGCGGCGAGTCGCTGGGCGACGGCGCCGCCTACCTGGCGTCGAGTTTCGATGAGGCCGCGGGCTTTGTGCTGTGGCCATGGCTGCTGGGCCTGGCGGGCGTGGGTGCCGTGGCGGCCGCTGCCAGCCACCACGGAGGCGGTGGTCACCACGAAACGCCCACCAGCGCGGGCCCGACCAATATCAAGGTGATTGACGACGTCGGCCCGATCCAGGGCCAGTTGGCCAATGGCGACGTGACGGACGACGCGAACCCGACCATCACCGGTGGCGGCGTGCCGGGGGCGGTGATCCACATCATCGACAATGGCACCGAGATCGGCAGCACGGTCGTCGACAAGGACGGTACCTGGTCCTTCACCCCGACCACCGGCCTGCCCGATGGCGACCACGATGTCACCGCGATCCAGGTCGAGCCGGGCAAGAAGCCGAGCCCGCCCGTGGATGTGCTGGACTTCACCGTGGACACCGTGCCGCCCGCTGACCCGGTCGCGACCATCGAAGGTGGTGTGGAGAACGGCGGCGACCTGTATTCGCCCAGCAATACCCCGACCGTCACCGGTACCGGCGATCCGGGTGACACCATCACCGTGGTATTCCCGACCGGCGAGAAGGCCTCTACCACCGTGGACCCGAGCGGCAACTGGTCGGTGACGCCGAAAGACCCGATTCCCGAGGGCCCGGTCGATATCATCGTCACCGAGCAGGACCCGGCGGGTAACACCGGCACCACGGTACTGCCGGCGATCATCGACACCATCGCTCCGGATGTTCCTCAGGCCTGGCTCGACCCGGCGTCCGATTCGGGCGTCAAGGGCGATGGCATCACCAACGACAACACGCCGAAGATCGACGGCAAGACCGAGCCGGGCGCCGCGGTGACCGTCACCATCCAGCCGACCGGTGAAGTCATCAAGACCATCGCCGACGACAACGGCGACTGGTCGGTAACGCCGAAACAGCCGATCCCCGATGGCCCGGTGGACATCGAAGTCACCGCCACCGACAAGGCCGGCAACACCAGCCAGCCCAAGGACCTGCCGCTGACCATCGACACCACGCCGCCCGATGCGCCGAAGGTGTGGCTGGACGACGCCTCCGACTCGGGCGTGAAGGGTGACAACGTCACCAACGTCACCAAGCCGACCATCGATGGCACCGCCGAGCCGAAATCCACGGTAACCGTCACGATCAAGGAAACCGGCGAAGTCCTCACCACCACCGCCGATGCCAGCGGCAACTGGTCGGTCACCCCGACCAAGCCACTGCCGGAAGGTCCGGTGCACATCGACGCCACGGCCACCGACGCCGCCGGCAACACCAGCCAGCCGGGCACGCTGGACCTGACCATCGATACCACGCCGCCGGACCCTTCGAGGCTGGCCATCACCGGCGTGCTCGACAACGTCGGTGACATCACCGGCAATATCGAAAATGGCGGCAAGACCGATGATTCCCATCCGGTGATCAGCGGTACCGGTACCGCCGGCGATACCATCGTCGTCTACACCAAGGACAGCACCGGCAACCACGCGATTGGCAGCGCCACCGTCGGTGCCGACGGCACCTGGTCGCTCAAGCCGGAACTGCCACTGAACAACGGCAGCAACGAGTTGACCGCCATCGAGGTCGACCCGGCCGGCAACGACAGCACCAGCAAGCCCTACACCATCACCCTGATCACCGGTGCGCCGGATGTTCCGACCATTGTCAGCGTCTACGACGACGTCGGCCCCTACCAGGGCTTCCTGCAGAAGGGGGACGTCACCGATGACAACCAGCCGACCTTCCGCGGCACCGCGCAAGCGGGCTCGCTGGTCAAGCTGTACGACACCAACGGCCTGGTGATTGGCAGCGGCACGGCCGATAACAATGGCGAGTGGACCATTACCACCAGCGTGCTGGCCGACGGCCTGCACAAGGTGACCGCCACCGCTACCAACAGTGTGGGTATCGAGAGCGCGGCGACGGGCGAGTGGCCGTTGATCGTGGACACCAGCGCACCGGCCAATACCACCCTGGTGGTGACCGACAACGTCGGCGACGTGACCGGCCCGCTGCATAACAACGACACCACCGATGACAACCGTCCGGTCTTTACCGGTGATGCCGAGCCCAACGGCAAGGTCATTCTTTACGACAATGGCAAGCTGCTGGGCGAAGCCGACGTCGGTGCGGACGGCAAATGGTCGTTCATTCCCACCACGCCGCTGGTCGATGGCGACCACCAGTTCAGCACCCAGGTCCTGGACAAGGCCGGCAATAGCAGCGGCCAAGGCAACCAATTGTTCGTGATCGTCGACACGTCCAAGGTGCTCGTGCAGATCACCCATGTGCTCGATAACACTGGTCCGATTACCGGCGATATCGCCCCGGGCGGCTACACCGATGAAAAACGGCCGGAAATCCACGGTACCGGCAAGGCTGGCAGCATCGTCACGCTCTATGATGACGACACCCTGCTGGGCACCACGACTGTCGACAGCAATGGGAACTGGACCTTCACTCCGACCAAGGATCTGGTTGAAGGTGAGCACACCCTCAAGGCTACGGCGACCGACAAGGCCGGGAATGTCAGCGCCCCGTCGACCTTCAGCTTCATCCTCGATATCACTGCACCGGCCAAGCCGAGCATCGATTCCGTTTATGACGACGTGGGCCCGATCCAGGGCCCGGTGGCCAATGGCGGTGTGACGGACGATCCCAACCCGACGCTTTCGGGCAAGGCGGAAGCCGACTCGATCGTCAAGGTCTACGATGGCAGCGAGTTGCTGGGCAGCACCAAAGCGCTGTCCGATGGCACCTGGAGTTTCACTCCGGTCACCTCGCTTGGCGAAGGCGAACACACATTCCACGTCACGGCGACCGACGAGGCGGGCAATACCAGCGTTCCTTCCGATGATTACAGGATCACCCTGGACTTCACCGCGCCGGTCGCGCCGGTGATCGTGCACGTCATCGACAACGTAGGCGACGTGACTGGCGAGATCTCCTCGACGACCCCCACCGACGACCGCAAGCCGGTGGTGTCAGGTACCTCGGCCGAAGCCAACCTGACCCTGGTGGTCTACAACATCGCCAGTGGCAAGTACGTCGAAATCGGCCGCACCACGACCGATGCGAATGGCAACTGGACGTTGACCAGCGATCAGTACAAGTACCCGCTGTCGGGTGATGTCAAGCTGATCGCCAAGGCCATCGACGTGGCTGGCAACGTCAGCGACCCGAGTAACGAGCGTGACTTCACCGTCCTGACCGAGGCGCCGGCGCAGCCGACGATCCAGGAAGTGTGGAACGACGACGTGACTCCGAACCTGAACGTCCAGCCGGGCGGCTACACCAATGACAACACCGCGTTGATCAAGGGCACCGCCGAGCCGGGCGTTCACGTCAAGGTCTACAACGGCGAGCAATACCTGGGCACCGCGGATGCTGACGAGAAGGGCCTTTGGCACCTCAACCTGCCGGTGGGCAGCCCTGACGGCGAGTACAACATCTACGCTGTCGCGGTGAACGACGCGGGCATGGAAAGCACCAAGGCGGGTCCGTACAACTTCTTCGTCGACACCGTTGCGCCGCCGTCGCCGACACCGGATCAGTGGGAAATCATCGACGATGTCGGTAGCAAGACCGGGCCGATCCACAATGGCGACACCACCGACGACGACCTGCCGACGGTGCGCAACACCGACGGTCAGTTGCAGCCTGCGGGCTACGTGGTCACCGTCTACGACGGCGACAAGCCTATCGGCTCGACCGTAGTCAAGCCTGACGGCACCTGGTCGGTGGACGTTCCTGCGCCGCAGGGCCCGCACGATTTCTCGATCACCGTGACTGACCTCGCCGGCAACCAGGGGGGGCCGAGCAACCACATCGCCTTCGATACCGACATCGACCCGAACGCGCCAAGCATCACCGGCGTGTACAACGACGAAGGTACAACGCTGGTGGCCATCCCCCGTGACGGCTACACCAACGACACCACGCCGGAGGTCCATGGCAAGGCCAAGGCGGGCAGCCTGGTGGAGGTGTACGACAACACCAACACCCTGGTCGGCAGCACCACCGCCGACACTAGCGGTAACTGGGTACTGGATGCCTCGACCCTGGCTGAAGGTCCGCACACCCTGACCGTGCGCGCGCAGGACCCGGCCGGTAACTGGAGCGACAAGGTCTCGCCGTACAACCTCAATGTCGATGTGACTGCGCCAGTCAAGCCGACCATTGACTACGCCGACGACACCGTGGGCACCATCACCGGTCATATCCTCGACAACGGCTACACCGACGATCCGAACCCGGTATTCCACGGCACCGGCGAAGCCGGCTCGGTGATCCACCTGTTCGAAATCCATGACGGAGGCAAACGCACCGAAATCGGTTCGACCATCGTCGATGCGAGCGGCAACTGGCAGATCAAGCCGACCGCGGCCTATAGCCTGATCGGCAACCCGGAGACGGCCTACACCTTCAGTGCGGATTCGTACGACAAGGCAGGCAACTCCAGCACTTCCAATGACTTCCACCTCAACGTGGACTTCGTGCCGCCCGTGGCGACGCTGACCATCGACACCGTCGCTGGAGACGACATCGTCAATGCCATCGAGGCCAAGGAGGACCAGCCCATCAGCGGCAAGGTCACTGGCGAGTTCACCGTGGGCGACATCGTCAGCTTCAAGCTCGACGGCACGACCTACACCGCCAAGGTTGCCGCCGACGGTACCTGGAGCGTCAGCGTTCCGGGTAGCGCGCTGGTTGCCGACAGCACCCACAGCATCGTCGCTACGCTGGTGGCGCACGACCAGGCTGGCAACGAGGCCAAGTTCACCGCCAACCACCCCTACAGCGTGCAGACCGACTCAGGGACTACCACGCTGACCATCGACACCGTGGCCGGTGACGACGTCGTCAACCTGGTCGAATCCAAGGAAAGCCAGACCATCAGCGGCAAGGTGGGCGGCACTTACCTGGAAGGGGACAAGGTGACCTTCACCCTCAACGGCCATGACTACAGTGCCAGCGTTGCGGCGGATGGCAGCTGGAGCGTTGCCGTGCCGGGCAGTGACCTGGTGGATGACGCCGCTCACCAGATCGTCGCCACGGTCATCGGGCATGACGCGGCGGGTAATGCCAACACTGTCACTGTCGTCCATGGCTACTCGGTCGATATTGATCCGCCGAGGCCCGACACGACGCAGTTGACCATCAACAACGTCACCAGCGACAACATCCTCAACGCAGCGGAAGCCAAGTCGCCACAAACCATCAGCGGCAAGGCCGTCGGTGAGTTCCAGACCGGTGACGTGGTGAGCTTCACCCTCAACGGTACCGCCTACAGCGCCAAGGTCGCTGCCAGCGGGGATTGGAGCGTTTCCGTGGCCGGTTCCGACCTGGCCAAGGAAACCAACATCCACGCGACCCTGATGGCTCATGATGCCGCCGGCAACGTCGGGCCGATCACTGCCGACCATGCCTATACGGTGCAGATCGATCCGACTGCCGTCACCCTGAGCATCGACACCATCGCCGGCGACGATGTGGTGAACCTGGCTGAGTCCAAGGAAAACCAGACCATCAGCGGCAAAGTGGTCGGCGCGGGTGGTTTCACCGTCGGCGACCTGGTCAGCTTTACCCTTAATGGCACCACCTACAGTGCCAAGGTCGGCGCTACCGGGGACTGGAGCGTTTCTGTGGCCGGCTCGGACCTGGCCGCGGAGACCAACATCCACGCCACACTGGTGGCCCACGATGACGCCGGCAACCTCAACAGCGTCAGCGCCGACCGTGCCTATACCGTCGATACCGTGCCGCCCGTGGCGACACTGACTATCGACATCGTGGCTGGCGACGACATCGTCAACGCGGCGGAAGCGACCACCCCGCAAACCATCAGTGGCAAGGCGAGTGGTGAGTTCCTGGTCGGCGATATCGTCAGCTTCAAGCTCAATGGCACCCCGTACAGCGCAGCGGTAGCGGCGGATGGCAAGTGGAGCGTGGTGGTCGCCGGCGCTGATCTGGCGGCGGAAACCAACATTCACGCCACCCTGGTGGCCCATGATGCGGCGGGTAACAGCGCCAACGTCGTGGCGGACCACCCGTATACCGTGAGCCCCAATCCGCCGGTGGCTTCGCTGTACATCAACATCGTGGCCGGCGACGACATCGTCAACCTCGAGGAATCCAAGGTCAACCAGGCCATCACCGGTGGTTCCACCGGTGGCCGTGCTGGTGACGTGGTCACCCTCGTGGTCAATGGCGTCAGCTACAGCGGCACCATCGATGCTCAGGGCAAGTGGAGCATCAACGTTCCAGGTTCGGAGCTGGTGGCCGACCCGGCCCACCGCATCGATGCCACCCTGGTGGCGACCAACGTCGCCGGCAACAGCGCCAGCGTCACGGCCAGCCACCTCTATAGCGTCGACATCACGCCGCCCGCGGCCACATTGACCATCAACGTGGTGGCCGGCGACGACGTGGTCAACTCGATGGAAGCCGCGAGCCCGCAGACCATCAGTGGTCGTGCTGGCGGCGAGTTCATCAAGGGCGACCTGGTGAAGTTCACCCTCAACGGCACGACCTACAGTGCGGCGGTGGATTCCACCGGCAACTGGAGCGTCACCGTCTCGGGCGCCGACCTGGCGAAGGAAACCAACATCCACGCCACCCTGGAGGCTCATGACACGGCTGGCAACGTCGCCAGCGTCGTGGCGGATCGCGCCTACACCGTGGACACCACCCCGCCAGTGGCCATTCTGACCATCAACGTAGTGGCCGGCGACGACATCCTCAACTATGCCGAATCGCAGACCCCGCAGACCATCAGCGGCAAGGTCAGCGGCGAGTTCATGGTGGGTGACGTTGTCAGCTTCGCCCTCAATGGCACCGACTACAAAGCCACGGTGAATGCCGCCGGCGACTGGAGCGTGCAGGTGGCCGGCGGCGACCTGGCCAAGGCCAACAGCATCGACGCCACGCTGGTGGCGCACGACGCCGCCGGCAACGAAGCCACTGTCACGGCCAGCCATCCGTACACGGTGGAAATCACGCCGCCGGTGGCCGGCTTGGTCATCAATGCCGTGGCGGGCGACGACGTGGTCAACATCGCCGAGTCCCAGCAGGCCCAGACCATCAGTGGCAAGGCAACGGGGCAGTTCCTCGCCGGCGATATCGTCAGCTTCACCCTCAACGGCACGGTCTACAGCGCCGCGGTCGATGCCGCGGGTGAGTGGAACGTGCAGGTGTCGGGCAGCGACCTGGCCAAGGGCAGCAGCATCAATGCGACCCTGGTGGCGCATGACTCGGCCGGCAACGCCACTGACGTCCTTGGCACCCGTCCGTACAGCGTCGACCTGGCCCCGCCGGTGGCGACCCTGACCATCAACGTGGTGGCAGGGGACGACATTGTCAACAAGGCCGAGTCGCAGCAGCCCCAAACCATCAGCGGCAAGGTGGGTGGCGAGTTCGTGACCGGCGATGTGGTGAGCTTCACGCTCAACGGCACCGCCTACAGCGCCGCTGTCAGCGCGACCGGTAGCTGGAGCGTTTCCGTGGCCGGTTCCGACCTGGCCAAGGGCAGCAGCATCGACGCGCCCCTTATCGCCCACGATGCCGCAGGCAACGAAGCCACGGTCACGGCGACCCGTCCGTACAGTGTCGACGTCATCGATCCGGTAGCCACGCTGACCATCAACGTGGTGGCGGGCGACGACATCGTCAACGCCTCCGAAGCCATGACCAACCAGACCATCAGCGGCAAGGCCGGTGGCGAATTCCTGGCGGGCGATCTGGTGACCTTCACCCTCAACGGCACGGCCTACAGCGCGGCGGTCAACGCCACGGGCGAGTGGAGCGTGCAGGTGTCGGGCACCGACCTGGCCAAGGAAACCAATATCCACGCCACGCTGGAAGCCCACGACGCGGCAGGCAACGTAGCCAGCGTCATAGCCGACCGCGCCTATTCCGTGGACACCACTCCGCCGGTGGCAACCCTCACCATCGACGTGATTGCTGGCGACGATATCGTCAACAAGGAAGAGTCCCAGCAGCCGCAAACCATCAGTGGCAAGGTGACGGGCGAGTTCATGCCCGACGACGTGGTGAGCTTCGTCCTAAATGGCACGACCTACAGCGCCAAGGTCAATGCCACGGGCGACTGGAGCGTATCGGTGGCGGGCTCGGACCTCGCCAAGGAAACCAACATCCACGCCGTGCTGATGGCCCATGACGCTGCCGGCAACCTCGGCAGCATCGTGGCAGATCGTGCCTACACCGTGGTGACGGACTCCGGTAACACCACGCTGACCATCGACACCGTGGCTGGCGACGACGTCGTCAACCTGGTCGAATCCAAGGAAAGCCAGACCATCAGCGGCAAGGTGGGCGGCACTTACCTGCAAGGGGACAAGGTCACCTTCACCCTCAACGGCCATGACTACAGTGCCAGCGTTGCGGCTGACGGCAGCTGGAGCGTTGCCGTGCCGGGCAGCGACCTGGTGGATGACGCTGCCCACCAGATCGTCGCCACGGTCATCGGGCATGACGCGGCGGGTAACGCCAACACCGTGACCGTGACACATGGCTACTCGGTGGATATCGTTCCGCCATCGCCGGACACGACGCAGCTGACCATCAACAACGTCACCAGCGACAACATCCTCAACGCGGCGGAAGCCAAGTCGCCACAAACCATCAGTGGCAAGGCCGTCGGTGAGTTCCAGACCGGTGACGTGGTGAGCTTCACCCTCAACGGCACCACCTACAGCGCCAAGGTCAACGCCACCGGGGATTGGAGTGTGTCGGTGGCCGGTTCCGACCTGGCCAAGGAAACCAACATCCACGCGACCCTGATGGCTCACGATGCCGCCGGCAACGTCGCACCCATCACCGCGGATCACGCCTACCAGGTGATCATCAACCCGCTCGCTGTCACCCTGAGCATCGACACCATCGCTGGCGACGATGTGGTGAACCTGGCTGAATCCAAGGAGAGCCAGACCATCAGCGGCAAGGCCGTAGGCGCGGGCGGTTTCACCGTCGGTGACCTGGTCAGCTTTACCCTCAATGGCCATGTCTACAGCGCCAGTGTGAGTGCCGATGGCACCTGGAAGGTCGACGTAGCAGGTTCCGACCTGGCGGCAGAAACCAACATCCACGCCACCCTGGTAGCCCACGATGACGCCGGCAACCTCAACAGCGTCAGCGCCGACCGCGCCTATACCGTCGATACCGTGCCGCCGGTGGCGACGTTGAGCATTGATGACGTCACCAGTGACAACATTCTCAACACTGATGAATCGACCAAGCCACAGACCATCAGCGGCAAGGCCTCGGGCGAGTTCATGGCCAATGACGTGGTCAGCTTCACCTTGAACGGCACCACCTACAGCGCAGCGGTAGCGGCGGATGGCAAGTGGAGCTTGGTGGTCGCCGGTGCGGACCTCGCCCAGGAAACCAACATCCACGCCACCCTGGTGGCCCATGATGCGGCGGGTAACAGCGCCAACGTCGTGGCGGACCACCCTTACACCGTGAACGTCACTCCGCCGGTGGCCTCGCTGTACATCAACATCGTCGCCGGGGATGACATCGTCAACCTCGAGGAATCCAAGGTCGACCAGGCCGTCACCGGTGGTTCCACCGGTGGCCGTGCTGGTGACGTGGTCACCCTCGTGGTCAATGGCGTCAGCTACAGCGGCACCCTCGACGCCCAGGGCAAGTGGAGCATCAACGTTCCAGGTTCGGAGCTGGTGGCCGACCCGGCCCACCGCATCGATGCCACCCTGGTGGCGACCAACGTCGCCGGCAACAGCGCCAGCGTCACGGCCAGCCACCTCTATAGCGTCGACATCACGCCGCCCGCGGCCACATTGACCATCAACGTGGTGGCCGGCGACGACGTGGTCAACTCGATGGAAGCCGCGAGCCCGCAGACCATCAGTGGTCGTGCTGGCGGCGAGTTCATCAAGGGCGACCTGGTGAAGTTCACCCTCAACGGCACGACCTACAGTGCGGCGGTGGATTCCACCGGCAACTGGAGCGTCACCGTCTCGGGCGCCGACCTGGCGAAGGAAACCAACATCCACGCCACCCTGGAGGCTCATGACACGGCTGGCAACGTCGCCAGCGTCGTGGCGGATCGCGCCTACACCGTGGACACCACCCCGCCAGTGGCCATTCTGACCATCAACGTAGTGGCCGGCGACGACATCCTCAACTATGCCGAATCGCAGACCCCGCAGACCATCAGCGGCAAGGTCAGCGGCGAGTTCATGGTGGGTGACGTTGTCAGCTTCGCCCTCAATGGCACCGACTACAAAGCCACGGTGAATGCCGCCGGCGACTGGAGCGTGCAGGTGGCCGGCGGCGACCTGGCCAAGGCCAACAGCATCGACGCCACGCTGGTGGCGCACGACGCCGCCGGCAACGAAGCCACTGTCACGGCCAGCCATCCGTACACGGTGGAAATCACGCCGCCGGTGGCCGGCTTGGTCATCAATGCCGTGGCAGGCGACGACGTGGTCAACATCGCCGAGTCCCAGCAGGCCCAGTCCATCAGCGGCAAGGCAACGGGGCAGTTCCTCGCCGGCGATATTGTCAGCTTCACGCTGAACGGTACTGTGTACAGCACGACGGTCGACGGTTCGGGCAACTGGAGCGTACAGGTAGCCGGTAGCGACCTGGCCAAGGGCAGCAGCATCAATGCGACCCTGGTGGCGCATGACTCGGCCGGCAACGCCACCGATGTCCACGGCACCCGTCCGTACAGCGTCGACCTGGCGCCGCCGGTGGCGACCCTGACCATCAACGTGGTGGCAGGGGACGACATTGTCAACAAGGCCGAGTCGCAGCAGCTCCAAACCATCAGCGGCAAGGTCGGTGGCGAGTTCGTGACCGGCGATGTGGTGAGCTTCACGCTCAACGGCACCGCCTACAGCGCCGCTGTCAGCGCGACCGGTAGCTGGAGCGTGCAGGTGGCCGGTTCCGACCTGGCCAAGGGCAGCAGCATCGATGCGACCCTCATCGCCCATGATGCCGCGGGCAACGAAGCCACGGTCACGGCGACCCGTCCGTACAGTGTCGACGTCATCGACCCGGTAGCCACGCTGACCATCAACGTGGTGGCCGGCGACGACATCGTCAACGCCTCCGAAGCCATGACCAACCAGACCATCAGCGGCAAGGCCGGTGGTGAGTTCCTGGCGGGCGATCTGGTGACCTTCACCCTCAACGGCACCGCCTACAGTGCGGCGGTCAACGCCACGGGCGAGTGGAGCGTGCAGGTGTCGGGCACCGATCTGGCCAAGGGCACCAGCATCGACGCCACTCTGGTGGCACACGATGTGGCTGGCAACAGTTCCAGCGTGACAGCGAACCACCCGTATACGGTGGACCTGTCTCCGCCGGATGACAGCACCACCAAGCTGGCCATCAACGTCATTGCTGGTGACGACATTGTCAACAAGGAAGAGGCGCAACAACCACAAACCATCAGTGGCAAGGTAACGGGCGAGTTCATGCCCAATGACGTGGTGAGTTTCGTCCTCAATGGCACGACCTACAGCGCCAAGGTTAGTGCCACGGGCGACTGGAGCGTGTCGGTGGCGGGCTCGGACCTCGCCAAGGAAACCAACATCCACGCCGTGCTGATGGCCCATGACGCTGCTGGCAACCTTGGCAGCATCGTGGCAGATCGTGCCTACACCGTGGTGACGGACTCCGGCACCACCACGCTGACCATCGACACCGTGGCCGGCGACGACGTCGTCAACCTGGTCGAATCCAAGGAGAGCCAGACCATCAGCGGCAAGGTGGGTGGCACTTACCTGCAAGGGGACAAGGTCACCTTCACCCTCAATGGCCACGACTACAGCGCCAGCGTTGCGGCGGATGGCAGCTGGAGCGTTGCCGTGCCGGGCAGTGACCTGGTGGACGATGCCGCCCACCAGATCGTCGCCACGGTCATCGGTCATGACGCGGCGGGGAACGCCAACACCGTGACCGTGACACATGGCTACTCGGTGGATATCGTTCCGCCGACGCCCGACACCACGCAACTGACCATCAACAACGTCACCAGCGACAACATTCTCAACGCCCTGGAGGCCCAGTCACCACAAACCATCAGCGGCAAAGTCGTTGGCGAGTTCACGGTGGGGGACGTGGTCAGCTTCAAGCTCGCTGGCACCAGCTATTCCGCGGCGGTAGCGGCGGACGGCACCTGGAGCGTGGACGTCCCTGGCAGCAAGCTGGTGGACGAGACGACCCACAGCATCGATGCCACCCTGGTGGCGCACGACGCGGCCGGCAACGCGGGCAACATCACCGCATCCCATGCCTACGATGTCATGCTCAACGGCGTGACGATCACCAGCATGAGCAAGGACACGGCGATCGATCTGGCGCACTCCACCGACTTCATCACCGCGGATGGTTCGGCGGGGCGGGGCGTTTACGGGACTCTCCAGCAGGCGCTGACCGGTACCCAGAAGGTCCAGGTGTCGTATAACGGCACGACCTGGACGGATGCCGTCACCAGTGGCTTGAACTGGGTGACCGTCGATACCTCGATGCACACGGGTGATTGGACCATCCAGGCACGCATTGTCGATAACGGCCAGGTCCAGTCGGACATTGCCACGCAGACCGTCACCTACCTGGCAGACAAGGGGAATGGGCCGACCATCATCGGTATTCCCGATGGCGTGGGTTCTTACACGCAGGCCAAAGCAGCTGATGGCAGCGACGTCCAGGTTTCGCTGGCGGGTACGCTTGCCAAGGCAGGCGACACCTTGCACATCATCTGGGGCGACACCACCTATGACCAGGTGCTCACCGCCGCGGACATCGCAGCGGGCACGGTCACGGCGAAGGTGCCGGCGCAGCAAACCCTGCTGCAAGGCACCACGTTCAGCTTCGCGGTAACGGCACAGATCGTCACCGCCGAAGGGCAGATGAGTGGCCCCAGCGATATCTTCCAGATGCGTGGCGAAGGGTGGAGCACCCTGGCTCAGGACGGGATGCTGCGAGCTATCAGCGCGGATGGAACCTATAAAGCGGGCGGCTTCACCGTTACCTCCAACAACACGCTTTCCATTGGTGCGGCGAGCACTTACGCCAACGCCGGCTTGAACCTGGCTGGCCCATCGACGAGCTACGCCCAGGTCAACTTCACGACGCCGGTCAGCAGCTTCTCCGTCAATATCAGCGGTTTGCAGAACACCGCCGGTGGGTCGCGAGTGGTGGTGTACGACACGGCCGGCAATATCCTGTCGGACACCATGGCGCTGGCCGATGGTACCGGAGGTAAGGCTGCATCGACGCTGTACAGCTTCACCGCTCCGACGTCAGCCGATATCGGCAAGGTCATGATCTACAGCGATGGCGTCGATCTTGGCGGTGCGGGAATTCGTCTCGACTCGATCAAGTTCAACCAGATTCATTACGCTCCAGGCTATACCGAGACCTTCACCAACCTGGTCGGTAAATCAGGCAGCTTCTACTGCCCGGAGGGTCATTTCACCATTACCTCCAAGGGTACTGTGACGGTGAACAATACGAGCACTGTGCCGATGCCTAGCGGGCCGTATTTGTACATCGGCGCCAACAGCGCAAGCAGCATGGGAACCCAGTGGGCCGCTTTCACCTTCGACCAACCAGTGAAGTATTTCTCCTACGACATGTGGGGGGTGGAGAACGAGCCAGGCAACTACTCCAAGCTGCAGGTGTACGACACCAACGGCAATCTCATCTTCGAGCGTAACTGCACCAACAGCGCCGCAACCAAGACCAGTGCCGAGCAGATCAACTACACCGCGCCGGAGGGCTTGAGCATTGGCAAGGTGGTGATCTGGAGTGATGCATGGGGTGCGCTGATCGACAACTTCACCACGGTACTGGCGCCAGAGGCCGTCACGGGGCAGAACCTGCTGGATCACAACTGGGAAACCTACTTCGACGATCGGGTCATCAGTTACAGCATGCAGGACTACGCGCAAAGTTTCGCCAACAACACCTTCAAGAGCGGCGCGTCGCTGGCGGGCTATCACAGCACCGAGGGTGGTTTCACCATCAGCGGTGCGGCAAGCCAGACCGCAGCGGGATCGGTGTGGGTGAACGCCATGCTGGGGTCGATGTTCGTGGACAGTGCCAAGACGGCGGTGGTCACCTTCGACACGGCCCGGTCCAGCATCGAAGTGAACGTGACCGGCATTGAAGCTACTGCCGGTAACAGCGGGGTGCTCAAGGTATACGACACTTCGGGTAGCCTGCTGGATACGGTCACGATGACCAACACCATCGGGACCTACGACATCCAGTCGTTCAGTTACGAAGCCAATGGCAACGTCATTGGGCGTATCGAGATTACGGGGGACCAGTCGGGCATGTATGTCACCAGTATCTCGTCCGAGGTTTCCCAAGCGTCGGTGTCGAACGGTGTGATCTCGATGTCCATTGATCCCACGGCCTACTTCCTCCAGGACACGGCGCATATCTTCGGCAGCGCAGGCGTGGACACGTTGAAGCTGACCGGCGCCAACCAGGTCCTGGACCTGCGTTCGCTCACCGGCGACAGCGGCGCGGCCAAGATCAGCAGCATCGAGAAGTTCGATATCACCGGCACCGGCAACAACACGCTGAAGCTTTCGCTCAACGACGTGCTGCACTTGGGCGAAACCGACATGTTCCAGAAGGACGGCAAGGTCCAGGTGTTGGTGGATGGCGATGCCGGGGACAAGGTGGAGCTCTACGGTCTGCACGACCACGGTGCCGCGGTCGGCACCTGGCAGAGCGCCGGCACTACCAGCATCGGTGGGGCGACCTACCAGGTCTACAGCTACAGCACGCTGGATGCCGAAGTCCTGATCAAGCAGGCCGTGACCAGTACCGTCGTTTGACAAGCGGCGAGGGGGCGGGCACGTCCCGCCCCCGAATCGCCCCCAGGGCCGCCGGCTTATCCGCAAGGATGGCCGGCCGGCTCTGCCTTCGAATCCGGACGCCTATTCATGCTGCTTCGCCCGAGCGGCGGAGCCAACCAGAGAACAGTTCACATGATTTCGATGAATTCCCCCAAAGCCAAGCGCCAGTGGCCCCTGGCATTGTCCGCGCTGGCCGTTGCAGCCTGCCTGCATTCGCCGTTGAGCCTTGCCTTCAGCGACAACCAGAACATCTACGGCGAGACCTACCACAAGGAATCGGTAGTCAAGCAGCAGTCGCAGATCGTGATGTTCCGCGGCAACGACGCCGGCCAGCAGGCCGCCCATGTCTACATCGACGGTCAGTTGCAAAGTGCCCTGATGCCCGGCGGCTACACCACCTTCTGCGTCGCTCCGGGCGAACACTCGGTGGAGTCCTACATCGGCGACGCGCCGCTGTACACCGGCAAGCGCAACCCGCAAAGCTTCGCGAAGCTCGACGGTGGCCAGACCTACGTGCTGGAAGCGCCCATCGCGCCGAACCAGAGCACCCCGATCGTACACACCGGCGCGGACGCCGAGCGCAGCCTGCAAGGCCTGCGCAAGCAGATCCACGTGATCAGCCGCGCCAGTTCGGTGGTGCCCTGCCAGATCCAGACCGAAACCAAGATCAGCCTGCGCAGCGACGTGCTGTTCAACTTCGGCAAGAGCTCCTACAACGACATCACTCCGCAGGGCCGCGCCGAGCTGAGCAAGATCGTCGACCAGATCGGCCACCAGGCCGGCACCGTCGAGAGCATCGACGTGGTGGGCCATGCCGACCCGATCGGCAGCGCCAGCTCCAACCTGCGCCTGTCCCAGGCCCGCGCCGAAACGGTCCGCCGCGTCATGCTCGACCTGGGCGTCAACAGCCAGGCGGTGAGGGCCAGCGGCCGTGGCAGCAGCGAACCGGTGGTGACCTGCAACAGCGGTTCGCGCAATGCGCGCATCGCCTGCAACGCCCCGAACCGCCGCGTCGAGCTGGTGATTCGCGGCGTACGCAGCGAGTAAGAATGGCCTGGGCAGATCCGCAGGAGCAGCCTGCCGATCTGTTTGGGAAAGAGTGTCCCTCCGAGCCTGCCAGCGCTCCTCCCCCCGCGCTTGGCAGACTCGGCAGGGCCTATTTGATCGCCAGGCGCTTCGCCAGACGGTTGAGGTTGGCGCGATCCAGGCCCATCTCCCGGGCCACGGCAGCCCAGTTGCCGGCATGACGCTCCAGGCTCTGGTTGATCATCCGCCGCTGAAAGGCTTCCACGGCCGGGCGCAACTCGCCGCCTTCGGTTGCCCCACTGGGGCGTTCGGGCGTCGGGGTGTCGCTGCTCATGGGCTTCTCCACCTGCGTCAACGCCAGGTCCTCGACGCCGAGGCTGAGAATGCGCGAGCGTTGCGTGTGATTGGCCAGGGCCTTGAGCGAGGCGCGGCCGATCAGGTGTTCCAGTTCCCGTACATTGCCCGGCCAGGCATAGTCGACCAATGCCGCCTGGGCCTCACGGGTCAGGCGCAGGCTGCGCAGCCCGAGGCGTGGGCGGTTCTGCTCGAGGAAATAGCCGGCCAGCAGCACGACGTCGTTGCCGCGCTCGCGCAGGGGCGGCACGCGCAGCGGGTAGACGCTCAGGCGGTGATACAGGTCCGCGCGGAAGCGCCCGGCGCGAACCTCGTCGGCCAGGTCGCGATTGGTCGCGGCGATCAGGCGCACATCCACGTGATGCTCGCGGTCCGAGCCCAGGCGCTGCAACTGGCCGCTCTGCAGCACCCGCAGCAGCTTGGCCTGGATCGCCAGCGGCAGTTCGCCCACTTCATCGAGGAACAGCGTGCCGCCATCGGCCAGCTCGAACTTGCCGCAGCGTTCACTCACGGCGCCAGAGAAGGCCCCGCGGACGTGGCCGAACAGCTCGCTTTCCACCAGGGTTTCCGGCAGCGCCGCGCAGTTCAGGCTGATCAGCGGGTGGCTGCGGCGCAGCGAATGGGCGTGGATCGATTGCGCCACCAGTTCCTTGCCGACGCCGGTCTCCCCGGTGATCAGCACGCTCAGGTCGCTGCCGGCGACCACCTGGATTTCATGCAGCAACGCCTGGTGCGCCTTGCTCTGGCCGATCAGCTCCCTGGGCTGGTCGCCGGACGCGCGCTGGTAAGCATCGGCGCGCTGCTGCTCGTGTTCGGCACGCCGGGCCAGGTCGGACATGCGCTGGCTGGCCTTTACCGTGGCCGCGGCCAGGCTGGCGAAGGCTTCCAGGTTGTCCAGGTCACCAGGGGAGAAACGCTCCGGGTCGAGCGCATCCAGGGTCAGCAGGCCCCAGGCCTGTTCGTCGACCAGCAGCGGGCAGCCCAGGCAGTCATGCACTTCCAGGTGGCCGTGGAGGCCTTCCACCAGGCCGTCGTACGGGTCCGGCAGGCCGCAGTCGGCGGCGAAATGCGTGGGGCCGGGATGTTCGACGAGGGCGCGTAGGCGCGGGTGCTCGCTGATCTTGAAGCGGCGGCCGAGGGTATCCGGGCTCAGGCCATCGACGGCCAGCGGCACCAGTTGGTCGCCTTCCAGGCGCAGCAGGGCGGTGGCATCGCAAGGTAGCAGGCTGCGCAAGGCTTCGAGCAGGCGTCGATAGCGTTCGCTTTCCGGCAGTTCGCGGGACAGATCGGCGACCAGCGGGAGGAGGGTGGGCAGCAACGGATTACGAGTCATATTGACCTCGGTGGAGTCGTTTTGACTAATTTCGTTCAGGGTCATTATGACTCATATTTCCGCGCGAGGCCCGGAAATACGGGCCCCGCTGTTTGGCATGCTTTCTGAAATACCTCTGGCAGAACGCACAGGCGGCCCCACTCACCGCCTGGCCAACCCGAGGAGATCCCCATGCTGTCCCACGAACACCGCACCCTGGTCAAGGCCACCGTCCCGCTGCTGGAGACCAGCGGAGAGGCCCTGACCCAGCACTTCTACCGGATGATGCTCCGCGAGTACCCGGAGGTTCGCCCGTTGTTCAATCAGGCGCACCAGGTCTCCGGCGACCAGCCCCGCGCGCTGGCCAATGGCGTGCTGATGTACGCCCGTCACATCGACGAGCTGGAGCAGCTCGGCCCGCTGGTGGCGAAGATCGTCAACAAGCATGTGGCCCTGCAGATCCAGCCGGAACATTACCCCATCGTCGGCACGTGCCTGCTGCGCGCGATCCGCGAGGTGCTCGGCGAGGAGATCGCCACCCAGGCGGTGATCGACGCCTGGGCCGCCGCCTATGGCCAACTGGCCGACATCCTCATTGGCGCCGAGGAGTCGGTGTACCAGAGCAACGCCGAGCAGCGTGGCGGCTGGCGTGGTGCGCGGCGCTTCCGCATTGCTCGCAAGGCCGTGGAGAGCGAGGAAATCACCTCGTTCTACTTCCAGCCGCTGGATGGCGAGGCGCTGCTGGACTTCCAGCCCGGCCAGTACATCGGCCTGTCGCTGAACATCGACGGGGAAGAGGTGCGCCGCACCTACTCGCTGTCCGATGCGCCCAACGGCCGCGAGTACCGCATCAGCGTGAAGCGCGAGCCGGAAGGCAAGGTGTCGAACTACCTGCATGATCGACTGGAGGTGGGCGATGAACTGGACCTGTTCCCGCCAGCGGGCGATTTCGTCCTGCGCGGCGGCGACAAGCCCCTGGCCCTGATCACCGCGGGCGTGGGCATCACCCCGGCGCTGGCGATGCTCACGCCGGCGCTGGCGGCCGGCCGCGACGTGCATTTCATCCACTGCGCCCGCCACGGCGGCGTGCATGCGTTCCGCGAATGGGTCGAGGCGCAGTCCGACGCGCATCCGCAGCTCAAGCACTACTTCTGCTACAGCGAGCCGCGTGAAGGCGACGGCGGCCACGCCGAAGGTTTCCTCAGCCGCGACTTGCTGGCCGAGTGGCTGCCGGAAGATCGCGATCTGGATGCCTATTTCCTCGGGCCCAAGCCGTTCATGGCCCAGGTGAAGCGCCACCTGCGTGAACTGGGGGTGCCCGAGCAGCAATCCCACTACGAGTTCTTCGGCCCGGCCAGCGCGCTGGAAGCCTGAACCTGAGCGCCTGCCCCAGGCGGGCCGGCGCAACCCGAGGAGGTGTGTGATGAAAGGTCTTTTCTCCTGCCCGCAACGCAATCTGTCGATGTCCTGGTCATTGCTGACTGGCGGGCTGGTCCTGCTGCTCCTGGGCGTCGTGGGCGCCTATGTCGTCGATGGTCAGCTGAACCTGCGCAGCGTTGTCGCGGCGCATGCCTTCACCATCCTCGGCCCCACACTATTGAAGCTGGGCTACGTGCTGCGACTGGTGGCCCAGCACCAGATGCGCAAGGACGGCTGGGAGGTTTGCTGTGTTGCTGGTTGATCGAGCGGCGTCGCTGGCCGTCCCACCCCTGTGGCGCCTGGGCTTTCGGCCGTTCTTCCTCGGTGGCGCGGTCTTTGCGCTGATTGCCGTCGCTACCTGGGCGGCAGTGCTGCTGGGCCTGCTGCCGGCCTGGCAACCGCTGGGCGGCTGGCTGGCCTGGCATCGCCATGAAATGCTCTTCGGCTTTGCCGCAGCGATCGTGGCCGGCTTCCTGCTGACCGCGGTCCAGACCTGGACCAATCGCCCCGGCGTCAGCGGCAGGCCGCTGATGCTGCTGTCGCTGCTCTGGCTGGCAGGACGCTTGGGTTGGCTGGTGGGCGCGCCGCTGTGGGTGGTGACCCCGCTGGAGCTGGCCTTCCTGCCGGCGCTGGCCTACTTCATCGGCCGCAGCCTGTGGGCGGTGCGGCAGCACCGCAACTACCCCGTCATAGTGGTACTGGGACTGCTGACCCTCGCCGATGCGCTGGTCATGGCTGGCGTGTGGACGGGCAACGACGACTGGCAGCGGGGCGGTACGCTGGGGGCGCTCTGGCTGGTCGCGGCGTTGATGGGGTTGATCGGCGGCCGCGTGATTCCCTTCTTCACCCAGCGCGGGCTGGGCCGCACCGCCCAGGTGCCGGCCTGGAACTGGCTGGATAATTCGCTGCTGATCGGCACGCTGCTGGTGGCGGTGCTGACGGCCATCGGTTTCGGTCTGACCTCGCGCCCCCTGATGGGCGCGCTGTTCGCCGCGCTTGCCGTCGGGCACGGGATCCGCCTGTGGCGCTGGTACGACCAGGGCTATTGGCGCGTGCCGCTGCTCTGGTCGTTGCACCTGGCCTACCTGTGGATGCTGCTGGCCCCGGCGGGCATGGCGTTGTGGCACTTTGCGCCGTTCTTCAACCCGAGCCTGGCGGTTCACGCGCTCACCGTGGGGGGCGTCGGCGGGCTGATCCTGGCGATGGTCGCGCGGGTCAGCCTCGGCCACACCGGCCGGCTGCTGCAACCGCCGCGGTCGATGACCTGGGCCTTTGCGCTGCTCAACCTGGGTGCCGTCGCCCGGGTGCTGCTGGTGGTGTGGTGGCCGCTGGAAGGCCTGAGCATTGGGGCGGTGTGCTGGGTGGCGGCGTTCCTGCTGTTCGCCTGGCACTACGGGCCGATGTTCTGGAGGCCGCGGGTGGATGGGCAGCCGGGGTAGGGCGGTTCGCGAGCAAGCTCGCTCCTACAGTGATTCAGCGGTGCAGCCCTTGTAGGAGCGAGCTTGCTCGCGAACCCGGCGGGCTTTTGCCATCACCGGCGAGCGTAGGAGCGGACTTTGTCCGCGATGATTTCCCGACCGCTGAGCGGCTTCAGGCCAATCGCGGACGAAGTCCGCTCCTACGCGCCTTACTGGGCCTGGCGCAGCCGCTTGAGCTCGGTGCCCAGCCAGGCGCTGGCGTCCTGCTTGCCGGCCGGGCAGTTCACCTGGTAACGCTGGCCGCTCATGCTGCTCTTGGTCGCGGCGCGTTCGATGAAGTCCTCCGCGCTGCTCACCAGGTTCTTGTTTTCCAGGTAGTCCAGCTTCTTCTGCAGGTGCGCCCGCGCCTCGGCAGCCGGGTATTCGCTGCCGTTGCGGATGAACTGGCAACCGCTGTGCTCGACGAAGTCGAGCAGTTGGGTGATCTCCTGCTGGGTCTTGGCGTCGACGGCGGCCTGGGTGCCGGCAGCGACGAGCAGGAGGGGAACCAGGAACGAGCGAAGCAAGCGTGAACGGGGCATAGCGATTCCTTGCCGGATGCGTGGGCCGCCGATTATGTCAGCGGCTGCAGGCGTTCGCCGAGGCGGCCGTTGTCTACCAGTTCAAGGAACTCGTCACCCATCCGCCGGCTTTCGTCCATCGCCTTGCGCCAGTAGCGCTCGCGGCCGACGTCATCGCCGAGGTAACGGTGGAAGTCCTTCCGGTCCGGCAGCTTGTTGTGCGGCAGGCGCGCCAGGTAGTCCTTCGACGGGGCGAGCAGCAACACGTCCTGCAGCCGGCCGGCGTCGCCACGGCGCCAGGGCAGGCCCTTGTCGAACCAGCCGGGGATGACCTTGTCGGTGAAGTGCGGGTACAGCACCACGCCTTCGGGCTGATAGGGCAGGTCCAGGTGGTAGTCGAGCAGGCCGCCATCACGGTAGGTGCCGGGGCCGGCGCCGGGGATGTCGCGCACGCCTTCCATGACCATGGGGATGGACCCGGAGGCGAGCAGGGCGTGGCGCAGGTTGGCCAGGTCCAGGTGCAGGTAGCGCGAGGGGAAATCCGACAGCGCCTCCAGCGGCGGTGCTCGGCGGGCATCGTGGATGATCAGCCGCTCGAAATGCCGGTGCAGGTGGCGGCGGCCGACCAGGTTGTCGCGGATCACCGCACCCAGGCCCAGGCCGAGGTGGGTCTTGCCGTCCTGGGCCAGGCGGCCGTGGCTCTTCACCACCACGATGTTGAGGCGGTACCAGGGGTTGTCCAGCACGCTGGCATCGTGGCCGTCGAGCAGGTCATCGAGCATCTTCGCGCAGCTTTTCGACACATCGCTGATGCTCGCCTTGCGGGCGAAGCGCTGCTGGGTATAGAGCTCGCCCAGGCGGCGGATACCCTCGGCGGGGTCGGGGAGGCAGGCGCTGGCGAAGCGCCAGGAACCGATGGAGGCGCCGATCAGCGAGCGCTCGCGCGGCGCGCGCGGCAGCCATTCACCGAACAGGGCGAGGTCCAGCCCCTGGATGCCCAGCGCCTTCGGGCCGCCGGCGGCGCCCGGGAGAATGCCGACATCGGCCGGGGACAGACCCTGGTCGCGGATGCGCTGGAACGCGCGGCGTCCGGCCTTGAGGGTGAGGGCAGGGGTCTTGATGTGGATGGCGGTCATGCGGGCCTCGCTATGGCAGGCCGCGATTATAGAGCCTGTGCAGGGGATTCAAGGATATTTCACGGGGTGAATGTCAGTTGCCGATTCAGCTTGAATTAAGTCCTTCGCCTTAGCCTGACAGCCATGAAAAGCTGATGAGGTACGCTCATGAAATGGCTGCTGATCCCCCCTGCGCTCTGTGCCCTGCTGCTGGGCAGCGGTGTCGCCATGGCCCGCGACATCGGGCCCGACGAGGCGCTGCGGCTGCGCGATGCGGGGACCATCCGCGACTTCGAGGCGCTCAACCGCACTGCGCTGGCCAAGCACGCCGGCGGTTCGGTGTACGATAGCGAACTCGAGCTGGAACATGGCCGCTATCTGTACAAGGTCGACCTCAAGGACGCCCAGGGCGTGAAATGGGATGTCGAGCTGGATGCGGTCACCGGCGAAGTCCTCACCGATCACCAGGATGACTGATGAAGACCGTTCTGCCGCGCGCGGCGCTGCTCGGCCTGGCGCTCGCTGCCTTCGCCGGCGTCGCTCAGGCCCATGACCTGAGCCAGGACGAAGCCCTGCGCCTGAGCAAGGAAGGGGTGATCCGTCCCTTCGAGGAAATCCTCCCCGCCGCGTTGAGCCGCTACCCGGGCTCGCGCCTGCTCGAAGCCGAGCTGGAGAAGGAGCACGACACCTACATCTACGAAGTGGAGCTGCTGACCACCGAGGGCGTGGTGCGCGAACTGGAACTGGATGCCCGCAACGGCCGCATCCTCAAGGATAAGGAAGACGACTGATGCGCCTGCTGCTGGTGGAAGACCACGTACCCCTGGCCGATGAACTGCTCGCCACCCTGACCCGCCAGGGCTACGCGGTGGACTGGCTGGCCGACGGCCGCGACGCCGCCGTGCAGGGCGCCAGCGAGCCGTATGACCTGGTGATCCTCGACCTTGGCCTGCCGGGCCGGCCGGGCCTGGACGTACTGCAGGAATGGCGCGGCATGGGCCTGGCGACGCCGGTGCTGATTCTCACCGCGCGCGGTTCCTGGGCCGAGCGCATCGACGGCCTGAAGGCCGGCGCCGACGACTACCTGACCAAGCCGTTCCACCCCGAGGAATTGCTGCTGCGCATCCAGGCGCTGCTGCGCCGTGCCCGTGGGCTGGCCAACCAGAGCCAGCTGGAGGTCGCCGGCCTGAGCCTGGATGAGTCGCGCCAGTGCGTGCAGCAGGGCGGCAAGGAAGTCGACCTGACTTCCGCCGAGTTCCGCCTGCTGCGCTACTTCATGCTGCATCCTAGCCAGCTGCTGTCGAAATCGCACCTGGCCGAGCACCTGTATGACGGCGAGACCGAGCGCGACTCCAACGTCATCGAGGTCCACATCAACCACCTGCGCCGCAAGCTGGGTCGCGAGATCATCGAGACCCGCCGTGGTCAGGGCTACCGCTTCACCGGCAACGGAGTCGCCCGTTGATGTCGATCCAGCGCCGGCTCGGGCTCGGGCTTGGCGTGGTGCTGGTGGTGATCGGCCTGGCCCTGGCCCAGACCGGCCTGTGGCTGTTCGATCAGGGCTTGCGCCGCTATCTGCTGAACGGCCTGCAGGACGAGGCGGAAAGCCTGCTGGTGGGCATCACCCGCGGCCCGGCCGGGCTGCAGCTCGACGGCCAGCGGGTGGACGCGGTGTACGAACGGCTGTTCTCCGGGCGGTACTTCGTCATCCGTTTTGACGACCAGACCTGGCGCTCGCGCTCGCTGTGGGACAACGAGTTGAAGCTGCCTTCGCAGAAGGGTCTCGCCAGGAAGCTGGAAGAGGGGCCGGAGGACCAGCATCTGCTGGTCTATCGTGGCGACTACAAGCGCTACGGCAAGCAACTGAGCATCGTGGTGGCGCAGGACTACACGCCGATCCTCAAGAGCTTCCATCGCCTGCGCAACATCGGCCTGGGTGCCGGCACGCTGGCCTTGCTGCTGATCCTGGTGTTCCAGGGCTTCACCGTGCGCCGCGCCCTGCGTCCGCTGGAGCGGGTACGCCAGCAGATCGCGCAGTTGCAGGAAGGCCAGCGCAGCCAACTGGACAGCCAGGTACCGCGCGAGCTGGAGCCGCTGGTGGAGCAGGTCAACCATCTGCTCCAGCACACCGAAGATACCTTGCGCCGCTCGCGCAATGCCCTGGGCAACCTGGGGCACGCGCTGAAGACGCCGCTGGCGGTGCTGATCAGCCTCGCCGACCGCGCGGAGCTGCGCGAGCACCCCGAGCTGCGGCAGGTCTTGCAGGAGCAACTGGAGCAGATCGAGCAGCGCCTGGCCCGCGAACTGGGGCGCGCGCGCCTGGTGGGCGAAGCGCTGCCCGGCGCGCATTTCGATTGCGACGCGGAGCTGCCGAGCCTGTGCGACATGCTCAAGCTCATTCATGGCGACCACCTTGCCATCCACTGGCAGGCACCGCCCGCGACGCGCCTGCCGTACGACCGCGAAGACCTGCTGGAGATGCTCGGCAACCTGCTGGACAACGCCTGCAAGTGGGCTGATGCCCAGGTGCGGCTGACGGTCGAGAAGGGCGCGGACGCCTACCGGTTGTGCGTGGACGATGACGGCCCCGGGATTGCCGAGGACCAGCGTGACAGTGTACTGGAGCGTGGCACGCGGCTGGATGAACAGGTCGCCGGGCATGGCCTGGGCCTGGGCATCGCGCGGGATATCGCGGCGGCCTGTGGCGGGAGCCTGACGCTGGAAAGCAGTGCGCTGGGTGGGCTGCGGGTGATGGTGGTGTTACCGCGCCGCACGGCCTGATGTGGCTCCTGGGAGCTTGTGCCGTGCGGTTCGCGAGCAAGCTCGCTCCTACAGATGCTGGCTTGCTCTTGTAGGAGCGAGCCATGCTCGCGAACCAGAACTGGCCCCGGCGTTGCCGGCGGATCGCGGGCATGGCCCGCTCCTACAGGGTCACTCCGGCTTGCTTTTGTAGGAGCGAGCCATGCTCGCGAACCGGATCGGGCGCCGGCGTTGCCGGCGGTTCGCGGGCATGGCCCGCTCCTACAGGGTCACTCCGGCTTGCTCTTGTAGGAGCGAGCCATGCTCGCGAATAGGATCTGGCGCCGGCGTTGCTGGCGGATCGCGGGCATGGCCCGCTCCTACAGGGTTCGGGTGATGCTATAGGAGCGGGCCGCGCCCGCGACCGCTCCTGCTGCGGGCTCAGACGCGGAACTGATCCATCAATCCCTGCTGGTGGTTCGCCAGCTTGTTCAGCGACTGGCTGACCTGCGCCGATTCCTGCGCCTGGCTCGACAGCGATTCGGTCACATCGCGGATGCCGGCGACGTTGCGGTTGATCTCCTCGGCCACCGCGCTCTGTTCCTCGGCGGCGCTGGCGATCTGCAGGTTCATGTCGGTGATCACGCTGACCGCCTCGCCGATGCGTTGCAGCGCGGCCACGGCCTGCTCGACCTGGCTGACGCTGTCCTGCGCCTGGCGGTGGCTGTTGCTCATCGCGCCGACCACGTCGCGAGTGCCGTTCTGCAGGCCTTCGATCACCTGGCGGATTTCCTCCACCGAATCCTGGGTGCGCTTGGCGAGGTTGCGTACCTCGTCGGCGACCACCGCGAAGCCGCGCCCGGCTTCCCCGGCGCGGGCCGCTTCGATGGCGGCGTTGAGCGCCAGCAGGTTGGTCTGCTCGGCGATGCCGCGGATCACGTCCAGCACCGAGCCGATCTGCTCGCTGCTCGCCGCCAGGCCTTCGACCTGGCTCATGGCGCTGCTCATGTCGCTGGCCAGCTCGTCGATCAGGCGAGTGGTGTTGTCGATCACGCTCAGGCCGTCGCGGGTCGCACCGTCGGCGCCGCGGGCGGCATCGGCGGCCATGGCGGCGCTGTTGGCGACGTCGTGGGCGGTGGCGCTCATTTCCTGGGAGGCGGTGGCCACCTGGTCGACTTCGCGGAATTGCTGCTGCATGCCGGCACTGGTCTGGCTGGCGATTTCCGAGGACTGATCGGCAGTGGCGCGGGCGTCCTGCACGGAGGATTTCACGTCGCGGATGATCGGCTGCAGCTTGTCGAGGAAGCGGTTGAACCAGCCGGCCAGCTCGCCCAGCTCGTCCTTGCCGGTGTAGTCCAGGCGCTTGGTCAGGTCGCCTTCGCCGCTGGCGATGTTGCGCAGCATGGCGGCGACGCCGAGGATCGGCCGGGTCACGCCGCGGGCGGTGAGCCACATGGCGAACAGCCCGATCAGGATGGCAACCAGCCCGAAGCCCAGCTGCGAGACGGTGCCCTGTACGCGCTGGTCGTCCAGTTGGTTCTGCAGCCGGATGGCCGGGCCGAGCAGGACGTCCTGCGGGACCTCCAGCAGCACGCCCCAGGGTTTGGAGCCGGGGATCGGCTGCAGGGGTTCGATCACGCGAAGCTGATCGTCCTGGCGGGATACCTGTTCATGGTTGCTGGCCACCGCTTGCAGCAGCTCGGCACCCTGGTTCGGATAGACGTCCTTGAGGTTCTTGCTCAGCTTGGCGGCGTCGGCGCTGTGCCCGGCGAGCAGGCCGGCGGCGCTGACGATGCTGACGCGGCCCTGGCCGTCGTACAGTTCCCGGCTGCCTTCCACGGCGATGTCCTGCAGCTTCTCCATGCTGATGTCCAGGCCCATGACGCCGATGACCTTGCCGTCCAGCACCAGCGGAAAGGCGATGCTGGTCATGAGCATCTTCTTCTTGCCCACTTCGTCGAAGTACGGATCGAGCACGCAGGGCTGGCCGGTGGTCTTGGGGCAGGTGAACCAGGCGTTGTACGCGCTGCCGCTGGGGCCGGGGCTGGTGTCATTGAGCAGCGACTCGGCCATGGCCTCGGATTCCAGCTGGCCCGGCGTGGCCTGGGACCAGTAGATGGAGAAGCGCCCGGCGTCGTTGCTGCCAAGCTCGCCCTGGCCGGCGAAGAGCTTGTCCTTGCCGTCCAGCGCATCGGGTTCGAAGGCCACGTAGAGGCCGAGCAGCTCCGGGTTGCCTTCCAGTGCGGTCTTCACCTGGCGGGTGAGGTCCTCGCGCAGGTCGTAGGCGTCGAGGAAGCGCTTCTGCGCCTGGTCGCGCAGGAACAGCACCTGCCGCGAAAAGCCCTTGCCGTACTGGTAGGCATCCATGATGTAGCGCTGTATGCGCATGGCCTGGACCTCGCCGCGCGATTGCAGACGCGCCTTGGCCGCTTCGTCGAGCATGTCGGTGCTCGATTGCTTGACCAGCGAGGTGCTGTGTTGGGTGCGATAGACCGATAGGCCGGACAGCAGCGAGACGACGCCGAGCAGGCACAGCCCGGCGAGCAACGTGATCTTCCACTGGATGGAGAGACGGCGCAGCAGCATGGAGGGGAATCCTTGTTTGAACTAAGCCTTGGGACGCCCGATATATCGGCGTTTCCCGCCTCTTCTTGACCCGTGACGGGGCGAAACGCCAGAAAACAGGCGATTCTGGCGTGCCGTCGCAACCAGCGGCAGAAAACTAGGCAAAAAGCGTGCGCACCGCGGTGAAAGTCCCGCCGCCCTCGTTCGGAAACGTCTTGATTCCACACAGGTTTTGACACGCCAGCGGGCCTTTGGCAGAGTGCGCGCCTTTTGCCCGTGCCCCGGTGGGGCGATACGCAAGAGGAGTGGTGACGATGAATGCGGTGCTGATTGCCATTGGCCTGATGCTGGTGCTGAGCCTGTGTCGCGTGCACGTGGTGGTCGCACTGATCGCCGGCGCGGTGGCGGGTGGCCTGCTGGGTGGCCTGGGCATGGACGGCACGCTCAAGGCCTTCAACGACGGGCTGGGCGCCGGCGCCACGGTGGCATTGTCCTACGCCATGCTCGGCGCCTTCGCGGTGGCCATTGCGCGCTCCGGCATGGCGCACGCCCTGGCTGACTGTGCCCTGGCGATGCTCGGCCGGCACGAGGCAAACGGCGCCAGCGGTTTCAAGTGGATCATGGTCGGTCTGCTGCTGGTGGTGGCGATTTCCTCGCAGAACATCCTGCCGATCCACATCGCCTTCATTCCCTTGCTGGTGCCGCCGCTGCTCTATGTGCTGACCCGCCTGCGCATCGACCGCCGACTGATCGCCTGCGTGATCACCTTCGGCCTGATCACACCCTACATGTTCCTGCCGGTGGGCTTCGGCAACATCTTCCTGAACCAGATCCTGCTGGCCAACGTCGCCCGCGCCGGTGTGGACGTGCAGGGCATCAACGTCACCCACGCCATGCTGATCCCGGCGCTGGGCATGGTCTGTGGCCTGCTGACCGCGGTGTTCTTCAGCTATCGCCGCCAGCGGGACTACGACCTCGAACGCATCGAACAGGCCGAGCGGGTCGACACGCCCTACAGCAGGATGAGCCTCGTGGTGGCGGGTGTCGCCGTCGCCGCGGCCTTTGCCGTGCAATTGCTGCTCGACTCGATGATCCTCGGCGCGCTGGTGGGCTTTTTGGTGTTCTCGCTGTCCGGCGTGGTGCGCTGGAAGGAAGCGGACGACCTGTTCACCGAGGGCATGAAGATGATGGCGATGATCGGATTCATCATGATCGCCGCCCAGGGCTTTGCCGCGGTGATGACCGCCACCGGGCAGGTCGCCAGCCTGGTGGACAGCGCCGCCGGCTGGATCGGCAGCAGCAAGGCGCTGGGTGCCTTCATGATGCTGCTGGTGGGCCTGCTGGTGACCATGGGTATCGGCTCGTCGTTTTCCACGGTGCCCATCATCGCGGCGATCTTCGTGCCGCTGGCGGTGCACCTGGGGTTCAGCCCGCTGGCCATTGTCAGCATCGTCGGCACGGCCGGTGCGCTGGGGGACGCGGGGTCGCCGGCGTCGGACTCGACACTGGGCCCGACCTCCGGCCTGAATGTGGACGGCCAGCACAACCATATCTGGGACACCGTGGTGCCGACGTTCCTGCACTACAACCTGCCGCTGCTGGCGTTCGGCTGGGTTGCGGCGATGGTGCTGTAGAGCGCTCGCGCGCACGGAACGCGCGCCGAAAGTTGCACTTGGCAGGGCAACTGCTGACTAATGAGCAGGTTTATCCATCCTGGACCCGCTCATGTTCGAATCGAAACTGGAATACCGGACGTTCCTCGTCCTGCTGCTGGTGGTGACACTCGCCTTCGGCTGGATCCTTCTGCCGTTCTACGGGGCGGTCTTCTGGGGCACCATCCTGGCGATCATCTTCGCCCCGTTGCAGCGCCGCCTGCGCGTGCGCCTGAACGACCGCAACAATCTGGCGGCGCTGATATCCCTGGCCGTGTGCTTCCTCATCGTGATCCTGCCGGTGACCTTCATCGCCGGGGCGCTGGTGCAGGAGGGCGCCACCGTCTACCAGCGATTGAAGTCCGGTGAGCTGAACTTCATCGTCTACTACCAGCAGGCGGTCGCCGCGCTGCCCGCCTGGGCGCACCAGTTGCTGGAGCGCTTCGACCTGGCGGACCTCTCCAGCCTCCAGGAAAAGCTCTCGGCGGGCGCGATGCAGGCCAGCCAACTGGTGGCCACCAAGGCATTCAGCATCGGCCAGAACACCTTCGAGTTCGTCATCAGCTTCGGCATCATGCTCTACCTGCTGTTCTTCCTCCTGCGCGACGGCCCGGCGCTGGGCAGACGGATCAAGCAGGCGGTGCCGCTGAGCGCGGAGCACAAGCAGCACCTGTTCACCAAGTTCACGACGGTGATCCGCGCCACGGTGAAGGGCAATATCGCCGTGGCCGCGACCCAGGGTGCGCTGGGCGGGTTGATCTTCTGGTTCCTCGGCATCCAGGGCTCGCTGCTCTGGGGCACGCTGATGGCCTTCCTCTCGCTGCTTCCGGCGATCGGCGCGGGGCTGATCTGGGTGCCGGTGGCGGCCTACTTCCTGCTCACCGGGGCGATCTGGCAGGGCGTGGTGCTGACGCTGTTCTGCGTGGTGGTGATCGGCCTGGTGGACAACATCCTGCGCCCGATCCTGGTGGGCAAGGACACCAAGATGCCCGACTACGTGGTGCTGATCTCTACCCTGGGCGGCATGTCGCTGTTCGGCCTCAACGGCTTCGTCATCGGCCCGCTGATCGCGGCGCTGTTCATGGCCTCGTGGGACCTTTTCACCGGCCGCGAGGGCGAAACGCCCAAGCGGGCGGAGTAGGGCAGTGGCATTGTAGGAGCGAGCTTGCTCGCGAACTCGGCCTCGCAGCGGGGTTTGTTCGCGAGCAAGCTCGCTCCTACGAAAGGCCGCAAGGCTTCACGATAGGAATCCCGCCCAATAAAAAACCCCGCCGAAGCGGGGTTTTTGTTGCCTGTCGAGCTTAGCCGGCGACGGCTACCAGGCCGCTGTGCTGGAGGATGTCCAGCAGCGGCTGCGGGTAGACGCCGAGGAAGAAGGCGAGCAGGGCGATGGCCACCAGCATGATGCCGCCGGCGCGCTGGGCCCAGTCCAGGGGCGCGTCGTGGCGCTTCATGTTCGGCTCGACCAGGTACATGGTCACCATGACGCGCAGGTAGTAGAACAGGCCGATGGCACTGCCCAGTACCAGGGCGCCGACCAGCCACCAGTGCTGGGACTCGACGCCGGTGGCGACGATGTAGAACTTGCCGATGAAGCCGGCGGTCAGCGGGATGCCGGCCAGGGACAGCATCATCACGGTCATCACCGCGGTCAGCACCGGACGGCGCCAGAACAGGCCGCGGTACTCGAACAGCGCGTCGGCGTCGCGGCCGCTGTACGGAGTGGACATCAGGGTGACCACGCCGAAGGCGCCCAGGGTGGTGACGACGTAGGTGGTCAGGTAGACGCCGACCGCTTCCACGGCCAGGCCCTTGCTCGCCACCAGGGCGATCAGCAGGTAGCCGAAGTGGGCGATGGACGAGTAGCCCAGCAGGCGCTTGATGTTGCTCTGGGTCAGCGCCAGCAGGTTGCCGATCAGGATCGAGGCGATGGCGATGACCGCGATGGCGTCATGCAGCAGGCCGTTGTTCAGAGCCGCCGGTGCGATCTGGAACAGGCGCAGCAGCACGGCGAACACGGCAACCTTGGCGGTGGTGGCCAGGAAGGTGGCTACCGGGGCCGGGGCGCCTTCGTAGACGTCCGGGGTCCACAGGTGGAACGGCGCCAGGGACAGCTTGAAGCCCAGGCCGACGACCATCATGCCGACGCCGATGGCCAGCAGCGGGCCATGGCTGGTGCCTTCGGCCAGGGACGCGCCGATAGCGGCGAAGCCCAGGTTGCCGGACTCGGCGTAGAGCAGCGCCATGCCGAACAGCAGGAAGGCGGAGCCGGCGGCGGACAGTACGGTGTACTTGATGCCCGCTTCCAGGGTGCGCTTGTTGAAGAAGGCGTAGGCCACCATGCCGTAGACCGGCACCGACAGCAGTTCCAGGCCGATGAACAGGCCGGCCAGGTTCTGCGCGCTGACCAGCACCAGGCCGCCCGCGGTGGACAGCAGCAGGAGCAGGTACAGCTCTTCACGGTTGCCCGGGAAGCTTTCCAGGTAGGCGTGGGCGAGGGTGGTGCAGGCCAGGGCGCCGATCAGGATCAGGGCCATGTAGAAGCAGGCGAAGTTGTCGACCACCATGAGCGGGGTGACTTCGATCGGGGTGACGTTCAGCACCGGGATGATCGACAGCAGGGCCAGGTTCAGACCGATCACCGAGAGGGTGGCGGCCATCGAGTGGTTACGCTTCCAGGCTACCGCGAGCATCACCACCACCAGGGTGGCGCTGGTGATGAGCAGTGGCAGGAGCGCGATGAAGTGTTGAATCGTGAAGGTCATGTCGCGCTTACCGTGCTGCCAGGGTGGAGAGGGCGGAGCCCAGCCATTGCTGGACGCCGTGCATGGTTGCCGCGGAGGTGTCGAGGACCGGCTGCGGGTAGACGCCGAGCACGATCAGCAGCACCGCCAGGCCGAGCACCATGGAGAGTTCGCGGGCGTTCAGGCCGGCGATGGCGGTGTCGGACTTGGACGGGCCGAAGTACGCGCGGTGGATCATGATCAGCGAGTAGACCGAGCCGAACACCAGGCCGAAGGTGGCGATGACGGTGATCACCGGGACGACCTTGAAGCTGCCCAGCAGGATCAGGAATTCGCCGACGAAGTTGCCGGTGCCCGGCAGGCCCAGCGAGGCGGTGGCGAAGAACAGCGCCACGGCCGGCAGGTACGGGATGCGCGACCACAGGCCGCCCATCTTGCGCATGTCACGGGTGTGCAGGCGCTCGTACAGCTGGCCACAGAGGATGAACAGCGCGGCGGCGGACAGACCGTGAGCGATCATCTGCACGACGACACCCTGCAGCGCCTGCGGGCTGCCGGAGTAGATGCCGATCATCACGAAGCCCATGTGCGACACGGAGGAGTAGGCCACCAGGCGCTTGATGTCGGTCTGCGCGAACGACAGGAAGGCGCCGTAGAAGATGCCGATCAGACCCAGGGTCATGGCAACCGGAGCGAACTCGGCCGAGGCGTTGGGGAACAGCGGCAGGGCGAAGCGGATCAGGCCGTAGGCGGCGGTCTTCAGCAGGATGCCGGCGAGGTCGACGGAACCGGCGGTCGGCGCCTGGGCGTGGGCGTCCGGCAGCCAGGAGTGCACCGGCACCACCGGCATCTTCACCGCGAAGGCGACGAAGAAGCCGAGCATCAGCAGCCATTCGGTGTGCGGCGGCAGCTGGGTCTTGAGCAGGTCGGCGTAGTTGAAGGTCAGCACGCCGGTGCTGTTGTAGTGCACGAACACCAGGCCCAGGATCGCCACCAGCATCACCAGGCCGCTGGCCTGGGTGAAGATGAAGAACTTGGTGGCGGCGTAGATGCGGGTCTTCTTGCCGTCGTCCGAGCTATGACCCCAGAGCGCGATGAGGAAGTACATCGGCACCAGCATCATTTCCCAGAAGAAGAAGAACAGGAACAGGTCGACGGCGAGGAACACGCCGATCACACCGCCCAGGATCCACAGCAGGTTCAGGTGGAAGAAGCCGATGCGGCGCTGGATCTCGTTCCACGAGCAGAGGACGGACAGCACGCCGAGCAGGCCGGTCAGCGCGACCATCAGCAGGGACAGGCCGTCCATTGCCAGGTGCACGCTGATGCCGAAGCGCTCGATCCAGGATACCTGGAACTGCAGGGTCCACTGCGGCTCGCCACCCGGCGCCGGGGCCAGCTGGAAGTCACCGGTGTGCCACACCCACAGGCTCAGCGCCAGGGTGAGGACCATCGATCCCAGGGCGACCCAGCGGGGCAGGGTCTTGCTGGTGTACTCGGCGATCCAGCAAAGGAAGCCGCCGATGAAGGGGATCAGGATTAGCCAGGGCAGAATCATGTCGGGCTCAATCTCTTTCGTGAATTCATTAAGCCAGCAGCAGCGCGCCGAGGAGCAGCGCGGCGCCACCCACCAGGGAAGCGGCGTACCAACGCAGGCGGCCGTTCTCGGTGAGGCTGAGGAGTTTGTGACCGCCGCGGGCGGTGAGCGGGACGAGGACAAGGGTCTTGTCGATCGGGTCCGCGCCCAGCAGGCGGCAGATCAGCAGGTAGGGTTTCACGAACAGCTTGTCGTACAGCCAGTCGAAGCCCCAGGCGTGGTACCACCAGGTGCCGAAGAAGCGGCCCGGTGCGCTCTGTGCAACGGCAGTGACGAAGCGGCGCTTGCCGAGGAACAGCAGGCCCGCCAGCAGGATACCGGCGATGGCGATGGCGCCCGAGGCGATTTCCAGGCTGTGCTTGGCTTCACCACCGGCGTGACCGGCGCTTTCCGGCAGGACGCCGGCCAGCGGCGGGGTGATCAGCGCGCCGACGAAGGTGGAGAGCACGATCAGGACACCCAGCGGCAGCCAGTGGCTGATGCCATGGCCGGCGTGCGCCTCGGTCTTTGCTTCGCCGTGGAAGGCGATGAAGATCAGGCGGAAGGTGTACAGCGAGGTCATGAACGCGCCGACGAGGCCTGCGATCAGCAGGTTCTGGTGGCCGCTGGCGAAGGCTTCCCAGAGGATCTCGTCCTTGGAGTAGAAGCCCGCGGTCAGGAAGGGCAGGGCGGCCAGGGCCGCACCGCCGACCACGAAGCTTGCGTAGGCCAGCGGCAGTTTCTTCCACAGACCGCCCATCTTGAAGATGTTCTGCTCGTGGTGGCAGGCGACGATCACCGCACCGGAGGCAAGGAACAGCAGGGCCTTGAAGAAGGCGTGGGTCATCAGGTGGAAGATCGCGCCACCCCAGGCGCCGACGCCCAGGGCCAGGAACATGTAGCCGATCTGGCTCATGGTCGAGTAGGCGAGGATGCGCTTGATGTCGGTCTGCACCAGGGCGGCGAAGCCGGCCAGCACCAGGGTCACGGCGCCGACGATGCCGACCAGCTCCAGGACGTTGGGCGCCAGCTCGAACAGGCCGTGGCAGCGGGCGATCAGGTAGACGCCTGCGGTCACCATGGTGGCGGCGTGGATCAGCGCGGAGACCGGGGTCGGGCCGGCCATCGCGTCGGCCAGCCAGGTCTGCAGCGGCAGCTGGGCGGACTTGCCGACGGCGCCGCCGAGCAGCATCAGGGTCGCCAGGTTGATCCACAGGTCGCCCTTGGCGAAGTGCTGCGGCGCCAGGACCAGCAGCTCCTGGATGTTCAGCGTGCCCAAGTGCTGGAACAGGATGAACATGCCGATGGCGAAGAACACGTCACCCACGCGGGTCACGATGAAGGCTTTGAGCGCCGCGTTGCCGTTCGGTACGTGGTTGTAATAGAAACCGATCAGCAGGTAGGAGCACAGGCCCACGCCTTCCCAGCCGAAGTACATGAACAGCAGGTTATCGCCCAGCACCAGGAACAGCATGCTGGCGATGAACAGGTTGGTGTACGCGAAGAACCGCGAGTAGCCGGTCTCGCCGCGCATGTACCAGGAGGCGAACAGGTGGATCAGGAAGCCGACGCCGGTGACCACGCCGAGCATGGTGACCGACAGGCCGTCCAGGTACAGGGTGAAGTTGGTCTTGAAATCGCCAACGCTCATCCATTGCCACAGCACCAGGCTGTAGGCGCCACCTTCGGGCGGGTTGCTGTGGAAGCTCCAGATCGCCCAGAAAGCGGAGAGGGCCGCGAGGCCCACGGAGCCGACACCCACCAGTGCCGAGAGATTTTCCGACCACTTGCCACGGGAGAACGAGAGCAGCAGGAAGCCGACCAGGGGGAACAGGAAAGTAAGGGGCAGCAGGTTCATCCGCGCATCTCGCTGGCAGCGTCGATATCGAGGGTATGGAAGCGGCGATACAGCTGGAGCAGGATCGCCAGGCCGATGCTGGCCTCGGCCGCAGCCAGGCTGAGCACCAGGATGAACATCACCTGGCCGTCAGGCTGGCCCCAGCGGGCGCCACCGACCACGAAGGCCAGCGCGGCGGCGTTCATCATCACTTCCAGGCTCATCAGTACGAACAGGATGTTGCGTCGTACCATCAGGCCCACCAGGCCGAAGCAGAACAGCACACCGGCGAGCGCCAGTCCGTGTTCGAGAGGGATTGCATTCATGGTGTTAGTCCTTCGCTTCGTGGCGGCCGAGGTGGTAGGCGGCGACCAGTGCCGCCAGCAGCAGCATCGAGGCCAGTTCGACGACCAGCAGGTACGGGCCGAACAGGCTGATGCCCACGGCCTTGGCGTCCACGGTGGTGTGGCCGATGCCGATGCCGCTGGGCGTGCGCGAGAGCATCCACAGCAGTTCGACCAGCAGCACGGCGGCCAGGGCGCCGGGGCCGATCCAGACGCCGGGCTTGAGCCACTTGCGCTCCTGCTCGGCAATCGCCGGGCCGAGGTTGAGCATCATCACCACGAAGACGAACAGCACCATGATCGCGCCGGCGTAGACGATGATTTCCAGCGCACCGGCGAACGGAGCGCCGAGGCTGAAGAAGGTCATCGATACCGCGAGCAGCGAAATGATGAGGTAGAGCAGGGCATGCACCGGATTGCTGTTGGTGATGACCCGGAAGGTTGCCAGCACGGCGACGCCGGCGGCGAAGTAGAAAGCGAATTCCACGCGACGTCTCCTTACGGCAGCAGGCTCTTGACGTTGATCGGTTCGGCTTCGTTCTGCGCGGCGCCTTTCGGCTTGCCGGCAATGGCCATGCCGGCAACGCGGTAGAAGTTGTAGTCCGGGTTCTTGCCGGGGCCGGAGATCAGCAGGTCTTCCTTCTCGTAGACCAGGTCCTGGCGCTTGAACTCGCCCATCTCGAAATCCGGGGTCAGCTGGATCGCGGTGGTCGGGCAGGCTTCTTCGCACAGGCCGCAGAAGATGCAGCGGGAGAAGTTGATGCGGAAGAACTCGGGGTACCAGCGACCGTCGTCGGTCTCGGCCTTCTGCAGGGAGATGCAGCCCACCGGGCAGGCCACGGCGCACAGGTTGCACGCCACGCAGCGCTCTTCGCCGTCGGGGTCGCGGGTGAGCACGATGCGGCCACGGTAGCGCGGCGGCAGGTACACAGGCTCTTCCGGGTACTGCAGGGTGTCGCGCTTGCGGAAGGCGTGACCGAAGATCATCACCAGGCTGCGCAGCTGGGTGTAGGTGCCGTGCACCACGTCGAAAATGTACTTGATCATGGTCCTACTCCTTACTGGCTGGCCAGCACGACAGCGCCGGTCACCAGCAGGTTGATCAGGGTCAGCGGGAGGCAGAACTTCCAGCTGAAGGCCATCACCTGGTCATAGCGCGGGCGTGGGATGGAGGCCCGCAGCAAAATGAACATCATGATGAAGAAGCCGGTTTTCAGGGCGAACCAGATGAACGGGATCTGCGGCAGGATGCCGAAGGGACCGTGCCAGCCGCCGAAGAACAGGGTCGCCAGAAGCGCGGACACCAGCACGATGCCGATGTACTCGCCGACGAAGAACATGCCCCATTTCATGCCGGCGTACTCGATGTGGTAACCGTCGGCCAGTTCCTGCTCCGCTTCGGGCTGGTCGAACGGGTGACGGTGGGTCACGGCGACGCCGGCGACGAAGAAGGTCATGAAGCCGAAGAACTGCGGGATGATGAACCACATGTGTTCGGCCTGGTAATCGACGATGTCGCGCAGGCTGAACGACCCGACCTGGGCCACGATGCCCATCAGCGACAGGGCCAGGAACACCTCGTAGGAGATGGTCTGGGCCGAGGCGCGCAGGCTGCCGAGCAGGGCGAACTTGTTGTTGCTCGACCAGCCGGCGAACAGCACCGCGTACACGGTCAGGCCGGCCATGGCGAAGAAGAACAGGATGCCGATGTTCAGGTCCGCCACGCCCCAGGTCGGGGTGATCGGGATGACGACGAAGGCGACCAGCAGCGCGCCCATGGCGATCATGGGGGCGAGGGTGAAGATCAGCTTGTCGGCGAACGGCGGGGTCCAGTCTTCCTTGAAGAACATCTTCAGCATGTCGGCGCCGAGCTGGAAGGCACCGAAGGGGCCGACCCGGTTCGGACCGTAGCGGTCCTGCCAGAGGCCGAGCAGACGACGCTCGACCCAGCTGAGCAGCGCGCCGCAGACGACCACGGCGAGCAGGATGACGATGGCCTTGATGACCTCGATCAGGATGTCGACGATGGCGGGTGTCAGCCAACTCATTGCGCAGCCTCCTGAAGACCTTCAGCGACAGCGCCAATGACGCCGGCGGGGATGCCTTGCAGACCGACCGGCAGGGCGACCAGGCCGGCGCCGAGCTCTTCGCTCACGCGCAGCGGCAGGCGCAGTTCCTGGCCCTTGACGGTCAGGCGGATGATCGCCCCTTCGTTGACGCCCAGGCGATCAGCCTCGGACTTCGCCAGAGTGACGTAGGTCTGCGGGATGCGCTCCTGCACCGGGGCGGCCTTGGCGGAATTCTCCTCGCTGCCGAACAGGTGATAGAAGGGCACCACCTTGAACTGGCTGGCGGCGGTGTGGAACGGCGCAGGAATCTCGCTGAACCACAGGGCTTCACCCTTGGCCTCGATCAGGCGCACGCCCGGGTCGCCGGCGCGCAGATGACCGCCGACTTCGTCCTGGAACTTGTTCCAGGCCTGCGGGGAGTTCCAGCCCGGGGACCAGGCGAACGGAATCTGCTGACGCGGTTCGGCGCTGCCGGCGTAGCCTTCCATGGAGAAGGCGAACGCGGAGTCGATGTCCTGCGGCTGACGCGGCTCGCTGACATTGATGTTGGCGCGCATGGCGGTGCGGCCGGAGTAGCGGTGCGGCTCGCGCGCCAGCTTCAGGCCCTTGATGCGGAACGCGGCGTTCGGCGCGGCGTCGCGGATGCCGGCCAGTTGCGGCTTGGCGGCGACGACGGCGTCGATCACGTGGTCCAGCTGGGTCCAGTCGACACGCTTGCCCTCGAGGGTGCTGTGCAGGGCGTGCAGCCAGCGCCAGCCTTCGCGGACCAGGTTGTCAGCGTTGTAGTAGGTCGGATCGAACACCTGGAAGAAGCGCTGGGCGCGGCCTTCCTGGCTGACCAGGGTGCCATCGCCTTCGGTGAAGCTGGCGGCCGGCAGCAGCACGGTGGCCTTGGCGGTGGTGGCGGTCTGCTGGTGATCGGCGACGACGACGATCTTCGCGGCGGCCAGGGCGGCATCGACGGCGGCTGCGTCGGCGCGGCGGTACAGGTCGTTCTCCAGGATGACCACGGCATCGGCGGCGCCGGAGGTCAGTTGCTCCAGCGCTTTCTCGACGGATTCACCGCCGAAGAGAGCCAGGCCCAGGCTGTTGGCTTCCGGAACCACGAGGCTCAGGGAGCCGTTCTTCTCGCGATTCTTCAGCGCGCTGGCGATGTTGGCGGCGGCTTCGATCAGGGCGTTGCTGCCCAGCGAGGTGCCGGAGATGACCAGCGGGCGCTTGGCAGCGACCAGGGCATCGGCGATGCGCTGGGCCAGGGCGGCGGCGTCGGCGTCGAGGCCGGCCACGGCCGGGGCGCTAGCGTCGATGGCGTGGGCCACGGCAAAGCCCAGGCGAGCCAGGTCTTCGGTGGCGGCGTGCACGCACTCGGCGGCGACGTCGTCCAGGCGGGTTTCATCGAGGCTGGCGATGAACAGCGGGTTCATCTCGTGCTGGGCGATGGTCTTCACCGCGGCGTCGAGCCACGGCTGGATCTTCATCGCGGCGGCCATGTCCTCGCCCTTGCCTTTCACCGACTGGCGCAGGGCCAGGGCGATACGGGCAGCGGTCTGGGTCAGGTCTTCGCCGAGCACGAATACCGCGTCGTGGTCTTCGATGTCACGGATGGTCGGCACCGGCAGCGGGCCGTCCTGCATCACCTTGAGCACCAGTTGCAGGCGCTGTAGCTCGTCGGCGGAGATGCCGCTGTAGAAGTTCTGCGCGCCGACCAGTTCGGCCAGGGCGTAGTTGCTTTCCAGGCTGGCCCGCGGCGAACCGATGCCGATGACCTTGCGGCCTTTCAACAGGGCAGCGGTCTGGTCCAGGGCGCCGTCCAGCGAAAGCTTCTGCTTGCTCAGCACCAGCTGCGGCTGGCGCGGGCGGTCTTCGCGGTTGACGTAGCCGTAGCCGAAGCGGCCGCGGTCGCACAGGAAGTAGTGGTTCACCGAGCCGTTGTAGCGGTTCTCGATGCGGCGGATTTCACCGTAACGCTCGCCGGGGCTGATGTTGCAGCCGCTGGAGCAGCCATGGCAGATGCTCGGGGCGAACTGCATGTCCCACTTGCGGTTGTAGCGCTCGGAGTGGGTCTTGTCGGTGAACACGCCGGTCGGGCAGACCTCGGTCAGGTTGCCGGAGAATTCGCTCTCCAGCACACCGTCCTCGATCCGGCCGAAATAGACGTTGTCGTGCGCGCCGTACACGCCCAGGTCGGTACCGCCGGCGTAGTCCTTGTAGTAACGAACGCAGCGGTAGCAGGCGATGCAGCGGTTCATCTCGTGGGCGATGAACGGGCCGAGCTCCTGGTTCTGGTGGGTGCGCTTGGTGAAGCGGTACCGGCGCTGGTTGTGGCCGGTCATCACCGTCATGTCCTGCAGGTGGCAGTGACCGCCTTCCTCGCAGACCGGGCAGTCGTGCGGGTGGTTGGTCATCAGCCATTCGACGACGCTGGCGCGGAACTGCTTGGCCTCTTCGTCTTCGATGGAAATCCAGGTGTTGTCGGTGGCAGGGGTCATGCAGGACATGACGAGGCGACCGCGTTTGTCGTTCTCGTCGGTGTACTGCTTGACCGCGCACTGGCGGCAGGCGCCGACGCTACCGAGCGCCGGGTGCCAGCAGAAGTAGGGGATGTCGAGACCGAGGGAGAGACAGGCCTGCAACAGGTTGTCCGCTCCATCGACTTCTAACGTCTTGCCGTCTACGTGAATCGTGGCCATGGGTCTAAGTCTTCGTTGGCCCGTTGTCAGCGGGCGTGGCTAATAGAAATCACGGTTTCATCGGGCCAGCGGCACACCGCGGCACTGCAACGAAACAACGCCGGACGCGCGCGCCCGGCGATCAAAGCATCAAGCGCCGACGGTCTGCGGTGCTTGTACGGCCTGAGCCTGGCGGGAAATGCCCGCTTCGAACTCGGGACGGAAATACTTCAGTGCGCTGCCCAGCGGCTCGACGGCACCCGGTGCGTGGGCACAGAAGGTCTTGCCTGGGCCGAGGAAGTTGACGAGCTGCTCGAGGGTTTCCAGGTCGCCCTGGGCGCCTTCGCCTTTCTCCAGCGCGCGCAGGACCTTCACGCTCCACGGCAGGCCGTCGCGGCACGGCGTGCACCAGCCGCAGGATTCGCGGGCGAAGAACTCTTCCATGTTGCGCAGCAGGGAGACCATGTTGACGCTGTCGTCCACCGCCATGGCCAGGCCCGTACCCATCCGGGTGCCGACCTTGGCGACGCCGCCGGCGTAGAACAGTGCGTCCAGGTGCTCCGGCAGGAGGAAGCCGGTACCGGCGCCGCCGGGCTGCCAGCACTTGAGTTTGTAGCCGTCGCGCATGCCGCCGGCGTAGTCCTCGAACAGCTCGCGGGCCGGCAGGCCGAAGGGCAGTTCCCAGATGCCGGGGTTCTTCACCTTGCCGGAGAAGCCCATGAGCTTGGTGCCCATGTCTTCGCTGCCCGGACGGGCGAGGCCCTTGTACCAGTCGACGCCGTGCTCGACGATCGCCGGCACGTTGCACAGGGTCTCGACGTTGTTCACGCAGGTCGGCTTGCCCCAGACGCCGACGGCGGCGGGGAAGGGCGGCTTGGAGCGCGGGTTGGCGCGGCGGCCTTCCAGCGAGTTGATCAGCGCGGTCTCTTCGCCACAGATGTAGCGGCCGGCGCCGGTGTGCACGAACAGCTCGAAATCGAAGCCGCTGCCGAGGATGTTCTTGCCCAGCAGGCCTGCGGCCTTGGCTTCCTCGATGGCGCGGTTGAGGTTGCGGGCGGCATCGACGTACTCGCCACGCAGGAAGATGTAGCCGCGGTAGGCCTTCAGGGCGCGCGCGGAGATCAGCATGCCTTCCACCAGCAGGTGCGGCAGCTGCTCCATGAGCATGCGGTCCTTCCAGGTGTTGGGCTCCATCTCGTCCGCGTTGCACAGCAGGTAGCGGATGTTGAGGGATTCGTCCTTGGGCATCAGGCCCCACTTCACGCCGGTGGGGAAGCCCGCACCGCCGCGGCCCTTGAGGCCGGAGTCCTTGACGGTCTGGACGATGTCGTCGGCGGCCATCTGCGCCAATGCCTTGCGGGCAGCGGCATAGCCATTCTTCGACTGGTATTCCTCCAGCCAGACCGGGGCGCCGTCGTCACGCAGGCGCCAGGTCAGCGGGTGGGTTTCGGCCGCGCGCGCGGTGCGGTTGGGCGTGCCGTAGGAGGTGAGGCGACTCATGCGTAGGCCTCCAGCAGTTTGGCGACGCCGTCGGGACGCAGGTCGCCGAAGGTGTCGTCGTCGATCATCATCGCCGGGGCCTTGTCGCAGTTGCCCAGGCAGCACACCGGCAGCAGCGTGAAGCGGCCGTCGGCGGTGGTCTGGCCGAGGCCGATGCCCAGCTGCTTCTGGATCTCGCCGACCACGGATTCGTGGCCGCCGATGTAGCAGACCATGCTGTCGCAGACGCGGATGATGTGGCGGCCGACCGGCTGGCGGAAGATCTGGCTATAGAAGGTCGCCACGCCTTCGACGTCGCTGTCCGGGATGCCGAGGATCTCGGCGATGGCCGGAATGGCGCCGTCCGGCACCCAGCCGCGCTGCTTCTGGACGATCTTCAGGGCTTCGATGGACGCCGCACGGGAGTCCTCGTAGTGGTGCATCTCGTGCTCGATGGCCGAGCGCTCGGTTTCGCTGAGTTCGAAACGATCAGTCTGGATAAGGGTACTCATGATCAGCGGTCCACGTCGGCCATAACGAAGTCGATACTGCCCAGATAGGCGATCAGGTCAGCGATCATGCTGCCGTTGATCACCGACGGAATCTGCTGCAGGTGCGCGAAGCTGGGCGTCCGGATACGGGTCCGGTAGCTCATGGTGCTGCCATCGCTCGTCAGGTAGTAGCTGTTGATGCCCTTGGTCGCTTCCACCATCTGGAAGGCTTCGTTGGCCGGCATGACCGGGCCCCAGGAAACCTGCAGGAAGTGGGTGATCAGGGTTTCGATGTGCTGCAGCGTGCGCTCTTTGGGCGGCGGCGTGGTCAGCGGGTGGTCGGCCTTGTACGGGCCTTCGGGCATGTTCTTCAGGCACTGCTCGATGATGCGCAGGCTCTGGCGCATTTCGCCCATCTTGACCATGCAGCGGTCGTAGGCATCGCCGTTGGCGGCCAGCGGCACTTCGAACTCGAAGTTCTCGTAACCGGAGTACGGGCGCGCTTTACGCAGGTCGAAGTCGCAACCGGTGGCGCGCAGGCCGGCGCCGGTGGTGCCCCATTCCAGCGCTTCCTTGGTGTTGTACTGGGCAACGCCGATGGTACGGCCACGCAGGATGCTGTTCTTCAGGGCGGCGGTTTCGTACTCGTCCAGGCGTTTGGGCATCCAGTCGAGGAATTCGCGGACCAGCTTGTCCCAGCCGCGCGGCAGGTCGTGGGCGACGCCGCCGATGCGGTACCAGGCCGGGTGCAGGCGGAAGCCGGTGATGGCCTCGACGACCTTGTAGGCGCGCTGGCGGTCGGTGAAGGTGAAGAACACCGGGGTCATCGCGCCCACGTCCTGGATGTAGGTACCCAGGTAGAGGAGGTGGTTCAGGATGCGGAAGAACTCCGACATCATGATGCGGATGACGTCGACGCGCTGCGGCACCTTGATGCCGGCGAGCTTCTCGACCGAGAGCACGTACGGCAGGTTGTTCATCACGCCGCCGAGGTAGTCGATACGGTCGGTGTACGGAATGAAGCTGTGCCAGGACTGGCGCTCGGCCATCTTCTCGGCGCCACGGTGGTGGTAGCCGATCTCCGGAACGCAGTCGAGGATCTCTTCGCCGTCCAGCTGCAGGATGATGCGGAATGCACCGTGGGCGGACGGGTGGTTCGGGCCGAGGTTGAGGAACATGAAGTCCTCGTTCTCGCCGTGGCGCTTCATGCCCCAGTCTTCGGGCTTGAAGCGCAGCGCTTCCTGCTCGAGGTCCTGTTTGGCGGCGGACAGCGCGTAGGGATCGAACTCGGTGGCGCGCGCCGGGTAGTCCTTGCGCAGCGGGTGGCCTTCCCAGGTCGGCGGCATCAGCATGCGGGTCAGGTGCGGGTGACCATTGAAGGTGATCCCGTACATGTCCCAGACCTCACGCTCGTACCAGTTGGCGTTCGGCCAGATACGGGTGGCGGTGGGCAGGTTGAGGTCGCCCTCGGACAAGGCCACCTTGATCATCACGTCACTATTACGTTCGAGCGACATCAGGTGGTAGAACACGCTGAAGTCGGCGCCCGGCAGGCCGCGACGGTGGGTGCGCAGGCGCTCGTCGACACCGTGCAAGTCATAGAGCATGACGTACGGCTTGGGCACATTGCGCAGGAAGGTGAGGACGTCGATCAGGCGCTCACGGGCAACCCAGAGCACCGGCATGCCGGTGCGGGTGGCCTGGACGGTGAAGGTCTCGGCGCCAAAGCGGGAATTCAGTTCGACGACGATATCTTGGTCGTCTGCCTTGTAAGGCGGGATGTACAGAGCGGAGTCTGCATTCATAGTCTTTAAGTCACTCGGTCAACGGTGGAGTGAAAACGGGCCTCTCGTGGAGGGCCGGATCACACTTCGTCGGGGCTGCGCAGGTTGGTGACCGCAATGCGCTGTTCGCGCTTGAGGTCCTTCTGGGCAGGCATGTCGGCGCGATAGACGCCTTGGTCGCCTACGACCCAGGACAACGGGCGACGCTCCTGGCCGATGGATTCCTGCAGCAGCATCAGGCCTTGCAGGAACGCCTCCGGACGGGGCGGGCAGCCGGGGATGTACACGTCCACGGGGAGGAACTTGTCGACCCCCTGAACGACCGAGTAGATGTCGTACATGCCGCCAGAGTTGGCGCACGACCCCATCGAGATCACCCACTTGGGTTCCAGCATCTGCTCGTACAGGCGCTGGATGACCGGAGCCATCTTGATGAAGCAGGTGCCGGCGATGACCATGAAGTCAGCCTGGCGGGGCGATGCACGGATCACTTCGGCGCCGAAACGGGCGATGTCGTGCGGCGCGGTGAACGCCGTGGTCATCTCCACGTAGCAGCAGGACAGCCCGAAGTTGTACGGCCACAGGGAGTTCTTGCGACCCCAGTTCACCGCACCGTTGAGAACATCCTCGAGCTTGCCCATGAAGATGTTCTTGTGGACCTGCCCTTCGATGAGCGGGTCTTCTACCGTTTCGCGCTGGCCGATCGGGTATTGATCATTGGGCGCATCCGGATCGATCCGGGTAAGTTTGTATTGCATCGCCAAAGCCTCATTGTTTTAGCTTCGCCTGCCGTGCGCGACGTGCCGCCGGCGCCCAATCGAGCGCGCCGATACGCCACAGGTAGACAAGACCTGCCAACAGAATTGCTATGAAAATGGTTGCCTCGATCAGACCCGCCCAACCGCTTTCACGGACGGACACGGACCAGGCGAAGAGGAAGAGGGCTTCGACGTCGAAGATCACGAAGAGCATCGCGACCAGATAGAATTTTGCCGACAGGCGCAGGCGGGCGCTGCCGGTGGGAACGATACCGGATTCGAAGGGTTCGTTCTTGCTGCGACCAAATGCCTTACTGCCAAGCAGGCTGGAAACCCCTAGCATGAAGGCGAGCAGCCCCAGCACTCCTAAAAGGAAGGCGGCGAGTCCCCAGTGTTGAGCTGCAAGTTCAGCTGGATTGGGCATGCCGATACTCCTTCCTACAAAAACGATTGTCTTGGGTGCCGGGCGCAATGCCCGAGTACTGCGAACCCGACAACTCAAGGATAGTGAGCTAAGGGTTCAGGTCATCTTTCCAATTTTATGCCCAAAGCCTTCAGCAAGTAAATTTTTCCAACACAAACAGATGCTTCTATTTCGGGCAAAAGCCTTTTGCATTTCCCGTAGCGCCCTGTTTGCGCGGCTCTGGATGCCTAGTCTGACGGCACTTGGGCTTTGGTCGAATAGTACTTTCGAGGTATTTATCGGCAATAAATCGGTGATCAACAAATGATAAGTATTATCATTTGCAGTGTCGTATATCCGTAACTTTACTACATATAAGCGGCGCGGCTTTTATTTCGTCCGCATATCGACGTCGAATTATCCCTTCGCAATCTTCTTGGTCGCCCCACGGCGAGGGTGGTTCAGTTTCTCTTGCGAACCCACGCCCAGCGCATATCGCAGCGCACCGGCTGCGCGCCGGAATCATCGAGCAGTATCACGTGCACCAGGGTTTCGCCTTTGTCCTGCTCGAGCATGGCCTGTCGCTGCTCGGGTTGGAGCGTGGCGATGGCGCGCAGGCCGCCGCTGGCCCGGCGCAGGTAGTCGATCTGGAGGCTCTTGATCAGCGGCAGTTTGTCATCGGGCAGGTTCATCCCGACCATGCAGCCGCTGGCGGACTCGGCCAGCAGCGCCATCGCCGCGGCATGCACGCCGCCGATGTGGTTTCGCGCGCGACGGCGGTTGGCGAGGCTCATGCGCACCTCGCTGTCGGACAGCCTCTGGATGCGTACGCCTGCGGTACCGGCGAAGCGCACCTGGGAGCAGAACAGGCGCGTCAGCAGAGGCTCCTGCAGCCGACGCGGCAGGCGTTGGATGAGGTGGGCGGCGAGGGCGAGACGGTTGCGCTTGGGCATGGGCTTTCCGGGTTCATATATAAAGGAAGGCCGAGGCTGGCATGTCGAAGCGGTGCTGCCCTTGGCGGGCGGGGAAGGGATGGCTGGCGATTCGGCCAAGCGCAAAAGCGAAACCCCGGCCGGAGCCGGGGTTTCGCGGTGCCTCCCAGCCCCGAGGGGCTGGTTGAGCCAGTTCTTAGTGGAACTGGTTCATGGTGTTGTCTTTACCCGAGGCTTTCAGAGCGGCTTCGCCAGCGAAGTACTCTTTGTGGTTGTCGCCGATGTCCGAGCCAGCCATGTTCTGATGCTTGACGCAGGCGATGCCCTGACGCAGTTCCTGACGCTGAACGCCTTTCACGTAGGCCAGCATGCCCTGGTCGGCGAAGTAGCCCTTGGCCAGGTTGTCGGTGGACAGCGCGGCGGTGTGGTAGGTCGGCAGGGTGATCAGGTGGTGGAAGATGCCCGCGTGGGCGGAACCGTCACGCTGGAAGGTACGGATCTTCTCGTCGGCGATCTGGGCCAGTTCGGTTTCGTCGTACTCGACGCTCATCAGCTTGGCGCGGTCGTAGGCGGAAACGTCCTTGCCTTCGGCGACGAACGCATCGAACACCTGCTGGCGGAAGTTCAGGGTCCAGTTGAACGACGGGCTGTTGTTGTACACCAGCTTGGCGTTCGGGATGACCTGACGGATGCGGTCAACCATGCCCTTGATCTGGCCAACGTGCGGCTTCTCGGTTTCGATCCACAGCAGGTCGGCGCCGTTCTGCAGCGAGGTGATGCAGTCCAGGACGCAGCGGTCTTCGCCGGTGCCCTTGCGGAACTGGAACAGGTTGGAAGCCAGGCGCTTGGGACGCAGCAGCTTGCCGCCGCGGTTGATCACCACGTCGCCGTTCTGCAGGTCGGAAGCGGAGATTTCTTCGCAGTCCAGGAAGGAGTTGTACTGGTCGCCCAGGTCGCCCGGCTCGCGGGTAACGGCGATCTGCTTGGTCAGGCCGGCGCCCAGGGAGTCGGTACGGGCGACGATCACGCCGTCGTCAACGCCCAGCTCGAGGAACGCGTAGCGAACGGCGTTGATCTTGGCGAGGAAGTCTTCGTGCGGAACGGTCACTTTGCCGTCCTGGTGGCCGCACTGCTTCTCATCGGAAACCTGGTTTTCGATCTGGATGCAGCAGGCACCGGCTTCGATCATCTTCTTGGCCAGCAGGTAGGTCGCCTCGGCGTTACCGAAACCGGCGTCGATGTCGGCGATGATCGGTACCACGTGGGTTTCGAAGCTGTCGATCTGAGCCTGTACTTCTGCTTCCTTGGCCTTGTCGCCGGCAGCGCGGGCGGAGTCCAGGGCGGTGAACAGCAGGTCCAGTTCGCGGGCGTCAGCCTGGCGCAGGAAGGTGTAGAGCTCTTCGATCAGGCCGGCAACGGCGGTCTTCTCGTGCATCGACTGGTCCGGCAGCGGGCCGAAGTCGGAGCGCAGGGCCGCAACCATCCAGCCGGACAGGTAGAGGTAGCGCTTGTTGGTGGTCTTCAGGTGCTTCTTGATGGAGATCAGCTTCTGCTGGCCGATGAAGCCGTGCCAGCAACCCAGGGACTGGGTGTAGACGGAGGAGTCCGCATCGTACTCAGCCATGTCCTTGCGCATGATGGCTGCGGTGTACTTGGCGATTTCCAGACCGGTCTTGAAGCGGTTCTGGACGCGCATGCGGGCAGCGTACTCGGGGTTGATCGCGCTCCAGCTGTTGCCGTTCTTCTCTTTGAGCGCGGCGACTGCTTTGATCTCGTTCTGATATGCGGACATGGCCAATCCTTCAAAAGAATGTATTTGGTTAAGCACCGACTACCCACATAAAACCGCACCTGAACGGTAATGACTGCGGGTTGCTCGCCGCGGGATGGCGAAGGGGCGACCGAAAAGAAGGAGTGACGCAGGGGGAGGGGGTGGCGCGGTGCAAAGACGGGTGACTGCAGCAGTGGCATCCAGAATCGCTTGCCGGCTCGTGGCAGCCGTTGGGCGATGGTGGACGGCTGAATCCGTCACGTCGTGCTGTTGCTTAGGCTTGCTTCCCCGTCCCTCAGGACAACCTCTTGCCAGTCGCAACCTCGTCGATCCGCCTTGTGGGCTTAACAACACGAACCGGCGCGACGGGTGTGTCGCTGGCGCGGTCCGGAGGGCTTTGAGGCCCTCTGGTTAGCGGGAGCGAGGCCATCATGCACTTTCAAACGAGCGTTCGTCAAACGTTTTGTAGTGTTTTTTTTGGACTACTACACGAAGGTCTAAGGAGGACTGGCAAGTCACCTACGGAAGGCTTAGTCGAGCACGTCGACCTTCACCCGCAGGCTGCTGTCGCTGCGGCCCTGGGTGCTGTATTGGCGGGTGTAGCCGTTCTGGGTGCTCTGGTTGCTCTCGCTGACGCCGCCGATCTCGATCCATTGGCCGATCGGGCCGCTGACGCGGGTATCGGCCGAGCTGGTGTTCATCGAGCCCTGGTAGTTGCCATTGAAGCGATCGTTGCGGGTGCTCAGGGTGATGTGCACGAGATTGCCGGAGAGGCTCGCCGTCACGTACATGCCCTGGTTGGCGTCGCGGTATTCGGTCTGGCTGTAGACCTGGCCGTAGGGGCCGATACCGGCGTTGGTCACCGGTTGGCTCTGGCCCACCTGGATGAAGGCCGGCGAACCCTCGGTGGCGCGCACCTGCTGGGTGCCGCCGCCGCGGCTGCTGGTGGAGCGGTTGATGATGCGCACCTGGTCGCGGCCGTTGACTTCGCCGCGACCGGCCTGGATTTCGACGTTGCCGGCGCTGACCGAACCGTTCACCGAATAGCCGCTCTGGCTGCCCTGGCTGCCGTCGACGGTATCGAGGCTGATGAGCAACTGGTGAGGGCGGGTGTCCAGTTGTTCGAGCACCTGCTGCAGTTCGCGGATCTTTTCGAGCTCAGCATTCACTACCAGTTGGTTGCCGTAGGCGGTCACCCGGCCCTCGTTGCCCAGCACCTGCTGCGCCACCGGCAGCACGTCTTCGGCGGTGCGGTAGTTGAGCGGGATGATCTCGGTGCGCGGCGCCGCGACGGCGGTCAGGCTGATGGCGCAGGCGAGCGTCAGGGCGAGAGGATGTCGGCTCAAATCAGGAAGCTCCGCAGGTTCGGGTCGAGGAGGCTGGTGTTCCAGGTCTGTTCGAATTGCGCAATCAATTGGCGAACGCGGCCGGCATTGTTGTAGTGCGCATAGCCGGTGTAGTCGCCCGGCTCCGGGCGCAGCAGCAGGCCGCAGTCGTCGGCGAGCAGGAAGGCATGCTCATCGCTCGGATAGTCGGGGTTGATCCGGCGAATCTGACAATAGCTGGACAGGCGGCGGCTGAGGTTGAGCAGCCGATGGCCTTCCTTCACCGCGCGGGTGCTGTCGCGCACCAGGATCATCAGGCGATTGCGTGGATTGCCCAGTAGCAGCTGGGTGCAGGCTTCCTGGATGCTGCTGTGGTGATATAGCCAGGGCTCCAGGTCGGGCGTGTAGAGGTAGAGCGTGCGACGCACCTGCTGGATCAGCGCCAGCGCGTGGGCGCGGGCGTCGTCCGGCGTGTTGAAGCGGTGCAGCTGGTCGCCTTCGCCGAGGCGGAAGGGCGCCGGCTCCAGCGCCTCGGGCGGCAGCGCTTCGCTGGGCGGGTTGTGGACGGCAAAACGCCCCGGTGACTGAAACTCGATGGCCGGCAGGTCTGCCGAGAGGTCGTCTTGATCCGGGGCGTTGTCCATGCCGCTCCTTCAGGCGCTTTCGCGCACCATGTCCACGTGGGGGAGGCCGGCGTCGAGGAATTCGCCGCTGGCCACCTGGAAGCCTAGCCGTTCGTAGAAGGGAATGGCGTAGACCTGGGCCGTCAGCAACTGGCGATTGAGCCCCTGGCTCTCCGCCTGTTCGATGGCGGCGCGCATCAGCAGGTCGCCGACCTTCAGGCCGCGCCAGTCCTTGAGGACCGATACGCGGCCAATATGCCCGTCCGGCAGGAGGCGGGCGGTGCCGATGGCGTAGTCGCCTTCGAAGGCCAGGAAGTGCACGGCTTCGACGTCCTCGGCGTCCCATTCGAGTTCCGGCGGGACCGATTGCTCGGCGATGAACACCGCCTCGCGAATGCGCCGCAGATCGGCATTATCCTTCTGCCAGTCCGCGACGCGAACCCTGATCTTGCTACTCATCGGCAAACTCCAGACTGCCCTGTTTGATCAGTTCTCCGATGAGCTTACGCCCATCGTCGTCGGCCAGCCATTGGCCGAGATTCCCTTCGTGCAGCGACTGGGCCGAGCACACCAGCTTGAGCAGATCGCGCAGTTTTTCCGGCAGGACCACGGTCTGGCCGCTGGCAAACAGCAGCAGGCCGACATCCACTTCGCTCCAGGCCATGCGGGCGCTGGGGTTGCGAATCAGCACCTCGCCATCCTGGATGGCGGTGGTCAGGTCGTCTTCCTCGATCTCCTCGCCGGCCACCAGTTCCGGGTAGCGCGGCTCGGTCATGAACTGGCCGAACCAGGTGAGCAGCAGGCGCTCGTCGCTCATGTGTTCCTGCAGCAGGTTCTTCAGGCGATCAAGGGCGTCGCGCTGGATCTGGTGCTGGTCAGCGTCGCCTTTCATGGCCGCCATGCCGGCGTCGCTGTAGCGTTCCTCGTCGGAGAGGAACTGCGCGAGGAAGTCGGTGAAGTGGGTCAGCACTTCGGCGGCGCTGGGCGCGCGGAAGCCGACCGAGTAGGTCATGCAGTCATCTTCGGCGATGCCGTAGTGCGCCACGCGCGGCGGCAGGTAGAGCATGTCGCCCGGTTCCAGCACCCATTCGGCGCTCTCTTCGAATTCGGCGAGGATGCGCAGGTCGGCGTGGGGCAGCATCGGGCTGCTGGCATCGCAGACCTGGCCGACCTTCCAGCGGCGATGGCCGTGGCCCTGGAGCAGGAACACGTCGTAGTTATCGAAGTGCGGGCCGACACCGCCGCCCGGCGCGGCGTAGCTGATCATCACGTCGTCGATACGCCAGCTGGGCAGGAACTTGAAGTGCTCCAGCAGTTCGGCAACTTCCGGGATGAACTGGTCGACCGCCTGCACCAGCAGGGTCCAGTCGCGCTCGGGCATCTGGCTGAAGGTGTCTTCCTGGAACGGGCCGCGGCGCAGCTCCCAGGGGCTGTCGCCGTGTTCGAGGACGATGCGCGACTCGATCATCTCTTCCAGGGCGAGGCCGGCCAGCTCGTCAGGGTCCAGCGGGCTCTTGAAGTCGGGGATGGCCTGGCGCACCAGCAGGGGCTTTTTCTGCCAGTAATCGCGGAGGAATTCGTCGGCGCTGATGCCACCCAGAAGCTGAAGAGGAATAGCAGGATTCATGGTTAAGTCCTTGAAACAAAAACGCCCGGCACAGCCGGGCGTGCAAAGTCGGGGCGAATCTCAGATGCGCTTGGCCTGGGCTGCAGCGTTACCGATGTAATTCGCGGGGGTGAGTTTCTTCAGCTCGGCCTTGGCGTCGGCGGGCATGTCGAGGCCGTCGATGAACACCTGCAGGGCTTCGGCGCTGATGCCTTTGCCGCGGGTCAGCTCCTTGAGCTTCTCGTAGGGGTTCTCGATGCCGTAGCGGCGCATGACGGTCTGCACCGGCTCGGCCAGGACTTCCCAGCAGGCGTCCAGGTCTTCGGCGATGCGCGCGGCGTTCAGCTCCAGCTTGCCGATGCCCTTGAGGCTGGCTTCGTAGGCGATGACGCTGTGGGCGAAGCCGACGCCCAGGTTGCGCAGCACGGTGGAGTCGGTCAGGTCGCGCTGCCAGCGGGAGATCGGCAGTTTGCTGGCCAGGTGCTGGAACAGCGCGTTGGCGATGCCCAGGTTGCCTTCGGAGTTCTCGAAGTCGATCGGATTGACCTTGTGCGGCATGGTCGAGGAGCCGATCTCGCCAGCGACGGTCTTCTGCTTGAAGTAGCCCAGGGAGATGTAGCCCCAGACGTCGCGGTCGAAGTCGATGAGGATGGTGTTGAAGCGCGCGATGGCGTCGAACAGCTCGGCGATGTAGTCGTGCGGCTCGATCTGGGTGGTGTAGGGGTTCCAGTTCAGGCCCAGGTCACCTTCGATGAACTCGCGGGCGTTGGCTTCCCAATCCACCTGCGGGTAGGCCGACAGGTGGGCGTTGTAGTTGCCCACGGCACCGTTGATCTTGCCCAGCAGCTCGACCGAGGCGACCTGCTTGATCTGGCGCTCCAGGCGGTAGACGACGTTGGCCAGTTCCTTGCCCAGGGTGGTCGGGGAGGCCGGCTGGCCGTGGGTGCGCGACAGCATCGGCACGTCGGCGAACTTCACTGCCAGCTCACGGATGGAGTCGGCGATCTGGCGCATCAGCGGCAGCAGCACGGTGTCACGGCCTTCGCGCAGCATCAGGGCGTGGGACAGGTTGTTGATGTCCTCGGAGGTGCAGGCGAAGTGGATGAACTCGCTGACCTTGGCCAGTTCCGGCAGCTGGGCGGCTTGTTCCTTGAGCAGGTATTCCACGGCCTTGACGTCGTGGTTGGTGGTGCGCTCGATGTCCTTGATGCGCTGGGCGTGCTCCAGCTGGAAGTCGTCGGCGAGCTGGTTCAGCAGGGCGTTGGCTTCGGCGGAGAAGGGCGCTACTTCAGGGATGCCGGCGTGGGCGGCGAGACGCTGGAGCCAGCGAACCTCCACCAGGACGCGGAAACGGATCAGACCGTATTCGCTGAAAATCGGACGCAGGGCGCTGGTTTTGCTGCCGTAACGGCCGTCAACGGGGGAAACCGCGGTAAGGGAGGAAAGCTGCATGGGGCGTTCTCGTAGCTGTCGGTCAACGAAAAGGGCGCACATCATACACGAATGGCGCGATGCGGTCGCCTTTGCGGCGACCGCAAGGGCAGGTTTCAGCCGCGCAGCAGGGGACGCAGTTCGTTGAGCATTTTCTTCCGGCTGAACAGCATCTGCCAGCGGTTGCCGCCGAGCTGTCGCCACAGGCGCGCGGAGCGGATGCCGGCCAGCAGCAGGGCGCGGATGCGCGCGGCGTTCGCGTTGATCTGCAGGTGGCGCATGTCGCCATGCACCTGGATGCGTTGGCGGAAGGTGCTGAGCGTGTCCTGGTAGAGGCCGGCGCAGGAGGCGATGACGTTCTCGTGGACCAGGCCGAAGTGCTGCACCTGTTGCTGGATCTGGTCCAGGCGGGTGCCCATGATATCGAGCATGTCGTCGCGCTTGTTGAGCTGGCGTTCCAGGCCGATCAGCGACAGCGCATAACGCAGCGGTTCGCGCTGCAGGCTGTTGGGGTCGCGTTCCAGGGCGCTGACCAGGGCGCGGAAGCCTTCGCGCAGGTTGGCGGTGTCGCCGCCGTAGACGTCGAGGGTGGTCTTCGGGTCGCGCACCAGCAGGCTGCCGAGCATGCAGCCCAGGGGCGCCTCCGGGATCTGCCCGGTGCGAGCGAGGCGGTCTACCAGGGCGGCGGCTTCGAAGACGCCGGAAAGGGCGATGATCTGGTCGTGCAGATCGCTCATGCGGTTTCCTTAGCGAACGCGGGTTCAGCGGATTCGATCACGCCGCCGCCGAGGCAGATTTCGCCGTCGTAGAAGACGACGGACTGGCCCGGGGTGACGGCGCGCTGCGGCTCGTCAAAGACGGCGCGGTAGCCGTTCGCGGTGCGCTCCAGCACGCAGTCCTGGTCCGCCTGGCGGTAGCGCACCTTGGCGCGCAGGGCCTTGGGCTGGTCCAGATCGATGGGGTTGACCCAGTAGATGTGCGAGGCGTGCAGGGCGCGGGAGAACAGCCAGGGGTGGTCGTTGCCCTGGCCGACGACCAGGACGTTGCGCGCAAGGTCTTTCTCCAGCACGTACCAGGGGCTGTCGTCGGCGTTCTTCAGCCCGCCGATGCCCAGGCCCTGGCGCTGGCCGATGGTGTGGTACATCAGGCCGACGTGTTTGCCGATGACCTTGCCGTCGGTGGTCTCGATGTCGCCCGGTTGTGCTGGCAGGTACTGCTTGAGGAAGTCGCTGAAGCGACGCTCGCCGATGAAGCAGATGCCGGTGGAATCCTTCTTCTTCGCGGTGGCCAGGCCGTATTTCTCGGCGATGGCGCGGACTTCGGGCTTTTCCAGTTCGCCGACCGGGAACAGGGTCTTGCCGATCTGCTCGCCGCCCACGGCGTGGAGGAAGTAGCTCTGGTCCTTGTTCGGGTCCAGGCCCTTGAGCAGTTCGCTGCGGCCGTCGATATCGCGGCGGCGCACGTAGTGCCCAGTGGCGATCAAGTCCGCGCCCAGGGCGACGGCGTAGTCGAGGAAGGCTTTGAACTTGATCTCGCGGTTGCAGAGGATGTCCGGGTTCGGCGTGCGGCCGGCCTTGTACTCCTCGAGGAAGTGCTCGAAGACGTTGTCCCAGTATTCCGCGGCGAAGTTGGCGGTGTGCAGCGTGATGCCGATGCGGTCGCAGACGGCCTGGGCGTCGGCCAGGTCGGTCATGGCGGTGCAGTACTCGGTGCCGTCGTCTTCTTCCCAGTTCTTCATGAACAGACCTTCCACCTGGTAGCCCTGTTCCTTGAGGAGCAGGGCAGAGACAGAGGAATCCACGCCGCCGGACATGCCGACGATGACGCGGGTGTTCTGGGGGCTTTTCAGCGAAGACGGGGACGAATCAGGCATGGTGGCGCATCACGGGGGCAGGTAAAGGCGAGGATTCTACCAGAGCCGAGCGGTTGAGGCTCGGCTGCGGGTTCAGTCGCGGATCAGGGCAAGCGGGAAGCGCTCGCCGTCGAGGTAGTCGTCGATGCAGCGCAGCACCAGGTGGCTGCGCCAGCGATCGGGCTGCGCGGCCAGTTCTTCGCGCGTCATCCAGCGGGCGCCGAGGATGCCCTCGTCCAGTGCGCGTTCGGGGTGGTGGCGCAGGGGGCGGGCGGCAAAGCACACGCGTTGGTAGGTCACGCCGTTGCTTGGCGCGGTGTACAGGTAGATGCCGGTCACGGCGGTCAGCTCTACGTCCCAGCCGGTTTCCTCGAGGGTTTCGCGTACGGCGGCCTCGAGCAGGGTCTCGTTGGCTTCCAGGTGGCCGGCGGGCTGGTTGAAGACCTGTTTTTTGTCAGCGGACATTTCCTCCACCAGCAGGAAACGGCCCTGGTCTTCGACGATGGTGGCGACGGTGACGTGTGCTAGCCAGCGCATGGATTGATTCTCATGAGTCGGAAAGGCGCGAGTTTAACGTTGCCGGAGGCAGAAAGCAGAACCCCCGGGAAGGCCCGGGGGTTCTGGTGTCACGCGAAGCGGCTTACGCCAGTGCGTCGATCGCGGCGTTGAAGGTCGCGCTCGGGCGCATGACCTTGCTGGTCAGCTCCGGGTTGGAACGGTAGTAACCGCCGATGTCCGCCGGCTTGCCCTGTACGCCGTTGAGCTCGGCAACGATCGCTGCTTCCTTCTCGGTCAGGGTCTTGGCCAGGGGCGCGAAGTGTGCCTTCAGCTCGGCGTCGTCGTTCTGCTCGGCCAGGGCTTGGGCCCAGTACATGGCCAGGTAGAAGTGGCTGCCGCGGTTGTCGATCTCACCGATCTTGCGCGACGGCGACTTGTTGTTGTCGAGCAGCTTGCCGGTGGCGATGTCCAGGGTCTTGCCCAGTACCTTGGCCTTGGCATTGTCGGTCTTGATGCCTTCTTCCTCGAATGAGACCGCCAGGGCCAGGAACTCGCCCAGGGAATCCCAGCGCAGGTAGTTCTCTTCCACCAGCTGCTGCACGTGTTTCGGAGCTGAGCCGCCGGCGCCGGTTTCGTACATGCCGCCGCCCGCCATCAGCGGAACGATGGACAGCATCTTGGCCGAGGTGCCCAGTTCCATGATCGGGAACAGGTCGGTCAGGTAGTCGCGCAGGACGTTGCCGGTCACCGAGATGGTGTCCAGGCCGCGCATCTGGCGCTCCATGCTGGTGCGGATGGCTTCGTTGTAACCCTTGATGCTGATGTCCAGGCCGGTCAGGTCGTGGTCCTTCAGGTACAGCTCGACCTTCTTGCGCAGCTCGTTGTCGTGGGCGCGTTCCGGGTCCAGCCAGAAGATGGCCGGGGTGTTGGAGGCGCGGGCGCGGGTAACGGCCAGCTTGACCCAGTCGCGGATCGGGGCGTCCTTGGTCTGGCAGGCGCGCCAGATGTCGCCGGCCTGTACTTCGTGCTGCATCAGGACCTTGCCGTCGGCATCGACGACGCGCATTACGCCGTCAGCTTCCAGTTCGAAGGTCTTGTCGTGGGAGCCGTATTCCTCGGCCTTCTGCGCCATCAGGCCGACGTTCGGTACGCTGCCCATGGTGGTCGGGTCGAACGCGCCGTTGGTCTTGCAGAAGTTGATCATTTCCTGGTAGATGCGGGCGTAGGTGCTTTCCGGCATTACCGCTTTGGTGTCTTTCTGCTTGCCGTCCTTGCCCCACATCTGACCCGAGTTGCGGATCATGGCCGGCATGGAGGCGTCGACGATCACGTCGCTGGGGATGTGCAGGTTGGTGATGCCCTTGACCGAGTCGACCATCGCCATTTCCGGACGGTGGCTGTACACCTCGTGGATGTCGTGCAGGATTTCTTCCTGCTGCGAGGCCGGCAGCGACTTGATCTTGTCGTAGACGCTGGAGATGCCGTTGTTCGGGTTGACGCCGAGCTCTTCGAACAGCTGGCCGTATTTCTCGAACACGTCCTTGTAGTAGACGGTGACGGCATGGCCGAAGACGATCGGGTGGGAGATCTTCATCATGGTGGCCTTGACGTGCAGGGACCACATGACGCCGGTTTCCTTGCAGTCCTGCAGGGTCTTCTCGAAGAAGGCGCGCAGTTTGCTGCAGCTCATGAACATGCTGTCCAGGACTTCGCCGTCCTGCATCTTCAGGGTCTTCTTGGTCTCGACCTTGCCGTCCTTGCCGACGAACTCGATGCGGACTTCACCGGCCTTCGGGATGGTGACCGACTGCTCGCTGGAGAAGAAGTCGCCGCCACGCATGTAGTCGGCGTGGGAGCGCGACGCCATGCTCCACTTGCCCATGCTGTGCGGGTGCTTGCGGGCGTAGGCCTTCACGGCGGCCGGCGCGCGGCGGTCGGAGTTGCCTTCACGCAGGACCGGGTTCACGGCGCTGCCCAGGACCTTGGCGTAGCGGGCGCGGGTGTCTTTCTCTTCGTCGGTCTGCGGGTCTTCCGGGAAGTCCGGAACGGCGTAGCCAAGCTTCTGCAGCTCGGCGATGGCGCCCTTGAGCTGCGGTACCGAAGCGGAGATGTTCGGCAGCTTGATGATGTTGGCTTTGGGGTCGGTGGCCAGTACGGCCAGGTAGGCCAGATCGTCTTCGATCGCCTTGTCGCCGAGCTTGTCAGCGAAGGAGGCCAGGATACGGCCCGAAAGAGAGATGTCGCGGGTCTCGACGTCGATGCCGGCGGAAGCGGCAAAGGCTTTTACGATGGGAAGAAGCGAATAGGTGGCAAGGGCGGGTGCTTCGTCGGTGAAGGTGTAGGTGATCTTCGAGCGGATGGACATCTCGTTCTAACTCTCTTCTTTGCTGGGCGCGCACAGAGTCTCGAATCGCGTTGGTACACGCTTGCGTTCAACGAAGTGGTTGACCGACCTTCGAGATTTGCCGCGGGGATATTGGGGCGCCAGTAGAGCGTTGTACGGCGGGATCCTGATGGGGATGTGCGCCGCTGCGAGGAGAGAGTCTGGTCCCAGACTGCTCGGACCTCGATGACCATTAAGTCATGCCGGCCAGTATACCACCCTAAAGGCCGGCTGATGCGCGTGGCTTTTTTAGACTAAGGAATGATGTGGTTCGATCATCGACTTGTGAGCTACCCTCAGTGGCTGCAAGTGGGTTTCAACCAAAAAGCGGAGTTCAGCATGGGATACCAAAAGATCCAGGTGCCGGCCGGTGACAAAATCACCGTCAACGCCGATATGTCCTTGAATGTACCGAAGAACCCGATCATCCCGTTCATCGAGGGTGATGGCATTGGCGTGGATATCAGCCCGGTCATGATCAAGGTCGTCGACGCTGCCGTCGAGAAAGCCTACAAGGGCGACCGCAAGATCGCATGGATGGAAGTCTACGCCGGCGAGAAAGCCACCCAGGTCTACGACCAGGACACCTGGCTGCCCCAGGAAACCCTGGATGCCGTTCGCGATTACGTGGTGTCCATCAAGGGCCCGCTGACCACCCCGGTGGGCGGCGGCATTCGCTCTCTGAACGTGGCCTTGCGCCAGCAGCTCGACCTGTACGTTTGCCTGCGCCCGGTGCGCTGGTTCGAAGGCGTGCCCAGCCCGGTGAAGAAGCCCGGCGACGTGGACATGGTGATCTTCCGCGAGAACTCCGAGGACATCTATGCTGGTGTCGAGTGGAAGGCGGGCTCGCCGGAAGCGCAGAAGGTGATCAAGTTCCTCACCGAGGAAATGGGCGTCAAGAAGATCCGCTTCACCGACAACTGCGGCATCGGCATCAAGCCGGTTTCCCAGGAAGGCACCAAACGCCTGGTGCGCAAGGCCCTGCAATATGCCGTGGACAATGACCGCAGCTCGGTCACCCTGGTCCACAAGGGCAACATCATGAAATTCACCGAGGGTGCGTTCAAGGACTGGGGCTACGAAGTGGCCCGCGACGAGTTCGGCGCCCAACTGCTCGACGGCGGCCCGTGGATGCAGTTCAAGAACCCGACCACCGGCAAGAACATCGTGGTGAAGGACGTCATCGCCGACGCCATGCTGCAGCAGATCCTGCTGCGGCCGGCCGAATACGACGTGATCGCCACCCTCAACCTGAACGGTGACTACCTGTCCGACGCCCTGGCGGCGGAAGTGGGTGGCATCGGCATCGCGCCGGGGGCCAACCTGTCCGACTCGGTGGCCATGTTCGAGGCGACCCACGGTACCGCGCCCAAGTACGCGGGGCTGGACAAGGTCAACCCGGGGTCGGTGATCCTCTCCGCGGAGATGATGCTGCGCCACATGGGCTGGCCGGAGGCGGCCGACCTGATCATTGACGGCGTCAACGGCGCGATCGCCGCGAAGACCGTGACCTACGACTTCGAGCGCCTGATGGACGGCGCCAAGCTGCTGTCCTGCTCCGAGTTCGGCGACGCGATCATCGCCAAGATGTAACGGGGTAATTCCTCGCCCATGAAAAAGGCCGGCTTGCTGCCGGCCTTTTTCGTTTCGTCTGATCCGTGACGAATCAGGCTTCCGCCGTGAGGTTCTCGACCTCGCTGCTCGGGGCAGTCTGCGCGGCTGGGGTGGATGCATTGGCGTTGACGGGCTGGATGTTCACCGCGTGCAACCCTTTCGGACCTTGCAGGATCTCGAAACTGACGGGTTGGCCGGCCTTGAGAGTCTTGTAGCCATCCATCTGGATTGCCGAATAATGAGCAAACAGGTCCTCATCTCGGCCATCAGCCAGGATGAAACCATAGCCCTTGGCGTTGTTGAACCACTTGACCTTACCGCTAAGCATGCTGATATCCCTCTGCAAAGGACTCCATCGCTGGAGTATCATCCACTACTATTCCGCTATGCCTTTTTGTAAAGACTGGCGTCCGGAACTCCTGATACCCTCCGGGGGGTATCCTTTGGTTGTAACACCCTTTTGCCGTTAGTCAAGGCGGCGTCGTCTGGGCCTGAGAGGCGATTCAAACTCCAACCGGCCCACTCATTCACCCACTCGCAAAGCTTTTATTCCAGCATGCATGCAAGTAGCCAGATTCGACTAACATTCAATCAGGACCGCCCGGATCCAATGGAAGACGACGGGACGGGGCTGGCGGTTGAAGAAGCCAAACCAGCCCTCAAGGCGCCGTCCATGTATCGGGTCATCATGTTCAACGATGATTACACCCCGATGGATTTCGTGGTTGAGGTGCTGGAGCTGTACTTCAACATGAACCGCGAGCAGGCAACCAAGGTCATGTTGACTGTGCATACCCAGGGCAAGGCGAACTGCGGGACCTTTACCCGCGATGTCGCGGAAACCAAAGCCATGCAGGTCAATCAATATGCGAGGGAGAGCCAACATCCACTGTTGTGCGAAATTGAGATAGAAGGTTGATGCGGATGTTTGGGAGCGAGGTGAAGTCATGTTGAATCGAGAGCTCGAAGTCACCCTCAATCTCGCCTTCAAGGAGGCGCGGGCGAAGCGGCATGAGTTCATGACCGTTGAGCACTTGCTGTTGGCGCTTCTGGATAACGAGGCTGCCGCGACGGTTCTGAAGGCGTGCGGTGCGAATCTGGACAAGCTGCGGCGAGACCTGCAGGAGTTCATCGATTCCACGACGCCGCTGATCCCTCAGCACGACGAGGAACGCGAAACCCAGCCGACCCTGGGCTTCCAGCGTGTCCTGCAGCGTGCCGTATTCCACGTGCAGAGTTCCGGCAAGCGTGAAGTCACCGGCGCCAATGTGCTGGTCGCCATCTTCAGCGAGCAGGAGAGCCAGGCGGTGTTCCTGCTCAAGCAGCAGAGCGTCGCCCGCATCGACGTGGTCAACTACATCGCCCACGGCATCTCCAAGGTGCCCGGCCATGCCGAGCACCCGGACAGCGAGCAGGAGATGCAGGACGAGGAGGGCGGCGAGTCGTCCACCTCCAGTCATCCGCTGGATGCCTATGCCAGCAACCTGAACGACCTGGCGCGCCAGGGGCGTATCGATCCGCTGGTCGGCCGCGAGTCGGAAGTCGAGCGTGTCGCGCAGATCCTCGCCCGTCGGCGCAAGAACAACCCGCTGCTGGTGGGTGAGGCTGGCGTGGGCAAGACCGCCATCGCCGAAGGCCTGGCCAAGCGCATCGTCGACGGCCAGGTGCCGGATCTGTTGTCCGACAGCGTCGTCTACTCCCTGGACCTGGGCGCGCTGCTGGCCGGCACCAAGTACCGCGGCGACTTCGAGAAGCGCTTCAAGGCGCTGCTCAACGAACTGCGCAAGCGGCCGCATGCCGTGTTGTTCATCGACGAAATCCACACCATCATCGGCGCCGGCGCGGCATCGGGCGGGGTGATGGATGCGTCCAACCTGCTCAAGCCGCTGCTGTCGTCCGGTGAGATCCGCTGCATCGGTTCGACCACCTTCCAGGAATTCCGCGGCATCTTCGAGAAGGATCGCGCGCTGGCTCGTCGCTTCCAGAAGGTCGACGTCACCGAACCGTCCGTCGAGGACACCTTTGGCATCCTGAAGGGCCTGAAGCCGCGCTTCGAGCAGCACCACCACATCGAGTACAGCGATGAAGCGCTGCGCGCCGCCGCCGAGCTGGCCGCCCGCTACATCAACGACCGGCACATGCCGGACAAGGCCATCGACGTCATCGACGAGGCGGGTGCATACCAGCGCCTGCAACCGGAAGAGAAGCGCGTGAAGCGCATCGAAGTGCCGCAGGTCGAGGACATCGTCGCGAAGATCGCGCGGATTCCGCCCAAGCACGTCTCCAGTTCCGACAAGGAGCTGCTGCGTAACCTGGAACGCGACCTGAAGCTGACCGTGTTCGGCCAGGCGGCGGCCATCGAGTCGCTGTCCACCGCCATCAAGCTGTCACGCGCCGGCCTGAAGTCGCCGGACAAGCCCGTGGGTTCCTTCCTGTTCTCCGGCCCGACCGGGGTGGGCAAGACCGAGGTGGCGCGACAGTTGGCCAAGGCGCTGGGCGTGGAGTTGGTGCGCTTCGACATGTCCGAGTACATGGAGCGGCATACCGTGTCCCGTCTGATCGGCGCGCCTCCGGGCTACGTCGGTTTCGACCAGGGCGGCCTGCTCACCGAGGCCATTACCAAGACGCCGCACTGCGTGCTGCTGCTGGATGAGATCGAGAAGGCGCACCCGGAAGTCTTCAACCTGCTGCTGCAGGTGATGGACCACGGCACCCTGACCGATAACAACGGGCGCAAGGCGGACTTCCGCAACGTCATCCTGATCATGACCACCAACGCTGGCGCGGAAACCGCGGCGCGGGCCTCCATCGGCTTCACGCAGCAGGACCACTCCACCGATGCCATGGAAGTGATCAAGAAGAGCTTCACCCCGGAGTTCCGCAACCGCCTGGATACCATCATCCAGTTCGGCCGCCTGAGTCACGAGACCATCAAGAGCATCGTCGACAAGTTCCTCACCGAGCTGCAGGCGCAGCTGGAGGACAAGCACGTGCAGATCGAGGTCAGCGACGCAGCCCGCGGTTGGCTGGCGGACAAGGGTTACGATCCGCAGATGGGCGCTCGCCCCATGGCACGGCTGATCCAGGACAAGATCAAGCGGCCGCTGGCCGAGGAGATCCTGTTCGGGGAGCTGGCCGAGCACGGCGGTGTGGCCCATGTGGACCTCAAAGATGGCGAGCTGGCCTTCGAGTTCGAAGTGATCGCCGCAGAGCCTGCCTGACGCCAGTCGGGCGTTCCAAACGAAAACGCCCGGCAATGCCGGGCGTTTTTCTATGTGCCGGATTTGCCGGCACCTACCGTCTATCAGCGAGCGCGGTAGGTAATACGACCCTTGGACAAGTCGTAGGGCGTCAGTTCAACGCGAACTTTGTCGCCAGTCAGGATGCGGATGTAATTCTTGCGCATCTTCCCGGAGATGTGCGCGGTAACGACGTGCCCGTTCTCCAACTCCACGCGGAACATGGTGTTGGGCAGGGTGTCGACGACAGTGCCTTCCATTTCGAAGCTGTCTTCTTTCGACATGCAGTAGAACCCTCGGTATCTATGGTTGCCTGAAGTTTCAGGGCATTAAAAAAGGCACACATTGTGCCTGAAATCACCCCATAACGCCAATGGCTGTTTTCGTCTCAGTTCAACGCCACCCAGCGCTGATTGACGAAAAGCTCGATCGGACGGTACTGGGTCTTGTAGTTCATCTTTCGGCAGTTCTTGATCCAGTAGCCCAGGTAAACCGCGTGCAGGCCCAATCTTTCGGTCTCGCCGATTTGCCAGAGAATGGCGAAGCGCCCGAGGCTACGGCGCTCTTCGTCCGGATCGTAGAAGGTATAGACGGCGGAAAGGCCGTTGGGCAGGACGTCGGTCACGGCGACGGCGAGCAGCCTGCCTTGCAGGCGGAATTCGAAGAAACAGCTGAAGGGCAGGTCGCGCACCAGGAAGGTAGCGAACTGGTCGCGGCTGGGCGGGTACATGTCACCGTCGGCATGCCGCTGCTCAATGTAGCGCATGTAGAGGGCATAGTACTCCTCGGTGAAGGCCGGGCGCTTGCGGATGACCTCCAGGTCGGCGTTGCGCTTGATGATGCGCTTCTGCTGGCGACTGGGCTGGAAGCCGGCGGCCGGGATGCGCGCCGGGATGCAGGCAGTGCAGTGCTGGCAGTGCGGCCGGTAAAGGTGTTCGCCGCTGCGCCGGAAACCGACCTCGGACAGCGAGGCATACAACTGCGCGTCCATGGGCTGGCTGGGATCGAGGAACAGGGTGGTGGCCTGCTCTTCGGGCAGATAGCTGCATGGATGCGGTTGTGTGGCGTAAAACTTCAGGCGGGCGAGCTCGGTCATCTTCAACCCCTGCGAGGTCCCTCAGGCAAGTTTAAGACAGGCTGAGCAGGTCCGCTCGCGAAGTCCAGTCCTGCGTCGGTGTTTCGTCGAGATGACGGCGCAGGTAGCGGGCGAATTCGCCGCGGGAAATAGCCCGGGCGCCGAAGCTGTGCAGGTGCTGGGTCGGCATCTGGCAGTCGATCAGCACGAAGCCGGCCGCTTTGAGGCGCTGCACCAGGGTGACGAAGGCGACCTTGGAGGCATTGTCGGCGCGGCTGAACATCGATTCGCCGAAGAACAACCGACCGATGGCCAGGCCGTACAGTCCGCCGACCAGTTCATCGCCCTGCCACGCTTCCGCCGAGTGGGCGACTCCCAGGCGGTGCAACTGGCAATAGGCCTCCTGCATCGGCGTGGTGATCCAGGTGCCGTCGGCGTAGTCGCGCGGGCCGGCGCAACCCTGGATGACCTGCTCGAACGCCTGGTCGATGGTGACCTGGTACTGCTGCTGTCGAATGAACTTGGCGAGACTGCGGGAAACGTGCAGTTCATCCGGGAACAGCACCGTGCGCGGGTCGGGCGACCACCAGAGGATCGGCTGGCCGTCCTGGTACCAGGGGAAGCACCCGTGGCGGTAGGCCTGGATCAGGCGTTGCGGGTTCAGGTCTCCACCGGCCGCGAGCAGGCCGTTGGGCTCATGCAGGGCCTTGTCGAGGGGAGGAAAGTCGAAATTGCTGCGGGAAAGCCACTTGAGCATAGGGAGGAGGGGAGGGCGAGCCTCCCCTGGCGCCGATCAGTTGTCGTCGAGGAACTTTTCGGCGTCCAGCGCGGCCATGCAGCCAGCGCCAGCGGAAGTGATCGCCTGGCGGTAGACGTGGTCGGCCACGTCGCCGGCGGCGAAGACGCCGTCGATGCTGGTCAGGGTCGCATTGCCTTCGGCGCCACCCTTGACCTTCAGGTAGCCGTCACGCATTTCCAGCTGGCCCTTGAACAGGTCGCTATTGGGTTTGTGGCCGATGGCGATGAATACGCCGGCCAGGTCCAGCTGGCGGGTTTCGCCGCTGTCGACGTCTTTCAGGCGAACGCCGACGACGCCCATGTTGTCGCCCAGCACCTCGTCCAGAGTGGTGTTCCAGTGCAGGCGCACATTGCCGTTCCTGGCTTTCTCGAACAGCTTGTCCTGGAGGATCTTCTCCGAACGCAGCTTGTCGCGGCGGTGGATCAGGTGGACTTCCTTGGCGATGTTGGACAGGTACAGCGCCTCTTCCACGGCGGTGTTGCCGCCGCCGACCACGCAGACCACCTGGTTGCGGTAGAAGAAGCCGTCGCAGGTGGCACAGGCGGAAACGCCCTTGCCCATGAAGGCCTCTTCCGAAGACATGCCCAGGTACTGGGCCGAGGCGCCGGTGGCGATGATCAGCGCGTCGCAGGTGTAGGTGCCGCTGTCACCCTTGAGGGTGAAGGGCTTCTGCTGCAACTCCGCGGTATGGATGTGGTCGTAGACGATCTCGGTATCGAAACGCTTGGCGTGCTGCTCCATGCGCTGCATCAGGGCGGGGCCGGTCAGGCCCTCGACGTCGCCGGGCCAGTTGTCGACCTCGGTGGTGGTGGTCAGCTGGCCGCCGGGCTGGATGCCGGTGATGACAACAGGCTTGAGGTTGGCGCGCGCGGCGTACACGGCCGCGGTGTAACCCGCGGGGCCGGAGCCCAGGATGATCAGGCGCGAATGCTTGACTTCACTCATAAAAAGACTCCATAAGCCTTTGTCACGTAAGAGAATGCATGCTCCAATTGAGCAGCCGCAAAGCGGTGTTGGGCTATGCTACACCGAACCCCGGAAAGCCGGCAAAAGCGCAGTCAGGCACACCCGGGTTCGCTGGCATCGGCCGGCCAAAGCCGTACAATAGGCCCGTTTCGCGGCCCAACGACTCTCGGACGCGCGTATAGCGCAGGAATAGAAGCGTTTTGAAGGACACCACAGCAAGCCATGCCGCCGCCTGGCGCCAGCAACTGCATTACCGTCTGAAGGAAGGGGCTCTGATCGCGCTCGGCGCGCTCTGCCTGTACCTGTGGATGGCACTGCTCACCTACGATTCCTCCGATCCGGGCTGGAGCCACTCCAGTCACGTCGAGCAGGTGCAGAACGCGGCCGGCCGCCTGGGCGCGCTCAGCGCCGACATCCTGTTCATGGTGCTGGGCTATTTCGCCTACCTGTTCCCGCTGCTGCTGGCGGTGAAGACCTATCAGGTCTTCCGCAAGCGCCACCTGCCGTGGGAGTGGAGCGGCTGGCTCTTCTCCTGGCGCCTGATCGGCCTGGTGTTCCTGGTGCTGTCGGGCTCTGCGCTGGCCTACATCCACTTCCATACCAGCGGTGCCCATATGCCGGCCACGGCCGGCGGTGCCCTGGGCGAAAGCCTCGGCCAACTGGGTATCAACGCGCTGAACGTGCAGGGCAGTACGCTGCTGTTCCTGGCGCTGTTCCTGTTCGGCATGACGGTGTTCGCCGATCTGTCCTGGTTCAAGGTGATGGACGTCACCGGCAAGATCACCCTCGACCTCTTCGAGCTGATCCACAACGCCACCAATCGCTGGTGGAGCGCCCGTAGTGAGCACAAGCAACTGGTCGCTCAGCTTCGCGAAGTCGACGAGCGCGTGGCTGAAGTCGCCGCACCCATCGTGGCCGACCGCCGCGAGCAGGCCAAGGTCAAGGAGCGCCTGATCGAGCGCGAGGAAGCGCTGGTCAAGAGCGTGCAAGAGCGCGAGAAGCGCGTGGCGCCGAAGATCGACGTCCCGCCGCCGCCCTCCAAACCGGTCGAGCCGAGCAAGCGCGTGCTGAAGGAAAAGCAGGCACCGCTGTTCGTCGATACCGCCGTGGAAGGTACCCTGCCGCCGCTGTCGATCCTCGACCCGGCCGCGGAAAAGAAACAGAGCTACTCGCCCGAGTCCCTGGAGGCCATGTCGCGCCTGCTGGAAATCAAGCTCAAGGAGTTCGGCGTCGAGGTCATCGTCGAATCCGTGCATCCGGGCCCGGTGATCACCCGTTTCGAAATCCAGCCAGCCGCTGGCGTGAAGGTCAGCCGCATTTCCAACCTGGCCAAGGACCTGGCGCGCTCGCTGGCAGTCATCAGCGTGCGCGTGGTGGAAGTCATCCCCGGCAAGACCACCGTCGGCATCGAGATTCCCAACGAAGACCGGCAGATGGTGCGCTTCTCCGAAGTGCTGATGACCCCCGAATACGACGAGCACAAGTCCACCGTGCCGCTGGCCCTGGGCCACGATATCGGCGGCAACCCGATCATCACCGACCTGGCGAAGATGCCGCACCTGCTGGTGGCCGGTACTACCGGTTCGGGTAAGTCGGTGGGCGTGAACGCCATGCTGCTGTCGATCCTGTTCAAGTCCACGCCGGAAGAGGCGCGGTTGATCATGATCGACCCGAAGATGCTGGAGCTGTCGATCTACGAAGGCATTCCGCACCTGCTCTGCCCGGTGGTCACCGACATGAAGGAGGCCGCCAACGCGCTGCGCTGGAGCGTCGCCGAGATGGAGCGGCGCTACAAGCTGATGGCGGCCATGGGCGTGCGTAACCTCGCCGGCTTCAACCGCAAGGTGAAGGACGCGGAGGAGGCCGGCACGCCGCTGACCGACCCGCTGTACCGCCGCGAAAGCATGGAAGACGAAGCGCCGCTGCTGCAGACCCTGCCGACCATCGTGGTGGTGGTGGACGAATTCGCCGACATGATGATGATCGTCGGCAAGAAGGTGGAAGAGCTGATCGCCCGTATCGCCCAGAAGGCGCGGGCCGCCGGTATCCACCTGATCCTGGCGACCCAGCGTCCGTCGGTGGACGTGATTACCGGCCTGATCAAGGCGAACATCCCGACCCGTATCGCCTTCCAGGTCTCCAGCAAGATCGACTCGCGCACCATCCTCGACCAGGGTGGCGCCGAACAGCTGCTGGGCCACGGCGACATGCTCTACCTGCCGCCGGGCACCGGCCTGCCGATCCGCGTGCATGGCGCCTTCGTCTCCGACGACGAGGTGCACCGCGTCGTCGAAGCCTGGAAGCTACGTGGCGCACCGAACTACATTGAGGACATCCTCGCCGGCGCCGAAGAAGGCGGTGGCGGTTCATTCGAAGGTGGCGGTGGCGGCGAAGGTGGCGAGGGCAGCGAGGACGACCCGCTGTATGACGAAGCCGTACGCTTCGTGACCGAAAGCCGCCGGGCGTCGATTTCCGCCGTGCAGCGCAAGCTAAAGATCGGCTATAACCGCGCCGCGCGGATGATCGAGGCCATGGAAATGGCCGGTGTGGTCACCCCGATGAATACCAATGGCTCGCGCGAAGTGATCGCGCCGGCCCCGATCCGTGATTGATTCGACTTCGAGGATTTCGATGCGTCTGATCCGCCTGTTGTTCGTTGCTGCGCTGGCTGTCGCCGGCGTCCAGGCCCATGCCGACGAAGCTGCTGCGCAGCGCCTGAGCGGGATGCTCACCAAGGCCCAGACCATGACCGCGCGCTTCTCCCAGCTGACCCTGGATGGCAGCGGCACCCGCCTGCAGGAAACCGCCGGCACCCTGGGCCTCAAGCGGCCGGGCCTGTTCCGTTGGCACACCGATGCGCCGAACGAGCAACTGCTCATCTCCAATGGCGAGAAGATCTGGCTGTACGACCCGGACCTGGAGCAGGTGACCATCCAGAAGCTCGACCAGCGCCTGACCCAGACGCCGGCCCTGCTGCTCTCCGGCGATGTGTCGAAGATCGGCCAAAGCTTCGACATCACCGCCAAAGACGGCGGCAACGTGGTCGACTTCACCCTCAAGCCGAAATCCAAGGACACCCTGTTCGACAGCCTGCGGATTTCCTTCCGCAGCGGCGTGGTGAACGACATGCAGCTGATCGACAGCGTCGGCCAGCGCACCAACATCCTGTTCTTCGACGTGAAGATGAACGAGGCGATAGACGCCAAGCAGTTCGTCTTCGAAGTGCCCAAGGGCGTCGACGTCATCCAGGAGTGACCGGCGCGCCCTGTTCGCGCCGAGTAACCCGTTTCGAGTAAATAGGTAAGACCGTGGATCTGTTCCGCTCCGCCCCCGTTTCCCAGCCCCTGGCCGCGCGCCTGCGCGCGACCAGCCTGGACGAGTACGTCGGTCAGGAGCACCTGCTCGCCCGCGGCAAGCCGCTGCGCGAGGCGCTGGAACAGGGCGCGCTGCACTCGATGATCTTCTGGGGGCCGCCCGGGGTCGGCAAGACCACCCTGGCCAAGCTCCTGGCCCAGGTCACCGATGCGCATTTCGAGACCATCTCGGCGGTGCTCTCGGGCGTGAAGGAAATCCGCCAGTCGGTGGAAGTGGCCAAGCAGCACGCCGCACAGTATGGCCGCCGCACCATCCTCTTCGTCGACGAGGTGCACCGCTTCAACAAGAGCCAGCAGGATGCCTTCCTGCCCTACGTGGAAGACGGCACGCTGATCTTCATCGGTGCGACCACCGAGAACCCATCCTTCGAGCTGAACAATGCACTGCTTTCCCGTGCCCGCGTCTACGTGCTGAAAAGCCTGGACGAAGCGGCCCTGCGCCGGCTGGTGGAGCGTGCGTTGACCGAAGAGAAGGGCCTGGGCAAGCGCAACCTGAGCCTGCCCGACGACAGCTTCGCGATTCTCATGGCTGCCGCCGACGGCGATGGCCGGCGCCTGCTCAACCTGCTGGAGAACGCCTCCGACCTCGCCGAGGACAACGGCGAGATCAGCGCCGAACTGCTGCAGAACCTGCTGGGCGATTCGCGCCGGCGCTTCGACAAGGGTGGCGAAGCCTTCTACGACCAGATCAGTGCGCTGCACAAATCGGTGCGCGGCTCCAGCCCCGATGGCGCGCTGTATTGGTATGCGCGCATGCTCGATGGCGGCTGTGATCCGCTATACATCGCCCGCCGCGTGGTGCGCATGGCCAGCGAGGACATCGGCAACGCCGACCCGCGCGCCCTGACACTGTGCCTCCACGCCTGGGATGTGCAGGAGCGCCTCGGCAGCCCCGAAGGCGAGCTGGCGATTGCGCAGGCTATCGTCTATCTGGCCTGTGCGCCCAAGAGCAATGCAGTCTACAACGCTTACAACACGGCGCGCCGTGACGTGGCGGAGAGCGGTTCGCTGGAAGTGCCGCTGCATCTGCGCAACGCACCGACCAAGCTGATGAAGAACCTGGGCTATGGCGACGAGTACCGCTATGCCCATGATGAGCCGGATGCCTATGCGGCCGGGGAAGATTACTTCCCCGAGTCCATGGAGCCGCGCCAGTATTACCAACCCGTGCCGCGCGGGCTTGAACTGAAGATCGGCGAAAAGCTGCGCCACCTGGCCAGCCTCGACAAGGCCAGTTCCCGCCGTCGCAGAAAATCCTGAAGTGGCGCCCGCGAGCGCCGCCTGACACTCGACACGAGAAGACACCATGCTCGATTCCAAACTGGTTCGTACCCAGCCGCAGGAAGTGGCCGAACGCCTGGCCACCCGTGGCTTCACCCTGGACGTGGCGCGCATCGAAGCGCTGGAGAGCCAGCGCAAGGCCGTGCAGACCCGCACCGAGACCCTGCAGGCCGAGCGCAATTCGCGCTCCAAGGCCATCGGTCAGGCCATGAAGAACGGTGAGGACGTCGCGCCGCTGAAGGCCGAGGTCAACCGCATGGCCGAAGAACTGGATGCCGGCAAGCGCGAGCTGGACGCCATCCAGGCCGAGCTGGACAGCCTGCTGCTGAACATCCCCAACCTGCCGCACGAGTCCGTGCCGGTGGGCGCCGATGAAGACGACAACGTCGAAGTCCGTCGCTGGGGCACGCCGCGCACCTTCGATTTCGAGATCAAGGACCATGTCGCCCTGGGTGAAAAACACGGCTGGCTGGACTTCGAGACCGCCGCCCGCCTGTCCGGCGCCCGTTTCGCCCTGATGCGCGGCCCGATCGCCCGCCTGCACCGCGCCCTGGCGCAGTTCATGATCGACCTGCATACCCGCGAGCACGGCTACGAAGAGGCCTACACCCCGTATCTGGTACAGGCTCCGGCGTTGCAGGGCACCGGCCAGCTGCCGAAGTTCGAGGAAGACCTGTTCAAGATCCAGCGCGAAGACGAAGCGGACCTGTACCTGATCCCGACTGCGGAAGTCTCTTTGACCAACATCGTTGCCGGGCAGATTCTCGACGCGAAGGAACTGCCGCTGAAGTTCGTCGCCCACACCCCGTGCTTCCGCAGCGAAGCCGGTGCGTCGGGCCGCGATACCCGCGGCATGATCCGCCAGCACCAGTTCGACAAGGTCGAGATGGTGCAGATCGTCGAGCCGTCCAAATCCTGGGAAGCGCTGGAAAGCCTCGTCGGCAACGCCGAGAAGGTCCTCCAGGCCCTGGAGCTGCCGTACCGCGCCCTGGCGTTGTGCACCGGCGACATGGGCTTCGGCGCCGCCAAGACCTACGACCTGGAAGTCTGGGTGCCGAGCCAGGACAAGTACCGCGAGATTTCCTCCTGCTCCAACTGCGGCGACTTCCAGGCCCGCCGCATGCAGGCGCGCTATCGCAACCCGGAAACCGGCAAGCCGGAGCTGGTGCATACCCTCAACGGCTCGGGCCTGGCCGTAGGCCGTACCCTGGTCGCCGTGCTGGAGAACTACCAGCAGGCCGACGGCTCGATCCGCGTGCCGGAGGTGCTCAAGCCTTACATGGCGGGCATCGAGGTCATCGGCTGAGATGGACTTCCTGCCGCTGTTCCACATCCTGCGCGGACGTCGCGCGCTACTGGTCGGCGGCGGTGATGTCGCACTGCGCAAGGCGCGCCTGCTGAGCGACGCCGGCGCGGTGCTGCGCGTCGTGGCTCCGGAGGTGCATTCGGAGCTGCGCGAGCTGGTCGAGGAGGGCGCGGGCGAACTGCTCCTGCGCCCGTATGCCCAGGGGGACCTGCGGGATTGCGTACTGGTCATCGCCGCGACGGACGATGAGCCGCTCAATGCCCAGGTCTCCCGCGACGCCCATGCCCGTGGTGTGCCGGTCAACGTGGTCGATGCGCCGGCACTGTGCAGCGTGATCTTTCCGGCCATCGTCGATCGTTCGCCGCTGGTGGTGGCGGTCTCCAGCGGTGGCGATGCGCCGGTGCTGGTGCGACTGCTGCGTGCCAAGCTGGAAACCTGGATTCCCGCCACTTACGGCCAGCTGGCGGGCCTCGCCAGCCGCTTCCGCGAGCGCGTGAAGCAGCGCCTGCCGGACCTGCAGCAGCGCCGCCAGTTCTGGGAAGACGTGTTCCAGGGCCCGGTCGCCGAGCGCATGCTGGCCGGCCAGCCCAGCGAAGCCGAGCGCCTGCTGGCGGACAAGCTGGAAGCGCCGCAGGCCGAATCCCGTGGCGAGGTCTATCTGGTGGGCGCCGGCCCCGGCGATCCCGACCTGTTGACCTTCCGCGCGCTGCGCCTGATGCAGCAGGCCGATGTGGTGCTTTACGACCGCCTCGTCGCACCGGCCATCCTCGAGCTGTGCCGCCGCGACGCCGACCGCCTCTACGTCGGCAAGCGCCGTGCGGACCACGCCGTGCCGCAGGACGAGATCAATCGCAAGCTGGTGGAACTGGCCCAGCAGGGCAAACGTGTATTGCGCCTGAAGGGCGGCGATCCGTTCATCTTCGGCCGAGGCGGCGAGGAGATCGACGAACTGGCGGCCAATGGCATCCCGTTCCAGGTCGTGCCCGGCATTACCGCCGCCAGCGGCTGCGCGGCCTACGCCGGTATCCCGCTGACCCACCGCGATTATGCGCAGTCCGTGCGTTTCGTGACCGGTCACCTGAAGGACGGCAGCACTGACCTGCCCTGGAATGACCTGGTCGCGCCAGGACAAACCCTGGTGTTCTACATGGGCCTGGTCGGCTTGCCGGTCATCTGCGAGCAACTGGTGCGCCATGGCCGCTCGGCGGACACCCCGGCCGCGCTCATCCAGCAGGGCACCACGGTCCACCAACGGGTCTTCACTGGCACGTTGGGGAACCTGCCGGCGCTGGTGGCCGAGCATGAGGTCCATGCGCCCACCCTGGTGATCGTCGGGGAAGTGGTGCAGCTGCGCGAAAAACTCGCCTGGTTCGAGGGGCAGCCGTGAAACCGCTGCGCACGGTGATCCTTGGCGCCGTGTGCGCCCTGGGTTGCTTCGCCGTGCCCGCCTCGGCGGCCAGTTTCGACTGCAAGAAGGCCCGACAGGCCGACGAGAAAGCCATCTGCGCGGATCGCCAGTTGTCCGAGCTGGACGTGCAGGTGGCGACCACCTACCGCCTGCTGCGCGGCCTGTTCGCCATGGGCATGCGTGGCAACCTGGGCGACTCCCAGCTCGCGTGGCTGGAGCAGCGCCGCGCCTGTCGTGCCAACACGGCGTGTCTCAAGCAGCGCTACCAGGAACGCCTGGATGCGCTGCAGAAGGTCTACGACGGCATCGAAAAACCGATCTGACCGGCTCTTTGTAGGAGCGAGCTTGCTCGCGAACCGCTTGAAGCCGTGAAATTGCCCTGAGCTTCGCGAGCAAGCTCGCTCCTACAGGTGCTGTAGGGCTCCTGCAGGGCACTGTCTTCTTCTGAAAGTCCGTTTCCCTCTCCCTAACCCTCTCCCTGAAGAAAGAGGGGACCGTATGGTGCAGGATGAAATTGTGGCGTCAGCCGGCTCGGATGGCTCCCTCTCCCTTCAGGGAGAGGGCGGGGGGAGAGGGCTGGGGCCAGCGAAGGAGTTTCCAGGTAGTAGCGGACTTTGTCCGCGAATCGCAGGCATGGCCCGCTCCTACAAAGGCGGCGCCGTGGGTCAGCCCCTGCGCGCAATCCCCTTGCCCCGCAGATGCCCCCGCCCGTGCGGGCCGGTGAAGTCCTGCTGCGGGCCGAGCGGCACGATGCCGGTCGGGTTGATGGTCCGGTGGCTGCCGTAGTAGTGATGCTTGATGTGTTGGAAATCCACGGTTCCGGCGACACCCTCCAACTGATACAGCTCGCGCAGCCAGCCGGACAGGTTCGGGTAATCCGCCAGGCGCCGCAGGTTGCACTTGAAGTGGCCGTGGTAGACCGCATCGAAGCGAATCAGGGTGGTGAACAGGCGAACATCCGCCTCGGTCAGGTATTCGCCGGCGAGGTAGCGCTGCGTACCCAGGCGCTCTTCCAGCCAGTCCAGTTCGTTGAACAGCGTCTTGAATGCTTCTTCATAGGCGTCCTGCGTCGTGGCGAAGCCCGCGCGGTACACACCATTGTTCACGGCCGGGTAGATACGTTCGTTCAGCGCGTCGATCTGCGCGCGCAGGGGCTCGGGGTAGAGATCCAGCGTGTTGCCGGTGATCCCGTCGAAGGCGCTGTTGAACATGCGGATGATCTCCGCCGACTCGTTGCTGACGATCCGCTGCTCGTGCTTGTCCCACAGCACCGGCACGGTCACGCGGCCGGTGTAGTGCGCGTCGTCCCTGGTGTAGCGCTGATGGAGGAAGTCCAGGCCGTCCAGCTTGTCGCCCGTGGAGCCGAGCGTCTTGTCGAACGTCCAGCCGTTTTCCAGCATCAGCCAACTGACCACCGAGACGTCGATCAGCGACTCCAGGCCCTTGAGCTGGCGATAGATCAGCGTGCGGTGCGCCCACGGGCAGGCCAGGGAAACATAGAGGTGATAGCGACCGGCTTCGGCGCGAAAGCCACCTTCGCCGGTGGGGCCGGGCTGGCCGTCGGCAGTAACCCAATTGCGGCGCTGAGCGTTTTCGCGCTGGAAGCGGCCGTCCTTGCTGGTGTCATACCACTGGTCCTGCCAGCGGCCATCGATCAATTGTCCCATCTGCTTCTCCAGAAAGTGGGGAGATGGGACCAGTCTATCGACTGTGGCTCGATTGTTTAGCGCAAAATCAGGATTCCAGATATCGATTAAATCGATCTGTTTCGGGCGGCCCAGCGTCTGTCCGCTTCCGCGAAGGCTTCATCGCGCGGCAAGCCCAAGGCGCGCAGGGCCAATGCCATCGTCGCGCGGACGGCCAGTTCGCCGTAGGCGTCCTCGGTTTCGCCGCGCCAGAAGGCGACCAGGTGGGCCGGGTCCAGGGTTTCCGGCTTGACGTGGCGCAGCGGCGACAGCGCCGGCCACTCTTCGTCCCACGCTTCACCGCCCTGGCAGCCGTAGAGGTGCGAGGTGGCGTCGGGGTTCATCTCGATCTCGCCGCCTTCGCCCTTGATGACGATGGCGTAGTCGCCGAGCAGGCGGCTGCCCTCGCGGTGCACTTCCTGATAGCCGGGATGGAAGATGCTCTGCAGGACGCAGGTGGCGCCCAGCGGGTTGAGCAGGCGCACGGCCGAATGCATGGGGGAGCGCAGGCCGAGCGTGTTGCGCAGGTCGATCATGCGCTGCAGGCGCGGCATCCAGTCCACCAGCGGGGCGAAGGCGATCCCCGTGGCGTCCAGTGCAGCACTGACGGCGCTCCAGTCACGGCACAGCGGCAAGCCGAGCCGTTCCAGAAGTTGCTCGCTGTAGATCCGGCCGGCGGTATGCGCGCCACCGCCGTGCAGCAGAATGCGCGTGCCGCTGCCGGTCAGGCATTTGGCCGCCAGCAGGTACCAGGGCAGGTGGCGCTTCTTGCCGGCGTAGCTGGGCCAGTCGAGGTCCACGGCGATCTTCGGCGCCTGCAGGCGGGAGCGCGCGGCCTCGGTGAAACCCGCGAGCTCTTCGGCGCTTTCCTCCTTGTGCCGCAGGAGCATGAGGAAGGCGCCCAAGTGGGATTCCTCGACCTGGTCGTCCAGGATCATGCCCAGTGCTTCGCGGGCCTCCTCGCGGGTCAGGCCGCGGGCGCCGCGCTTGCCTTTGCCGAGGATGCGCACGAACTGGGCGAAGGGGTGTTCGGCGGGAGTCTGCAGGACGAGCGGAGCGGCGGTCATAGGCAATTGGTCGGCTTCGGCAGGCCGGCGAGCTTGGCGGCAAGCTTGGCCGGTGTGCCCTTGAACAGGAGGTTGAGGTGCAGGCTGCTGCCTTTTTCCGTGCCGAGTTTCTGGGCCACGTACTTGATCAGCGGGCGGTTGGCCGGCGACAGCTGGAACTCGCCGTAGAACTCGCGCAGCAGCAGGAGGATTTCCCAGTGATCGGGCGTCAGCTGGAGGCCCTCGTTATGAGCGAGGGCTTCGGCGGCAGCGTCGCTCCAGTCGTTGAGGTCGACCAGATAACCGTCCTTGTCCAGCGGCAGGGCTTGGCCGTTGACCAGTAACGTACTCATAGCCAGGCGTTTACCTTGTCAAAGCGTGTGCAGAGTTCGACGAAGCCGGAGTAATCCAGGGCGACGACCCGTGCAGGCGGATCGTCCAGGCCGCGCGCCTGCAGATCTTCATGCAGCGCGTGCAGTGCATGGTCGGCGGGCAGCGCCAGCAACGCCTGGGCGGCCTTGCTGCCTGGCTGCAGGGCGTACGCCGCATCCCCGGTCAGCAGGATGCCATCGTCAGCGCCCAGCAGTCGCAGGCAACTGTCGAAACGGCCGTCGTTGAAGGGGGAGTGCGAGAGCAGGTGGAGAGTGGCCATCAGATCGTGATCACCTGGTCGTGGGTTTGCAGCAGGTCGCGGAGCGCGGCATCGTCCAGTGCCTGGACAGGCAGCGTCAGGCTGGTGCTGTCCAGCCCGCGCTCCGCCAGGCTAAGGCTGCTGGCGTAGAGCGCCTCCACGCCGAACAGGGGCAATGCTTGCAGGTTGGCCTGCAGGTCCTTCTGTTCCAGCGTCGCTGGGCGCTGGCCAGGGGCGAGCTGGAACACGCCGTCATCGAGGAACAGCATGGAAATCGGCAGGTCGAACGCGCCGCCAGCCAGGGCGATGTCCAGCGCCTCGCGCGCGGCGGGGCCGGCCCAGGGCGCCTGGCGGCTGATGATTAGCAAGGACTTGGCCATCAATCGCCTCCGAAGCAGACCAGGCGGTCCGCCAGTTGCGCCGCTTCATGCAGCTGACCGAGGCCGGAAAGCTCCCACGGAGCCCGCAGGTTCGCGGCGGGGCGGGAGTAGCGCTTGGCTTCTTCCTCATTGAGCACACCGCGACGTAGCGCAGCGGCAATACAGACCACGCCGTCCAGATGGTTATCGGCCACGAAGCGCGTCCAGGCGGCGGCCACATCCAACTCGTCCTGGCTCGCGACCACGTTCGCCGAGGCGCTGTGCACGCCGTCCCGGTAGAAGAACAGCCGGGTGATTTCGTGACCGCCAGCCAGCGCAGCCTCGGCGAAGCGAAGGGCGCGTCGCGCGGCCGGCGAGTGCGGCGCAGAGAAGAGGGCAATGACGAATTTCATACGGTGACTGACTGCAACGATAGTTCGCGGAATGATACGGCAACACGGCTTTTTTGCCCTGCCGGAAATGAAAAAAGCCCGTCGAGACGGGCTTTTTTCGCAGGGCCGAAGGATCAGTCGTCGCTGCCCATGATGCCGAAGAGCTGCAGCAGGCTGATGAACAGGTTGTAGATCGAGACGTACAGGCTGATGGTCGCCATGATGTAGTTGCGCTCGCCACCGTGGATGATCGCGCTGGTCTGGAACAGGATCATCGCCGAGGAGAACAGCACGAAGCCGGCGCTTATGGCCAGTTGCAGGCCGCTGATCTGGAAGAACAGCGATACCAGCACGGCGCCCAGCAGCACGAAGAAGCCCGCGGTGATGAAGCCGGACAGGAAGCTCATGTCCTTGCGGGTCGTCAGCACGTAGGCGGACAGGCCGAAGAACACCAGGGCGGTCATGAAGAAGGCCGACGAGATCACGCTCGCACCATTGGCCATGCCCAGGTACATGTTCAGGATCGGGCCGAGGGTGTAGCCCATGAAGCCGGTGAGGGCGAAGGTGCTGACCAGGCCCCAGCCGCTGTTGCGCAGCTTCACGGTGAGGAAGAACAGGCCGTAGAAGCCGAGCAGAGTAACGATGGGGCCCAGGTAGGGCAGGCGCAGTTGCTGCGAGGCGTAGGCCACCAGGCCGCTGAAGGCCAGGGTCAGGGCCAGCAGACCGTAGGTATTGCGCAGGACGCCGCTGACCTCCTTCTGCTCCACGGCTGTGGAGTCGAGATATTGCCGTTCTTGCATGTCGAGACACTCCTGTTAAGCGGGATACGGATCCGTGACCGTAGTGATGCCCATGATAACAGAGGCAAAAGCGGGCTGAATCATCAGAGTTTGACAGTGTGTTGCGATCCGGTAATATTGCCGCCCGTTCATGTGGAAGCGTGGCCGAGTGGTTTAAGGCAACGGTCTTGAAAACCGTCGACGGGCAACTGTCCTAGAGTTCGAATCTCTACGCTTCCGCCACTATTACAACGTTGAAAGCCCCGCACTGCGGGGCTTTCGCGTTTCTGGTGGGTGGCAATCTGGCCCATCGTTATCTCCCTATCATTTCCGCATCATTTCAATCATTTCCGCATCAGCGTCATTAGCGGGTCGGTTTCACTACTTCGCCAACGCGTCGATACACGGTTTCGGTAATCCGTTTATCGGAGTGGCCGAGTAAGGCTGAAGCCTCGCGAATGTCGGCAATCTCCGATGCGGCCTTGGGACGGATATCACGGAATTGGAATTGGCCAATGGCGGCTGCCAGTTGCTCGTCGCCGGCATCAAAGGCAGCTTCGCGCGCCTCCAGGGCGGGCAGCATGCTGGTCGTCGCCCCTGCGGCCGGTCGGGCTGGCTATCACAAGGGGCCAGGTGATGCAGTAAGTTGTTTGTACGTAGCCACTGCGAGCCTCCCGCCTCTGACTCAAGGCGCCCACGGTATCAAACGCGAACGGCCCTTCTTCGTCGAGCGAGACGGAGAAGGGCTTTGGGAGGGAGTTAAGAACTGCTCGTCGCCCCGGCAGCGGCCTTGGTGAGTACCGCGCAGAGGTCGCCGGGACAATCAGCATGGCTTGAACGTGGTAGGGGGACGCCCCCTGACCGAAGGGCATTGAAGACTGCGGTCAGGCGCCGCGGTGCGGCCTGTGGGTCAACACCCAATGCGACAAGAGCGGACAAGGCTGCTGCGGTCAGGTCAGCGTCACCGTCGCTCACAGATGCTCCTTCAGCTCCAGCGAGCGCTGCATTGTCAGGCTGAGAATCCAGTCGCTAAGTTGCTGGCATTCATCCTCGCGCAACTCGTCACGCTCAACGGCGGCGAGCATTCGGCCCTGCGTTGCGCCGGCACGATATTCCAGTTCCAGCATGTTGGTGCTGGCACTTAGTTCGCTGGCTGCGGTGAGCAAGCCGGCGGCAGCGACCTTTGGCAGGCGTGCGACGGTGGCGCGCAGCGTAGCGGGCAGCGCCTTTGGGGATATGGCGGATGGCGGAAATTGTGCTACCAGCTCGGGCTGTGGCTGACGGCTTACGGGCGTCAGACCTTGAAGAACGTTTTGGAGGCCCTCAAGGGCCTTAAAAGCATCTTCCATGCCGTTTCTGCAAACGGTGCTCATTTTGATACTCCTGAACAAGCCGGCACGTACCAACCTCGGCCGGCAAAGATTGAGCGAGGCAGGTGGAGCTTTAGTCGGTGCGATCCTGAACCAACATGCGAGCTAGACCGCTCCTCTGTCCCTGGCATGGCTACATGCTATCATGCTGCGGCAGAGTGTTTGTATAGGAATATTCTGATTCGGAGGCTCTAGGACGGCATTTCTCACCAGGATTAGCTTGCCGCTGAATCCGGCATAACCTGACTTGGTAGTCATATGGTAAGCGCTTAGGAGATCTTGTCTTCCATGGAGCAACTCAAGGTGTTGGGCGCCGTTGCGGCGCTTTGTGGTGAATCAGCGCGCCGAGCGCTTGTAGGAGGTGCGGATCGACAGCGGGCTGCCGCAGCAGCGATGCCTTGTAGTCGCTGGGAGCCGCAGTGATTAGCCTTCCCTTGTGCCTGCCGTAGGGCATGACCGCCGCCTTGCTCAGCGCGTGGACGCCCCTCCAAGTTTCGGCCGTCTGGCCAATGCTACAGGCGATATCACGGTGAGTCATAGTACTTACCGAGCGCCTGACAAGGTAGGCGCTCAGCTGAGTGCCATGGTGCAGAATGTCATGGCTAAGTCAGTGTAGAACTTAACTGTTCGATTCTTAATAGCGTTGTGACGTCGTGCTAGCGAGCACTGCCGTGTCGTTGACTGGCAGCGCTCATTCTTTTATCCCAGGGACGGTGCGGGCAACGTGTTCCCCTTTCGATGCATGAATCTTTCTTCGATGAACTTGTAACTGTAGCAAGAAACCACAGTCGCCACTGCCATCATCGCAAAGCAAATTGAGATCATGGCGGTCCAGTTCTGTGTGTCATGGAAGTGGCGCGTCACGATCTGCATCGTGTAATGATTGATGCCAAGATGCCAAAGATAGAAGGAATAGCTAATTTTTCCGACCATCTGCATGGGTGGCCAGGTTAGTCTGTCCGAGAAGCTCTTTGATAATACGAAATACATGAAAACTGGGAACATGCAAAAAAGCATGTACGGAACGCGAACGTTCTTCTGCATGACCTCGCCACGGAAGAGATATATGAGTAACGCTGATATACCGCACAGGAGCAGGAAGTTGCTTGCGGCCCTCGAATTCAGGAACTTGAAAATTCCGTTCTTTCCGCTTTCTATCTCAACGGATAGCGCGCCAAACCAAAAGGCTAGGATGAAGACAATGTCAGTCGTTCCGTTGAATAAATCGAGAGGGTTGAAAAATGTAATAGATAAAAAAATTGCGAACGCTGTTGTGATCGAGAATCTATTGAATGTCGCCAGAATCGGTATGACAAGATAGAATAGCCACTCCCAGCGAAGCGTCCAGATGCTATTTATTCTCAGGTACATGTCTTTCGAGAAAACGTCGTTTACGTTTCCGATACTGTTGACCACAGTTCCGAAGCCGAAACCGTAATTTCTGATCAATGCCGTGAGCTGTGTGGGAGTCGGAATTTGGAAGCCAGAAGTGGCCCAGTCCAGAAATGTGAACGTTGAAATTACGAGCAGGTAAACGGGGAGAAGCCGCTTAATCCGCTTCTGGAAGAATGATTCCGCCCGGTACCGATTGTTTCTTATCTGGGACCAGAATAAGTGGCCAGTGAGCATGAAGAAAAGCAGGACGCCAACCTCCCCAAAGGTGGCGGAGAATACCTGCTTTGGCGCAAGTCCAAAATACATGGTGGAATGTGCGCCGAACACAAGAAACGCAGCCATTCCCCGGAGAACTTCAAGAGAGCTTGAGAAGCCTTTTTCTGACTCGATCTCTATGCCTATTCTCGAGCCAACTGCTCTAGTGATAAAGCATGAGAATATGTAGAGGACCATTATAATGGCTGGATACATGAATTCGTTAAGCATAATTGGCCCGATCCTTAGATGTTCTTGTCGTCGCCTTCGTCCGTCGTCTATTCCTTGCTTTGAATTCGTGCCATCCCCATATGCCAAGGCCGGTCAGGCGGATATATCTCCATCCGCTTCCATTGGAGTGCCCTGTGAGAAGCAATATCAGTGATATGACTCCGATGATTCTTGTAAAAGCGTCTATATACTTCATGCTTGATCCAGGGTTGTTTACTAAGCAGGCTGCACGTATGAAGACAATCCACTTCTAAAGATGCCAGGCAGCAGCTTCGGCGCAGTGCAAGCCGACGAACAGTAAAGATGGATACGCTTAGCGTCAAGTCGCGGAGGGGGGGGCTCGCCCAAAGCTACCCACTGAAGTCTCAGATAGCCTGCAATGAGCGGGTACTTTCGCTGGAGAAAGTGAAGAGCACACGCGGCATCGAACGACCCCAGCAGCATTAGCTCCTATCCAACGAGCGATAGAGTCATCTGAGTTTCGGGCTTGGCGTGTCGAAACCGCCTTTAGGCTGGCGAATGCCTACTGCACGTGGTAGCTGCCTTGGGGCAGTGCTCGTGCCAAGGAAATTTGCCGAGATGATGGACGCTACGTTGCGCTCAATCACGAGTTATCGAGTTTCCTTGAGGGCATACAGCAGGGGCGGTGGTTGCCTTCTCTCGTATCCTGCTTCTGACTTGGGTTATTGGATTGTCGATGAATTCGACTATAAAGATGCTTGCCGCTATTGTTGCGAAATATGCGTAGCTAAATATTTCCCATCCGCGCAGTTCTGTATTGAATAGCTTCCATACAAGGAATGCATAAATGAAGTGTCCAAGGAACACTGGGTAGGCTAGGTCGCCTAGGTACTTGTCGATCCTCGCAGTAACTCCGCTCATCCTGGATTTATTTACGAGCAATACAGTGATGAACGCCAGTGCGATGTTTGCATAGTAGCTCCAATGGCTGACCACTATCTTCGAAGTATCTAACGATTCGCGCCACAGCCAAATGAAAACGGCGACGACGGAGAGGAGTAAGACTGTCTGCGCTGGTTTGTTATTTCGAAGGCCGCAAAGGAAGGTTAACTTCGTAGACATGAAGTAGGCCATAGATCCCAGGCTGAATGGGAGCATCGCGGCGATAATCGGGTAGTATTTGAGCATAGGGTTGGAGTTAGAGAAGCTTACCCAGAAATACCAAGCGATGGAGAATGCAGCCGTGATCAGAGAAAGACGCCACGATCGGGAGGTTATCAGCCATAAAATGGCATAGCAGCACAGCTCTACGCCGACCGACCAAGAGGAAGGAATGATTCGGTACTGTTCGACATTTGTGCCGGCAACGATTCCCCAGGGGAAAATCAACGTGTTGCCGAAAATGTCCAGCAGGGAGCCAGTGCTATGCCATGTCGGGTGGAAAGCACTAAAGCCGTCGATCATGGATGCAGTGATGCCGATGCCTAGCGTAAACAGGTAGGCGGGGTAAAGTCTTAGTATTCTGTTCGTGGTGAATTGCGTGACTTTGAAGTTGTAAGTCTCGTGAAGTACCAAGGTTATCAGATATCCGCTGATCGAGTAGAAGAATACTATTGCCAGCATTCCGATATTTGGAGTTTCCTCGGTTAGATGGAAAGCAACCACGCAACTTGCCATGAAAAACCGCAGCGTCCCCATCATTTCCTTTGTCTCCACTGAATAACCGGCGCATTTTGCAGAATGGCGACCTAAATGCCAATCACCAAGCAGCCCCCACAAGCATTTCCAAACGCCAGCCTACGAATTGGCGTTTTCGTTTCTGAAGATCAGCCATGACCGTTAGCGGTGTCCGCAACAACAATCCCGGCAACAGCCACCGCAACCCGTCTAATAACTGGCAGGGGCAGCTCGGCCTGGAGCTGAGCGTGGCCAAGCTACGCTTCAATACTCGAGAATGGCATCCACGCCCTCAGCAAGCTGTTGTTGGCGTATCGGTGATGGCCTAGGCATCAACAACTCCATTAGCGAAACCTTCAACCGCTGGGCGCCGGGTAACGAGAGCGGCAACGACGCGTTCCTTGGGCCGGTGGCCAAGGCCTTAGGCGTACGGACCAATTAAACGATGGACGTTCGGCTGCCGGCGCCCCTGCATGGACTGGTAGTGGTGATCATTGGGTACGAGAACGGCTGCGTCCCTTATTTCAGGTGCGTCGAGCGACGAGGATGTGCGAAGGCACTGGTGTGAGTGCGGCCATGTGGAAGGAGCGGCGCTAATACTATCGTCCTGCCATTACCGCTCGCGCCCGTCTTGGGGCATGGCTTGCAGTCGGGAGCTACCGGTCGCTGCTAAACACTGGCTGGCAGCGTACCGCCGACAGCTAGGCCGCCCGCACAGTAGGGGTTGAGATTAGGGCGCAGGCCGCCCAGCAGAAAGGCTAGCGAATCTTGGCCGAGCGACCGGCCGGCGCGGAAGCCAGCAGCGCGACGCGTCAGTCGCTCGAGAAAGAATTGGCACAGGAGCGTGTGCGATGCAGGGTGAGCGGCTGTTGGGCGCCCAGTCAAACTGCATAAGAACATCCAGTCGTGTCTAGGGATGATTCTGTAGGACTTTGATCCTCTCAGTTAAACTACACGTCCCATTTCTCGGAAAACTCTGAATGAACCAAGTCGAAGATCTCGAACGCCAGATGCGTGAAGCGCTGGGTGTTGCTCCCAAGAAAGAAAAAACCACTCGGGAAGCCAGTAACCCCATGCGCGGATACCAGATCGTTCTGAGTGTCAGGGGAGCGACCGGCCCGGCATTTCGCTTCGAGCATCGCTCGCGCTCGCTGAGCCGCACCGAGGCGATCCTGGAAGCGGAGAAGGCCGCGCGCAACGCAGGCTACAAGCCCTGGGCCCTGCTGGATGCCGTCGAAGCCTGAGCCCCCTGGCCCTCGGCTGCGGTAAGGGCCGCCATGATTCAGGCGCGGCGTGTAACTCCGGAGGCGGCGGAGACTGGCAGCTATCGATAGCGTCCAGATGTCAGCGCTTTCTTCTCTTTTGTCGTCCTTCACATTCGTCATGGGAAACTGTCGGAACGGCCGTCCTAGACGCGCTTTGACACATCTGTCAGCATTTGTCCCGCCCGCGCCGCATTTCTCTGGCGCTTGCATTTTGGCGAAGCGCTTCCAAGCTAGGTCGTAGAGTCGCTTTCTGTTAAGGTTCGGCAATTGTTTGGAGTCTCTTCCGGGGGCTCGCCATTCCATTCTGCTCAAGGGGTGCTGCGTGATTAAGGTGCTGGTGGTCGATGATCACGATCTGGTGCGCACCGGAATTACCCGCATGCTGGCCGATATCGACGGCCTGCAGGTCGTTGGGCAGGCCGACTCCGGCGAGCGCGGATTGCAGCTGGCGCGCGAACTCAAGCCTGACGTGGTCCTGATGGACGTGAAGATGCCCGGCATCGGCGGCCTCGAAGCCACCCGCAAGCTGCTGCGCAGCCAGCCTGACGTACGCGTCGTGGTGGTGACGGTGTGCGAGGAAGACCCGTTTCCGACACGCCTGATGCAGGCTGGAGCGGCGGGCTACCTCACCAAGGGCGCCGCCCTGGACGAGATGGTCCAGGCGATTCGCCAGGTCTTCGCCGGCCAGCGCTACATCAGCCCTCAGATTGCCCAGAACCTCGCTTTGAAGTCGTTCGAACCGGAACGCAACGCGTCGCCCTTCGATACCTTGTCCGAGCGCGAAATCCAGATCGCGCTGATGATCGCCAACTGCCACAAGGTGCAGAGCATCTCGGACAAGCTGTGTCTGTCGCCCAAGACCGTGAACACCTACCGCTACCGCATTTTCGAGAAGCTCTCGATCACCAGTGACGTCGAGTTGGCGTTGCTGGCTGTCCGGCACGGCATGGTCGACGCCAGCAACTGACCATGGTGCAACCGTTCGATTCGGCGGCGTTCCTGGCCACCTGCAGCGGCCGGCCGGGCGTTTATCGCATGTTCGACGCCGAGGCCAAGCTGCTGTATGTCGGCAAGGCGAAGGACCTCAAGAAGCGGCTCTCCAGTTATTTCCGCAAATCCGGCCTGGCGCCCAAGACGGCCGCCCTGGTGGCGAAAATCGCCCAGGTCGAGACCACCATCACCGCCAACGAGACCGAGGCGCTGCTGCTCGAGCAGACGCTGATCAAGGAATGGCGACCGCCGTACAACATCCTGCTGCGCGACGATAAGTCGTATCCGTATGTCTTCCTGTCGAGCGAGGACGCGTTCCCACGCCTGACCATCCACCGCGGCGCGAAGCGGGCGAAAGGGCGGTATTTCGGGCCTTATCCCAGCGCCGGCGCCATTCGCGAAAGCCTGGCGCTGCTGCAGAAAGCCTTCTTCGTGCGCCAGTGCGAGGACAGCTACTACCGCAACCGCACGCGTCCGTGCCTGCAGTACCAGATCAAGCGGTGCAAGGCGCCCTGTGTCGGGCTGGTGAGCGAGGAGGAGTACGCCGAAGACGTGCGCCACTCGATCATGTTCCTCGAAGGGCGCAGCAATGTGCTGGCCGAGGAGCTGTCCACCAGCATGGAGCAGGCGGCGATGCGCCTGGACTTCGAGAAGGCGGCGGAACTGCGTGACCAGGTACAGATCCTGCGGCGTGTGCAGGACCAGCAGAGCATGGAGTTCGGCACCGGCAACGTCGATGTGGTAGCGGCGATCGTCACGCCCGGCGGTGCCTGTGTGCATCTGATCAGCGTGCGTGGCGGCCGGGTGCTCGGCAGCAAGAATTTCTTCCCGCAGGTGGCGATCGAGGAGGAGGTGGGTGACGTCCTGCTGGCCTTCCTCGGGCAGTACTACCTCAGCCATCATGAGCGCGATCTGCCCAATGAGCTGATCGTCAACGCGGTGCACGAAGATTTCCCGATCCTGGCGTCGGCCATCGAGGAGTCGCGCGGGCGGCAGCTGGAAATCACTCCGCGAGTCCGCGGCACCCGGGCGCGCTGGCAGCAACTGGCCGTCACCAATGCCGAACAGGCGCTCGCCGCGCGGCTCGCCAACCGCCAGCACATGGCGGCGCGCTTCGATGCGCTGGGCGAGGCGCTGGACTTGCCCGAGCCGCCGCAGCGTCTGGAATGCTTCGACATCAGCCACTCCAGTGGTGAGGCGACGGTGGCGTCCTGCGTGGTCTTCGGTCCGGAAGGCGCGCTGAAATCCGACTATCGGCGCTTCAATATCGAAGGCATCACCGGCGGCGATGACTACGCCGCGATGCACCAGGCGCTCACGCGCCGCTTCAGCCGTCTCAAGGAGGGCGAGGGCAAGATGCCTGACATCCTGCTGGTGGATGGTGGCAAGGGGCAGTTGGCAATGGCCCAGGAAGTGCTCCAGGAACTGGCGGTCGTGGGGTTGACGCTGCTGGGCGTCGCCAAGGGCGTCACCCGCAAGCCCGGCCTGGAAACGCTGTACCTCAACGACGCCGAACACGAATTCACGCTACCTGCCGACTCGCCGGCGCTGCACCTGATCCAGCAGATCCGCGACGAGGCTCACCGCTTTGCCATCACCGGCCACCGTGCGCGGCGCGGCAAGGCGCGACGCACGTCGACATTGGAAGATGTCGCTGGCGTCGGTCCCAAGCGTCGCCGCGACCTGCTCAAGCACTTCGGCGGGTTGCAGGAGCTGGCCAGAGCCAGTATCGATGAAATTGCCAAGGCCCCCGGCATCAGCAAAAAGCTGGCAGAGCAGATTTATGCTGCGCTGCACAGCGAGTAGAATGCCGGCTCAACTCGCAGACCACCGACCCGATGAATATCCCGAACCTGCTCACACTGCTTCGCGTTCTGCTCATCCCGATCTTCATCCTGCTGTTCTATCTCCCGTTTCCGGCCAGCCACCTGGCAGCCAGCGCCGTCTTCGCCCTTGCCGCCGCCACCGACTGGCTGGATGGCTACCTGGCGCGGCGACTGGGGCAGAGCACGCCCTTCGGTGCCTTCCTCGACCCGGTAGCGGACAAGCTGATGGTCGCCACCGCGCTGGTGCTGCTGGTGGAAGAACACGCCAACCTGTGGCTGACGCTGCCGGCGGCCATCATCATCGGTCGTGAGATCGTCGTTTCCGCGTTGCGCGAGTGGATGGCCGAAATCGGCGCGCGGGCGCACGTGGCGGTTTCCAGCCTGGGCAAGTGGAAGACGGCAGCGCAGATGCTGGCGCTGGTGATTCTTCTGGCCAATCCGCCGCTGATGACCTTCTGGGTGCTGGTGGGCTATGCGCTCCTGATCGTTGCCGCCGTGCTCACCCTCTGGTCGATGCTGCACTACCTGCTGGCGGCGTGGCCGCATCTGAATACCACCCCGAAAGAGAAATAAGTTTTTTTGAATCAAGGAGTTGACAGGCATTTCTGAAACGTTAGAATGGCGCCCGTCAACACGACAACGCGGGAATAGCTCAGTTGGTAGAGCACGACCTTGCCAAGGTCGGGGTCGCGAGTTCGAGTCTCGTTTCCCGCTCCAGATTTTGATGATTCGCCTTGAGTCATCCGTGTTATGGCTGAGTAGCAGAGTGGTTATGCACCGGATTGCAAATCCGTGAACGCCGGTTCGATTCCGACCTCAGCCTCCAATAGAAAAGCCCTGTAAATCCTCGATTTACAGGGCTTTTTCTTTAACTGCCCACTGCAGGGATTGTGCGTTCCAGCAACTTGCGCAGGGGGAGGCGGGCTGTATATAGTCCAGCCCTTTCCGGGCTCCCAGGAGCCCGGCGACGCTGCAAAGCGCTACCGCCCGGATGGCGAAATCGGTAGACGCAGGAGACTTAAAATCTCTCGCCCTTTGGGCGTGCCGGTTCGAGTCCGGCTCCGGGCACCACTTCCAGTCTCCCCGAGTCATTACCATTGAAGACCCGACTTGGGGTGCGCATCACACATGAGAAACCCGGCCTCGGCCGGGTTTTTTATTTCCTGCAAATCACGCGCTGATTTGCGCCATCGAGCGCAGTTTCGCACCGGCCTTGACGATTCGGCGCTGGCGCCGCGGGCCGGCGGACTCGTAGAAGTTCTGCAGTGGCACTTCCTCCTTGAAGTGATCGGCGTCGCGCTCCTGCAGCGGGCCGAATTCCGTGGCCAGGTCGCGACGAATGCGGCTGACCAAACTGGTCAGCAAGGCTTCGTTGCGTTGTTCTTCCTGGCGGATAACGCGGCAGGCAATGTGTTCGCCCGCGTCCTTGCTCAATGTCATGATCAGATTGCCGTCCGGTCGAGCGCTGAAGCTCACGTCGAAATCGGAGAAGACCTGGCAGAGATATTGGGCGGCAGGCAGGCGGTCGATTGGCATGGTGTCGTCCTCGGCAATGAATGGGCGGTTCCTTCCCTTTCTTTGCAGGGTGCATACCAATCTCTATAAAATAAAAAGTCCTTTAAAATCAGTAATTTATATTTTTATGCCGACTCGCTTTCCATGCAGCTTGCAAGGCTGTGGGAAAACTTCGTGGCATTTTGCACGATCGATATTCAGTGCGGGAGCGGGTGGTGTTGCGAAGACGTAGTTTTGGCCTTGCTGTTGGGCTTCTGCAGTCGGGCTCGACGCATGGGAACGCGCAGAAAGGCCCACAGTGTGACCAGCGCCAGCAGGACCCAGCCCAGAATCATGAGCGTGACGAACGTGCCTGGATTCATATCGATATCCTCACCCCTCCCTAAGGGTAGTCCACCGTCATTGGTGCGCTGTCCTTTCGGTTGAGCGGCATTTCTCTCAAGAGGTTCCATCCAATGGCTTGTCGGGCCGACGAGTATCTGTTATCTGTATGGATATACAGTATTCGGAGAAGGCCCATGCAGCAAGCCATTCTGGAAGTCGGGGACGTGGTGCGTCGCGGCGGCGCGGCGACCCCTGCCTCTGTTCATACCTACATAATCCGCGCCTGTGGCGAAGGGATGACAAAGGCCGGCATTCATCACAGCGACCTGCTGCTGGTGGATCGCTCCGAACTGGCGTCGCCCGGTGAGATTGTCGTCGCGGCGCTCAATGGCGAAGCGCTGATCCGTCGTCTGGCCATCGTCGATGGCACGTTCGCATTGCAGGCGGCGAGCGATGATTTTCCGACGCTCAAGGTTGAGGAGGGCGATGAGCTGTCGATCTGGGGCGTGGTGCGTCAGCGGCTGTCCGGCAGCGAGGTGGTTCAGGACAGCCGAGCGCACGGTTGACGGGCGATGGAGCAGGATGCTGACGCTTTGCCATTAATTTCACGAACTAAATCTGCGCCTGGGTGGTCAGATGCCGGTGCCACCCGATTCGCAAGTCTTCACACGAGTCGTGCAGCTTGCAATACGGGGCATTGTAAGGCGGGCGCAGCCTGATTAGACTGCGCGCAACTCGCACCCCTGTCCCTCTCGAAGGACTCTCATGATCAAGAAATGTCTGTTCCCGGCCGCCGGCTACGGTACCCGCTTCCTCCCGGCCACCAAAGCCATGCCCAAGGAAATGCTGCCGGTGGTGAACAAGCCGCTGATCCAGTACGCCGTTGAAGAGGCGCTGGAAGCCGGTCTCGGCGAAATCGGCATCGTCACCGGTCGCGGCAAGCGCTCCCTCGAAGACCACTTCGACATCAGCTACGAGCTGGAGCACCAGATTCGCAACACCGACAAGGAAAAATACCTGGTCGGTATTCGTCGTCTGATCGACGAGTGCACTTTCTCCTACACCCGCCAGATCGAAATGAAGGGTCTGGGCCACGCCATCCTGACCGGCCGTCCGCTGATCGGCGATGAGCCGTTCGCCGTCGTGCTGGCGGACGACCTGTGTCTGAACCTCGAAGGCGACAGCGTCCTCAAGCAGATGGTCAAGCTGTACAACCAGTTCCGCTGCTCGATCGTGGCGATTCAGGAAGTGCCGCCGGAAGAAACCAACAAGTACGGTGTGATCGCCGGCGAGATGATCCGTGACGACATCTACCGCGTGAACACCATGGTGGAGAAGCCGAAGCCCGAGGATGCGCCGTCCAACCTGGCGATCATCGGCCGCTACATCCTGACCCCGGACATCTTCGACCTGATCGAGCAGACCGAGCCGGGCAAGGGCGGTGAGATCCAGATCACCGACGCCCTGATGAAACAGGCCCAGGACGGTTGCGTGCTGGCGTACAAGTTCAAGGGCAAGCGTTTCGACTGCGGTAGCGCCGAGGGTTACATCGAGGCGACCAACTTCTGCTACGAGCACCTCTACAAGACCGGCAAGGCTTGGTAATCCCGAGCTTTCCGTTCCTGGAAAAAGCCACCTTCGGGTGGCTTTTTCGTTTCCTGCCTACAGGGAGCGCGGGATCGGCATGGCTTCCGAGCCGGGCCCCAGCGGCTGGCCGTAGCTGAACTCGACGTAGTTGCCCGCAGGGTCGCGCAGGCCGCAGTAGTATCCGACGGGGTAGGGTTCCTCCCGCGGCGCCCAGATCAGGCAGCCTGCGGCTTCGGCATCCCTGGCGATACGGTCGACCTCATCATGCGTGGCCACGGCAAAGCCGAAGTGGCTGTAGTCGTCGCTGGCGAGGTGGCGTTCCTGGCCGCCGGGCATGATGACGAAAATGAAGCTGTGCTCCTTGCCCGGCTCCGCCATCCAGACGATGCGCGAGCCCTTGCCGTCGCGCTGGTGGATGATCCGCATGCCGCAGAAGCGCTCGTAGAAGGCCACGCAGGCATCCAGGTCGGGCACGTGCAGGGCCAGGTGGGTGAGGGTCGGGCGCATGGCGATACCTCCTTCGGGGCCGGCAATTGCAGGATAGGACAGGCGCCTTGAGGTATGCTGCCCGACATATCCAAGCGGAGAACCATGATGTCTTTCGATTTTGACCTGTTCGTCATCGGTGCGGGTTCCGGCGGTGTGCGTGCCGCGCGCTTCGCCGCGGGCTTTGGCGCCAAGGTGGCCGTAGCGGAAAGTCGTTACCTGGGCGGCACCTGCGTCAATGTCGGATGCGTGCCGAAGAAGCTGCTGGTATACGGAGCGCACTTCCACGAGGACTTCGAGCAGGCCGCCGGCTTCGGTTGGTCCCTGGGCGAGGCGAGCTTCGACTGGGCGACCCTGATCGCCAACAAGAACCGCGAAATCCATCGCCTCAATGGCATCTACCGCAACCTGCTGGTGAACAGCGGCGTCACCCTGCTGGAGGGCCACGCCAAGCTGCAGGATGCGCATACCGTGGAAGTGGATGGGCAGCGCTTGCGCGCCAAGCACATCCTCATTGCCACCGGCGGCTGGCCGCAGGTGCCGGACATTCCCGGCAAGGAACATGCGATCACCTCCAACGAGGCGTTTTTCCTGGAGTCCCTGCCGCGCCGCGTGCTGGTCGTGGGCGGGGGATACATTGCGGTGGAATTCGCCGGCATCTTCCACGGGCTGGGCGCACAAACCTCGCTGCTGTACCGCAACGAGCTGTTCCTGCGCGGCTTTGACCGCAGCGTGCGTGAGCATCTGCGCGACGAACTGACTAAAAAGGGCCTGGACCTGCAGTTCAACAGCGACATCGTGCGCATCGACAAGCAGGGCGACGGCACCCTGGCGGCCACCCTGAAGGACGGCCGCGTGCTGGAGGCCGATTGCGTGTTCTACGCCACGGGCCGCCGCCCGCAGCTGGACAACCTGGGCCTGGAGAATGTCTCGGTCGAGCTGGATGCGCGGGGCTACATCAAGGTGGACGAGGCGTATGGCACGAGCGAGCCGTCGATCCATGCCATTGGCGATGTGATCGGCCGCGTTCAGCTGACGCCGGTGGCGCTGGCGGAAGGCATGGCGCTGTCGCGCAAGCTGTTCCGCCCGGAGGAGTACCGCCCGGTGGACTACAAGCTGATCCCCACGGCGGTGTTCAGCTTGCCGAACATCGGTACGGTCGGGCTCACCGAGGACGAAGCGCGGGCTGCCGGGCACAAGGTGAAAATCTTCGAAAGCCGCTTCCGGCCAATGAAGCTCACCTTGACCGAGAGTCAGGAGCGGACCCTGATGAAGCTGATCGTCGACGCCGACAGCGACAAGGTCCTGGGCTGTCACATGGTCGGGCCGGACGCCGGGGAAATCCTGCAGGGCATCGCCGTGGCGCTCAAAGCCGGGGCAACCAAGCGGGTGTTCGACGAAACCATCGGCATTCATCCCACGGCCGCGGAAGAGTTCGTCACGCTGCGCACGCCGGTCGGCGCCTGATCGCTTCGTCGGCAAGAAAAAAGCCGGTGCATCTGCACCGGCTTTTTCATGCCTGGGTACGCCGTCAGTTGGCGCGCTCCAGGGAGGCAGGGTTGGCGTCCTGGCGCTGTGCGTAGCGCTGGGCGAGAACGGCGCAGACCATCAGCTGGATCTGGTGGAAGAGCATCAGCGGCAGCAGGATTACCCCGACCGTGCTGCTGGCGAACAGCACCGAGGCCATGGGTACGCCGGTGGCCAGGCTCTTCTTCGAGCCGCAGAAGACGATGGTAATGCGGTCTTCGAGGGAGAAGCCGAGGTAGCGGCCCAGCAGGTTGGTGGCGATCAGCGCCAGGGCCAGCAGCACGCAGCAGGCGACCACCAGGCCGGCGAGGGCGGGCAGCGGGATCTGGTGCCACAGCCCTTGAATCACCGCGGCGCTGAACGCGGTGTAGACCACCAGGAGAATCGAGCCCTGGTCGACGTATTTCAGCACCGGCTTGTTGCGCTCGACCCAGGCGCCAATCCACGGGCGCAGCAGTTGGCCTGCAAGGAAGGGGACCAGCAGTTGCAGGGTGATCTTGCCGATGGCGTCGAGGGTCGACATGCCGGTATCGCCGTGGGCACCGATCAGCAGTTGCACCAGCAGTGGCGTCAGGAACACGCCCATCAGGCTGGAGGCCGAGGCGCTGCAGATCGCCGCGGGCACGTTGCCGCGGGCCAGCGAGGTGAAGGCGATGGATGATTGCACGGTGGCGGGCAGGGCGCAGAGGTAGAGCATGCCCAGGTACAGGTCCGGGGTCACCAGCGGCGACAGCGCGGGTTTGAGCGCCATGCCGAGAATCGGGAAGAGGATGAAGGTGCAGGCGAACACCAGCAGGTGCAGGCGCCAGTGGGTGGCGCCGGCGATGATCGCCTGGCGCGACAGCTTCGCGCCATGGAGGAAGAACAGCAGTGCGATCCCCAGGTTGGTGATCCAGCCGAAGACCACCGCAGCGGTGCCCTCGCAAGGCAACAGGCTGGCAACGGTCACGGTGGCGATCAGCGCCAGGGTGAAGTTGTCGGGAAGCAGGCGTGGGCGGGCCATGGGCACATCTCTCTTCGTTGTTGTGTGAACGACCACGTCGGGTCAGGTTCGCACTCTACTGGGGAGAGACTGTGCCGGCTAACGCCAGAAAGCCAGTTTATGTCGCCGAAAGGACAGCCTCCGCGCCCTGCACATGCAGGTCCACGGAACAGACGCTGACCATGCCGCGCATGCGCTGGGCGATCACCTCGGCGCGGTAGCGCGGCAGCGTATTCACGCGCAGGGCGATATCCAGCCAGTCCTCCCGGCGCGAGGCCTCCACCTCTGCGGGCACATGGCCCTGCAGCGCAAACTGGTTGAGCAGGCGGCAAAGGATGTCGGCGTCGACCTCGGCGCGGATCAGGTAGCGCGCGTCGGCAGCGATCTCGGTCGGAACGGGGCGATCCTGATGGTTCAGGGGGAGGTTGACGAGGTTGAGTGCTGGGAGAGTCATGACGGCCGGCCGATGCAGTTGGAGTGGAGATATTCTGCGGCCGTGGCGGCGGATAGATTTGCCTGTTTTCTACCGGTTTCCGAGTATTTGTGCATTAATAAGTCTTCATAGTCAGCATGAAGGACTTGTTCATGTCCGTTTCGCTCGATGCCCATGACCGCAGGATTCTCGCCCTCCTGCAGGAAGAGGCGACCCTGTCGACGGCGGAGATCGCCGAACGCATCGGGCTGTCGCAGTCACCGTGCTGGCGGCGGATTCAGCGCCTGAAGGACGAGGGGGTGATCCGCAAGCAGGTGACGTTGCTCGATCGCAAGAAGATTGGCCTGAACACGCAGATTTTCGCCCAGGTGAAGCTCAATGCCCACGGGCGCAATCACCTGACCGATTTTGCCCAGGCCATGCAGGCGTTCCCCGAGGTGCTGGAGTGCCATGTGCTGATGGGCGCCGTGGATTTCATGCTGCGCATCGTCACCGAGGACGTCGAGGCTTACGAGCGCTTCTTCTTCGAGCGGCTGTCCCAGGTGCCCGGCGTGCAGGAGATCAACTCCATCGTCGCCCTGTCGGAGATCAAGTCCACCACCAGCCTGCCGCTGCCGCGCGGCTGAAGGGCGCCGGGGTGGCCGGCGCCCGGGCGGTCAGACGCCGCCCAGATAATCCATCTTGCCGATTTCCACGCCGTTGTGGCGGAGGATGTCGTAGGCCGTGGTGATGTGGAAATAGAAGTTAGGGTTGACGAAGCCCAGCAGGAAGTCCGCCCCGGTGAAGCTGACCTCGCGGGCGCGCAGTTTCAGCTCGATGGTGCGCGCCTCGGCGCCTTCGAACTGCTCGGGCTTGAGGCCCTTGAGGAACTCGACGGTCTTGGCGATGCGCACCTGCAGCTCGTCGAAGGTGGTTTCGTCGTCGGCGAAGCTCGGCACTTCCACGCCGGCCAGGCGCGCGCCAGCGCCCTTGGCCGAATCCGAGGCGATCTGCACCTGGCGCGCCAGGGCGAACATGTCCGGGGCGAGGCGGGCGTTGATCAGGACGGAAGGATCGATGGACTTGGCTTCGGCGTGGGCGGCGGCCTTGGCGAGAATCGCCGAAAGGTTGCCGAGCATGCGGATGAAGACGGGAACCGAAGCCTGGTAGATCGAGAAGGACATGCTGCTTACTCCAGACAGATAAAGGTTGGGCTCGTCCTGCGGGACGGCTGTCGGAGTCTACTGCTGGCGCTTGCGGCTGTCGCCAGGCTTCAACGCCTGGCGATTTTCGGGGCCGGACAGCGCTCGGTCTCGATCGGGCCGACGTACGGATTGCCCCAACCCATCACGCAGCCAACCATCTGGTTGCGCTGGCGCTCCCAGGCTTCCACGGGGTACTGCTTGCTCCAGGCGGTGAACAGCTGGCGGTCCTGCTTCGACAGCTTCAGGCCGTAGCGGTCGCTCATGTAGAAATAGGTGCGGGCGATCATGCCGCGGATCTGCGGCCGGGGCATGGCCTTGCGTGCCTTGAAGTCCACCACCATGGGGCAGGCGCCATACTGCGACGGTTTCTGCTGCAGCCAGGCGAAGCTGTAGTTGGCGCGGTCGCCGTTCACCTCACCGATGCTCGGCACCAGGTTGTGCAGGTCGGCTTCGGCCTTCTGGTACGTCCGATCGTTCTGCGAGCAGTTCTTGCGGCCGCCTTTCTGCCAGCATTGGCGCTGATGGCCGATCACCCAGGCGGGGACGATGTGCTCCCATTCAATGCGCGACGCGCGCTGGGCGTTCTTGCGCGGGGAGTAGCCGCAGCTCTTCAGGTCGACCTTGGTGCCGTTGTAGCGGCAGCCGCAATAGAACTCCACCGACTGACGGGCATACAGTGTGCGACCGACCTTCTTGGCTTCCTCGAAGGTGCGCGGCGCGGCAGCCAACGCGAAAGTGGGCAGGGTGAGGACCAGCAGCAGGGTCAGGCAGCGTCCGAACATGAGGCGTTCCTTACGAAAGTCGCTGCATCTTACTGATTGATAGGGAAATGCCAATCGTGGCAATGGAATGGCAACGCGGCCAGAACGGTGGTCGGCGGTTGATAGGACGGGGCGGGCGTTTCTGGGGTTGAGAGAGTATCGCGATAGGAGCGCTAAGCTTTATGAAGCGCATGAGGTTATAGCTGTAACAGATTGTTTTTAAAGCATAAAAATAACTAGAAATCACTTCAAGAATGCGACCTAACCGATTGGGTGCGAGGCTTTTTTGCCAGGCAGAGAGTCGGCTGCGCTGGCTTCAAGCGGTTTTTGTAATTCAAAACCTTAGATAAGTGTCGTAACTGATTGATATATAATGATTTCTGTGTTTCTAAAAGCCGTCTCCACGATCTGCCCAGAGCTTGGTAAGCTGAAGCCTTTCCATCAGTGGGAGATCGCCATGATCGGTCTCAGAAGCCTGGCATTCATCCTCTGCGGCAGTCTGACGATGCCGGTCTTCGCGCAGACGTTCACCGGGCAACAAAACCAGCGACAGGGCCAGCCGGGTTCGCCGCAATGGCAGCAGTCCCCGCCGGTGATCCAGCGGATCTACATCAGCCCGGGCGCCAGCGGCAGCGTGGAGAGCTCCTCCACCTGGCAGCGACAGGACGGTTACGGTGGCGTGCGCGTACCCAGCGGCTACGGCGAGTCGCGTTCGGGGACGGTGATCATCGACCAGGGCAGCGGCGGTATCCGTCAGAGCATCGAATACCCCAACGGCGCGGTCTACCCGCGTGGCAATGGCAGCTATCAGCAGCAGTAGACCGGGTCAGTCGAGCAGGTCGTCGCGGGTCAGGCGGGATTTGCGCAGGCCGCCGTGGCTGTAGAACAGCCCGGTGTCGCCGCGCCAGTGGAAGAGTGTGGCGAGAAAGGCGGAGCTGCAACGGCCCACATCCCAGCTACGGAGTTTGCGGTAGGCCCAGAGCCAGCTGTCGTTGGAAGAAGAAGCGCGCATGGAATCGTCCTTGATTCGGCAAGCGGGAAAGAGTGCATGGGACATTAGTGCGCCAGCTGGGCCTTCGCAAGTCGCTGCTCCCGCAATCGCGACCTGCGAAAAAGGCCGTGTCGTCAGGCGATGCTGACCGCCTTCGACTCTTCGACGTACTCCTTCAGCCAGCGCAGCACCTCCACGGCGTCCCAGCGACTGGGGTCGAACATGGCGTAGGCCTGGCCCTGGTAGCCCACCACATCCAGCGGACGGTGGTAGCCGGCGCGCTGCATCAGGGCCTCGATTTCCGCGAAGCACACATTGAAGTGGGTACGGCTGAAAGGCGTCTTGCCCTCCGTGACCAACCCCTCCAGCAGCAATTCCGCCACCGCCTCGCTGACTTCCTCGATGGCCATGTGGTTCACGGTGTATTTCAGCTGATGGATGCTCACCATCGCTTGCTCCTCAATGGGTATCAGGCCCATGCCCTGTTCCGGGGTGATCGACGTAGCCAATGGACTGCGGCCATTCGTCGAGGTTTAAAAAATTTTCGCAAAATACTGTATGCATGAACAGTATTTTCTCCTAGTATCGCTTTCACGGTCTGACAGAAACCCTGAAGTGCCCGTCAGCAGTGGTCTGACAGGCATTTCTCGACGAACAAGAGTGATGGCGATGCTGCAGAAACTCATGCTGTGTGCCGGTGTGGCAATGCTGGCGGGCTGTGCCCAGCCCCAGGCGGATGTCCCGCGCGCCAATGGCGCTTACCTCATCATCGAGGGCAAGGAGGCCTGGGCGGTGCTGGTGGCGGACGGCAAGCGCATCGAGGAGCGCGGCACCGTGCGCGATGCGATTCGTCTGCCCCGGCAGCGTTCGGCGATTGCCGCCAGCTACGTCATCGACACGCCCAATTGCGGCCGCCTGCAGTGGTTGACCGAAGGCGAGGGCGATTCCACCGTGCGCCTGTCTTCGCGCGGTGAAGCGGACGATCTGTCGAGCTGCCAGATCAGCGAAGGGCTGAGTCGCGTGTGGACCGCGCTGGATTATTCGAGCTGATCAAGCCCGCCCGGTCTGATCTCCAACAAAATGTTTCGATTGCTCCTTGCTTCACGTTTTTTTCACACCCAGGGGCAGAGGATGAAAACAGCTAAGGGATTAGCTCCCCATCGAAAAGCCCGCTTGATTGCGGGCTTTTTATTGCCTGTCGTCCACGATCGGCTCGCCCGTTCGACGCTGCGCGGCTAAGGTGAAACTCCACGGAAATGGCGGAGATAGACATGCAGCGGGTTCTCGTCGAACGACTCTGGACAGCCCTGGGCGGCCAGGCCGAGCGCCTCAGCCACCTGGCCTTTCGCAGCGAAGGCTCGCTGCCTTCGGCGTTCTTCACCACCGAACTGGCGGCCGCCAGTATCGCCAGCGCGGGACTGGCGCTGGGCGAATGGCTGGAGCCCGACTCCGGCGCCGGCACATCGCTGGTCGTGGACCGCCGTCTCGCTTCCTTCTGGTTCTCCACCTCCCTGCGCCCGCAGGGCTGGACGCCGCCCGGCATGTGGGATGCCATTGCCGGCAATTACGCCACGCGCGACGGCTGGATACGCCTGCACACCAATGCGCCGCATCACCGCGACGCGGCCCTGCGGGTGCTGGGCACCGAGAACGATCGCGAGCAGGTTGCGGCCGCGGTGGCGGGCTGGAATGCAGGTGATCTGGAGCTGGCGATCGTCGCGGAAGGCGGCTGCGCGGCGCAGATGCGCTCCTGGGACGCCTGGAAAGCACATCCGCAAGGTATCGCCGTGGCCCGCGAGCCGCTGGTGCTGCGTGATCTCCAACTGGTGTCCGCGCCTGCCCTGGATATCGAAATCGACCGCGAGCGTCCGCTGGCCGGGCTGCGCGTACTGGACCTGACCCGGGTGCTGGCCGGGCCGGTTGCCACGCGCTTCCTCGCCGGCTTCGGCACCGAGGTGCTGCGCATCGACCCGCCTGACTGGGACGAGCCGGGCGTGGTGCCGGAAGTCACCCTGGGCAAGCACTGTGCTCGGCTGGACCTGCGCCAGCCGGCGGACCGCGAACGCTTCCAGGCGCTGCTCGCCAGCGCCGACGTGCTGGTCCATGGCTATCGCGCCGATGCCCTGGAACGCCTGGGCTTCGGCGCGGATGTGCGGCGGACGATCGCGCCGGGGCTGGTGGACGTCAGCCTGAATGCCTATGGCTGGTCGGGGCCGTGGAGCAATCGGCGCGGTTTCGACAGCCTGGTGCAGATGAGCAGCGGTATCGCGGAGGCGGGGCGCATCTGGCGTGGCGAGGACAAGCCCGTGCCGTTGCCGGTGCAGGCCCTGGATCATGCGACGGGCTATCTGATCGCCGCCGCGGCCCTGCGCGGGCTGGCGGAGCGCCGTCGCAGCGGGCGCGGCAGCCGCTGGCGGTTATCGCTGGCGCGCACGGCTCACTGCTTGCTGGAGGCGGGTGTTTCGTCGGTGGGCGCGCTGGAACTGGCGGCCGAGACGGCCGCTGATCTGGCCCCGGGTATCGAAAGCACCACCTGGGGCCCGGCGCGGCGCCTGCGCGCGCCGCTGCAGTTCGCCGGGTCGCCGCTTTACTGGGAGTGGCCGGCCTCCGCGCTGGGCTCGGCGCCGGCCGCCTGGCAGCCGGTCAGCCCCGACTGACCTGGAAGGCCTCGCCGGTGGCGAAGAACGCGCCGCCGGCCTGGTAATGGATGGTGCGCAGCTCGTCGCTGGGGAAGTGCCAGCGGCCATGGGAGAAGGCGCGCTCGTCGGCATAGGCGGCGACCACCTCGGCGATGAAGAGGTCGTACTTCTCCTGGTTGTGCGGCTCGCTGATCACCTTGCATTCCAGGTAGGCCACGCAGCCGTCGACGACCGGCGCCTGGACCTGCTTCGCGCGGGACGTGCGGATATCCAGTAGCTCGAATTTGTTGGCCTCGCCCCCGTTGCTCGAACCCACCGCCAGGGTCAGCTCGGCCTGCTGGCGCGACGGCAACTGGATGACGAAGGCGCCGGAGCCTTCCACGAGATGGCGCGACCAGGTGTTGCGGTCGAGCACCAGCATCAGCTTGGGCGGGTCGAAGTCCAGCGGCATGACCCAGGCAGCGGCCATGACGTTGGCAACGCCGTCGTGCTCGCTGGTGACGAGGGTGCTCGGGCCGTGGTTGAGCAGCAGGTAGGCCTTGTTCAGCGGCACGTCTTTCAAGTGGTTCATTCGAGGGTCCTCAGGGCTGGCTCAGAGCAGCAGGCCGTCCACCGGCTTCAGCGGTTCGGGCAGGTTGGTCTCGCCAAGGATTTCCAGCACGGCGATTTCCACGTTGCGGCTCATGGCATCCAGCGGCAGGTCGTTGGGTTGGGTATCGAACGGGTCGGCGATCTGGTCGCCCAGGGCGTCCAGACCGAAGAACGTGTAGGCCAGCACGCACACCGCCAGCGGGGTGAACCAGCCGATGCTGTCCACCAGGCAGAAGGGCAGCAGGAAGCAATAGACATGCACGATGCGGTGCAGCATGAGGATGTAGGGATAGGGGATCGGCGTGTTGCGGATCCGCTCGCAGCCGCCCAGCACGTAGGACAGGCGCGTCATCTGCTGGTCGATGGCGGCCAGGGTGACGTCGCTGGCGCCGCTGGCGCGGCCGCGCTCGGCGAAGCGCTGGCCGAGGCTGGCGAGCAGGGCATTGGTCGGGCTGCGGCTGGCGGCCAGGGCCGCGGCGTCATCGCCGAGCAGGCGTTTTGCGTCGTCGCTTGGCGGGTTGCCGCGCAGCTGGTCGCGCAGGGTGTAGCTGAAGGCGATCAGCGGATTGCACAGCTGGCGGCGCTCTTGCGCATCCAGCGTGGGCAGCAGGGAGCGGGTCTGCCGCGCCAGGTTGCGAGTCACGATGAGCAACTCGCCCCACAGCGTGCGCGCCTCCCAGAAGCGCTGGTAGGCGACGTTGTTGCGAAAGCCCAGGAAGATCGCCAGCGTCAGCCCCCAGAGAGTGAAGGGCGTGGAGGTGATGATCACCTTGTAGTGGTAGAGCGTGCCGTGGGTGGCCACCACCAGCGAGCTGAGCAGCACCGTGTACAGCACCTTGCGCCAGATCGCCGGGATGATCGAACCCTTGAGGGAGAACAGCAGGACCCAGAGCGTCGGGGTTTGCGGGCGGAGGATCATCGGGCGGCATCCGGTGGGGCGGAGCGCGGATGATAACCGAGATAGGGGCGGGATACCGCTGTAGGAGCGGGCCATGCCCGCGATCGCGTCCCTGGGACGCGGCTCCAGGTAAGGGATGGTTCAGAACTGCCGCCGTAGGAGCAGGAGCAACTGTCTTTCCCTGAAAGTCCGTGCCGATAACTCCCTCTCCCTAACCCTGGCTGCGCGCCCCGCTCCGAAGGGAGAGGGGACTGGATCGGTACCGGCTGAAACTGCGGCGTCAGTCGGCAGGACAGCTCCCTTTCCCTTCAGGGAGAGGGCTGGGGAGAGGGGAGCCCCAGCGCAGTAGTTTCCAGATAGGAGTGGGCCTTCGAAGCCAAGACTGTCCGTGCGCGCAGCCATGGCAAGGAGCGCCGAGATTCGCCTGCCGGCGAATCGCGGGCATGGCCCGCTCCTACAGAGGTCAGTTCTGTTCGTAGAGCTTCACGATGGCCGAGAAGTCCAGCTGGCCGTTGCCCTGGTTGCTGAAGGTCTGGAACAGCTGCTGGGCCAGCGCGCCGAGCAGCACCGGCTGGCGCACCTGGCGCGCGGCTTCGCTGGCCAGGCCCAGGTCCTTGAGCATCAGGTCGGTGCCGAAGCCGCCGCTGTAGCCGCGCGCCGCCGGGGCGCCGGTGAGCGGGTTGTTCACTTCCGAACTCCAGCAGCGGCCGCTGGAGGTGTTGATGATGCCGGCCAGTACCTCCGCGTCCATGCCCAGCTTGACGCCCAGGGACATGGCTTCCGCTACGCCGATCATGGAGATGCCCAGCAGCAGGTTGTTCGCCACCTTGGCCACCTGGCCGTTGCCGGCGCCGCCGCAGTGCACGATGTTCTTGCCCATGGCGGCGAGCACCGGGCGGGCGCGCTCGAAATCGGCCTGTTCGCCGCCGACCATGAAGGTCAGGGTGCCCGCCGCGGCGCCCGCCGTGCCGCCGGACACCGGCGCATCGAGCATCGGGTTGCCGTGGGCGAGGGCGGCGGCGCTGACGTCGCGGGCGTTCAGCGGGTCGATGGTGGAGGAGTCGATCAGCAGCACGCCCGGCTGCACGTTGGCCAGCAGGCCGTCGTCGCCGAGGAATACCTGCTTCACGTGGGCGGCAGCGGGCAGCATGGTGATGATCACCTCGACATCGTCGCGCGCCACCTCGGCGGGCGAGGCCAGGGCGCGGGCGCCGAGGGCGACGGCCGCTTCCACGGCCTCGGCCGACAGATCGAAGACGCTCAGGTCGAAGCCCGCCTTGAGCAGGTTGGCGGCCATGGGGCCGCCCATGTTGCCGAGTCCGATGAAACCGATGCGCATGGGGTGGTCCTCTTCTTCTTGTTCGGGGCGCCCGCAGGGCAGGCGCGAAAGGAGGTGCCCGCCCGCGTGGCGCCGGGTCCGGACCAGCATCCGTGCTGATGTCCGGGCCGGCTCGGGGCGAGCGGGCGGGCAGGCGTTGTTACTTGAGGTTGATGGTGGTGTTCACCGCGCCGCCGACCTCGTTCTCGTCGAACCAGCGTTCGGTGACGGTCTTGGTCTGGGTGTAGAACTGCACCACCTGCTTGCCGTACGGGCCCAGGTCGCCCAGCTTGGAGCCGCGCGAGCCGGTGAAGGAGAACAGCGGCACCGGCACCGGGATCGGCACGTTGATGCCCACCTGGCCGACGTCGATCTCTTCCTTGAAGTGCCGTGCGGCGGCGCCGGAGCGGGTGAACAGCGCGGTGCCGTTGCCGTTGGGGTTGGCGTTGATCAGTTCGATGGCCTCGTCGAAGGTCTTCACCGACACCACGCAGAGCACCGGGCCGAAGATTTCCTCGCGGTAGATGGTCATCTGCGGCGTGACGCCGGAGAACACGGTCGGGCCGACGAAGTTGCCCTTGGCGTAGCCGGCCACCTGCGGGTTGCGGCCGTCCAGCTCCAGCGTGGCGCCTTCCTGCACGCCGCGTTCGATCAGGCCGCTGACGCGGTCCAGCGCGGCGCAGGAGACCAGCGGGCCGACGTCGGTGTTGGCCTCGGTGCCGCCGCTGACCTTGAGGGTCCTGGCCTTGGCCACCAGGTCGGGGATCCACTGGCCGGCTTCGCCCACCAGGATCGCCACCGACACCGCCATGCAGCGCTGCCCCGCCGCGCCGAAGGCCGCGCCGGCAATGGCGTTGAGGGTCTGTTCCTTGTTGGCGTCGGGCAGCACCACCGCGTGGTTCTTCGCGCCCATCATGCACTGCACGCGCTTGCCGGCCAGGGAGGCGCGGTTGTACACGTGGGTGCCGACGCGGGTCGAGCCGACGAAGGAGACGGCCTTGATATCGGGGTGGTCGCAGATTGCATTGACCACGTCCGGGCCGCCGTGGATGACGTTCAGCACGCCCGGCGGCACACCGGCCTCATGGGCCAGTTCGACCAGGCGCATGGTCACCATCGGGTCCTGCTCGGACGGCTTGAGGACGAAGGTGTTGCCGGTGGCGATGGCCATCGGGAACATCCACAGCGGAATCATTGCCGGGAAGTTGAACGGGGTGATGCCGGCGCAGACGCCGATGGGCTGCAGGAGGGTGAAGGTGTCCACCCCGCCGGCCACGTTGTTGGCCAGCTCGCCCAATTGCAGGTTGCCGATCCCGGCCGCGTGCTCGACCACTTCCAGGCCGCGGAACACGTCGCCTTCGGCGTCAGGCAGGGTCTTGCCCTGTTCGGCGGTGAGGATCGCCGCCAGCTCCTTCATGTTTTCGCGGATCAACTGCTGGTACTTGAGGAAGATGCGGGCGCGGGCGCCGATGGGGGTTTTCTTCCAGGTCTTGAACGCGGCCTTGGCGCTGGCCACCGCGCGCTCGACTTCCTCGGGCGTGGCGAAGGGTACGCGGGCGAGGACTTCCTGGGTGGCGGGGTTGATCACCTCGCGCCATTCGGAGGTGGTGGACTCGACGGGCTTGCCGTCGAGGAAGAGTTTGACGGTCGGGACGGCAGGTGCGGTCATCGGGGTTCTCCCAGCCTGAAGGCTTTCTTGTTGTGTGGTCCGATCCTAACAGTGCATTTTTGATGTGCTCAATGCGGTGATGTGCAAGTATGGTCTGCGTTTTTGCACACACGCGGCACAGTGAGGCGGTTATGGATTGGGACAACCTGCGGTTCTTCCTCGAACTTTCACGGGCCGGCAAGCTGACCGTCGCCGCCCGCCGCCTGGGCGTGGACCACACCACCGTGGCACGCCGTCTCCAGGCGCTGGAGAAGAGCATCGGCGCACAACTGCTGGTGCGCGAGCCCGGCGGCTATCGGCTGACCGAAGCGGGGCACGGCCTGCTGCCCCAGGCCGAAGCCATGGAAAGCGCCTGCAAGGTGATCGAGAAACGCCTGGCGGGCGCCGAGGACAATCTCTCCGGCAAGGTGCGCATCGGCGCCACCGAGGGGTATGGCTCGACGCTGCTGACCTCGCAGCTGGTGGAGCTGAACCAGCGCCATCCGCACCTGGGCGTGGACCTGCTGGCGGTGCCGCGCGCGCTGCAGCTGTCACGCCACGAGGCGGACATCGTCATCACCCTGGAGCGCCCCGGTCGAGGGCCCTACATCATCACCCGGCTCACCGACTACGTGCTGCGCCTGTATGCCTCGAAGGACTACCTCGCCGAGCGCGGGCCGATCCGCACCCGCGACGACCTGCGCGAGCATGCCCTGGTGGGCTACGTCGACGACCTGCTCTACAGCAAGGAACTGCAGTACCTCGACGAAATCGGCCGGCCGTTGCACATGGCGCTGCGCTGCACCAGCATCCTTGCCCAGCAGCGCGCGGTGGCGGAGGGCGCCGGGCTGGCGATCCTGCCGGCGTTCGCGGCGAGCGAAGACCCGGCATTGCAGCCGGTGCTGGCGGGCGAGATCGAGTTCGTGCGGACCTTCTGGATGCTGATGCCCACGGAGCTCAAGGACATCGCACGGATGCGCACCACCTGGGATTTCCTCCGGGAGAAGGCGGAAGGCAGCCAGGACGTGCTGATGGGGCGGGGCGCGTAGGGCGCTTACATCGGAACGACTTATCCGCCGAGGTGCTTGCAGAAGGAAGAGATTGCGACCGCACGCCGGGACGGCGAATAACACCAGAGCGTTATCCGGTCAGCTGTGACCGCCAGATCAACCGCCGTGCGCCCTTGTAGGAGCGAGCTTGCTCGCGAACCGGGGTTACCGGTAATGACGGGCGTGAAGTGGGTTCGCGAGCAAGCTCGCTCCTACAATTCACGCGCACGCGGAATGAAAACGGGCGGCCTGATGGCCGCCCGTTTCGTCTTACGCCAGGCCGACGTACAGGTTCTGCACGTCGTCGTTGCCGTCCAGGGCATCGAGGAAGGCTTCGACTTCCTCCAGCTCTGCACCGGAAAGGCTCACCGGGTTCTTCGCCTTGTAGCCCAGTTTGGCCGAGGCGACGGTGAAGCCGTGTTCGGGCAGCGCGCGGCACACCGCGTCGAGGTCGGTGGCGTCGGTGAGGAACAGGGTGTCGCCGTCTTCCTCGCCCGGCTCGAAGTCCTGGGCGCCGGCTTCGATGGCCGCCAGTTCCGGATCGGCATCAGCGCTGGCCGGGGTGGCTTCCACCAGGCCCAGGTAGTCGAAGTCCCAGGCCACCGAGCCGGATGCGCCCAGCTGGCCCTTGCGGAACAGCACGCGGATTTCCGCGACGGTGCGGTTCACGTTGTCGGTCAGGCACTCGACGATCACCGGCACGCGGTGCGGGGCGAAGCCTTCGTACACCACGCGCTCGAAGGTGGCGCCGCCTTCCAGCAGGCCGGCGCCTTTCTTGATGGCGCGCTCCAGGGTGTCGCGGGGCATGGAGGCTTTCTTCGCCTGCTCGACGACCAGGCGCAGTTTCGGGTTCATGTCCGGGTCGGCGCCGTTGCGCGCGGCGATCATGATTTCCTTCGACAGTTTGCCGAACACGCGGCCCTTGGCGTTGGCTGCGGCTTCTTTATGTTTGGCTTTCCACTGGGCGCCCATAGTGATCTCTTGCTGGCGGTTGCTGATGGGCGGCAAGTCTAAGGGCTGGCGCGCCCGCTGGCGATATCTGGCGGACCGATGCCTGCTTTTGCAGGGCGTAGACCCCGACGCGGGTTCTCGCCCCTCACACGGCACGTTGGTCTTTTTTGTAGGAGCGAGCTTGCTCGCGAACAGCCCAGGCATTGTCTCCGACGGCGAGTCCGTTCGCATGCAAGCTCGCGCCCGCGGGTTGCTCAGCCCTGGGCGGCGAGGAAGGTGTACAGCCGCTCGTCCAGCGAGTGCGCGACGTTGAAGCGCATCCACGGCACGCTGCGGCCGTCGGGCATGAACAGCTGGCCGGGGAACAGCAGGATCTTGGCCTCCTTGGCTCGGCTGGCGAGCAGGGTGGCGTCGTCCACCGCGCGGTGGCGGGCCCAGAGGAACAGGCCGGCGCGGGGCTCGTGGAAGATGTCCATGCCGGCACCTTCCAGGCGCCGCGCCACGCTGTCGTGGGCTTCGCCGAGCTGGTCGCGCAACTGACGCACGTGCTTGCGGTGGCGGCCCTGCAGGAGGATGTCCAGCGCCAGGGTTTCGGTGAGTTCCGAGCTGGTCAGGCCGCTGACCATCTTCAGCGGCACCAGCTCCTCGATCAGTTCGGGGTGCGCGGCGATGAAGCCGGTGCGCAGCGCCGGGGCGATGACCTTGGACAGGCTGCCGATGTAGATCACCCGCGCCAGCTGGTCGAGGTTGGCGAGGATCAACTGGCCAGCGGGGTCGAGGTCGGCGTAGATGTCGTTCTCGACGATGAGGAAATCGTATTTCTCCGCCAGTTGCAGCAGGCGGTGCGCGGCGGCCAGCGACAGGCTGCCACCGGTGGGGCTCTGCAGGCGCGCCTGGGTGAAGTAGACCTTCGGGCGGTGCTCGCGGGCCAGTTGCTCCAGGCGGTCGAGGTCCAGCCCATCGGCGCTGCGCGGCACGCCCAGCAGCTGCGCGCCCTGCAGGCGCAGGTTGAGGAACAGGTTGTGGTAGCCGGGTTCGTCCACCAGCACCGGGTCGCCGCGTTGCACCAGGTAGCGCACGGTGAGGTCCAGCGCCTGGCTGGCGCCGGCGGTGAGCAGGATCTGCTCGGGGCTGGCGGCCACGCCGACGTCGCCCAGGCGGTCGGCCAGCTTGCCGCGCAGCTTGAGGTTGCCCTTGCTGTGGCCGTAGTTGCCGAACTGCGTCGGCTCCTCCCGTGCCAGGCTGCGCAGGCCGCGCAGCAGGCCCTCGCCATCGAGCCAGTGCTCGGGCAGCAGGCCGACGCCGGGGCGCAGCTCCATGCCCAGCGGCTGGAAGACCTTGTGCAGCAGCAGGTGCGCGTCGAAGTCGAACTCCGGCGGTGCGTCATCGCCGGTGCTGTCCTCCACCAGCGGGCCGCGCACATAGAAGCCGGCGTTGGGCACCGCGTTCAGGCAACCCCGCGCCACCAGCCGGTCGTAGGCCTCGACCACGGTGAAGTGGCTGACACCGTTGGCCTGGGCGAACTTGCGGATCGAGGGCAGCTTGGCGCCGGGACGCAGGCGTTGGTCATCGATGGCCTGGGCGATGCCGTCGACGATCTGGGTGACCAGGGGAATGTCCGAGGTGGGGTCGAGCAACAGCATCCGAAGGTCCGGTTCTTGTGGAGGGGATCTGTACAGGTCGGCGGACCATAACAGCACTGCAAAATCTGCGAGGGCCCTGTGCATGGTGCGGGCCGGGCGTGGCCAGCACACTCGGGCCCGTGAAGCGGCAATCCGCCGCACTGCCTGAAAAGAACAAGGACCGCCCGCAATGCGTGACACAGCTTACAACATCGACCCGTCGAGTATTTCCGCCGAAGAATGGCAGGCCCGTTGCGACCTCGCCGCGCTCTATCGGCTGATCGCGCACTTCCGCTGGACCGACCACATCGACACGCACATTTCCGCGCGGGTGCCGGGCGAGCCGGGCCACTTCCTGATCAACCGCTACGGCGTGATGTTCCATGAAATGCGCGCCTCGGACCTGGTCAAGGTCGACCACGCGGGTGACGTCATCGATCCGCGTTTCGGGCCGAAAAGCGTCAATCGCGCCGGCTTCAACATTCATTCCGCGGTGCACGCCGCCCGCGAGGACGTGGCCTGCGTGATCCATACCCATACCGCCGCCGGCATCGCGGTGTCCGCCCAGGAAGACGGCCTGCTGCCGATCAGCCAGCACGCGCTGAAGTTCTACAACCGCCTGGGCTACCACGACTACGAAGGCATCGCCCTGGACCCGGACGAGCGTTCGCGCCTGGTCAACGACCTGGGCGGCCACATGGTGATGATCCTGCGCAACCACGGCCTGCTGGCCACCGGCCGCTGCATCGCCGAAGCCTTCAACCAGATCTACTTCCTCGAGCGCGCCTGCCAGGCGCAGGTCCAGGCGCTGGCCGGCGGACGCCAGCTGCGCTATCCGCCGCACGCGGTGTGCGAGCGCGTGGCCGTGCAGGAAGAGGAGGCGCTGGTCGACGGCCTGCACCTGCTGGCCTGGGAGTCGGCGCTGCGCCTGATCGAGGACGGCGGCGCCGACTATCGCACTTGAGACAATGGGCGCATCCGTCCGATAGCGCGCCCCGGTCCGCAGAGACCGGGCGCCTGCGTGCTTGAACCATCTGCCAACAACAAAGCCAAGAGGTGGAAATGAAGAATCCGATTCTGGGAGCCCTGCTCATGGGCGTGGCGTCCGGCGCCATGGCCGCGGACCTGACCGTGATCTCCTTCGGCGGCGCCAGCAAGGACGTGCAGACCGAAGCCTTCTACAAACCCTTCGAGAATAAGGAGGGGGTGAAGGTGATCGCTGGCGAATACAACGGTGAGATGGGCAAGATCAAGGCCATGGTCGACACCGGCAGCGTCAACTGGGACGTCGTCCAGGTGGAAGGCCCGGAGCTGCTGCGCGGCTGCGAAGAGGGCCTGTTCGAACCCCTCGACCCGGCGATCCTCGGCAAGGCCGAGGACTATGTGCCGGGGACCCTTTCCGATTGCGGCGCCGGCCTGCTGGTGTGGTCGATGGCCATGGTCTACGACGGCAAGCGCTTCGCCAGCGGCCCGACCGGCTGGGCGGATTTCTGGGACACGCGGAAATTCCCCGGCAAGCGCTCCCTGCGCAAGGGCGCCAAGTACACCCTGGAAATCGCCCTGCTGGCCGACGGCGTGAAGAAGGAAGACCTGTACAAGGTGCTGGCGACCCGCGACGGCGTGGACCGCGCGTTCCGCAAGCTGGACCAGATCAAACCGTCGATCCAGTGGTGGGAGTCGGGCGCGCAGCCGATGCAGTTCATCGCCAGCGGCGACGTCGCCATGAGCACCGCCTACAACGGCCGCGCCTTCGCCGCGCAGGAGGAGGGCGCGCCGATGAAGGTGGTGTGGAACGGCAGCCTGTACGCCATCGACTCCTGGGCGATCCCCAAGGGAAGCCCGAACAAGAAGACCGCCGAGGACTTCATCGCCTTCTCGCTCAAGCCTGAGCAGCAGAAGATCCACACGGTGAAACTGGGCTACGGCTCGGTGAACCTGGGGACGACCCGACTGCTCGATCCTGCGCTCGTCGAGCGGCTGAACACCGCGCCGGCCAACCTGGAACAGGCGGTGCCGGTGAACTTCGAGTTCTGGGTGGACCACGGCGAGGACCTGGAGCAGCGCTTCAACGCCTGGGCGGCGAAGGGTTGATACGTCTACTGGCGCGGGGGTGACATCGGCGATGACGGGGTGGGAAGGGGTAGGTCCCGTGGCAGCAGTTTCCAGTAGGAGCTACTGTCTCCTTCCTGGCAAGTTCGTACCGACGTTTCCCCCTCACCCCAGCCCTCTCCCTGAGGGAGAGGGAGCAGGTTGTGCCGGCTGACGCTGTAGCTTCATCCTGCACCGACTGGTCCCCTTTCCCTCTGAGCGGGGCGTGCAGCAGGGTTAGGGTGAGGGCACGCCCGAGCGCTGGATCATCCCTGTAGGAGCGGACCTTGTCCGCGAAATCCCCCACGGCGGGCTCTGATCCTGACGACGAGCCCGCGGCATCGCGCCCTTGTAGGAGCGGGCCACGCCCGCGACACCGCCGGCAGGGCCGGCGTCAGGCGGGTTCGCGAGCAAGCTCGCTCCTACGAAAAGCGCAGCGGAGTACCGTCACACCTTGCGCCACACGCTCGCCAGCCACGGCTGCTGTTCCCGCGGCAGGCCGGCGGGACGGTAGTAGTGCTCCAGCTCGCGGAAGCCCGCGTCTTCCATCAGCTGCGTCCAGTTCTCGCGATCGTGGTAGGCGCCATAGCGACCGCCATTCCAGCCTTCCTGGTTGTCCCCGCGCGGGTTGGAGCTGAACAGCACGCCGCCGGGCTTCAGCGCCGCCTGCAACTGGCGCAGCACACGCGGCAGTTCGCTGCGCGGCACGTGAAACAGGCTGGCATTGGCATAGATGCCGTCGAAGCGTGCGGTGGGCAGGTCCAGGGCCAGGAAGTCCTGTTGCAGCACCTCACAGCCGCTGGCCTCGCGGGCCATGGCGACGAACTCGGCGCAGCCGTCCAGGCCCACCGGCGCATGCCCCATGGCCTTCAGGGCGCACAGGTCGCGCCCTGGGCCGCAGCCGAAATCGAGCAGGGCGAAGGGCGGTTCACCCCGGATGTGCCGCAGCAGTGTGGCGATGTTCTGGCTGACGTCGTGGTCCCAGGTGCCTTCGCGGAAGGACTCGGCGCTGTCCTGGTAGTGCTGCAGGGTGACGCGGGAAATGTCCCGCAGGAACGGATCGTGGGTGCTCATGAGGCAGGCCGCTGGAGAATGGATGCCCCATTCTACGTGGCGCCACGCCCTTCGCCGAGGCGAAAAAAGCGCGGCGTGCCCGTCAGGGCTGGCCGCGCAATCACGCTCAAATCGTCAGAACTGCTCGGCGCGCAGCTCGAACAGGCTGTCGCTGCCGGCGCGAATGGCGCTTGCCAGCGACTCGACGCGCGGCAGCAGGCGGGCAACATAGAAGCGTGCGGTGGCCAGCTTGCCGCGATGGAAGTCATCGTCCTTGCCCAGGCTGGCCTGCGCCATGCGTGCCCACAGGTAGGCATAGGCGGTGTAGCCGAACAGGTGCAGGTACTCCACCGAGGCGGCGCCGACCTCCTGCGGTTGGCTGGCGGCGCGCTCGCGCACCTGCCGGGTGACGGATTCGAGCCGCTCCAGCGCATCCAGCAGCGGCGCGGTGAAGGCGTGCAGATCGGCTGGGGCCGCTTCGGCAAAGGCGCGGATTTCCCCGGCGAACAGCGCCAGTGCCTGGCCGCCGTCGGCGATCACCTTGCGCCCCAGCAGGTCCAGCGCCTGGATGCCGTTGGTGCCTTCGTAGATCTGCGCGATGCGCACGTCGCGCACCAATTGCTCCTGGCCCCATTCGCGGATGAAGCCGTGGCCGCCGAACACCTGCTGGCCATGGATGCAGCTTTCCAGCCCGGTGTCGGTGAAGAAGGCCTTGGCCACCGGCGTCAGCAGCGCCACCAGGGACTGGGCGGCTTCGCGCTCGGCGGCGTCGGCGGCGTACTTGGCGACGTCCAGTTGCTGGCCGACGTAGGTGGAGAAGGCGCGTCCGCCCTCGGTCAACGCCTTCATGGTGAGCAGCATGCGGCGCACGTCGGGGTGCACGATGATCGGGTCGGCGGCCTTGTCCTTCGCCACCGGGCCTGTGGCGGCGCGACTCTGCAGGCGCTCGCGGGCGTAGGCCACGGCGCTCTGGTAGGACATCTCGGCGCAGCCGATGCCCTGGATGCCGATGGACAGGCGCTCGTAGTTCATCATGGTGAACATTGCCGCCAGCCCCTTGTTCAGTTCGCCCACCAGCCAGCCGGTGGCGCCGTCGAAGTTCATCACGCAGGTGGCCGAGGCCTTGATGCCCATCTTGTGTTCCACCGAACCGCAGCTCACGGCGTTGCGCGCGCCCAGCGAGCCGTCGGCCCGCACCAGGAACTTGGGCACCAGAAACAGCGAAATGCCGCGCGAGCCGGCCGGGGCGTCGGGCAGCTTGGCCAGCACCAGGTGGACGATGTTGCCGGTGAGGTCCTGCTCGCCGCCGGTGATGAAGATCTTGGTGCCGGTGACGCGGTAGCTGCCGTCCGCCTGGGGCTCGGCGCGGGTGCGGATCAGGCCCAGGTCGGTGCCGGCGTGGGGTTCGGTCAGGCACATGGAGCCGGCCCATTCGCCGGCGTACATCCGCGGCAGGTAGGTGCGCTTGAGCGCTTCGTCGGCATGGGCATCCAGCGCCAGGCAGGCGCCGGCGGAAAGCGTGGAGTAGAGGCTGAAGCTGGCGTTGGCGCCGTACATCATTTCCTCGAACTGCACCGACAGCATCTTCGGCATGCCCATGCCGCCGTAGTCGGGGTTGCCGGCCAGGCCGACCCAGCCGCCCTCGGCGTAGGTCGCGTAGGCCTCGCGGAAGCCGGCCGGCGTGCGCACCTCGCCGTCGGCGAACTGCACGCCTTGCTCGTCGCCGCTGCGGTTGAGCGGGGCGAGCAGGCTGCCGGTGATCTTCGCAGCTTCTTCGAGAATGGCGTCGGCGGTGTCGGCGTCGATGCGCTCGGCCAGCGCCGGCAGGCGGGCCCACAGGGCGGGGGCGTCGAACACCTCGTCGAGCAGGAAGCGCATGTCGCGCAGGGGAGCGTTGTAGTCAGGCATGGCGGAACTCCGGCGCTCCCGGCGGCGGGAGCGCGCAATGGCGGGCGAGGGGTGGGGTCAGAGGGCGTTGGCTCGGGCGCGCAGGACGAACTTCTGGATCTTCCCGGTGGAGGTCTTGGGCAGCTCGGTGAACACCACGGTGCGCGGCACCTTGAACCCGGCCAGGTGTTCGCGGCAGAAGGCGATGATGTCCTGCGCCTCGACGGCCGCGTGCTCGGTCTTCAGGGTAATGAAGGCGCAGGGCGTCTCGCCCCAGCGCTCGTCCGCGCGCGCCACCACGGCGGCCTCGAGCACGGCCGGGTGGCGGTAGAGCACGCCTTCGACCTCGATGGTGGAGATGTTCTCGCCGCCGGAGATGATGATGTCCTTGAGCCGGTCGCGGATTTCCACGTAGCCGTCCGGGTGCCAGACCGCCAGGTCGCCGGTGTGGAACCAGCCGCCGGCGAAGGCTTCCTCGGTGGCGGTGGGGTTCTTCAGGTAACCCTTCATCACGGTGTTGCCGCGCATGAAGATCTCGCCGATGGTCAGGCCGTCGCGCGGCACCGGTTCCAGGGTCTTCGGGTCGGCGACCATCACGCCTTCCAGGGTCGGGTAACGCACGCCCTGGCGGGATTTGATGCGGGCGCGTTCGTCCAGCGTCAGCGCATCCCATTCCTCATGCCAGGCGCACACGGTGACCGGCCCGTAGACCTCGGTGAGGCCGTAGACGTGGGTGACCTTGATGCCCATTTCTTCCACCGCGCCGATGACCTTGGCCGGCGGCGCGGCACCGGCGACCATGGCGTGCACCGGGTGGTCGATGGCGGCCTTGGCGGAGTCGGGCATGTTGATCAGCGCGTTGAGCACGATGGGCGCGCCGCACAGATGGCTGACCTGGTGCTCGCGGATCAGCGTGAGGATCTTCTGCGGGTCGACCCGCCGCAGGCACACGTGGGTGCCGCCCAGCGCGGTGACGGTCCAGGGGTAGCACCAGCCGTTGCAGTGGAACATCGGCAGGGTCCACAGGTACACCGGGTGCTGGCCCATGGACCAGGTCATCTGGTTGCCCAGGGCGTTCAGGTAGGCGCCGCGGTGGTGGTAGACCACGCCCTTGGGGTTGCCGGTGGTGCCGGAGGTGTAGTTGAGGGAGATGGCGTCCCACTCGTCGCGGGGCCACTGCCAGGCGAATTCCGGGTCGCCCTCGGCGAGCAGGGCCTCGTAGTCCAGGGGGCTGACCGCCTCGCCCTCGCCGTACTCGGGGTCGTCCACGTCGATCACCAGCAGCGGCCGGCCGAGCATGCCGAGGGCCGCATGGATGACTTCGTGGAACTCGCGATCGGTGATCAGCGCCTTGGCCTCGCCGTGCTGCAGCATGAAGGCGATGGCTTCGGCATCCAGGCGCACGTTGAGGGTATTGAGCACCGCGCCAATCATCGGTACGCCGAAGTGCGCCTCGATCATCTGCGGAGTGTTGGGCAGCATCACCGCCACCGTGTCGCCGTGGCCGATGCCGCGCGCGGCGAGGGCGGAGGCCAGGCGGCGGCAGCGCTGGTAGGTTTCCTTCCAGGTGCGGCGCAGGCTGCCGTGGATGATCGCGGTGCGCTCGGGGTACACCTGGGCGGTGCGTTCGATGAAGCTCAGCGGCGACAGCGCGATGTGGTTGACGGCCGCGCGCGGCAAGCCATGTTCGAAGATCGACATGAGGACACCCTGTGGCTGATTGTTAGCTCATTGTTCTGGTATGACCCGTGGTTCGCTGGGCAGCAGGCGGGTCGTGACCGCTGCGGCAAGCTGTCGCGCGGTCAGTGCGAGGTTTTATAGCAACCTGGAACGGGATATGGAAGTTAAACCTAATGTGTATGGTATAAGTACTATATCCACCTGAAGCGCCTCCGAGCCTCTGCCATGACCGAATTGAACACCCTGGTGCGCCTGGTGCGCGAACAGGCGCCCGTTGCCGTGCAGGCCGAAGCCCTGCAGCGCCTCTGCCTGGAGCGCGAGACCGTGGAGCGCGCGCTGTACCTGCAATGGCAGCCGCGCAGCCAGAGCTTCGAAGCGCTGGCGGGCGGCTCGCGCCTGCCGCCGGGCAGTGGCGATCCGTTGCAGGCCAACGACCTGGCGCTGCTGGAACACCTGGGCGAGCGCGCCCGGGTGCCGCTCCAGGAGTTGCTCGCCGTGCCCAGCTGGCTCGGCGGTCGTCTGCGCCGCGCCGGCTGGAGCCAGGGGCTGGCGCTGGTCCTGCCGTTGCAGGCCGGGCGGCAGGGGATGTTGCTGGTGCAAGGCACTGGCGCTGACGCCGAGCAGTGGCTGGCGTGGATCGCCGAGCTGCTGGGCGACGTGCTCGCCCTGGCTCATCAGGCCCGGCGCACCGCGCCGCTGCTCAGCGCCGACCCGCAGCCGGCGCTGGTGCTGGATGAGGCAGCCGTGCAGGTGGACGGCAACCAGGCCCTGCGCCAGTTGCTCGCCGAGTTCCCCGCATGCCAGGTGTACGACCTGTTGCCCAGCAACTACGCGCACCTGCTGCGCACCTGCCTGGAGCAGGGGCGCGCGGTGCACGAGGTGAGCGGCGAGCGCGACGCCCGCCAGTTCCTCTGGAGCTTCGTGCCGATGCCCGCCGAGCGCCAGGTGCTGGTCCATGGCCGCGAGGTCACCGCGCAGCGGCGCGAACAGCGTGAAGCGGCCCGTGCCAGCCGGCTGTACCGGCAGATCATCGAAAACACCACCGACCTGATTTCCCGGCGCACCCTCGACGGTCGCCTGCTGGACGTCTCGCCGGCGTCCTGGACGCTGCTCGGTTACTGGCCCGAAGAACTGCGCGGCAGGGAGCTGCTGCCGCTGCTGCACGAGCAGGATCGCCAGCGCGTGGCCGAGCGCACCCGCGACGCGCTGGTGCAGGACGGCTACGTGACCCTGACCTACCGCCTGCGCCACCGCGACGGCCATTACCTCTGGTTCGAAACCGCCAGCCGCGCCATCCGCGAGACCTACACCGGGCATGTGATGGAGGTGGTCAGCGTGTCCCGCGACATCACTGCCCGGGTGCGCGCCGAGGAAGGCCTGCGGCGCCTGGCCGAGGTGGTGGAGGCCAATACCGATCTGGTGCTGTTCGTCGATCCCGGTGGCCGCGTCACCTATCTCAACCCTTCGGCGCGGCGCGCGCTTGGCCTGGACGGCGAGACGCTGCCGGCATCGGTCGCCCAGGTACTGGACGACGGCCTGCTGGAGAAGCTGGAAGGCGAAGGCTGGGAAGCGGCCCGCCGCGAGGGCGTGTGGAGCGCCGAGGGGCGCCTGCGCGGACGCACCGCTGCGCCGCTGTCGCTGGTCCTGCTGGCGCACCGCGCGGCCGGCGGCGAGCGCTATTACTCGCTGGTGGCCCGCGACATGACCGAGCGCGAATTGCGCGAGAACCAGCAGCGCCGCCACCAGGACGAACTGGCGCACACCGCGCGCCTGGTGACCCTGGGCGAACTGGCCTCGGGCATCGCCCACGAGATGAACCAGCCGCTGGCAGCGGTGATGAACTACGCCAGCGCCAGCCAGCGTTACCTGAAGACCCTGGACCGCCAGCCGGACGCCGCGCAGCGCGTGGCCCAGGGGCTGGCGCAGATCGTCGAGCACACCACCCACGCCTCCGAGGTGATCCGCCGCCTGCGCGCGTTCCTGCGCAAGGGCCAGCGACGCATGCAGGCGCTCGATCTCAACCAGGTGGCCCGCACGGCGCTGGGCCTGTGTGCCTGGGAAGCCGCCAGTGCAGAGGTGGCGATCGGCGAGGCGTTCGCCGACAATCTCGCGCCCGTCTACGCCGACCGGGTGCTGCTGGAGCAGGTATTCCTCAACCTGCTGCGCAACGCCATCGAGGCCAACCGCGAACGCCATGCGGGCGCGCCGTCCACCGTGCGTATCGGCAGCCGCCGCGCCGCCGACGGCCAGCTGTGCGTCTGGGTGGAGGACGAAGGGCCGGGGGCGAGCGGCACGGCGCTGGAGCAGATGTTCACGCCGTTCTTCACCAGCAAGCCGGAGGGCCTGGGGCTTGGGCTGTCCATGAGCCGCGGCATCGTCGAAGGCTTTGGCGGCACGCTGGACGCCATGGCCGCGGCCACGGGCGGCCTGCGCCTGGAATGCCGGCTGCCGGCACGGAAAATCGAACAATGACGGAGACAGCGATGGAAGCGGCGGTGGTGTATGTGGTGGACGATGACCAGCGGATGCTCGACTCCACGGTCTGGCTGCTGGAGTCGGTGGGCCTGAAGGCGCGGCCGTTCACCAGCGGTCGTGAGTTCCTCGACGCCGGCCCGAACGCCGCCCACGCCTGCGTGCTGCTGGACGTGCGCATGCCCGGCCTGGGCGGGCTGGCGGTGCAGGAGGAAATGCGCAGGCGCGGCATCGAACTGCCGGTGATCTTCGTCAGCGGCCACGCCGACGTGCCCATCGTGATCCGCGCCTTCAAGGCAGGCGCCGTGGATTTCATCGAGAAGCCCTACAACGAGCAACTGCTGCTGGACAGCGTGCAGCAGGCGCTCAGCTCCCGCGAGCGCCAGCACGCGTCGCGCTCCGGCCAGGGCGAGCTTGCGCAGCGCCTGGCCGCGCTGACCCCCCGCGAGCGCGACGTGTTCCTGCCGCTGGTGCGCGGCTACACCAGCCGCGAAGTCGCCGAGCAGTTGAACATCAGCGTGAAGACCGTCGACCTGTACCGCGCGCGGGTGATGAAACGCATGCAGGCCGGCACGCTGCCGGACTTGGTGGGCATGGCCATTGCGGCGGGGTTGGTCGACCCGTTGCAGCTGCGCCCGGTGTGACGGGCCCGGCCCAGGGGGTTGCCGTGCAGCCGCGGGCCACGCCCGCAACCTGCTGGCGAATGGTCGGTGGCCGGGTTCGCGAGCAAGCTCGCTCCTACGAAGAGCGCGCCGGGGCAGACCTGTAGGAGCGAGCTTGGCCGCGAACCTGCACGGCACGGCTTTCCCACGGGCCGGCTTTCCCTCTCCCTGTGGCGGCGGACTCCCCGTAGGAGCGGACCTTGTCCGCGAAATCCCGCGCGGCGAAATCCCCTGCTACACGCTGAACTCATTCGCCCATGGCAGATGCGGGCTCTGCCCGCGGTCGCGGGCGTGGCCCGCTCCTACATACAGGTAGGCCGCGGCGTGTGCGGTGATCACCGGGCCACCCTGCCATGGCGTCAGCCGCGTGCATACCGGCGAGCGCTTCACCCTCGGGGTGATCTTCCACGATGCGCTGTGAGGAGTAGCATGGATCGGTCCAGGGAACCGGGAGATCGACATGCACTACGAAGTGATTCAGCGCCACCGTAGCGAGTACCCCGCGCCCATCACCTTCGCCAAGGGCGCGCCGTTGTTCATCGGCGAGCGCTACGAAGGCGCGCAGGGCTGGGAGGACTGGTACTTCTGCTCCACGCCCGGCCAGCGCGACGGCTGGGTGCCGGCGCAGGTGTTCAACATGACCGCGCCGGGCGCCGGGGTGGCGATGGAGGACTACACCGCCCGCGAACTCGACGTGGAAGTCGGCGAGCGGCTCG